>CAVRUT010000012.1:0-231222 GCA_963724465.1 uncultured Acidobacteriota bacterium | reverse complement strand
GCGCGTCCGGTCACCGTGGCAGAAACGCACGGCCTGTTCGATGGCTGCGCGCTCCAGACTGTCCAGCGAGAGCGGCTGCCCGCCGAGGCCTCCCACGAGCGCGGCGGCGGCCGATTCGCGCGGGAGAGGCCCGAGGTCCTTCTCCGTGATGGTCTGGGGATCGTCGAGGGAAAGGCTCGCGGCGCTCTCCAGGATGCTCTGGAGCTCGCGCACGTTGCCCGGAAACGTGTAGTGGACAAGCGCGTCGGCCGCGGAGCGCGCGAGGGCGATCTGGCGGCCGCTGCGGCGCGAGAGTCGGCCGAGGAAACAGTGCGCCAGCACGAGGACATCCTCCGGGCGGGAGCGCAGAGGAGGCAGCTCGATGACCACGGTGGCAATCCGGAAGAAGAGATCCGGCCGGAGATGCTCGTCCCGCAGCGCCGCGAGAGGTGCGTTGGAGGCGGCCACGATCCGAACGTCGACCCGAACGGGATTCGCGCTGCCGACGGGCCGTAGCTCCCCCTCCTGGAGCACACGGAGCAGCTTGACCTGCGCCTCTTTCGGCATTTCGCCGATCTCATCGAGGAAAACCGTCCCTCCGTCCGCGGCGGCGAAGATGCCCTGCGCGTCGGCATGAGCCCCGGGAAGGCTCCCCGGCGTACGCCGAACAGCTCGCTCTCGACCAGATCGCGCGGAATCGCGCCGCAGTTGACGGGCAGGAACGGGCGGCCCACCCGCGGGCTGGCCGCGTGGATCGAACGAGCCATGATCTCCGCCGGTGCCCGTCTCGCCGACCAGGAGCACGGACGCGTCGGATGCCGCAACGGTCTGCGCGCGCTCAATGGCGCGCAGCATGGCCGGCGAAACGGAGACGATCGTCTCGAACGAGGGGGAGCGATCGAGATTGGCTTCCAGCTGTCGCACGCGCTCCCGCAGCTCGAAGATCTCGAGGAGCCGCGCCACCTTCTTGCGCAGCGCGTGGGAGTCCATCGGCTTGGTGAGATAGTCTTCCGCGCCCCGTTTGATCGCCTCGACAGCCGTTTCGATCGTTCCGTAGCCGGTCATGACCACGACGGCCAGGTCGGGATCGCGCCTGTGCAGCTCGTCCAGGAGCGCCAAGCCATCCGTGACCGGCATGATCAGGTCGATCAGCGCCACGGCGATGCCGGGGTTGCGCTCATGGATCGCCAACGCCTCCGCCCCCGACTGGGCCACTTCGACCGCGTATCCCTCTCCCACCAGCAATTCCTGAAGGGTCGCGGCCAGCCGTGCGTCGTCGTCGACCACGAGAATCCCGCAGGGTGCGGCGCAAAGGGAGCGTTCACGGGCCCGTCTCCCCGGCCGGGAGGCCCCAGATCGGCAGCTCGACCGCGGCGACGGTCCCGCGAGTCGGCCCGCTCTCGATGCGGATCGAACCTCCATGCTCGAGGACGATGCTGCGCGCGATGGCCAGGCCGAGCCCCGTGCCCTTGCCCGGCCCCTTCGTCGTGTAGAACGGCTCGAAGAGGTGCGGTACCTGCGACGGGGCGATACCGCCCCCTCGTCGGCGATCCGGATCTCGACCCGGCGCTGTTCGGTCCTCCCGCAGTGAACCGCGATTGCGCCTCCGTCGGAAACGGCATCGACAGCATTGCTGAGAAGAGTCAGGAACAGAGCCTCGAGAAGGCCTCGATCGGCCAGGACCTGGTCATCCTGGACGCCGTCTACGTCGAAGGAAAGACGGACACTTCGCGAATCGAGCGCCGGCGCCAGAAAACCGACCACCGACGAGAGGCAGGCGGCGATCGGCTGTGGTCCTTCGGGCGGCGGGCCGCCGACCGAACTCGAGCAGCCGACGGACGAACTGCTGGCAGTAGAGGATGTCGCTCTCCAGTCGTTCGAGGTCGGGCCCGGACGGGGTCTGCTGGGCGCGCTCCCCGTCATCTGCACGCGCAGCAGCATGGCGGCCAGGGGTGTATGAGGTGGTGCGCGGTCCCGGCCGCCATCTTGCCCATGCTCGTGAGCTTCTCGATCTCCAGGAGCCGCTCCCGCAGGCGCACGCGCTCCCGGATGTCCGTCGTGACCTCGAGAAAGAGGTCGAGGCCAGGTGTTTCGCGGAACGGCAGCAGGCTCAGCTGTACCTCGAAACTCATTCCCCGGCTGTCACAGCGCCGCGTTTCCATCTCGACGACCGGTCGTCCGGCTTGCGCCTCCCGTAAAAAGTGCTGCAACTCATCCTCCCGGTCCGCTGGGATCGTCCGGAGCCGATGACCGAGGACCTCGTCCTTTGTGAACCCGTAGAGACGTTCCGCCGTCGCGTTCCATTCTGTGACGCGCAGCTCGAGGTCGTAGAGCGCCACCGCGCCCGGAGAGGCCTCCAGGAGATGCCGATAGTGCTCCCTCGATCGGCGAAGTCCTCCTCGCTGCGACGGCGCTGGCGGAGACGTACCAGGCCGCCCATGCCGCGAGCAGCAGCGAGGAAGCCACCCCGCGGCTGATATACAGGTAGTGGAGCGTGACGTAATCGACGTCGCGGAAAAAGCGGGCCTCCACGAGCTCCCACGCGGCGAAGACGAGGGCCGCGAGGCTCACGCTCCAGAGCAGCAGCGTGACCCTGGACCAAGCGACCTCCGGCGAGCCCCGATGCGTACGGTTCCAGCCCGGCCCCTCGCGCGGCTGCGCGACCTCGCCTGATCGCTGCGCCTCAGGAACCCTTCTGGTCATGCCCCTTGCCATTCGACAGACACGTACACCGACCATGCGGACCGGACAAGCTTCGGTCCCGAAGGCCTCTAGGTTACCCGAACTGGCCGACCGAGCGTGTGCTTCCGAGACGCGTGGCGCGCCCGGACCGACAAGGAATCCATCGCACCGAGCTAGAACCCCTGCCGCACGGAATTCCCGCCCGTCGGCACCCCTCGAGGCCTTCGGACATCTCGATGTGCTCGGCTCGTCCCGGCCAAACACGCCAGAGGGCGGAAAACGCCACGCTGCCTGACCTCGGTGAGGTAGCCGGCCTTTCTTTTCTCGCCGATCGTTCGGGGTGGCGGGACCGGCCGGAGTCGAACCGCCGACCTAGAGTTTAGGAAACTCTTGCTCTATCCAACTGAGCTACGGCCCCTAACACTTCAGACTATCCGATGTTTGTGGGACGCAGGTTTCGTGGGCTGCTGGCTCCGATTCGAAGTCGAGCAAACGGGATCGACTCGACGCGACTCCGCTTCCTGTACGATGCGCAGGCGATCGGACAACTTCTCGCCCAGTGCCCGCAAACTTGCTTCCTCCTTGAAGATCGAGACCATGGATGCCCGAGATCTCGACGAGGTCCACGTCTCCCAGACAGACTTCTCCCCAACCGAGATATGGATCGTCGAAGATGGTGGGGCTCCAGGTGCCACTGGCTCGGAAGACCGTCACCCGACCCTCGTAAGGCTTCGAGACATAACTTCGCACTGCACGCCTGTTGGCGTCGTTCACCGCGTCATACGCCGAGACGTGCAACGCACGGAGTTTCTGCCAAACCCACCGGACGGCCCCATGGCCTCTCCCAACCAAGTACGGAAGTCTCCCTTTCGGCTCCAGACGACTCACCGCCGCGACGTGGAACATGAGACGCCGCCAGAGGAATCTCGGGCTCGCTCCGATCTTGGGTGGATGCGGCGCCGAGCGGTTCCCCGACGAGTGGTAAGTGTCCACCAACGCCAGGAAGGCCACCTTCTGACTACCGGCCTGGAGCTGCCGAGCCATTTCGAACGCGACGGTGCCGCCGAGGGACCAGCCCCCGAGGTAGTAGGGCCCCTCGGGCTGGACCTCTCGAATTTCCTGGATGTAATGAGCCGCCATGTCCTCAACACGATCATGCGGGGGAATTCTTCCGTCCAGCCCCTGTGGCGCGAGGCCGTAGAGGGGTTGATGCGGGCCGAGGTAGGGAGCCAGGCCGCGGTATTCCATACCGTTGCCGCCCCAGCAGTGCACCAGGAACAGCGGCGGCCGTGAACCCCCGGATTGGATCGCCACGAGAGATGAGCGGGAAGGCGGCGCATTCTCATCCTCGAGCATTGCGGCCATCTCTTCGACGGTTTGAGCCTGGAAGATCGCCGAAAGAGGGAGTCTCCTGCCGGTCGCCTTTTCGATCTGCGCCAGGAGGCGGACCGCCAGAAGCGAGTGCCCCCCGAGATCGAAGAAGTTGTCCGCGACACCGACCGGTCTCACATCGAGAACTCGCTCGAAAATACCCGCCAGCTTCGCCTCGACGCTGTTGCGGGGACCGACGAACCCGCGCTCCAGGGCAGGTCGATCGTGGCCCGCGAGCGGCAAGGCCTCTCGGTCCAGCTTGCCATTGGGCGTAAGGGGGAAGGAATCGAGCCAGACGAAGGACGCCGGAATCATGAAGTCGGGCAGTCTCCGCTTCAGGAAGGCCCTCAGCTCCGGGACGCTCTTCTGTCCTTCCGGACCCTGGACGAGGTATGCGACGAGCCGCCAGTCTCCGGACATTCGCCCCTGCACGACGACAGCAGCCTCCCGTACGCAAGGGTCTTGAACGAGAGCCGATTCGATCTCTCCCGGCTCCACCCGAAAGCCGCGGATCTTGATCTGGTCGTCGATGCGCCCCAGGAACTCGATAGTTCCATCGGCCATGTACCGCGCCCGGTCTCCCGTCCGATAGAGACGCTCGTCGCCCTTGCCGAAGGGGCTCGGGATGAACTTCTCCGCGGTCAACTCGGGACGTCGAAAGTAATCGCGGGCAAGACCGTCGCCTCCAATGTACAGCTCGCCCGGCACGCCGATCGGCACCGGCGTGCGATTGCGGTCCAGGATGAAGACACGGGTGTTCGCGATCGGTCTCCCGATGGGCACGCTCGCGCCAAGCGGTTCATCTCGCCGCACCGTGTAACAGCAGGCAAACGTCGTACTCTCTGTCGGGCCATAACCGTTGATCAGCCGGCAGCCTGGAAGGTCGCGCAATGCCTTCTCCACGTGTGGCACCGACAGGACATCGCCGCCCGCCAGCAGTTGGCGCAGCCCGCGCAGGCTCGGACTCTCTGTCTCGATCATCTCGCGAAAGAGACCGGCTGCAAGCCAGAGGGTCGAAACCCGGTTGAGCCTGACCGCAGCACCAAGCTCCCCGAGGGAGGGAAGACCCGGCGGCATCACCACAAGGCGGGCACCGTTCAGGAGCGCCCCCCATAGCTCGAAAGTGGACGCGTCGAAGGAGATCGGAGCGAACTGGAGAAAGATCTCTTCGGGCCCGAATCTCGCATAGTCGGTGCCCTGGACCAGGCGAACAACACTGCGGTGGCAGATGCTGACTCCTTTGGGTTTGCCGGTGGAGCCGGAGGTGTAGATGACGTAGGCGAGGTTTTCCGGGGAGGTCTGGCTGGCGGGGTTCTGGCCGCTTTCCCGAGCGATCTCGGCCCAGTCCGCATCGAGTTGCACGCGCTGGGCGCCCCCTGGAACGCTGCTTGCCAGACGCTTGTGCGTCAGCACGAGCTGCGCCCCCGCATCTTCCAACATGAAGCGCAACCGCTCGCCAGGGTACGCCGGGTCCAGCGGCAGATACGCCCCGCCCGCCTTGAGAATCCCCAGAAGCCCTACCACCATCTCCAGAGACCGCTCGACACACAGGCCCACCAGGACCTCGGGACCCACACCGCGTTTTCTCAAGTACCTCGCCAGCCGGTTGGCACGCTCGTTCAACTGGCCGTACGTCAGCCTCTTGCCCTCAAACTCCACCGCCACGGCCTCCGGCGCCCTCTCCGCCTGCTCCTCGAAGAGCCCGTGCACCGTCTTGTCCCTCGGGTAATCCGTCTGCGTCTGGTTCCACTCCACCAGAACCTGATGCCGCTCCCGCTCCGTCAGCAGCGGCAACTGCGACAGCGGGCGATCGGGATCCTCCGCAATTGCTCCGAGCAAGACCTCCAGGTGCGAAACCATCCGCCGCATCATCGAGTCGTCGAAAAGATCCGTGTTGTACCGGAACGAGGCCGCGATCTCTTTTCCTGTGTCCGCAAAGTGGGCAACGAGGTCAAATTTGGATGTCGACACGTCCACCGGCAGCGCAGTCACAGAGACACCCGCGAGCCGAGGCCCGGCGTCCGCGGCGTTCTGCAGCACCATCATGATCTGAAAGAGCGGCGAATGACTCAGAGTCCGCTCCGGGTTCAACTCCTCGACCAGCCTCTCGAAGGGAAGATCCTCATGGGCATAGGCCTCGATCGCAACCTCGCGTACCCGTCCGAGCAGCTCCCGGAAGGTCGGATCACCCGACAGATCCGTGCGCAAGACGAGCGTGTTGACGAAAAAGCCGATCAACCCTTCGATCTCGCTGCGATTACGCCCCGCCACGGGAGACCCCACCACGACGTCTTCTTGCCCCGAGTAACGCAGCAGCAGAACCTGGAAGGCCGCAAGCAGCGTCATGAACAGGGTCGCCCCCTCGTGCTGGCCGAGCCCCCGGATCCCGTCGGCCACCGACTGGGAGATCGAGACCGTCTCCGTCGCGCCCCGAAAACTCTGCACCGGAGAGCGCGCACGGCTGGTGGGCAACTCCAGGACGGCCGGAGCACCCTCGAGCTGCCCCTTCCAGTAGGAAAGCTGCTCTTCGAGCACTTCCCCGCGCAACCACTCCCGTTGCCAGACAGCAAAATCCGCGTACTGAATCGACAGAGAAGCCAGGGGCGACGGCCGGCCCTCCAAATACGCCGTGTAGAGCGTTGCGAGCTCGTCATCGAAGATGGCGGTGGACCAGCCATCGAAGACGATGTGGTGAATGTTGACGAGCAGAACGTGCTCCTGCTCGGCCAAGCGCAGCAACGTCGCCCGCAACACAGGTCCCACCTCGAGATCGAAGGGCCTCCGCGCTTCCTCTTCAGCGACCCGCAGCGCCTCCGCATCGCGATCCGCTTGCGCAAAGGCGCCAAGATCGACGACCGGCAACGAGGGGGCTCCGAGCGGGTCCGACGACCTGAACCGGGTTACCGTCGACCGCCGGAAACGCACTGCGCAACACCTCGTGACGCTCCTGAATCGTGTCCAGAGCGCGCCCGAGCGCCTCGACGTCCAGACGACCCCGAATGCGCAAGGCCCGAGGGACGTTGTAGACGGCCTTACCCCGGGTCCAGCCGGTCCAAAAGCCAGAGACGCTCCTGCCCAAACGAAAGCCCAACCGCACCCTCCCCGACCCGCCGCGAAATCAACCTCCTCCTCACCCGCGAGCCTCCTCCCGAAGCCGACGCTCCAGGATCGCCCGCGCTTCCGGAGAGAGCCGGGCAATGCGCTGCGTGAAGTCGCGCATCGCGGATTCCCGATCCGGGTCAGCGCCCATCGCCACTTCTTCCGTTTGTGGGCGGCTCCACCGCGCACAGAAGGCGCTCCATCTCGGCCGGTTCGATCCGCTCGGCCTGTCTTCGGGCCACCGCCAACGCCAGCCCCGCAACGGTGGGGTTCAGGAACAGGTCCCGCAGAGGCAGTTCGACATGAAACGCGTCGCGAATTCGGGAAATGACCTGCGTCGCGAGCAAAGAATGCCCGCCCAGAGCGAAGAAGTCGTCCTCGATCCCGATCTTCGCAATGCCCAGAACCTGCGACCAGATCCCAACCAACGCCTCCTCGATCGGTGTGCGCGGCGCCACGAAATCACCGTCCGGTTCGGGCCGCGTGTGTTCCGGGGCCGGCAGAGCCAGACGATCCAGTTTCCCGGCAGGCGTCAGCGGAAGAGCATCGAGAAAGACGAAGGACGAAGGAAGCATGTAGTCAGGCAGTGTCTTCCTCAAGAAGTCATGGAGCTGGGTCGCCGTGGGGCACCCACCCTCGCGCGCCACGACGTAACCAACCAGCCGTTTGCCTCCGGACTCCTCCTGCCGCGCCACGACCGCGCACAGCCTCACGCCGGGATGGCGCATCAGCGCCTCTTCGATTTCGGCGATCTCAACGCGGTAGCCTCGGATCTTGACCTGATGATCGAGGCGCCCCAGGAACTGAACGTCCCCGCCCGGCAGCCAGCGTGCCCGGTCTCCGGTCTTGTACATCCGCTCCCCGGCTCGGCGGAAGGGATCGGGCAGGAACTTCTCCGCGGTCAGTTCGGGGCGATGTAGATACCCCCGCGCGACGCCCGCGCCCGCCACGTAGAGATCTCCGGGAACGCCGACCGGTACCGGCTGGCGCCGCGCGTCCAGGATGTAAGCGCGCTTGTTCGAGATCGGGCGCCCGATGGTCGCCGGCCCCTCCGCGGAACGCAGCGCGCACGTGGAATAGACCGTGTCCTCCGTGGGTCCGTAGAGGTCGAAAACGCGCCGCACGTTGCCATGCCGCAGCACTTCCTTCACGAGCGAGGCCGACAGAGGCTCCCCGCACAGGCTCACAGTCTCGACGGAGGAAGGCAGCTTTCCCATTCGGAGCAGCCCGGTCATCACCGAGGGAACCGTGTTGAGCAGTTTGACCTCGTCCGCCGCGGGTAGCTGCGGAAGCTCGAGCGCGTTGCGCGCGAGCACGGCCTTGCCCCCCCAGGCAAGCGGAGCAAAGAGCTCCAGTACCGACAGGTCGAAACAGATCGAGCTCGAGGCGAGGACACCCTGAAGCTCTCCGCAGGAAAAACACTCCTTCGCCGCCGCGAGCAGCGCGACGACGCTGTGGTGCTCGATCGCGACCCCTTTGGGGATTCCCGTAGAGCCGGAGGTGTAGATGACGTAGGCGAGGTTTTCCGGGGTGGCCTGATTCCGCGGGTTCTCACTGCTCTCCCGCGAAATCGCCGGCCAGTCCGCGTCCAGCTGCACACTGTCGAAACGACCTTCGGGAAGAGTCTCCACGAGACTCTCCTGGCTCAACACCACACGCGCGGCCGCGTCCTCCAGCATGAAAGCCACACGCTGCCGCGGATAATTCGGATCCAAGGGCACGTAAGCCCCGCCTGCCTTCAGAATCGCCAAGAGACCCACCACCATCTCGAGAGACCGCTCGACACACAAGCCCACCAGGACCTCGGGACCCACACCCCGCTTTCTCAAGTACCTCGCCAGGCGGTTGGACCGCTCGTTCAGCTGGCCGTACGTCAGCCGCTGCTCGCCGAAGACCACCGCTACGGCCTCCGGCGTCCTCTCCGCCTGCTCCTCGAAGAGCCCGTGGACCGTCTTGCCTTTCGGAGAATCCGCCTCCGTCCGGTTCCACTCCACCAATACCTGTTGCCGCTCCGCTTGCGTCAGGATCGCAAGCTCCGAAACCCGCCGGTTCGAGTCCCTGACGATCTCTTCGAGCACGGTCTGGTAGTGCCCGATCATTCGGACGACCCCTTCCGAATCGAACAGGTCGGCGGCGTACACGAACGTGCAGCTGAGACGTCCCTCCCTCTCGCTGAGAGAGACCTCGAGGTCAAAGCGCGCTGTCTTGATCTCGACGGGCTCGGGGTCTGCCTTCAGTCCGGCCAGGTCGAAGGGCGCCTCGGGGGCGTTCTGAAGGACAAACAGCACCTGGAAGAGGGGGTTCTGACCGAGCTTGCGCTCGGGCTGCAGTACCTCAACGAGCCTTTCGAACGGCAGGTCCTGGTGCGCGTAGGCCTGGAGCGCCACCTCGCGCACCCTCCTCAGCAGCTCCTGAAAGCTCGGATCCCCGGACAGATCCGTGCGCAGCACCAGAGTGTTGACGAAGAACCCGATCAGGCCCTCGATCTCGCCGCGATTCCGGCCGGCGATCGGAGACCCCACCGCGATGTCCTCTTGTCCGGTGTAGCGCAGAAGCAGCACCTGGAACGCCGCCAAGAGAGTCATGAAGAGCGTCACGTCTTCCCGCCGCGACAGGTCCTTCAATCCCTCCGTCAAACTCCGCGGAAAGCAGATCGAATGAAGCGCGCCGCGAAAGCTCCTCACCCGCGGACGAGGGCGGGCCACCGGCAGCTCCAGGACCGGCAATCCCTCAAGCTGTTTCCTCCAATAGGCGACCTGCTTCTCCAAGGCCTCGCCTCGGAACCACTCGCGTTGCCACTGCGCGAAGTCCGCATACTGGATTGGCAGCGGTGGCAAGGCCGCAGGACGGCCGCCCGAGAACTCCTCGTAAAAGCTCGCCAGCTCCCGAATGAAAATGCCGCGCGACCAACCATCGCTGATCACGTGGTGCATCGTCACCCACAGGACGTGCTCACGCTCTGAAAGCCGCAGCAGGCCCGCTCGCAACAGAGGACCCCTCGCGAGATCGAACGGACGTGCGAACTCTTCGTCCACCCGCCGCGCCACCGCCGTCTCCCGCTCCGCCTCCGGCCGCCCGCTCAGATCGACAACCGAAAGTTGGAAACGGAGATCGGACTCGACGATCTGCACCGGCCGGCCGCCCACAGAACCGAACCTGGTCCGCAGCGACTCGTGACGCTTCACAACGGCCGCGAATGCCTCCTCCAGAGCGCGAAGCTCCAGATTCCCGACGAGGCGCATCGCCTGCCACGTGGTGTAGAGCGCATTGCCCGGTTCGAGCCGATCCATGAACCATAGGCGCTGCTGCGCGAAGGAAAGGAGCAGATCCTGATCCCGGCGCACCGCAAGCAACGGCGGGGCCTGCGGACTTGCCTCTTTCTGCCTCGCGGAGGCGATCTCACGCGCCAGTCCGGCTACCGTGGGAGCTTCGAAGAGCGACCGCAGCGGCAGCTCGACGCGAAACGCGTCGCGGATCCGTGAGGCCACCTGCGTCGCCAGCAACGAATGCCCGCCCAGCGCGAAGAAATCGTCCTCCGCGCCGATCCGCTCCACTCCCAGGACATGCGACCAGATCTCGGCCAAAACCTCCTCGATGGGGCTGCTCGGCACGGTGGGGGCCTCTTCGACCTCAGGTTCTGTTTCTTCGAGTGCCGGTAGAACCCGGCGGTCGATTTTTCCGTTGGGGGTCAGGGGCATCTCCCCCAAGAAGACGAAGGCGGAAGGAATCATCGCGGCGGGGAGATGCCCGGACAGATACTTGCGCAGCTCTGCCGCCGTCTCCGGGCCGGGGTGCGGACTCACGACATAGGCCACCAGACTGGTCCCCTTCTGATCGTGCTGTCGGGGAACTACGACACAGCTGGCGACCGATCGATGTCCCGAAAGGACTGCCGCAACCTCAGCCGGTTCTATCCGCACACCCCGAATCTTGACCTGATCATCGAATCGTCCGTGGATCGCCACCGAGCCGTCGAGGCGGTAACGACCGCGGTCGCCGGTCCGGTAGACGACGTCGTCCCTGTCGACCCGAAATGGGTTCGGAACGAATCGATCCTGCTGCTCACGGATCGCATTGACATAGCCGAGGCTGCGAAAAGGCGTACGAAGGACGATCTCCCCCACCTCGCCGATTCCGCAAAGTTGCGGTCCCTCCGTCAATATCAGGGCCTGCGTGTTCGGGAGAGGGTGCCCCACCGGCTGAATCCCGGCCGGCGGGTTCCCCGGCACGATGTAGAAGCACTTGACCAGCGTCGTTTCCGTCGGTCCGTAGAGGTTGACGATGCGGCCGGCTTCCGGGAACGCCGAAACCCAGCGCTGCACCAGCCCGCCGGCCAATGGTTCGCCGGTAAGGAAAGTCCAACGGAGCCGCGCGAGGCGCGCGCCCACGGGTGAAGCGCCCAACCATGACTGCGCCACCGACGGGACGGTGTGGAGGATTGTGATCCCTTCCCGCTCGAGCCACGACACGATCCGGCTCGACCCGGTGTCTTCGCGCCGGTCGGGCAAGTGCAAGCTCGAACCGCTGGTCAGCGGCAGAAAGACGTCTCTCAAGACGGCGTCAAACGAGAGACCGATCAGCTGAGAGCAACGGTCGGCCGGACCGACTCCGAACGTTTCCCGTTGCCATCGGAGAAAATGCGAGAGCCCTTTTTGTGACCCGAGAACTGCCTTGGGTACACCGCTCGTGCCCGACGTAAAGAAGATGTAGGCCGGGTCGTTCGAGGATACGCGAGGAAGGCACGCCATCGGGGTGACGGGACCTCCCTGCACGAGGACGCCGTCCTCATCAACCGGAACCACCGGGAGCGAGCCAGCAAGGCCCTTCCGGGACTCTTCCTCACCCGACGGACTCGCGTGCACCACCCACCGAGCGTTCCCTTCCGAAAGCATCAACCTCCGGCGAGCGGCAGGCAGGCTCGGATCGAGCGTCAACAACACGCCCCCACTTCGAAGCACTCCCAGAATGCTCGCGATCAAACCGAAGCTCCGCTGTCCCGCAACTCCGACGACATCTCCCGGAGCCAGACCGAGACTCAGCAGGCTCTCGGCGATTGCCCTCGAGCGTTCCGCGAGAATTGCGTAAGTCCACACACGACCTTCCTGGACGACCGCGGGCGCGGACGACGCCCGATCGACCCAGGAGAGAAAGTCATCCGCCGCGATTCCCGTCTCGGGCTCCTCGATGGGGACCGTCGGATCCGGCAGCAAACGCCTCCCGGACGCCGTTACCAGGGAGTAGGAGCGGATTCGTCTGTCCGGCGAGGCCGCGATCTGCTCGAGCAGGCCGGCCAGCTGCTCCAGCATCTCCGAAACTCGTACGCCGTCGAACAGGTCCGAGTTGTAGACAGCCGAAAAGCGAATGCCGTCTTCCACTTCCGTCGCGTAGAGCGTCAGGTCAAAGAGGGACGACACCTCCGGAGGATCGATCGGTTCCACCGTGGCGCCTGCCAATCGGATTTCCGCCGCGCGAAAAGTGAGCATGTTGAAGAAGACTTGAAAGACGGGCGTTCTGGAGAGGTCTCGTTTCGGCTGCAGCACCTCCACGAGTCTTTCGAAGGGGATCTCGTTCTCAAATGCGTCCAGTACCACCTTGCGCACCCGACCGAGCAGCTCTCGAAAACTCGGGTCTCCGGTGAGGTCCGTCCGCAGGGCCAGTGTGTTTAGGAACAGACCAATGAGGGGCTCTGTCTCCGTGCGACTGCGCTCGACAAAGGGAGAGCCCACCACGACGTCTTCCTGTCCCGTATGGCGCGAGAGCAGAGCCTGAAATGCTGCCAGCAACGTCATGTAGAGGGTGGCGCCCTCACGCCGCGACAAAGCCTTCAACGCCGCCGTCAAAACCTTCGAAAGCGAGATCGAATGCTGCGCGCCGCGAAAAGTCTGCACGGGGGGGCGCGCGCGGTCGGGCACCAGCTCCAACACCGGTAGATCCGCAAGCTGCTTCTTCCAGTAGGACAGCCGTCGCTCCAGCCGCTGCCCCTGCATCACCTCTCGCTGCCAGATCGCAAAATCGCGGTATTGAATCGAGAGAGGAGGAAGCGGCGATGGGCCGTCGCTGGAGAACGCCTGATAGAGCTCCGCCAGTTCCTGGAAGAAGACGCCCATCGACCAGCCGTCGCTCACGATGTGGTGCATCGTCACCAGAAGGAGATGCTCTTCTTCTTCCAACCGCAGTAGAGTGAGCCGCACCAGGGGGCCGCGAGCGAGATCAAATGGCCGCCGGATCTCCTCCACCGCATGGCGCATCGACTGCGCGGCGCGCTCCGCGGAGGCGAGACCACTCAAGTCGATGACCGGTAGACTCGGCGTTTGCTCGGGCGAGATGACCTGAACGGGAGACCCGTCAACCGACGCGAAAGTGGTGCGCAGCGTCTCGTGCCGACAGACGATCTCCCGAAGACTCCGCTCGAGGGCCGGCGCGTCGAGCCGAGCCCGGATGCGGGCGAGATGCGACATGTTGTAGGCCGGCGAGCGCGGTTCCATCTGGTCAAAGAACCAGAGCCGCTGCTGGCCGAACGAAAGGGGCACTGGGCCGTCCCCGCCGCGGCGCGCAATGGACTCCTCGGCCGCGGGTGCGCCCTTTTTCAGGAGCCGACGCTTCAAGGTCGCTCGCGCCTCCGGAGAGAGACGAGCAATGCGGTCGGTCAAGTCGCTCATCGCGGATTCCCGATCCTGGTCAGCGCCCATCGCCACTTCTTTCGTTCGTGGGCGGTTCCAGTTTGGACAGAAGCCGCTCCATCGCCTCCGGCGCGACTCGCTCGGCCTGTCTCCGGGCAATCGCCAACGCCAGCCCCGCAATGGTGGGATTCAAGAAGAGATCTCGCAGAGGCAGCTCGACGTGAAGCGCGCCTCGGATTCTGGAAATGACTTGCGTGGCGAGCAAGGAGTGCCCGCCCAACTCGAAGAAGTTGTCATCGACCCCGACCCGTCCGACCCGCAGCACCTTGATCCAGATTTCCGTCAGGGCCTCTTCCACGGGCGTCCGGGCTTCGTGGTAGGCACTGCCGCGCTCCGGGCGCGCGGGTTCGGGCGCGGGGAGCGCCGCTGCATCGAGCTTGCCGTTCGGCGTCATCGGTAGTGCGCCGAGAAAGACGAAGTTCGCAGGCACCATGTGCGCCGGGAGGGTCTCCTTCAATAGCCGGCGCAGGTCGCTGACCGAAGGAGAGCATGCCGGCTCGGGCACGACATACGCGACCAGCCGTGTTTCTCCCGGCACCTCCTCGCGTGCCCGCACGACAGCCTGGCGCACCCCGGTAACCCTCCGCAATGCCGCCTCGATCTCTCCAAGCTCCACCCGGAAGCCCCGCAGCTTGATCTGCCCATCGACGCGGCCCAGATACTCCAGGACGCCGTCGGGCCGAAGGCGCACGCGGTCCCCAGTCCGGTAAAGCCGGCCCCTGCCTCCACGAAAAGGATCCGGGATGAATCGCTCCGCCGTCAAATCCGGGCGATTCCGGTATCCACGCGCAACCCCCACGCCACCGATATGGAGCTCACCCACGACTCCGACCGGCACCGGCTGCAGTCCCGCGTCCAGCACGTACGTCTGAGTGTTCGCGATAGGCCGCCCGATGGGCACCGTCCGCGGGACCGGGGCCGCCGGACCGGCGTCGGACTCCCACCTCGTCGCGGCCACAGTCGCTTCCGTTGGCCCGTAGCCATTGACCAGCCGTACGCCGTCCCCCCCGATCTCGCTCCACTGGGCGAACCGTTCCGGCAGCGCCCGCTCTCCACCGACCACGACGAGACGCAAGGACTCGGGGAGCCTGAGCCCTTCGTCGAAAGCGACGGCGACCATCTCGTGCCAGTAGGCGGTCGGTAGATCGAGGATCGTGAGGTTCCACTCCCGACACCTGGCCAGAAAAGTCCCGACCGTATCGATCATCTCCTCCGAGCGCAGGACCAGGGTCGCGCCTCCCGAAAGCGCCGAGAAAATCTCCTGCACCGAGGTGTCGAAGCTCAGGGAGGCAAACTGGAGGACCCGTTCGCCCCTCCTGACGCCGAACCAATCCACCGATGCCCAAATTTGATTCGTTAACGACCCGTGCTCGATCTCGACTCCTTTGGGTTTGCCGGTGGAGCCGGAGGTGTAGATGACGTAGGCGAGGTTATCCGGGGAGGTCTGGCTGGCGGGGTTCTGGCCGCTTTCCCGAGCGATCTGGGCCCAGTCCGCATCGAGTTGCACGCGCTGGGCGCCCCCTGGAACGCTGCTTGCCAGACGCTTGTGCGTCAGCACGAGCTGTGCCCCCGCATCTTCCAACATGAAGCGCAACCGCTCGCCAGGGTACGCCGGGTCCAGCGGCAGATACGCCCCGCCCGCCTTCAGAATCCCCAGAAGCCCTACCACCATCTCCAGAGACCGCTCGACACACAGCCCCACCAGGACCTCGGGACCCACACCGCGTTTTCTCAAGTACCTCGCCAGCCGGTTGGCACGCTCGTTCAACTGGCCGTACGTCAGCCTCTTGCCCTCAAACTCCACCGCCACGGCCTCCGGCGCCCTTTCCGCCTGCTCCTCGAAGAGCCCGTGCACCGTCTTGTCCCTCGGGTAATCCGTCTGCGTCTGGTTCCACTCCACCAGGATCTGATGCCGCTCGGCATCGCCCAAGAAATCAAACGCCGACAGACGGCGCAGCGGATCCGCGACGATGCTCTCCAGAAGATTGCGAAAGTGGCCGAGCATCCGCCGAATGGTCGTGTCCTCAAAAAGGTCGGTGCTGTAGTCGCAATGACAGGAGAGCGAGCCGTCCTTCTCTTCGACGCCAAGAGCGAGGTCGAATTTCGAGGTCCTTGTTTCCAGTGGAACCAGATCCAGGGTCAGCCCCCGGAGGGCCAGCGGATCGGGAGCGGCACTCTGGAAGTGCATCATGACCTGGAACAGCGGGTTACGGCCCAGGTTGCGCTCGGGCCGCAATTCCTCGACCAGCTTCTCGAACGGAAGGTCCTGATGGGCGTAGGCTCCTAGCGCGACCTCCCGAACCCTCCCCAGCAATTCCCGAAACGTGGGGTCTCCAGAGAGATCGCTTCTCAGGGCCAGGGTGTTGGCGAAGAAACCGATGAGACCCTCGATCTCTGCCCGACCGCGGTTGGCGATCGGGATCCCGACGACGACGTCTTCCTGGCCCGTGTAGCGGGACAGCAACGCCTCGAAGGCCGCAAGCAGCGTCATGAAGAGCGTGACACTCTCGCGCCGCGAAAGCTCCTGCAGCGCTTCGGTCAGTTCCCGAGAAAGATGGACGCTCGTGACGGCTCCGCGCGAGCTGAGCAGGGTTGGACGGGGACGGTCGGTCGGCAATCGGAGAAGAGCCGGATCACCGGCGAGTCGTTCCCTCCAGTAGGAGAGCTGCTCCTCGAGGACCTCTCCGACGAGCCAGTCCCTCTGCCACTGTGCGAAGTCCCCGTATTGAATCGGCAACTCCGGCAGAGGCGAGGGCTCGCCGGCGGAGAAGGCGCCGTAAAGAGCGCTCAGTTCGCTGAAAAAGAGCCCGACGGACCACGCGTCGCTCGCGATGTGATGCATCGTCAGGACAAGGATGTGGTCCTGAGGATCCAACGCCAGCAGTTTCGCACGCAGGAGGGGCCCGAGCGCCAGGTCGAACGGTCGTCTGGCTTCCTGCTCCGCCCGTCCGAGCGCCTCGGTCTCGCCTTCCCCACCGGGGAGCGCTCTGATCTCGACGACGGAGAGAGAGAACGGGCGGGCCGGAGCGATCTCGGCGATGATCGTCCCGTCGTCTTCCCGGAACCGGGCGCGCAGCGATTCGTGCCGACGCAGCAGCTCCCCCAGGGCTCTCTCGAGAGCAGGGACGTCGAGGACCCCGCGGATCCGAATCGCGCGCACCACATTGTAGGCAGCGCTGCCCGGCTCGAGCCGGTCGAGAAAGTAGAGCCGCTGCTGGGCGAAAGAGAGGGGGGCCGTGCCTCGCTCGGCCCGCCGCGGAATGGACCCGACCGGAAAGGCCTCGGTGGCCCGCTCTCGGAGCTTGCGCTCGAGCAGCTCGCGCTTGGCCGGCGAGAGTCCCGCGACTCGCCCCGCCAGATCAGGTGTCAAAGGATGGCTCATTGCACCGCACCTGTGCGCTGGCGCCGCGACTTCCCGCGCCCGCCTGGGCCAATCTCTCGCCGGTCGGCGCCATTCTCGGGAAGGCTCTCCAGCTCGTCGAGGATGCGGACGATCTCTTCGCGCTCGGCTGTCTCGACCCGGGCAGCCAGTTGCTCCACCGTGGGGGACTCGAAAAGCCACCGAATGGGCAGGTCCCTCTGAAATGCGGTTCGCATTCGAGAGACGACCTGCGTTGCCAGCAAGGAATGGCCCCCGAGGTCGAAGAAATTGTCCTCGGCCCCCACGCTTTCGACTCGCAACACTTCCTGCCAGATCCCGGCGACAGTCCTTTCAGCTGGTGTGCGCAGAGCGACATGGGGTCGCTCGGACGGCTCGCGTTCGGGCGCCGGCAGAGCGCGCCGATCCAGTTTGCCGTTCGGCGTCAACGGGAATGCCTTCATCGTCACGAAGGCGGAGGGCACCATGTAGTCCGGCAGCCGGGTCTTGACCCAGCTGCGCAGCTCGCCGGAAGACGCGACGGCGCCAGGCGCGGGAATCACATAGGCGACCAGACGCTGCTCTCCCGGAATGTCCTCCCGTGTTACGACGACGCCTTCACGGACACTCGGGTGCGCCGCCAGGATCGCCTGGACCTCGCGGGGCTCGATCCGAAAGCCCCGGATCTTAGCCTGATCGTCCACCCGGCCGAGGAACTCGACGTTGCCGTCCGGCAAATAACGCACGCGATCCCCCGTGCGGTAAAGGCGGGCGTCGCGAGAGTCGGAGAATGGGTGCGAGACGAATCTTTCGGCCGTCTCTGCCGGCTGGCTGCAGTAGCCCTCAGCCAGTCCCACTCCGCCGATGTAGAGCTCACCCGGGACTCCGACGGGGAGCGGCTCGCCGGCGGCGTCGAGGATAAAGACGTCCGTGTTCGCGATGGGACGCCCGATCGGAACCGTCATGGAGGAGCCGCGCCCCTTGCCGGGATCAACCCGGAAGATCAGCGAGCCGATCGTCGCCTCCGTCGGGCCGTAGTGGTTGACGATCTCGCAGCTTCCGCCGAGGCCACGGATTCGCTCGACGAGCTCCCAGGTGAGGACCTCGCCGCCGAGGATGAGGGACCGACGGGGCAGGACGCTGCGCCCGCCCCCGGAGGACAAAAGAGCCGCAAGATGAGAGGGCACGATCTTCAATACATCCACGGGATTGCGGGCGACGTAGTCGGCGAAGAGGGCGCCGTCCATCGCGGTCTCGTTCACCACCACGTGAAGGCATCCTCCCGAGATGAGGGAGGGGAAAATGGACGTATTACCGAGATCGGCACTCATCGTCGAGACGGTGGCAAAAGCAAGAGCTGGGCCGGCTGTGGGATCGATTCCCAGCAGGTGGCGGGCGACGAATTGGGCGTAGTTGACGAGGCTCTCGTGCCGGATCGCGACGCCCTTGGGACCCCCGGTCGAGCCCGATGTGTGGATCACGTAGGCGAGGTCTGCTGGACCGGCGAGCCGCTCCGGATTGCGCCTCTGGCGCCCTTCGAAGAAGTGCCGGTCGCGGTCGAGGCAGATCTTCTCTCCTGGAAATTCGGCGAATTTGTCGAGCCAGGCCAATCGCGTGATGACCAGGTGCGAGCTGCTCTGCGCGAGCTGCAGCGAGAGTCGTGCCTCCGGATGCTCGGGATTGATGGGTACGTAGGCGCCTCCCGCTTTCAGAATCGCGAGCATCGCTACGATCATCTCGGCGGAGCGCTCGAGCGAGAGTCCGACTCGGGCGCCCGGTCCCACCCCGCGCGCTCGAAGGAGCCAGGCGAGCGCATTGGCACGCGCATTCAAATCCTCGTAGGTGAGCCTTTCCTCGCCAAAAACCAACGCCGGGGCACTCGGCGTGCGCTCGACGCACTCCTCGAACAGCTCGTGCACGCAGCGGGAGCGCGGAAGCTCGGCCTGGGTGCGATTGAGGTCGACGAGCAGGCGCCGCCGTTCACCAGCGGCGAGAATCGGCAGCTCGCCGACTAGGGCTCGCGGGTCTTCCGCGGCCGCCGCGGCCAAGGGCTCCCAGCATGCGGCGACACGCTCGACCGTGTCTCCCGTAAAGCGGGTCCCGTCGGCACCGAAGGAGAGGTGGACGCGATCCGCGTCCTTCACGCACCACAGCCACACCGGGAAGTCGTCGATGCAGGAGGACTCCTGGAGAATCGAGAATGCAACCTGGCCCGGGGCCGGAAGCTGGGGCCGCTCGGAGAACTCGAACCCCGGCGGCCGGATGCCGGTTCCGGATGGTGGCCCGAAATCGTCGTCTTGCGCGAAGCGCGGCTGCCATTCGTCATTCCTCCGTCTCGCCTCCGCGGTCTCTCTCACCGTCTCGCAAAATCGGAGGTTCTTTTCGAATCGCGCAAGGAGGGGAAGAGCGGTGGCAAAGGGGCCGAGGGCGTCGTCCAATTCCCCGGACTTACGCCCACCGTGAATATCTCTCACGAGGACTTCGTCCTCGCCCGTGATACGCCAGAGAAGCGCCTGCCAGCACGCGAGCAGGAAGTCCGCTACTGAGACTCCTTCGTCACGGCAGAAAGCGTCGACCATACGGAGCCGTCCCGACCTCAAAACCAGTTCGGATGTCAGCGATGACCCCGACCCCTCGCCGCGCGCCTCGAACGGAATCGTCGGGAAGCCGGTCGCCGCCGATCTCTGGCCCCAGTAGGCACGGGCGACCTCGGCCGTTTCGTCGCTCGCCTCGAGCAGGTCGTTCTGCCACTGAGAATAGTCGGCGTACTGGATCGGAGCTTCGGTGACCCCTCCGTCGGCCCCACCGCCGTAAAGGTTCGCGAGCTGGAGCGCAATGTTTTGCAGAGTCCGACGGTCGGCACAGAGAGACGGGAGATGCAAGAGCAGCACATGGCTCGAGCTCGACAGCGCGGCAAGGCGAAGACGAAAGAGCGGGCCCCGCTCCAGATCGAATGGCCTGGCGTACTCCTGCCGAGCGAGTTCGTCCGCCGCGGCGAGCGGATCTCTCGCGGCGGCGCCGGAAAGGTCAACCTCCTGCCAGCAGGCCGTTCCCGCCTCGGTCACGACCTGAAAAGGAAAGCGCATGCCCGCCGGCCGATGAAAAGTCGTCCGCAGGATCTCGTGCGTGGCCACCAGCCTCTCCGCCGCCTGACGCAGAGCATCCGGCTCGAGCGTTCCCTGCAGCAAGAGGGCGCACCCCGATCGCGGCAGGGAGCGGAGACCCGCCTGCCACAGCGACCAGACGCGCCGCTGCTGCGGGGAGAGCCGAAAGCCCTCGAGGGTTGACTTACTCACTGCTCGATCTCACCTTGTTGACTCATCTCGCCCATGGCGACCACGATCTTTCGCGCGCCTACATACGGATTGCGCGAGTGCGCGACCAATATGTTGTCGAGCATCAACACATCTCCGGCCTGCCAGGCAAACGCCGCCGCCGTCTCCCTATAGATCCCGGAAATCTCGTCCATCGCCGAGTCCTCGATCCGAGAGCCATCGCCGTAATAGACGTTGCGGGGAAGATCCTCCTCACGCATCAAAGACGAAAGCGACTGGCGGACGGCGGGATCGAGGCAAGACACATGGTGGAGTTGGAGCTGGTTGAAGAAGGACATCTCGCCCGTCTGCGGGTGGCGGATCACCGCCGGGCATCGCTGACGGGTCCTCAATCCGTTGTCGCCCGTCCATTCGAATTCGGTTCGCGCCTGTCGGCAGAGCTCCTCGACGCGGGAGCGCATTTCGGTCCCGTAGAAGGTCTGCCAGCTCACGTCCAGGCCCTCCGTGTAATTGCGGACGTACATCAACCCTCTTTCGGAAAGCCGCCGTCGCAGCCCAGGATCGAGTCGCCGGTACACCGCGCGGCAGTCCACGATCGGAGTCTCGCCCCCGCTCCGGGCGGGTTGAACGCAGAAGAACCAGATCTTCATGGGCCAGCGGTACATGTGAGAGCTCTCGTTGTGGAAGAGGATGGGTTGGTCCGAGGGATACGGAGTCGAGCCGTAAACCTTGCCGCCGATCGCCTCCCGCGGCAAGTCGCCGTACTCGCCGAAGAGCTCCGGACACAACTCCGTTGCGAACCGCTCGAATTCCGCGACGAGCCTCACCCCAAACCCCCGGAAGAGAATCGCCCCGTGTTTGAGAAGCTCCTCGCCGAGAAACGCTCGGCGGCTTCGAGCCCAATCCGGAAGGTCCAGCTCCCCTGCCCCCGCGGGCTGAAGGACAAGAGGCTGCCTTTGTCCCGTCGGCAGAAAGTCTGTTCTAACCTCGGCGACGCGAGAGATGTCCACTGCCTGGCGGCGCGCGCCACGGAGACTGCCCGGCTGCACCCCGTGGCGCTGTCTCTTCTCCGTGGCTTGCCCATCACCCGTGGATGAAGCGTCCGCCGGCGGGTAGCCGCCGGAGCGCGGCGAAAGGCTCTCGGGGCAGGTTATCCCCCGGGAGGTACCCGTCACCGAACTTCGCCTTTTCATGACTAGGTCGCCAGAAAGCCGGCGCCAGCCGGGCCTGCTCCAGAACAAAAACCCTCTCCGGACAGACGGTCCCCCGGGAGGTACCCGCCCGCTGGCTCATCTTTTCTCATGGCTGAAAGCCCCAAAAGTCTACCAGAACGAAAGACCGGCCCGCCAGGCCATCGGCCGCACTCGTCTTCGTCGTGGGTACGGGTCTTCCGGATCCGGAAAAGCTCGGCCCCGGGCGACAGGCAGGAGACGACGGTGGGCGGCCCAGAGATGGTTCTGCCAATGCCATCCTCGGTCCTTTTCCAGCGACAACGAAAGCTACAAACACGGCCTTAGAATGCCTGCCGGATGAACGGCCCGCCTCCAGCGCGAAACGTCGGGCTCGACATCCTCCGCAGCGTCGCGATCGGGCTCGTGCTGTTCGCCCACAGCCTGACTTTCTTCGTTCGCTGGACCCGCTTCGACTTGAACGCGGCCTACTATGCTCTCGGCTTTTTGGGTGTCGAGCTCTTCTTCGCCCTGAGCGGCTTCCTGATCGGGAGAATTCTGCTCGAGGACGTCCTGCGGGACGCGTCCTGGCGGTCCCTCCGCCGCTTCTACGTGCGCCGCTGGCTCCGGACCCTTCCGCCCTATTACCTGGTGCTCCTCTTGCTGGTGGCCACTGGCCGCAGCTTCAACTGGAACAGCCTCGTGTTTCTCCAGAACTTCAGCCGGAAGGACCTCGAGTTCTTCCCCGTCTCGTGGAGCCTCTCGATCGAAGAGTGGTTCTATTTCCTCATGCCGCTCGCCCTGCTCTTTGCGGCGCGTCGCGGACGCGAGAGGCCCCGGGAAGCCTTCTTCGCGGCCTGCCTCGGGATCATCATCATGTCGCTGCTCACTCGCGTCGTCTACGTCGACCGCGGCGACCCGACGTGGGACTTCGGCATCCGCAAGAAACCTCCGCTGCGCATGGACAGCCTGATGGCCGGCGTCGCGCTGGCCGGCGTCTCGATCCACCTGCCGAAGGCCTGGGCGTACCTGGCCAGCTGGAGGCGGGTTCTCTTTCCGCTCTCGGCGATGGGCCTCCTCTATGCGGGCGGCTTCCAGATCTGGACGCTCTACCACGAAGACGCCGTGGACTCCTCCGTCTATGCCCGGACGACGCTCTTCCTGCTCGTGTCGCTCCTGGCGGTCGTGCTCCTCGCCGGACTGGAGGCGAGCGAGACGATCAACGTCACCGCGGCCCGGCAGAAGTGGACACGCGTCTTTCACTTCTTGTCCGTGACGAGTTATGCCGCGTACCTGCTCCACCTCGAGATTTTCGATCTCCTCGCCCCGCTCGCCGCCGGGGCCGCGAGCGCGTCGGCGACCGGTCTCGTCGCCCTGGCGGCGCTCGCGCTGACGCTTCTTCTCTCGGCGGCCATGTACCGCTGGTACGAGAAGCCCATCCTGCGCTGGCGCGACCGCGTGACGCGCCCGGCCGACCTAGCCCGGCCGCCCGGCGCTCGCGTCGGCTCGCTCGAAGACCCACGCGCTCGGATTCCCGCGATCCCAGACCTTCCTCATCCGATAACCCTTCGGCCCGAGCCGTTTCTCGAGCCAGGGGGCCCAGGACGGGAACTTCGAAGAGCGCTCGATGAGGGCAAAGCCGTCCCTCGCTCCGACCGTCGTTTCGAGCAGCCTCTGGACGTAGGACTCCGCGTCGCGGCCCGCGGCAAGGGGCAGGACCACCGCCGGCCCGCCCGTCGGGTAGTAGTCGAGCGGTGCCCGCAGGTAGGCGGCATGCGCGTCGTCCCGGACTCGGTCGAGGTCTCGCGATTCGGTATAGGTCCCCGACAGGAATACGGTGTGGCCGCCATTGGCGAAGACCACGGCGGCGGCCGCGCCGCGCCAGTCTTCACTGGTGTGCGCCACCTTCAAGCCCCGCGCGACGATCTGGACGAGCAGGTAGACGGCAACGATGGCGCGGCCGCCGCCGACCGGCGCCGCTCGGCCGACGCACCAGCCGAAGAGCAGCGCCTGTCCAGGGAGGATGCACATCATGTACCGCGGCACGAACATCGACGTTCCCGTCGCTCGAGAGATCAGGAAGAGGAGAACCGGAGGCACGACGGCCGACAGCGCCAGCAACCAGAGAGCGTCTCCCAGCGGGACGGGAGCGGTGCCCTGGTTCCGAGCCGGCGCCGCCGGCACCGCGAGAGCGCGCTTCGGCAAGGCCAGGCCGAGCGCCCGCCAGACGAGCGCGCTGCCGAGCAGCGCGGCGAGCGCCCCCGTGGGAACGAGCGCCAGGACGAGCGCCTTTGCGCCGGGCATGGCCTCGAAGGCGTGGAGGGCCCGGTCGCGCCCGATCTCGCGCGCCAGCATTCCGGCCGGCGCCGTCAGCAGCCCGATCCCCGCCACCGCCGCGAGCAACTGCCACGGACGAACCCCGGCCCCTCGCCGCCAACGGCGCATCGCGTATGCCGCGTGGACGACGAACATCGTGGCGAAGAGATACTGGAAATAGACGGCCGCGCAGGCGAGGATCACGTAACCGACCGCGTCGCGGCCTCGGCTCGTCTCGAGCCATCGCACCAGCATCCACAGGGCGCCCACGGTCGCAAGCACGGCAAGCGCGTAAGGGCGCGCGTCTCCGGCGGCAAAGCAGACCTCCCGAAATCCGACGAAAACCGCGGCCGACAGGAGGCCGGTCTCGCGGTCGAAGAGCTCCCGACCCAGACGGTAGAGCCAGTACGCCGCCGCGCCCGCCGCGAGCAGGGACGGAAGGCGCAGCACGACCTCGCCGGCGCCTCCGAGGGCGCGCGCCAGCCAGACGACGGCCGCGTAGGGGACCGACTGCGGAAAGAGCCTGGCCCGCGCGAGGATCTCGTCGAAGGACCCGTTGGTAACCCACCAGGTCCCGAACTCGTCGAGGCCCAGGCTCGACCCGAGCGGTGCGATCCAGAGGCGCACGAGGGCGGCCACGATCAGGCCGCCGAGCAAGAGCCCGGCGCCCGTGCCTCGGCCGAGTGCGCCTGCCTCGAGCTTCATGCGTCGCTGCACGAGATCTTACGTCGCCGGGAAACCCCGTCGGCTAACATCGCCGCGTGAAAGCCCCGCGGGAGCGCTCCATGCTCGTGCTTCTTCTTCTCGCTGGCGCCGCCCTGCGTCTCTGGCAGTACTTCGCGAACACCTCCCTGTGGATCGACGAGATCGCCCTCGCCGAGAACGTGACCCACGCTCCCTTCGGAGCCCTGCTCGGTGAGCCGCTCGCGTTCGACCAGGTGGCGCCGCCCGGATTCCTGGCAGCGCTCAAGGGCGCCACGGCCCTCCTGGGGACGGGCGAACTGGCTTTTCGCCTGTTTCCGCTGCTCTGCGGCCTGGCGGCGCTGCCTCTCTTTGCGCGCCTTGCCGGCCGCGTCCTCGGGGGCTGGTCCGCCGTGTTCGCCACGGCACTGTTCGCTCTTGCACCCTCCCTGATCTCCTACAGCGCCGAGGTCAAGCAGTATTCGGCCGACGTGGCCGCGGCGGTCGCCCTGACGCTCGTCGCTCTCGGGTTGACCGGGAGCCGGCCGTCGCGAAGCCGGCTCGCCGGCGCCGCTCTCATCGGGATCGTCACCGTGTGGTTCTCGCAGTCGGCGGCCCTGCTGCTCGCCGGGCTGGGCGCCGGGCTCGTATGGATCGCGGCTCGACGGGGAGGTTGGCCGCTCCTGCGGCCGCTCCTTCCCGTGCTCGGCCCTCTGGGCGGCAAGCGCCGCTGCGGCCACGGCCGCCGGACTCCACAGCCTGACCCCCGCGACGCGGGACTACATGCAGAGTTTCTGGCAGCCCTCGCTCCCGCGGCCCGTGGTGGTGGTCACGGTGCTCCTCGCCTGCGCTGTCCTCTGGAAGAAGCGGCCCGACGCGGCGCCGCTGCTCGTCGGACCGGCCCTGGTCACGCTCGCGGCCGCCGCCGCGCACCTGTACCCCTTCTCCGGACGAGCGATCCTTTTCCTGACGCCCACCGGCCTGCTCGCGGCCGCGGACGCCGTGGAATCCCTCGTCGAGGGTCTCGCGCGCCTGCGCGTGCCGCGTCCGGCGAGCGCCGCGGCTCTCTCGGTCTCGCTCGCCGCCGCGGCCGTCATGCACCTTCCGGTCTACCGGCACGAGGAGACTCGACCCGTTCTCGCCGCCGTCGCCGCCAGTCTCCGGCCCGGAGACGTTCTCTACGTCTACTACGGCGCCGAAAGGGCCGTGCGCTTCTACGGGCCCCGCGTCGGGATCCACCCTTCCGACGCGACGTTCGGAGGCTGCCATCGTGGACAACCTCGCGAGTACCTGAGGGAGCTCGACCGGTTTCGCGGCCGCCCGCGCGTCTGGGTCGTTTTCGCGCACGCCGTCTCGAGCCTGGCGGAGCAGCCGACCATCCGCGGCTACCTCGGGCGCATCGGGAAGCGGGTCGAGGGCTTCGAGGAAGTTGAAGCTTCGGCCGAGCTCTACGACCTGAGCGATCCCGGCCGTCTGCAGGCCACGACCGCCGAAATCTTTCCCCTCTCCGAAAGCAACCCCGAGCTCGCCGCCCGCTTTGGCTGCGGCCACGGCCCGCTCGCAACGACCCCCGCGGAGTGGAGGTGACGGCGGAGCCGCCGCTCAGGGTACGGCCGCGTCGCTACCGGGACGTGCGGATCCGGCCGGTGAACTCGCGCGCCGCGGCCTCGGCCGGGCGCTCGCTCGGAACGCCGAGGTAGAAGCCCTGGCCGTACGGAATGCCGAGACGGCGGCACTCCTCGAGGTCCTCGGGCGTCTCGATGCCCTCGGCGACGCACACCGCTTCGATGCGCCGGGCCAGGTTGACGAGCATTTCGACCACGTCGCGCTTGATGGTGTCCGTGCGCAGGCCGGTGATCAGTGTGTTGGCCACCTTGATGAAGTCCGGCTTGAGCTCCGCGATCGCCTGAAGCGAGGCGTAGCCCGAGCCGGCGTCGTCGATGGCGACCCGGAAGCCCTTGGCGCGCAGCTCGGCCAGGGCGCCGCGGAAGACCGGCAGGTCGCGGATGGCCGAGCGCTCCGTCACTTCGAGAACAACGGGGTGCGACAGGGCGAAGAGGGGAGCGATCGTCTGAGGGCCGTCGCGCGGCAGCCTCGCGACCGAGGAGGCCTCGACGTTGATGAAGAGATGCCCGCCCGACGCCGGCGCGTAGTGCGACGCGGAGGACCCGAGGCACAGCTGCTCGAGCTCCCAGATGGCCTCGTGCTCCCCGGCGAACTGGAAGAGGAGCTCCGGGCTCTCGAAGGCCGTGTCCACGGGCCCGCGTGTCAGCGCCTCGTGCCCGAACAGCTCCAGCGTGTCCAGCCGGAAGATGGCCTGGTAAACGGTCCGGACGCGCCGCTTGCGCAGGATGTCCTTGAACGTCTCGCGCAGAAGCGTCTGGCGCTCCTCCTCCTTCGTCGTCGCGACCCCGATCGCCTGCCTCAGGGCGCGATACACGAGCCGCTCGATGCGCATCTGCGGGTTCGGCCGCAGAAGCGCGTGCCCGACGAAAACTCCGATCCGCTTGTGGATGCGGGCGCCAAAGGCCTCGTCGAGCGAGCCGCGCAGCGACTCCTCGACCTGCCGCGCCTTGCGCTGCAGGCGCACCGCCGCGTCCTCCCCGGCCTCGAGCGTCGCGAACACGTAGAAGTCCGAGCCGCCGGCCCGGTTCACGGCGACGAAATCCTCGGCGGCGAAGATCGTCCCGAACATGCGGCGCAGGGTCCGGGCCGTGTGGCGCAGCAGCGAGTCGAAGACCTCCCAGCCGTAGGCCTCCTCGATATGGCTGTACTGTTCGACGTCGATGTAGAGGACGCCCATGTCGCGGTTGTCGAGAAGCCGGTCGCGCAGGGCGTCCACGATCACCGGGACCGTCGGCAGCTCCGTCACGGCGTCGAAAAGCAGGTTCTTGAAGCGGACCTCCTCGTTCTCGGTGGTCAGGAACGAGGGTGGCGACTCGCGCTTCTCGTCGAGCAGCCGGCGGACCGTCGAAAGGAGCTTCTTGCGCGTGAAGGGCTTCGTGATGTAGTCGTCGGCGCCCACCTGCATCCCGGTGATGAGATCCCGGATCTCGCTCTTGACCGTCAACATGCAGATCGGAATCGGACGGGTCTCCGGGGCGCTCTTGAGGGTCGTGCAGACTTCCCAGCCCGAGAGCTCGGGCATCATCACGTCGAGCAGAATCAGGTCGGGCTTGGCCTCGATGGCCTTCTCGACGCCCTCGCGGCCGTTGCGCGCGAGCACCGCCGTGTAGCCGGCGTTATCCAGGATGGTCTGGACAATGAGAAGAACGTCCTCGTCGTCGTCGACAATGAGAATCTTTTCGGCCGCCATCGTAGGTTGGGGGGTGGGGAGTTGAAGGATTATAGCATCAGCACCGCGTGCGCCGGCGTGCTTCCCAGCCGCGACCGGCCGCCGAGCGCGCCGAGCTCGATGAACACGGTGACGCCCACCACGGAGGCGCCGAGCTTTTCGGCCAGATCGGCCGCGGCCTTCGCCGTGCCGCCGGTCGCCAGGACGTCGTCCACGATGAGGACACGCTCGCCCGGGCCGAACGAGTCCGCGTGGACCTCGAGCCGGTCCTTGCCGTACTCGAGCCCGTAGGAAACGCTCTCGGTCGCCCGTGGGAGCTTGCCGGGCTTGCGTGCCGGCACGATCCCCACGTGGAGCTCGCACGCGAGCGCAGTGCCGAAGAGAAAGCCTCGTGCCTCGATCCCGAGCACCTTGTCGGGACGGAGCGCCCGGAACGGCTCGGCCATCGCGCGCACGGCCGCCCGGAACGCGTCGGGCGAGGCGAGCAGCGGCGTCACGTCGCGAAAGAGGATCCCCGGGCTCGGAAAGTCCGGGACGTCTCGGATGAAGGCGCGAAAGTCCGTCACCGCGTGATCTCGAAGGAAGAGAATCCCTCCGGGGAGACGGCGTCGACGGCGACGCCGTTCACGCGCGCCCCCGGCGGCCCCTGCTCGAGCCGCGCGACGTACGCGGCCACGGCAGCCTCGTTCCCCTCGGCCATCGACTCGACGGAGCCGTCCGGCAGATTCCGGACCCAGCCCCGCACGCCGAGCTCCCGGGCGCTGCGCTCGGCGAAAAAACGGAAGCCGACGCCCTGGACTCGCCCCCGCACGATCACGCGGCGCGCCATCACGCCGACGTCCCGGCGAAGCGGCCGAGGAGCGGCACGAACGTCACGTCCTCCCCTTCCTCCTGGGCGTAGTCGGTCTTGCGCCGCCGGATCACGCGAAGCCTCTGCTTGCCGTTGGGCCCGATCGGAACCACGAGCCGGCCGCCGATCGCCAGCTGCGCGAGCAGCGGCTCGGGGACCGTCTCCGTGCCCGCGGTGACGATGATCCGGTCGTAGGGCGCCGCGGCCGGATATCCGTACGTCCCGTCGAAGGCCTTCACCGAGACGTTGTGTACACCCAGGGCCGCGAGCGTGGCGGCGGCGGTGCGGGCGAGCTCGTCGATCCGCTCGAGCGAATACACGCTCCGGGCGAGCCGGGCGAGGACGGCCGTCTGGTAACCCGAGCCCGACCCGATCTCCAGGATCTTGTGCTCAGGCGCGATGCCCAGGCGCTGGGTCATGACCCCGACCACGTACGGCTGCGAGATCGTCTGGCCGAAGCCGATCGGCAGCGAGTGGTCGCCGTAGGCCCGCGCGCGGAGCGCCTCCGGCACGAAGAGGTGCCGGGGCACCTCCGCCATGGCCTCGAGGACCCGCGGGTCGTCCACGCCGCGGGGGGCCACGTAACGGGCGACCATCTCGCGCCGCAGGGCCTCTTCCCGGCCCGCAGCCGGGTCCCTGCGTTCGCGCGACGACATCGAAAGAATGATAACAGAGCGCTTAGGGAATCCGGCCGCCTTCCGCCGCGTTGACTCCGTGCCCTGTAAAATGCTGCATCGCCGGCGCGCCAGGGCGTCCGAGGAGGGTTCGTTTGGTGCAACCCCAAGACATCACCGAGGCCGCGCGAGAGCCGCGTTTTGCAGGCGTCTCGCGCGAGGAGGTCAGGAAGTGGTACGCGCTGATGCACCTCGGACGCGTGCTGGACGACAAGGCCCCGAACTACCTCAAGCAGGGCCTCGGCTGGAGCTACCACGCGCCCTGCGCCGGGCACGACGCGATCCAGCTCGCCCTCGGCCTGACGTTCCGGCCCGGCCGCGACTACCTCTTCCCGTACTACCGCGACCTGACGACGTGCCTGGCCGCCGGGCTCACGGCCGAGGAGATCCTCTTGAACGGCATGTCGAAGGCGACCGACGTCGCCTCGGGCGGCCGGCACATGTCCAACCACTTCGCCAAGCCCGCGATCGGCATCCAGAACGTGTCTTCCTGCGTCTCGAACCACGCCCAGCACGCGGCCGGCCTTGCGCGAGCGGTCAAGACGTACCGCAAAGAGGCCCTCGTCTTCTGCTCGGTCGGCGAGTCTTCCACCTCGGAGGGTTATTTCTCGGAGGCGATCAACGGCGCGTCTCGCGAAAAGCTGCCGGTCGTGTTCGTGGTCCAGGACAACGCCTACGGCATCTCCGTCCCGAAGAGCGAGCAGACCGCCAACCTCTACGCCTCGGACAACTTCACCGGCTACGCCAACCTCAAGGTGATCCACTGCGACGGGCTCGACGTCTTCGACTCCTTCCGCGCGATGCGGGAAGCCGTCGCCTTCGCGCGCTCGGGCGCCGGAGCGGCCATCGTCCACGCCCGGTGCGTGCGGATCCACTCGCACTCCAACTCCGACCGTCAGGAGCTCTATCGGGCGCCGGACGAGCTCGCCGCGGCGCGCGCCGCCGATCCGCTGCCCCGCTTCCGGAAGCTCCTTTCGGACACCGGGCTCCTGTCGGAGGAGGACCTGTCTGCAATCGAGGCCGGCAACGACAGGATCTACGAGGAGTCGAGCGACCGCGCCCGCAAGGCGCCGGAGCCGGATCCCTCGACGATCTTCCAGAGCCTGGTCCCGGAGCCCTGGCACCCGGAGCGGTGGCCAGAGGGCTTGCCCGACGGCTCCGGAGAGGACGAGACGCTCGTCCAGGCGATCAACGCCACCCTGAAGCAGGAGTTTCGCCACAATCCGGACGCGTACATCTGGGGACAGGACGTGGCGTTCCGCGAGAAGGGCGGCGTCTTCAACGCCACGAAGGGCATGCAGCAGGAGTTCGGGGTCGCACGCGTCTTCAACGCCCCCATCGCCGAGGACTTCATCATGGGCACGGCGGACGGCTTCTGCCGCCTCTCCGACTCGATCCGCGTGGTGGTCGAGGGCGCGGAGTTCGCGGACTACTTCTGGCCGGCCGCCGAGCAGATGGTCGAGATGTCGCACGAATACTGGCGCACCAACGGCCAGTTCGTGCCGAACGTCACCGTGCGCCTCGCCTCGGGCGGGTACATCGGCGGCGGCCTGTACCACTCCCAGAACATCGAGGGCTGGCTGACGACGCTGCCGGGTCTGCGCATCGTCGTTCCGGCCTTCGCCGACGACGCCGCGGGACTCTTGCGCACCGCGATCCGCTCGCGCGGCCTGACGCTCTACCTCGAGCCGAAATTCCTCTACAACAATCCGATGGCCAGGGCGAGGGTCCCGGCCGAGTTCGCGGTGCCGTTTGGCAAGGCGCGCGTGCGGCGCGTGGGCACCGACCTCACGATCGTCGCCTACGGTACGCCCGTGCACTTCGCGCTCGAGGCGGCGAACGCGCTCGAGAAGGAAGGTCGGAGCGTCGAGGTTCTCGACTTGCGCTCCCTCGTCCCCATGGACTTCGAGGCGGTTCGAGCCTCCGTGCGCAAGACGAACCGCGTTCTCGTCGCCCACGAGGACAAGGTCCACGGCGGGTTCGGCGGCGAGATTGCGGCCCGGGTCCAGGAGGAGGCGTTCGAGTTCCTCGACGCCCCGGTCGGCCGCGTCGGCTCGGAGTTCACACCGGTCGGCTTCAGCCGGGTCCTGGAGCGGGCGACTCTGCCGAATTCGGACAAGGTGCTGGCGGCGGCCAGGAAGGTCCTGGCCTACTGATCACCCCCTAAATAGATGTCCCGTATCCCGTATCCCCGAGCCCGTATGATCCCCGTCATGGGCTCAATGCGCCGGTCGCGCCATTCTCCCCGGCATGAGTGACGCATCGCGCATCGACGCAGATCTTCCGGTCAAGGATCTCCTCGCCCGGTATCCGCAGCTCACGTCCGCCCTCGCGGCTCACGGCCTCGACGCCTGCTGCGGCGGAATACACCCCTTGAAGGACGCCTGCGCCGCGAAGGGCAAGGACCTCGCGGAGGTCATCGCCGACCTCGAGTCGGCCTACGCCGCGACGGAGTCGCACAGTCTCGTGCCGCCGACGATGTCGATCCGCGAGCTCGCCCGCCGCTTCCCGGCCACGCGGCCGGTCCTCGAGCGCTACGGCCTCGGCGACTGCGGTGGCGAAGAGGGGCCCGACGAGCCGCTCGCCTGGTTCGCGACGGTTCACCGGCTGCCCCTCGACGAGTTCCTGCGCGACGTGCGGGAAGCCGCCGTCAAGGACGCCGCCGCGGCCCCCCGCGCGCCGTCGAAGACCCCGAGCCTGTTCTCGCCGCACTTCGTCATCGGGTCCCTCTTCCTGACGCTGACGCTCGGTGCGACGACCGGAATGATCAACCTGATACGCATCGCAGCCGGAGGCGACGTGCCGATCGACCACCGGCAGATCCACGGCCACACGCAGGTCCTCGGTTTCGCCGCGCTCTTTCTGATGGGCATCGCGTACCACGCCCTGCCGCGGATCCTCGGGCTCGGCGGCGGCCGCCCGGGCCGTACGGTGCGCGTGAGCTTCTGGCTCATGGCCGGGGGCATCGTGCTGCGGAACGTCGGCCAGCCGCTCGGGCTGCATCCCGTCGGCCGGCTCCTCTCGCTTCTCTCGGGCGCGGCTGGAGCTCGCCTCCGGCCTGCTCTTCGCCCGCTTCGTCTTCGCCCTGCTCAGGCAGGTCGCGCGCGGGCAAGTACGACCGCAAGGACCCGCTGCTGCGCTTCGTGCGCGCGGGGACCCTCTGCTTCGTCGCCGCGATGCTGATCGACGCGGCGCAGGGTGTGTGGCTCGCCGGCAACGTCGACACGGTCCTGCCCGCCTCCCTGAACGAGTCGTTCTACTTCGCGGCGCTCTACGGCTTCCTGCTCGCCTGGATCTACGGATTCGGTCACCGCATCGTGTCCCTCTTTCTCGGCGTCGGCGCGCCCGTTCGCGGGACGACGGAGGCCGCCCTCGCCGCCCAGATGCTCGGCGTCGTCCTCGCCCTCGCCTCCTGGCTGCCGGTCCTTTCCGACGCTGCCGCTCTCGCCCTGCGCGACGCGGGCCTCGCGCTCGTCGCCGTCTCGGCCCTGGTCTACCTGGCCGGCAACGGGTTCCTCTGGCGGCGCCCCGTCTTTCCGATGCTGCGCACCCCGGGCTCGCCCACGGTCGCGATCCGACTCGCCTTCGGGTGGCTGGCGCTGTGGGCGGTGCTGGAGCTCGCCGCCGTGACCCTGACGCGCACGACCCGCATCCCGGCCCAGAACCTCTGGTGGGCCGACGCCGCGCGGCACTCGTTCACGATCGGCTTTCTCACGCTCCTGATCGTCGGGATGAGCCTGCGCATCCTTCCCGTCTTCTCGGGAAAGCCGCTCTGGTCGCCCCGCCTCGCCCACGCGACCTACGCGCTCCTGCTCCTGGGCGCCGCGATGCGCCTGCTGCAGTACCCGGCCGCCTTCCACCCGCTCTTCTACCAGATCGGGTCCTACATGGGCATTCCCGTGGTCCTCGCCCTCTGTCTCTATCTGCTTCAATCTGATGCGCACGATGCGAGGCAAGCCCGCCCTCGCGCGTCCCGCATCCGCCCCTGCCGGCCGCGGCTTCGCCTCGACGCTGCCGGTGCGATAATCCGCGGGGTGCCCGCCCGCCCGCCCGTCCCCTTCAACGCGATCCCGATCCTCGCGCCGCTGACGGCCGAGGACCGCGCGGCGCTCGCGCCCCTGTGCGAGCTGCGCGCCTTCGAAAAGGGCGAAACGATCTTCGAGGAGGGCGAGCCGGCGCTCTTCATCCACTTCCTCTTCGTCGGCCGGGTCAAGATCGTCAAGGCCGCACCCGACCGCGATTTGATCCTCGAGATCCTGGGGCCGGGCGAGCCGGTCGGCGCCGTCGCGGTCTTCGAGCAACGCCCATTCCCGGCCTCCGCCGTCGCCCTCGAGGCCTCCGGTACGGTCTCGATTCCGGAGCGGGAGTTCTTCCACCTCGTCGAGAAGCGCCCCGAGATCACCCGCCGCCTGCTCGCGGGCCTGACGCTGCGCCTGATGGCCCTCAACCGGCGCCTGGCCGACATGACCGGCTCGGTCGAGTACCGGGCCGCGCGCCTCTTCGCGACACTCGCCGAGCGCGTGGGCCAGAAGCGGCCGGATGGAATTTTCGTCCCGCTTCACCTCTCGCGGCAGGAGATCGCGGACCTGGTCGGGACGACGATCGAGACCGCGATCCGAGTCATGAGCCGCTGGCAGAAGGAGGGCCTCGTCGAGACGGACAAGGACGGGTTCCTGATCCGGCAGATCGGCGCCCTGCGCGAGATGGCACCCTCCGAGTAATGCGCCTTCCCCGTCAGTGCATGTGGGCCGCCGCGTTGCCGGCAGGCAACGCGGCGAAGGCCGGGTGCTCCGGGTCTCCCTTCGTCAGGATCATCGCGTAGAGGAAGGGCCCGAAGCTCGTGCCGCGGCGGCCGTTGACGGCGACGATCGGCGTCCCGTCCGAATCGAAGCCGCTGGCCGCCGCGAGGTCCTGGTCGAGAGCCGCTCGCGTCGAAGGCGAGGCGAGGCAGGCCGCGAGCTTCTCGCGGGCATGAATGGCGCGGCGATCTCGAAGACCGTTTCCCGGGTCAGGCCTTTCTGCCGCGCGAAGAGCGCCCCCGTGAATTCGGGCTCCCGACCCGTGGGCTCCATGCAGATCCGGGCTGCCGCCGCCACGCAGCGGACGTCGTCGCCCTTCCCATTCTCGAACTTCGGATTGCACCGCCCGTCGAGCGGGAACTGCCGGGCATCCACGCTGTAGCTGCCGGGCGCCGTGTGCCCCCGCAGGGTCTGGAGCGTCTCGTAGAGGCTCGCGCAGTGCTCGCAGAGAATGTCGGTGAACTCGGTAATGCGCACCGGCGCCATCGTCGAGCCGACGAGAGAGCGCGGCGCCGGCAGCATCGCGGGCTGCGAAGTGCGGTAGATCGCGAGCGAGTCCGCCAGCAGCTGCTTGCCTGCGGGGTCGAGCGTCGCGACGAGCTCGTCCAGAGCCCTGTCTTTGGCCGGATCCCCGGTCCCGGATCGAGCAGGAGCCGGGGCCGCGGCCGCAGTCTCCTCGGAGGGTCCGGCCGCCTCGGCCGCCGAGGCCACCGCCCTTCGCCCGCCTCGCCGCTCGTCTTCGGCGTGTGCGTGCCGGGATACAGAAGGAGCGACGAAGGCTGCGGCCGCGCACCCGGCCGCAAGCGCTGCGCCGCGGCCGGTCTCGGGCAGCCCCGCCCGCCGCCAGCCGTAGAGAGCGATCGCCCCATAGGCGCCGACGAGGACGTACGTCCCGATGCAGCCCACGCAGAAGTGCCCCGCGGCGGCACTCGCGGCAAGAAGGACCACGACGGCGACCAGGCCCGCCGCACCGGTCAGCCGCACGCCCGACGCCAGCGCCCCGGGCCGCTCGCTCGAAGCCATGCGCGAGAGGCCGGCCAGCGGCAGGGCGAACGCAGCGACGCTCCAGACCAGGCCCCAGCCGGCCACGGGCATCCCGGTCAGGCGGTGCACGGCCGAGGCGAGCGCGCCGTTCCAGACCCCCATGCAGTCGAACTTCCCGCCGGAGCCGCAGAACGCGCTCCCGCCAGACCGCGACAGGACGAGCTCGGTCCACAGGAAGAGCGACCAGAGCGCCGATAGCGCCCCGAGCCCCGTCAGTCTCGCCCAGTCTCGAGGTGATCCGACCTCCGGGGGCGCCTCCCGGTCTGCCTTTCGCGTCATGAAGGCATTTTGCCATCACCGGGCGGGGGCATGGACGGGAGCGCGGCCGAGAAGAGAGATACGCCGCTCAGCTGGAGCTTCCGCGGGGCATCGACTTCCAGGCGACGTAGGGCCGCGCGAGCTGCCGCAGGGCCGCGAGCTTCCACTCGTAGATCCGGAATCCGGCGCTCGGGCGGCCAGCGATCGGCCGCCTCCTCGGGCTGGACGACGAGCGACACCTCGATCGGGAGGATGCCGACCGGGAGGCCGGCGTCGCGGCAGGCCTCGTAGAGGTGCGCGAAGACCTCGCGCATCTCGTCGGGCCGGGGCGGCGGCGTGTTCTCGAGCTCGCTGCCGACCGTGGGGCGGAAGATGCAGACCGTCGGGAAGGCGCCGGCCGCGACGATGCGGTCGATGCCCCGCTTCGTCGCGTCGATCGGCTCGAGCCCCGCGATGATCTCGCCCGAGACGCGTCCCCGGCCGAGCTTCTTCGCCGTGTACTCCATCGCCTCGAAGAACGCCTCCTGGCCGAGCGTCGTCGCCTTGCCCGGGGCAGAGCTTCTCGAAGTACGTCGGGTCCTCGAACTCGTAGCAGAAGGAGAAGTGGTCGGTCCCGGCCTCGATCAGCTCGTCGTACTCGTCGAACTTGCGCCGCGGGACCGGCACCGCCTGGACGCCGATGAAGCCGCCGACCTCGCTCGCGGAGCGCCGGACGAAGGGCTCGCACTGCCGCAGGCCGTGGATCGGCTCGAGGTGGTCGACCTCCTCGAAGTGGTAGCCGGTGTTGAGGTGCGTGAAGATGGAGCCCGACTCCTCGCGCGCGGCCTTCGCGACCTCGACGACGTCCTCGACCTTCTTGCGCGACTCCTCGGCCATGCCGACGTTGTTGCCCGTCGTGCAGAACTTGCAGGCGCGGCGAGGGCGACGTGTCCCAGTACAGGCACGAGTTGGAGACGTAGACGCCGAGGTAGTTGCCCTGCAGGACGCCGACGCGGCTCATCGGAACGCCCGACGACGTCGTCCGCGAGTACCAGGCGGGCTCCTCCGGAATCCTCGACGGGGTAGACGTCCCCGGCGCGGTCGTCGCGCGAGGTGGTACTCGCCGTCGTCCTGCACCAGCCGGAAGGGTGACGCGGCGGCGAAGGACTCGACGACCGGGACGTTGACCCAGATCGGCTTCCGGGGAGCCGGCAGGACGAGCTCGAGCCCCGACCCGAGGCCGGCGCGCGTGCGCAGAGATCCGGCGGCCGTCGTCGTCGAGATCGCAGGATCCGTCGATCGCGCATTCCGCGGCAGAAGAGCTCGATCTCGAGCTCGACGGGCGACAGCATCCTTGTGAGCATAGGCCCGAGGCGACCCGCGGCATATGATGCAAATCATCCAAATGAGCCGCCACGGCTTTTGATCCGTTTGAATCAATACGAGCGCCCTTTCCGGCGCTATGAAGTGCGTCGAGGCCGGTAGAACGGCCAAGACGCGAATACGGGTCAAACCGCTCACGGCCATGATCCCGGTCATAGGCGCGCCTTGTCCGTCGGGCCATCTTTCGAGGCGAGGACCATGAGCGAAGCCGAAGCCGGAGCCAGGCAGACAGCCCCCGCAGCGACGGGTCCCGAATTCCTTTCCCGAGGCGAGGTCGCGAGGCTCTTCGGGGTGTCCGTTTCGACGGTCACGCGCTGGGCCCGCACGGGCCTGCTCAAGGCCATCCGGACCCCCGGCGGGCACTATCGCTTCCGCGCCGAAGAAACCCGCCGTGCGGCCCGCTCCGGCGCGCCGGACGAGGTCGTGCGGCTGGATTGAGCGCCATGTCCGTCGTCGCGCGCCTGCCGGATCTCGGGCACTGGAAAGCCCAGGTCAAGTGCCAGGCCGGCTGCCCCGTCGCGACCGACGCCGGTCGCTACGTCCAGCTGATCGCCGAGGGCCGCGACCAGGACGCGTACCTCGTGGCGCGCTCCCCGAACCCGTTCGCGTCGGTCTGCGGGCGCGTCTGCGCGGCCCCGTGCGAGGACGCCTGCCGACGCGGAGCCATCGACGCGCCCATCTCGATTCGGGCGCTCAAGCGCTTCGTGACCGAAAAATACGGCGTCGAGTCCATCAGGCCCTCGACCCAGGACGTGCTGCGCGAGGCCCTCGTCATCGAGGGCAACCGCTACGCCGGCCACCTGCCCCTGCATCCGGTCGGCCGCGCCGGCCGCGGCAAGACGCCGTCCGGCTCCAGGCGTAGGGTGGCGGTTATCGGCGCCGGGCCGGCCGGCCTCTCCGCAGCGCACGACCTCGCCCTCCTCGGCTACGACGTCACGGTCTTCGAAGCCTCCGAGGAGCCTGGCGGCATGATGCGCTTCGGGATCCCCGAGTACCGACTCCCGCGCACGCTCATCCGCGCCGAGATCGAAAAGATCCTCGCCCTCGGCGTGACCCTGCGACTCCAGACGCCCCTGACCGCCGGCTTCGGCCTCGCGGAACTGCGGCGCCAGGGATTCGAGTCGGTCTTCCTCTCGGTCGGCGTGTCCCGGGGTCGCGATCTTCAGGTGCCGGGCGTGGAGAAGGACGGCGTCGTGAAGGCCGTGGACTATCTCTTGAACGCCAACCGCGGCTACCGCATCGACCTCGGGCAGCGTGTCGTCATCATCGGGGGCGGCTTCGTCGCCTTCGACGCGGCCCGAACGGCCCTGCGCGTGGGCCGCGAAGAGGAGGTCGACCGCATCGCCGAGACCGAACAGGAGGGCGAGCGGATCAAAGAGGCCCTCGACTCGGCCCGCGAGGCCCTCCGCGGCGGCGCCGCCGAGGTCACGCTCGTTTCGCTCGAGAACTTCGACGAGATGCCCGTCCTGCGGACGACCCAGGGACACGAGGAGTTCGAGGAGGCGAAACGAGAGGGAATCGCCTTCCTCACGCGCCGCGGCCCCCACCGGTTCCTCGGCGGGCACCGGCTCGAAGCGATCGAGCTCAAGAAGGTCGTGTCGGTTTTCGACGAGAGCGGCCGCTTCGCGCCGCGCTACGACGAGGGCGACCTGATGCGCATCGAGGCCGACGCCTGCATCCTGGCGATCGGCCAGCAGGCCGACCTCGCGTTCCTCGGGCCGGCCGACGGAGTCGCCCTGACGCCCGGAGGCACCGTCCGCGTCGACTCGGCCACGCTCGCGACCTCGGCGCCGGGCGTCTTCGCCGGCGGAGACGTCGCCTTCGGCCCGCGCAACCTCATCGAGGCCGTCGCCAACGGCAAACGTGCCGCGCGCTCGATGCACGAATTCCTCTCGCACGAGGCCTCGTCGCTCGAGGCCCGCCTCGAGATCGAGAAGATCCCCACCCCTCGCTACCGGATGGTCGCTGGCTTCGAGATCTTCGATCGGGAGACGCCGCCGACTCTCGCCGTCGGCCGCCGCACCGGGATCGCGGAGGTCGAGACGGGCTACGGAGACGGAGAGGCGCGCCGCCAGGCCGCGCGCTGTCTCGTGTGCCACGTCCAGACGATCTACGACCCCGAGAAATGCGTCCTCTGCAACCGCTGCGTGGACGTGTGCCCCGAGTACTGCCTCGCGATCGTCCCGTTCGAGGAGCTCGGCCTCGGCGAAGAGGAGCGGGCGGCCCTCGCGGCGCGCGCCGAGGCCGACGGGCTTCCCCTCTCGGCCATGGTCAAGGACGACGAGCGGTGCATCCGCTGCGGGCTGTGCGCCGAGCGCTGCCCGACCGACGCGATGACGATGGAACGGTTTTCGATCACCGAGCGGTTCGCCGCGCGCTGGGAAGTGAAGGAGGAGAAGGCGATGGCCAAGGACCGGAGGGAATTCCTCCTGAAGCTGGGGATCGGCAGCGGGATCGCGGCCCTCGGAGCGCAGACGGTCGCCTCGATGCGGTCTCTCGTCCCGAACGTCTCGTACGACTCGCCCACCACCGTGAAGCTCGGCATGCCGAACGACTTCCCGGACGGCCTGCAGTTCCTGCCGGACCAGCGGCTCTACGTGTTCCGCGACGGCCGCACCTTCCACGCGGTTTCCGCAGTCTGCACGCATCTGGGCTGCACCGTGCGCGCCGAGGCTCTCTCGCAGGTCGAGACGAAGACCGTGGACGGAAAGCCGCTGCGCCTGACCCATCGCTTTCTCTGCCCGTGCCACGGCTCCAAGTACAACGGAGACGGCACGAACGTCTCGGGCCCCGCCCCGAAGCCTCTCGCCTGGTACCACCTCTCGGTGGCGCCCGAGGACGGCCAGCTCGTCGTGGACCTCGCCCGGCCCGTGGACCGCGACTTCCGCCTGACCGTCGTCTGAAGGAGATCGTATGAGCGCGAAACCCCAGAGCCCGACAGCCCCGGCGACGGCGCCCGGCGTGCACCCGAAGCGCTGGTGGAGCTTCCGCCCCGCCTCCGACCGTCAGGCCGGCGACGCCATCGTCTCGAACTTCCTGCTCCACTGGTTTCCGGCCAAGAGCTACAAGCCCTCGCTGTCCTGGAGCTACTCGTTCTGGCTCGGGACGGTCTCGGCGGCCCTGCTCTTCCTGCTCGTGCTCTCCGGCCTGCCGCTGCTCTTTCTCTACATCCCCTCGGTCGAGCGCGCCTACGCCTCGGTCAAGGACATCGAGTACGTCATCACCTTCGGCTCCTGGATCCGCGCGGTCCACCGCATTTCGGCGCACCTGATGGTCGCGGCGGTCTTCCTGCACCTCGTACGCGTCTTCCTCGCCGGCGCCTACAAGAACGGCGTCGGCCAGGGCCAGAAGCGCGAGTGGAACTGGGTGATCGGCGTCGCGATGCTGCTGCTGACCCTCTTCCTCTCGTTCACCGGCTATCTCCTGCCGTGGGACCAGCTCGCGTACTGGGCCGTGACCGTCGGCACCAACATCGCCTCCTCCGTCCCCTACGTCGGCCCGACGGTCCGGGAGCTCCTGATCGGCGGGCGGACGATCGAGCAGGCGACGCTGATCCGTTTCTACGTCCTGCACGTCCTTTTCCTGCCGATGCTCATCGGCGCTCTCTTCGGCTACCACATGTGGCGGGTCCGCAAGGACGGAGGCCTCGCCCGCGCCGACGCCGGGCGCGTCCTGTCGAGCCCCCGGGACGTGCCGCCCACGCCGACGAAGACCTACACGCTTCTGGGGATCGCGCGCGGGACCTCTCCGCAGGTGCGCGCGACGTCCCTCGAGGCCCCGGGGACGACCGTGAACTCGATTCCGGACCTGACCCGCCGCATCGCCATCGTGATCCTCGGCACGATCGCGCTCGTCGGGATCCTGTCGGTCTTCGTGCGCTCGCCGCTCGAGGAGCCCGCCAACCCGCTCATCACGCCGAACCCGGCCAAGGCTCCCTGGTACTTCCTGTGGCTCCAGGAGATCGTCACCGACACGACGGTCCACATCGGCTCGTTCACGATCAACGGCGCGTTTCTCGGAGGCGTGCTCCTGCCCGGCGCGCTCGTCGTCCTGATGACGGCGTGGCCCTGGCTCGACCGGAGCCCCGGCGGCGGCCGCCGGCGTGTGGTTCGCCAAGACGCGCCGCCGCCAGAACCTGATCTTCCTGCTGCTCGTCGCGGGCGTGATCGCACTGACCGTCATCGGTACGTTCCTGCGCGGCCCCTACTGGCACTTCTACTGGCCGTGGCAGCCGTGGCCGGAACTGCCCTCGAGGATCTGACATGGAACAGAGAACCGACTCCCCGTTCCCGAAGAAGGACCGGCCGGTCCTCGCGGTCATCGGCGTCCTGCTGGTCGTCTCGACCCTGCTCTTCGCCTGGAGCGACCGCAAGCACGACTGGCGGTACTACCAGTACGCCTTCCGCTCCCAGGTCGTCGAGAAGCTCGGCGCCGAGCAGGCGAAGGCCCTGCCGAAGGGCGTGCAGCAGATCTGGGTCTCCGAGATGCGCCGCGCCGACCGCTGCATCACGTGCCACCAGGCGATCCTGTGGAAGGGATTCGAGAAGGCCGACAACCCCTTCAAGACGCATCCGGCCGAGCCCCTGAAGGGCCACCCGATCGAGAAGTACGGCTGCACGGCCTGCCACGGCGGCCAGGGCTGGGCGATCGACGCGGCTGCCGCGCACGGCCCGGTCGAGCACTGGGAAGAGCCGCTCCTCGGCTCGCAACTCGGCGAGGCCTACACGCTGGCCGCGAACAAGACGGCCCTCATGCAGATGAACTGCAACGTCTGCCACCGCTACGACCGGGAAACGAAAGGCGCCGACGAGATCAACCTCGCCAAGAAGCTCGTGATCGAAAAGGGCTGCCGGGCCTGTCACGTCATCAACGGCCGCGGCGGCACGATCGGCCCGGACCTCACGTGGGTCGGCGACAAGGCGCCCGAGCAGTACGAATACGGCCGCCTCTCGGGCCAGATGACGGCCTACGCCTGGCACGTCGCCCACCTGAAAGACCCCCGCGCGCTCGTGCCGGAGACCGTCATGCCGAACTTCCACTTCTCGACGCGCGACGCGCAGGCCCTCGCCATGCTGGCGCTGTCCTGGAGGCGCGCGCCCATCCCCGCCGACTACCGGCCGGGACTGCCCCGCACCGACCCCCAGACGCCCGAGGAGGTCGCCGAGGAGGCGCGCATGAAGACCGGCCCCGGCGCGTGGTTCGTGAAGACTGGCTGCTTCGTCTGCCACTCGATTCAGGCGCTCGGGGTCAAGAGTCCGGCGCAGATCGGCCCCGACCTCTCGACGGCGGTCGAGGACACGCAGACGCGGTTCGGCCGCACGGTGGACGACTTCCTGAAGGCGCCGACCGGCACGATGGCGGTCGTGCTTTCCCGCCAGATCGTGCTGACCCCCGAGCAGAAGGACGTCGCGATCTCGAAGCTGCGCGAGGCGTTCGCCGAGTACCAGAAGCAGAAGGCCGCGGGCCAGAAGGACGCGGGAGGAGCCCATTGAACGATTTGAAGGACTTGTTCTGGAAGGAGAGAAAGATGAGTAGGACGAAGACAAACTGGATCACCTGGAGCGCGGTGGCGGCCTTCGCCGTGCTCGTCGCGCTCGCCGGCCGCTGTGCGCCGAGCGCTCCGAAGGCCGGAGCGAAGAAGGGCCCCGCCGGCGCCTCCGACATGGCCGTCGCGGCCCAGAAAACCTACATCGCCCCGGGCGACCTCGACGAGTTCTACATGTTTTCCTCGGGAGGGCACTCGGGCCAGGTGTACGTCTACGGCGTTCCCTCGATGCGCCACCTTTCGACGATCCCGGTGTACGCGCCCTACTCGGCCACGGGCTACGGCTTCGACGACGAATCGAAGGCGATGCTCGGCAACCTGACCTGGGGCGACGTGCATCACCCGTCGCTCTCCGAGACCAACGGCGACTACGACGGCCGGTGGCTCTTCGTCAACGACATGAACGGGCGCGTGGCGCGCGTGGACCTTCGCGACTTCAAGACGAAGCAGATCCTCGGCCCCGTCCCGAACGTCTCGGGCGTCCACGGCTCGGCCTTCGTCACCCCGAACACCGAATACTCGATGATGGCCTCGCGCTTCTCGATCCCCATTCCGAAGGGGACCATACGCGCCCATCGACAAGTACGCGACCGACTACAAGGGAGTGCTCGTCGGCATCAAGATCGACCCGAAGACCGGCGAGATGAAGCTCGGGTGGCAGATCGTGACGCCCCCGTTCGACTGGGACCTCGGCGATGCCGGCAAGAAGGTCTCCGACGGCTGGATGTTCTGGACCTGCTACAACTCCGAGCGCGCCACCGGCAAGCTCGAGGTCACGGCCTCCCAGAGGGACCGCGACTACATCGCCGCCGTGGACTGGAAGGCCGTCGAGAAGGCCGTTGCCGAGGGCAAGGGAGACATGATCGGCGGCGTCAAGGTCATCGACCCCAGGAAGGTTCCCGGCCTCGTCTATCTCCTCCCCTGCGGCAAGTCGCCCCACGGCGTGGACGTCTCGCCCGACGGCAAGTACATCGTCGGTTCCGGCAAGCTCCAGGGCGTCACGACGGTCTTCAACTTCGAGAAGATTCAGACGGCGATCCGCAACAAGAACTTCACGGGCGACGAGGACGGAATCCCGGTCCTCAAGTACGAAGACATCAAGGACGCCGAGGTCCCGGTGGGCCTCGGGCCGCTCCACACCCAGTTCGGGCCCGACGGCTTTGCCTACACCTCGCTCTTCGTCGACAGCGCCATCGCCAAGTGGAAGATGGGCACCTGGGAGGTCGTGGACAAGATCCCGATGTCCTACTCGATCGGCCATCTCTGCGCCGCGGAAGGCGACACGTGCTCGCCCAAGGGAAAGTACCTCGTCGGCCTGAACAAGCTTTCGCACGGGCGGCATCTCTCGGTCGGGCCGTCGCAGCCCGAGTCCTCGCAGCTGGTGGACATCTCCGAAGAGAAGATGAAGCTCCTCTACGACGCCTTCACCGAGCCCGAACCTCACTACGCGCAGATGATCAGCGCCAAGACCCTCCATCCCATCGAGGTGTACCCGAAGGAGGAGAACAAGAACCCCCTCGCGATCTGGGACGTCAAGGACGCGGGCGTCACGCGCAAGGGCAACGACGTTCTCGCCAAGGTGGTCCTGGTCCGCTCCACGATCACGCCCACCGCGATCGAGGTCGAGCAGGGCGACACGGTCAAGGTCGCGCTCACGAACATCGAGCAGACCACCGACGAGCTCCATGGATTCGGCCTCCTCGACTACAACATCAACATCGTGTGCGATCCAGGGCGAGACCAAGACCGTCACGTTCAAGGCCGACAAGCCCGGCGTGTTCCCCTACTACTGCACCAACTTCTGCTCGGCGCTCCACCAGGAGATGCAGGGCTACCTCATCGTCAAGCCCAGGAAGGGATAACCCCAACCCGGCCGGCCCGGGCGGCGGCGCGCCGCCGCCCGGGACCCTCGGCCGAGGAGAACCACATGAAGGCCTTCTTCGAGCGCAGCACCCGGTTCCTCGGCGAGCCTCTCCATCCGGGCCCGCGGTTGCTGCTGCTCCTCGCGTTCCTGCTGCTCATCCCGACGTATCTCCTGCCGCTCTGGAAGATGACCATGTTCGCGCCGCAGTATCCGGAAGGTCTGCGCCTGGAGATCTACAGCTACAAGCTCGAGGGCGGCAACGGCGGGCAGGACGTCAAGGAAATCAACATCCTCAACCACTACATCGGAATGAGGGACCTGACCACGCGCCGACTTCACGGAGTTCAAGTGGATCCCGTTCGTCGTCGGCATGCTCGCCCTGCTCTTCCTGCGGGCCCCCGTGCACGGAAAGATGAGCGACCTGATCGACGTCATCGGTCCTGTATCTCTACTTCGGCCTCTTCTCGCTCTGGTCCTTCGGCTTCAAGCTCTACTCCTACGGCCACAGCCTGGCGCCGACGGCATCGGTCAAGGTGCCTCCGTTCATGCCTCCCCTCTTCGGCTACAAGAAGCTGGCGAACTTCGAGGTCTACTCCTACCCCGCCGCGGGCTCCTACGCCCTGGCCGCGGTCGCCCTGGTTCTCGTCGTCGCCTTCGTGCTCGCGTGGCGCGAGACGATGAGCGACGAGGCCGACGAAGCCCGGTCCGCGGGATGATCCTCGCGGCCCTCGCCCTGGTTCTCGCCCAGGCGGCCGCCGACATGGGTCCGGCCGCCGCCGCCGGTCTCGAGGGTCGTCCGGCCGCCTCCGCGCTCTCGCCGCTCCAGGCGAGGGTCGACGCCGCGCCCGAGGGCTCTGTCGTCGAGGTCGGGCCCGGAACCTACCGTCGGCGACCTCTACCTGGACCGGCGCATCACGCTTCGCGGGACGAGGCCGGCCGCGACTCCAGGGCTCCGGGACCGGGAGCGTGCTCCGGGTGCGTGCGAACGGCGCGACGATCGAGGGCTTCGACATCGACGGCGGAGGCGGAGGTGATCTCGGCCGCGACTCCTCGGGAATCCACGTCGCCGCGAGGAACGTCACGGTCCGAAACTGCCGGATCTCCAACGCGCTCTTCGGGATCTACCTGCGCGAGGCCGACGGCGCCCTCGTCGAATCCTGCGAGGTCCGCGGCATTCCCGGAAAGGACCCGGGCGAGAAGGGCTCGGGCATCCACGTCTGGAACACCGACGGATTCCGCCTCAGCGGCAACACCGTCGTGAACGCCCGGGACGGCTTCTACATCCAGTCCTCCCCCCACGGGACCATCACCGGCAACACGGCCCGCGACCTGCGCTTCGGGCTCCACTACATGTTCTCCGACGACAACGCCTTCGAGGACAACACGTTCGAGAACAGCGCCGCGGGGACGGCGCTGATGTACTCGAAGCGCATCCTCTTCCGCCGCAACCGGTTTCTGCACAATCGGGGCTTTGCGTCGGTCGGCCTGCTCTTCAAGTCTTGCGACGACGTCACGGCGGATTCCAACCTCGTCGCCGACAACGCCCGAGGGATCTTTCTCGAGGGCTCCTACCGCTGCCTCTTCACCGGCAACGTCGTGGCCGAGTCCGACGTCGCCATCGTGCTCTACGACTCCTGCGGCGGCGTCACGTTCCGGGGGAATTCCTTCGTCGCGAACCTGACGCCCCTGACGCTCGTCGGCCGGCGCACCGACACGCTCTTCGACGGCAACTATTGGTCCGGCGACGACGAACCGGACCTCGACGGCGACGGCCGCTCGGACCGGCCCTACCCCCTGACCTCGGTCTTCGACCACTTTCGCGGCAACCTGACGGCGGCCGACCTTTTCACCGCCGGCTTCGCCGCGGTGGCCCTCGGCGCCGCCGAGCGCGCGTTCCCGGTCCTCGACCCGGTCACGGTCGAGGATCGCGCTCCCCTCGCCCGCCCGCCGGCGCTGCCCGACGTTCCCCGAGCGCCGGCTCCCCCGCGGGGGGCCCACCTGGCAGGCGTGCTCGCTTCGGCGGCCGCGATGGGCGTCGGCTTCGTCGGGCTCTGGCGGGGGCGCCGATGATCCGCTTCCGCGGTTTCTCCAAGTTCTTCGGCGCGCAGAAGGCGGTCGAAGGCCTGTCCCTGGCGATCGATCCTGGAGAGGCGGTCGCGCTGCTAGGCCCGAACGGATCCGGCAAGACGACGACGCTCAAGGCCGCCGCCGGCCTCCTGCGGCCGACCTCGGGCGAGGTCCGAATCGGCGACCCGGAACGCGACCCTTTGGATCCGGCGGCGCGCGCCTGCCTCTCCTACCTTCCTCAGAAGGTCGCCTTCCCCGAGGCCCTGACGGGCCGCGAGGTCGTCGAGTTCTACCGGCGCCTCCGCCACGTCGACGCCGTCGCGGACGGACGAGGTCTTTCGATTTGCTTCCCTGAACGGTGCCTCCGGGCGCCCGGTCGGCACGTATTCGGGGGGGATGCTGCAGCGCCTCGGCCTCGCCGTGGCCGTGCTTCCCGAAGCGCCGATCCTGCTGCTCGACGAGCCCACGGCCGCACTCGATCCCGACGGCCTCTGCGCGTTCTACGGCCTCGTCGAGCGCCGGCGGCGCGAGGGGCACACGCTCCTCTTCACCTCGCACCAGCTCGGCGACGTCGAACGTCTCGCGGACCGCTTCGCCCTTCTCGTCGGCGGCCGCCTTGCGGCCGCGCTCACCCAGCGCGAGCTCGCCGACCGCCTCGCCCTGCGAGGCCTGCTGCGACTTCGGCTGGACACGCCCGTCCCCGGCCTCCTCGAGAAGATCCGGAGGATCTCCGAATCGGCGACCTGGGCCGCCGACGAGCTTGTCGTCCCGGGCCCGGCCGTGGACCGGCCGCGCGTGCTCGACGTCGTACGCGAATCCGGCGCCGAGATCCGGGGCCTGGCCGCCGAGGAAGGGCGCCTCGACCTGCTCTATCGGGAGCTCGTGGAGGCCGGGCAATGACGCGGCTCCTCGGGGCCGCCGCCCTGGCGCTCCTGCCGGGCGCCCTGGGCTGCGCGGCGTCAGACACGGCGCCGGCCGACCTCGACGTAAGGAACGAGATCTGCCGCTCCTGCCGAATGCCCGTCTCCGAGCCGAAGCTCGCCGCGCAGCTCGCGGCGCCCGGCCAGGAGCACCTGTTCTTCGACGACATCGGGTGCCTGCGCGACTTTCTCGTCAAGGCCGGGACGCCGCGCGCCGGCGCGGTCGCGTACGTGGCGGATCACCGGACCGGACGCTGGACGAGGGCCTCTGGCGCGGTCTTCAGCCGCTGCCCCGCCGTCGAGACCCCAATGGGCTTCCACCTCGTCGCCCACGCCGATTCCGCGTCCCGGGCCTCAGACCCTTCGGCATCGGGCTGCACGGACGTCGCCGCAGCGGATATTCTCGGCTCCTCGGGCCCTCCCGGCTCGAAAATTGGAGGCTGATAATCATGGAGCTCAAGATCCCCCAGTCGATCCAGACGGAGCACGAAGAGCTCCACGGAGCGCTCGCCAGCGCTCTCAAGGCCGGCGGCAAGACGGGCGAAGCCGCCCGGGCCGTCATGAAGATCGTGCAGCCCCACATGGCCCGCGAGGAGGAATTCGTCGCGCCCGCGCTCGCCCTCCTCGGGCCCGTGTCCGCGGGCCAGTTCACCGCCGAAATGGCCACGCTCCTTCCGCGCATCGCGACGCTCAAGGAGGAGCTGCCGCGGATGCTGCGCGAGCACGGAGAAATGGTCGACGCTCTGCGTCGCCTCATGCAGTCCGCGATCGAGGAGAAGCAGCCCAGCTTCGCCCGGCTCGCCCAGGGCCTGATCTCTCACGCCCAGCAGGAGGAGGAGATCCTCTACCCCGCGGCGATCCTCGTCGGCGAAGCATTGAAGGCGAGGTTCGAGAAGCCTTGAACGCCGAGCCCCACGCGTCGCCCCTGCTTCTCTGTGCCCGCCAGGAGCTCATGCTCGCCGTGCGCTCCCGTTGGACGCAGATCTTCGCCGCCGTCTTCGCCGCGCTTTCTTTGGCGGTGGCGGCCTCGGGTTACGTCCTCTCGGGGGGAGCGGGTGTCCAGGACTTTTCGCGGACCGCGGCGTCGCTCGTCCAGCTCGTGCTGCTCCTGACACCGTTGACCTCGCTCGTCATCGGCGTCCTCGCGATCGCGCCCGAGAAGGGCTCGGCGGAGCTGCTCTTCTCCCAGCCCGTCCCCCGCCGCACGATTCTGTGCGGCAAGCTGCTCGGGCTCTTCGCGGCTCTTGGCGCAGCGCAGGCGATCGGCCTGGGCGGCGCCGGGCTTCTGATCTTTTCGCGCTCCGGCGAAGATGGTCTGAGGGGCTACGCCGCGCTCTTCGCGGGAGCGCTCGTCCTGACGGCCGTCTTTCTCGGAATTGCCGCCCTGCTCGTCGTCGGGCGGCGTCGGTCGCCGCGCGCGAGCCCTGGCCGTCGCCCTGATCGTCTGGTTCGTCGCGGTCATCCTCTTCGACGTCGCCGCCCTGGGTGTCGCCTCGCTCCTGCCGTCTGGCGCCGCCTCGCGCCTGCTGATCACCGCGGTCCTCGTCAATCCGATCGACGCGATTCGCACCGGGACCCTTCTCGCAATTCAGGGGACTACGGCCTTCGGCGCCGCCTCGCTCGCCTTCCTGCGTTTCACGAAGGGGCCCGCCGGCGCCGCGGCCCTCCTGGCGGCCTCGGCGATGTTGTGGATGGTGGTCCCCGCCGCGCTGGCGGCGCGCCGGCTCGACCGGGCCGATCTCTAGGGACCGACCTAGCGTCGCTCGCGGTCCTCGCGGCGCGTCGCGGCGAGAACCTGCGCGACGAGCAGCAGCAGCCCGGCGTCTCTCGCGATCGCGACCTTCATGTCGCGCAGGCGCTCTTCCTGCGTCTTCGGAGCCTTCGAGGTGCCGAAGCAACCGCAATCCACCGGCCTGCCCCGGACGAGGTTGATCGAGATCGCGATGACGAAGACGGCAAGCAGGAGGCCCAGGATCCTGGCCGAGGACCTCCGGGCGATGCCGAGAAAGAGCGCGAAGCCGCAGACGACCTCGAGCCACGGCAGCACCAGGGCCATGGCGTTGACCGCGACGCCCGGCACCAGGCCGTAGTTGTGGATCTCGTGGGCAAATCCGGGCGGATCGGCGATCTTTCCGAATCCGGCGACGACGAAGACCGCCGCGAGGACGAACTGGACTCGAGTCGTCAGCCAGGACGAGGTCAGGCGCCCGCTCACGGAGCGTCGCCCCTGGAGATCGAGAGCCCCCGCTTCTGCCAATCCGGAAAGCCGTCCTTGTAGACGAGCACGTTGTCGAAGCCGACGAAGTAGAGCTTCTGGGCGAGCATGTGGGAGTCCTCGCACTCGCCTCCCCCGCAGTAGATGACGATCGGGGCGCTCTGGTCCCGGCCCTCCGCGAACAGCGCCTTGACCTTGTCGTCGGCGTCGGCCTCCCAGACGGCGATCGAGCGGGCGCCCGCAATGTGGCCGTCGCGGTACACGCTCGTGCGGCGGGCGTCGAGAAAGAGGACGTTGCCTCGCGCGTGGAGCGCCGCGACGTCGTCGCCGGAGATCTCGGTCCAGGCCTTGTCCGGGTGAGGGGCGAAATCTCGTCCGGCCTCGCCCGCGGCTCCTTCGGCCGGCCGAACCGCAGCGGTCGGCGCCAGCGGCGCCGCCGTCGGCTTGGCGGGGGGCGCCGCCTGCGAGTAGCTGCCGATCCAGCGCAGCTTCCTCTCCGGGCCCGCCACGGCGTTCGAGACGGCCGCGGCGGCACCCGCAAGGGCGGCGATCGCGACCGCGTCGCGCCAGAAGCTGTCTCGTCTCATCGCGGGACGATCTTAGCCGACGCGCAAACCGGCCGTCCGGACAGGGTCAAATGATGCGTTCACATCAGGCCAAACTCCCGCCCGGGCCCCCAAAATTTCGGATCATGCCAGCCGAACCGCAATCGCCCCCGACCCCGATCGAGCCCCTTCAGCACCTCTCGCGGCCCCAGGTGGTGGCAAAGCTGCGCGAAAAGTTGACCGAACTCGCCGACAGCGACCACTGCGTCTGCGCCGTCGCCTCGCGCCTCGGCCTGCCCTGCGGCGGCTTCGCCCAGTTCTCCGACGAGGAGTTCCGGAAGCGGTTTTCGTGGATCGCCGACAAGCGCCCGCACGCGACGCGCCGCGAGCTCGAAGAGGCCGTCAACGCGTACCTGCTCGGCCGCCAGGAGACGACCGGAGCCGTCCTCGCCTGCGACGTCGAGACGAAGGAACACGACGCCTGCGGCGGCTGGAACACCTTCGACAACCCCGCGCTCGAAGCGTTCTACCAGAAGGTCTTCGGGCGCCCGGTCCACATCGGCTGACGGCTAGCCCGGCCCGAGCCTCCCGGCCACGCCCTCGAGCAGGTCGAGCGAGCGGTAGTCGGTCAGGTCGAGGTGCAGCGGCGTCATCGAGATGAACTTCTCGGCGACGGCGGAGAGGTCCGTTCCGTGCTCGAGCTCCCCTTCGGGCGGCGTCGCGCCGATCCAGTAGTACGGCCGGCCGCGCGGGTCCTTCTTCTCGATCACGGCCTCGCCGTAGCGCCGCCGGCCCTGCCGAACGACCCGGACGCCGCGCGGGGCCCCCGCGGGGACGTTGACGTTGACGAGGGTCCCGGCCGGAAGCGGCTTTTCGAGCAGGTCGCCGCGCGAGTCGCGCCGCGAACTCCGCGGCCGCGTCGAACGTGAAGCCCGTCTCGATCTCCTGCGAGATCGCGACCGACGGGATCCCGATGAGCGTGCCCTCGAAGGCCGCCGAGACGGTGCCCGAATACGTCACGTCGTCGCCGAGGTTCAGGCCCAGGTTGATGCCCGGAGAACAGGAGCCTCGGCCGGTCGTCCTTGCAGCAGGTGCAGCACGCCCCAGTTCACGCAGTCGGTCGGAGTTCCGTCCACGGACCAGCGCTGCGGGCCGACGAGCTTGGCGCGCAGCGGATGGTGGAGCGTCAGCGAATGGCCGGCGGCGCTGCGCTCCTGGTCCGGGGCGACCGTGAACACCTCGCCGACCTCGGAGAGCGCGGCGGCCAGCCGCTCGATTCCCTCCGAGAAGACGCCGTCGTCGTTGGTGACGAGGATCCGGGGCCGCGTCATGCGCCCGGCTGGCTCGGCGGAGGCGGCGGCATCACGAACATCAGGATGATGTAGGCGAGGATCCCGGGAAACGCCACCGAGATGATCGAGATCAGCACGTAGGCGACCCGCACGACCGTCGGGTCGAGGTCGAAGTACTCGGCGAGGCCCCCGCAGACGCCCGCGATCATCTTGTGCCGGCTCGAGCGGGTCAGCCGGCGGGACCCCTGGTCGCCGTTCATGGCTCCCCTCCTTCGTACACGACGCTGTTGCGCTCGGTCTCGTGCAGCGTGACGCGGACGAGCCTGGCCGGCGCGACGCGCGGCTCGAGCTGCTTCCAGATCGCCACCGCGATGTTCTCGGCGGTCGGGTTGACGCCCGAGAGAAAGTCCACGTCGAAATTCAGATGCCGGCGATCGAGCCGCCGCACGACGCCCTCCTCGACCGCGCGCTTCAGGTGTCCGAAGTCCATCAGGTAGCCCGTCTCCGGGTCGATCTCCCCCTCGACCGTCACCTCGAGGCCGTAGGTGTGGCCGTGCCCGTTCGGGTTGTTGCACTTGTCGAAGACGCGCTGGTTCGTCGCCTCGTCCCAGTCCTCGCGGTGCAGCCTGTGGGCCGCGGCGAAGTGAGAGACGGAGACGAGCCGTACGCGCATCGCCCGGATTCTAGCGCGCCGTTTGACAGGGTCCCCGGACCCTGTTCAAATGCGGCTCCCGGTCGGGACGTGGCGCAGTCTGGTAGCGTACCTGAATGGGGTTCAGGGGGTCCCGGGTTCGAATCCCGGCGTCCCGACCAAATTGCATTAGCGAGAACCTCGTCCCTTGTCTCAGGATCTTTCGACCCTTCGCAACTTCTTCGCCTTCGGCCGATGGGCGAACCGGACGATCCTCGAATCGGTCGCCGCCCTGACGCCCGAGGAATACGCCCGGCCGATCGGCGGCAGCTTCGGTTCGGTGCAGGGAACGATCCTTCACCTCTACGGGGCCGACTGGGTGTGGCTCGAGCGGCTTCACGGCCGCTCGCCGCGGGAAATGCCCTCGGGGGCCGACCTCGCGGCGCTCGAGACGCCGCGGCGCGAGGTTCGGCGCGATTCTCGAAGGGTCGGGACTCGGCCTGGAAGGCCGCGCCGCACCGAATTCATCGTTTCGGCCAAGCGCGGCCCTCCATCACGAGCGCCCGCATCCGCACGAGCGACACAGAATTGTCACACAGTGCGAGTTCTCGATCCGCTTCACTCAGCGTCGCTCCATGAAAGTTTCGTCCAGGAGCAGGACCGTCACGCCGTCGTAACCGTAGAGGAGCTCATGTCCGCGATGGCACGTCGCGGTGCCCGTCGTCCCCTCCTCCGTGTCGGCGGGAAGCTCGAGCCTGATGCGGTCGCCGCACTGATGGCATTTCAGGGGCCAGGTCTTCGGGTAGCCGTCGGTCATCGGTTGCCTCCGAGCCCGACCGTAGCGGCTGGACATGAAGGCGAGTTGAACGTCCGGAAAAAAGCGGGCGAGTTCCCCTACTGCTGCACAGTCTTTCCCCCGCCCATGAGCCGGGGGACGAGCAGCAGCGCCCCGCCGTAGAAGACGAACGCGACGAAGAGAGTCATGGGGGTGCCGGACGGGAGGTCCTCGATCACGATCTTCAGTCCACCTGCGACGAGAGCGACGTACGCGAGCGTGCGCAGTTCCTTGCGCGCCGTCAGGCGCCAGAGCCTGGCGAGCACGTAAGCCGACACGCTCACCACCACGGTGCGCAGGGCCGCCAGCGGCGAGGCGAGAAGTCCGGCCGCCGGGCCCCGCAGGGCGAGGATCGCCACCGCGCCGAGCCCCATCGCCGAAAAGAAGGCCGCGACGAAGGCCGGAACGGGGCCTGCGGCCGGCCGATCCCGCAGCAAGAGGACGGCGACCGCGGTCACGGCCGCCAGGGTCAGCAGAGCGGGCGCATCCGCCGGCGCGAGCCCCGCTTCGCGTGCCGTGAAGGCGAGGGCCGAGACCTTAACGAGGCCCGAAGCGAACGTGGCTGCGGCGGCAAGGAGGGCCCCCTGCGGCTGCAGGATCGCGGGCTCGTAGCGGCGGCTGACGACGGTCGCGACCAGTCCGAGCAGCGACCATAGCAGCGCGGGCGCCGGGGCCGGCAGGAGAATGGCGCTGCCGATCGCGACAAGGGCGAGGCCGAGCCACGCCCAGTACAGCCGGCTCGACCGGACCGCCGGATCGCGCTCGCGCAGGAAAGCCAGGCCATAGCCACCAACGCCGCACACGAGTGCGGCTGCGGCGAGGGCTCCCACCTGGCCTCCGCTCACCTGGGCCAGACGAAGAGCCCCTCCGAGCCCGACCGAGAGCGCGAGCACGGCCTGCACGATCGCGACACCCGTGATCTGCGGGCGCCGCATCAACGTGCGCAGCAGAACGCTGCCCGGCCAGAGCAGCACGAGCCCGAGCGCGAGCGTCATCGCCACGAGCGGGCGCGAGCTCGTGGCCGCCGACGGATTCAGGGCCTCGGAAGTCGCCCAGAGCGAGAGGGCCACCGCACACAGAGTGGGGGGCCACGAGAGAAGGCGCCAGGTCCAGCGCTCCGGGCCGAGCCAGAGCGTGGCCGTCGCGAGCAGGAGGAGGACGAGGCCGGCCAGCGCGGGTGCTCCGGCCGCCACCGACAGAAACACGGCCGTCCCGCACGCGGCGAAAGTGGCCGTCCAGGCGATCGCGGGCGAATCGTGACGGCGCGCGAGAAAGAGGGCGAAGGCGGTTGCGAACGTCAGGACGACGAGACCGCCGCCGGGAGAAAAGATGCGGAAACGGGTCGTCGTCTCGGCCACGATCGCGTTGGCGATGAAGACCCCCGTCGAGCCCAGGAAGGCCGCGGTCAGACGGCTGTCGCGCGCTGCGGCCCGGTCGGCGATCACGATCACCGCGAGGGCGTAGCCCAGGCCCAGCGCGACGCCCGGTGTCGTGGCCATGGCTCCCCGGTCCGTCAGCGCCCGCACGAGGAAGGCTCCGGCAAGAGCGAGTACGCTCCACCCGGTCTGGGCGAGGACATCGAGAACGAGGGCCCCGGCGCCGGGTCGGGCGGCGGCCGGCTCGACCGGCGCTTCGACGGCGGATGGGAGAGCGGGCGACGGCGCTGGCATTGCGACGGGCTCGCGCGAGACCGCAGGCCCCCCCAGGAGGGCTTGCTCCAACCGACGAATCCGTCGCTCGAGCTCGTCGAGGCGGTCCTCGCGGGACGGAGGCTCCGGAAAGCGGGCGGTCACTCAAGACAGCGTCGGCCAGCGCCTGCCGCCTCGACAAGATGCAAACGCATCAGGCCGCGATCCCGGCCTCGAGAGGCTCGGAATCGCAGGCTCCGAACCTGGTCCGAGCCGCGGGCCTGTGATACGAAAGGCCCTGACTGGGGGTTCGATGCGCAGGTCCCTTCGCCTCGCCGTTCTGGCTCTGACGCTGGCGATGGCCCTCGGAGCGTGGATCGTTCGGGCGCAGGACGCTGCGCCCTCCGACGCCTCGGAGTACCAGGCGAACCTGGCCTGGCCGCGCGTGATCGAGGACGGCGCCACCACGTTCACGGTTTACCAGCCGCAGGTCGACAAGTTCGACGACGCGGTCCTCGAAGCGCGAGCCGCCGTGCAGGTCGAGACGAAAGAGGGCGACAAGACGAAGACCACCTACGGGGTCATCTGGATCACGGCGAACACGTCCATCGACAAGGAGAGGCGGCTCGTCGAGCTCCAGGACATCCGGATCGCCAGGGCGAACTTCCCCACCGCCGGCGACAGGGCCGAGCAGTACCTGGAAATCTTTCGCCGGAACACCGAGGGCACCCGCACGATCTCGCTCGACCGCATCGAGGCAAACCTCGCGATCACCCAGGCGGACAAGAAGGGCAGCGCCGTTCCACTCAAGAACGACCCGCCGAAGATCTACTACCGCACCAACCCGGCGGTCCTCGTCCTCATCGACGGGGAGCCCGTGCTGCGCCCGGTCCAGGGCGTCCAGGGCGTCGAGCGCGTCATCAACACGCGTAGCCTGATCCTCGGAACCGGCGGCGCCTTCTTCATGCCGATCGCCGATCGATGGCTCAGCTCCGCGGCCGCGACCGGTCCCTGGCAACTCGTCTCCGGCGTCCCGGCTCCAATCCAGGCCATCCGCGACGCCATCGCGAAGGACGAGAACCAGTCACAGGTCGACTTGATGGAGGAGACGAGCGACGACGTCAAGGGCGTTCTCGACGAGGGCAGATCGCCCGAGATCATCGTGAGCACCTCCCCCGCCGAGCTGATCGTCACCCAGGGCAAGCCGAGGATGAAGCCGGTCACGGACACGCAACTTCTCTACGTCGAAAATACGAGCGGCGACATCCTCTTCGACCTCGACGACCAGAGCTATTACGTTCCCCTCACGGGCCGCTGGTTTCGCTCGAAGTCGCTCGAGGGGCCATGGCAGTTCGTCGAGGGCGACAATCTGCCGAAGGAGTTCGCGAAGATCCCCGCCAACGACCCCAAGTCCAACGTCCTCGCGACGGTGCCCGGGACGCCCGCGGCGCAGGAGGCCGTGATCGCCAACAGCATTCCCCAGACCGCCGAGGTCAATCGCGAGGAGGCGACGTTCGAGTCCCAGTACGACGGCGAGCCGAAGTTCGAGGACGTTCCGGATACGTCGCTTCAGTACGCCGTGAACTCCCCCACCCCCGTGGTGCGCGTCGACAGCGAGGCCTACTACGCCGTCCAGGGCGGCGTCTGGTTCACCGGCCCCGCGCCCATCGGGCCCTGGATCGTGGCAACAGCCGTGCCGCCGGTCATCTACACCATCCCCACGGCCTCCCCGATCCACTACGTCACCTACGTCCGGATTTATCGTTCCTCTCCGACGACGGTCTGGGTGGGCTACACCCCCGGATACCTCGGCACCTGCTATTCGCCCTGGGGAACCGTCGTGTACGGCACCGGCTGGTACTACCGGCCGTGGATCGGCTCTTACTGGTACGGCGCGCCGTGGACGTGGGGCTTCGGCGTCGGCTTCAGCTGGAGCCCGTGGTCGGGCTGGGGCTGGAGCTTTGGATGGGGCGGATACCGGCCCTATTACAACCCGTGGTGGGGGCCGTACTATGGCTGGCACTACAGGCCGCCCTACTACCACCGTCCGTCCTATGCCGGACGGCCGACGCCGTACGGACGGCCTGGCTACCGCCCGCCCCGGAACAACTGGAACAACATGAACGTCTACAACCGCCCGGGCCAGCCGAGGCCCGGCGTTCGCCCCTCGGTCCAGCCGTCGACGCGTCCGGGAGCCCTTCCCGGGCGCCCGGTCCCGGGCGCGCGGCCGGCTCCGGGAACGGTGGGAAGACCTGCGCCGCAACCCTCTACGAGACCCGCCCCGGGAACCACGGGACCGGCGACGCGCCCCGCGCCCGGCACGACGAGCCCGGGAGCGCGGCCCGCTGCGTCGCGTCCCGACAACGTCTACGCCGGGCCGGATGGCAAGGTGTATCGGCCGCAGCCCGGAAAGCCAGGGACCTGGGAAACCAACGATGGCGGCAAGTGGAAACCGGTCCAGCCGGCGAGGCCCGCGGGGCAGCCTCAGCCCTCGACGCGCCCGGCTCCACAGCCTTCGCGCCCCTCCGTCGATCCGGGAACGATCAACCAACTCTCGCGCGACCAGCGGGGGCGCAACGCCGGCGACACGCGGATGAGCCCGCCGCCCCCGTCCCGGCCGGCGCCTCAACAGGCTCCGCGCCCGGCACCGGCACCGCGGCCCGCTCCGCCACCGGCTCCAAGGAAACCGAGCTAGGAGAGTCATGGGCAAGGGCTTCCTGATCCGATCTCGTCGCGGCCGCGGCGCTCCTCTTCGCGACGTACAACCCCGAGGGCCGCTCCTACTTCCACTGGATGGCCGCCGACGGCTGGGAAATCACGCCGCTCAAGGCCTTCGCCGGCGTGTGCCTGCTCGTCGGTTGGGTGTTCCTGCTCCGCTCGACGTTTCTCTCCCTGGGAGCTGTTGGCACGCTGCTCGCCGCGGCCTTCTTCGGCACGCTCATCTGGCTCATCGTCTCGTGGACGCATCTCGAGCCGCGCACGAGCAAGGGAGTGACCTATCTGGTCCTCATCGGGCTCGCCGGCGTCCTGTCCACGGGCTCGGCCTGGTCCATCGTGCGGCGGCGCCTGACGGGACAGGTCGACGTCGAGGAGCACCACGACTAGTTCCCGAACACGAAAGAGGAGGAAGCCATGCTCAAGGGGTTTCGCGACTTCATCGCCCGGGGCAACGTCCTCGACCTCGCGGTCGGCGTCATCATCGGCGCCGCCTTCGGCGCCATCGTGGACTCGCTCGTCAAGGACCTGATCACCCCGATCATCGGCCTGATCGGCGGGACACCCGACTTTTCCGCGCTCAAGCTCGGGCCCGTCGGGCTCGGCAACTTCCTCAACGCGATCATCGCTTTCCTGATCAAGGCGGCCGGTCTCTACTTCCTGATCATCGTTCCGTTCAACCGCTTCGCGACGAAGCTCGCGGCCGCTCCGGCGCCGCCCTCGCCGTCGGAGACCTACCTGAAGGAGATCCGGGACTCCCTCGCGAAGAAGTAGGGCCGATTCTTGCGGCGAAGACTGACCCTCCTCCTGCTTGTACTCCTCGTCGCGTGTGCCGGCGGAACCAAGCCGACGGCTTCGCCCGCGCCGACTCCTCCGGCCGCACCGGCCGCTGCTCCCCCGGCGCCGCCGGTCACCCCTCCAAGGGCTCCTTCCGAGCCAGAGACGCGACCCGTCGCGATCATCTCGGGCACCGTGACCTATCGGCCCCGGATCGCCCTGACGCCGGAAGCGGAGGTCCAGGTCGAGCTGCGCGACGTCTCGCGGCAGGACGTCGAGGCGCCCCTGGTCGCCAAAAAGCTGATCGAGAAGCCCGGGCAGGTGCCGATCCCGTTTTCGCTCGAATACGACCCGACCCTCATCGAGCCGGGCCACGCCTACGCCGTCTCGGCCCGAATCTCCGACCGCGGGCAGCTGCAATTCGTGACGGACGCCCGGGTTCCGGTCATCACCGGCGGCGCTTCGACCTCCGTCGAGATCGTGGTCGTCCCGGTACGGTAGGACGGCGCCCGTCAACTCGAGAAGCTGATCCCCATCGCGTCGAGGACCTTCAGCAGCACACCGGGCCGCGCGCCCGCGTCCACCCGGCGAAGGGACCTCGTGACTGCGGCGACCGCGAGGCGCCGCAGGGGCTCGGGCGGATACGGGAAGGGCTTCTTGCGCACCATCGAGAGCTCGAGGAGCGGGCTCTTGCGCTCGAGGGCGAGGTGCGCGAGGATCCGCCCCGCCACCCGCGTCGAGCCGACGCCGTGCCCCGTGTACCCGAGCCCGTACGCCAGCCGGCCGGCGATCGTGCCGAAGAAGGGGGTCAGCCGCGTGGTCGAGGCGATCGGCCCGCCCCAGGCGTACGGGAACTCCAGGTGCGCGAGCTGCGGAAAGTGCCGGCGGAAGCTCTCCTTCAGAGCTGAATAGTGCGTCGGCGAGTGGTCGCACGAGGCGTCCACGCGGTTGCCCGGATAGTAGGCGGCCTCGCTCGTGCCCCAGAGGATCCTGCCGTCGGAGGTCAGCCGGTAATAGTTGAAGAACGTCCGCGCGTCCACGACGCCCTGCCCGCGCCTCCATCCGATGGCGTCGCGCTCTGCCGCGCAGAGCGGCACGCTGACGAGGATGTAGTCGTAGAGCGGCAGGAACCGGTGCGAAAGGCCCGGGAAGAGCTGGTGCGAGTACGCGTTGGTCGCGAGAACCACCCGGCGGGCGCGCACGCGCCCGGAGCCCGAGCGCACGACGACGCGATCGCGCCCGAAGTCGAAGCCCTCGGCCGACGCGCGCTCGAACACCCGCACGCCCCGCCGGGTTACCTCCGCGCGCAGCCCCTCGACGAGCCCGACGGGGTCCACGAGGGCGTTGCGCGGGGCCAGGAGCGCCCCGAGATAGAGCGGGCTCGCGATCTCGCTCCGTGCCTCCTCGCGGGAGAGCAGCCGCCAGCCCGGTGCGCCGACGCGCTCTGCCGCGCGTCCGGCCTCCTCGAGGGCCGGAAGGTGTCCTTCGGTCAGCGCGACCGTGAGCTGCCCCGGTCGCTCGAAGCCGGCCCGAAGACCACGCTCGGCGACAAAGCGCTCGAGCTCGTCGAGGTTCTCGCGGCCGATCCGGGCGAGCTCCCTCGCCTCGTCGAGGCCGAAGTGTGCGATGGCCAGCTCGTGCGAGTGGTCCAGCGTCTCTCCCACGATTCCTGCGTTGCGGCCGCTCGCGCCGTAGCCCGCGACGGACTTCTCGATCACGCAGACGCTTGCGGAAGGCTCGAGCTCCTTGACGAAGAGGGCCGTCCAGAAGCCCGTGAAGCCGCCCCCGACGATCGCGACATCGACCTCGACGTCGCCGGACAGCGGCTCGACCGGCCGGGCCGGCCGGCCGGCCATCCAGTAGCAGGACTCTTCGACGGGAGAAAAGGGCAAGGCCGGACCTACAGCTTGTGCTCCTTGTAGACGTCCTGGAGCGAGGCCTCGAGCGCCGCCAGGAACTTCTCGATCTCGGGATACGAGATCACGAGCGGCGGCTCGACGCGAAGGACCTGCGCGTTGATGTAGGTCCCCGAGATCAGGATGCCGCGGCCGAACAGGGCCTTGGCGACGGCGTAGCCGAGGTCGTGGCTCTGGAACTCCATGCCGAGCATGAGGCCCCGGCCGCGAGCGCCCTTCATCACCTTCGGATACTTGTTGGCGAGCGCGTTCATCCGGGGAAGCAGGTATTCGCCCTTCTCGCCGGCCTGCTTCGGCAGGTCCTCCTCGAGGAGCACGTTGATCGTCGCGATCGCCGCGGCGCAGCAGACGGGGTTTCCGCCGAAGGTCGTGGTGTGCAGGAAGGGATTGTCGATGTACCTCTCCCAGGTCTTCGCCGTGCCCACACACGCGCCGATCGGCATGACGCCGCCGCCGAAGCCCTTGCCGAGAGCCATCAGGTCGGGCACCACCCCGTCGTGCTCGCAGCAGAACATCTTGCCACTGCGGCCCATGCCGCTCTGCACCTCGTCGAAGACCAGCACGGCACCGTACTTGTCGCAGATCTCCCGCGCGGCGGCGAGGTACCCGGGCGGCGCCACGTTGATGCCGCCCTCGCCCTGGATCGGCTCGATGACGACCGCGGCGACCCTGTCGCCCGAGAAGTCGCCGCTGGCGACGATCATTCGGAGAGCGTCGGCGTCGCCGAACGGGACGTGCGTCCAGCGCTTCAGGGGCAGGAAGGGCTCCCGGAACACGGCCTTCGACGTCCCTCCGAGGGATCCGAGCGACTTGCCGTGGAAGGCGCCGATCGTCCCGACGAAGTGGTGGCGCCCGGTCGTCAGGATCGCCATCTTGAGGCAGGCCTCCATCGACTCGGTGCCCGAGTTCGTGAAGAACGAGTACTGCAGGTCGCCCGGCGTGATCATCGAGACCAGGTGCGCGAGGTAGGTGCGCAGGGGGTCGATCAGCTCCTGCGAGTGGATCGCCTGCTTGTCGAGCTGCTCTTTGACCGCCCTGAGGACCTTGGGGTGGCGGTGCCCGGTCACGTAGATGCCGAACCCGCCGAGTATGTCCAGAAACTCCTTGCCCTGGATGTCCTTGAAGACCGACCCTTCGTCCGACCACTCGACCGCCGTGTAGTCGGTCGAGACGGCCTTGCGGTACTCGAGGAACGCCGGATTGACGTTCTCGGTCCAGTAGCGCACCGACTCCTCGATCACGCGCTCCTGCTCCGGAGGGGGCAGGATCTTCTTGCCGATCAGGTCGAGGACGAACGCAGATTCCTCGCGCGCGCCCTTCAGGTTCTGGGACATCGGGTCTTCTCCTCGGTGCAACTTCAGGGCGGCTTCGCGCGCCCGAAACCTCATCCTAACCCAACAGGGGCAGCACCTCAGCCGCGGCGCGCTCGCCCGAACGGATGGCCCCCTCGATGTAGCCGGACCAGACCGACGAGGTTTCCGTGCCGGCCCAGTGGATCCGGCCGACCGGCTCGCGCAGAGCCGGACCCAGTGTCGTCAGCACGCCGGGTCCCATGTTCGCGCCATAGCACCCTCGGGTCCACGGCTCGGCGGGCCAGTCGTTGTCCACGTAGTCCGTTGCATTGGCGCCCTCGGGGCCGAGCAGGTCGGCGATGCGCGCCACGACGAGCTTTCGGCGCGCCTCCATCGGCCGTCCCGAAAGCGCGAGGGCGGGCCCGGCTTCGATGAACCCGACCAGCAGTCCGACGCTCCCGTCCGGAGGCGAGCCGTCGTAGAAGCCGTCCGTTGGAGGCTGATCGCTCGAGACGTCTCCGTTCAACCCGCGCCGCCGCCAGAAAGGCTCCCGATACGCCACCCAGTACTTGATGACCGATCCCATGGGCGAGCGCTGCGCGAGCGCGTCGCGCTGAGGGGGCAGGGAAGGCTCGTACAGAATCCGCGCCGTCAGCGGGAGCGGAACCGTAACGATGGCGCGGGCGGCCCGCCACTGTCCGGCCGGCGACGAAACCGAGACGCCCGACCCGTCCTGGGCGATCGCAGTGACCGGCGCCTCCAGGACCAGGTTGTCGAGCAGTTGCGCACCCATTCGCCCCGCAAGCTGGTGCATGCTACCCGGAACATGGAACGCCTGGGCTCCTTCCTCGGTCCTCCACATCTCTTCGAGACTTCCTCCCGAGCGGATGTAGGAGAGGAAGAAGAGCAGCGACACCTGGTCCGGATCGGCCGTGTAAAGGCCCTCGACCATGAGGCGCAGCATGGAACGCGCGTCGCGGTTGCGCGTCTGGGATCGGATCCACTCCTCCATCGTGATCCGGTCCCATTCTTGCGCTCTCGGCGCTGTCCACGGCTTTTCGAGCGGAACCTGCGCGACCAGGGCTCTCACGCGCTCGAGAACGACGGCCAGCGCGGCGTCGCTGGCGGGACCGAGCGAGACGTTGTCGCCGGGTCCCGTCAGGCGGCGCCCGTTCAACTCGATCAGAGACCTGCCGGCGACGAACTGCGGCGTCGTCGGTATGCCGTACTCGCGCAGGAGCGCGAGAAGGCGCGTCTGCTTCGGGCCCACCCATTGCCCGCCGAGGTCCACCGTCTGGCCGGCAATCTTTCCGACCTTGACACGGCCCCCGACGCGGTCACGGGCGTCGAGGACGACGACCCGACGGCCTGCCCCGGTCAATGCCCGTGCGGCGATCATTCCCGCGAAGCCCGCGCCCACGACCACGACGTCAGCCGATCGGGTGCGTTCGGCCTTCAGAAACGAAGCGCCCTGCGCGCGTCCGTGCAGCAGGCTGCCGGCGGCCCCGGCGCCGAGGATCTTGAGCGCGTCCCGGCGCGTGAAGCCGCCGCGGCGGCTCGCGCGCGCCGGCCCCGCGGAATCAAGAGGTAGCCGACGACGATCGTCGCCAGCGTCTCCACGCCGAGGATGATGCCCTCCTTCAGGGGCGCCTGGCTCGTGGGCGATGGGGCGAAGAAGAGCGCGCTCGCGCCCGCGATGTAGAGAGTGCAGACGATCGCATGCGAGCCACGCCCCAGCGTTGCCTCCCGGGACGCGATACGGGCGCGGCTGGTCGGGCTCGCGCCGCCGAAGAACGAGGAAGGCCGGGAAGACGAGCAGGTAACAGAGAAGCAGGCAGAGCGCCGGTGAGCTTGAACGTCATCCAGAAGACGTTGGACTGGCTGTCGGAGAGAAGGGCGTTGCCGACGAGAAGAGCCGTCGACGACGAAGCCCATCACGACGAAGGCGACGTGCGGCGTCCGGAAGCGCGGGTGGAGCCGGCCGAGCGCCTCCGGCAGGACGCCCTCCTCGGCCGCGACGGCCGCCACGCGGTTCGCGCCGAGGCTCCAGGTCACGATGTTGGCGATGCAGGCGTAGAGGAAGCCGAGGCCGAGCAGCAGCACGACCGGTCGTCCCGGCCGCGCCCCACTGCCTCCCGAGCACCGCCAGCGCGTCCCACGTTCCCGTCACGATCGAGAGCTTCGCCAGCGGCACCGCGAGCAGGATGCCCAGCGACGCCGAGCGCGTAGACGACGGCGATGACGACGCCCGAGAGCAGGATCACGCGCGGAACGTCGCGCTGCGGATGGCGCATCTCGCTCGCCCGCCGAGCTCATGAGCTCGAAGCCGAACGTGTTGTAGAGGAGGACCGGCAGGTACGCGAGCGAGTCGTTCCAGTTCGGGAGGAAGCTTCCGAGCGAGAAGTCGTTGGCGGGTCGATGGCCGGAGAAGAGGGACCCGAGCCCCAGCGCGCCGAGGGCGAGGAAGATGAGGACCTTGACCACGGCGCCGAGGTTCGGCAGCCACTTGGAGACCTCGAGGCGCACGACGCCGATGCCGACGGTCAGCCAGGTGAGCGAGGATCGCGATGCCGCGCCTCCTGCCAGGTCGAGCCGGGTCTTCAGGAAGATGGTCTCGAACGTGCCCGGCGAAGATGAGGTAGACGGACGGGATCCAGTAGGCGTTGTTGATCCAGTAGAGCCAGGCGCACAGTCGAGCCCCAGCGCGGGCCCGAAGGCCTCGCGCACCCAGACGTAGACGCCGCCCTCCCCCGGCCAGGCGGCGCCGAGCTCGGCGGTCATCAGGCCGTAGGGGATGAAGAAGATGACCATCGTGATGGCCCACCAGGAGAACCAGGCGACGCCCATGGAGGCCGCCGACGCGAGGGTGTCGATCGTGAGGATGGCGCAGACGGAGAAGAGCACCAGGTCCGCCGTGCCCGAGGACGCGCTCGAGCACCGGAACCGCCCCGTGGGGCGGCGCGGCAACCCCTGCGCCCTGGCCGACTCCTTCCATGGAACCTCCCTGGGGACGATCAAGGCACAATACCACCGCAAAGCTCACTCCCCAAAGAACTTCCGCGCATTTCAGCCCCCACGAGGTGGCGGCCCCTGGGGGCCGCATGGTAGGCTCAGCGCTCCTTCCTGGTGCTTCAAATCATGGCTTCGATTCGCCTGAAGACCGCCCTTCCCGGACCCCGCTCCCAGGAGCTCGGGGCCCGGCGGACCGCAGCCGTTCCCAGGGGCGTCGGCCACTCGACCCCGATCTACGCCTCGAGCGCCCGGGGGGCCCTCGTGACCGACGTGGACGGCAACGTCCTGCATCGACTTCGCCGGAGGGATCGGTACGCTCAACGTCGGCCACGCCAACCCCGAGGTCGTCCGGGCGGCCGTCGCCCAGCTCGAGCGGTTCACCCACACCTGCTTCAGCGTGGCCCCTTACGAGGGCTACGTCGCCCTGGCCGAGAAACTCAACGCGATCGCGCCGGGGCGCTCGCCCGAAGAAGACGCTGCTCGCCAACAGCGGCGCCGAGGCCCTCGAAAACGCGGTCAAGATCGCCCGCCACTCCACCGGGCGCGAGGCCGTCGTCGTGTTCGAGCACGCCTTCCACGGGCGCACGCTCCTGACGATGAGCATGACGAGCAAGGTTCGGCCCTACAAGTTCGGGTTCGGTCCGTTCGCCGCGGAGGTCTACCGGCTTCCCTTCCCGTACGAGTACCGGGGACACTACGCCGGCCCGGCCGGCACCGTCGCCGCGCTCGAAGAGTTCTTCAAGACGCAGGTCGCCGCCGAGAAGGTCGCCTGCGTCGTCATCGAGCTCGTCCTCGGCGAGGGCGGCTTCGTCGTCGCGCCGCCCGACTACGTCGCCGACACTCGCCCGCATCTGCCGCGAGCACGGCATTCTCCTGGTCGTCGACGAGGTGCAGACCGGCTTCGGGCGCACCGGGAAGATGTTCGCCTGCGAGCACTACGGCCTCGAGCCCGACATCGTGACGATGGCGAAGTCGCTGGGCGGCGGCCTGCCCCTGTCGGCCGTGACCGGCCGCGCCGACGTGATGGACAGCGCCCAGGTCGGCGGGCTCGGCGGGACCTACGCCGGCAACCCGGTGGCCTGCGCCGCGGCGCTCGCCGCCGTGGACTTCATCGAGAAGAACCGCCTGCCCGAGCGCGCCGCCGCGATCGGCCGCGTCGTCGAGCAGCGCTTCCACGCCTTCGTCGAGCGGTTCCCGTTCGTCGGCGACGCCCGGGGCCTCGGCGCGATGCGCGCGCTCGAGCTCGTCAAGGACAAGGCGGGCAAGGAGCCCGACAAGGACCGCACCGACCGCGTCATCAAGGCCGCCTACGAAGCCGGGCTCGCTCCTCGTGGGAGCCGGGACCTACGGCAACATCATTCGCACCCTCATGCCGCTCGTCATCACCGACGACGAGCTCGCCGAGGGGCTGGACGTCCTCGAACATGCGCTCGCAAAGGCCTAGGCGCCACCTCTTCTGCGTCGGAGATTCCTAGCCGCTCCAACGAGAGCGGCCCGGCAACGGCTCTACCGACGACGCAATGGGGGACCACATGGCCACGCAGGAACTCACGACCGGTCAGGGGACGCGAATGAACACGCAGGAGCTCATCAAGGAATCCCAGAAGTGGCTGGACATCATCTCGGCGAACGAGCTGACCCAGGAGCAGAAGGACAAGATCGCCACCGATACGGTCGACAACTTCTCCTTCTACTACAACCGCGGCTACCTCGAGTACCGCAAGTCCATCATCGAGATGCGGGACAACCCGGCGCTCGAATGGGTCGGCGAGGGCTCGACCTTTCAGGACCTTTCGGGCCGCACGTACATCGACTGCCTCGGCGGCTACGGCATCTACAGCGCGGGCATCCGCCACCCGAAGATCCTGAAGGCCGTGGCGGACCAGCTCCAGCGCATGCCGCTCTCGTCCCAGGAGCTGCTCGATCCGCTGCGCGGCGCTCTGGCCGAACTTCTCGGAGAGATCACGCCGGGCGACCTCCAGTACTCCTTCTTCATCAACAACGGCACCGACGCCGTGGAGGGCGCGATCAAGCTCGCCCGGATCTTCACGGGCCGGACGAACTTCATCAGCTCGATCCGCGGATTTCACGGCAAGAGCTGCGGTTCCCTGTCCCTGCTGGGCAAGTGGGAGTACCGGGAGCCTTTCCTGCCGCTCCTGCCCGGCATCCACTTCGTCGAGTTCGGTGACGCGGACGCCGTCATCGAGGAGCTCTACAAGGCCGACGCCACCGGCAAGGGCATCGCGGGCGTCATCATGGAGCCGGTGCAGGGCGAGGCCGGCGCGATCGTGCCGCCCGACGATTTCTGGCCCCGCATCCGCAAGGCGTGCGACGAGTACGGGGCGCTCCTGATCGCCGACGAGGTCCAGACGGGCCTCGGTCGCACGGGGAAGCTCTTCGGCGTGGATCACTGGAACGTCGTGCCCGACATCATGTGCCTCGGTAAGGCCATCGGCGGCGGCGTGATGCCCCTCTCGGCCTTCATCTCGACGCCCAAGATCTGGAGCGTGCTCGAGAAGAACCCGTTCATTCACTCCTCGACGTTCGGAGGCAATCCGCTCGCCTGCGCCGCCGGCATCGCGGCGATCAACGTGACCCTCGAGGAGGACCTCTCGGGACAGGCCGCCAAGAAGGGCAAGTTCCTCCTCGCGCAGCTCATCCGGCTCAAGATGCGGTTCGACCGCCTCATCCAGCGGGTCGGCGGCAAGGGGCTTCTCCTCGGGATCGAGTTCGTCAACACGGAGATCGGCTACAAGGTCGTCGCCGGCCTCTTCCGCCGCGGCGTGCTCGTCGCCGGGACGCTGACCAACTCCAAGGTCGTCCGCATCGAGCCGGCGCTCAACATTCCCGACAAGCTCCTCAACGAGGTGCTCGGCGCCCTCGAGGAGACGCTCAAGGAAGTCGACGACGCCACGCCCGACATCAAAGCGGACGAGGACTAGCCGACGCCGTGCGCATCGCCGTCCTCGGCGCCGCAGGCGCCATGGCGCAGGTCGTCGTCCGCGACCTGCTCGAGTTCGTGCCGGACGTCGCCGTCACGGCCGCGGACGTGAAGCCCGTCGCGCACCCGGATCCGCGCGTCCGCGCGGCGACGGTCGATGCCCGCGACGAGGCGGCGACGGCGAGGCTGCTCGAGGGCCACGATGCCGTCCTCAATTGCGTCACGTACTACTTCAACGAGCCCATCATGCGCGCCGCGCTCGCGGCCCGCGTCCCCTACTCGGACCTCGGCGGCCTGTACCACGGCTCGCTCAAGCAGTTCGGGCTCCACGACGATTTCGTGCGGGCGGGCGTGCCGGCACTTCTCGGCATGGGCTCGACCCCCGGGATCACGAACGTGATGGCGGGCGTGCTCGCCCGCGGCCTCGACGCCGTCGAAGCGGTCCACGTCCGCGTGGGCTGCATCGACCGCTCGGCCTCGGGCCCCCTGCCCGTGCCGTACGCGCTCGACACGGTGATCGACGAGTTCTCCCTCGAGCCCATGGTCTTCCGCGACGGGCGGCCCGAGGCGGTCCCGCCGATGAGCGGCCGCGAGACGATCGAGTTCCCGCCGCCCGTAGGCCGCGCCGAGGCGCTCTACACCCTCCACTCCGAGGTCGCGATGTTCCCGCGCTCCTTCCCGGGCCTGCGGGAGGCGAGCTTCAAGGTGGCCTTCGAGCCGGCCTTCACACAGAAGGTACGCTTCCTCGTCGAGCTCGGCTTCGCGTCCCGCGAGAAGATCGGCGGCAAGCTATCGCCCCGCGAGGTGCTCCTCGATCTGGCCGCGCGCCAGGCCGTGCCTCCGGGAGACCCCGACGACTGCGACGCCCTGCGGGTCGAGCTCACCGGGCGCAAGGACGGCCATACGGTCGAGCGCCGGGCGGACATGAGCGTGCTGCCCCACACGGCCTGGAAGGTCCCGGCCGGGAGCCTCGACACGGGCGTGCCGCTGTCGGTTGCCGGGCAACTGCTCGCCAGCGGCACGATTCGCACGCCCGGCGTCCTGTGCCCCGAGACGGCCGTCCCGGGCGAGCTCTTCTTCGAGATGCTCGAGCGCCGCGAGATGCGCGTGCGCTGGAGCTGACGCCGCTTCATCGAAAGGATTTCAAGTGGCCATCGCCTCCATCAACCCCGCGACCGGAGAGACCCTCCGGGCCTTCGAACCGCACGCGACCGCCGAAGTCGAGCGCCGGGTGGCGCTCGCCGCCAGCCTCTTTCGCCGCTGGAGGGCCACCTCCTTCGCCGAGCGCGCCGCCAGGCTCCTGCGGGCGGCCGACCTGCTCGAGTCCCGCAAGCAGGAGTGGGGTCGCATCATGACCCTCGAGATGGGAAAGCCGATCGGAGCGGCCACGCCGAGGCGGAAAAGTGCGCCTGGGTCTGCGACTACTACGCCGAGAACGCCGAGCGGTTCCTGGCCGACGAGCCCGTCGAGACGCGACGCGAGCCGGAGCTTCGTGCGCTACGACCCGCTCGGGCCGTGTCCTGGCGGTGATGCCCTGGAACTTCCCCTTCTGGCAGGTGTTCCGCTTCGTCGCGCCGGCGCTGATGGCCGGCAACGTGGGGCTGCTCAAGCACGCCTCCAACGTGCCCGCAGTGCGCGCTGGCCATCGAGGAGCTGTTCCGCGACGCGGGCTTCCCGACGGGCCCCTTCCAGGACGCTGCTCGTCGGCTCGAAGCCGGTGCGCGGCGCTCATCGACGACCCGCGCATCGCGGCGGTCACGCTCACCGGCAGCGAGCCGGCGGGCCGGGCGGTGGCCGCGGCGGCGCGGCGAGGCGCTCAAGAAGTCGGTGCTGGAGCTGGGCGGCTGCGACCCGTTCATCGTGCTGGCCGACGCCGACCTCGAGCAGGCCGCCGAGACGGCGGTCAGGCGCGCACCATCAACAACGGGCAGTCCTGCATCGCGGCCAAGCGCTTCATCGTCGCAGGCGCCGGTCGTACGACGCGTTTCTCGAGCAGCTTCGTCGGTCGCCATGAAGGCGGCTCAAGGTGGGCGACCCGATCGAGCCGGGCACCGACATCGGCCCGCTGGCCCCGGACCGATCTCCGCGACGAGATGCACGAGCTGGTGAAGCAGACCGTCGCCGACGGGCGCGCGGCTCCGCGCTCGGCGGCACAGCCGCTCGAGCGCCCGGGGCCTTCTACCCGGCTGCCGATCCTCGCCGACGTGCAGGCCGGCAACGTGCCGGCCGCGGAGGAGCTCTTCGGCCCGGTGGCGGCGGTGATCCGCGCGCGACGCGGCCGACCAGGCCGATCGAGATCGCCAACGACTCGCGCTTCGGCCTGGGCGCGTCGCTCTGGACGCGCGACCGAGGCCGAGAGCGAGCGGCTCGTGCCGCGGCATCGAGGCCGGCGCCGTCTTCGTCAACGGGATGGTGAAGAGCGACCCGCGCCTGCCCTTCGGCGGCGTCAAGACGTCGGGCTACGGCCGCGAGCTCGCGCTCGAGGGCATCCGCGAGTTCGTCAACGTCAAGACGGTCTGGGTGGCCTACCGTCGCCTCCGCTTGTTCGGGGTCTGCGGCCTGCGGCCGCACCGGCGTCCGGCTCGCCCGGATGCGGGCTCGACCGGACGCCTGACCCCTCACTGCGTTCCGGCTCCCGCGGCGTGAGCCTCCTCCTTCGCTCCGCTCAGGAGACTTCTCACGCCGCGAACTGCTGCCACAGTACCGTTCTTAGGACGGCAGGAAGCTCGCTCCGACGGTCTGTGCGATCCGGGCCATGACGTGCTTGACCTGCGTGTAGTCCTCGAGTGCGTACATCGACATGTCCTTGCCGTAGCCCGACTGCTTGTAGCCGCCGTGCGGCATCTCGGAGACGAACGGCAGGTGGTCGTTGATCCAGACCGTACCGAACCGCAGCTTGCGCGCCGCGTTCAGGGCGCGGTTCACGTTCGACGTCCACACCGACGCCGACAGGCCGTAGTCCACGTCGTTGGCCCACCGCAGGGCCTCGTCGTCGCTCCCGAAGCGGGTGACCGTGATGACGGGGCCGAAGACCTCCTTGCGGACGATCTCGTCGCCCTGCTTTGCGTCGGCGACGATCGTCGGCTTGAACCAGAAGCCCTTGCCGTCGCCGGCGCCCCCGCCCGTGAGAATCCGGACGTGGCCGGTCGCCTTCGCGCGGTCGAGGAACCCGCTCACGCGCTTGCGGTGCTCGGCCGAGATCACTGGCCCCATGTTGGAGTCCTCGTCCTTGATGCTGCCCACCTTCAGGGACTCGACGGCCGGAACGAGCTCGGACAGAAGCCTGTCGTACACGCGCTCGTTCGCATAGAGCCGGCAGGCCGCGGTGCAGTCCTGGCCGCTGTTGGCAAAGCCCGCCATCTTGATGCCGGGGATGACGAGATCCATGTCGGCGTCGTCGAAGATCACGACCGGCGCCTTGCCGCCGAGCTCGAGGTGGACCTTCTTGAGCGATGCGGCGGCCGTCCGCGCGATCTCCTTGCCGGTCGCGACGTCGCCCGTCAGCGAGACCATGTTGACCTTCGGATGACGGACGATCCCCGCCCCGACGGGCTCGCCGTGACCGGTGATGACGTTCAGGACGCCCTTCGGGAAGATGTCGCCTGCGAGCTCCATCAAGCGCAGCGAGGTCAGCGGCGTCTGCTCCGAGGGCTTGAGGATCACCGTGTTGCCGGCCGCCAGTGCCGGGCCGATCTTCCAGACGGCCATCATCAGCGGGTAGTTCCACGGGGCGATCGAGCCGACGACGCCGACCGGCTCGCGGCGGATCATGCTGGTGTATCCGGCCAGGTATTCTCCGGCGGCCTTGCCCTCCATGCAGCGACAGGCCCCGGCGAAGAAGCGCAGGTTGTCCACCATGAACGGGATCTCGGAGCGCGCGAGGCCGATCGGCTTTCCGACGTTGTCGGCTTCGAGGGCGGCGAGCTCCTCGGCGTTCTGCTCGATCCGATCGGCGAGCTTCAGGAGCATGAGGCTGCGCTCGCCCGGCGTCGTGTCCTGCCACGTCTCGAAGGCCGCGGCCGCGGCCTCCACGGCCCGGTCCACGTCCTTCTCGGTGCACTTGGGAACCTTCCCGAGGACCGACTCGTCCACCGGGCTGATGATCGGCTCGTCCTGGCCCTCGACGGCGTCCACCATCGCGCCGTCGACGTAGTTCTTGTAGCTCTTCATGAAGCCGAGGCTCCTTTCACGCGCCTATCCTACTGCGCCTTGATCTCGGTCCAGTACTCGTCCAGGAGCGTCGTGGCGTCGCCGATGTCCTCGACCAGCTCGCAACGCGCCAGCGCCTCGTCGGAGGGATACACCGCGGGGTCGTTCAGGATCTCCGGCAGGATGTACGCGCGGGCGGCCCGGTTCGGCGCTCGCGTAGCGGATCCCGTTGACGATCCGGGCGTTGACCTCGGGTTCCAGGAGGTAGTCCAGGAACGCGTAGACGGACGCCACGTTGCGCGCACCGGCGGGCAGGCACACGCTGTCGATCCAGAGCGTCGCCCCCTCCCGCGGGAGGACGTAGCCGAACCGCTTCGGGTTTTCCGCCACGACCTTGGCGAGCTGGCCGTTGTACCCGTGCGCGAACCACACGTCGCCCGCGGCCAGGATGTTCTCGTAGTCGCCGCTGTTGTAGGTCTTGACCAGGGGCTTCTGCTTCTTCAGGAGATCCGCGGCCTGCTTGAGGACCGCCGGGTCCGTGCTGTTGAGCGAGTGCCCCTGGTACTTGAGGGCCACGGCGAAGCACTCGCGCATGTCGTCGAGCATCAGGATCTGGCCCTTGTTCGCCGGGTCGAAGAGCGGCGCCCAGCTGTCCTCGTCGCGGCCCGACTTGAGCCGGTCGTAGCCGTAGCCCGTCGTGCCCCAGACGTAGGGCAGCGAATAGGCGTTTCCCGGGTCGAACCCCTTGTCCATGAATCGCGGGTCGAGGTTGCCGAGGTTCTTGAGGCGCGCCTTGTCGAGCGGTCGCAGCAGCTTCAGGTGGATCAGGATCCGGACCATGTAGTCCGAGGGCACGACGAGGTCGTAGTCGGCCACGCCCGACTCGAGCTTGGCCAGAACGGCCTCGTTCGAATCGTAGAGGTCGTAGTGGACCGCGATCCCGGTGCGCCGCGCGAACTCTTCGATGACCTCCGCCGGGAGGTATTCCGACCAGATGTAGATGTTGAGCTTCTTCTCGCCGGGCCCCGGATACGGCGGCTCCTCACCTCTGCGCCCGCACGCCGCGAGCGCCAGCACGGCCGCCGCGACGAGCGCTTCGGCCGCGCGCCTCACGAGGTCTCGCCCCGCTCGAGGGGCGCCTGCTGGAGCCTCTGGGCGATCAGGATGAGAACGATCGTCACGGCGAGCAGCAGGGTGGAGACGGCGTTGACCTCGGGGGTCACGCCGACCTTCAACATCGAGTAGATCTGCAGCGGCAGGGTCGTCGCCCCGACGCCTGCCACGAAGGACGTGATCACGTAGTCGTCGATCGAGATCGTGAACGAGAGCAGAGCGCCGGCCACGATGCCGGGCGTGATGAGCGGCAGCGTGACTCGCCAGAACGCCGCCAGGGGGCGCGCCCCGAGGTCGAGGGCGGCCTCCTCGAGCGACCGGTCGAACCCGGACAGGCGCGCCCGGACCACGATGGCGACATACGAGACGCAGAACACGACGTGGGCGATCACGACCGTCCACAGGGAGAGCCGGAAGGCGAGAGCTCCGAAGAAAGTCACGAGGGCCGCCCCGAGGACGATCTCCGGGATGATCACCGGCAGATACAGGAGGCTCCGTGTGAAGCCCTCTCCCCGGAAGCGGTAGCGGCCGAGGGCCAGCGCCACGAGCGTGCCGACGACCGTGGCGACGGCGGTGCTCACGACCCCAACGATCAGACTGTTCCTGACGGAGGCGAGGATGAGGTCGTTCTTCGCGAGGCTGCGGTACCACTCGAGCGTCCAGCCCTCCCAGACTGCCGTCTGGCGCGCCCGGTTGAACGAAAAGAGGACGAGGATGGCGATCGGCGCGTACAGGAAGAGGTAAACCAGCCACGCGTACAGGGCCAGGAACCGGCCGCGCCCCTTCACAGCAGGACGTCCTCTCCCCGGCGCTTCGTGTACAGGGCGTAGGCGAAGAGCAGCGCCAGCACCGCCGCCGTCAGCTCGAACGCGACGGCCGAGCCGAAGGGCTTGTTGCGGGCGATCGCGAACTGGTTCTGGATCAGGTTGCCTGCGAGGATCGTCTTCGCTCCGCCGAGCAGGTCCGAGACGATGAACTGGCCGAGGCTCGGCACGAAGACCAGGATCACTCCGGCGACGATGCCTGGCATCGTCATCGGCACCGTGACGCGCCGGAATGTGGAAGACCGGGGCGCGCCGAGGTCGGCCGACGCCTCGAGAAGCGAGAGATCCAGCTTCTCGAGCGAGGCGTAGAGGGGCAGGATCATGAAGGGCAGCTCGCCGTAGATCAGGCCAATGAGCACGGCGAAGTTGTTGTAGAGCAGCTCGAGCGGCCCCCGCGTCAGGCCCGCCCCGACGAGAAACTGGTTGAGGAGGCCCTCCGTGCGCAGGATGAACATCCAGGCGTAGGTGCGAATGAGGAAGCTCGTCCAGAAGGGCACCACGACGAGGCCGAGCAGCAGGTTCCGGCGCCGCGCGGCTGCCGTCACCGCGATGTAGTAGGCGATCGGGAAGCTCACGACCAGGCACACGCCGGTCGTCACGACCGCCATCCAGACCGAGCGCCAGAAGATCTGGAGGTAGATCGGATGGAGCGACCTCGCGTAGTTGGCCAGGAACTTTCCGGAGGAGAGGTAGAGGCCGAGGTCGTCGATGGGCTTGAGGCCCCCGTAGGTCGCCCGTTGCCCGAAGCTGATGACGAAGAGGATCGCCAGGGGTAGGAGGAAGAAGAGCCCGAGCGTCAGCCACGTCGGCAGGGCCGAGCAGGGCGCCCGTCCGCCCCGACCGCGGGACCCGCGCCGCCATCAGGCCTCTCCCCCGCCCGGGCGCAGCATCACGGCGTGGCGCGCGTTCCAGCACAGGAAGGCGCGCCCACCCACCTCGAAGCGCGAGCCCTCCTCGAAGGGCTTCTCGTTCTGCTCGTACACCGTCAGCCGCTCGTCCGCGGCGTCCTTCACGATCCACACCGTGCTGACCCCCTGGTAGACGCGGTCCTCGATCGTGACGGCGAGCGACGGCACGCCGTGCGCCGAGAGGTCGCGGGCGCGCAGGTCGAGCTTCTCGGGCCGCACGACGAAGCGCACGGTCTCGCCCGGTCGGTGTGCCGAGCCGCCCTCCCCCGGAAGCAGGACGTCGCCCCCGGCCGCGAGCGTCAGGAGGAGCCCCGTCGCTCCGGGATTCCCGCACGCGCGCCGCGAAGAAATTCGAGGCGCCCATGAAGTTCGCGACGAACTCGGTCGCCGGGCGCTCGAAGACGCGCGCGGCGTCGTCCATCTGCTCGACGCGGCCCCGGTTCATGACGGCCACGCGGTCGCTCATCGTCAGCGCCTCCTCCTGGTCGTGCGTGACGAAGACGAACGTGATGCCGAGCGAGCGCTGGAGGTGCTTCAACTGCACCTGGACCTCCTTGCGCAGCTTCTGGTCGAGGGCGCCGAGCGGCTCGTCGAGCAGCAGCACCTCGGGCTCGAGCGCGAGGGCCCGGGCGAGCGCGACCCGCTGCCGCTGGCCGCCCGAGAGCTGGTCGGGGCCGGCGCTTCTCGAAGCCGGAGAGCTGGACGAGCGCGAGCGCCTTCGACACGCGGCCGCCCTCGTCGCCGCGCGCGCACGCCCTTGTAGCGCATGCCGAAGGCGACGTTCTCGGCGACCGTCAGGTGCGGAAAGAGAGCGTAGTGCTGAAAGACCATGTTGACCGGCCGCCGATACGGCGGCGACCCAGGTCATGTCCCCCCGTCGATGCGGATCGAGCCCTCGGTCGGAAGCTCGAAGCCGCCGATCATGCGAAGCAGCGTCGTCTTTCCGCAGCCCGACGGGCCGAGCAACGAGAAAAACTCCCCCCTCCGGATGTCGAGAGAAACCCCGTCGACCGCGGCAACGGCGCCGAAGCGCTTCGTCAGGCCCCGGATCTCGACGCTGTGTTCGCCCGGCATGGCCAACGTCGGTCCGGCGAAGCTACCCCCTCTCCCGGCGGGAGAGGGACGGCGTGAGAGGGCTTCGGTGCGAACTCTGTCGGCGCATCAGATTTCTCCCATGCGAGATCCGTCGAACCCCCCGCGCTGCCCGCTCCCCTCGGACGAGCGGGGTTCCTGTGCGACGCGCCGGTGAACTAGAAGCTGACCCGCAATCCGAGCCTCAGTGTTCGGGGCTGTTGAAAGGTGGTTCCCTGCCCATACGTGGAATTGGTTGGATCGGGCAGGTCGTTGTTCGCCTGGGCGTTGGCCCAGACCTGGTCCACCTGGGTGGTCTGTTGCCTGTTGAGCATGTTGAACAGGCTCGCCAGGACATGAACGGTCACGGGACCGAGCTGGAGGCCGTAGTCCGCCTGAAGATCCATCTCGTAGGTGTCGGGGGAACGGCCGTCCGAACCGCGCTGGTTGATGAAGATCTCCGGGCCGACGTACGGGTCCCACCAGCCGATCCGCGACAGCGGCAGGCCGGTCTGGTAGTACCCGGTCAGGGCCATCGTCAGCCCGAAGGGAAAGACGTACGCGGCCTGGAGCTTGGCCTGGCTGCGGCGGTCGAGTGTCAGGTCGCCGTAGGCGTTGACCTGGAACTCCGGGTAGTCGAAGTCGTCCGTGATGCTCGGGTTGCGTGCGAAGAACCCCCCGATGGCCCGGAAGTAGCCGTCGAAGTTCCCCTCGAGAGTGCCGTAGAGATAGCTGGCGTAAAGCGACCACCGGTCCGAGAGGTTCTTCTGCGCCGTCAATTCGAAGCCCCGGAAGTAGCGCTTGCCAGGCGCAAACTCGGTGCCGTACTGGGTCGCTGACCCCGGGTTGAAAAACGCGTAGTTGTCGAGGTCGACGATGTAAGTGTCCTCGAGAACCCGCCGAATGCTGCGGTAGATGCCCTTGACGCCAAAGGCCCAGTCGCGGCCGACCTGCATCTGAACGCCGCCCAGAATCTCGTCGGAGTACGGGGATTTGATGTTCGCGTCGACCACGTCGTAGAAGGTGCCGCGAATATAGCAAGGCGTGTCGGCGGTGTCGGCCTCCGCGTCGCAACTGAAGTCGGTCGGTGAAAAGTTGAAGGTCGAGCCGTCCCGCTCGCCGTTCAGGGACCGGATGTTCATGTCGATGGGAACGATCGGGACGAACTGGCTGTACGAAGCGTAGGCCTTGCTTCTCCCGTTGCCGAGGAAGTCCCAGGTGAAGCCCACGCGCGGCGAGAAGTGATCGACGTTGATGTAGGTCGTGAGAGGGCCCTGGACCACCGGGTCGCCCGTGAAGGACGCCCCCCTGATGAGCTGCCTCTCCCAGCGGACGCCCGCGTTGATCGTCAGGTTCGGGAGGACGCTCCAGCGGTCCTGGAGGAAAACCGCGAGGATGCTGTTGGTCGGGCTGGCGATGACCGGGGCGGGGGACGCGTCGTAGGCCGTTGAGTCTGCGGAAGCGAAGAACTGGTGCCCGTACAACGTGCGCTGCTGCGGATCGCTTTCGAGCGGGGGCAGGATGGAGACGAGCTGGTTCGCCGCTGTAGGTGCGGAAGACATCGGCGTCGACCTGCTGGTAACCGAAGCCCGCCTTGATGTCGTGGGCGCCCAGGTAGTAGCTGACGTCGGCCATGTAGTCGTACCGCGTGAACGTCTTGTTGGCAAACTGGCCGGTCCCGTCCGACCCCCCGAAGCCGCCGGAGGCGGTGCACGACATCCGTGGTGTTGTCCGTGGTGTAGATCTGGTCTCCTCCTCCGGGGCCCGGAACGGTTTCCACATTCTCGCGGTGATAGGCGAACTGGCCTGTCACGAGCCACTTCGGCCCCAGGATCCCCTGATAGCGGACCCCGAAGTCGGTCCCGCCCACGGTGACCGTCCCGTCGTACGTGGTCGGCGGGCCGATGAGAGGGCCGACCGCCCCGGTGTCGTCGGTCGGGTCCCCGAAAACGCTGCCGATGAGCGTCTGGCCCTGGCCGAAGTTCCACGTGAGCTTTCCGGAGAAGAGGTTGCTGGAGGTCTTGGTCTCCGGGACGGTTCCGGCGGTTTCCCCGATGGTCACCTGGCTCTTGAGCGTGTTGTCCACGTGGTCGTACGCGCCAAAGAACCAGAGTTTGTCCTTCAGGATGAAGCCGCCGATGTCGGCTCCGTAGTCCTGCTTCGTAAAGTTCACCGGGATGCCCTGTGACGTCTGTTGGAGCTCGCAGTTCGGATAAGACCCCGTCCCCGGCGCGCACAGATGCTTGTTGGTGGCCTGCAGGCTGTCGTTGTCGAAGTAGCCGAAGGCGTCGCCGTGGAACTCGTTGCCGCCCGACTTGGTGATCACGTTCAGGATGCCGCCCATGGCGCCCGTGTACTCCGCCTCGTAGCCGCCTTCCTTCAGCTCGACCTCCTGGATGAACTCGTAGTTCAGGACCTTGCCTTGATTGCCGATCTCGGCGCCGGTCGTGTTGGCGCCATCCACGAGGTAGTTGTTCTCGAGCCCCGTCGACCCATAAACCGTAATGGACGTCTGTCGGACGTCGGAGCTGTCGGTATTGACTCCGCTCGCGAGCTGGGCGACCGAGGCATAGTTGCGTCCGGTCGGCAGCGCCTGGAATGCCTTCTGATCCAGGTTGCGGCCGATGGTATTCGACTCGGTCTCGACGGCTACCGCCTGTCCCGTGACCGTCACCTCCGCCGTCGCCGCCGCCACCATCTCGAGATGAACGGAGGCGACCTGGTCCAACCCGAGCTTGATTGCTTCGGTCTTCGTGGCGAATCCCTCGAGCGTCGCCGTGAGCGTGTAGGTCCCCGGAGGAAGCAGGGTCAGGTTGAAGCGCCCGCCGTTGTCCGTGACCGCGGTTCGGGTCCCCTGCAGGTTCGGACTCTTCGCCTCGACTGTCACGCCGGGCAGCGCCGTCTGCCCCGTCTCCACAGTGCCGCGGATGCTTCCCGTCGTCTGCGCGCGAAGACAGGGGACGCGAGGCATGCCAGAAGAACCGCGACGCAAAGCCGGACGAGCGCCTTTTTCATGACGGGCTCCTCTCGCAAAGCTAAATTGTGCGCTAACGCTATGGTCGGCGCGCGGTGGCTGTCAAGCTGACCGGCGGTCGGAAATGGCGAGGCGTCGGCTACTTCTTCGAGTTCCGGTCGAGCAGGCGGACGATGTCCTTGAGCTCGCGCAGGACGCTCCGGCGGTCGAAATCGGCCGCCGGCGCGCGCATGGACGCCGCCGGCTTGGCCGCCGCCTCGCGCGTAGCTGCCACCCTGAGCAGCGGCGGCTGGGACGGCGATTTCGTCGGAGGCGCATCGGCCTTGCGGGCGGCGGCGGGAGCCGCGCGCTCGGCCTTGCGCTGCTCGGCGACGGACGGCGCCGGGGCGAGGCCGTCGTCGAAGCGGCCCTCGGCGATCTCCGCCTCGAGCCGCTTCTTGGCGCCGGCGACCGTGAACCCCTCGTCGTAGAGCAGCTCGCGGATGCGGGAGATCATCTTGACGTCGCGCGCCGTGTAGAGCTTCGCCGCGCCCTTGTCCTTGCCCTCGGACAGCGCGGGAAACTCCGTCTCCCAGTACCGCAGCACGTAGGGCGCCACTTCCGCGATGCGGCACGCCTCGGCGGGCCTGTAGACCTCGGCCTCCCCCTTCGCCACGGCGGTAATCTACCCTGAACGGGCCTTCGAACGGGAGGACTTTGAGCGCCCGCGGACCTTCGGCTCGTGGCGGCCCGAGCGCTCGCGCACCCGGATCCGGATGGGCGTGCCCGAGAAGTCCGCGGCCTCCCGCAGGAGGTTCTCGATGCGCCGCTCCTCCGAGAAGTGGAGTGGCTCGCCGCGGTTGGCGACCAGGGCGAACGTCGGCGGAGCGACTCCGGTCTGGGCCACGTAGAACACCTTCAGGGTCCGCCCCGACGCCGCGCGGGGCGCCTTGTCCCTCAAGGCGCGGCCCAGAACGCGATTGAGCTCCCCCGTCGAGATCCGCCGGTGCCGGTTCTCGGCCACCGCGGCCGCGGCCTGCAGGACGCGGGAGACACCCCGGCCGGTCTTCGCGGACGTCAGCAGGATCGGAGCGTGCCGCGCGAAGGGGATCTGCGACGCCAGCGCCTGCTGAAAGTCCTCGGCCGTGCCCGTCTCGCGCTTGCCCGCGACGTCCCACTTGTTGGCCACGAGAACGAGCCCGCGGCCCGCCTCGGCCGCGTGAGCGGCGATGCTCGCGTCCTGGCCGGTCGGACCCTCGCTCGCGTCCACCACGAGCAGCGCCACGTCGCACTCCTCGATGCGCTTTCGGGCCTGCAGGACCGAGAGCACCTCGGGGCCCTGCTCGGTCCGCCCGCGCCGCCGGATACCCGCCGTGTCCACCAGCCGAAAGCGCCGGCCGGCCGCCTCGACGGTCGCATCCACCGAGTCGCGGGTCGTCCCCGCCACCTCCGAAACGATCGCCCGATCCTCGCCGAGCAGCGCGTTCAGAAGCGAGGACTTGCCGACGTTCGGCCGGCCGACCACCGCGAGCGCGATCTCGTGCCCCTCCTCGACCGACGCCGCCTCCCCCGCGCTGCCGGCAGCCGACATGTGCTCGCCGATGACCGCCTGGAGGTCGTCGATGCCGATGTCGTGCTCGGCCGAAACGCCGTAGACCTCGGGGAATCCGAGCTCCCAGGCCTCGACCTCGCCCTCGCTGCCCTCGCGCCGGTCGATCTTGTTGGCGACGACCGCGCACGGCGCCCCCGCCTCGCGGACGACCCGCGCCGCGGCCCGGTCCCCCGGCAACATACCGGCGGACGCGTCCACGACGAGAAACACGAGATCCGCGGACCGGATGGCCGCGATCGCCCGGTCGCGCACCGCCGCCGGAATCTTCTCGCGGCCCTCGGGGTCGTAGCCCCCCGTGTCGGCGAGCAGGTATGTGCGCCCGTCGGGCAGCCTCGCCTCGGTCTCGAGGACATCCCGCGTCATCCCCGGAAGGTCGTGGACGATCGAGCGGCGCTTGCGGACGAGGCGGTTGAAGAGCGACGACTTGCCGACGTTGGGCCGGCCCGCGATGACGACGCGGAAGGGACGATAGGGTCGGGTCTTCACTGTTCTTTGCCTCGCCCGTCCTTTGTCATCCCGAGCGAAGCGAGGGATCCCTTTCCCAGCCACCCTCTCCCCTCAAAAGGGATCCCTCGGGCCTTCGGCCCTCGGGATGACGCGCGACGGCCCTGCGGGCTTCGCGCGTCATTTGCCGGCCTTCGGAACTCCCCCCTCCAGGTGCAGCTGGAAGCGCGGATGCACGAAGGGATGCACGTCGGGAAATCGCGTGAAGATCCAGCCGGCGAAGATCTCCTTGCCCTTGTCGAACACGGTGATGCGCGCGGCGGGATTCTGCGGCTCCACCCCCTCGGAGGTGATCGCGCCCCCGCCCATGGTGAAGGCCGGCAGGAAGACGTCGGCGCGGACGACGAGCGACGGGTCGGGAAGCGGCGTGCCGCCGCCGAGCGGGACCTCGATGATCCCCTCCTTCCCGTCGGACTTGTCCTTCCAGGAGATCTTGATTCCCGTGTAGGCGTTGGCGACCTCCGGCGGGACCTCGAGACGTGTCGGGACGTCCGCGCCCGGGCCGGCGCCCTGCCCCTGCGTCCCGCCGCCACCGGCCGCCGCGTCGATCGCCCTCTCGTGCGAGATCGCCATCCGCACGTTCGGGTCCGGGCGGCCGCGCTCCTTGCAGGCCAGGACCGCCACGGCCGGCAGGCACGCCGCCACAAGCAGGAAACGAGCACCCTTCATGGATTCCTCCGACGGGCGCGCCGCCCGTACGTCATCGATTTCGCGGAGACCGGCTTCGCCGCCGGCGGCCGCGCGGGCTCTCCCGCCAGCCGAAAGTCGAGGCGCCGCCGCACCTCGTCGATCGCGACCAGCCGCACCTTGAGCGAGTCTCCGAGGCGGTAGGTCTTGCCCGAGTTGCGGCCGCGCAGCCGGTGCTGCTTCTCCTCGTAGACGAAGAAGTCGTTGCCGAGCGCCGACATCGGGACCAGCCCCTCCACGAAGAAGTCCTTGAGCGTCACGAACACGCCGAAGGATGCCACACCGGTCACGTACGCGTCGAACTCGCGCCCGACCTTGTCCCTCATGAACACGATCTTCTTCCAGAGCAGGCTCTCCCGCTCGGCCTGCTCCGCGCGGCGCTCCCGCTCGGAACAGAAGGTCGAGACCTCGCGCAGGCGCTCGTTGAGCGCCTCGAAGTCCTTCGCGGCGACGGGCCTTCCTTCGGCCAGCAGGCGCGAGAGCTGCCGGTGCACGACGAGGTCCGGATAGCGGCGGATCGGCGACGTGAAGTGGCAGTAGTAGGGCGCCGCCAGGGCGTAGTGGCCGCGGCACTCCTCCGCGTAGAGGGCCTTGCGCTGGGCGCGCAGGAGCAGGTCGTGGAGGAGCCGCTCCTCGGGCTTGCCCTCGATCTCGCCGAGAAGCCGCTGGAACTCGGAGGGCGCGAGCTCCTCGAGGTCCCCCTTCAGCTCGTAACCGAAGCTCTCGAGCACCTCGCGCAGGTCCACCAGCCGGTCCGGGTCGGGCCTGTCGTGGACGCGGTAGATGGCCGGCTGCTTGGCGAAGAGGAGCTTCTTCGCGACGGCTTCGTTGGCCGCGAGCATGAACTCCTCGATCAGCCGATGGGCGACGTTGCGCGACTCCGGGACGATCCCGACGACGAGGCCCGCGTCGTCGAGGACGATGTCGGCGTCGGGAAGGTCGAAGTCGATCGAGCCGCGCGCCTCGCGCCGCTTGCGCAGGAGCGCCGCGACCTCCCCCATCAGGCGGAAGTCCTCGAGGAAGGGCCCGTAACGGCGCTCGTCCTCGGGACCTGGCCGCGTCTCCAGAAGCCGGGCGACCTCCGTGTAGGTCATCCGGTGGGCGCTGCGGATGACGCCCTTCGCGAACTCCGCCCCTGTGACGCGGCCCCTGCCGTCGAGGTCCAGGATCGCAGAGAGAACCAGCCGGTCTACGCGAGGGTTCAGGGAGCAGAGCCCGTTCGAGAGGCGCTCCGGCAGCATCGGCAGCACCCGCCCCGGGAAATAGACCGAGGTCCCGCGCGAGCGAGCCTCGTCGTCGAGCGCCGTGTCCTCCTCGACGTAGTGGGAGACGTCCGCGATGTGGACGCCGATGCGGTAGCCGCCGTGCGTCTTCTCGACCTCGATGGCGTCGTCGAAGTCCTTGGCCGTCTCGCCGTCGATGGTGACGATCCGGTGCTCCCGGAAGTCTCGCCGACCGAGCAGGTCCTCCTCGAGGACCTCCTCCGGGAAGACCTCCGACTCGGCGACGACCGGCTCGGGGAAGCGCGGTGGCAGGTTGTGCGACCGCAGGACGATCTCGATGTCCACGCCCGGCTCGCCGAGAAAGCCGAGCTTCTCCTCGACCTCGCCGTGCGCGACGCGGCGCGTGTCGGGGAAGGCCGTCAGGCGCACCTCGACGATCTCGCCTTCGCGGGCGCGGTGCGTCTTGCCGTCGGCGATCCGGATGACCGCGTCGATCTTCGGGTCGTAGGGAAGGACGATCTTGCGCCCCTCCTTCGTCTCAAAGCGCCCGACGACCCTCTCCCGGGCCCGATTGAGGACGCGCACCACCGTGCCCGACGTGCGCCCGGCGTCCCGGCCGCGCCCCCCGGCCGCGCGGGTGCGCTCCTCGCGGGCGAGGACCGTGTCGCCGTCCATGGCGCCGTGCATGCCCGCGCGAGGCACGAAGAGGTCCTCGCCGCCCGGGACCAGGACGAAGCCGAAGCCTTCGGGCCGGACCGTGATCCGGCCGGCGACGAGCTCCGAGAACTCGATCGCCGAGTACTTCTCGCCCCGGACGCGCGCGATCTCGCCCCGGCGCTCGAGGGCGTCGAGCCGGTCTTTCAGGTCTCCCTCGTCCGATTCCGAGACGTCGAAAGGCCCTCCGGATCTCGGCGAAGGAGAGGATCCGCGAGCCCTTCTGGCGCAGTCGGTCGAGGATTTCGGAATCGCGCGGCAGCACGCGCGGGAGTCTACCCCGCTACGGTTCGTCGTCCCGTTTCGGCTCTCGCGGCGCAAAAAGGCCCGGCAGGTCGTCCACCGACTCGGGCTCGGGCGGCGAAACCCGGCGCTCCCAGCCGCAGGAGCGGCAGCGGATCACGCCGTCGACAGGCTTGGAGGAGGGGTTGTGCGGTTCCTCGCAGTAAGGGTTGGGGCAATTCCAGGGCAGATCCGGGGCGGCCATTGGGCGGGTCTCCGCCTGTTCATTTTACGCCTCGCAGCGTCGAAAGGGCGGGGATCGCGGTCACACCGGCCGCCTCCCCGCGCTCCCAGCGGCGCGCCTCCTCGAGGCTCGCGCGCACCTCGGCGGAAAACGCCTGGAGGGCCGGCTCCTCGGAGTCGGCGATCTTTTCCAGTCCAGCCTCCAGAAGGCGCGCGCAGGCGCCCGCCGCGCCGCCCGACGCCTTGTGAAGGCCAGCCGCGATCTGGATGAGACCCTGGAGCAGCCGTCGGCCACGTCCCGTTTCTTGGCGCCAGGCGTCTTCCCAGGCTTCGTGGGCCTCGAAGAACCGGCCGGCATTGAAAAGGGCTCGGCCCTCTTCGATCCTCTGCTGCGTCGTGTCCGGGGCCCGGTGCGTCATCGTTCGCTTGCCATTTAACCGCTTTCTGCGCAGCCGGCAAACAGAGACCCCCGCCCGACGGGGTCGGAGCCAGGTCATCCAACGCACAGCGGCGTCGGGCGAGAAGCCCGACATCACGGCGGCCGACGGCGTCTCATGCGCCGCCCCGGGGTTCCTCCCATTCTTCGGCACTTCGGCGGCCGCGCCCCACGCGGCCGCGATCGCCGCCCTGCTTCGCTCGGCCCTGCCCTCCATCACGGCGGACCAGATCCGCGACGCCCTGGTCGGATCGGCCATCGACATCGAGACGGCCGGCACGGATCGCGACACCGGCGCGGGCATCGTCATGGCGCACGCGGCCCTCGAGCGGGCCGGCGCGACCGGCGCCCTCGGCGCGCAGCCGATGGCAGTCGACGCGCATACGGCCACGGGTGACTCTTCCAACCACGACGGCGTGCTGCAGCCCGGCGAAACCGTCTCGGTCGCGACCAGCTGGAAGAACAACCAGGTCTCCGCGCAGGCCCTGACCGGCGCGGCCGCTTCTCTCGGCGGCCCCTCCGGCCCGACCTATGTGCTCGTCGACGGCACCGCGGACTTCGGATCGATCTCGGCTGGGGCGACGGCCGATTGCTTCGACGCGACGGGCGATTGCTATCTGGTCAGCGTCTCGGGAACCCGCCCGGCCGCGCACTGGGACGCCACGTTCACGGAAACGCTCTCGACGGGCCTCGCCAAGCTCTGGAAGCTCCACGTGGCCAACAGCTTCACCGACGTGCCGCACAACAACTTCTATCCGTTCATCGAAACCCTCTTCCATAACGGCATCACGAGCGGCTGCAGCACGAACCCGACGCTACTCTACTGCCCGAACAGTCCCGTCGTCCGCAGCCAGATGGCGGTCTTCCTGACGAGGGCTTTCGGGCTGCTCCTCTACGGGCCTTGAAGGCATTGCGTCGTTATGCGACTCACTCGCTTATCCGCCTGGGCTCCTGACTCGTCGCTGACGCGCCACCCGGTAGGCGCCACAAAGGAGCGGCCCGGTGGCTGAGCTCTCGCCAACAGAAGCTCGCTACATGGATAAGGCCCAGGAGACGCAGGCCTCGCTGTGGTCCGCGCTCATTGCAGCAAAGTCGTTCTTGTTGGCCGTGGCGCCGCTAGTCGGATTGCTCGCGCCAGAGGCCGCTCGCCCTTTCGCAGTGCCGGTCGCCGTGATGAGTCTTCTGGGCGTCGGATTACTTGTCTGGAACTTCGTCTCGACGCGAAATCAGTACTTCAAGATCGGCCAAATGATCGCGGGTCGACGCGAGCCCGCAGCCGACGACATCCCAGAGTCTGTCCGCCTTCACCGCCAGGTTCGGTTGAGAGAGGGGCTCGCCATCGCTCTCGTCGGCCTCCAATTTCTTCTCGTTCTGGCAATCTCAATCATCCTGGTATACCGGTGAGCGTGGCGCCTAACACGCGCGTGCAGCGGGCTCGTTCGTCGCCTTCGGCTCTTCGCTCGCCGCTGATGCGCCACCCGTTAGGCGTCGGAAGCCACCGTGCCTACACTGGCTGAGGTGTACGCGAAATTCGGCGAAACCGCTGAAGCGCGCAGCTGCTTGAGACCGAGCTCGGCAATATGCTACTGGCGGCTGGCATTGCCCAGCACAACCTCTGGGCAGAACCCGACGGGATGGTGGCTAGGGAGCTTCTCGATGGCGTGAGCAGGAAAACGCTTGGGCAGCTCATCAAGGTCGTGCAATCCAAGACTTTAGCGCCGCCAAACCTTTTAGATCTCTTCAGGCGAAACTCGGACGAGGGTCGGACGAGTATGCTTGATGACTTGGAGAATATCCACCACTCGATCCTTAAGGCCTACAAAGCCGTCATGCTACTCAGCGGGGTTGGCCTCGAGAAGCTTCCTCCTTTCAAGCCGCCAGGCGGTCATCTCCCCATCTAGCAGAATGAGCACACGTCCATCTCAGACTGGTCAGCCGACGCCTAACACGAGCGTGCAGCGGACTCACTCATCGCCTTCGCCTCTTCGGTCGCCGCTGATGCGCCACCCGTTAGGCTGCGGAAGCCGGCATCACACGTCAACATGTTCGGGCGACACTACAAAAAAGGAGGCCACTCATGCGGGCCACTTTCTGCTCGGGGCTCTCCGCCCTCGCCGCGCTCTTCGCTATAGCTACGACCGCAACTGCGCAATCAGCCAAAGTGTGGAGCTATGAAGAGCTAGCCTGGAAGGCAGACAGCGCTTTGCCCTCCGTTCAAAGTGTGCTGCTTTGGGGCGACCCCGCAACGGGCGAGCATGCAATGCTGCGCAAGTTTCCAGCGGGCTTCGCTCCGCCGCCGCACCGGCACCCGGAGACCGAACGCGTTGTGGTTGTCTCTGGAACCCTCCTGGTTCGTTACGCTGGCTCGCAGGAAAAGAAGCTCGGGCCAGGTTCGTATTCGGAAATACCCGCAAATATGGTCCACGCGGTCAAATGCCTAGAGGACGCTGCGTGCGTCTTTGTCTTAGCATCTCCAGGTGCCTTTGCCATTATTCCAGCTTCACCAGGTGACAAGAAGTGAGCTGCAAAGGGCCGCTGACGCGCCGCCCGGGTGCAAGCATCCCTTGGGTAAACTCTGGTGACGGGGCTTCTTCCTTCAGATGGAGGTCATCATGTCCAAAGTCCGCCAGTTCCTGTCCTTGGGTGTGCTTGTTTATGCGGCAGGGTTACCTCTGCCACCAAGGAATACGCCCGGACCCGTCGTAGTGCCGCCTCCTGCAACCAGCGGAGCAATGACTGCTAAGTTTGTGCCCGTGCCTACCGCTCTGCCGAATGCGGGTATCAGAATGAACTACGTTGGTCCGACCGCGAACATCACCGCAGTGGCCAATCATATTCAGGTTCAAGCCAAAAGCTTAACCACTTTGGTCACGGTGGCTCCTGGTCTTGCGCTGACTAGACCGGTTACGATCAGTATTGCCTATCTCTCTCCTTGGCCTGTTGCAGGGACCGAGCGTAAAACGCAACTCTACGCGTCGTCCCCTGGTAATAGCTTTTTGTATAGCGATCCGGAGGGAGATGGTAAGCCGCGGAAAGTTCACCTGGATATCACTCTCAGTGAACCCAAGCCGGGTGGCGGCGTCTACTCTTTTGGTGTGCCGGGGGACTTGGCGCTCGACCCCCTGTACGACGTGACGATCAGCCCGCTTGTTTTCACTCTAATCAGAGGTTGTTCTAACGTGGGTGCCAACCAGATCGATTTGAATTGGTGGGCTCCGGATAATTCCAGGCACTACCGGACGGTTCACTTGGCCACCCGAGAGGGCGAGAAATTCTCAATTCGTGAATTTGGCTGGACGCGGTTGGAAGTGAGCGCAACCGCAAACCTCCACAAAGTAGATGCGTGGTACAACGAGACAGGCATACACGGTGGGTTCGGCCCATTCCTAGGCCGCCCGAAAGAAAATCTGGTCCCGGGCAAGACTCAAAGGTCGCCTTCAGGGTTAGTGAATTCACTAGGCGCCACTCAGGACTGCCAGGCAACTCTTGACTACACGGTGACCTATCAGCTGCGTGCGTATTTCGGGGCGCCTACGGTGCGGGACCATCGCTGAGATTGAGCAACGGGCAAAAGTAGTGCGGTGAGGAATCGGGTCTTGGGCGGTGCTTCTTTCGTCCGTTTTTCCGCGAATTCCCCTTTTCCGCTCGATCGGGAGGGGTTCACCTAATCTCCCAGAAGCGCCCCCGCGAAAGCTGGGGGTCTTGGTGCGAAAGGAGGGACTCGAACCCTCACGGTGTTACCCACAGGTTCCTGAAACCTGCGCGTCTACCAGTTCCGCCACTTTCGCAGGGGCGAGGAAGATAACGCGCAACCGTCCCAGAATCAAGTGGTTCGCCGTGAAGCCTCAAGACCATCCTCTTCTCGGGCGGGCGAGAATTCATGCCGAAACGTGCCCGTTTGCCATTTTGAGTGCCATTTCCGTTTGCATCCCATTCTTACCAGGGAAGATACTGACGTTTTCCTGAGCCTCGCCGTCGATCAGGAGCGCCGCGCGGTCGAGTGCCGCGAGGGCGTCGTCGAACGAAGGCTTGATGTAGAGATCGGTCACATCGCCGTCAGAGTGGCCGAGAACCATCGCTGCGACCGCTTTGGAGGCCAATACTACTTTCTGTATTCGACCCTCACTTCCCGCCGGCGATGAGCTTCTGGAACCTGGGGTTCTTGCGCAGTGGGTCGAAGTTTGGGTCGATCCTGAGCCGGCCGGGTGAGAGAACGTACGGGATCTTCATCAGCGGCTTGAGCTGGTCGAGCGCCTTCTCCGGCTCGCCAACGAGCATGCAGATGCGCGCGAGCTGGTGCTGGAGGTAGGGGCCGAGGAATGCATCCTTTCCCACGGAAAGGAGTGTGACTGCGCGCTCGCCCTCGCGGATCGCTTCCTCTTTGCGGCCCAGGTACGCCAACGTGAGGCCGAGCTCGACATGAAGCTGCGCGTCGTCGGGCAGTGCGCGAAGCCGCGCGGCGAAGGCCTTCCTCGCCTCCTCGGCGTAGGTGCGCACATTTGCGGCATCGCCCTCCAACGCATAAGCCTGAACCAAGCAGAGGGCCCAAGTGCCCCGGTCGTTGTCGAAGGCGCTTGGGGTCAGCCGTAGTAGAAGCTCTCGCTGCTCCTCGTCGAGGACCCAGACGAGATCGTTGTAGGTCGCCATGAAGGCCACGACCGCGGTGGGCTCGACGTTCTTGAGCGCGGATTTCAGGAGGGCACGGGCCGCGACGAGATCTCCCTCGCCGAGGAACGCCATCGCCTTGTTCGAGATCAGCGGCAGGTTGGCCGATGCGAGGGCGAGGCCCCGGTCGCAGGCCTCGTGCGCCTCGTTGTAGCGCCGCAGGTTGAGGAGCATCCATGCAAGATTTTGAGGGCTGCTCAGCGACCGGGGATCGAGGCGCTCGGCCTGACGAAGGTGTTCGACTGCCGCCTCCCAGCGTCCGAGGGGCATCTCGGCAAGCGCTGTCTCCGTCAAGAGATCGACGTTGGCCGGCGCAACGCGCTGTCCTTTCGCGTACTCCTCCAGAGCGCGGGCGTTGTCGCCGACGACGAGTCTCTGATAGGTGCCGAGGGCCCGATACCCTTCGGGGTGGCGGGGCGCAAGCGACGCGGCCGTCTCCGCCGCCTGCCTGGCGCGCTCGGCTAGCTCCGGGGTAGGTCCGCTGAAGAAGTACAGAATCGAGTTCGCCTGCGAGAGCTGTGACCACGCGTCTACGAATCCCGGGTCGAGCGCCACTGCCTGCTCGTAGAAGCCGAGCGCCTTCCTCACGTTGGGCGAACCGCCTGCGAGGCTGTCTGACGCCTCTTCGCCCTTGAGAAAAGCGTCGTAGGCGGCGAGGTTCTGTGTCGGCTTCTCCGACAGCCGCTTCTCCTCGCCCGCCCCGAGCGCGCCGCCCAAAGCCTGCGCCACCTTCGTCGCAATCTCCGACTGCACCTGAAACACGTCCGTAATCGCCGCGTCGAAGGGCTGCTGCCACCTGGACGTGGGCGCATCCGGACGCGTCACGTCCACGAGCTCGGGACTCACATGGACCCGGCTCGCGCCGCCGCTTTTTTCCCAGCGCACAGTGGCGGTCAAGGAGATACGAGACGTTCAGCTCCTCGGCGATCTGCTTCGGCGTCTTGGTCGTCTTCTTGTAGGGCGTCGAGCTACCCCGGGCGATCACCTGAAGGCCCGGCAAGGAGGTCAGCTTGCCCCGGATCTCGTCCGCGATGCCGTCGGCGAAGTACTCGTCCTCGGGAGAGCCCAGGTTTTCGAACGGCAGGACCGCCACGCGCTTGACGCCACCGGCCTCGCCCCCGCCCCGGTGCGCACTCCGCGTGAGAAAGAAACCCGCGGCGGCCAGAACGACGACTGCCGCAACGGCGACGAGAGACTTGTTCCTGCGGGCTTGTGGCGCCGCGAGCTGTGCGCCCCTCGCGCCACTCGACGGCGATTGCTCCGAGAGGGCGAAGGCAACGTCCTTGGCCGTTTGAAACCGGCTGTCTCGATCCTTCTCCAGGCAATGCTTCACGATGTGATCGAGAGCGGGCGAGATGTTCCGTCCAGATGCCGACAGCTCCGGCGGCTCGTCCCGCATGATCGCGGCCATGGTCTCGGCAGCCGTCTTTCGCCCGAAGGCCCTGGTTCCCGAAATCATCTCGTACAGGATCGTCCCGAACGAGAAGATGTCCGAGCGCTGATCGACGGCCTCTCCTCGGACTTGCTCCGGGGACATGTAGCCGACCGTCCCCATCACAACGCCCGGCTCTGTGCCTGCCGTCAACGTCGGTGCGAGGGTCCCAACTCCGTCGGCTGGTTCTAGCTCGGTCAGCTTTGCGAGACCGAAGTCGAGGATCTTGATGCGCTCGTCGCTCGTGAGAAACAGGTTCTCAGGCTTCAGATCACGATGAACGATCCCCCGCTCGTGAGCCGCGGCCAGGCCCTGCGCGATTTGGATGCCGTAGTCGGTCGCCTTGTGAGCCGGCAGGGGTCCGCCCGTGATCCTCTCGCGCAGGGTCTTTCCCTTGAGTAGCTCCTGGACGATGTAGGGCGCACCCTCGTGCTGCCCGATGTCATAGACGGCGGTGATGTTGGGATGGTTCAAAGCGCCCGCCGTCTGGGCCTCGTGCTCGAAGCGACAAAGCCGATCGGGGTCGTCCGAAACCGCAGCTGGCAGAACCTTGATGGCAACGTCGCGCTTCAACCGCTCATCCCGGGCCCGGTACACCTCCCCCATCCCGCCCGCGCCCAATGGCGACAGGATTTCGTAAGGGCCGAGGCGAGTCCCGGCTGAGAGTGTCATCGGACGACCGTGACGGGATTCTATGGCCCGATGGTCCGACAGTCCGAGGCCGTCGGGTGAGTCGCGGTAGGAATCTGGGCGCAGGGCAACTGCCGAAATGGCGCTCAAAATGGCACTCCGGCCACGTGGCCCGCGCGAAGGGGTCGTTTTCCTCAAGAATCTCGCAGCCGCGCACAGTTGAGAGAGATGAGATCACTGCGAAGGAACTCGTCTCGGAGATTCAGCCACCGCGACGAAGCTCTCGATAGGGGTCGTAAACCGATAGCGCCGGTCCTCCTGACCTTGGCGCGTGTACCAGACCTCGATGCCATCAAACCGTACATGACCGCCCACGTCGGGGACTTCCTGAAGGAGGCAAAAAACCAGGGAGTGCCCCGACTTCTGGTCCCAGTTGAAACCGGCTGGCGAGGGATTGTAAGCCGTGGCGCAGGTGGTGCCGGGATACTTGTCGCTGATGACTACGTTGGCGCTTCCGTCGACAGAGACGTCGTACAGGGTGCCTCCAAAGGCGCTGGGCTCGCCACTGTCGCAGTACCGTAAGCCGACCCAGTCGACGATCGCGCCGGCCGGAATCGGAACAGGAGTGACAAACAGCTTGGTCGAGCTGCCTGTGGCCCACGAGAAGCCATTCCCATCGTCATCGGTTCCAGTGACGGTCCCGGCCTGAGGAAATGGCGCAAAATCGTATGCCGTGATTGCAACGACCTCATAGCTGACGGGTGTGGCATCGCGGACGTTGGTGACCGCCATCTGGATTCCCCCTGGAGGACGGCTGGCCTTGCGAATAGCGCCTTGGGCGCCGTTCGGGACGGACGCGAGGCTCAAGAGCCAGAGCGCGAGTACGAGCGCAATGGCCAACCCGGAGGCAATGTTCTCGGCAGCCTCGAAAACACCCAGATTCTTCACGCTGTCCTCCCTTGCGAGGGTCAAGACGGCATGAAGCTACGGCACCGAGTTTGAGTGCGCTCAGAGTTGGCGTGAATCTCTCTCGGGAGGAATGCCTCACCGCTTAAGACGTCGCAAACAGGCTCGCGGTCATCTCCCCCGATGGCCAGATGCTCGCGGCCCTGGATGTCGAGAGCAGAGACCTCTGGAAGGAGTCTCTCGCCCGCCGATTCCGGCGGGGTCTATGCCATCCACGCTCCGAACGGAGCGTACGCTTATGGATACCGCCGCTTGGTTGGAAACCTATATCTGGCGAACGGTCTGAAGTGAGAGCCTGCGCGCCGCGGTTTTGCTGCGCAAGAACCCGAGGTTCCAGAGACTCATCGCCGGCGGGAAGTGATTCGGGCCGATTCGGCGAGTTTTTCACCCCCTCGGTATGCGAGGCGACCTGTCGGGCTGACTCAGCCGATGGACAACCCCGGGAAATGTGCGCTGTGGTTGGTGGCGCACCGAGGTCCCACAGTTCGATATTCAAACCCGTCGAGATGGAGGACGATATGCTCAAGACAAACCCCAGAACAGAACAAGACCATTGTGCTGGAGGCGTTCGACACGCTGTTTAACGAGCGCGACTATGAAGCCGCAGCCCGCTTCTGGTCAGAGAGCTACATCCAGCACAGTGCTCACATCGAGCCTGGCCGGGATGGCTTGTTCAACCTAATTCGCAACGCGCCCGATACTCTTCGCTACGAACACCAGCTCATCGTGGCTGAAGACGACTACGTCATCCTCCACGGTCGCTTCTCCGGCAATGGCCGGCCAGTCGCGTGGATTGCGGCTGACGTGGTCAGGACGAGGCCGGCCGCGACCGGGGCCCGGCCGACGCGCGTGACTCGATTGTCGTCGGGCAGCGTGGGCTACGAATCCTCCCGGGTCGGCGCTGCGCCATGCCAATGCCGGCCGCCAGAAGAGGAACCAGGGCGCTGATAATTCGTCCTACAGTCCAGTGGACCAACCAGCCGGGGCCGAACGAGCACAGCACGGGAAGGGCGAGGTAGCTCGCCACGGAAGCCGAGACCACCACGAGGATCGGATTCGCGCTTAGCCGTCGCGGATCGAGCCCCGCGAGCACCATGACGGCGACGATACCGGGCCAGATGGGACGAGCGAGCTCGATCCACTCCTCGCGCACGGTCTTCAGCAGCCGAGAACTCAGGCCGGGGCGCCAGAGAAGGCCCGGGTCGAGACCGCGCACGGGGTGTCCTCCGAGAACCAGTTGATGGAGCAGGACGGAGCCCAGGCCAGCCGTCATAGAAGCCGCCCCGGCAAGCCACAGCCGGCGCTCTCGGCGCCGGACCGCCTGAAACGCGAGAAACGCAATTGCGATCGCAACCAGGAAGACGCCTTCGTTCTTCGTGGCGGCGGCCAGCAGCGACGCCAGGAAGAGCCGGCGAAGGGCGCCCGGATCCATGTCGTCAAGAACGTCCCACAGTGACGTACCCACCAGGAGGAACGTGAAAGCCGCCGGAACCTCCGCCATCCCACTGAGCCAGGCCGAATACAGCACGCCGAAGTTCGACACAAAGGCCGCTGCCGCAAGCGCGACGACGAGGTCGGTCCCGCGCCTTCGCAACCATCCGACCAGCACCAGCAGCGTGCCGAGCTGGAAGAACGGAAAGAGCAAAGCCATCGCGTGGTCGTCCCAGCGCCCGAGAAGAAACGCTAATCCCGCGTATACGAGCGGAAGCCCGATCGGATACCCCGGATTGGAGAACTCGAACTCGGGCCATCGAAACAACCTCTGCGGAATTCCCACGTCCCCGAACATGGTCCTGCCTTTGAGTCCCCAAACCGCGAGAAAGTCATTCGACCACATCGGTTCCGCCAGGCTTCGCACCGCGTAGATAGACATCCCGGCCGCCGTGAGAGCGAGAAGGAACAGAGGGATGGGCGATCGCCAGCTTCGAGCGCCGGTCGTCCGATCGGTCCTCGGCAGGTGGAAGCGGCGGACGAGGTTGATCCCGCCGAGCGACAGCCCCAGGAACGCGATCCAACCCGGCCGAAGCCGCACCGCGAACGAGACGAGCACGAAGGAAGCCAGGAGGAGCGGGGCGACCGCGAGGCTCCATCCCCAGCGTTCGATTCTCCAGCCGTCCCCCGGCGGAATCAGGGCGGGGACGACGGCCCGGCCGGCGAAGGACGCCAGGAGCAGGATTCCTCCGACCTGAAGCAAGGACCACGGGAGGCTGTCGGAACTCATGGCGGCAGAACCAGCGCACCATCCCCAAACTGCCGCAAGACGCGCCCGACGCGAGGCGCGGCTTGGCCGTATGTCAATACGAACCAGCCGGGAGGAACGCGCTTGGGAGCGAGGAGAATGGGTGTCGGCGCGAAATGGTAGACGGCCAGGTACAACCCGCCCCACTCGGGAATGCCGGGCGCGTAGAGAGCGAGCCCGGGGGCATCGGGGGGCAGGGCATCTCGAGCCGAATCCAGGAAGGCGGCGAACCGTCGGTCGTAAGCGGCCGCGGTCCCTTCGAGGCGACGTTCCCACGAGTCCTTGCGCCAGGATCGGCGAAGAACGGCGAACCGGCCAAGAAAATCGGGGAGTGGATTGCCACCTGTCAGAAAGACGAACGCCGTGACGAACGCGATGGTCGCCACAATCCGACGCAGCCACATCCAGGGTCTCCGGGATGCCGCATCCGCCATGGAGAAGCAAGCTTACGACAGCGGACGCCAGCCCTCGCGATCCATAGGATTGGGATACCCTCGCGGTCGGGGCTCGGCCGAAATCACCGGTCCCGTCCCCCACGACGCCAGGGATCGCTCTCCGGTCGCAGGTTCGTCTTCCACGTCGGTGGCAAGGCCCTCGACCGCGGCACCCGCGCAGCACGAGTGGTGCGCAAGCACTTCTACAAGGCGCTCCGAGCCTGCGACCTTCCGGTCGGCAAGGGGAGCCACACGCTTTACGACACCAAGCGCACGGCGATCGGCGCTCTCTTCGATGCCGGCCTGACCGAGCCGAGGTCCAGCATTCTCGGGGCACAAGACCTCGGTGATGGTGCAGCGTTACCACTTGAAGAGCGCCGACCGGCACCGGGCGGCGGTTCGCAAGCGCGACAAGTACTTCGAGAAACGCGCCGCAGACAATAGAGGGTCTCCGTGGCGGACAGAAGTATTGGTGGCGGCACGGGGATTCGAAGGGCAGAAAGCACCCTCCTTCCCGTGAGCGAATGCGGCGCCTATCCGGAGGGGCGCTTTCCTCCTGCGGCATAGAATCTCTGCGCGGTGATCCGATGACACTCCCAGCCGGGACCCGCCTCGGCCCCTACTGATAAGACCGAGGGCCGGCGGCCTGCAGCGTCATGCTCGATTTCCTTGAGAAAATCGTCTCCGGTGGTCAATCGGGTGTGGACCTCGCAGCCCTCGACTTCGCGTTGAGTCACGGCATTTCCGTCGGTGGCTGGGTCCCCCGGGGCCGACTCGCCGAGGACGGTCCCATCCCGGACCGCTTCCCCGGCCTTCTCGAGACGGAGTCCCCGGACCCTGCCGTCCGCACGACCCTCAACGTTCGCGACTCCGACGCAACGCTGATCCTGTCCCACGGCCCTCTGGCCGGGGGCTCTCTGCTCACCTTCCAGGCCGCGGCCCGCGTAGGCAAGCCTGTGCTGCATCTCGACCTCGACCAGATCCCCCTCGCTGAGGCGGCAGCCCGCCTTCGTTGCTGGCTCCAAACTCTGCGCCCGGGCGTATTGAACGTGGCGGGGCCACGCGCCAGCGAGGACTCTCGGATCGCGGGAGCGACGCAGGCCGTGCTCGAGGCAGCGCTGCGGGATCCGTGAGCCCGAGCGGTACAGGTCATCTCAGACTGACGTCTCCCCAAAAAACTGATCCAGGGAGAGGTTGAGGAAATAGCCTTGGCGCGATCTTCTGGAAGGGAGGTCGCGATGAAGAAGGGGCGGTACACGGTACACGGAGCAGCAGGTTGCCTATGCGCTGCGGCAGGCGGAGGGTGGGGCGCGGGTGGCGGAGATCTGCCGGAAGCGCGCGGAAAACCGTAACTTCCTGGTCTCGTCGCAGTCGGGAGGCAGATACAGCTTTGAAATCGTAAAGAAGGGATCGGGGTGCCTCCTTCGACTCTACGCGCGATCGAAGGGAGGGGAGAGCGTCTTCAACACGCTCTGGTATCTCGCCAAGCGCCCCCTTCCGGGCTGCGCCTGCAACGACTGATCGGCCCCCCTGCTCTCGGTGTCTCGGCTGCAACCATCCCGATCCGTGTCGGGTTAGATTCTCTGAGATGCCTGCGATCAAGTACGCCCGATTCGACACTGTTCTCGGCCGATGCGGGATCGCATGGACCGACCGGGGAATTGCCCGGATACAGCTCCCCGAGAGAGACGAGGAACTGGCGCTGAGACGCCTGGCGCACGGAGGGGGGACGCAGACCGATCCCCCCGAGCCCATCGTGGCCACGATCCGGGACATCGTGCTGCACCTCGGCGGACAGCCGCAGGACTTCTCCGGGGTCGAGCTCGACCTGAACGGCGTCGCGGACTTTCCCCGCCGCGTCTATGCCGCCGCCCGAAAGATCGAGGCCGGGCGAACGGCCACCTATGGCGAGATCGCCGAGCTCGCCGGGTCCCCCGGCCAAGCGCGGGCGGTCGGGCGCGCCCTGGGCGCCAACCCGATTCCGCTCATCGTGCCCTGCCATCGGGTCGTGGCCTCGGGCGGGAGGATGGGAGGCTTCTCGGCGCCCGGCGGAGTCGTCACCAAGGCGAAGCTCCTCGCGATCGAGGGAGTCGGCCTCGCGCTCGGTTGGACCTGATCAGCCCGAGCGCCGCAGCTCGCGCACGCCGGCCGCTTCGGCGACGAAGACTTCGCGAGGCGATGCCGCAGAAGAGGCCGTGCTCGACGATTCCGGCGCGGGCCGCGAGCTGTCCGGCCAGCTCGACCGGATCCGGGATCGGCCCGAAGGCGCAGTCGAGGATCCAGTTGCCCTGGTCGGTCTCGAAGGGCTTCCCGTCGCCGCCAACGCGCAGTACGGGCGTTCGCGCCGAGGGTCTCGAGGAACCGCTCCTGGGACTCCCAGCCGAATCGCGCGACCTCGACCGGAAGGGCGTGCCTCGTGCCCAGCGCCGGCGAGAGCTTCGACTCGTCCACGACGATCACCACCCGGAGGCTGGCCTGGGCCACGATCTTTTCGCGGAAGAGCGCCCCGCCTCCGCCCTTGATGAGCCGAAGCTCCGGGTCCACCTCGTCGGCGCCGTCGATCGTCAGGTCGATCGGTCGCGGCAGCTCCTCGGAGAGCAGGGGAATCCCGAGGCTCCGCGCCTCGTCGGCGGTGGCGCGCGAGGTCGGCACGCCCACGACGTCCTTCAGGGCACCGGAGGCGAGGAGTTCGCCGAGGCGCCGAGTTGCGAAGATCGCAGTGGAGCCCGTTCCGAGCCCGACGACCATTCCGGACGCGACGAGGGCGGCCGCGCGCTCCCCCGCCTGCCGCTTCAGTCGGGCGAACCGGTCCGGCGCGGGCCCGGTCACGCGGGCGGAAGCCCCAGCTCGATGTCGGCCTTCGGAAGGACGATCGCGGTCTCACGCAGGCCGCGGTCCACGCAGACGAAGCACGCCTTGTAGACGTTGTCCTGGCCCATCTTGAGCTCGCGCGCCGTCACGAAGACGTCGCGCCGGGGATAGGGCTCGTCCACCCGTTGGAGCCCGACGAGCACTCCGGCTCCGAGGCGCGACCGCTGGGCGATCACGAACCGGTGCGGCGGCTCGTGCGTGCACTCGCAGGCGGCGGCGACCTCAGTGCTCACTGGTCTCCTCTTCCTCGGACGCCAGGTTCGCCACCGCGAGCGCCGCGTCCACCGACGGAAAGACCCGGAACACCGAGTCGAGGTGCGTGATGCGGAAGACCGAGGCGACCCGCTCGCGCGGGTTGACGAGGTAGAAGCGCCGGCCCAGGGCCTCGAACCGCTTGAGCCCTCCCACGAAGACGCCGATCGCCGTCGAGTCGAGGTGCTCGAGGCCCGAAAGGTCCAGAAGGACCGCGCCGGTGCGCTCGCTGGCGACCTTTTCGAAGCGCTCCTGGAGAGCCCGCGTCGCGTCGCCGAGCGCGAGCGTTCCGACGACCTTCAGGATCGTGTGGGCGCCGCGCTCTTCTTCCGTCAGCTTCATGGCCGCCCCTCAGCTCCCTTGCTCGGCCGACTCGACGCCCTGCCGCACGAGAACGCTGCCGCGCGCGAGGACGTCGGCGCCCGAGAGGACCTCGCCGTCGAACCGGACGACGGCCCCGAACCGTGCCGCCAGTCGCACCGAGATCTCCAGGGTCTCGCCCGCGCGCGGCGGGCGCTCCGCAGAGAAGCCCTCGATGCCGGCGAGGAAGCCCGAGCGCCCCCGCTCGGGATCGCCTCCCTCGAGGAGCAGGGCCGCCTGCGCGATCGCCTCGGCGAACAGGAGCGGACTCGCCCACGCTTCGCCCATCGCTGCCCGCCCGTTGGCCGAGACCCTGGCCCGCACGCGGCCCCTCGAGAAGGCGGCGTCGCGCTCTTCCGACACCGTGTCCACGAACCGGAACGGGTACGCGTGCGGAAGCGCCGCGGAAGGCATCAGGCCGTCTTCTTCTGATCGATGAAATCGCAGAGCGCGTTGACCGACGCGAAGGCCTTGACCCCGACCTCCTCGTCCTCGACCTTGATCTGAAACTCCTGCTCGAGGCCGAGCACGAGCTCGAGCGCGTCGATCGAGTCGAGCCCGAGGCCCTCGCCGAAGAGCGGCGCCGCGTCGTCGATCGTCGCGGGGTCGATCTCGAGCTTCAGGCGCCGCACGATGAGCTCCTTGACCCGCGGCGCCAGTTCTTGCCGGGACATGAGGTATGGGTCTCCTTCCGGCAGGGATTATAGCTAGGCCATGCCTCCGTCGGCGCGCCACACCTGCCCCGTGACGTAGGAGGCCTTTTCGGACGCGAGGAAGCCCACGACCGCGGCGATCTCCTCGGGCTTGCCGAAACGCGCCATGGGGATGCGCCCGAGAAACTCCCGACGAGCCTCCTCCTTCAGGTGCGCGATGATCTCCGTGTCCACGAGCCCCGGCGCCACCGCGTTGACGGTGATGCCCCGCGGGGCGAGCTCCAGGGCGAGCGCCTTGGTGAAGGCGATGAGCCCTCCCTTGGCCGCCGAGTAGTTGGCCTGGCCCGCGTGCCCCGAGATCCCGCTGACGGAGACGATGTTGACGATCCGGCCCCCGCTCTTGTGAAGCATCCCCCGGATGAGGGCCTTCGTGACGCGGAAGGCGCCCTTCAGGTCCACGTCCATCACGTAGTCCCAGTCCTCCTCCTTCATGAAGGGGAAGAGGGCGTCCTTGATGACGCCGGCGTTGTTGACGAGCACGTCCGCGCCGCCGAAGTCCGCCCCGACGCGCTCGGCCATCGCCTTCACGTCGTCGGGCTTGAGGACGTCCATCACGAGGGCCGTCGCCTGTCCGCCGGCCCGGCGGATCTGCTCGGCGGTCGCCTCCGCCCGCGCGAGGTCGCGCTGGCAGGTCAGGACCACCCGCGTCCCCGAGGTCGCGAGCTCGAGCGAAATCGCGCGGCCGATCCCGCGCGAGCCTCCGGTGACGACCGCGGTCTTCATTCCGAGCCGACTATATCCACGGCCGCGCCGACCGCACGACAGGGTACCGGAGGGATGGCACCGCGCGGTGCGGTCGATCCAGCGCGCCATCTTCGACAGCATCTCGCCGGGGCCGACCTCCAGGAAGACCCGGCCGCCGTCGGCGACCAGGCGCTCGAACGTCTCCTTCCAGAGGGTCGGGAAGCAGAACGCGGTGCCGAGCAGCCGACGCACCTCGGCGCCTCTCGTGACGACCGTTCCCTCCGGTCCGTAGTAGGGCACTTCGGGATCCCGGACGGTCGAGAGGCCCCCGATGACGGGCGCGATCGCGTCGGCCACGGGCCGCATCAGCTCGCTGTGAATGGGCCAGCTCATCCCGAGCGGCAGGACCGAGAGGGCTCGAGGCCGCAGCTGCTCGAGCGCGGTGGCCACGGCCTCCGTCGTCCCCGTCAGCACGAACTGCGTCGACGCGTTGACGTTCCCGATCCAGACGGGAAGCCCCCGCGCCCGAAGATCCGCGAGCGTCGAGTCCACGAGGTCGCGGCGGGCCCCGATGACCGCCCCCATCGCGCCGCGGATGCCGAGACGCCCCGTCTCCCGCCAGACCGCGACGAGCACGTCGAGTGCCTCCTGGTAGGAGATGGCGCCGGCGGCGACCATCGCGGCGTAGTTGCCGAGGCTGTAGCCGGCCGTCGCGCGCGGGCACACGCCGGCGCCGACGAGAGCCCTCGCGGCCAGGGTCGAGACGAGGTAGACGCCGGCCTGCGCGGCGAGGTTCTCGTGAAGCGCCTCCTCCGGGCCTTCGAAGAGGATCCGCTCGAGGTCCCGGTCGCATCGCTCGGAGGTCAGTGCGAAGAGGGCGCGCGCCCCCGCGTCTGCCTCGAAAAAGTCCCTGCCCATGCCGACCCACTCGGCGAGCTGGCCCGGAAAGAGAAACGCCGGCGCGGCCGTCATACCGGAACGAGCTCCGGGAGGACGTCGGCCAGCGCCACGCAGCGGTCCAACGCGAGCCACCGCTCGAGCCGGTCGGGAAACCGTTTCAAGCCGAGAAAGTGCACGGCCCGCGTCGCCGCCGGCAGCCCGTCCATCCGAGGATGCAAGCGATCGAGCTCCCAGGGATGCAGCGTGAAGACCGCCGGCGAGCCCCGGTCGCGAGCCCTCTTCTCCGCCGCGGCCAGGAAAGTCTCCGGCAGGACGCGAAACGGCCAGGCGCCGCCCAGGGGCAGTCGGCGGCCGAGGAGGCGCCCGGTCAGCGGCGGGACCTCCGTCAGGGACCAGCCGTCGCGCTCGATGCGATGCGGCCCGTCCGGATTGTCGGCGCTGCCGAGCGGGGGCACGGGCATCATCGAGGCGTCGCAGCGAAAGCCCGCGGCCGCGAGCTCCCCGAGGGCGGCGGAGCGCAGCGTCCCGGATCGACCATTCCGCCGCCCGGTAGGCGCCGGCCGCGGTTCCCGCCGCACGTTCCACGGATTCCCGGGCGCGTCGCAGGTCTTCGCGAAATTCGGCAGGTGTCATCTCGTCGGCGCGCAGGTGGAGGTCTCCGTGGACGCCGATCTCGTGGCCTCGGGTCACCGCCTCCCGCACGAGGCGCGGGTGACGCCGGGCGATCCAGCCGAGGACGAAGACGGTCGCGCGGTGCCCTCCCCGAGCCAGGGCGTCGAAGAGGGCGCCGAGAGTCGCCTCGATGCGAGGAGCAAAGGCGTCCCAGCGCCGCGGGTCCGAGTAGTAGCCGTCGCCGCAGACGTGAAACCAGTCCTCCGCGTCGATCGTGAGGACGCGCGGCGCGCGGCCGCGCGTGCGCAGGAGCGTGATGCGGGGCCGGGACAACGTGATGCGGGGCTGGGACACAGCGGCGATTGTAGCGTCGCGGCGCGCGCAGTCTCCCGAAGTAACCGAGGGAGGAGGCGCGCGCCGCGGGAGCGAGCGCGAAGCGAGGGGTCAGGCGTCCGGTCGAGCCCGCATCCGGGCGAGCCGGACGCCGGTGCGCCGCAGGCGCAGACCTCGAGCGAAGCGCGAGCGACGGTCAATCCGTCTCAAACACCTTGTAGTAGACGGCCCCCCACGAGATCACCCACGTGTCGCGGAACGGCCGGTAGTGCGAGGGTCCTCCGTAGATCGCCCGAACCGGCACGTGCCGGAAACGCTTCACGTGCCGCGCGGCCTTGAGCAGGATCTCGGTCTCGATGATGTACCCGCGCGCGTTCAGGTCGAGCCGCCGCAGGACGTCGGCCGCCACGACCCGGTAGCCCGACTGGGCATCCTCGACCTCGAACCCCGTCATGCGCGACAAGATCCGACTGCCGATCTCGTTGGTCCGATAGCGGTACGCGGGGATCGCGTCGGGATCCTGCATTCGCGAGCCGATCACGAAGTCGTCCCCGGACCGCGCGGCCTCCAGAAGCCCGGGCAGGTCCGCCGGGTCGTGCTGGCCGTCGGCGTCCACGAAAGCGACGTGCGTGACGTCGGTGGCGAGGACTCGCGTGAGACCCGCCCGCAGGGCCGCTCCCTTGCCCCCGTTTTCCGCGAGGCGCACGACTTCTGCTCCGGCCCGCTCTGCTTCGGCTCCCGTCCGGTCGGAGGACCCGTCGTCCACCACGACGACGCGCGGCACGCTCGCCCTGAGCCCGGTGACGACGGCGCCCACGAAGGCTTCGGCCTGGTAGGCCGGCACGAGGGCGACCGGGCGAAACGGTTTGTCCACGCCGGGATCCTAGCAATCCCTTCACGGTGGCTTCCGAAACACTTAGCTCCTTTGGGCTCTTCGACATGCGTTGACTCGAACAAGCCCTTGTGAAAAAGTCTGGCCGCCCCATGCCTGAGAGTTTCATCCCGATTCTCATCCTGCTCGGCGTCGCCGCGGCAATGGCGGCGACGATCCTCTTTCTGAACTCGCTGCTGGGCCCGAAGCTGCGCACCCGCAAGAAGCTGGAGGTCTACGAGAGCGGCGTCCCGCTCATCGACGCCTCGCGCAAGCGCGTCTCCATCAAGTTCTTCGTGATCGCCATGGTCTTCATCCTGTTCGACGTGGAAATCGCGTTCGTCTACCCCTGGGCGCTCGTGTTCCGGTCGGCGGGCTGGCCCCTCTTCGTCGAGATGTTCGCGTTCCTCGCAGTCCTCCTCGTGGGCTACGCCTACATCTGGAAGAAAGGGGCGTTCGACTGGTGACCCACACCCGTTATCGCGTCGAGGAGGCGGGCGAGGCGCGCAGGTTTCCGCCGGAGGCCATGTCCCGGATCGAGGAGATCCTGAAGCGCTACCCCACGAAGCAGGCGGCGCTGCTGCCCGTCCTCTGGGTCGCCCAGGAGACCTGGGGATGGATCTCGAAGGAGGCGGCCGAGGAGGTTGCCCGCGTTCTGGACCTGCCTCCTTCCCACGTGGACGGGGTCCTGACGTTCTACACGATGTTCAACCTGCGCCCCGTCGGACAGAACCTCCTCCAGGTCTGCACCTCCATCTCCTGTCACCTCGGAGGCGCCGAGGGCCTCATCGAGCACTGCGGCAAGAAGCTCGGCATCGGCCTCGAGGAGACGACGAAGGACGGGAAGTTCACCCTCGTCGAGGTCGAGTGCATCGCCGGGTGCGACCGCGCGCCCTCGATGATGGTCAACGACAAGTACTACGAGCCCATGGACGCGACGACGCTCGACGCGCTGCTCGACCGCCTCGCGCGGGAGACCTGACGTGGAGAAGGTCCTCACGCGCCGCGTCGGCAAACCCAACTCCCGGTCGATCGAGACCTACCTCGCCGACGGCGGGTACGAGGGGCTGCGCAAGGTGCTCGACAGCATGACGCCCGAGCAGGTCACCGAAGAAGTCAAGAGAGCCAACGTCCGCGGCCGCGGCGGCGCGGGTTTCTCGGCCGGCGTCAAGTGGGGCTTCCTTCCCAAGGACACGAAGGGCAAGCCCATCTACCTGCTCTGCAACGCCGACGAATCCGAGCCGGGCACCTTCAAGGACCGGCTCCTCATGGAAAACGACCCCCACCAGCTTCTCGAGGGCATGGCCATCTCTTCGTACGCGATTCGCTGCCGCACCGCCTACATCTACATCCGCGGCGAGTTCTACGACGGGGCACGCATCCTCGAGAAGGCCGTCGAGGAGGCCTACGCGAAGGGGTTTCTCGGCGAGGAGATCCTGGGCTCCGACTTCTCGCTCGACGTCACCGTCCACCGGGGCGCCGGCGCGTACATCTGCGGCGAGGAAACCGGTCTGATCGAGTCGATCGAAGGCAAGCGCGGCCAGCCGCGCATCAAGCCGCCCTTCCCCGCGGTCTCGGGCGCCTTCGCCTGTCCGACGATCGTCAACAACGTCGAGACCCTGTGCTGCGTCAAGCACGTCATCGAGCGCGGCGCCGACTGGTTCCTGAGGCTCGGCCGCAACGAGAAGAACGCGGGCCCCAAGCTCTACTGCATCTCCGGGCAGGTCAATCGCCCGGGCGTCTACGAGGCGGCGATGGGCCTCCCACTCAAGGATCTGATCTTCGGTGCCGAGTACGCGCAGGGCATGAAGGGCGGCCGCAAGGTCAAGGCCGTCATCCCCGGGGGCGCATCGGCGCCGATGCTCACGGCCGCCGAGATCGAGGACTGCCCGCTCGACTTCGACGGCGTCGCGGCCAAGGGCTCGATGCTCGGGTCGGCAGCGATCATCGTGATCAACGAAGACACCTGCATCGTCAACGTCGCGCAGAACCTCTCGAAGTTCTTCTCGCACGAGTCCTGCGGGCAGTGCACGCCCTGCCGCGAGGGGACGCCCTGGCTCCACAAGGTTCTCAGCCGGATCGAGGAGGGCGAAGGGCGGATCGAGGACATCGACCTGCTGGCGCGCATCTGCAACCAGATGGCCAACGGCATGACGATCTGCGTCTTCGCGGATGCGGCGATCGCGCCGCCCCTGTCCTCGGTGACGAAGTTTCGGCAGGAATACGAGTACCACGTGACGCACAAGCGCTGCCTGGTCGGGGCGAAGGCTCAGCTGGTGACGGCGTGAGGGCGCGGTGAGCACCAATCCCGCCGCTCCCGCGCCGCCACCGCCTCAGAAAGACACGTTCACGGTCGTCTTCGACGGCAACCCCGTCGAGGTGCCCAAGAACCTGAACCTGATCCAGGCGGCCAGGCTCGCCGGCATCGACATTCCCCACTTCTGCTACCACCCGCGCCTGTCGGTCGTTGGCCAGTGCCGCATGTGCCTCGTCGAGATCGAAGGCATGCCCAAGATCCAGGCGGCGTGCACGACGCCTCTGAAGGACGGCCTCTCGGTCAAGACCACCACCGACAAGGTCAAGAGCTCGCGCGCCGCGACGATGGAGTTCCTCCTCATCAACCATCCGCTCGACTGCCCGATCTGCGACCAGGCCGGCGAGTGCACGCTGCAGGACAACTCCTTCGGCTACGGCAACCAGCTCTCCAGCTTCGACGAATCCAAGCGCCAGTACCCGACGTTCGACCGCACCCTGATCGGCCCCCACGTCGTCGCCGACATGACGCGCTGCATCCAGTGCACGCGCTGCATCCGCTTCACCCAGGAAATCGCCGGGACTTCCGAGTTGACCTTCCTCGACCGCGGCGGCCGCACGCTCGTCTGGACGCACGACGGAAGGCCTCTCGCCAACGACTGGTCGGGCTGCGCGGCCGACGTCTGCCCGGTGGGCGCCCTGACGGTGCGCGAGTTCCGCTTCCGCAGCCGCGTCTGGTACCTGAAGAAGACCAAGTCCGTCTGCCCGGGTTGCAACGTGGGCTGCAACGTCTCGATCGAGTCCAAAGACGACGTCGTCTATCGCTTCCTCCCGCGCCTCAATCCCGAGGTCAACGACTACTGGCTCTGCGACCACGGGCGCTTCCTCTCCGAGTCCCTGAACGCCCGCGACGTCCACAAGGCGACCCTGCGGGAGGGCGCGGCCGTCGGGGACGCGATCGTGCCGGCCGCGGTCGAGCGGATCGCGCGGGAGATCCGGGCGACGATCGAGAAGACGGGCCCGAGCGGCCTCTTCTTCCTCGGCTCGGCACACCTCTCGAACGAGGAGAACTTCCTCGTGCGCAAGATCGCCGACCACCTCGGCTGCCCCAATCGGGACGTCGTCGTGGACAAGTCCCGGCCGCGCAAGATCAAGTCCCGGACCGAGTGGGTCGAGGGCGACGACGCCGCTCCGAACTTCCGCGGCGCCCGCGACATGGGGCTCTCGCCGTCCAGGGGCGGCTACGGCCTCGACGCCGTCCTCTCCGGCAAGGCTTCGCCGGAGGTGATCGTCGCCGCCGACGCCGCCTTCGCCGCTCTCGCCGATGACACGGAGAAGGTCCTGGCGCTGCGCCGCGCTCGCTTCGTCGCGGTCGCGGCGCGCACTGCCAACGCCCTGACGCGCGCGGCGGACGTCGTCCTGCCCGCCGCGTCGCTCTCGGAAAAGGAAGGCACGTTCACCAACGTGCAGGGGCGGGTCCAGAGGTTCGAGCGAGCATTCCTGCCGAAGCCGCCCGTTCGCGCCCACTGGGACCTGCTGCTGCTGCTCGCCATCGCCCTCGGCTGGGGCGAACGAGGCTGGACCCCCTCGGACATCCTGCGCGAGATCGGCAAGGAGGTCGAGGGCTATGGGGGCCTCGCCGAAACCGAGCTCGAGGGGGGCGCGCTCCTGAAGAAGGGCGACTTCGCGTGGACGGGGACGCCGTGACGGCGGTCGACTGGGTGATCCTCGTCCTGCGCGTCGTGCTTCCGGCGCTCATTCTTCCGGCCATCGTCATCCCGCTCGTCTGGGTCGAGCGCCGCGTCGCGGCGTTCATCCAGGACCGCCCGGGCCCCAACCGCGTCGGCCCCTTCGGCCTCATGCAGAGCCCCGCCGACATCCTGAAGCTCTTCATGAAAGAGGACGTCGTCCCCGCCTCCTCGGACAAGCTCCTTTTCCTGCTCGCCCCGGCACTGGCGGTTTTCGCGGCGCTCTCGACCTTCGCCGTCGTCCCGTACGGGCCGACCATCGAGGTCGCCGGTCACACCATTCCGCTGATTGGCGCCGACGTATCGATCGGGCTGCTCTACGTCTTTGCGATCACATCGCTCTCCGTCTACGCCATCGTCCTGGCCGGATGGTCCTCGAACGACAAGTTCGCCCTCATGGGAGGCATCCGGTCGAGCGCGCAGATCATCTCGTACGAGCTCGCCATGACCACGGCGGCCGCGGGCGTCGTTCTCGCAGCCGGCTCGTTCCGGCTGACCGACATCGTCGCGATGCAGCAGGGCACCTATCACCTGCTGCCGGTCCTCCCCCGCTGGACCATTTTCCCGCAGTTCTTCGGCTTCCTCGTCTTCTTCATCTCGGCCTTTGCCGAGACCAATCGCCTCCCCTTCGACCTGCCCGAGGCCGAGGCCGAGCTCGTCGCCGGCTATCACACCGAGTACTCCGCGATGCGCTTCGGCTCGTACTTCCTGGCCGAATACGTCAACGTCATCGTCGCCTCCGCGATGACCGCGACCCTGTACTTCGGCGGGTGGTCCCTGCCGGGATTCCACCCGCACGGGATCGTCGGAGGGCTCGTGTCGCTCGCGGTCTTCGCCGGCAAGACCGCGGCCCTCGTCCTCGTCTTCATCTGGGTGCGCTGGACGTTGCCCCGCTTTCGGTACGACCAGCTCATGAAGCTCGGCTGGAAGACGCTGCTGCCGCTCGCCCTCGCGAACCTCCTCTGGGTGGCGGGCCTCGAGATGTGGAGGCTGCACCGCTAGCGCCATGGAACGCCTGATCTTCGACGCCGCGGCTCTGGTGGCCATCGCGTTCGCCGGCCTGATGGTCGTCGGGCGCGATCCGGTCAAGAGCGTGCTCGCTCTCGTCGTCTCCTTCTTCGCGCTCGCGGCATGCTACGTCCTCGTGCTCGCGCCCTTCATCGCCGTTCTCCAGGTCATCGTGTATGCCGGGGCGATCCTCGTCCTCTTCCTCTTCGTGCTGATGCTCCTGAACGTCGGCCGCGAACCGCCGGAGGGGGCCCGCCGGCCCGTCCAGACGTTCCTCGGCAGCCTCTCCGTCGTCGTGTTCGCGGGGCTCCTGCTCGGCATGCTGCGCGCGAGCGGCTCGCGGCTGCCGATCCTGAGCGAGGCGGTCGGAGCAACCGCCCTTCCGGACCCCGCAGCCGTCGCGCGCCTCCTCTTCTCGGATTACCTGCTGCACTTCGAGGCCGTGTCGATCCTCCTGCTCGCCGCGCTGGTGGGGGCCTTCGTCCTCGTCCGAAGGGAGGACGCGCCGTGATCGGCTCGATTCCCCTTGCGGACGTCCTGCTCGTGTCGGGCGCCCTCTTTTCGATCGGCATTGCGGGCGCGCTCCTGCGCCGCAACGCAATCCAGATTTTCCTCTCGATCGAGCTCATGATGAACGCGGCGAACCTCGCGCTGCTCGGCTACGGCGCCGCACTCGGGAGCCACGAAGGGCAGATCATCGTCTTCTTCGTCATCGCGATCGCCGCGGCCGAGGCGTCCGTGGGCCTGGCGATCTTCGTCGCGCTCTTCCGCCACACGGAGACGATCGACGTGAACAAGATCAACCTGCTGAAGTGGTGAGGCGGGCGAGCGCATGACGTTTCCGGTGCCGCTCTGGGTGATCCCGGCGATCCCGCTCGGCGGGTTCGCGATCAACGCCCTTCTCGGGACCCGCCTCGGCAAATCCTTCGTTTCCGCCGTCGGCGTCGGCGCGGCGGGCCTTGCCACGCTCGTCGCCTACGGCCGCCTGATTCCCTTCGCGGGCGGCACGCACGCGACGGTCGTGGAGCCCGTGACGAGCTGGATCGCGGTCGGGAACCTCTCGATCGACGTCTCCTTCCGCCTCGACCCGCTCTCGGCGCTGATGCTGGCCTTCGTGACGTTCGTGGCCTTCCTCATCCACGTGTACGCCATCGGCTACATGCACCACGAGGCGACCGACGCGGGTTACGCGCGCTTCTTCGCCTACCTGAACCTCTTCCTCTTCGCGATGCTGACGCTGGTCCTCGCGGAGAACTTCCTGCTGATGTTCGTCGGCTGGGAGGGCGTGGGGCTGTGCTCGTATCTCCTCATCGGGTACTACTTCGACCAGGAATACGCCGCCGCCGCCGGGCGCAAGGCCTTCGTCGTCAACCGGATTGGCGACTACGGCTTCCTGCTCGGCATGTTCGGCCTCTTCGCCGCTTTCGGCTCGCTCAACTACACGGAGATCTTCCGCAAGGCGGCCGAGCAGCCCGCGCAGTTCTCGCCGGCGCTGGCCGCAATCTGTTTGTGCCTCTTCATCGGCGCCATGGGCAAGAGCGCGCAGGTGCCCCTCTACGTGTGGCTCCCGGACGCGATGGCCGGCCCCACGCCCGTGTCCGCCCTGATCCACGCCGCGACGATGGTCACCGCCGGCGTGTACATGGTTGCCCGCTGCAACGTTCTCTTTCGCCTGGCCCCGGAGGTGATGCTCTTCGTGGCCGTCATCGGCTGCTTCACCGCGATCTTTGCCGGCACGATCGCGGTCGCGCAGAACGATCTGAAGCGCGTCCTCGCCTACTCCACGGTCTCCCAGCTCGGCTACATGTTCCTCGCCTGCGGCGTGGGCGCCTTCTCGGTCGGCATGTTCCACGTCATGACGCACGCCTGCTTCAAGGCCTGCCTCTTCCTCGGCGCGGGCTCGGTCATGCACGCGATGTCCGGCGACCTCGACATCCGCCACATGGGCGGCCTGAAGGCGAAGATGCCGATCACGTACTGGACCTTCCTCGCCGCCACGCTCGCCATCGCGGGCATCCCGCCCTTTGCCGGGTTCTTCTCCAAGGACGCGATCCTCTCGAGCTCCTTCGAGGCGCCGCACCTCGGAAAGGTGCTCTGGGCCGTCGGGCTCTTCACGGCCGGGCTGACCGCCTTCTACATGTTCCGGATCGTTTCGTTGACCTTCTTCGGCGACTTCCGCGGTACGAAGGAGCAGGCGCACCACGTCCACGAATCGCCGGCCTCGATGACTTTCCCCCTCGTCGTGCTGGGGATCCTGTCCCTCGTCGCGGGCTGGCTCGGGCTGCCCGCCGTCTTCGGCGAGCACGCCGACCTCATCGGACCCTTCCTCGCGCCGGTCATCGCCCCGATCGCGGGCCACGAGGGCGCACACGAGGCGCTGCCGCACGCCACCGAATGGCTCCTGATGGCGGTCTCCGTCGCGGTCGCGGCCTCGGGCCTGTACCTGGCCTACCAGTGGTACGCGAAGCAGGCGGGGCGCCCCGCCGAGCGCCTGGCCGCCGCCATGCCCGGCGCGTACGCGCTGGTCGCCGACAAGTTCCGGATCGACGAGCTCTACGACTTCCTCTTCGTGCGGCCCTTCGGCTGGCTGGCGCGCGCGCTCTGGAAGGTGGTGGACGTGCTGGTCATCGACGGCATCCTGAACGCCACTGCGTTTCTCGTCGAGCTCGCGGGCGACTTCCTCCGCTTCCTGCAGACGGGAAACGTGCGCAACTACGCTCTGACGTTCTTCCTCGGCCTGATCGCCCTGCTCCTCTTCGTCGTGGGGGCAATCTAGATGGAAAACCTTCTGCACGAGCACCTGCTCAGCGTCCTGGTCTTTCTCCCGCTGGCCGGCGCCGTCCTGCTATTGCTCGTTCCGCGTTCGGACCCCGGGGCCGCGCGCAACGCCGCGCTCCTCGTCGCGGTCCTCGACCTCGTCCTGTCGCTGCCCCTCTGGACCCGCTTCGCCCTTGCCCAGGAAGGCTTTCAGTTCCGCGAGAAGATCGCCTGGATCCCGCAGCTCGGGATCTCCTACAGCGTCGGCCTCGACGGCATCTCGCTCCTGCTCGTGCTCCTGACGACCGTCCTGACGCCCGTTTCGCTGCTCTTCTCGCTCTCGCACGTCGAGAAGGAGGTGCGGGGCTTCTCCGTTGCGTTCCTCGTCCTCGAGACCGGCATGCTCGGCAGCCTCGTCGCCCTCGACCTCGCGCTCTTCTACGTGTTCTGGGAGGTCATGCTCGTCCCGATGTACTTCATCATCGGCATCTGGGGCGGTCCCCGCCGCATTTACGCCTCGATGAAATTCTTCCTCTTCACCATGGCGGGAAGCCTCCTGATGTTCCTGGCGATCCTCTTCATCGCGATCCGCCATCACGCCGCGACGGGCATCTGGTCCTTCGCCCTCGAGGACCTCTACCGGCTGACGTTCGCGGGCCGGACCGAGACGCTGCTCTTTCTCGCCTTCGCCCTCGCGTTCGCGATCAAGGTCCCGGTCTTCCCGCTCCACACCTGGCTTCCGGACGCTCACACCGAGGCACCGACCGCCGGCTCCATCATCCTCGCCGGCGTCCTGCTGAAGCTCGGCGTGTACGGCTACCTGCGCTTTGCCCTGCCGCTCTTTCCCGATGCCGCGATGCGCTACGCCCCGTGGCTCGGCGTCCTGGGCGTCATCGGCGTTGTGTACGGCGCCTTCGTCGCCTACGCCCAGCACGACATGAAGCGCCTCGTGGCCTATTCTTCGGTCTCGCACCTCGGCCTCGTCGTGATCGGGGTCGGAGCCTTCACGACGATGTCGCTCTCGGGCTCGATCCTCCAGATGATCAACCACGGCCTCTCGACGGGGGCGCTCTTCCTCCTCGTCGGAGTCCTCTACGAGCGCCGCCACACGCGCGAGCTCGACGCCTACGGCGGCGTCGCCGCGGTCGTCCCGGTCACGACGGCCCTCTTCCTGATCGCGACCCTGTCCTCGATCGGCCTGCCGGGCCTGAACGGGTTCGTCGGCGAGTTCACGATCCTCCTGGGCACGTGGCTCTCGCCCCATCGCTGGTGGGCGCTCGCCGGAGCGACCGGAGTCGTCCTCTCAGCGGTCTACATGCTCACCCTCGTCCAGCGGGTTTTCTGGAATCCTTTCGCCCACGAGGAGAACCGGAAGCTGACCGACGTCCGGCCGAGCGAGTTCATCGCCGCTGCGACGCTCGTCGTGCTCATGGTCTGGATCGGCGTCCGTCCCAACGACGTCCTCGACCGGATCCGGCCGGCTGTCGAGACGCTCCAGAAAAGCGTGGCCGACAAGCAGATCGCCGGGGTGCGGCCTTGACCGAGAGCTTCGTCCGGTTCACGCACGCGGACCTCCTTTCGATCGCGCCCGAGATCGCCCTCGTCGTCGCGGGGTGCCTGATCCTCCTCGTCGAGGCATTCGCTCCGTCCTGGCGGCGCTCCTTCGCGACGATCGCGCTGGCCGGCGTCGCCGCCTCGCTCTCCCTCCTCTTGAGCGCCCCGGAGGGAACGACCTTCGGCGGCCGCTACGACACCTCTTCATTGACCGTTCTCGTCGGCCTCTTCCTCGGCGCGACGGCGGTGATCGCGATCCTGGTCGCCAGGCCCTACCTCGAACGAACCGGCGAGGAGCGCGGAGAGTTCTACGCGCTGCTGCTCTGGGGACACGTCGGCGTCTCGCTGATGACGCGGGGCCTCGACCTGCTGATCGTCTTCATCGGCCTCGAGACGCTTTCCCTCGCCTTCTACGTCCTCGCGGGCTTCTTCCGCCGGATCGCGGCCTCCTCCGAGGCGGGCCTGAAGTACTTCCTGACGGGAGCCTTCGGCTCCGCGTTCACCCTCTACGGCGTGGCGCTGCTCTTCGGGGCCTCGGGTGGGACGAAGGTCGAGGACCTCGCGCAACCCGGCCTCGCCGAAAGCTCTGCCGTGACCTTCGGCCTGCTCTTCCTGCTCGTCGGGTTCGGCTTCAAGATGTCGCTCGCCCCGTTCCACGCCTGGGCCCCCGACGTCTACCAGGGCATGCCCACACCCGCCGTGGCGTACCTCTCCGTCGCTCCCAAGGGCGCGGCCGTTCTCGTCCTCTTCCGGGTGTTCGGGGCGGTCTTTCAGAACGGAATGCCCGACCGCTTCCGCGCCGGAATCGCCGCGCTCGCGATCCTTTCCATGACCCTCGGCAACGTCGTGGCGCTCGCCCAGCGCGACGTCAAGCGCCTGCTCGCCTATTCCGGCATCGCCCAGATGGGCTACGTGACGATCGCCCTGGCCGTCTTCGGGCGCGAAGCGCTGGCGGCCGTTCTCGTCTATTTCTTCGCGTACCTCGTCTCCAACGCCGGGGCCTTCGCGGCGGTTTCGGCCCTCTACCGCGACGAGACGAAGCCACATCCGGTGGCCCTGCTCGCCGGCGCCGGGCGCCGGGCGCCTTTCGCGTCGGCGGTGTTCGCGCTGTGCCTCCTTTCGCTCGCCGGGATCCCGGCGACGGCGGGTTTCATCGGCAAGTTCTTCCTCTTCAAGGCGGCCCTCGAGAAGGGCCTCTACGCTCTCGCCCTCATCGGCGTGGCCAACAGCCTCGTGTCCATCGGCTACTACCTGAAGGTCGTGTACATCCTCTACATGCGCGATCCCGTCGAGACCGAGCCGCCTCCGGCGCTCGTTCCCGCCGACCGCCTCGCCCTCGCCCTCTGCGGCGCCGGCATCCTCGCGATCGGCATTTTCCCGTCGTCCCTCTGGGAGCTCGCGCGCCGGGCGGCCGCGACCCTCCCGCTCACGGGGCCCTGAGCCCGACCCATCCGCCCCCACACACACCGCTGGCTGTCGCGAAGCCGAAGGAGAAAATCATGGCAATGAAGCGCAACCCCGCCCCCCGGCCCGCTCCGAAGAAGCCCGCCCCCGCCGCCCCGCTAGCCCCCGAGAACCTCAACCCCTACGAATTCGCCCTGAAGCAGTTCGAGCGCGCAGCGGACTTCCTCAAGCTCGACCAGGGAACCCGACAGGTTTTGAGTCACCCGAAGCGCCAGCTCATCGTGTCCATTCCGGTCAAGATGGACAACAAGAAGGTCAAGGTCTTCACGGGGTACCGCGTCCAGCACTCGATTACGCGCGGCCCTTCCAAGGGCGGCATCCGCTTCCATCCCGGCGTGACGCTCGACGAGGTCAAGGCGTTGGCGATGTGGATGACATGGAAGTGCGCCGTCGTCAACATCCCGTTCGGCGGGGCCAAGGGCGGCATCACCGTCGACCCGAAGAAGCTGTCCATGGACGAGAACGAGCGCCTGACCCGCCGGTACACCTCCGAGATCGCGATCGTGCTCGGGCACGACCGCGACATTCCTGCCCCGGACGTCTACACGACGCCCCAGCACATGGCCTGGATCATGGACACGTTCTCCATGACGCAAGGGTATTCGACCCTCGGCGTCGTCACGGGCAAGCCCATCCCCCTCGGCGGCTCCGCCGGGCGCAACGAGGCGACGGCCGAGGGCTGCTTCGTCGCGATCGACGAGGCCGCCAAGCGGATGCATTTGAAGCTCAAGGGCGCGACCGCCGCCGTGCAGGGCTACGGCAACGCCGGCGCCCACGTCGCGCGGTTTCTCGAAGAGGCGGGTGCCAGGGTCGTCGCCGTGTCCGATTCGCAGGGCGGCATCTACGACAAGAAGGGCCTCCAGATGGAGGTCGTCAACGCCGCCAAGGGCAAGAAGGGAACCGTCACGGCGACCCGCGGCCAAAAGATCTCCAACGCCGAGCTCCTCGAGCTCCCCGTGGACGTCCTCGTCCCGGCGGCGCTCGAGGGCGTCATCACCCGCGAGAACGCCGCCCGCGTCAAGGCCAGGATCGTGGCGGAGGCCGCAAACGGTCCCACGACGCCGGACGCCGACGACATCCTCCGCTCCAACGGCGCCGTCGTCATTCCCGACATCCTCGCCAACGCCGGAGGCGTGACGGTGTCGTACTTCGAATGGGTGCAGGACCTCTACTCGTTCTTCTGGGACCCGGACGTCGTACGCAACCACCTCGAGCGCACGATCCGCCGCGCTTACGAGGACGTCGCCGAGGCGGCCCGCCGCCACGACACGGACCTGAGGACCGGGGCCCTGATCCTCGCGGTCGGCCGCGTCGAGGAAGCCACGAGGCTCCGCGGGCTGTTCCCGTAGCCGGGCGCCGAAGGCGAGTCCGTCAGGCCGGATCGTCGGCGATGAGGATCGCGCGCACGGGCGAGGCGTCGAGGTCCGCGAAGCGCAGGGGCAGCGCCACGAGCTGGTACGTCCCCTCGGGCACGGCCTCGAGGTCCAAGTCCTCGAGCAGCGCCACGCCGCTGCCGAGCAGTGCCCGGTGGGCGGGCAGGTCCTCGGCGTCCTCGGGGTCGATCGAGGGGGCGTCGGTGCCGACGAGCACAGTCCCCCTCTCGGCCAGCCGGAGGGCCGCCAGCGGCGAGAGCGAGGCCTTTCCCCCGCTGCGAAAAATCACCCGCGCCACGCCGAGGGCCTTGCGCGGCAGCGCGTCCGGGCCGACCTCGCCGAGCCCCGGAAGCTCGATGACCCGCGCGGGGCCGATGAAGACGCCGAGCGGCGCCTCCGAGATGGTCTTCCCGTCCGAGAAGACGTGGCTCGGCGCGTCGGCGTGGGTGCCGCAGTGCGCGCTCATCGTGAAGCAGGTCGTTCCCCACGGCGCCGCCGCCCCGGGGCTCTCGATCTCGCGCCAGCTGAACGCCACGTCGCCCGGCCAGACCGGCGTCTCCTCCGAGATCCGCCGAGAAACGTCGTAGATCTTCATCGCATCCGGCGGACGGTCTTCGTCTCGGCGTACCGCTCCGCCACATGCGGATCGTAGCCCTTGTGGCGGGGGTGGACGGGCAGGTCGCGGTACTCGGCGTCGCAGCGGTAGCAGATCGTAACGGGTCGAACCTTCGCGGCCACGATCCAGTCCACGACGACGGTGGCAAGCAGAACCGGGGTGAACCAGATCCATCCGAATTTCCAGCCGACGAAGAGCGCGGCACCGAGCGAGACCGCCATGATCAGGCAGCCGAGTCGCTGGTCGAAGTCCTTTTGCAGGAAGAACGCGTGATTGCCGCAAAAGACGCACTGCTCGACGCCCTCGGCGCCCGCGGCCCCCTCGAAGCGCGCGACGTATGGTTTGCCGCACTTCGCACATGCGAAGTCCCCCGGTTCCCTCTCCATGAGGTCGCGCGACGTCAGGCAGTCTGCGCAGTAGTACGTCGCCCGCATCGCTCGCGGCCTACGCGGGGAACCCCGTCGCGACCGTCAGGTACGAGGACAGCAGCTCGCCGATCAGGACGAAGACGAGCGCCACGTAGAGGAGCCCCGTCGCGGCCTGGTTCGACCTCATCTCGGCGGTCCGCCAGATGAAGTACGACAGCGCGAGCGGGCCGACGATCCCCCAGAGGACCCGGAAGAGAAAGAAGAGGGCGTCGCGCTCGAGCGACAGCAGCGTGTGCAGCCCCTCCGACGCGGGATGCCATGCGACCGAGAGCCCCAGGTACAGCGTGCGGAAGACGGCGAAGCCGGCGAAGAGAGCGGCGCCGCGGGCAAGGAGCTGAAACGGGAGCGACCGCGATACGAGGTACCAGTGCCCGAGGTTCATGACCAGGAGGACGGATCCGAAGAAGAGCCCTCCTGCCGCCGCGCCGACGACGGTCCAGGCGCTGCCGGCCTCGAGCGGCGCGACGAGAGCGACTCGAGCGAGACTCCAGCCCGCCGCGGCGGCGCCGGCGAGTAAGAGGACCCGCCCTTGCGCGGCCCAGCCCCAGTGCGCCACCAGCGTGTAGGCCAGAAGAAGGACCGTCGCGGCGACCGCTCCGCCGTAGGGAAGGCCCGAGGGCTTCGCCCACAGCGCAAGCCCGGCGAAGATGGCTGCGAGCCCCCCATGCAGCGAAAAAAAGCCCCCTCCCAGCACCTTCGGCGGGAAGAAGAGCAGCAGAAAGGCCGTGCCCTCGCAGGCTTCGAGCAGGAAGAGGCCCAGACCAGACAGCGCCATGAGGCGGCGATTCTATCCGCTCGGGGCCGAGGCCCGGATCTCGGCGGCGATCCGGCCGATGTGATCCACGAGCCCATGATCCCCTTCCGGGATCGCGACGAAACGGGAGCCCGCCCTCAGTCCCCCGCTCGCCTCCCACCGGCGCCACCTCTCGTACACCCCGTCGAACGGGACGCTCTCGTCCTTCGTCCCCATCAGGATCGTGACGGGCTGCGGCGGGGCATCCCGGTCCGCGGAGGTGGACGCCATCTGCTCGAAGAAGCGCCGGTGGATCGGGATCTCGCGATTCTCGCCGTGGTGAAAGAACGGGAGCGGATCTCCCGGCGCGAGCTTCTCCGTCCACCTCTTGCCCAAGCCGAGGGCCGGCGCGATCAGCACGAGCGGCGCCGGGATCCCCCGCCGGCAGGCCTCCAGAGCCGCGAGCGCCCCAAGCGAGCTCCCCACGAGGACTGCGGGGGAATCAGCCTGTGCCGCGAGGACCGCCGCACGCACGATCTCACCGAAATCGAGCTTTTCGAACGAGGGCCGATTCAGATCCGGCGCGACGACGCGGAATTCGGCGGAAGGCAGCGACTCCCGCAGGAGGGCGATCTTCCGACCCGCCGGGGAGGAGGCGAATCCATGAAGGTAGAGAACGATCTGCACGGGGAAGACGATACCCGAGGGCCACCAGCCGGCCTAGAAGAAGAAAGGCAGTACCGATTCCCTACGCGGCTGGGCGGGCCGCCGCGACGGCGGCCCTCGCCGCAATGCCCGCCTGAGGAGTCGCCAGAAGCTCACAGCTCGCCTACGTTCTTCATTCGCTCGAGCTGCTCACGAAGCTCGTGCAAGGCCGAGGGGTCAACCTTGTGGCGCCGAACGGACTCGCGCAGCAGAACGATCGCGGCCATCGCCTCGCGAACGAGCCTGCTTTCGCCGATGGCGGGCAAAGCAGCGACGATCTCCTGGATCGCTTCATCCTCGCGGCCCGCGGCGAGCAGCGTTTCGGCCAAGCACGATTCGCAGGTAGGCCGCTAGAGACGCCATCCCGGCTGTCGAATAGACCCCGACCGCCGCACGATACGACTCAGCCGCAGCTTGAAGCAGCCCCTGGTCTCGCAAGAGCTCGCCTTCAACCGCATGAAGATGTCCAACAGACACGGGCGTCCCGGACTCTTCCAGCAATTGGCGGGCGGCAAGAGAGGCTTGATCGGCCTTCGTCAAGTGCCCAGCCGTCCCGTCAGCTCGGCAATTCCTATCAGACGCAAGTGCGTGCAGCCACCGTTCGCCCTGAACGTCGGGGTCACGGCCAAGACGCTTCGAAGACGAGCCGCGCCTCCGCGTCTCCCTGCCAGTCTCCTTTAGGCGTTATCGCCTCGAGGAGACAGCTCTTAGCGAAATACGAGACGCATTCCGAGCCGTTCAAATGTCCTCCTTAAGTGCGGGCAGCCCTTGAAGGACTTCTCGATATGAGCGAAGCTCGTACAGGACGGCGAGCCGCAAATAACTGAGCGCGCACTCGAAGACGCTCGGCGCCTCGCAACCCGTCACAGTCTGCTTCGAGGCGGTCGAGCCACATCTGACAATCCTGTAGCGCCCGCAATGCTTGCTTGCGGCAGCCACGATCAAGGCCAGCTCGGCGGCGAAGTATTGCGACTCCTCGCGAGACTCGAGAACTCGCCAGTTCTCGATCAGCCACTTGCGCACGTCAGAGTCGCTTCCCTCAGGCCGATGGCGGCGACACCTCGATCACCTCCCGCAGTCTCACGCAGGCCGCGAGAAGCACGGCCGGGTCGCCGAGAAACCGGCGATTCAAGTCGTCCTGATCTGAGCTTGCGCCGGAATGGCCAAGAAAGCTTGGACCGATTCCTGCTCGAGCAGCGTGTCCGCCGTCCTCTCCTCCCAAAGTGCGAGCTTCCGAGTAGCTCCCCACCGGCGGGCGTGGAGCCACGCGAGGTACGAAATCCTCGTCAGCAGGTCGCTCTTTTCGCCGAGCTCGTCGTCTGGCCACGAGAGCTCGCTCCACCGCGTCGTAGAGGAGTCGTGCCAGGGACCGGAGTCCGCTCCCGGAGGGCGCCACCTGCCCGATCGATCAGCCTACAGAGTGCGTGGATCTCGTCGGCGACCTCCGGCCAATCCATCGTCTCGAAGGCTGGCGATTGACCCTGCTGGATACGTCGCCAGGTGACCTCGGCGCGCTTCATCGCCTCGTCGACGCAGAGCCCCGTCGGGATTTCCGTTCTTCCTCGACGGCTTCGACCCAGTGTCGAAGGGTCGTGAGAACCAAGATCCGTGCTAATGACCCACCCCCTCTAGCATTCCGATGTATCAGACTCTTCTGCCCCCCGCTCGCTCCTGTCTGCGAGGCCCCACTTTGGCGGCTAGCTGGGCGCGCCGAACCGTCTTTCGTTGGTGGTTGATCGAGAGGTGGTCGACGACCTGAATGAGCCAGGCCTTCGGATTTCCTGCCGAATCGATCTTCGCGATAGCGATCAGGAACGCGTCCTGGACGATGTCCCGGGCGTCTTCCTTTGAAAGGCCATGCTTCCACGTCGCGCGGCGGACGAGGGGAAGGAAGGTCTGCCGGTAGAAGCCCTCTAGCTCCTTCTCCGACATCGGCGCCCGGGCAGGCCCCGCCCCCGCTTTGCCGTGGCACTCCGGTCTAGTCCGTGACGCCACTCAAACCTCCGGCCGCAGGAAAATCCCGATCTCTTACTTACATATTGTCACGAGCGGACAGGGGTCGGCCCAGAAGGGCCGACGACGAAGCGAGTAGCCGGCTTAGTTCTTTGCCTGCAGGTATTCGCGAAGCTCGAGAAAGCGCTTTCGGGTCGGTCTTCCGCTGACGGACGGACTCCCGCAGCAGAGCTCGACCGCGACAAAGCCCTCCGGAACCATTTTTTCCTGGTCGATTGTCGGCAGGGCCGCCAGAATCTCCCATTCGGCCTCGCGCGGCTCTCCCCGGCTTCAAGCAGGGCCTCAGCAAGCACGACGCGGGATACGCTGCGCGGGTATTCATGCCCAAGGCCACATAGTCGCTTGACAGACTCGCGGAAAGCCTCGAGCGCGGCAACCAAGTGTCCCATCCGCTGTAGCGTGCACGGCAAGCATCAGTTTCAGATCTGCCAGACTGCAGAAAATCGCTTGGCACGCTCCGAAGGAGCGGCGACGCCTGCGTGTAGCGATGAAAGCGCAGCTCAAAGGAGCCCTGCTCCGATCGCAGGTTGCCCAAGTTCACGAGAGCCATTCCGCGGAGAGCGGGCTCAACCCGACACGCCTCGACCGACGCTAGACTCTCAAGTCCTGCCGCCGCCTCCTCCATCCTCCCGAGTTCCTTGAGGCTCATCGCTTCCAGGAACCGGCACTTCGCGAGTTCGCCATCCATCCCAAGCTTCTCAAATGTCGAGCGATCGACGGCATGAGCTCCAGAACATCGTCATGCCGCCTCATGTCATATCGCAGGGTCAGCCGGATGTACGAAACCCGAGCGAGGTGCGACGCTGGCGCTACGGTGTGTCGAAAGCTTGCATCCGCCCTGTCCAGCCAGCGCTCGGTCTCCTCCCTCTTACCAATGAGCCGGAGAGCTACCGGCCGCCAGGAGCGCAGCTCTCTCCGAGAAAGATAGTCTCGTTCATCGAAGAAGAAGTCGCTGCGACGGCTTCTCGGAGAGCCACTTGTAAATGCGCGGCGATTCGTCGGCAACATCCGAAGGGCTCGTGTTGATGCAGCTCCCAGAGCTGCGAGCAGACGGAAGTCAACACGTCCCCATCACCGTAAGCGTCGCGTCATCAGTTTCTCGGACCGCTCGCCCTCCGGCGTCGCGAGGAACGTCTTGGCGCCGGTGACCATCGCCGCCTCCCGCGAGTACGGGGCGCGGAGGCCACCCGGCCGCGGAAGGGAAGGATCTTCGCCGTCTCAGGCATCAGACCGCCGGAAGTCGTAGAGCTGAAGGCTCCGCGAAAAGTCGTGGGCGACGTCTGCGGGCTCGCGATCGAGGAGCGACTTCAGCTTCTCGTCGGAAGCGCGAACGCCGGTCCCGACGACATATCTCTGATACTCCCGAGCGAACTGGCAGCAAGCAACGAGAAGGTACGGACGATTCTCTCTGATGGAGGCGCCTGGGCGGTAGCAGAAGCGGCGGAACCACACGAAGAGATCCTTCTCGAGCTCGCGTCGCTTCCTGCTCGCTCAACTGGTAGTGCGAGACGAGGGCGATGTGGATGAGACCAAGCGTCTCTTGGAAGACCTGCTCGACCTCTTTCTCGAACACGTCCTCCGCGGAGGGAGTCGCATCGAAGTCGTCCGAGATCTCCATTTGCCTGTCTCCTAGCTGCTCTATGGGAGTACGAAGAAGAATATACCTTTCGAGTAAAAAACACAACACCCTGAACCATAAAATGCAGAACAGGGTAAGAGTTATTTAATGCAGATATTTACGGCGCTATTTAGGAAGGAACGCCGCCTGTCAGGGAGATCATTGAAACCACCTTTTCGCCAAAGGGCCCTGGCCCAATGCCCGGGCCGCGAAACCTAGCCCAACGACCACGACGAGCGCAGAAAACCGGCCCAAATGGGCAGGCTTCGCCCCGTACGCCGACCGTGTCTTCATGATTTCCCACCACCAAACGGGCTGAAAACGCAGCCCTCAAGCACGAATCAGGTGATATTTGATCACAGCCTCAGGCCGAGGGTGTCAAGTATTTTTGGCACCCCCGAAGCCCGCGCCCCCAGGCGGCCTGGGGACCCCTACCCCTTCTGGAGCAGGGTCCGGACCAGGCGGTCCTGGTAGGCGTGGCCCCGGCGGTCCGTCACCCCCGGGCCGTTCAGCAGAATGGCGAAAACGTAGGTCTTTCCAGAGCTTGCGCGGGCATAACCCGCCAGGGTCGAGACACCGTTCAGGGTTCCGGTCTTGGCCTCGACCCTCCCTCGCGCCACCGAGTCGAGAAGGCGGCTGCGGAGGGACCCCTCGGAATCGCCCGACACCGCCAGGCTCGACCGCCAGGCGGCGCCATGCGGGTGGGCGCTCATGGCCCGCAGAAACCGCACCAGGTCCAAGGCCGCGACCCGGTTCTCGGCCGAAAGGCCCGACCCGTCGTGGAGGTCGAACCGCGCCGGATCCAGGCCGATCGACCGCGAGGAATTGCCGCTCGAGCGCGAGGGCGGCGTCCCAGCTCCCCCGTCCCGACTTCTCAAAGGCCAGGGCTTTGAAGATCTGCTCGGCGTAGAAGCTCTGGCTGTGCTTGTTCGAGATCGCCATCGTCGGCATGAGGTCCGACTCGGTCGTAGCAACGAGCGCCCAGGCATTGTCGGGCTTGACGTCGCGCTCGACGACCGTCCCGGTCAACTCGATCCCCGCCGCGCGCAGGCGGCTCTTCAACGCGGCGCCGAAGAACTTCGGCGGATCGTCGATCGCCAGCGGGACGGAGTATCGGAAGTACCGGGCGGGTACGGTGCCGTCCACGTACACCGTGTCGGACCCTCCAGGGCGCGCTACCGCCACGCGGATCTTGCCCGTCTTCCCGACCGTCCTCGCCCGAGGCACGGTCTGCACGACGTCCGTGTCCGGGTCGATCGAGACGATCGCGGGCGCTCCCGGCAGGGCGCCCCGCCCCACCGACACGATGACCACGTTGTCGTTGTAGGAAAGCGCCGAGACGGGCGCCTGGTACCAGCGCGTGTCGCGGTCGGGCGGCCACTCGGGATTGCGATAGAGGCGGTCGAAGGCGCTCGCGTTCAGGATGAGATCGCCGCTGACCCGCAGGACGCCCGCCTGGCGCAGGCCCTCCGCCCAGCGGTCGAAGACCGCGAAGGAGTCGTTGTCGTAGAAGCGTCCCGAGATGTTCGGGTCTCCGCCTCCGACGACGAGCAAGGATCCCATGAGGTTGCCCTCGCGGATCTCGCCGCGCCGCCAGAAGGTCGTTCGGAACTTGTAGTCCGGCCCGAGGAAGTGAATCGCGGCCGCCGACGAGAGCATTTTCGTGACCGACGCGATGGTCTCGGGCTGGTCCGGGTTGCGCGCGTAGACCGTCTCGCCCGTGTCGAGGTCGGCGACTGCCACCGAAACGCCCGGAGACCGCGTCGGCGCCCGGCGGCCAATCTGGTCGAGGAGCTGCTCGAGACTCTGCGGGGCCGTGGTGCGCCGCGTCTTGGCCGGCAGCGGCAGGGTGAGGAAGAGAAGAGCCGCGGCGAGAGCTGCGATCCGGCGGGGATTGTGCGCAACTCTCTCCACCTGCAAATTATAATCGAACTTCGTGCGATTCGACGAGGCCGCCCGCGTTTTCGAGCTCTCCGTGCGCGAGCTGGCGGAAGACGAGGGATTTCGGCGCGTCGGCTTCGACCGCGGGGACGGGTGGCGGCGCCTCGGCCTGGGGGCCCAGATCCACAGCCGTGTCCTCACAGAGAGACGCAACGCCCATCCGGCCTACAGAGCTGAGGTGCACCTCGAGGCGCGCATCCCCGTGGAAGGCTGGACGGCCGTCCTGTCCGGCCGCCTGGACGGCTGCGTCGAGCGCTCGCCCGGGCAGTGGCTCATCGAGGAGCTCAAATCGACGAATCTCTCCGTGGACGGTGTTCGGCCTTCCGGGTACGCCTTCGAGCGGGACCGCCGGCAGCTCTACGGCTACTGCTATCTCTGGCGCCGCCTCGGCCACGGCAGCGTCGGCGGGGCGCTCGTCTACGTGGACATCGAGACCGGCGAGGAGCTTTCGCTCGAAGTGCCCTTCGACGAGGACATCGAGCGGGACCTGGAGCGGCGCCTGGCCCGGGCCCTCGCCATCTGGCGGGCGGCGAAAGTCTCCCGCCACCGCAAGGCAAAGGCGGCCGAGAGGCTCCCCTTCCCGCACACCGCCCCTCGCCCCATCCAGAAGAAGCTGATCGAGGCCATCCGCAACGCCGTCCGCTCGGGCGAGAACCTGATCGCCGAGGCGCCGACGGGCTCGGGCAAGACGGCGGCGGCCCTCCATCCGGCTCTTGCCGAAGGCCTCGCGTCGGGCCGGCAGGTCGTCTTTCTCACCTCGAAGACGCTGCAGCAGAAGATGGCCGTCTCCGCGCTCGTTGCCATGAACGAGCGGGCGTTCCAGACGGTCCAGGTGCGCGCCAAGGAGCGGATGTGCGCCAACGACCGGATCCTGTGCCACGAGGAATTCTGCCGGTTCGCGAAGGAGTACCCGGAGAAGATGGAGCGCTCGGACCTCCTCGGGCGCCTGCGCGAGGGCTACTCCCACCTCGATCCCGACACCGTCTTCGAGGAGGCGCGGCGCGAGGAGGTGTGCCCGTTCGAGGTCCAGCTCGAGCTGGCCTCGCGTGCGGACGCCATCGTGGCCGACTACAACTACGTCTTCGAGCCGGCCGCGGCGCTGCGCCATCTGACGGGCGAAGACTTGCGCGAAGCGATTCTCCTCGTGGACGAGGCTCACAACCTGCCCGACCGGGCGCGGCAGATCTTCTCGCCCGAGCTGCTGGAAGAAGAGCTGTCGGCCTTCCGCAACCGGCTGCTGCTGCAGCAGGGTGATCTCTTCGCCGACATGGCTCTCTCGGTGGACCGGCTGATCGCGATCCTGCGGGACGCCGCGGAGGACCTGCCGGAGGGAGACGCGATCGCGGAGATCGAGCCCCCCACCGAGGCGATCCTCGACCTGCGGCTGGATTGGGAGGCAAAGCTCATGCGCTACCTCGCGTGGAAGCGCGAGACGCGCCTCGCTCTCGTGGACGACCCCGTGATGGACTTCCACTTCGCGCTGCAGCGGTTTTCGGCCGTTCTTTCGATGTTCGGATCCGATTTCACCTGCGTCGCCGAGCGCCGAGGGGTCGGCATCCGGCTCGGGCTCGTGTGCCTCGATCCGGCCCGGGCGCTCGCGCCGGTCTTTCGGGCGGCGCACTCCACGATCCTTCTCTCGGCCACGCTCACGCCCCCGGAGGCGATTGAGAGGGTCCTCGGACTGCAACGGGACCGCACGGCGGCCATCTCGTTGCCCCCTCCCTTCCCCCCCGAGAATCGGAAGGTCCTGATCGTGCCGTCCGTTCGCACGACCTTCAAAGCCCGCGAGAAAAACTACGACCGGATTGCGCGGCTGTTGGCCGAGATGTCCGATGCGCACCGCGGCAACGACCTCGTGCTCTTTCCCTCCTACCGGTTCCTCGCCGCCGTTTCCGAGCGGATGCCGCCGACGCGCTCGCAGCTGCTCGTGCAGCGGCCGGACTTGACCGACTTCGAGAGGCAGCGGCTCCTCGAGGCGCTCTCGGCGCCGCCTCCGGGGGGCACGCTCCTTTTCGCGGTTTCCGGCGGCATGTACGCGGAGGGCGTCGACTACCCGGGCGAGCTGCTCTCGGCCGTATTCGTCGTATCACCCGCCCTGCCTCAGGTGTCGTTCGAGCGGGAGCTCCTGCGCCGGTACTTCGACGAGCGCGAAGAGGCCGGCTTCGACTACGCCTACCTTCAGCCCGGAATGACGCGCGTCGTCCAGGCGGCCGGGCGCCTGATCCGCAGCGAGACCGACCGGGGTGTGATCGCGCTCGTATGCGCGCGTTTTCTCGAGGAGCCCTACGCCAGCCGCCTTCCTCGCGACTGGTACGACCAGAGCCCGCACGAACTCGCCACGCGCCGTCCGGCCGACGAGATCCGCGAATTCTTCGGGAGCTACGAGTGAACCCCTACGAGAATCCTCGCACGCCGAAGCTCACGGTGGACGCCTGGGTCCGCGACCGCAAGGGCCGGGTCCTTCTCGTCAGGCGGGGCCGTCCCCCGTTTCTCGGCCATTGGGGCCTGCCCGGCGGCTTCTGCGAGTGGAAGGAGACGACCGAGGACTGCTGCGCGCGCGAAACGCTCGAAGAGACGGGCCTGCGCGTCCGGGTGGGGGCGCTGCTCGGCGTCTACTCGAGGCCCGGCCGCGATCCCCGCGGCCACAACGTCACCGTGCTCTACGCCGCCAGGCCCCTCTCCGGCCGCGCGAAGGGCGGCGACGACGCGGCCGAGGCCCGCTGGTTCACGCCGCGGGAGCTTCGAAAGCTGTCCTTCGCCTTCGACCATCGCGAGATCGTCTTCGAACAGCTCGTCAGGCACCGAAAGCGGCGGCGGTAAGCGCTTTCATCCCGGACACAGCGAGGTATCCCGTGCTTGATTCCGGACGGTGGCGATCGAGTACGGGATCCCCGTCGCCCTGCTGCTCGGGATGACGGGGCGCTGCGCCCCGTCAGTCCGCCGTTTTCAGCGTCGCCGCGAAGGCGCGCGCGAGCACGCCCTCGCCTGTGACGGCCCACACGGTGTACCGGTAGTACGTTCCCGGCGTCGAAGCGGAATCCACGAACTCGTACCGGAACGACTCGGAGCTCGCTTCCGTGGAAGGAACGATCTCGGGGCCCTTTCGCGCGATCCGCCCGTCGGAGAGCACCTCCTCGCGGAACACTGCCCAGCCCCACAGTGCCTCGTGGCTCGCCGTCGTCCACGTGAGCCGCGGCCCGTCCGCTTCCGCGGCGGCGCGGGCCTCGAGCCCGCTGAACGGAACCGTCGCGGAGAGGTCGCAGTACACCGGCGCGGCGAGGCCACGCCCGCCTCCCGCGCCGCCCGCGATCAGCCAGTCGATCCGCGCGACTCCCGACAGGGGAATCGCCCGGCGCTCGCCCGCCGCGAAGAGGACGACGTCGGGAGGCAGGGCCTGGTCGCGGTAACGCACGACCGCCGCTCCTGCGCCTCCGTCCTGGGGCCACGCGACCCGCAGCGTCTCCTCGACCTCCGGCAGGAACGTCCGGTGCCGCACCGTGAGCGGGGCCGGGGCCGCCGCGTCGATCGAGCCCGACTCGACGTCGAGCAGGCGAAGCCGCGACGGCGAAGCCTCCGGCTCGAGCGAAGCGTAAAGCCGCACCGCGGCCCCGAGCAGAATGGACTCCGCGGTTCGCCCCGTCTCCTCCGAAACGTGCCGCAGGAGGACGCCCGTCGGTAGCTCGTCGAGGTCGGCGGCGCGCTGCCACGCCTCGCGCAACCTGGCCGGCCCCGCGATTCGGGCGACCTCTGCCACCCAGAGGCGGCCGAGAACCGCCGCCCGGGCGTTGAAGTCGAGCTCCCCCGCAGCCGCGAGCATCCAGGTCTCTTCGTTCCGGGCTTCGCCAGCAGGAGTGATCAGGAACTCGGCGAGCGCGGGAGACAGGAACGCATCCTCGATGCCGTAGCCGTCCAGCGTCGCGCGCCCGACCTGACGGGCCACCTCCCTCACGATCTCGCCGGTCGAGAGCCCGGCCGCATCGAGCAGCACCACTGGCTCCACGAGCTGGCCCTTCTCCACTGCGCGCGACGAGAGCGCGCGCACGCCGCCCGACTCGCCTCTCGCGACGTAAACGCGCAGGACCTCGCCGCCCGCGAAGGGCGGGCGCCAGCCCTGGCGGCCGTAGAGCTCGTCCTCGAGGCGTCCGAGCTCGGCCGAGAGCTCCGTTCGCAAGCCCGGGTCGTCGACCTCGTCGAAGACCATCGCCCGGCCGCCGGGCACGGGCTGTCCCTCGCGGAAGTGGCGGTAGGGGCTCCGGACCCAGTCCGTCCACGCCGCGCCGGCGTCGGCTCTTTCGACGGCAGCCAGGAGCGAAGCGGCCATGAGCAGGACAGCCGCGAGACCGGTTCGGGCAGTCCAAACGCTCGATCGCCGCCGACTGGTCATCTGCTTAAGTTAGCCCTCGGGCGTCACTGCGTCAACCTGGTGTACGGAGCAGGCGCGGCCGGCGTTTGGCCGCGCCGCGGCGGGATTAGTCGGCGCTCGCCGCGGGTGTCCGCTCCTCGATACGCACGAAGACGACGGTGATGTTGTCGACCCCGCCCTTCTCGTTGGCGAGGTCCACGAGACTCTGGCACAACAGCTCCGCCGGCTTCTCCGCGCTCTCGGCGACCGAGTCCCGGATCTCTTCGTCGGAGAGCATGGTCGTCAGCCCGTCGGAGCAGAAAAGGAACGAGTCGCCGGCCCTGAATTCCATCTCGCGCAGGTCCGGAGAGACCGATGGCCCGCCGCCGAGCGCCCGCGTCACGACGTTCTTGAGCGGATGCGTCTTGGCCTCCTCTTCCGTCAGGATTCCCGCCGTGACCTGCTCGTGCACCCAGGAGTGGTCGTCCGTCAGCCGCGTGAGATCGCCGTCGCGGAAGAGGTAGGCCCGGCTGTCGCCGACGTGGGCGAGCGAGAGGATCTTCTCGTTGAGGAGCCCGGCGACGACCGTCGTTCCCATGCCTTTCAACCAGGGCTGCGCCGCGACTGCCGCCATGACCCGCTCGTTCGCCTTCTCGATCGCGACGGCAAGACGGTTGCTGTTGAAGTGGAGCTCGTGGTTGTACTTGAAGGGCCAGGTCGCCTCTTCCTTCTGCCGGGTCGCCGCGATGAACTCGCCGATCGTTTCCACCGTGATCTTCGCCGCGACCTCGCCGGCGGCGTGGCCGCCCATTCCGTCGGCCACGACGAAGAAGCCTTCGGCCGCGTCGAGCGCGTAGGCGTCCTCGTTGTGCTTGCGCTTCTTCCCGACGTCGGTCAGGCCGAACGCGTCGATACGGGCCATGGCGCCGTTACCCCCGGCCTGCCCGCTGCACGCGGATTTCTTCGAGCGCCTTGCGCGCATCGCCCGCGGCGGGGTCCCACCGGATGGCTTCCTGGTACGCCTTCTCCGCCTTCATGAGAAGCCCGGCCTGCCGGAAAATCGCTCCGGCGTCCTTCAGCAGCGCGCCGTTGTGAGGCTCGATCGCGAGGGCGGCCTCGATCGCCTTGACCGCCGTGCGCGCGTCCCCGGCGCGTGCCGAAGCCAGCCCGAGGTAGTGCTGGGCCTTGACGTCTCGCGGGTTGCGGCCGACGGCGAGCTGGAAGTTGCCGGCGGCCTCGGCGAACTTGCGCTCCTTGTAGGCGGCGATGCCCTGCCCGAGGTAGTTCTGGGCGACCGCGTCGGCGTCGGCCGACATCCCCGCCGCGGCGGCGAGGTCGAAGTCGTAGGCCCTTCGCCTCTCCGGGCTCGTCAGCACGTTCACCGCCTCTGTCAGATCCTGGAACCTTGCTTCCGCTTCCGCCTTCTTTGCAGCCGGGGCGCGGTCCGGATGTGCTTCGCGCGCGAGGGCGCGAAACCGCTCCCGAATCTCGGCTTCGCTGGCGTCCCGAGCGACGCCGAGCAGCCCGTAGTGATCAATGTCTCGCGACATCTTGCTGGAACCTCGAACGCGCAAGGGACGAATTCGACAGAGGTTAACATATGGGAAAGGAGGGGCTTCGGCAAGCGGCGCCGCCCGGGCGGTGCGCCGGGGCCCCCTAACCTCGCTTCTCGAACAGGATCTTACGCGCCGTCGTCCGGACGCCCTCCGGCAGGTTTCGGTTGTGGGTCAGGTTGCGCAGATCGCGCATGCTCAGGTACCTGATCAGCGGGAGCGTGACGGACAGCGGCACGGCAGGGTTGCTGACGAGCGCGAGCTGGATCTTCGGTCGCTTGATCCACTCCCGTGTCGTCGAGATCTCGTGAAAGAGTTCCGTGTGCAGATGCCGCATCGAGCAGAACGCCTCGACTTCGGCCACAGACAGCGCTTCGCACCTGAGCACCGCCAGGCTGACGATCTTGTTCACATCGCCGATCAGGATCCGGCGCTCCTCCTTCGTGCCCCTCTGCGCCAACGAGAGTTTTTCCTTGACCGTCATGGCCGAAATGCGGCGGAAGACCTGCGCGAGGTTGGCCTGGTCGAACTCGTCGGCCGCGGCCTCCGCGGCGCGCTCCGCCTCGTCCTGAGCGGCGTCCGATTGAGCCTCTTCCTCCGTCTCGTCGAAGACGATCCCGGCCGCCTCCTGGCGCGCCCGGCGCTCCTCCTCCTCGGCCCGCAGCCGCTCCTGTTCGCGGCGCCGCTCTTCCTTCTCGAAGAACTCCTCGCGAAGCTCGAGGAGGCGACGACGGCCGTCCACCGTCATGCCCGGGTTCTCGAGCAGCGCGTCGATGAGGGCGGGCTGCCGGATCAGCCGGACCTGGTTGACGATGAGCGATTCCTGGGGCGCGCCGGTCACCGTGGCCGCCAGACGCAGCAGCGTCTCCCCGGCGGTGGCGCGGTTTCGGATGACGCGCTCGAGGACGGCGTGATCGTCCACCTGCCGGCTGACGACGTCGAGCTCCGCAGGCGTCGGTTCCGCCGTGTCGATGAAGAGGGCCAGGTCGTCGGGAGGGATCCTCGCCAGGGTTTCGAGGGCGGGCGGCCCGATCTCGGGATCGGGGTCCGAAGCGACGGCGAGCAGGGCCCGGAGCCGGTCGTCGGTCTCCAGCGGGAGCAGTCCCCGCGCCGCGAAAGCGCGCAGCTCTCGCGGGGCCTCCGGAGATCGGACGATCGAGAGGAGATCCTGCGGTTCGACGCTCGCCGGGCTGTCGGGATCGGCCAAAGGGAAGGAGCCCGAGTCGGCTAGCTCTGCGTCAGGCGCGCGGGCAGGGGGAGGTTGCGGATGACCTGACCCGCGCCGCCGAGCGGCTCGAGCGGCCGCCCGTCCACGGTGACGCGCACGCCGCCGGCGTTGCCGAGGGTCAGCCGAAAGCCGTCCTGCGACTCGAAGCGCTGCCTGGTCCCCCGCCGGCTCAAGCCGGAGAAGATCGGCTGGCCGTCGGCCGTCGTCACTTCCGTCCATGAGTCCTGCTCGAACTCGAGGACCATCGAGACGCCCGAGGCGGCCTTCTCCGGCTCCGCCGCGGGCTGCTCCTGGGCCGAGGGCGCGGGACCCGGAGAGATCGCGACGTTCTTGAAGGTCACGGGAGCCACACGGCGCTGAGCGATCGGGACCGCGCTCGCGCTGCGGCGCTCGGGCCGGGCGATCAGGCCGAGCACGAGGAGGATCACGGTCACGCTGACGACAATGGTGCTCGCGGCGGCGCGGCGCCCGCGGAGGAAGCGCGACCGCAGCCGTCCCTTTTTGGCCGAAGAGTCGCGCGACTTTTCCGGCGAGAGGTCGGCCAGGTACGCGTTGACCATCTCGTCGGGATCGAGCCCCAGATGCCTCGAATACGAACGGATGAAGCCGCGCGTGAACACCGGGGCGGGCAACTTGGCCAAGTCGCTCGCCTCCAGGGCGATCAGAAGGCGGATCGAGATTTTCGTGGCGGCCGAAATTTCCTCGAGGGAGACCTCCCGAATGAGCCTCTCCCGACGGAGTTCTTCTCCGAACGTGAGGGCCGGTGTCTCACCCATGCTTGTCTCCCGCGGACTCTTATTGATGCTAGACCGCGGCGACCCTCTCCGCAAGGACTCTTTCCGCACACGCCCGAACGAGGACCGGCGTGCGGGCCGACTCGAGGATGCCCCGCAGATCGTCGAGGCTCGCCCGCGTCAGCAGGGACAGGGCGAGGGGCACCGGGAGCCGGGGGTTTCGCAGGATCGCGCTCCGGACGGCCGGGCGCAGGCCCCAGCGCGGGTGGCAGGCGATCAGAGCCAGGCAATCCGACCGGGCTCCCAGCTCGGCCGCCGCCGCCTGGACGATGTCGGCCTCGATGGCGAATCGGTTTTCCAGAACCGACGCCAGGACCCGGGGGTCCGGGTCGAGCCTCAGGTAGAGAAGGGCCCCCCGGCCGACGTTTCGGGCCAGGTCCACCCGTTCGGCGACGGCCATTTCGGGCAGCCGCCGCAGCAGGTCCAGGTCCGCCGCCCTCCGGATGGCCGGATGCACCCGAACGTCCGCCGAGAGCCACGCCAGGTCCCGCCAGAAGAGCGTGGCGACCAGGCCGAGCGCGTCGCCTCGGGGCGTCCTCGGGTGGGCGGCGAGCGCACGGCGCACCGCATGGAACTTGCGCGCGCCCCGGTCCGAGAGGATCTCCTGGAGGGTCTCCACCGGCAGGTCCGGCCGGCGGAGGAGCTTGAGGCACTCCCCCTCGGTGCGCATGACCCCTATTGTGCCGGGCGGCGACACGCTTGCGCGAGGGCCCGCGCGAGATCCTCGACCGCCCGCTCGCGCCCCGGGCCCGCGTCCTCGGCCGCCCGCACCAGGGCCGATCCGACGACGACGCCGTCGGCCAGCGAGGCCGCCCTCGCGGCGGCCTCGCTCGTGCCAATGCCGAAGCCGATCGCGATCGGAAGACCCCGCGCCTGGCTTCGGGCGCGCCGGACGGTGGCATGCAGATCGCGGGCGAGGGCCCGCCGAACTCCGGTCGTGCCCGAGCGCGACACGAGGTAGAGAAATCCGCTCGAGAGCCGCGCGGCCGCCGCCATCCTCGCCGACGGGGACGTCGGCGAGACGAGAAAGACCGTATCCAGACCGGCCGCCCGCAGGGCCGGATGCACGGCGCTGGCTTCCTCGGGAGGAAGGTCCGTCACCAGAGCGCCGTCGAAGCCTGCTTCCCGAGCCTCCGCGGCCGTGCGGGCCACGCCTCTGCGCAGGACCGGATTGAGATACGAGAACAGCACGAGCGCGAGATCGGTCTCTTCGCGAATGCGCCGCGCCATCCCGAAGACCGTCTGGAGCGTCGTTCGTGCGGCGAGAGCTCGGGAGGCCGCGCGTTGCAGGACGGGCCCGTCGGCGATCGGGTCGGAAAACGGCACACCGAGCTCGAGCACGTCCGTCCCGGCCCGGGCGAGCGCGCGTGCGAGGCCGACCGTCGCTTCGGGCGAGGGATCGCCCGCGGTGAGGTAGGCGACGAAGGCCGCGCGGCCTTCTCGCTTCGCCCGTGCGAACGCGTCGGCGATCCGGCTCACGGCGCGGCGCCCGCCCGAGCCCGCAGATATTCGTCCAGGTCCTTGTCGCCCCTCCCCGAAAGGTTGACGAGGATCCACGCCGCTCGCGGCAGCTTGCGCGCGAGCCTGCAGGCGAACGCAACGGCGTGCGCCGACTCGAGGGCCGGAAGAATCCCTTCGGTCTCGCACAGGAGGGCGAAGGCATCGAGCGCCTCGGCGTCCGAGACCTTCGCATACGTCACGCGCCCCGAGTCGTGGAGGTCGGCGTGCTCGGGGCCGACGGCCGGATAGTCGAGGCCCGCCGACACCGAGTGAGTCGGCAGCGTCTGGCCGGCCTCGTCCTGGAGCAGAACCGTCCGAGTCCCGTGCAGCACGCCCACCGCGCCGCCCGAGAAGCGTGCCGCGTGTTCCCCCGGGCCGGAGCCGCGGCCCCCCGCCTCGACGCCGTAGAGCGCGACCCTCGAGGGAAGGTACGCCGAGAAGAGGCCGATGGCGTTGGAGCCCCCTCCCACGCAGGCCACGGCGGCGCGCGGGTCTCGCCCGGCGAGCTTGCGGAACTGCGTGCGGGCCTCGCGGCCGATCACGGACTGGAACTCGCGGACCATCGAGGGATACGGGTGCGGCCCGAGGGCGGAACCCAGTACGTAGTGCGTCGTCGCGACGTTTTCGGTCCAATCGCGCATCGCCTCGTTGATGGCGTCCTTAAGCGTCTTCGATCCCGCATCCACCGCGACGACCTCGGCGCCGAGCAGGCGCATCCGCGCGACGTTGGGCGCCTGACGCGCCATGTCGGTCACGCCCATGTAGACACGGCACGGGATCCCGAGCTTCGCGGCAGCGGCGGCCGTGGCCACGCCGTGCTGGCCCGCCCCCGTCTCGGCCACGACGCGCGACTTGCGCATCCTCTTCGCGAGGAGCACCTGGCCCAGGGCATTGTTGAGCTTGTGCGCGCCCGTGTGAAGAAGATCCTCGCGCTTCAGGGCGATGCGCGCCCCCCCGCAGCGCTCCGTCAGGCGGTCGGCGAAGGTGAGGGGTGTGGGCCGGCCGGCGTAGGTCCGCAGGAGCTCGTCGAGCTCGGCGCGGAACCCCCGGTCGCGACGCCATCTCGAGAAGGCTCCTTCCAGCTCCGAGAGCGGTGCCATGAGCGTCTCGGGCGCGAACCGGCCTCCGTACTCGCCGAAGTAGCCGGGCCTTCCCTTAGCCCGCCTGCGCATCGGCCTCCCTGACCGCGGCAAAAAAGCGCTCGAGTTTGTCGCGGTCCTTTATCCCCGGAGCGCTCTCGACGCCGGAGGCGACGTCCACTCCGGCCGGCCGCAGCCTTCGAATCACGGCGGCCACCGTCTCGGGCCTCAGGCCCCCGCCGACGAGCGCCGGTACGGGCCAGCTCGCCTCCTCGATGAGGGCGGGGTCGATCGGCGTCCCGCTTCCCTCGCTCGGGTCGAAGAGCACGGCGTGGCAACGCACCAGGATCTCGCGGCGCGGCACGGCGAAGACGCCCCCCGAGGGGCGCGCGACTGCGATCACCGGAACGGGCGCGGCCTCGACGTCCTCTTCGGTCAGCCGGCGGTGGAGCTGCACGAGATCGAGGCCTGCCGCCTCGACGGCGCGCGCGATCGCGGCCGCGTCCTCGTCCACGAAGACCCCCACTCTGAGAACGCCCGGCGCGCAGGCCGCCGCGAGGTCTCGCGCGGCGGCCGGGGTGACGCGCCGCGGTGAGAGGGCCGTAAAGTTGAAGCCCGCGTACGCTGCCCCGAGCGCGCAGGCGGCGGCCACGTCTTCGGCGCGCGTGAGGCCGCAGATCTTGACGGCCGTCATCCCTTCAGGCTCCGCAGCTCTTCCTCGGGGTCCTCGGACCGGAGCAGGATCTCGCCCACGAGGAACGCGTCGAACCCCGCCGCGGCCAGCCGCTCGACGTCCTCCCGGCCGCGGATCCCGCTTTCCGCCAGGCGGACGGGTCCCGGCGGAATCTCGCGGGCCATTCCTTCGATCGATCCGAGGTCCGTCCGAAAGGTCGCCAGGTCCCGGGCGTTGACGCCGACGACGTCCGGTTCGACGGCCGCGGCCTGCCGGATCTCCACGACCCCGTGCGCCTCGACGACGGCGGCGAGGCCCCGCTCCCGGGCGGCGGCGCGCAGGCGCGCGAGGCTCCTCTCGCCGAGGGCCCTCACGATGAGCAACACCGCGTCGGCCCCGAGCGAGGCGGCGAAGTCGAGCTGGCGCTCGTCGAAGACGAAGTCCTTCATCAGCACGGGCAGCCCGGAAATGGCCTTCATCCTCGGCAGCCACCTCGGGTCACCGCCGAAATGGTCCTCTTCCGTCACCACCGAGATCGCAGCCGCGTGGCCGCGCCGGTAGGACAGGGCGAAGCTCTCCACCTTCCCGTCCGGGCTCGACACGATCTCGCCGGCCGACGGGGACTTCGCCTTGAACTCGGCGACGATTCGCGTCCCCGGAGCGCGCAGCGCCGAGGTGAAGGCGGCGCCGTCGGTCGCGCGGGCCGCGGATCCGCGGACCGCGTACTCTCCCCGCGAGAGCCGCGTCTGCTTGGACGCGAGGATGCCGGTCAGGACGTCGCTCATGCCGCGTGCGAGGCCTCCCTCAGCCCCTCGAAGCTGCGGGCCGCCGCGCCGCCGTCGAGCGCGGCCTTCGCGCGCTCGTAGCCCTCCCGGACGTCCGCGGCGCGCCCTTCCACGACGAGGGCCACGGCGACGTTCGTCAGCACGGCCTCCCGCCGGGGCCCGGTCTCCCCGTCGAGCAGCCGCGCGAGCATCGCGGCGTTGCTCGCCGCGTCGCCGCCCTTCAACTCCTCGACCGAGATCGGCGCCTGCGGCAGCTCTACGGGGTCGAACCTCCATGGACGCGTCCAGCCGTCGAGCACCTCGACGCCCGATGCCCGGACGCCGGGCACGAGCTCGTCGAGGCCGATCTCCGAATGGAACACGATTGCGCGCTCGCTGCCGAGCGAGGCCAGCGCGTCGGCGAGCAGGCGGACGAGGTCCGGTCGTCCCACTCCGATCAGCTGCCTCGTGGCCCCGGCCGGGTTGGCGAGCGGGCCGAGCGCGTTGAAGATGGTCCGGATGCCGAGTTCGCGCCGCACGGTACCGAGCTCCCGCATCGCCGGGTGGAAGGACGGGGCGAAGAGAAAGACGAGACCCGTGGCGTCCAGCACCCGGCCGGCCGAGGCGGCGTCGAGGTCCACGCGCACGCCGCACGCCTCGAGGAGGTCGGCCGATCCCACGCGTGAGGAGATGGAACGGTTACCGTGCTTCGCGACAGCAGCCCCGGCCCCGGCGGCCACGACCGCGGCGGCCGTCGAGATGTTGAAGAGGTCCCTGCCGAGTCCGCCGGGGCCGCAGGTGTCGAGCAGCGGTGCCCGTCGGCTCACGACGCGGCACATTCTCCGCCGCAGGGCGGCGACGGCGCCCGCGATCTCCTCGGCGGTCTCGCCGCGGGTGGCGATCCCGAGCAAGATCGCCCCCTTCTGGGCCTCGGTGGCCCGCCCGTCCATGAGGTCGCCAAAGGCCGCCTCGGCCAGGGGCCGTGGCAGATGCTTTCGCGCCGCGACGATCCGAAGCGTCTCGGCGATGGCGGGCGTCATCGGCCGGCCTCGAAGAAGTTCGCGAGCAGGCGCTCTCCGTCGGGCGTGAGCACCGACTCCGGGTGGAACTGCACTCCGTAAACGGGCATCGAACGGTGGGCGAACGCCATCACCAGACCCTCTTCGCTCCTGGCGGTGACGACGAGCTCATCGGGGAGCCCTTCCTGGAGCACCACGAGCGAATGGTACCGCCCGGCCTCGAAAGGGCTCGGTATTCCGTCGAAGAGCGCCGAGCCGTCGTGCGCGACGGACGAGCTCTTCCCGTGGCGCGGCACCGGGGCCCGCTCCACCCGGCCCCCGTGGAAGACCGCGATCGCCTGGTGGCCGAGGCACACTCCGAGCAGCGGGATCCCCGCCCTCTCGGCCTCGCCGATCATCGCGAGGGACCGTCCGGCAGCCTCCGGCCGACCGGGGCCCGGCGAGACGACGACGGCCGCCGGCCGCGCCGCCGCGACGGCCGCAGGATCGAAACGGTCGTTGCGGGCGACCTCGACGCGAGGGTCGAGCTTCCCGAGCGCCTGCACGAGGTTGTAGGTGAAGGAATCGTAGTTATCGACGACGAAAATCATGGCGCATCGTGAACGGTGAGCCGTGAACCGGGAACCGGAGCGCCGAACCACTCCCGGGCGAGGTCGATGGCCCGAAAGAGCGCCGCCGCCTTGGATTCCGCTTCCGCGTACTCCCGTTCGGGCACGGAGTCGGCGACGATGCCCGCGCCCGCCTGGATCCGCCACAGGCCCTTCTCGACGACGGCCGTCCGGATCGCGATCGCCATGTCGCAGTTGCCGGCGGCGTCGAAGTAACCCACCGCGCCGCCGTACACTCCGCGCCGCGCCGCCTCGAGCCCGTCGATGAGCTCCATCGCGCGGATCTTCGGCGCGCCCGTCAGCGTCCCGGCCGGAAAGCACGCGGCCAGCGCATCGGCGGCGGTCCGGCCCGGCGCGAGGCGCCCGCGCACCTCGGAGACGAGGTGCTGCACGTGGGAGAACTTCTCCACCGCGGCGTACCGCGCCACGGCCACGCTCCCGATCTCGCACACGCGCCCGAGGTCGTTGCGCGAGAGATCCACCAGCATGACGTGCTCGGCACGCTCCTTCGGGTCGGCGAGCAGAGCATCGGCCAGCCGGGCGTCTTCGTCGGGCGTGGCACCGCGCGGCGCCGTCCCGGCGATGGGGCGCGTTTCGACCTCCCCCCCGCGGCAGCGAACGAGCATCTCGGGCGAGGAGCCGAGAACGGTCGCCTCGCGGGTCTCGAGATAGTAGAGGTAGGGCGACGGGTTCAGCGCCCGTAGCGCCCGATACACGTCGAAGGGATCGAGGCCGAGCCTCGCCGTCCAGCGCTGCGAGAGAACGCACTGATAGACCTCTCCGGAGGCGATCGCTTCCTTGACCACGCCGACGGCCTCGAGGAAGCGGCCCCTGGGCATCGAGGACTCGAACGCCGCGGTCGGGCCCGCGGTAGACGGGCCCGCCGCGGCCCGGGGCGCCGCGAAAACGGCGCCTTCCAGCCGGTCGAGCCGGTCGATCGCCCGGTCCGTTTCGGCGCCCGCGTCGCTTTCCTCCGTGAGGTCGAGCGTCGTCAGCAGGAGTAGCCGTTGCCGCGGATGGTCGAAGGCGGCGACCGCGTCGAAGAGGAGAAACAACGCGTCCGGAATCGCGCCGTCGCGGGCGTGCCGCTCCGGGATCTCCTCGAAGAGCCGCACGGCGTCGTACGAAAGAAAACCGACGGCCCCGGCCGCGAGCGGCGGAAGGTCGGGATCGGTCGCGAACGGCTCGCGCCGCACGAGACGCTCTAGCGAGGCGAGCGGCAATCCCGCCGGCCGCACACCTCTGCCTCCTCTTTCCAAGCTCGCAAGGCCGCCGCGCAGCGTCCACCGGGCGACCGGGCGTGTCCCGAGAAACGTGTAGCGGGCGACCGCCTCGCCGCCCTCCACGCTTTCGAGGAGAAACGATTCCTCGCCAGGCGCGCGCATCCTCGAAAGGACCATCACCGGCGTCAGCAGGTCCGACGGAAAAGCGCGAGCGACCGGGACGCAGCAGCCGGGCCGCGCCCGCGCGAGAAACTCCGCCCGCTCCGCGCGTCTGTTGCTCATGCCGCGAACCCCCCGCGGAGGATCCCGACGACCTCTTCGGCCGTCACGCCTTCGACGCCGAAGAGCTCCGCCTGTCGGACCGCCTGGACGACGTACATGCGCAGTCCGTCCACCGTCGGGCACTTCGCGGCCCTGGCCGCGCGGATGGTCGAGGTCTCCCGCCCGTCGCGCCGGTAGACGCAGTCGAAGACGAGGGGCCGCCCCTCGAGCACGCGCCCGGGAATCGCCGAAGGCTCCTCGTCCCCCCAACCGACGGGAGTCGCATTGACGTAGAGGTCGGCCTCGCTCGCCTCCAGGTCCGCCCAGGCGATCGAGTCGACGTGCAGGGCCTCGGCCAGACGGTCGGCCTCCGCGTCCCTTCGCGCGGCGACGGCCACCTCGTACCCGAGCCGCCGCGCCGCAACCACGGCGGCCCGCGCGGCACCCCCCGCACCGACGACGACCGCGCTTCTTCCCTCGCCCGTCCCGTGGTCCGCGAGGGGATCGAACACGCCGTCCACGTCCGTGTTCTCGGCGCGCCATCCGCCGCGCTCGCGCACCAGCGTGTTCGCCGCGCCGATGAGCCGGACGTCTTCCGACGGCCGCCCCGCTCGCGCCGCCGCGAGCTTCCAGGGCTGCGTGACCGCGAAACCGCGAAACGGCGGGTCGAGCGCGATCTCTTGAGGCTTTTCGCGCTCGAAGTCGACGACCGGGAGCGGCAGGTAGAGGTACGGCAGGCCGCGCGCTCGAAAGAGGGCGTTGTGCAGGCGCGGCGAAAGCGACCGAGCGGTGTTCCCGGCCACGACGCCGTAAAGCGCCTCGAGCGGCCGCGGCCGGACGACGTCGTAGACCTCGAGCAGATCGCGAATCGAAATCTGGCCGGCCGCCGTCTCGCGCTCGACCGACCCGAACACCAGTGAGGCGCCGGAGAGCGCCGAGAGGACGCGACCCGGCGCGCTCGCCGGGCCCATCGGAAAGATCGCCACGGCGCCGCCCGATTGCGCCTTCTGAAGGGCCCCGATCCGGAGGCTGCCGGCCAGGTCTCGCCGCCCCGGCGACGAGCTTGACGGCGCCCGCTCTGGTCGCGCGCATCGCGGCAATGCGTTCGCGCCAGTCGTCCGGAAGCGAGAAGGGCGAGTGCAGGGAGACGATCACCCGCCTGCGGTCGGGAAAGCCGGGCGCGCCGTCGAGCAGCCCGGTCGCGTGCTCGACGTCGACCACGGCGCCGGCCTCGTACGCTTCGCCGACGAGCCGTCGGTACTCCTCGGCGGACCCGTCGAAGCGCCCTCCCTCGCGCAGGGTCCGGTACGTGACGATCACCGTTCGGCCGTCGACGGCGAAGAGCGCTCGCGGGTCGATCGGCGAGTCGGCGAGGTCGACGCGGTACTCGATCGCCGTGGCCCGGGGCGGAACCCGCGCGGCGAGGCGCTTCGCGTCGCCGAGGTCCTTCGGCGCGATCGACGCGACGCAAGCTGGAACGCCGAGAGTCCGGTCCATGAAATCAAAAACCCCCGAGCCGATCCGGGCCGGGGGTTCCGATTATCGTCGCTCTGCTTCGCCCCGCCCGAATTGTCGGCAGGGCGGATTGCGCCCTACCGGGTTTCCTCCCGCCACCACGACGCATGGGCGATTCGGACGGCCGTCATTGCCGAGACATCATCCCGCCGCTCGCGGGACCTGTCAAGAGTGTCGGCCCGGAGCCTCCGGCGGCTCACGCCCGCTTCCACCTCGTTCCGGCCGGGCCGTCCTCGAGAACGATCCCCTTGCCCGCGAGCTCCGCCCGGATCCGGTCGGCCTCGGCGAAATCGCGGCGCTTGCGGGCGGCGAGGCGGGCCGCGATCTGGGCCTCGATCTCGGCGGGCAGCACTTCGTCCGCGGCCGGCAAGAGGCCGAGGACGGCGTCCGCGCGCCGCAGGGCGGCGCGGGCCGCCACGGCGCCCTCGGCATCGAGCGTGCCGTCGTCGATCGCCGCGTTGATCTCGCGCAGGAACGGGAAGACGGTCCCGAGCGCCTCCGAGGTGTTCAGGTCGTCGTCCATGGCGGCCATGAACTCGGCCGCGAACTTCTCCGCGCGCTCGGCCGCCGGAAAGGCGCCGGCCTTCTTCGCGCCGCCGGCGGCGACTTCGTCGATGCGCGCGGCGGCCGACCGGATCCGATCGACCGCGGCCGCCGCCCCGGCGAGGGCGTCGAAGGTGAAGTTGAGCTTGCGCCGGTAGGGCACCGAGAGGAGCAGGTAGCGCGCGGCCGTCGGGTCGTTGCGGCGGGCGAGGACGTCGTCGAGCGTGAAGAAGTTGCCCTTCGACTTGGCCATCTTCTCGCCGTCCACGATCAGGTGCTCGGCGTGGAGCCAGACGTCCACGAAGGGCTCCCCCGTCGCCGCCTCGCTCTGGGCGATCTCGTTCTCGTGGTGCGGAAAGATGTTGTCCACGGCTCCCGTGTGGATGTCGAAGTGCCTGCCGAGGTACTTCATGCTCATCGCGGAGCACTCGATGTGCCAGCCGGGGCGTCCCGCTCCCCACGGCGACGGCCACGAGGGCTCGTCGGGCTTGGCCGCCTTCCAGAGGACGAAGTCCTTGACGTCCTCCTTCTCGTACTCGTCGTCGGCCACGCGCTCGCCGCGGCGGGCCTGATCGAGATCGATCCCGGAGAGCTTGCCGTAGTCCGGGAATGTCGTGATCCGGAAGTAGACGGACCCTTCGGACTCGTAAGCGTGACCGCGCTCGAGGAGCTTCGCGATGAGCTCCTGCATCTCGGGGATGTGGTCGGTCGCGCGCGGGTACATCTCCGCGCGCTCGAGCCCGAGCCGGTCGATGTCGCGAAAGAAGAGATCGGCGTACTTCGTCGTGAAATCCCGCAGCGACAGCTTCGACTCGGCGGCGCCGCGGATCGTCTTGTCGTCCACGTCGGTCAGGTTCATGATCTGCGTCACGCGCCAGCCGCGCGCAACGAGGTGCCGCCGCAGCACGTCCTCCCACAGAAACGTGCGCAGGTTGCCGATGTGCACGACGTTGTAGACCGTCGGCCCGCAGGTGTACATGCGAACGTGCCCCGCCTCGCGCGGCTCGAAGTCCACGATGCGACGGCCGAGCGTGTTGAAGACCTTGAAGCTCACCAGATCCCCTTCTCCTTCTGGCGCCGGATCTTTCGCCAGGTCAGCTCGCGCTTCAAGCCCCGGAGCCGGTCCACGAAGAGCATCCCGTTCAGATGGTCGGTTTCGTGGCAGAGGGCCCGGGCGAGAAGCCCCGTCGCCTCGATCTCGCGAACGGCTCCCGTCGCGTCCGCCGCCCGCACCCGCACCCGCGCGGGCCGCAGCGACCTTCTCGGCGAGGTCCGGCACCGAGAGGCAGCCCTCCTCCTCCTTCTGCTCGCCGGAGCTCTCGACGACGACCGGGTTGACGAGCACGATGACGCCGTTCGGGTCGGCGCCGACCGAGAGGTCGATGACCGCGACCCGCTTGTTGACGCCGATCTGCGGCGCGGCGAGGCCGACGCCCGGCGCGGCGTGGCAGGTCGCGACCATGTCGGCCACGAGGGCCGAGAGGTCCTCGCGCGAGGCGTCGACCTCGTCGTTGCCCGCGGTCAGACGCGGATCGCCGTAGCGCACGATGTCACGGATCAAGCGGAACACCGTCGGCCCGGACCGGACCCGAGTGTCCTCGGCACTCACAGCCTGTCTCCCGCGCGTGACATGCCTCGCCCCTCCTTCCCGCCCTTCGTCGTCATAAGTCCTTGATTTAGAGCACATTCTTTCCCGACGGGCAAGCCGCAGGGGTGGCACGGGGCTCGCTCTATGCAGGGGTGTGGAGACAGGTGAAATGACCGCGAAGCGCGTCGGCATTCTGGGGTCGCTGGTCATCCTGGCGGCTTCGGTCTCGTTCGGCCAGACCGCGAACCGCAGCGCCTACTCCTACGTTCGCGAGGTTTCGGGCGACGTGACGGTCGATCTCCGGCCTGAACGGCACCGTCGAGGCGAAGCGCAACCTGCCGATCTCGCCCGGCGACGAGCTCAAGACGGACGATCCGCGGCCGCGCCGAGATCGCGCTGGCCGACGGCAACGTGCTCCACGTCGGGGGCGGGACGTCGGTCCAGTTCGTGTCGCTCTACGCGCAGCAGGGCTCGGACGACGAGGTCTCCGCGATCTCGCTCAAGGAGGGCTCGGTCGTCCTGTCGGTCGTCGGATCCGACGAGAAGGCCGTGCCCCGCCTCGACACCGAGGACGTCACGGTCTACGCGAATTCCGGCTCGCGCCTGCGCGTCAACGCCGACCCGCGCCGCGGCACGGCGGTCGTCGTGCGCGCGGGCTCGGTCGAAGTGCGGAGCCCGTCCGGGTCCTACACCGTCCGCGCCGGCAACTATCTGCTCGCCCACGGCGAAGAGGAGCCGGAGATCGCGCGCGGCAGCTTCTCGAGGGATCGCTTCGACATCTGGGCCGAGGACCGCCTCGCGGTCACGTACGACTCGCCCCAGAACGCCTCGAGCCAGTACGTCGGCGAAGAGTACGCGGGCGACGTCGCCTCCCTCGACGGCTACGGCAACTGGGACTACAACTCGAGCTACTCGACGTACGTGTGGCGGCCCACGGTCGCGGCCGGTTGGAGCCCCTACTCCTACGGATCCTGGTACTACACGCCGGTCGGCCTGACCTGGTGGTCGTCGGATCCGTGGGGCTGGTATCCATACCACTACGGCAACTGGTTCTTCGACGCCGGCTGGAACAGCTGGTGCTGGTCCCCGGGCTACGTCTACTCGCCGGCATGGGTGTACTGGGGCTACACGCCGGGCTACGTGGGCTGGTGCCCCCTCGGCTATTACGGTTACTACTCGCCCTGGTGGAACAACTACTACGGCGGTTGGGGCTATCCGCGCGGCTGCGCGTTCGCCGTCCACGGCACCTACCCGACTCGGCGCGTGGATCTGCGCGGCTGGAACTTCACCGGAGCAAACGGCTTCGGCACGACCCGCGGACGGGTGGACGTCATCCCCGGCACGCGCGTCGCAGGTCGCCTCGGCGACCGCCTCGCGGTCTCGTCGCGCCCGATCGTCGTCGCCAACCGCGCCGGCACCGGCGTCCGCGAGGCGCTGCGCCAATACGTCCGGGAGGCCCCCGGCACCATTCAGCGGACCGCCGACCGCCAGTCCCAGAACCTCGAGCCCGTGCTCGCGCGCGACCGGGAGCTGCCGCGCGCCAGCCAGGACGCCCTGCGCAACCGCGCGGTCGTCGCCGACCGAGGTCGCCTGAGCGGTCCGGGAGCGGCCGATCTGGCCCCCCGCGGCGCCACGATCGTCGAGCGCGGTCGCGGCGGCGTCCACATCGAGAGCACGACGCGCATCGAGACCGACCGCGCGACGGGACGGACGGTGATTCGAGGCGGGAGCCGCCCGACTGACTCGGCCGACCGCAACTCGAAACCCGAGACTCGCCAGCCCGAGGCGCGTCCGGCGCAGCCGCGCTCCGACGCGATGCAGGCCTGGCGCTCCCGCGGCGCCGACCAGTCGGGCCGCGCCTCGGAAGCCCCTCGGCAAGGCACCGACACCAACGTCGTTGGCCGCGAGAGCCGAGAACACTGGCGGGCCCGGCCGAACACGACCGGCCGGACCCAGAGCGACGGGTCCTCGACCGCCGGCGAGCCGGACCGCGGCAATGCGCGCTCCCCGCAGGCACAGCGCCCCGACACCGTAGAGCGCGACCATCAAGACTGGCGGTCCCGCGGCTCGACGATGCCGCCGGCGCGGCGCGTAATCGAAGGATCGGTCCCGGGACGGCGTGCGCCCTGACGGCGGCGCGCCAGTCCCGAGAGGCCGCCCCGCGCGTGAACCCGGGGGGACCGCAGGCGGCGCCGCGCGACCGCGGCTACGCGCCCCAGGCGCCCCGCGAAGCGCCGCGCTCCTCGGCCCCGCCGGTCCAGGCCGCGCCGCCGCGCGCCGCGCCAGCGCCCCAGCACTCGGCGCCTCCCCCGCCGGCATCGCGCCCCGCCGCGCCGCCGAGCTCGTCCGGGCGACCCCCGGGAGGACGTTGAATCCAGAGGCAAATTCTTCCGAGGTTTCCTCCTCTTCACACCGCGCCATCCGGCGCGGTCTTTTTTTTGAGACAATCCCGGGCCAGTGACCGCCCCGCAGTCGGCCCCGGACGACCGGCTCCCATGAGTCGGAGGGTCCTCTCGTTGCTCACCAGCGCCCTTTTCGTCTTCTACTGCACGACGGTCGGCGTCTACCTCTTCCTGAGACCCTGGACCGGCCGCGCCCCACTGCCGGGGATCCTCGGCTCGGGCTTCTTCCGCGGCTTCGTGTCCGGGCTCGGACTCGTGCACCTCGCGGCGGGCATCGCCGACCTGCGCAACCTCACCCGGGGTCTCGAGGCTGCGCGCGAGGGGGGAGCCAAGGGCGAATGAAATCTCTCTACGTGACGGACCGCGCCGCCATCGGCGACGAGCGTCTCGCGGGCGTTCTCGACCGGCTGGCCGGCGCTCCCGGCGTGACCGTTTCGCTTCGCGACGCGCCGGCCGACGACCGGGTCCTCCTGGCCCGGGCCCGGGAGGCACGCGGCCGCCTCGGAGACTCGGTGCCGCTCTACGTGCACCGGCGCTTCGACGTCGCCCTGGCCGCCGGCGCCTCCGGCGTCCACCTTCCGTCCAACGGCCTGCCGCTCCCGAAGGTCCGCGCCAACACACCCCGCGGCTTTCGGATCGGCGTCTCGACGCACTCGGCGCCCGAGGCCGAAAACGCGATCTCGCTGGGCGCCGACCTCGTCGTCATCGGCCCCGTCTTCGACACGCCGTCCAAGCGGCCCTACGGGCCGCCCCTCGGTCCCCGGGCTCTCGCCGCGCTTCCGCGCCGCGACAGCCACTCCTGCGAGGTCTACGCCATCGGCGGCGTAGACGAGGCGCGGCTGGCCGAGCTCGAGCCCTACCGGGACCGAATCAGCGGCGTCGCCGCGATCCGGCTCTTCCAGGAGAGCTCCGACCCGCGCAGCGTCGCGGAGAGGATCGCGGCCCGGTGAGCGCGCCGCTCCGCCGCGCCCGCCGGCGGCGCTCGCCGGATCCTGCCGGCCCTGGTGCTCTTGCTGGCGGTGGCCGGCTTCGTGGCGTTCCTGTCGCACGCCGGCGTGTCCATGACCGAGGTCCGCGGCGCCAAGGACTACGGCACCTTCGCGATCGGTCTGGCCGCGGCGCTGCTCGTGACGCGTGTCCTCGATTTCGCCCTCTTCGATCTCGGCTACCGTCTGCGCAGCGCGGCGCCGGCGCCGGAGCTGCTCCGGCAGCTCGTCAGCCTGCTCGTCTTCGGCTTCCTGCTCGGCGCTCTCTTCAAGGTCATCCTGTCGGTCAGCCTGCCCGCGATCCTGACGACCTCGGCCATCATCACGGCCGTCATCGGCCTCGCGCTCCAGGAGACGCTCGGAAACCTCTTTTCCGGCATCGGCCTGGCGATCGAGCGCACCGTGCAGGTCGGCGACATGGTCCGCACCGGCGAGACGATCGGCCTGGTCGAGCAGCTGTCCTGGCGCGCAATCAAGGTCCGCACCATGGAAGGCAACGCGCTGCTCATACCCAACAGCGTCGCCAGCCGCGACCGCCTCGAGGTTTTCCGCCGCGGGAGCATGCCGATGGCTCGGACTTTGCGCGTCGGCCTCGAGTTCGACGCGTCTCCCTCCCGAGCGCGCGCGGCGCTGGAGGTCGCCGCGGCGGGACATCGCGGGCGTCGTCGCCCTGCCCGCCGCCCGTCGCCTACCTGGCCGTTTTCGACGACTTCTCGGTCGTCTACGAGCTGCGCTACTGGCTCGACAGACTACGCCCGCTACCTCGAGGTCGACTCGCGCGTCCGAGAGCGTGTCTGGTACCGGCTCGAGCGCGAGGGGTTGAATTTCGCCTACCCGCTCCTCCGTCAGCTCCAGTTTGCCGCCGGGCCGGTCCTCCGGCCCGACAGCCGCGGCGCCATTCCGAGCCGCAATCGACGCGAGCGCGCTCTTTGCGCCACTTTCGGCCGACGAGCGCCGGCGGCTCGCAGAGGGCGCGCGGCTCCTGCGGTTTGCCGAGGGCGAGACCCTCGTGCGCGAAGGCGACGCCACTTCCTCGATGTTCCTCATCGCGGCCGGGCTGGCGGCCGTCTCCGTGCGCGGCGACACCGCGGCCAGCCGCAAGCTCGCGGTGCTCGAGCCGGGCGCCGCCTTCGGCGAGATCAGCCTCCTGACCGGCGAACCGCGCCTGGCCACGGTGCGGGCAATCGCCGAGACGACGCTCGTCGAGATCGACAAGGCGACGCTCGCGCCGATCCTCGAGGCCAACCCGTCGCTCGTCGAGAAGCTGGACGCAATCATCCTCGAGCGGCGGCGCCACACCGCCGAGGAGCGCGCCGCCCGCGACGGGCAGCCCGCGGCCGAGCCCGAGTCCCTGCGCGGCAAGATCGCCCGGTTCTTCGGCCTGAAGGGGCTCTGATGCCGGGCGACCGGGGCCTGCTCCTCGGGCTCGACCTGACCGAGGTGGATCGAGTCGCCGGCGTGCTCGAGCGCCACGGCGAGCGGTTTCTCGCCCGCGTCTTCCGCCCCGGCGAGATCCGCACCGCGCGCCGGCATCCCCGTGCCCTCGCCGAGCACGTCGCCGGCCGGTTCGCGGCCAAGGAAGCGGCGATGAAGGCGCTCGGCCTCGGATGGCGCGGCCTCGCGTTCCGCGACATCGAGGTCGGTCGCGACGCTCGCGGCAAGCCGCTGCTCGCCTTCCACGGGAAGGCGCTCGAGCGGGCCCGCGCCCTCGACGTGCGCCTGGCCGAGGTCTCGATCACCCACGGCCGCGACATCGCCGCCGCCGTCGTCGCGCTCGTGACGGGAGGCGTGAACCGTGAGCCGTGAGCCGCGGCCGATCCGAGGTCGGTTTACGGTTGACGGTTTACGGTTTCCGATGCACGCCCCATGAGCGACGCGCAGGACTACAAGAGCACACTGAACCTGCCCCGGACCGACTTCCCCATGAAGGCGGACCTGGCGCGGCGCGAGCCGCAACAGCTCGAGGCCTGGGCGAAGAGCGGGCTCGAGGCAGCGGATCCGCAAGGCCGCGGCCGGCCGCCCGCGCTTCGTCATGCACGACGGGCCGCCCTACGCGAACGGCCACATCCACATCGGCCACGCCCTGAACAAGATCCTGAAGGACGTCGTCGTGAGGAGCCGCGCGATGATGGGCTTCGACGCGCCCTACGTCCCGGGCTGGGACTGCCACGGCCTGCCGATCGAGCAGCAGGTGGACAAGAAGCTCGGGCTCGAAGAAGAAGGACATGAGCGCCGTCGAGATCCGCAGGGCCTGCCGCGAGTACGCCGAGCAGTTCATCGAGATCCAGCGCGAGGAATTCCGGCGCCTCGGCGTGGGCGGCAACTGGGAGCACCCCTACACGACGATGAGCTACGCCTACGAGGCCGAGATCGCCCGGGCCTTCGGCGCCTTCTACGGCAAGGACCTGCTCTACCGGGCCCTGAAGTCGGTGCGCTGGTGCTTCACCGACCGCACCGCGCTGGCCGAGGCGGAGCTCGAATACGAGGAGCGCGAGGATCCCGGCGGTCACCGTCGCCTTTCCGGCCGACCTCGGCCATCGGCGCGGAGCGCTTCCCGAACGCCGGGCTCCTCGTCTGGACGACGACGCCCTGGACCCTCCCGCCAACGTCGCGATCGCCGTCCACCCCGACGAGACCTACGCCGTCGTCGAGGCGGGCGGCGCGCGCCTACGTGGTCGCCGAGAAGCTCGTCGCGGCCGTCGCGAAAGACGCGGGCTGGGCGGACTGGAAGACGCTCGCAACGCTGCCGGGCGCGAAGCTCGCCGGCCTGCGCCTACCGTCATCCCCTGCCACCGGAGTGCCGCGGCGAGCTGACGGCCGAGGAGGCGGCGACGTCGTTTCGCGTCGTGCTCGGCGACCACGTCACCATGGACGCCGGCACCGGCCTCGTCCACACGGCGACCGGCCACGGCGAGGACGACTTCCTGACGGGCCAGCGCGAGGGCCTTCCGATCCTCTCCCCGGTGGACGACGCGGGCCGCTACACGACCGTCGCGAAGTACCGCGGCAAGAAGGTGCTCGACGCGAACGCCGAGATCGTCGAGGACCTCAAGGCCTGCGGCGCCCTGGTCGCGCTCGATCCGAAGTTCCGGCACGAGTACCCGCATTGCTGGCGCTGTAAGAATCCGGTGATCTTCCGGGCGACGGTGCAGTGGTTCGTGCGCCTCGACGACCCCGCTGACGGACGTGCGCCGGGGCGCGCTCGACGCCATCGCAAAGGTCCGGTGGACGCCGGCGTGGGGCGAGCAGCGCATCGCCGGGATGGTCGAGAACCGCCGCGAGTGGGTGATCTCGCGCCAGCGCCGCTGGGGCTCTCCGATCACGCTGCTCTACGCGATGCGGGACGGGGAGCGCGCAGGCGTCTACCCGTGGAGCGATTCGCCCGCCGAGCAGAGGAAGTTCTTCGAGCACGTGGCCCGGATCTTCCACGAGGAGGGCGCCGACGCCTGGTACGCGCGGCCAGCGTCCGATTTCCTTCCGCCCGAGGCCGAGCTGCGCGGCTTCGGCCGGTCGACTTCGAGACCGAAACCGACATCATGGACGTCTGGTTCGACTCGGGCGTCTCGCACATCGCCGTCCTGCGCTCGGGAGAGTGGCCAGAGCTCTCGCGGCCGGCCGGGAGCCGGCCCGCCGACCTCTACCTCGAAGGCCACGACCAGCACCGCGGCTGGTTCCAGTCCTCGCTTCTGACCTCGGTCGCGCTCTACGGCGACGCGCCCTACGACGGCGTCATCACGCACGGATTCGTCGTGGACGGGCAGGGCCGCAAGATGTCGAAGTCGCTCGGCAACGTCGTCGCGCCCCAGGACCTGATCAAGAAGTACGGCGCCGACATCGTGCGCCTCTGGGTCGCCAGCGTCGACTACCGGGACGACGACCCGATCTCCGAGGAAATCCTGGCGCGCTGCGGGGAGGCGTACCGCAAGATCCGCAACACGGCGCGGTACCTGATCTCCAACCTCTACGACTTCGACCCCGCCACCGACGCCCTGCCCGTCCCGCGGCGCTGCCCCTCGACGCCTGGGCGCTCGAGCGAGCGGGCGCCGCTGTCGCCCGGATGCGCGAGGCCTACGAGCGGTACGACTTTCACGTCGTCTACCACGCCCTCGTCAACCTCTGCGCCACGACGCTGTCCGCGTTCTACTGCGACATTCTCAAGGACCGGCTGTACGCGTCGGCGGCGAACTCGCCCGAGCGTCGCTCGGTGCAGACGGCGATGTACCGGATCGCACGGGCGATCGCCACCGCGGCCGCGCCCGTCCTCGTTTTCACCGCCGACGAGATCTGGGCGGCCCTGCCCGGAAAGAAGGAAGAATCGGTCCACCTCGCGCGTTTCGAGTGCCTGGAAGAGTTGCGCGAGGACTCGGTGCCCGCCGCCGCCTGGGAACGCCTGACACAGTTGCGAGAGGAAGTCGCCGTGATCCTGGAAGAAGCCCGCAGGGAAAAGGTGATCGGCTCGTCCCTCGAGGGCGCGATAGCGCTGGCCGGCGAGCGCGGCTCTCGAGGCCGACCGCGCCGCGACCGGGACGAGCGGCCCGGGGCTCGCCGACCTGCTGATCGTCTCCGAGACGGTCGAGGAGAGCGTTCCCCGACCGGGGACGGATGGCGCGACTCCCGGGCCTACCCGGGCGTGAGGCTCGCGTTCCGCAAGGCACGCGGCCGTCGCTGCGACCGCTGCTGGAAGGTCACGCCCGAGGCCGAGGAGCAGGGCCTCTGCGACCGGTGCCGGACCGTCATCGGAGGGGCCGCGGCGTGAGCGTTTCGCTGCGCGAGTCGACCCTGTACCGCGGTGCCTACCTCGCCGTCTCCCTGGCCGTCCTCTTCCTGGACCAGTGGACCAAGGGCCTCGTCACTCGCACGATGGAAGTCCACCAGTCCCGGTCCGTCCTTTCCGATTTCTTCGACCTGACCTACGTCCGCAACACGGGCGCGGCGTTCGGTCTCTTCGCGTCGGTCGACTCCTCGCTGAAGGCCGTCCTGCTCAACAGCGTCGCCGTCGTCGTCTTCCTGATCGTCTCGGCCTACGCTCTGCGCTCCTCCCACAAGAGCGTTCGGCTCCAGGTCGGGCTCGCGCTCATCCTCGGCGGCGCCGTCGGCAACCTGCTCGACCGCGTGCGCTTCGGATACGTCGTGGATTTCCTCGACTTCGCGATCTCGGGCCACCACTGGCCGGCCTTCAACGTGGCCGATTCGACCATCTGCATCGGCGTGGGCCTGCTCTTCCTCGACATGCTCGGCAGCGAGGACGGCCCGGCGGAGCGTCCGGACCCGGCCGGGGGATAGGCCATCTTTCCCCGACTGGTCCACGTCGGCGGCTTCTACCTCCCGACCTACGGCGTCGTCCTGGCGATCGCCTACCTGACCGGAATCTGGCTGCTGCGCCGCAAGGCCCTGGCCGCGGGCCTGCCGGACCAGAAGGTCCTCGACCTCTCGCTCTACATCCTCGCCTCCGCGATCCTCGGTGCGAAACTCCTCCTCGTGGCGGTCGAGTGGCGCCGCTATGCGGCGAACCCTCGCGACCTCTTCGAGATTCTGCGCTCGGGTGGCGTCTTCTACGGCGGGCTCATCGCGGCGACGACGGTGGCGATCCTTTACATGAAGAAGCACGAGCTGCCGGCCTGGGCCATCGCCGACATGGGGGCTCCCTCGATCGCGCTGGGCGAGGCGATCGGCCGCTGGGGCTGCTTCGCCGCGGGTTGCTGCTACGGCAAGGAGAGCCACGGCCCCTTCGCCGTGACCTTCACCGACGCCTTCGCGCACGAGGCCGTCGGCACGCCCCTCGACGTCCCGCTCCACCCGACGCAGCTCTACCTGTCGGCCAACGCCTTCCTGATCTTCCTGATCCTGCAGTGGGCCTACCGCCGCAAGACCTTCGACGGCGAAGTGTTCTGGCTCTACGTGCTCCTCTATGCGATCACGCGCGGGATCCTCGAGACCTGGCGCGGCGACCTCGTTCGCGGCTTCGTGATTCCGGACGTTCTGTCCACCTCGCAGTTCATCGGCCTCCTCACGGCCCTGCTCGCCGGGGCCATGTTGTACCTGTTTTCTCGTCGAAGCCGCGCCGAAGCCTCATGACGAAATCCGAAGCACGAAATTCGAAATCCGAAAACGGGATCCGATTCGAGTTTCGGATTTTGGATTTCGGATTTCGGATTTCGACTTGAGCGTCCGCCGGTTCCAGGTGGGGTCCCCGTCCGCCGGGACCCGGCTCGACCTCTTCCTCGCCGCGGCCTGTTCGGACCTGTCGCGCTCGCGCATCCAGAAGCTCGTCGCGCAAGGAGCCGTTCTCGTCGGGGGCGCCCCGGCTCGCCGATCCCACGTCGTGCGCGCGGGCGAGGAGGTCTCGATCGAGGTCCCGGAGCCCCGCAAGAGCGAACTCGAGCCCGAGGACATACCGCTCTCGATCCTGTACGAGGACGAGCACATGCTCGCGATCGACAAACCCCCGGGCCTCGTCGTCCACCCCGCGCCGGGCCACGGATCGGGAACGCTCGTCAACGCCCTGCTCCACCACGTCCGCGACCTGGCGGGAGTCGGCGGAGAGCTTCGTCCCGGAATCGTCCATCGGCTCGACCGGGACACCTCGGGAGTCCTTCTCGTCGCGAAGACCGATCGGGCGCACCAGCTCCTGTCGCGGCAGATGAGGCAGCGCACGCTCCGCAAGGAATACCTTGCGCTCGTCGCAGGGGTGCCGAAGGTCCGCAAGGGCGAGGTCTCCCTCTCGGTCGGCAGAGACCCCCGCGACCGCAAGAAAATGAAGGCCTTCCGGCCGACGGCGGACGACGTCCCGGCGGGCGCCCGAGCGGCACGCACGCTCTACGAGCTCGAGCGCGAGTGGTTCGGCCTCGGCCTGACCCTCCTTCGGTGCCGCCTCGTCACGGGCCGCACCCACCAGATCCGCGTACACCTTTCCGCCTCGAGCCTGCCGATCGTCGGGGACCCGGTCTACGGCCGCCCCTCCTACGCGCGGGTCCGGGACGCGGCCTTGAAGCGCCGGCTCATGGAATTTCCCCGGCAGGCGCTTCACGCCGAGCGCGTCGCCTTTCGCCACCCGGCCACACAGGAGCTCGTCGAGATCGTGGCGCCGCTTCCGCCGGACCTGTCCGGGCTTCTTTCGGACATCGAAGCGGCCGCGCGATAGCCTTCCGCCCATGAGCGACGAGCGCGAGGTCCTTTGCGAAGGGCGGCACATGGTTTTCCTGCGCCGCAACGGGTGGGAATACGTCGAGCACCGCACGGCGCCTGAAGCGGCCATGATCGTTGCGATCACGGCCAGCGAGGAGATCGTCCTGGCCGAGGAGTTTCGCCCTCCCATCAACGCCCCCGTCGTGTCGCTGCCGGCCGGCCTGATCGGCGATGAGGGCCCCGAGGACGCCATCGACGCCGCCCGGCGGGAGCTCTCCGAGGAGACCGGCCACGAGGCTGCTTCGCTCGAACTTCTCGCCCGCGGCCCCGGATCCGCCGGGCAGAGCTCCGAAATGGTGACGTTTTTCCTCGCCGAGGGGGCCACGCAGGTCGGCGACCAGGCCGCGCACGACAGGGGCAAGATCCGCGTGCACGTCGTGCCCATCGCCGAGCTGCCGTCGTGGGCCCGCCGTCGCGAAGCCGAGGGCGCCGTGATCGACCCGAAGATCTGGGCCGGCCTCTATCTCGCCGGACGGCGGTGACACCCCGGAAGTTGCTCGCGCGGCTGCGACGCGAGCTCGCCGCCGCCGGCGACGCGAGGGTGGCCGCCGGCGCCCGCGCCTACATGAAGTCGTCGATGCCGTACCACGGCGTCGCGGCGGCCCCAATGCGCGCAATCTTCCAACGGGCGTTCGCCGACCTCGACTTGCCTTCCGCCGACCGATGGCGATCGGCGGTTCTCCACATGTGGCGGCGGGCCCGTTTTCGGGAGGAGCGTTACGCGGCGATCGAGCTCTCGGGGGACCGGCGGTTCCAGACGCTCGACGCTCTCCCGATGTACGAGGAGATGATCGTGACCGGGGCGTGGTGGGACTTCGTCGACGTCGTGGCAAAACATCGCCTCGGCCCGCTCCTGCGGGCCTCTCCGACCTCCATGCGACGAACGATGCTCGCCTGGAGCCGTTCGGAGAACATCTGGAAGCGGCGCAGCGCGATCCTCTGCCAGCTCGCCTTCAAAGAGGACACGGACCTCGACCTGCTCTACGCCTGCATCGCACCATCGCTGTCTTCGCCCGAGTTCTTTCTGCGCAAGGCGATCGGCTGGGCGCTGCGCCAGTACGCCTGGACCGACCCGAGCGAAGTCCGCCGCTACGTCCGCACGCACGAGCTCGCCCCCCTGTCGCGCCGCGAGGCCCTGAAGAACGTCGGGTCTACCTTACCGAGAGGGAGATCGTCGCGCCGTCCTTCTCGAGGACGACGCGGTCCTCCTCGATCCTGACGACGCTGAAGCCCTCGACGTAGCCGCCCGTGGCGACGATCCGGTCGTTGAGCAGCGCGCGGGGCTCGGTCTCGGACCAGACGATGCCGCCGAGCTCGATCCTCGCGCCGCCCGGCAGCGTCACGGCTCCGGTATAGGTCCTCCCGTTCACGATTCCCTGGGCCGGCCGCGACGCGGTTAGGGTCGGGGGCGGGGCCGCCGGCTTCTCGACGGCCGCGCCCTCCTCGGGCGGCCGAGAGGGGCTCGTGGGCCGGGACCCGGCCGGGGGCGCGACCGCGACCGGGGTCGCCAGGGCAACGACGTCGGGAGTTGGAGTTGCCGGTGGGGGCATCGCTGCGGGGCGCCCCTCACCCCTTCCCTCTCCGGCCGGGACAGGGGGGGGACCGGCCGCTTCCCGACGGTAGAGCCAGACCCCGGCGGCCGCGAGCAGTGCCAACGTAGCCGCGACCCCCATCCAGCGGACCAGGGCGTGGCGCCGCGCGAGTCCCGGGTCGGGCATCGGAGCCGGGATCCAGGGCCGGTCGCCCGGCTTTCCCCGGTCGACCTCCCCCGCGGCCTGCGCGCGCTTCAGCGCGTCGTCGATGAGGCTCACGCGACCTCGCCCTCGAGCTCGCGGATGGCCTGCCCCACCGCCCGCGCCCGCAGCTCGTATGTGCCGTTGACGTAGCCGTAGAGGAGCGACTTGTCGCAGACCGCGTTGATGAGGCGAGGTACTCCGTGTGCGTATCGGTGCACGCGGCGGATCGCCCAGGGCGTGAAGGTCGGCCGGCCATCAGCGCCCGCCACGCGCAGCCGGTGCGCGATGTAGCGCTGCGTCTCGAAGCGGTTGAGGGGCGCCAGGTGATACCGCACCGTGATGCGCTGGCGTAGCTGGCGCAGTCCCTTCTGGTTCAGTTTCTCGCGCAGCTCCGGCTGACCGATGAGGACGATTTGCAGGAGCTTCCTCTGGTCGGTTTCGAGGTTCGAGAGGAGCCGCACCTGCTCGAGCAGCTCCGGGTCGAGGTCCTGCGCCTCGTCGATCAGCAGCACGACGTCATTGCCCGCAGCCGCCTGCTCGAGCAGGAAGCGGTTCAGGATCTCGAGGTACGCGGTCCGGTCGAGCTTGCGCGGCTCGAGGCCGAGCTCGGCGAGAACGGTTCTCATCAGCTGCGTCGCGGTCACCATGGGGTTCAGGATCAGCGCCGTCTTGTACGTCGGCCCGAGCTCCGAGAGAATGGCACGACACACGGTCGTCTTGCCGGCGCCGACCTCGCCTGTGATCTGGATGAAGCCCTTGCGCTCGCGGATCCCGAACAGGACGTGGTTGAAGGCTTCGCGGTGCTTGTCAGAAAAGAAGAGAAAGCGGGGGTCCGGGGTGAGGTTGAAGGGCGCCTCCCGAAACCCGTAGAACTCGTTGTACATGGGCCGCGCGCGTAGCTTAGTCCAGGACGGGAAGACCCTCCCCTCTTTCTACGGAGGGGAGGGTCGGCACGTCGCGGCAGAGAGCTCTCTCGGAAGCCGCCTCTCGGCCGGCGGAAATCGGGGACGCGCGGCGTTCCCTCTCTCGTCGGCGCGTCGAGCGCCGCTCAAACTGCCTGCGCCACCGGCGGCCGGCAGTCCCCGCAGGGATGGTAACCCGCCGCGACCGCCTCGCGCTCGGAGTGGAACCGCACCTTGTTCGTCAGCACGAGCGTCTCGATGCCGCCGCACGTCGGGTAGCAGAAGTGCTTGGCCTCCGCGTTGCCGAGGTACCGCACCCTCGAGGCGGCCAGCCTCTCGAGAAGCTCCGGCTGCGCGCCCTCGACCTCGAGCAGCCTCCGCTTGTTTCGGGCCCCGCCGAGCGAGTATTCGCCGATGTGGCCGTCGCTGCGGACCACGCGGTGGCACGGGATCAGCAGCGGCACCGGGTTCTTCGCCAGCGCCGATCCTGTCGCCCGCACCGCGCCCGGGTGGCCGATTTCCCTGGCGATCCAGCTGTAGGGCCGCACCTCGCCGGAGGGGATCTCGAGCGCCTTCATCAGGACTGCGCGCTCGAACTCCGAGAGCCCGCGCAGGTCGAACCGCAGCTCGCGCCGGCCCTTGCCCTTCACGTTCCGGATGAGCGCCCGGACGCCGGCGGGCGGAACCGATTTCTCGGCCGTCGCGTTGCGCCCGAACCGCCGCTGGAAGCTGCGCTCGAACTCCTCGGCCGACTTCGCCCGCGTCACCATCGAGATCCCGGCCTTGCTGTGCGCGATGAAGACCGGCCCCACCGGCGACTCGAGCCGCCAGTACGTGTCGGCCAGGCCGACCCTCCGCAACACCGCGGGCAGGAGCGTCGCCGGCGCCTTCTCGACCTCGAACCCCCGCAGGGCCCGGGCGATCGCCACAGCGTTCCTCATCGTCTTCATTTCCTCACCCCTTCCCGGCGAGACGCGGTGAGCGCCTCGCGCAGGGCATTGACTCCCCGATGCACGTTCGACTTGGCGGTACCGATCGGTTGGCCGAGCACCTTCGCGACCTCCTCGAGCCGCAGCCCCTCGACGTACCGAAGCAGGATCGGCGCTCGGTAGCGCTCCGGCAGCCCGGCCACGAGCGACGCCATGTCGGTCCGGCGCCGCGATTCCTCGTACCGTGCATCCGGTCGCGCGTCCTCGGCATCGGCCGCCTCCCAGACGGTTTCGCCGCGCGGCGAGAGCGGATGGTCGAGAGACACGAGCTTGAGCTTCTTTCCCCGGAACCGGTTGCGCGCGACGTTGAGGGTAATCTGGTAGAGCCAGGCGCGCAGCGCCATCCCGCGGATGCGTTCGGCCGGATAGGACGCCAGCGCGCGGTACGCCCGCACGAACGCGTCCTGAGCCACCTCCTCGGCGTCCTCGCGCCGAGCCGTCAGGCGCAGGGCGAAAGAAAAGAGCCGGTCCTGGTAGGCCCGTACGAGGTCCTCGAAGGCGCCGTCGAGGTCCTCCGCGAGCCGGTTTCGGAGAGCGTCGTCCTCGGTTATCGCCAACCCCGTCCTCCGCTTCCACTGTTCCGGCTGGCCCAGCACCAGCTGGAAACCGGACGCCCCGCCCGGTGGCCTCGGTACCTGCCCCGCGCTCGGGGCGCATCGGCTGATCATCGTTCCCTCCACCCGTCCCTCAAACACGGGAGGAGGGCCTTTGGTTGCAACGGCTAAGCGGTCACGGGCTTGCAGTGCCGCTCGATCGCCTGAGCGATCGCCGCGGCGTGGTGGCGGCTGTTCTCGATGAAGATCCGGCCGGTCTCAGTGCCGCCCAGAATGGCGCCGGCCAGGTACAGATTCGGGACGTTCGACTCGAGCGTCTCCGGGTCGTGGGCCGGAACCCTCCCCTCGCCTTCCAGGCGGATGCCGCAGCGCTCGAAGAGCTCGAAATCCGGCCGGTATCCGATGAGGGCGAAGACGGCGTCGGCCGGCACGATGGCCTCCCCTCCGGGCGTGGCGACCCGGACCGAGTCCGCCTCCACGGCGGCCACGCGGGAGCCAAAGAGGGCCCGGATTGCGCCGGCGGCGATCCGGTTTTCGAGGTCGGGCCTGATCCAGTACTTGATCCGCTGCGAGAGCGCCGCGCCGCGGTGCACGAGGGTGACCCGGGCCCCGTGGCGATACAGGTCGAGGGCGGCCTCCGCCGCGGAGTTCTTCCCTCCGACGACGACGACGTCGCGGCCGTGAAAGGGATAGCCCGAGACGTAGCGCGCATGAACGTGCGGCCGGTCCGCGCCCGGGACCTCGAGGCGCCTTGGATTGTGGAAGAACCCGGTCGCGAGAACGGCGGCAGGCGCCTCGAACCGAAGGGGCCCCGCGCGTCCGCTGCCCTCGACGTCGAGGCCGCCGCCCGGGCGGGGAATCACCCGCTCGATCACGGTCTCGGCCGCCACGCGCACGCCGAAGCGCTCGGCCACGCCCCGGTAGTACGCCAGCGCCTCCAGGCGTGTCGGGTGCGCCTCCGGCGCCGTGAACGGCACGCCGGCGATGTCGAGGAGATCCCTGGTCGAAAACCAGCGCATCTCCTCCGGAAAGTGCTGGAGCGACTCGAGGATCGCGCCACGCTCGTAGCAGACCGACGGAATGCCTCGCCGCCCGAGCTCGACCGCGCACACAATGCCCGTCGGCCCGGCACCGGCTATCGCGACTGACGCCGTCACACCGCCATTCTATGGGCTGCCCTAAAGGGCCTGGATCCGCACGGATCCCCCGCTCGTACGAAGGCGCAGCGTGTTGCCCCCCTTGCCGAGGCTCCCCGTGAGGCTGCCTCGGGAAATCTCACCCTGGACGCGGATCGGAAGCTCCGTCTTGACCGAGTTTCCGGAGGCCTGGATCGAGAGATCCGCCTCCGGATCGAGCGCGACCTCGATGCCGCCCCCGGAGGTCTCGAGCGAGCCCCCGCTGGAATTGCCCTTCGTGAAGGAGGCCTCGATCGAGCCGCCCGAGGTGTCCGCGTGGATGCGGCCCCCGGCCTCCGTGATCCGAATTCCGCCGCCCGACGTTTCGGCGTCGACGTCTCCGGTGACGTTCTGGAGCTCGATCGAGCCGCCCGAGGACTCGGCGTGAACGGGCCCGTCCAGGTTCGCTCCGTCGATCCCGCCGCCCGAGGTCTCGACGCGGACCGTTCCCTTGATGTCCTTGAGGTCGATCGAGCCGCCCGAAGTGTCCGCGTCGAGGTCGCCGACGAGGTCGGTCACCTTGATGCCGCCGCCCGACGTGTCGAGCTTGGCCGGCGAGCGCATCCCAGAAACCGTAATGCTCCCCCCCGAGGTGTCGACGGAGAGGCGCGTCTGGGCGGGGACCCGAATTTCGTAGTGCACCGAACCGCCGTGGTCCGAGAACCAGGAGTGGGGGTGCTTCTTTTTCGCGATGACGGTGGCCGAGTTCGCCCCTTCCTCGAAGCGGAAGGTCAGAAGGTCGTCCAGGTCCTTCCGCTTCGATGTGACGACCACGTGGGCTCCGGAGTCGGAGCTCCCCGTCACGGTCACCGCCCCCATGTCGGTTTCGAGCCGAAATTCGCCTCCTGGCGCAAGCTTCAGGTCCTTCTCGATCCGGGTATCCGCCAGGGCCACGGCGGCCAGCGCCAGGCCGGCCAGCGCGAGCGCCCCTCCAACGGCGTTTCGTTTCATGGTTTCCCCCTTCCCCCCAATACGCAGGAGGAACCGCGAGGTTCCGCGGGTCGATCAAGCGGCGCGAAAGCGCTCCGCCCACTCGGCGAAAGCCTCGAGCAGCCGCACTACGTGCCGGCGGGTCGCCTCGTCCGCGAGCCGGCCGGAAGCGTCGAAGCGCTCCGCCGCCCTCGCGACGAAGACCTCGGGCTTCGCCATCAGGTAGGTCGCGGTGTCCAACGCCTGCCGCAGCGCCATCTGGCCGCGGATCGTCCCGCCGGAGCCCGGCGTGGCGCCCATGATCGCGACGGGCTTGCCCCCGAAGGCCGGGTTCGCGGCCGGCCGCGAGGCCCAGTCGATCGCGTTCTTGAGAACCCCCGGGATGCTGTGGTTGTACTCGGGTGTCGCGATCAGCAGGCCGTCGGCCGCCCGGATCGCGGACTTGAACGCGGCGACCGGCTCCGGCTCGCCCCGCGCTTCGACGTCGGCGTCGTAGAGCGGGATCTCCCCGAGGCGCTCGAAGGTCCGGATTTCCAGGCCGGCCGGCGCGAGCTCAACGGCCGCCCGCAGCAGCGCGCGGTTATAGGAGCCCGCCCGGAGGCTCCCGGCAAGGCCCAGGATCGACAGGCCCATGCCCGAGCTAAGCGAGCGCCTGCTGGAGCGGCGTGTACGCCCGGCCCTGCGCTTCCGCGACCGCCCGGTACGTCAGCTTCCCGCCGAACGTGTTGACGCCCTCGGCCAGGTTCGCGTCGTCCGCGACGGCCTTCTTCAGTCCCGTGTTCGCGAGCCGCAGCGCGTAGCGCAGCGTCGAGTTCGTCAGAGCGAACGTCGAGGTCCGCGCGACGGCGCCCGGCATGTTCGCCACGCAGTAATGGATGACGCCGTCCACCGTGTACACCGGGTCGGAGTGCGTCGTCGCTCTTGTCGTCTCGAAGCAGCCGCCCTGGTCCACCGCGACGTCCACCGCGACGGAGCCCTTCTTCATCTGCGCGATCAGCGCCCTCGAGACGAGCTTCGGTGCGGCCGCGCCCGGAATCAGCACCGCGCCGATCAGCAGGTCCGCCCTCCGGCAGCCGGTTTCCAGGGTCTGCGGGTTCGAGGCGACCGTCTTCACCCGTCCAAGGAACATGTCGTCGAGCTCCCGCATGCGGTCGGGCGACGCCTCGAGGACGGTCACCTCGGCGCCCATTCCTGCGGCGATCCGTGCCGCGTTCGTGCCGACGACGCCTCCGCCGATGATCACGACATCGGCCGGCGGCACGCCCGGCACGCCCGAGAGCAGCACTCCCCGGCCGCCGTTGGACTTCTGCAGATAGTAGGCCCCGATGTGCACGCTCATGCGCCCGGCCACTTCCGACATGGGAGTCAGGAGCGGGAGGGACCCGTTTCGGCCCGTGATGGTCTCGTAGGCCACGCCCGAGACCTTTCTCTCCAGGAGCATGTCGGTGAGCGCCTTCGCCGGCGCCAGGTGCAGGTACGTGTAGAGGATCTGTCCTTCGCGCAGCCGCTGGTACTCCGGCCCGACGGGCTCTTTGACCTTGACGATCATCTCCGCCCTGGAGAAGACCTCGTCGGCCGTGCCGAGGATCTTCGCCCCCGCGGCCGCGTATTGCTCGTCCGGGATTCCCGACCCCGCTCCTGCGTCGTGCTCGACGAAAACCGCATGCCCGGCCGCCGTGAGCGCCTTGGCGCCCGCCGGCACGAGGCCGACCCGATTCTCGTTGTCCTTGATCTCTTTCGGCACCCCGACGATCATCCGCGCGCTCCTCTCTCCTCCTGCCTCTCTTCTCCCGCCTTCTGCGTTCTGACGTCAGTGAGTGTCGATCTGCGCCTTCTGGAGCTTGCCCGAGAAGTCCACGTAGATGGACTTCCATTCCGTGAACACATCGAGGCCGGCGATGCCCGCCTCGCGGTGGCCGTTGCCCGTGTCCTTGATGCCGCCGAAGGGCAGGTGGACCTCGGCGCCGATCGTCGAGGAGTTGACGTAGAAGATTCCGGTCTCGAACTCGTTCATCGCCTTGAAGGCCTTGTTGACGTCCTGCGTGTAGATCGAGCCCGAGAGCCCGTAGGCCACGGAGTTGGCGACCTGGATCCCCTCCTCGAGCGAACCGATCGGCACGACCGTCGTCACCGGCCCGAAAATCTCCTCGCAGGCCACCCGCATCTTCGCGTCGGCGTCCGCGAACACCGTCGGCGCGAAGAACCAGCCCTTGCCGAGGGTCCCGCCGGTCAGCTTCTCGCCCCCGCACAGGAGCTTCGCGCCCTCCGCCTTTCCGATCTCGACGTACCTGGCCACGGTTTCGCGCTGCTTCTCCGAGACGCACGGACCCATCTCCACCTTGTCGTCGAGGCCGTTGCCCACGCGCAGGGCTTTGACCCGCCCGACGAGCTTCTCCAAAAACGCCCCGTAGACCGCCCTGTGGACGAGCAGGCGCGAGGAGGCCGTGCACCGCTGCCCGGTCGTGCCGAAGGCGCCCCAGACCGCGCCATCCACGGCGAGGTCCACCTCGGCGTCGTCCATGACGAGGATCGCGTTCTTGCCGCCCATCTCGAGGTGGAGCCGCTTGAACGTCGGTGCGCAGGCCTGGGAGATCTGGCGGCCGACCTCGGTCGAGCCCGTGTAGGACACGACCTTCACGTCCGGGTGCTCGACGAGAGGGTTCCCGACCTCGCCGCCCGAGCCCATCACGACGTTGAAGACCCCGGCCGGCAGCCCGGCCTCCTCGAAGACGCGCGCGAGGGCGACGACCGAGGCCGGCGTGTCGGTCGCCGGCTTGATGACGATCGTGTTGCCGCGATCAGGGCCGCCATCGACTTCCAGGCGGGGATCGCCATCGGGAAGTTCCAGGGCGTGACGAAGGCGCAGACACCCACGGGCTGCCGCACGCACATGGCCCACTTGTTCGGAAGCTCCGACGGCGTCGTGAAGCCGAAGAGCCGGCGCCCCTCGCCCGCCGCGAGGAAGGCCATGTCGATGGCCTCCTGCACGTCGCCGCGCGTCTCCGCGAGCACCTTGCCCATCTCGCGCGTCATCAGGCGCGCGAGCTTCTCCTTGTCGCGCTTCAGGATCTCGCCCGCGGCGTAGAGGACTTCGGCGCGGCGCGGCGCCGGCGTGTTCTTCCAGCCCGGGAAGGCCTTCTTGGCCGCCGCGACGGCCGCGTCCACGTCCGCCTTGCCGCTTTTCGGGAAGAGGCCGACGAGGTCGTCGCGATCGGCCGGATTCCGGTCCTCGAAGGTCTTCCCGGAAGAGGCCGGGACCCACCTGCCGCCGATGAAGTTGTGCTGCGTTTCGATCGCGATCTCCGTGGCCATCACTCCTCCTCCGTTTTCTTCTGGGCAGGGGTCGCGGGCGAGGCCGCCGTGGACATGGCCACGTTCCCCTGAAGTTGAGCCCCCTCGGCAATCACGACCTTGGGAGCCTGGACGTTTCCCTGGACCGAGGCCGAAGCGAGAAGCTCCGCCCGCTCGTCGGCCCGGATCTGTCCGTGGACCCGTCCGCCGACGACGACCGACCGGGCGTGGATGTCGCCCTTCGTCTCTCCGGTGGAGGCGACGGTGACCCTGCGCTGGATGTCGATGTTTCCCTCGAAGCGGCCGTGGATCACGATGTCTTCGTCCCCGGACAGATCCCCGACGAAACGGACCTTCGGGCCGACCACCGTGGCCGGCGCCGGGCCCGCGGATGCAGGGCGCTCCGGCGCCGCCGGCTGCTCGTTCGAGCCGTCCGTTTTCCCGAAAATCGCCACTCCGCCTCCCCGAGAGCCGGTAAGTCTAGCAAATGGTGTGATCGCGGCCGCCGCGGGCGGCACGCCCCGGGAAATGAAGCCTTCGGCCGGCTACTTGCCGAAGACCTGCTTGAGCAGATCGGTGACCCGCGCAGCGGGGTCCTTCCGGATCTTGCGCTCCTGCTCCCCCAGGATGAGGAACAGCCCGTCCAGCGCTTTCGACACCACGTACTGATCGAGGTCGAACGAGACGGCTCCGCCGACGAACGGTATCGACTCGTAGCGGCCGACCGGCTCCTTGTACTGCCGCGTGACGCCCACTTCGTTCAGGGACGCGTCGATCACGGGTTTGAAGGCCGCCGTGAGCTCTCCGCTCGTCTTCTCGCGAAAGTAACCGTCGCGGCCGTGTCGCCTCCGGCCAGGATTTTTCGGGCGTCCTCGAAGCTCATCTGCTTGATGCTGCCGACGAAGATGTCTTTTGCGGCCGGAGCGGCCTTTTCGGCACCGCGGCTCCTCACTGTACGGTTGAGAGGAGTCCCGCTCTCACTCTACCGCCGAACCGCGAGCGGCGCGCAACGGGCCTCGGATGGCAAAGCCGGTCAGGCCCAGTCGATCAAGATCTTGCCGGTGTTCAGGTTCCGCCGCATCCGCGCGAAGGCCTCGGCGGCCCGCTCGGGCGGAAACGTCGAGTCGAGCGAGACGGTCAGTGCGCCCGAGTCGAACCCCGGCAGGATCTCCGAGCGGAACCGCGCGACGAGGCGCGCCTTCTCCTCGCGGGAACGGGAGCGCAGCGTCGAGCCGATGACCCGGCCCCGCTTGCCCATGAGACGGGCGATGTCGAGCTCGGCCCTCGAGCCCGACATGGTCGCGAGAAAGACGACGCGCCCCTCCCGCGCGAGCACGCGGAGGTCGCCCGCGAGCGCATCGGCCCCCACGGGATCCAGGATCACGTCCACGGCGTCCCGGCCCCAGATTCTCTCGATCGCGTCGGCGAACGGCTCCGCGCTGGCGTCGATCGCGAGGTCGGCGCCGGCTTCGCGGATCGCGGCGAGTTTCGAGGCGCTGCGAGTCGTCGCCGCGACCGACGCGCCGATGTACCTGGCCGTCCGAATCGCCGCCAGCCCGACGCCGGAGGCGCCCGCGTGCACGAGCACGCGCCCGCCACGGTCGAGGCTGCCTTCGATCACGAGGTTCAGGTAGGCCGTCAGGAAAGCTTCCGGGATCGCTGCCGCGGACGCGAGAGCCATGCCATCGGGCGCGGCGAGCAGCTGCCCGGTTGGAACGGCCGCGAATTCCGCGTGACCCCCACCCGCCACGAGCGCACAGATGCGCTCGCCCGTTCCGACCACCGTTCCCGAGAGCTCGAGCCCGAGGATCGTCGATTCTCCGGGCGGCGGCGGATAGTGCCCGCTGATCTGCGAGAGATCCGCACGATTCAAGCCCGACGCAGCGACCTTCACGAGAACCTCGCCGCCGGCAGGAACCGGCGGGTCCCCCTCGGCGAGGACCGCCCGATACCCGTCCCCCTCGAGGGAGACGTCCAGGTATCTCACGCCGGCGCCTGCCCCGGGAACACGTCTCCGTGCCGGACGATCGCCCACGCGAGGCACACGGCGACGGCGAGGACCGTCAGCGGGTCCCACCAGAGCCCGAAGTTCCGGTCCACGCGCCAGAGCAGCTCCGGCAGGACCCCGACCGACACGAGCACGAACGCGAGGAACCAGCCGAGTACTCTCGTCTGCGCCGCGCCGAGGGAGAAGACCGCGCCGACCGCGAACGCCGGCGCGACGATCGCGTAGCTGTTCTTCTCGGTCATGGGATTGAAGAGCATCAGGTAGATCGTCCCGAGCAGAACGAGAGTCAGCGCGCGCCACGGCTCGCCCGTCCGCGACGCCGCCCGGATCCACAGCACCAAGCGTCGCGACGGCGGCCGCGCCACGAAGCGCAAGAGTTGCCGGTCCGGAGAGCGGCACGCCCGCCGCGCGCAGCAGCGCCGCGAGGTCGGCGAAGCGGCGTTCGGTCGTGCCGGACCACCCGACCAGATGCTGGGCCGCCGAGCGGTACTCCGCGACCGCGTAATGGGGAGGCGCGAAGACGAACGGCAGAACGGCCAGGACAGTGAGGCCGAGCACCATGGGCTTCACCAGCCGCGGATAAGCCCAGGGCGCGAGCAGAACGAAAACAAGGCCGAGCGGCTTGACCGCGACCAAGGCCACGAGGCAGAACGCGGCGGCGCCCCAGCGCGAGGCAGCGACACACGCCGCGAGCAGCACGCAGAGCCCCGCGAAGGCCAGATTCGTCTGGCCGTTGCGCACCGCCCCGAGGCACGGCCCGAGGGCGAAAAGGCAGGCGAGAAAGAAAAACCGCCCCTGCTCCACCGGCCGCGCGCGGCGGATGAAGGCGGCGATTCCACCGAGAACGAGGGCGACCGAGAGGCATCGCCACAGGATGTCTCCCATCGGCACGGGCAGCGCGTGGAAGGGCGAGAAGAAAAGCGCGAATTGCGGCAGGTAGTGGTAGCCCCGCACGTCGGCATAGAGCTCGCCGCGCGCCCACCAGCGCTCGGACGCGAGGTGGAACACGGGAGTCACGGAGCGCTTCACGGGGTCGAGTGCGACCATCACACAGACCGCGGCAAGCGGCAGAAGCCAGAGGGCGAGGCCAAGAACGACATACCTGCGTTGACTCATTGGCCCGGCCGGCGCCCTCCTGCGCGAGATCCTACTCCGGGCCTTCGCGGAGCGATGGACCGCAGGAACGCGCCTCGCTCGAGGCGACCTCCAGCCGAGAGAATGCGCCGTCGCCGCTCGTGCGCTCACCCAGCAGGACTCAACCTTTCGGAACGAACTCCGCGCAGGTTCGGACCGGCTGAGGCGGGTAGCGCTTGAGGATCGGGCAGAACAGGAAAGTGGACCGCTCCGTCCGAATGTACCGCGGCGGCGCGGCGCAGCTGTGGCAGAGGCTGTCGGGAAAATCCGGGCCGTCCTCTCCGGGCGGAACGGTTCGCTCCGGATCTGGCCGGCTCACGCCCAGGCGACGCTCGAACGCGAAGCCGGGCGGACCCCGGGCGTCACGGTCTCGCACCCAGCGCCCTGGCCGGCAACAGCGCGAGCGCGCGCAGCAACTGAAAGACGCCGTCGACGGCGAGTCCGATGAGGCGAAACGGCAGCAGGACGAGCCACACGAGCGGGTAGAGGACCAGCGCCAGCAGCGCCACCGGCCAGCAAAGGACGAAGAGGAGCAGCCAGAGAAGGAATTTCAGCATCATCCTTCATACGAATAGGGAGGCAGTCGGGTTCAAACCGCCTCAGCGATTCCAGAGAGTCAGCGACGCCGAGACCAGGAAGGCGAGCGGGCCGAGCGCCATCGCGAGGAAGGCGAGCCCTTCCCGCAGAAACAGCGCTCTGACGCGAGGGCGCCCGGCGCCGGGGGCGTCGGGAGCGTTCCTTTTCGGGCCAGCGAAAAAGTGAACGCATGCGGCGGCGAGGACCCAGCACGGGATGGTCAGCCAAGGCCCCCGCGTGAGGGCCTGGACCGAGCCCCCGACCGCGACGAGGGGAAGCGCGAAGAGAAGCAGACCGGCCGCCAGGGCGGTCCACTCGGGCGCCGTGGGACCGTGGCGCGCTCCCGGGCGCCTCGTGCCGGGAAGGAGGGCGAAGAGGGCGATCCCGGTCAGAACGACGACGAGCGCCACGAGGCGGAATGGATACAGCAGGCGCGCCGGCGGCGTGGGCTTTCCGGAAAAACCCGGGCCGGGCCGAAAATGCCGGCGGTCCCAGACGCGTCGGTCCACCTGGTAGTGGCGGTCCCCTCCCGGTCGCGAGATCGACACGTAGGTCGTGCCGCCTCCCTGCGCGAGCTTGTCGAGAACCTGGCGCAGGGGCGCCTCGTCCTGGCGAAAAAACGCGTAGGGGCGCGCTCCGCCCGCGTCGAGAGCGTCGATGTCGCGAAGCAGGCGATCCCACTCCGGGCCCACCGCGGAGAAAACGTTGTACTGCACGACTTCCTCGACGTAGACCGGCAGAGGAATGGTCGCCCGCCGCCGCTCGGCCTCCGTCTTGCGTTCGTCGGGCACCCAAGCGGCCTCCTGCTTCTGCCGCGCCGCGAAGTCCACGGAAACCACCGTCAGGAGAGGATCGAGCGGGGCCAGGCGCAGGAGCCACAGGCCCGGAAGCAGGCACCCGACCAGAATGGCGCGCCGCAGGAGTTCGATGATTCACCCGACCCGACCGAAAGTCCGCAGGAGGAGCCTACCGCGGGGCGCCTTCGCCGGCGAGCCGCTTTTCGAGCTCGCTCACGCGAACCTCGAGCCTCGCGTCCCCGATCGTCTCGGCCACCCGGCCGAAGGACGCCGTCGGTCCCCGCCAGCGGAGATCCTCGATGTCTTCGAAGAGCGGGGCATCGGTTCGCAGGGTTGCCAGCGTCTTGAAGAGGAGCGCGTCGCGCCGGCGGTCGCCGAGGACCTCGGGCGGGAACTCCTCGAGCGCTCCGTAACGTCCGATGAGGCGGGCCGCCGTCTTCGGCCCGATCCCCGGAATTCCCGGATAGCCGTCCGCGGAGTCGCCCACGAGGGCGAGGTAGTCCGGAATGTGCTCGGGCACCACGCCGAACTTGGCCCGGACACCCTCGGCGTCGCGGATCTGGCCGCTGCGCCGGTCCATCTGAACGACCCGATCGCCGACGACGCACTGGGCGAGATCCTTGTCCGGCGTCCAGATGCACACTTTCTCGACTCGCGCCTCCCGCGCCGCAATGCCGGCCGCAGACGCGAGCGCGTCGTCGGCCTCGAGATCGACCATCGGCCAGACGACGACGCCCATTGCGGACAGGGCGTCCTCGAGGGGACGGAACTGTTCGAACAGAGCGCGGCTCGACGCCCTCGCCGGTCTTGTAACCCGGCCAGAGCCCGTTGCGGAACGACTCGATGACATGATCGGTCGCGACTCCGACGTGCGTCGCTCCGGCCTCGAGCATCTGCGCCACCGAGTTCAACACGCCCGCCACCGCCCCGAGGGGGGGATCGGTCCCGCGGAAGCGCCGGATCCCATAGAACTGGCGGAAGAGCTCGTAGGTTCCGTCGAGAAGGTGAACGATCATCGGCTGGAGGCTCGGCGCCCTACTTAGCAAAGGCGGGCGAGAAAGGCCACCTCGAACGCCGATTTCGACGCTTCCCCCTCGCGCCGTCGGCCGTCCCGTCATAGGCTTGGGGCGTGAAACGCCTCGCCGATCTTACGCTCGAGGACCTGGCGAAGAGTCCCGTGTGGCGCTACGAGGGCGGCACGGGCGCGCAGGCGCTGGCTTCGCCGGCGGAGCGCAAGACGCTCACCCAGGCTGACGACGAAATCTTCCTCGCCTCGACCGAGTTCGAGCTCTTCGATTCCACGCGCCACGCCGGGTACTGCTTCCCGGCCGACGGTATCAGCATCGACTATCTCCAGCCGGTCATCGTCACGCACTCGGGACACGTCGCCTTCTGGTTCGAGGAGCCGCCATCCCCGGCGGCCCTTTCGAAGCAGTGGGACAGCCTCGGGAGGCAGCCCGCGGACATCTTCCCCGTCGCCTTCCGATGTCTCGTTCCCGTCGACGGCGGGACCATCCAGGGCCGGATCGACGCCGTCGCGATCTCCGACGAGCCGCTCGGGGCCCCGGAAATGGAACTGCCGTCCTCCTCGCGCCGCCCGGGGGTCGGCTCCGGCGAGACGCGCACCGCCCGACGCCGGCCCGCCGAAATGACGGTGGAGTTCAGCCAGGGGACTCTCTTTGGCAGCGGAATCACGGGCGACGTCTCTCGACGCGGCCTGTTCGTCCGGTCGAGCTTCATTCCCGGGACCGGGCCCGTCGTCCGCCTCACCGTCAACTTGCCCGGGGGACGAAAGCTCGGGCTCTCGGGGCGAGTCGTCCGCAGCGTCGATGCGGACCCACCGAACCCGACGACCCGGGGCTTCGGCCTTCGCCTCCTCACCGACTGGCCGGACTACGACGAGCTCTTCGGAAAGCGCAACTCGAAGAAGTAGAGGCCTGAGGCACCTCGAAGGGCCGGTCGCGCCCGAGCTTCCGTTCGAAAGCGACAGTCCCGCCCCGCGGCGACGGTCCGGCCGATCGAAGATTCCCTATCGGGGCGGCGCCGGCATCTTCATAGGACGGCTGGCCGGAGGCACGACACCGCACAGTCGCAGGTACTCCACCATCTGCCCGTAGTGGTCGCTCACGTGGGTCAGCGCCAGGGCCACTAGGGCCCGGCGATCGTGTCAAGACGGACCGGAGGGATAAGAAGCCGCACACACCCCCGAGATCGCTGCCAAGACCTCTCGCTTCCAGGTGCTGCGCGGCGTCGCCACGCGAACTGCCCTGACGCTGCTCGCCGAAGTCGGAGACCTGCGCCGCTACCGTAAGGCCTCGCAGTTCATGGCCGCCACCGGCCTGGTCCCCAGCGAGCACAGCAGCGGCGCTCAGCGTCGCCAGGGCGCCATCACCAAGACCGGCAATGCCCATCTGCGCCACGTCCTGTCGAAGCGCCTGGCACTATCGCCACCATCCCGGGCAGCCAGGCCCTGTCCTCGACGATCGCTCGCAAAGCAGACGCATACTTCGTCGCGAGCTTCACGTGTCTCCGCAGGCCGGCTCCTCTGGTCGTCGCGCAGGTCGCCTGATCCCATCCATGCAGCCTGATCCCGTGGCGAGCGGCAGGGTGAGCCCGAGCCGACGGCTTCGAAAGGAGAACCCTCGTCTGACCTATGCGGCACGTCTCACCGTGACCCGCGACCCTAGTCTGACGGAAGCTCCCGACGAATCATCTTCATGCGGTACCCAACCCGCGCATATCAGCGTGATCATCGTCGCCACCGCCAGGCCGGGCTCTCCCTCGCCGCCCGCCACCCAAAAATGTCTTGAACCGGTCACTCCATATCAGTTCTGGGCCGGAAACGGCGTCCCGGCTCCGAAGGCTACCGGCCCAGGGTCGCGCGGATGCGCGCCAGGTGGTGCCAGCTGTGCCGCATCGCATGGTCCTCCACGACGAACTGTGCGGTGACCGGCGCGGCAAAGCTCAGCGAGAATGGCGCGGCCCGGTCCAGTTCGTCGTCCGTGAACGTCCGCACCGCGGCGGCGGCCTGGCGGCTGTTTCTCCGCAAGAGTTCGAGCGCGGCGGCCTTGATGACCCCGGCCTGGTCGCTCGCATGCTTGGCGTTCATCTCGGCCACGGCCTCCCACGTGACATCCGTGACCGCCTTGCCGCTGGCAATCGCCCGCGCGAGATCGATCTCAATGGGGTAAACGCTGGCGACATGGTGCACGATGACGCCGATCGGACGGCGGTCCTTTCCACCGCTCGATACCGGCGTGCGCCACTCCGCCTCCGATAGCCCCTCCGCAAAGGCCGCCAGGCCGGCGGCGCCCTCCTCAATGCGTTCAGCCAGCGCTTCAGACCGACGGCCCATGGAAGCCTCCTCCTTCGTGAGTGGCGACACCAGCATACTCCTCCAATGTTCGCGGCCGGGCTCACGATCCTCAGTCGAATTCATGCCGCCCGACTCCAATGCGGAAAGGCCTCCTGGCACTCCACCAGCGCGACCACCGATATGCCACACGTCTACCAGTTCCGCCACCCTCGCACCGAAACGATGTTACGAGACGTCCAGCCTATACGCGATGGAGCGCCGTCGGGGCGGCGTAGTCCTTCGCGAAGAGCACCTGGTACACCGCGCCGTCGGAGGCTGTCGCCCCGGCGATGTAGCCTGACAGGTTGTACTCCCACAGGCGGCGGAATTCCGCGCTGTATCGGCCCCGGTCGAGCCGGGCCTGGTTCTGCCGGAAGCGCTCCAGCCACCGCTGGGCAGTGAAGGCGTAATGCCTGACGATGTTCTCGACGTCCAGGATGGCGAGTCCCGCCTTCTCGCACCCGAGCGTCATCTCCGAGAGCCGGGGCTGACCGGAGCCGGGAAAGACGTATTTCTGAACGAACGGGTCGTGGACGTTTTTGGGCCCGTTGGTTCCCACGCAGTGAACCAGGCCTTTCCCGCTCGGCGTGAGCACGGCGGCGATGCGCCGGAAGTACCTTGCGTATTCCTTGCGCGGTAGATGCTCCATCATTCCGATCGACACGACCCTGTCGAACTCGCCGGAGATCGACCGGTGGTCGGCGAGATCCAACCGGACGCGGTCCGAGAGGCCGGCGGCGCGGACGTTCGCGTTGCCGCGTTCGCAATGACTCCGGCTCGTCGTGATGCCGACTCCCGACGCCCCGAAGTGGCGCGCCGCATGGATCAGGAAGCTGCCGAAACCGCATCCGATGTCGAGCACGCGGTCATCGGGCGAAAGCTCGAGCTTCCGGCAGATCCGATCCAGCTTCTGGAACTGAAGCTGCTCGAGCGTGTCGTCCGGCCTCTCGACGTAGCCGCAGGAGTAGGTCATCGTCTCATCGAGAAAGGACTCGAAGAAGTCCTCGCCCAGGTCGTAATGGCCCTGGACGTGGCTCCACTGCCGCGCGCGCAGGAGGTTGGCAGCCTGCACTCGCGCGACTCCGGCGATCGTCCGCCAGTCTCCCTTCAACTTTCGGTCGATGCGGTTGCGCAGGAGGATCGTCAGAAACTCGGCGATCGTGCCCGACTCCATATCCCAGTCGCCGTCCCGGTAGGCCTCGCCCATGCCCAGGTTGCCCTGGGTGAGGACGCGATCAAAGAAACGATTCCTATGGATGCGCAGTGTGGCGACGGCGGCCGCGCCCGGGGCTCCCGCGGCGATCCGCCGGCCCTCGACGAGGAAGGCGAGAGCGGCGTCGGTGACACTTCGATCGAGGACCTCGAGGAAGAGCGCTTGGGCGCGCCGCGTCATCGCGGCCCCCAATCACCGGGGATCAACATGGCCGCGACGCGGTCGGGCCGCCGGATCCTCTGACGAATCATCCAGTCGTCAGCCTCCTCCACGAGGGCCCGTCCGTCGTCGCCCCCCACGAGCATCCCACGGGCCCGGCGCACTGCCGCACTGAAAAGAGCCATTTCAGCGGCGGAGAATCCCTGTTCCGCCGCTGCCAGCAGAGACTCCGCCTCCCCGCGCCGCTGCCGTCCGCAGGCCACGGCGGCCGAAAGCGAGAGGGCGAGCGGACCGCTCCATCCCGCGTCCTCTTTCTCGATCCGGCGGGCGTCCCGCTGCGCCGCGGAGAGCGCGGCTGGACCGCTCGCGGCCACGGCGGCTCGGCCCCTCAGGTGGAGGGAAACCAGGCGAGCCACCTGCACGCGCAGCAGCAACGAGCGCCGCAGGGGCTTCCACCGCTCCAGAATCGTGCGCCAGGCCACAGCGCCGTCGCCGCTGTACAGGGCAATCTCGACATGCCCCACGAGGTCCCAGAAGTGCTGCAGGTGGAATCCGCTGTGGGACCAGCGCGCCATCGCTTCCTCGAGCTCCTGCAGGGCCTGCTCGGGCTCGTCCGACAGAAGCCGTAACACATAGGAGATCCTGGTGCGCAGGTGCGTTTCGGCGTAGAGGTCGCCGCGCTCTCGCGCGTCCTTCAGGAAGGCCGGGGCGCGACGCTCGAGCTCTCGAAGCCACCCCAGAAAGAAGAGGCCGCGGAGCGCGTAGAGCTGGACCGTGTTCAGCTCCCAGGCAACGCCCGTGCAGCGCTCTCGAAGGGTTCTCTCGGCCAGGGCGAGACGTTCCACGCTGTCGCGAAACGCTCCCTCCATGTACGCCGCAACGCCGGCGTTCAAATCTACCAGCGCCAGCGCGTGCGGGTTGTTCAGCCTCTCGGCAATCTCCCGCGCGCCCGAGAGGAGCTTTCGCACACGGGGCCGCGCCCGCGCTCCCCCCGTCGAAGCGTGCCCCGCTTCGAGAGCCAGCGCCCGCGCCACCCGATAGGGCTCTCCCGCATCAAGGGCAAGCAGCAGGTGGCGGGCCTGGAAGTCGGCCGCGCGGATCGTGTCGACCTGGCTCAGACCGACCGACACGGCCCAGCACGTGTCGATGCGCATCAGGTCCTTCGGCGGCACCCGGGACGCGTCCCGCTCTCGAAACCGCAGGCCCCGCAGACGGATGCGCAGCCGCCGCCACAAGAGCGACAGCAGAGCCAGGGCCGGTGTCGAGGCGAGCTTCATCCCGGCCTGCTCGAGAACGCCACGGAGGGTCTCCAACCCGCCATCGATATGCCCGCTGCGTAGCATCTGCTCGGCCGCGCGTCGGGAAAGCTCGAGCGACTCCGAAGCGGAGGAATCTCGTGCCGCGGCCAGGTAAGCCTCGGCAGCCTCGGACCCGCGTCCCGCGTTCGCCAGGGCGTCGCCAAGGAGGGCGCGCAGGCTCCGGGCGTCCGGGCCCGCGACCGGACGCAGATCGAGGGCAAGGCGGTAGAGCCGCGCGGCGCGGTCGAAGGCAAGGGCCTGCGCGGCGCGGCCCGCCGCCTCCACGCTGTAGACCGCGGCGCGCTCGGTGAGTCCCGCTCCCCGGAAATGAAGCGCGAGGCTCTCCGGATCCGCCTTCCCGGAGCTCTCCAGGGCCGCGGCCAGCCTGGCATGCTGCGCGCGCAGCGCTTCCGCTGGTAGATTCGAGGCCACGGTCTCGCGGATGCGGTCGTGATAGCTCTCGATTTGCTCGGAGCCCGACGCCCCGCTGTGCCGGATGAGGTTCGCGGCGCGCAGCAGCGACACCGCGGCCTGCTCCTTCTCGCCGACCTCCGCAGCCTCCCGAGCGATCGTACGGTTGATCGGCCGGCCCGCGACCGCCACGGTCTCGAGCAGGCGACGTGCCGCATCCGGCAGCCGCTCAATGCGCGCCAGAAGGACTCCGTCCAGGGTGGCGCCAAGCGCGGCGGCCTCGCTGGACCCGGCGATGTGCCGCGCGAGCTCGTCGATAAAGAAGGGGCTCCCGCCCGCTTCCCGCGCGATCTGCTCGGCCCGGTCGACCGCGCCGACCAGCGTGACCGCCAGGTCCCGGGCCTCCGAAGCCGACAATGCGGACACGGCGATCTCGCGGCGGTCAGCGCCGCCCTCGTCCAACGCGGGTCCGGCTGCGAGAAGGGCGCGCAAGAGCGGGCTGGAGCCAGCGTCTTCCGTCCGATAGGCGCCGATGAAGAGGAGCGGCGGTGAGTCCGGCGGCCGGAGCAGCTCGAGGAGGACGGCTGCGCTGTCCGCGTCGCCCCACTGCAGGTCGTCGATGAAGACGACGAGCGGCATCGCCGGCGCGCGGCCCGCGCAAACAGCTGCTCGCAACGCGAGAACGCCCGGCGGCGCACTTCTCGCGAGTCGGGGATCTCGGACAGCTTGCGGCGCGAAGAGCTCACGGCTTCGACCTGGCGCAGCACCGGGAAGACCTGGGCGAGCGCGTCGATGCCGGGCGGCATCAATGCCACGGCTTCGCCCGGGTCGAGCCGCTTCAGGTACTGGCTCAGAGCGTCGATGAGGCTGTCGAGCGCCTTGTAGGGAACCGATTCCTGTTCGTAGCAGCGGCCAGTCATCACCACGACGTTCCTCTCGCGCTCTTCGACCTCCTCGAGGAAATGCTGCACGAGCGCGCTCTTGCCCATTCCCGAGCTTCCGTGAACGTACACGGCCACCGCGTGCCCGGGCCGCGAGGCCGCGAAGGCCTCCGCGAGCAGACCGAGTTCCCTTTCGCGCCCGACGAAAATCGCGTCGTCGGCGCTCCCGGGGGAGCGAAGGCCTGGAAACGCGCGCGCCTGGCTCCTCGAGAACGCGCAGCACGTCTCGCCCGGAAGGCCTCTCGGCCGGGTCTCGCCGGAGCAGCCGCCGGCAGAGCGCTTCGAGATCCGTGGGGACCCCGGCCACGAAGTCCGAGGGAGAAGGCGCCTCGCGCCGCACCTTCTTTCGGCCAGGACCTCGAGAGAGCCTCCGACGAAGGGACAGCCGCCCGTCAGGCACTCGAAGAGCATGACTCCGACGCTGTACCAGTCGCTCGCCTCCGACAGGCGTCCGAGGCTCGCCTGCTCGGGCGCCATGTACGCGGGTGTGCCCGCCATCGTGCGGGGCCGCGCCGGACCGGACGGGACGAGGTCGATCGCCAGGCCGAAATCGAGCACGACCACCCTCCCCTCTCCCGTGACCAAGACGTTGGAGGGTTTCAGGTCCTGATGGAGCTTGCCCGTCCGATGAAGCGCCTGGACCCCAGCAGCCAGCTGCCGCAGCGCTTTCCGCAAACGAGCGGTGTAGAGAGGATCCGAGGGAAAAGGAACAGTGACCCCCGCCGCATCCTGTGGAGAGAAGGCCGGGACGCCGGCGGGCGCTTCGGAAGACCCGATCTCTGTCGACCCCTCGCTCGGGGAGGAATCCCTCGCGAAAGCGGACGTGCCCCGAACAAAAGTCGCGAAGGATCGTCCGTCGATGAACTCCATCGTGAAGAACCACCGGTCCCCCTCCGTCAAGAGCTCGTAGAGAGAGACGAGGTTGGGATGCACGAGATCCGCGAGAGAGCGGAACTCCTGCTTGAAGAAGTACAGCGCGGAGGGGTCCCAACGCCGCAGGGTCTTGAGGGCCACGACGTTCGAATGCTGCACATCGAAGACCTCATAGACGACGCCGTAGGCGCCCGAGCCCAGGCACCGCTGGACCTTGAAGCGGTCGGTGCCGTGGAACTCCTCGTCCCCGCGTCCGCTCACCGAAACTCGCACCGAGCCGCCGCGCCGCCCTCCCGGAGTCTCTCCTGGCTCTCCAGCACGGGCTTGGGATTGCGCAGGACACGAAAGCTCTCGACGATCGCCCGCCCCCAGCCGAGCCTCCGATAAGGATAGCCACGCTCACGGCAATACCGTTCGACAATTGCGCTCATCCGCGGGTAATAGACGTGACTGATCTCCGGAAACAGATGGTGCTCGATCTGGTAGTCGAGTCCGGCGCACAGGAAGCGGCCGTAAGGGCCGGTACGGAAATTGACCGTGGCTGCTGTCTGACGCAGCACCAGATCTGGCGACTCTCCGTCGGGCTGTACGCAGACGGCCATGGAAGGCAAGTGAGCCGGCGCGAGCACGAAGAACAACCCGTAGCCCTGGAGCATGACCTTGAAGAAGTTGAAGAGGAAGACGTTGGCCGCAGGAAACAGGAGGCAGGGGATGACGAACCAGGCGACCCAATAGCCGAGAAGGGCCACCAGATCGATCCAGTGCGCCGCCGTGCGGCGACGGCGGTCGGCGAGAGCACCGATCACATAGCGCCAGCTCGCGAATTGGAGCTGGAACCCGTTTCCCGCCAGGGCGAAAGGAAAGACGATCCACTGGAACCGGTAGTAGAGCCGGGCAAAGCCGCTGCTCGACGCGACTTCCTGCTGCGTCAACGCGAACCAGGGCAGCAGGTCCGCGTCGTCGTCCACGCCGAGCACGTTGGGCGCCGGGTGGTGGCGGGCCACGTGCTTGTCCCACCAGTGGGTGGCCGAGAGCTGGACGAAGAACGGAAATCCGATGTAGGTGAGCAGGCGGTTGATCCGGCGCCGGGAGGAGGTCCCGTTGTGAGAGGCCGTGTGCGTGTTCAAAGCGACACCGAGGCCTCCGAGTGCGGTCGCGAGGACTCCCAGGCCTCGCAGCGCGAGGCTTTCGGACGCCAGGGCTAGCGCGATCCCCGCAAACGTGATCGCCAGGTGCCCGGCCAGCTCGAGCAGGACGCGGCCGGTCGCCTTGCGGTGCCAGCCCCGGAGCCGGAATTCGTTTCGCAGAGCTGCGGCCCCGGCGGCCGCGCCCCGGAGTGGGACGGGCGTCGACGTCGGCTTCATTTCGCGCCGACCGTCCTCGCTGAGGGACGGTTCTTGACCCACCGGTCGGCCCTCTCGAGCCGCACGGCTACGGCGCGAGGGAGGCCATCCTCCTCACGCTGGCCGAGATGCTCGCAAATCATGGAGTCTGCCCGCACCGCCGGGGCACCGGGATCCTCGTATGCGCTCTGGGCGGAAGGGTCGAAGAGGACTTGCTGCGGCGGCTCAGGCACGGGCACGACGACCAGAATGAAACGCTTCGAAACGAGCGCCCGGCCTTTCATTGCCGAGATCTTACGCCGGCTCAGGCATGGAATCCGGCGCAGCTCCCATGACCACGAGACCTTGGTGCAATCGCAAACGAGCTCACTGCACCCGCCAGTTTAGGCGGCACCTGGAACACTCGCTTCCAGCGAACGCCGGCAACGATAGGGACGGGTTTTGCCCGACGTCACCGTCAAGGACTGGTCGCGCAGCACGAACAGTCGGGCTCTTTCTGCCAGCGCGTGTGACACCAGGCCCGGAATCGCGAAGCACGTGGGGACGCAGGCAAATGGGTTGGAGCGGGCAACCGGGATCGAACCGGCGACATCCAGCTTGGGAAGATCGGTAGCGGAACCGGGGATGACTGGGGATCTTTGGGGACGCGGCCCAGAATTGATGTCCCCGCCGTACCCATTCATCCCCAAGCATCCCCAAGACTCGCCGCGAACAGTCCGCGAACAGAGAGGCGAAGGAAACCGTCCAGGCTGGCGTCCGTCACGCGGTACAGTTCACCCACTGCACCGGCCGATTACTCAAGCGGACGGCAGCCCCAGCCTCTCCTGCAACGCCGCGAACTTTGGGTCGATTCGGAGCGAATCGAAGCCGGGCAGCCCGGTGGCGAGCAGCCAGGCCTCGGATACGACCGTGGGCGCCGCGTCCTGGTCGCGACCTCAGAAGTTTCTCAGTTCCCGGCGCTCCGGGCTGGTTCCTGTTGCCGGTCGGTGCAATCGATCAGATACACTCGAGCAGAACTTTCGTGAAGCTGAAGCACGTTGCCCTCTGGCTATGCGCCATGGCCGCCGCAATCGCCGCGGGCGGCGAATCCCGCGCCGAGGCGTCCGCTGCCGCTCTCCCCAGAGTCGGCCGGGTGCTTCTCGACAACGGCCTCACGGTACTGACACTCGAGGATCACAGGCTCCCTAGCGTGACGGTTAGCATCGCCTACCGGGTCGGCTCCCGCAACGAGCGACCGGGCATCACGGGCATCTCGCACCTCTTTGAGCACATGATGTTCAACGGCTCCGCGAAGTTTCCTCCCAAGGCCATAGACCACATCATCGAACGCGGCGGCGGCTACTCCAACGCATTCACCGATCGCGACCTGACCGTCTACGTGGAGGAGTTCTCGCCCTCGACGCTCGATCGCGTTCTCGAGATCGAAGCGGATCGGATGCGCGCACTCAAGCTCGACGACGCCAACCTCGAGCAAGAGCGGGGAATCGTCATCAACGAACGCCTGGTGCGCGTGGACAATTCCGTCGAAGGGACGCTGGACGAGCGCCTCTGGGCCGAGGCGCTGATCGCGAGCCCGTACCGGTGGGGCGTCGTCGGCTGGATGGAAGACCTTCAGCACGGCATCCGACTCGAAGACGCGAAGGGCTACTTCCGTACCTATTACACGCCGGCCAACGCGGTCATGGCGATCGTCGGCGACTTCGACACGGCGTCGACGCTCGAAAACATCCGTCGTCTCTGGGCAGAGGTTCCGCGGGCCGATCCGCCGCGGCCGGTCGCCGACCCCGAGCCGGTGCAGCCGGGCGAAAAGCGGGTCCTTGTCTACAAGGAGGCGCAGACATCGACGGTCGCGGTCGCCTACAAGGTTCCCGGGCTCGCGGGCGCAAGGGCCGCTGACGTCCCGGCGCTCGAAGTGCTGTTTGCGGCAATTGGCCGTGGCCGCAGTTCGCCCCTCTACCGCCGCCTGGTCGAGGAGACCCGCCTCTGTACGGAGGCCTCCGCCCAGTTCCCGGAGTACGCGATGACGGGACTGGGAGTGTTCTGGCTGCAACTTGCGCCGGGAAAGGAGACCGCAGCAGCCGAGAAGGAGCTCAACGCTATCCTGGAGCGCACGCGCGCGGGCCAGTTGACGGCCCGCGATCTCGTCCGGGCCAGGAACAAGCTCGAGCTGGAGTTCACGCGCCAGTTCGTCTCGAACGTCGACCGTGCCGCGACCCTCTCCTCGCAGGAGGCCCTGCGCGGCGATTGGCGTGCCGCCTTCCGAAGGCTCGACACCTGGCGCGCGATCCGCCTCGAGGACCTGACCCGCGTCGCGCAAACTTACCTCGTTGCTGCCAGTCGCACGGTCGCGGCCCTCGTGCCGGACCCCGCCGACGAAGCCGTGGACTTCGTCGCTCTGCCGAAGACCGGGGGCCCGGAAGCGACGAAAGCGAGCCCGCAATGAGAACGCTCCATCGGGCAGCGGCGTTCGTGATGGCGCTCGCGCCGGCCGGCTGGATCGTCGGCCTTCCGCTCGACCTCGGCAAGGCGTCGCGCGCCACGCTGCCGAACGGCCTCACGCTGAACATCGTGGAGCGGCCGGACGTGTCGCTGGTCCGTTTGTCCGTCATCGTTTCGGGAGGCTCGGCGTCCGATCCAGCGGGCAAGGGAGGACTCCGGTCCTTCACCGCGGAGATGCTTCGACGCGGTTCGGTCACGCACACCGGTCCCGAAATCGAGGAAACCCTCGACAGCCTCGGTGCGACGCTCACGATTCACACCGACGCGGACGCCTCCTCCTTAGACCTCGAGCTGCTTTCGAAGGATGTGCCCGCGGGCCTCGAGCTGCTCGCCGATTTGCTGACGCGGCCAAGCTTCGACGCCGAGGAGTTCGGAAAGGAGCGGGAGCAGAGGGTCGCGAGGCTCGACGCCCTCAAGGACGATCCGGGGACCTGGGCGAGCGAGCACTTTCAGGCACGGCTATACGGTTCGCATCCCTACGGCCACCCCGTCGACGGAACCGGCCCGACCGTGGCCGCGATCTCCCGCGAGGAGGTAGTCGCCCACCACCACGCCTGGTTTGTTCCCCGGAACTGCCTGCTCGTCGTCGTGGGCGGTGTTCGGACACCGGCTCTTGTCCAGGCGATCCGAACGCGTTTCGGGAAGTGGGAAGGCGGCAACCCTCCGCGGATCGCCCTGCCCGCTCCGTCGCCCGCACCCCCCGGGATCCTCCTCCTCGACCGGCCCGATTCGACCCAGTCGCAGGTACGCCTGGGAAGCGTCGGCATTCCTCGCTCCGATCCGGCCTGGGACGCGCTCGAGCTCGCCAACACGGTCCTCGGAGGCGGGTTCACCTCGCGCCTGGTCGAGCGGATCCGGGTCGACCTTTCCCTCACCTACTCTATCTACTCCAGAGCGGCGAAGCGGCGGGCGCGAGGGCCTCTCTTCATCTCCACGTTCACGCCGACGCAGACAACGCGGCGAATCGTGGACGAAACGGTTGCGGTGGTCGAACAGTTTCGCGAAAGTGGACCGACCGCCGAAGAGCTGGACAAGGCGAAGGGCTTCGAGGCGGGCCTGCTCGCGATCCGCCTTCAGTCCCTCGCGGGAACGGCCTCGGCCCTGGCCGACGAGTGGATCTACGGCCTGCCGCCGGACAGCACGCGTACCGCCGTCGAGCGTTACCGGGCCGTCACGCTGGAGCAGGCGCAGGCCGCCGCGAAACGCTATTCGGCGCGAGACGCCGTCGTGGTCGTGCTCGGAAAAGCCGAGGCCGTGCGACCGCAGCTCGAAGGCCTCGGCCCAATCACCGTCGAGCCCGCCACGAAAGACCCGTAGCGGGCTCGAAGAACCTAACCGCCGGAAAGCCGCCTTTAGCCCGCAGCCTCCGCGAAGTTGCCGACGCAGCCCTCGGTCTCCGTCGTCCACTCGTCCGACTTGCGCGTCTTCGCGACCAGAACGTAGATCGAAGGACGACGAACAGCGTGAAGACACTGCCTATGATCATGCCGCTGACCGGCATGATCCCGATGCTGTTGCGGGCTCTCACGCCCGATGCGTGGATGCGGGCGCAGATATCCCGCATCGCGGTGGAGAGAAAACGGAGCCGTCAACAGAAAAGTAGATCACGCGAGTCGGGCCGATTCGCCCGCCCATCCCCCTCCGGAGGCACTGTTCGCCCAACGCGAACAGTCGGGCACTTTCTGCCAGCGCGTGTAACACCACCCCCGACATCGCGAAAACCCGTCGGAATGCGGGCTTGAGGATTGGAGCGGGCAACCGGGATCGAACCGGCGACATCCAGCTTGGGAAGCCGCGCGAGAATACGTCGCCGGTCTGATGAAGCAAGCAGGTCTCGAGGTGCACGTCGATCCTGCCGGAAACATCTTCGGCTTGCGCGCTGGCTCCGAGAAGCTGCCAATATTGCTCTTCGGCTCGCACATCGACTCGGTGCTCCACGGCGGAAACTTCGATGGCGACGTCGGCAGCATGGGCGCCATCGAGGTGATCCGCGCGCTCAACGACGGAGGCGTGAAAACCCGCCACCCTCTGGAGGTGGTCATTTGGACAAACGAAGAAGGCAACCACTTCGGCCTTGGCACGCTGGGTTCTGGTGTCGCCGCTGGGCTGCTCGGACCTGAGATTCTCGAACGCAAGGACGACCAGGGCCTCACCGTCGCGGATTGGCTGCGCCGTTACGGACAGGATCCGTCGCATCTTACCGACGCTCGCATCCCGCGCGGAGAGCTGGCAGGGTTCCTCGAATTCCACATCGAACAGGGTCCATACCTCGACGAGAGCAAGATCCCCATCGGCGTCGTGCAGGGGATCGTGGGCCTGAAGCGGTGGAAGTGCGTCCACGGGTTTCGCCAACCACGCGGGCACGACGCCCATGAACCTTCTCGAAGGAGAGCGCGCCTCGAGGTAACGCACCTCCTGCGGCCTCCCGCAGTCGGCGATCCGTCCTGGACGGCGAAGACATCGTGTGGCGCCCGATCGAAGCGCTCCGACCAGGCTGGAAGCCGCTGGCGACGTCGGTCAATGGCGGTGACGCGCAGCCGGTCGCCCGCCGTGCGCACGCTCCCCTCGAGGAAGCCTTCGCCATAGGCGGGCGCCTTCTGCAGCGCCAGCTCGAGGCCCGACAATGCCTCGGCCAGGTCTTCCGGCGTCGCCCGCGCCGAGTAGCCGAAGCTGCGCAGCACGGCCTCGTACGGGCTCAGCTGCTCGGGAGCGCGGCTGCGCACGGCCTCGCTCAGGCTTCGCGTCAGAACCCCGTTCAGGTCGGCGACCGTCGCGACGATCCGAGGAGCGAGCTCGTCCTGCAGTTCGAAGACGGCCCCCGGACTGAAGGTGCGTTCATAGGCCTCCGCCCAGAGATGAGCACCCGAGCTTGCATCCACGAGCTGCACGGCGATGCGCAGCCTCGACCCCGCCTGGCGAAGGCTCCCCTCCATCACGTACCGTGCGCCCTCCCTGCCCGCGGACTGCACGTTGGCAGCCGAGCTGCGCGAGATCACCCGAAGGTACGAGAAGCGCGACAGGCCGGTCACGATCTCCTCGGTCAGACCTTCCGCCAGGGCTGTGAGTGACGAGTCGGCGCCGCCGTACTTGAACGGCAGCACCGCGACCCAGAATCCCTCGTCGGCTCGAACCGCTCCCGATGCCTCGTGCGAGGAAGCGCCTGCCGGCGCTGGCGCGGTCACGGGACCTGCCGTTCCCTCTCCTTCGGGAATCTCCAACCCCGCCTTGCGGAGACCCTCGATATTGTGTTCGACGAGTGCCGGGTCGAGCCATCTCCCAAATTCTTCGCGCGCCGTTTTGGCAAAGTCGGCCCGGATCGCAAGCAGTTCTTGCAGTGCCTTCCGGGCCTCCTCGCGCATGCCAAGCTGCCCGTAAGCCGCCGCAGTCACGGCGTGGGTATAGGGATTTCCCGGCAGGTTGATCTTGAGGGCGAAACCAAGGGCGCCGCGGTAATCGCGCTGGCGATACGCGTCGTTGAAGTTGGCAAACCAGTACCAGCCCGGATGGCGGGGATTGAGTTGCATGGCGGATTCCACCACCGCGCTGCCGCGTTCCCAGTCACCGGAATAGGCGATGAGGTTTCCGATGAAGGCCGCAACGGAAGCATCCATGCGGTTCAGTTCGATCGCCCGCTCCGATGCTGAACGAAAAGCCGGAAAGTCCTTTTTGAAAAACAGCGTGCACGCAAGGGCGTAATGGGCAAGGTTGTTAGAGGGCGCCGCCTCCACGGCGCGCCGCGCTGCCGCAAGCGCACGCCCCAGCGGGTCGGGCTGTGGGTTGAATCCGTGCGCATGCTCTTCCCAGTACAGGTTCGCCAGCATGGCCCAGGCATCGCTCTGATTGGGCGCAATGCTGACGGCCCGTTCCAAAATCCGTCTCACGCGCGCATGTTCCTCCGGCGTGACTCGTTCCATGTAGCCAAAGGCGCTCAGCACCGCTTCGTGAGGACTCAACTCTTCATCGGCCTTGCCGCGGAGCGCCTCGCTCATGCTGCGGGTCAGAACGCCGTACATGTCGGCAACCGTCGAGACGATCCGCGGAACCAGATCGTCCTGTAGCTCAAAGACCGTCTCGGGACTAAAGCTGCGTTCGAAGTTCTCAGCCCAGAGATGAGCGCCGCTGGTCGCATCGACGAGCTGAACTGCGAGCCGTAGCTTGGTCCCGGCCTGACGCAGGCTGCCTTCCATCACATAGCGCGCGCCCAGTTCCTTGCCCGCAGAACGAACGTCAACCGACTCATTCGCGTAGCGCGAAGTCGAACTGCGCGAGATCACCTTGAGGTAAGAAAAGCGCGACAGGCCGGTCACGATGTCCTCGGTCAATCCCTCGGCCAGAGCCGTCAGCGACACGTCAGTGCCCCCGTACTTGAACGGCAGCACCGCGACCCAGAAGCCCTCGTCGGCGCGGGCCTGTCCCGAATCCGTGCCCGCCTTCGCTCGATCCGCTCTTGCCGTGACCGTCCCCATCTGCCTCGGCGAGTCGGACGATCCGTCGGTCGCGGGAATCGAAAGCCCCGCCTTGCGCAGCCCTTCGAGTATCGGGTCCATGAGGCCGCTCGCGAAGTGCCAGGTCCCGACGTTCGAGCGGGCGTGCGCCGCGAACTCGGGATCGAGCGCCAACAGATCCCGGACCGCGGCTTGCGCTTCGGCGCGCCGTCCGAGGTGCCCGCAGGCCGACGCCATCACCAGATAGGGCCAGAAAAGGCCGGGCACGTCGACCCGGTTCGCGCGCTCGAGGGCCTGCTCGTACTCCTCCTCGTGGAAGTGCTGCCAGAGCGGTGCGAAATGCATCCAACCCGCGTGGTTGGCATTGAGGCTCCATCGCGCGGCGCACGATCGCGGCGCCTCGCTCGAACTCGCCGGTGTGCACGATCTGCAGCCCCAGGATCCCGACCGCATCGGTGTTGAGGGGGTTGAGCGCCATCGCGCGCTCGGCCGCGGGGCCGAACGCCGCGAGGTCCTGGCGGAAGAAATGCGTCTGCGCCAGCGCGACGAGCGCGAACTGATTGGCTCGATCCAGCTCGACCGCGCGGCGGGCCGCGGCCAGGGCACGATCGAGAGCGGCCGGGTCGGTCCCGAAGCCAAACGCGTATTCGTCGACGAAGATCTGCGCGAGGCATGCCCAGAGGTCCGACTGGCGGCCGTCCCGCTCAACCGCGCGCTCCAGCCGGCTTTTCAACTCCGCGTAGGCCGAGGGAGTGATCTGCTCGCGGTAGGCGAAATACTGGAACTGCCACTCCACCGGCGCGAGATCGACGTCGTCCTTCTGCCGCATCGCCGACCGCATGGAATGAACGAGCACCCCGTAGCTATCAGCGACCGTCGCGACGATGCGCGCCGCGATGTCGTCCTGGGCCTCGAACACGCTCGACGCCTGGAGGTCCCGGTTGAACGTTCTCGGACCAGAGCTTGGCTCCCGTCTGGGCGTCGACGAGCTGGGCGCTGACGCGGATGGCGGAGCCTCGTGCGCGGATACTCCCCTCCAGCACGTAACGCGCGCCGAGTTTGGCGGCCAGGGCCCGCTCGTCCCCGCTTCTCCCTTCAGGCGAGCCACCGAGGCGCTCGCGACAACCGAGAGATACCGAAACCGCGAAAGGCCGGTTCCGATCTCCTCGGAGAGTCCCTCGGCCAGGGCCGCGAGGTCGGCGCTGGCGCCGGCGTACGTGAAGGGCAGCACCGCGACCCACAGGCCTGCCGAACCGATCGGCGCGGCGCCTTCCCGCGGGCCGCTCGTCGCCGCGGGCGAGAACTGCTCCGAGAGGTTGAACGCGATGTCTCTGGCCGACTGGAACCGATGCTCCCGGTCCTTCTCCAGGCAGTGCTTGACGACGCGATCGAGTGCCGGAGAAATGTTCCGCCCCGACTGCGCCAGCTCGGGTGGCTCGTCCCGCATGATGGCCGCCATCGTCTCGGCGTTCGTCTCGCGCTTGAAAGCCCGCTGCCCGGAGAGCATCTCGTACAGAATCACGCCGAACGAAAAGATGTCGGATCTGTGATCGACGGCCGTGCCTCGAACCTGCTCGGGCGACATGTAACCCGTCGTGCCGACGATGACTCCGGGTCTCGTGGCGGCGGCGGTATCCGCTGTGGACTGGCCAGGCTCGGCGGATCCTGGCATCACGGACTTGGCGAGACCGAAGTCGAGGATCTTCAGGTGGCCATCGCTCGTCACGAAGAGGTTCTCTGGCTTCAAGTCGCGGTGCACGATCCCTTTCTCGTGCGCTGCGGCGAGGCCCTGAGCGATCTGGGCGGCATAGCTCGGTGGCCTTGCGGGGTGACAGTGCGCCCATCACAAGACGACTCCGCAGCGTTTCACCTTCGAGCAGCTCCGAGACGATGTATGGAGCTCCGTCGTGCTGGCCGATGTCGTAGACCGCGGTGATGTTGGGATGATTCAGTGCCCCGGCGGCCTGCGCCTCTTGCTCGAAGCGCCTCAGCGGTCCGGATCCATGGCAGAACGAGGCCGGTAGCACCTTGACCGCAACCTCGCGCTTCAGCCGCTCGTCCCTTCGCCCGGTAAACTTCCCCCATCCCGCCCGCGCCGATCGGCGCAAGGATCTCGTACGGGCCGAGCCGGGTTCCGGCCGCGAGTGTCATCGGACTGCCCAAGACTACAACGCCCCGTGGCAAGGCTCGCGCGGAGCGAACAGTCGGGCACTTTCTGCCGCCGCGTGTAACACGACCTCGACATCGCGAAAACCCCATCGGGGCGCAAGCGGAAGCAGTGGAGCGGGCAACCGGGATCGAACCGGCGACATCCAGCTTGGGAAGCTGGCGTTCTACCGCTGAACTATGCCCGCATCGGGCCGGATCTTAGCGAAGAGACGGCGTCGGAACAACCGTCGCGGGGGGCGGCGCGGCTCTGCGGAGGGCTTCGACTTCTCCGACGATCGCCTCGACCAGCGCCTCCGTGACGATCCTGCCCTTCTCCCGCGTCGCCAGCGTCGCGTCGCCGAAGACGCCGGAGGGCGAATAGGTCATGCCCTCCTTCTTCGGGTCACGTGTCAGTCCACCCTTGCCGGGGTGAAAGTCCTTGACGGCCTTCGGCATGTCGGCGTCGCCGGGACTCATGTACAGAACCATGGACGTCTCGATCTCGTCGGCGTGCGTGCCGCCCTCCTGGCGGGAGACCTCTTTCTCGACGGGCTCCATCACCTTGAGAAGATCGGTGTAACGCATCAGGATGCCATCGGCTGCGAGGATCTCCGCTGCGGGCGCGAGCGCGCGGTTGGTCGAGACACCGGTGTTCAGAACGTAGAAGCGCCGCGGCCCGAAGCGCGCGAGGCCCCGGCAGATGTCTACGATCATGTCCCGGGCGGTCTCGAGGCGCAGGCTCGTCGAGCCCGGATACTCCACGAAGGCGGGGTAATAGCTGTAATTGATCGTCGGCGCGATGACGACCGCCGCGCGCTCGCGCACGCGGCCCTTCAGGTATTCGCGCGAGAATGAAGTCGTTCTTGAGCTTGAGGTGCGGCCCGTGCTCCTTCGATTCCGCTCCGAGAGGGATCACGACCACGGTTGCGGGCGTGAGGACCTTCTCAGCCTCGACCCAGGTCAGCTCCTCGAGCTGGATCCCAGGGGCCGGCCGCGCGGGATCGGCCGAGAGCGCCGCGGCCAGCAAGCCGGCCGACAGCCAGACGGTCACGCCGTCCGGCCTTCGGTCCCCGCGGCCGCCCTCAGCAGCCGCAGCCGTGTGGCGAGCTTCGGGATCTTGATCTTCGCGAAGAGCCGTCCGTTGACGAAGAGAACCGGGATCGAATCCGACCATCGCCGCGCGAGCTCGTCGTCCGAGTCCACGTCCACGACCTCCCACGCGTGCGGCTCCGCACCGAGCAGCCGGTCCACGTCGACTCGCATCTGATCGCACAGATGGCAGCCGGGACGCGACAGGAGCTTGAGCTCGATCATCGGGCGGCCGTGACGGGTTCCTCGGGGTTGCGCGCGACCCGGTGCACGTAGTCGAACCCGGAGAAGACCGTCACGCTGGCCGTCGCTCCGAAGGCGACGAGGAGCGCCTCGCGGGGCCAAGCCCAGATGTTCGCACAGAGGACGAAGAGTACCGTCACGATCTGCGTCACCGTCGTCACCTTCCCTGCCCAGGTCGGGGGAAACCTCTGCTTGCCCGAGGTCAGGATGAGCAGCAGCCCCACCAGCAGCATCAGGAAGTCCCGCGAGAGGACCATGACGGCAAGCCACACGGGCACCTTCGGATTCGTCGGATAGGACGGGATCGCGAGAAACAGGTACGAGGACATCAAGAGCAGCTTGTCGGCAATCGGGTCGAGGTAGGCGCCCAGCGCCGACTTCATGTCCAGGCGGCGCGCGAGAAACCCGTCGACCCCGTCCGAGAGGCCGGCCGCGACAAAAATGGCGAGAGCGATGCCGAAGCGGCCGTCCGCGATGCAGACCAGAAAGAACGGGAGGGCGGCCAGGCGAACGAGAGTGATGAAGTTGGGAAGCGTCCAGGGACCGGTCAACGGCGTCTCCACTCGTTCTCGCGCGCGCCCGCCGGAACCTGCGCCGGCACCCAGACCGTGGATCCCTTGACCCGGATGAGCTTGCGGTCCTCGAACTGCTTGAGCATCCGGGTCACGGTCTCGCGGGTGGCCCCGATCGAGTTGGCGATCTCCTGGTGCGTCGGTCGGTGCACGGCGAAGTAGCCGTCCACGGGCTGCTGCCCGGACTCGTCCGCGAGCCGGATGAGGTATCGCGCGAGCCTGCCGCCGACGTCCTGAAGCGCGAGCGACTCGATGACCTCGTTGGCACGGCGCAGCCTCGCCGAGAGCGTCTGCAGGATCTTCTTCGTCAGCCCGAAATCGGCCGCGAGCGCCGCGAAGAAATCGTCCCGGGACAGCGCCACGAGCTCCGAGTCCGTCAGCGCGGTCACGGAGGCGCTGCGCGACTCGCCCTCGAAGAGGGCCATCTCGCCGAAGAACTCGCCCGCCTGAAGGTGCGTCAGGACGACCTCGCGACCGTCGGGCGAGTCCACGAACACCTTGACCTCTCCCTGCACGATGACGAAGAAGAGGTCGCCGGGTTCAGCCTCGCGCAGGATCGGATCGCCGGCGACGACGCTCCGCGCGACGGCGACGCGCGAGAGCGCCTGCAGCTGTCCGGGATCGAGATTCGCGAAGAACGCGACGCGGCGAAGCACGGCTGGATCGATCACGATTCGTGGCCCTCCCCCGGCAAAAGGGTACGCAGTCGGTCGAGCCCCCGGGTGAGCTCGGGTCCGCTCACCAGGGAGCCCCCCGATTCTGACAGCAGGCCGCACCGCGTCGCCAGTCGGATTGCGTCCGCGCCGCCTCGCCAGGGGCCGGGCGAGCCGCGCAGGCAGGCCGGCCCGCCGTCGGGCCCCTGCAGCAGGCCCGCCAGCCGCAGCAGAAGCTGCGCGGCGGCCGTGCGGGAAAGCGGGGCATCCGGGCGCGCGCGGTGCGTCTCCGGGTCCACGTCGAGCAGTCCGAGCGACACTGCGCGCATCATCGGCCGGCTGTCCTTGCGCTCGAGCACGTCGGTGGCGACGACGCCCTCCGCGACGCGGGCCTCGCGAACCTCCGGGAACATCCACCAGACGAGCCCGGCCGCCCCGGAGCGCGTGAGGCGATGCGAGCGCGCGGCCTGCCGCTCGGCCTCAGGCCAGTTCGCGACCCGGAACGCGAGGCGCGCCCGCGCGGCCTCCTCGGCAAAACGCGGATCCTCGGCCGCGAGGGCGTCGAAGACGGACACGGCGAGGACGTCGTCGCCGACCTCGAGGGCGAGCCGGCCCGCCCGTTCCCGGTCCTCGACGCCGAGGCCCCCGAGCGCCAGCGCCTCCCGGTCGTACTGGAGGGCGCGCTCCTTCTCGCCCGCGGCGCACTCGACCTCCGCTGCGCGGGCGAGGACCGAAGCGGAGCGGGGGTTCCAGGCGAGCGCACGCGCGATGCGGGCCCGGGCGGCCTCGTATCGGCCCTCTCCCGCTTCGCGCGCCGCCTCCGCGAGCTCGGCTTCGGTCGCGACGCCGACGAGCTTCTGCGCCCGCGCGGAGAGCCCGGGTCTCGCCGGCCCCCCCTCGGCGGCGGCGCGCGTGTAGAGCTCGCAGGCCGCGACGGGCGAGCCGGCTCGAGCTTCGGCCTCGCCGCACGCCACGAGCAGCGGCAGCGTCGCACTCGCGTCCGACGACGCGGCCGCGCAGGCTCCGAGGGCGTCGCTCGAACGCCCGGCGGCGACCAGGGCCTCGATCTCCCCGATCCGGGCGGCCCTTGCCGAGACTCCGCCGCGCGCTCGCCCGAACTCCCTCTCCGCCCGGGCCGGATCCCCGGCGAGCAGGGCCTGCCACCCGGCGCCGATCGAGTCGTCGAAGGGGCCCTGCAGGCCCTCGCGAGGATCCAGCGGAAAATGATCCCGGGGCCCCGGCGGCGGCGCGGTCGCGCAGCGTTGCACGAGAAGCACGGCGAGCACCGCGCAGAGCCGGCCCGGTCGCCGGAGGGAGGCGAGACGGGGGCCTCGGAGGGCCGGCCCCGTCATGCGCCGGGCGGCAGGCTCTCCGGCCGGATCGACGCGATCGCGTGCTTGTAGATCATTTCTTCCCGACCTTCGACCTCGAGCACGAGGGCGAACTTGTCGAAGCGGCGCAGCCGTCCCATACGCTCCTCGCCGGAGGTCAGCCGGACCGTCACCGGGGTGTTGTCCTTGCGCAGGTTGTAGAAAAACGAATCCTGGACGTTGATCGGGGCCTTGTTCATCTCGTCTCCCTGTCCCCCGTCCCGCCCACGAGGGCGAGAATGACATCGAGGGCCTCCTCCGGCTCGACCCGGCGCGCGCCGCGCTCGCGCGCGAACCAGGTCATCTGTCGCTTGGCGAACCCGCGCGTCGCCTTCACGATCTGCTCCTCCGCCTGTTGTCTCGAGATGCGCCCGAGCACCCACTCGGCCACCTCGCGATACCCGATCGCCTGGAAGGAATTCGCCTCGACGGAAAGGCCGCGGTCGAGAAGCCGTCGGACCTCCTCGTCCCACCCCGCGTCCAGCATGCGCCGGACCCGTGCTTCGATCCTAACACTATGCGCTGCGCGGTCCGGGCGCAAGAAGACGCGGACGACGCCGAACCGTTCGGCCCAGGCGCTCGTATCCCGCCGTCGCGCCGACGGCGCGGCACCGGTCACCAGAAGGATCTCCAGGGCGCGCAGCGTGTAGCGCAAGTTGTCGACCGAAATGCGTCGGGCCGCGACCGGATCGTTCACCCAGAGGAAGCGGTGCGCCGCGGCGGGGCCGCGCCGCCAAGCCCACTCGAAGAGAGCCTCTCGAAGCCGCTCGTCTCGCGCCTCGCCCGGGGGTAGACCTTCGAGGAGCGCCGAGATGTAGAAGCCGCTCCCGCCGCAGACGACCGGAAGCCGGCCGCGCGAAGCGATGTCCTCGACGGCCGCCCGCGCCAGGCTCGCCCAGCGCCCGGCCGAGAACGCTTCCTCCGGCTCGGCGACGTCGACCAGGTGGTAGACGACCTCGCGCCGCGCCTGCCGGGACGGTTTGGCCGTTCCGACGTCCAGGCCGCGGTAAAGGGCGAAGGCGTCGGCCGAAACGATCTCGCCCCCGGTCCGGAGGGCGACCTCATGGGCGACGTCCGTCTTGCCCGCTCCCGTCGGGCCGAAGAGCACGAGGAGCGTCGGGCGCGGATCGTCCCTCACGGCCCTTGCACGCCGCGCCAGAAGAGCCGCGTGGCTCCCGGCAGCAGGTCCGCGCGCGCGTCCGACCGCTGGTCCGTGCGCACGACAGGGACGCAGGCGCGCTCGAGCGCCTCGAGCGTCTCCGGCGCGGGGTGGCCGAAGCGATTGCGGCGGCCGCACGACAAGAGCGCCAGCCGCGGGCGCACGGCCTCGAGGAGTTCGGGCGTCGTCGCGGTCCGGCTTCCGTGATGGCCCACCTTGAGCGCGTCCACCGGTCCCACCGCGCGCGCGCCCACGAGCTGCGCCTCCGCCGGCGCCCCGGCGTCGCCCGTCAAGAGGGCGCTCCGGCCGTCGCGCTCGAAGAGGGCCACGACCGACTGGTTGTTGACGCCGTCGACCTTTCGCATCGGGCCACCCGAGCGCAGGACCGAGAGCCGCGCGCCCTCGCGCTCCCACACGTCGAGGGGCTCGAGCGGCCGGACGGGGACGCGTCGCCGGGCCGCCACTTCGCCGAGCCGGGCATAGAGCTCCCCTTCGTCCTCGCCGGTCGAGCGCCAGAGCTCGCCCACCTCGAGTTCCTCGAGGACCGCGAAAAGGCCCAGGACGTGGTCCGGGTGCGGATGCGTCGCCAGGACGGCATCGAGCCGAGTTACGCCCCGGTCGAGGAGCTTCGGCACGAGCCGGATGCGCCCGAAATCGGTGGCCGTCACGTCGAAGGGACCTCCCCCGTCCACGAGAATCGCCCGGCGTTTCCAGCGCAGGAGTATCGCGTCTCCCTGCCCCACGTCGAGGGCTTCGATCGAAAAGCCGCGATCGGGCCCGGCCGGCCCCCGCCGCAGGACCAGCGCGAGGAAGACTGCCGCGGCGGCGACGCCCGCGGCGGTTCGCAGGCGGCGCGGGCCGAGCCCCGCCGCGACGAGGAGCGCCCCAACGAAGCAGACCGCCGGAAGCGCCGGCGTCGGCCGCAGGAGCGCGATGCCCGCGGCGCGCTCGGCAACGACTTCCAGCGCGCGGCTGCCGAGAGCAAACAGGGCCGGCAGCGGCCCGGGCGGGATCCCCGCAGCGTACAGGACGACCAGAAGCGCCCCGCCGCCGATGAGCATCCCGGCCAGCGGGATCGAGAAGGGCGCCGTCAGCCACGAACCGGCCGCCACGATGTTGAACCGCCAGAAGAGGACGGGAGCCGTCGCGCACTCCGCCGCGAGGGCGACTGCGAGCCCCGAGAAGAGCCACTCGGGCCGTCCCGGCAGCCGCGTGCGCATCGGTTTGCCGAAGATCGCGATCCCGCACACGGCGGCGAATGTCAGGATGGTTCCGACCGAGAAGATCTGCGCCGGCGCGGCGAGAAACAGGACGAGAGCCGAGAGCCCGATCGCCTGCGCTCCCGTGATCGGCCGCTCGAGCAGGCGTGTCGCGAGAAAGATCGCGACGACCAGCCCGGCGCGCACGGCCGGCGGATTGGCGCCGCCCACCAGAACGAAGAGGAAGACCGCGATGACGAGCGCGGCGTCGCGCCTCTTGCCCTCGACCCCCACGAGCGAGAGGAAGAAGCCGACCAGGCCGGCCGCGAGCACGACGTGCAGCCCCGAGACGACGAGCAGGTGGTACAGGCCGCCCCGCCGGTAGCTGGCGACCATGCCGCGATCGAGCTCCGACGTGCGGCCGAGCAGAAGCGCCGACAGGGGCGCCCGGACGTCGCGGTCGTACGCCGGCCCCTTGCCCGACGGGAGCGACGCGAACAGCAGACGGTTGGGCGCGGTCAGTGCGGAGAGCGACGTTGCCCCCACGCGCTCGAGGAGCCGCGCACTCTTCATCGAAAGCCGGTAGCGCGGCCAGGGCAGCGGAACCTCGCGCTCGGACGCCGGGAGGTCTTCGACCTCGAGGTGTCCCGTCATCCGAACGCGGTCCCCCCGGTCCGCAATGGCTAAGGCGGCGCTCTCCCCCGACACGAACACGACCACCTCCGCCGGGAAGCAGCGCCAGACGCCGCCCGCCTCGACGCGCTCGGCGCGGAGCATCGAACGGGCTCGCGGTGGCTGCCCGCTCCAGAAGTCCGCGAGCACGCCCTCGAGCCGGACCGCGGGCGCCCCCGCGTCCCCGGGCGCGAAGGCGGCGCGCGCCTGCTCGGCCGGCTCCGCGATCCGCACCCGGCCGGACAGGAATCCCGCGGCGAACCAGAAGCCGGCGAATGCCAGGCGCCGTGCACCGCCCCGGAGGCCGCCTCTCTCGAGCGCCAGCCCCGCCGCCGAAACGGCCGCGAGCGCGGCACCTGCGGCGGTTCCGCACACGGACCACGCGCCGCAGAATACGCCCGACACGAGGACGACCGCCGCGCGGGCCGCCGGCGCCTCGCCCTCGGCGAGGACCGGCCGGATCACGCCGCGCGCTCGAGCGCAATGAGAGCCTCCACCCGGTGCGTGAAGGCGAAGAGGTCGTAGAGCTTCGCGCGACGGATCTCGAAGCCCTCCGCCCGGATTTCGGACAGGTCCCGAGCGAGTGTCGCCGGATCGCAGGAGACGTACAAGAGCCGGGCCTTCGTCCGGCGTGCCAGCTCGCGAGCGAGCCCGGCGCCGAGGCCGGCGCGGGGCGGGTCCGCGACGATGCAGTCGAAGCGCCGGTCGTCCTCCTCGACGAACCGCGAAATGGGCAGCGCTGCGATCTCCCACCGGTTCCCGTCCGCCCAGCTTTCGCGGGTCCGACCGGCGTCCGCGGCCGCGCCGGCGTCCGACTCGACCGACTGGACGGCATGCCGCGCCGCCAGAAGCGCTCCCGCGAAGAGGCCGACGCCCCCGAAGGCATCCAGGGCCGAGCCGGGAGCGATCGCCCGGCCCTCGACTGCGGCGTCTTCGAAGAGCGTCTCGACGAGGAAGCGGTTTCCCTGAAAGAAGCTGTCCACGGAGACGGAGAACTCCCGGCCGCCCACGGACATCGTGAGCGAGCGGTCTCCGCGCTCGAGTAGCGGCCTCCCGTCGGCGGAGCGAATTCGAACGCCGTCGAAGGAGGCGGCGAGCGCGTCCCCCAGGCGCACCGCCGAAGGGGGATCTTCCGAGGCCGTCGCCCGGACCAGCCGACGGGCCCCGTCCATTCCCTCGAGCATCGCGACCTCGGAGACCGAGGCGCCGCTGTCCCGGACGGCCCCCTCCAGCCTCGGCAGGAGGGCGCGGGTCTCCGACGAAATCGCCTCGCAGGCCGCCGCGGTCACGACGCGGTGGGTGCCCGGCGCGTAGTACCCGCAGGTCGCCCCCGCGACATGGAGGCGCGTGCGCAGGCGATAGCCCGGAGCGGACGGCAGAATCGGTAGTTCGCCGAAGAGGGCCGGCTCGAGCTTTCCGATCCGCCGCATCGTTTCGAGAAAGAGCTCGCGCTTCGCCGTTCGGGCGGCGCCCGGTGCGAAGTGGGCCCAGTCGCAGCCGGCGCACCCGGCGTGGGGCCCCCCGACCCGGTCGGGCGAAGCCTCGAGCACGGCGCGCAGGCTCCCGCGCCAGAAACGCTTTCTCACCTCATACAGTGTTGTCGCGACGAGCTCTCCGGGCAGGGCCCCGTCCACGAAACCCACACCGTCGGTGGTGCGGGCGATGCCCTCCCCCGTCGGCGCGAGCTTCTCGATGCGGACTTCCCGCGCCCCGCTCACAGCAGGGTCAGCCTCGGCAGGTCGAGCCTCTCCCTCACACTGCGCCGGGTCAGGGCCTTCGTCGTCTTCTCGGCGGTCGCGGCGTCCATGCGGCCGAGCGCACCCTCGAGCTGCCCGGCGACCTCCCGGTCGAGCTCCTCGCGCTCGGCCTCGGGCAGCGCCCCGTAGAGACCCTTGGCCAGCCGCCGGTCGAGGCGCGCGAGCGATGACTCGATCTCCTCGGCGGTCTTGCCCGACTCCCCCAGGCGCGCGAGCGAGGCGAGGGCCGCATCGAGCGGCGCCGCGAGCTCCGGCCGACGCTCGCGGCAGTCGGCCAGGCTCGCCTCGAGCGACGCGAGCGCCGCCTTCGCGTCGGGCTCGACTCCGGCACCCGCGGCTCCCCGGCCCCGCGCGGCCTCCGCGCGACGTTCCCAGGCCTCGAGCACGGCGTCGCGGCAGTACGACAGCGAGTTGACCCGCCCGACCGCCTGCCGGTCCTCGCGCCGGGTGAAGGCCTCGTCGATCCCCGCCTCGACGGCCTCGATGGGGATCCCGAGGGCGCGCCACTCCTTGAGCAGCGCGAAGTCCCGCGGCGACAGGAGAAACGGAGTGCCGCGGCGCCGGATGAATGCGGCCTCGGCGGCCTCGTAGTAGGCCCTATCCTCCGCGGTTGCGCTCATCGATGAGGCGCAGTCCCTTCAGGGTCAGGAGGGGGTCGATTTCTTCGATCCTCTCGGACCCTCCCCCGAAGAGCTCGGCCAGACCTCCCGTCGCGATCACGCGGGGCTTGCCGCCGATCTCCGCGACGATCCGGTCGATCATCCCGTCCACGAGAGAGAGATAGCCGAAATAGAGGCCCGACTGGATCGATCCCGCCGTCGTCCGCCCGACGACGCGGTCCGGGCGCCGGATCTCGACGCGCCAGAGTCGCGCGGCCTTTTCGAACAGGGCCTCGGCCGAGATCTCGATTCCCGGCACGATCACCCCGCCCGCGTACTCGCCGCGGGCCGTCACGACGTCGAAGGTCGTGGCGGTGCCGAAGTCGACGACGATGCAGGGCCCGCCGACCGCGTCGAGCGCCGCGACCGCGTTCACGATCCGGTCCGCACCGACCTCCTGGGGAACCTCGTAGAGGATCGGCATCCCGGTCTTGACCCCCGGCTCGACGAAGAGCGCCTCGCGCCCGAAGACCTGGCGCAGGGCCTGGCGCAGGGAAAATTTGAGCGAGGGCACCACGCTCGCCACGATGACCCGCGGGGGTTCGTCCGTTTCGGCCGCCGCGGGGCCCGCGGCGAGCAGTCCCCGGACCGAAAGGGCGATCTCGTCGGACGTCGCGTCCCGGCGCGTCGTGAGCCTCCAGTGGCGCTCGAGCTCCGCACCGCGCCAGAGCCCGAGGACGGTGTTCGAGTTGCCGACGTCGACGGCCAGAAGGGTTTCCACCCCGTCCCGGCTCACCACGCGGCTACCTCTCCCGCGGCGACCGTCGTCTCCCCCGCCAGGGTCTGGAGCCGCAGGAAGCCGGAAGGATCGAGGCCCAGATAAGCGCCCGAGATCTCCTCGCCGTTGCGGCGGATCGTGAGGCGGTCGCCCGGCCGGTGCGTCGCGACGAGCTCCCACTCGCGCACTTCTTCGGCCCAGCGCGGCGCGGAGAGCTCGCGGTCGATCCGGTCGAGCAGCGCTTGCAGGAGGGGCGCCAGTGCCGGCGCGCGGCCCGTCTCCTCCTCGATCGTCGTCGCCCCGGGGACGCCGAAAGCGTCGGCGCGGCCGAGCACGTTGATCCCGATGCCGACCGCCAGAAAGGTCTCGTCGCCCTGGGTGCGCGACTCCGCGATCACGCCGCCGACCTTGCGTCGGCCCACGTAGAGATCGTTCGGCCACTTGAGCGAGATCGCGGCTCCGGTTTCCTCGTGGAGGGCGGCGCGCGCCCACCGCGCGGCCGCGATCGGCACGATGGAGAGCGGCTCGCCTTCGGCGGCCGAGCGCATCACGGTCAGATAGAGACCCTGGCCGGGCGGGGCTTCCCAGTGGCGCGCGTTACGTCCGTAGGCGCCCGGCTGCCCCTCGGCGACCAACACGGTCGCGCGCAAGTCGAGGCCCTCGTCGAAGTAGAGCTCGATGACCTCCCGCGCCAGGGCGTTCGAGGACGGGACCGAGTGCATGACTACGCAGTTCTCGAGCGTCTTCCAGCGGTCCGGATCGAGCACTCCGCCGGCAAACCCGATCACGAGCGCGACACCGCCAGCGCCGCGCGCTTCTCCTCGAGCTCCCGCAGTCGCCGGCGGGTCTTCTCGACCACCGCCGCCGGCGCCTTGGCCAGGTAGGCTCCGTTCTCGAGCTTGGCCTTCAGGCCAGCGATCTCCTCCTCGGTGGCGGCGAGGTCCTTCTCGACCCGCGCGTTCGTGTCGGGCGCGGCCCCGGGCGGCAGTGCGAGGCCCAGGGCGAGGCCGACCACGACATCCTGGAACCGCCCGGCAGGCGCCGCCGCGAAGGCGAGTTCCGAGAGGCGGCCGAGGTGCGAGAGCAAGGGCGCGAGGGTCTCGAGGGCCGGGAGCACCGCCTTCCCCGGTGACGAAGGGTCGATGGAGAGCGCCACAGGCTCGGTCGGCGAGGCGCCGCGGTCGGCGCGGAAGTTGCGCACCCGGGTCAGGATCGCGCGCAGCGCCCCGACCGCCTCCTCGGCCCCGGGGTCCGCCAGAAGGCCCGTCGAGACCGGGTAAGGCTCCACGATCAGGGCGCCCGATCGACCGGTCAGCTTCTCCCAGATTTCCTCGGTCAGAAACGGCATGAAGGGATGGAGAAGCGCGAGCGCGCCCTCCAGGCAGCGCCGCAACACCGCGCGGGCCGACTCCGCGGCGGCGGTACTGCCTCCCGAGAGCACCGGCTTGACCATCTCGAGGTATCCGTCGCAGAGCTCGTGCCACAGGAAGCCGTAGATTGCTCCGGCGGCCTCGTCGAAGCGATATCCCTCGAGGTGCCGGTTCACGTCGCGCGCGGTCGAGTCCAGGCGGGACAGGATCCAGCGGTCCGGCAACGAGAGCGAGCGACCGGAGAGGTCCTCCGGTACGCTCTTGCCCTCGAGCTGGGCGAGCGTGAAGCGCGCGGCATTCCAGAGCTTGGTCGCGAAGTTTCGGGAGCCGGCCATCCGGCTCCGCTCGACCGAGACCGTCGGCCCCGACGACGCGGCGGAGGCGAGCGTGAACCGCACCGCGTCGGCGCCGAACTCCTGGATGGCCTGCAGCGGATCGATCACGTTTCCTCGGGTCTTCGACATCTTCTCGCCGCCCACGCGCACGAGCCCGTGGAGGTGCACCGTGTGGAACGGCGCCTCCCCGGTGAAGCGCAGGCCCGCCATGATCATCCGGGCGACCCAGAAGAAAAGGATGTCGTAGCCGGTCACGAGCACGTCGGTCGGATAGAAATCCTTCAGGTCCGAGGTCGCCTCGGGCCACCCGAAGACCGAGAACGGCCAGAGCTGGGAGGAGAACCACGTGTCCAGGACGTCGGGGTCCTGCTCGAGCCGGGCCGAGCCGCACGTCGCGCAGGCCGCCGGGTCCTCGTCGGCGACGGTGATGTGCCCGTTGTCGCAGGTGAACGCCGGAATGCGGTGGCCCCACCAGAGCTGGCGAGAGATGCACCAGTCGTGGATGTTGCGCATCCACTCGAAGTAGGTCTTCGCCCAGCTCTCCGGCGCGAACCGAACGGCGCCCTCTTCGACGGCGCGGATCGCCGGCTCGGCGAGCGGCTGGATCTTCACGAACCACTGGGTCGAAAGATAGGGCTCGATGACCGTATCGCACCGCTGGCAGTGGCCCACGTTGTGGACGTGCTTTTCGGTCCCGACGAGCCGCCCCTCTTGCTCCAGCCTCGCGACGACGCGCCTGCGCGCTTCAAAGCGGTCGAGGCCCGCGAAGTCCCCGGCGTCCTTCGTCATCTTGCCGTTCGGCCCGATGACCACGACGGCCGGAAGCCCGTGGCGCTGGCCCGAGGCGAAGTCGTTCGCGTCGTGCGAGGGCGTCACTTTCACAACCCCGGTTCCGAACTCGCGATCCACGAGGATCGGGTCCTCGATGACCGGGATCTCCCGGTTCATCAGAGGCAGGATTGCCCGGCGCCCGCGCAGCGACGCCGTCCGGTCGTCGTCCGGGTGGATCGCCAGAGCCGTGTCGCCGAGCATCGTCTCCGGCCGCGTCGTCGCGACGACGGCTCCGCCCTCGACCCCCGGCACGTCGTAGCGGATCCGGTAGAGCGTGCCTTGGGTCTCGCGGTGCACGACCTCGAGGTCGGACACGGCGGTCTCGCACCGAGGGCACCAGTTGACGACGTAGCGGCCCTTGTAGATGAGCCCGTCGCGGTAGAGAACCACGAAGGCGTGGCGCACCGCGCGCGAGAGGTCCGGGTCCATGGTGAAACGCAGCCGGCTCCAGTCGAGCGAGCAGCCGAGCTTGCGGAGTTGCGCGAGGATGACGTCCCCGGACTCACGCCGCCACGCCCAGACCCGCTCGACGAACTTCTCGCGGCCGAGCGAGCGCCGGTCGGAGCCCTCCTTAGCGAGCTGCCGCTCGACCACCGTTTGCGTCGCGATGCCGGCGTGGTCGGTCCCCGGCACCCACAGCACGCGGTGCCCGCGCATCCGCATCCAACGCGCCAGGATGTCCTCGACCGTTCGGCCGTAGGCATGGCCGATGTGCAGGCGCCCCGTCACGTTGGGCGGCGGGATGACCATCACGAACCGCGGCGATCCCTCCGGCCCCGACGGCTGAAAGCGGCCGTCCTTCTCCCACCGGGAGTACCAGCGCTCCTCGAAATGGGTCGGGTCGAAGGTTTTGTCGAGAACCTTTCCCGGAATGGCCGTCGAATCGAGCATTTTGGACATGAAAAAAGGGCTCTCGGAGCCCTTTCATATATCAGAACGCCGCGGTCTTTCTATTCCACGCCGGACTCGAGTTCCTTGATGCGCTGCTTGATCACGATCTCCGCGACGTCCGGGATGACCTCCCAGGCGATCTCGCGGACGATCCGCTCGGACAGGCGCTCCACGACGCGCGACGCCAGGCGGTCGATGTCCTCGTCGGAGAGCCCGCCTTCCGGGCGGGAGACGGAGGACAGCATTTCCTTCAACTGGCCGATCGACGTCGTCTGCGCAAGCACCTCGATGTCCTCCGGAACGGGACTCGAGGACTCCTCGCGTCGCGTGGAGTCCGCCGCCGTGGCCGACCCCGCTGCCTCGGGCTCTCCCGCGGAGGCGCCGCCCTGCCGGACGATCGCGATTTCGGCCGTCCGTTCCTCCGGGGGCCGGCGCGGCGCCGCAGGATCCGTGTCGCGCTCGGGCGGAGCTTCGGTCGAGCGCGACAGCGCGGCGAACTCGGCGGCCAGGGGGATCTGCTGGGTCGGCGCCTCGTCGGCGCGCAGGGGTCCGGGCTCGGCGGGCGTCGGGGCGACCTGCACGGGCCCGGTCGGCCGACGGGAGGCCGAGTCGTCGGCGCCGAAGGGAATCGGCGCGACGTCCGGCTCGGGCTCGCGCGGCACCCAGAAGGGCGCGGGCGCCGGCGGGGGCGGGGCCGCCGTTTCGGGCTCCTCGCGCAGCCATCCCGCCGCCGGCGTCTCCGGGGCGCGCGACTCCTCGGAAGCGGGCTCGACGTCGCCGGGAAGGCGCTCCGGCGGAGGCGCGCCGTCCTCGGCGTAGCTGTATTCGGGGTGCGCCTTCTCGAAGGCCGCGATCGCCGACTCGACGTCGGCCTGTCCGTATTCTTCCTCGAAGAGATCCGCGCCGCCGGCGACCTGGACGGGGACGCGGATCGAGCCCGTGAAGTCCTCGGGCTTGAAGCCGGGCTCGGCGGCCGGCGGCTCCGGCGTACTGGCAGCCGGGGGCGGCGGCGGGGGCGGGGCGAGGTTCGGCATGATGGGAATCGCCACGGTCGCGGCGACCGCCACGTCGGCCGCCGGCCTCGACAGAAGAGCCTCGACCTGGCGCAGCAGCTGCTGCGAGTCGAACGGCTTCGACACGATGGCGTCGCAGCCGAGCCGCTCGGCCCGCTCCCGGTCGAAGGGCTCGAACGTCCCCGACAGCAGCACGACGGGGATGCGGGCCGTGCCGGGACCGGACTTGATCGCTTCGCAGACTTCGTACCCGTTCTTCTCGGGCATCACGACGTCCGCGAGGATGAGGTCGGGAGTCTCTCCCGAGGCGATCCGGTCGAGGGCGCGTTGTCCGTTGGACACGCAAACCAGTTCGTATTCGCTGTCGGAGAAGGTCAACTCCACGACCTTCTGAATCGTGAGGCTGTCGTCAGCCAGCAGGATCTTCTTTGTCACTGTTAACCTTCAGTAGATCAGAAGGTTACACACCCGTGCCCGATCTGTCAACCCGTCGGGGCCCAGACGGCGGAAAGGTAGCGGCCCGGAGGGCGGTGTCCGAGACTCTGTGCGAGACGCCGCGAGGCCTCGACGACGCGCGCGAGCGTGACACCGGTGTGGATCCCGAGGCCTTCCAGAAGATAGAGAAGGTCCTCGGTCGCGAGGTTGCCCGAAGCACCCGGAGCATACGGACAACCTCCGAGGCCGCCCGCGGAAGCGTCGTACGTCGTCACGCCGCACTCGAGGCCCGCGAAGACGTTGGCGAGCGCCGTACCCCGCGTGTCGTGCAGGTGGAGCGCAAGCACGCCGCGCGTCACGCCCGACTCGTAGAGCGTCTCGATCACGTCGTACACGTCGGCCGGAGTCGCCACACCGATCGTGTCGCCGAGCGAGATCTCGTCGATCGCGAGATCGAGCAGCTTGTGCACGACCTCCCGCACCGCCTCGGGAGCCACGTCTCCCTCGTAGGGGCAGCCGAATACCGTCGAGACGTAGCCGCGCACCCGGACCTTCTCTTCCTTCGCGCGCGCCACGACGGGCCGGAAGCGCTCGATGGACTCGTCCACGCCGGCGTTGATGTTCTTGCGGTTGAAGGTCTCCGACGCGGCCGTGAAGACCGCGATCTCGCGGACGCCCACGCCGAGGGCGCGCTCGAGGCCCTTCATGTTCGGCACGAGCGCCGGATAGCGCACGCCGCTCGCCGGGTGGATGCGCCGGAAGAGCTCCTCGGTGTCGGCCAGCTGCGGCACCGCCTTCGGAGACACGAACGAGCCAACCTCGATCGCCGGCAGGCCCGCTTCGGACAGGCTGTCGATGAACTCGGCCCGGACGTCGAGAGTGAGCGACTCGGCCTCGTTCTGAAGGCCGTCGCGCGGGCCCACCTCGTAGACCGTGACGTGCTCCGGCAGGTGCGGCCGGCGGATCGCGTGCTCTTCCCATGGTTCCATCGGGACCATTATCCGCCAGCCGCGCCCGGCTCAGGAAAGCTCGACGAGCTCGGCCCCGGCTTCGACGAGGGCGCCCTCGGCGACGAGCACCCGCTTGACGACCCCGTCTCTCGGAGCGCGGATGGCGTGTTCCATCTTCATCGCCTCGAGGGCGAGCAGCACGGCGCCGCGCACGACCGAATCGCCCGCCGCGGCGAAGATCCTTCGCACCCGGCCCGGCATCGGCGCAAGCAGGTCCGCTCCATGCTCCGCCGGGGCCGCGGGCCGGGCGCTGCGGGCGAGCTCGAAGGCATGCGCGATGCCGTCGCACCACACGAAAACGCGGTCTCCCTCGCGGGCAGTCACGACCCGGTGTTCGCGGCCGCCGACCGCGATGCGGTCGGGTCGGCCGGTCCCGTCCCGGCGCTCGTAGACCACGCGCCGGTCGCCGAGCACGGCCTTGCCGCCTTTCTCGAGGCGCACTTCCACGGTCCGGTCGCCGAGGCGCAGCCGCACCGACCTCACGATCCCGCCCTCCAGCCGGCCAGAGCGGCCCAGGGATCGCCGCCCGCTCCCGGCGAAACGCCGACTCCCTGAATGGCCGGGCCCGGCGCCGGAACGGCGGCAGCGAGCGCGGCGGCGATCCAGGCGGCGTCGGGAGCCTCGGAAACCGGCCTGGCGAGCGGCAACCGGGACACGAGGTCCGTGGCGTAGCGGCCGGAGGCGAACTCCGGTGCGTCCAGCACGGCGGCCAGGACCGGGAGGTTCGTCTCGACACCGAGGACGACCCATTCGGACACCGCCCGCCGCGCCCGCCCGATCGCGGCTTCGCGGCTCTCGGCCCGGACGACAAGCTTGGCGAGCAGAGGGTCGTACTCGACGCCGACGACGCTGCCCTCCTCGATACCGGAGTCCACTCGAACGCCCGGGCCGGAAGGCTCGCGGTAGGCGAGCACGCGGCCGGAGCGCGGGAGAAAGTCGATCGGATCTTCGGCGTAGAGCCGGAGCTCGATCGCGTGGCCGCGCGGCGAGAGACGGCCCTCGAGCCAGTCCGCCGCCAGGGCGGCTCCGGCGGCCACTTCCAGCTGCGCCCGCACGAGGTCGCAGCCGAGCGTCTCCTCGGTGATGGCGTGCTCGACCTGGAGGCGCGTGTTCATCTCGAGGAAGTAGAAACACCCGCCGCCGTCGACCAGAAACTCCACCGTGCCCGCCCCGACGTACCCGACCGCGAGGGCTGCCGCGACGGCCGCCCTGCCCATGGCCTCGCGCAACTCCGGCGTCAACGCGGCGCTCGGTGTCTCCTCGACGATCTTCTGGTGACGCCGCTGCACGCTGCACTCTCGCTCGAAGAGGTGGACGACGTTGCCGGTGCGGTCGCCGAAGACCTGGAACTCGATGTGGCGGCAGTCCTCGAGGAGCTTCTCGAGGTAGACCGTCCCGTCGCCGAAGGCCGCCTCGGCCAGGCGGCGCCCCTCCTCGAGAGCGGAGGCGAGGTCCTCCGGGCGGTCCACGCGCGACATGCCCTTGCCGCCCCCGCCCGCCGAGGCCTTGACGAGGAGCGGAAAGCCGATGCGCTCGGCCTCGGTGCGAAGCGTCCGGCCGTCGGACCCGGGACCGGATCCGGGCACGACCGGCACGCCGGCTGCTCCCATGCGGACGCGTGAGCGCAGCTTGTCTCCCATCTCGTCCATCGCCGCCGGAGGGGGGCCGACCCAGACGAGTCCGGCGGCCGTCACGGCGCGCGCGAAGCCCGCATTCTCCGACAGGAAACCGTAGCCCGGGTGAACCGCGTCGGCGCCGGCCGAGTGTGCGGCCTCGAGAAGCCGCGGGGCCGAGAGGTAGGTCTCGGAGGCGGGCCCGGGGCCGAGCGAAATCGCGCGGTCCGCCTGCCGCACGTGCGGGGCCGCCGCGTCCACCTCGGCGTACACGGCCACCGTCTCGATGCCCATCTCTCGGGCGGTGCGCCCGACACGCACGGCGATTTCGCCGCGGTTGGCGATGAGAAGCCGCTTGATCTTCATGGGAACATCGAAATTCGAAACTCCAAGCTCGGATTTCGGATTTCGGATTTCGAAATTATGGCCTCCCCCTCCTCCCGCTCTCCCAGTCGGCCCAGATCCCGTAGGTCTTCATCTGCACGTCGAGCTTCCACTTCGGGTCGGCCAGAATGCGGGCGATCTCGGCGCGGGTCTGTCGGGGCCCGAGGCGGCCGGGCGTGTCGGCGATCGCGAGGACGGCCACGGCCGCGACGGCCGCATTGGCTCGGGCGAGGTCCGGGTCCACCTTGTCGAACGTGTCCGACTCGGCGTGGTAATCCGCGAGGTACCGCGTGGTCTCCTGGTTCGCGACGAGGTTGGGGACTCCCTCGAGCAGGAAGTCGAAGTTGTCGGTCCCGAGGATCGCCTCGTCTTTGGCCGAGCCGGCTCCCCGGGGCGCGACCGGCGCCAGGATCGCCTTCACGGGCGCGTCGAGGTCGGCCCGCCCGTTCGTGAAGTAGCCGGTCACCTTCCCGTCGCCGATGTCGTGGATGACGACCGCAACGTGCCGGTCGAGCTCGGAGCGGTGCGCGCGGACGTATCCGAGGGAGCCGAGAAGGCCCGTCTCTTCGCTCGTGAACAGGACGAATCGGATCGTACGCCTGGGCCGCGGCCCGGCCGCGATCGCGCGGGCGACGTCCACGACGAGTGCGCAGTTGACGCCGTTGTCGAGGGCCCCGGTCCCGAGGTCCCACGCGTCGAGGTGGGCGCCGAGGAGCACGATTTCCTCGGGCTTCTCCGCACCGCGGATCTCGGCGACGACGTTCGAGGCCTCCCACGGGCCGCCGACGCGATTGCGGACGTCGAGCGTGACCCGCGGGGCCGCTCCCGCCTCGAAGAGGCGGGCCAGGCGCAGGCCGTCTTCGCGCGCGAGCTGTGCCATCGGGATCGGCGCGACGGAGCCCCAGGTGATCGTGTGCCGATAGACGAGGTCGCGCGGCCGCGTCGAGGTGAAGAGGATCGCGGCCAGGCCGTACTTCGGCGGCCGCTTGCATCGTCTCGGGGCCCGCCATGTACTCGGCGAAAAGATCGTCGAAGGAGTTCATGGGCTTGCTGTGGACGAGCGCGATCGCGCCCCGCGCGCTCTGGCCAAGCCGGTCGAAGTCCGCCCGTCGGCCCTCGCCAACGTCCACGACGGCGGCCGTCACCGGGCCCCGCGTGGAAGGCGCGAGGCCGAGCGAGACCGCACGCAGCGGAAACTCGCTCGGCGAGACCACGGCTGCGGAGGCCGAGATCGCCTCCCACTTCGCCGGGACGGGATAGGGCTCGAGCCGTACGGAGTCCACGCCAGCGCGCTTGAACGCATCCACGCCCCACTGCAGGGCCTTTTCGTAGCCCGGGCTGCCCGTGACTCGGCCGCCGATTTCGTCGGTCAGGACCCTCAGATCCTTCTCGAGGCGCGAGGAAGGTCCGGTCACGCGTTCGATCAGGACGGCCGCGTCCTGCGCGGCGACGATGGAGGCGAACAGGCCGGCAAACGCCGCCAAAAGAAGCCGCCGCATGGAAGCCTCCTTCAGTTCGCCTTCGGCTCGCCTTCGGCCTGGGGGGCCGGGGGCGCGGGTGGCGGCGCCGGGGGTTTGCGCCGTGCGGCCTCGTCTTCGAACTGGTTCCCGCAGAAGTAGCACTTGACCTGCGCGCCCGGCAGGTCGTCCGGGCGCCACGCGAAGAACACCTTGCCGCACTTCGGACAAGCGAGCCGCCGTTGCGTTCCCTTCATTTGTCGAGCTCCCTCGCCCAGGACGGCTTGCGCTTCTCGAGGAACGCCGTCAACCCTTCCTTCGCCTCGGCCGAGGCGCGCCGCTCGGCGATCGTCCGCACCGTCAGGCCCATCGCCTCCTCCGGGGTCTTGCCCGCCACCTGCTCGATGAGCCGCTTCGCCACGCCGACGGCCTCGGGCCCCGAGGCGAGCAGCGAGGCGACCTTGCGGCGGCCGGCCTCCTCCAGCTCCTCGGCCGGCACCACCCGATGCACGAGTCCGATCCGGTGGGCCTCGCGGGCGTCGAAACGGTCTCCCGTCAGAAAGAGGTCGCGCGCGTTGCGGGGGCCGATCGAGCGCAGCACGTAGGGCGAAATGACCGCGGGCAGGATGCCGAGCCTGACCTCGGCGAGCGAGAAGACGGTTCCCTCGGCGGCGATCGCGACGTCGGCGGCCGCGACGAGCCCGACCCCGCCGCCGATCGCCGCGCCGTGGGCCAGCGCGACCACGGGCTTCGGGCAGGCGTCGATCGCCCGCAGCATGCGGGCCATCTTCTCGGCGTCGGCCTCGTTCTCGGCGCGCGAATAACCGCCGGCCTTTCGCATCCACGCGACGTCCGCTCCGGCGCAAAACGAGGGACCCTCCCCGGAGAGAACCACGACGCGGACCTCCGAGTCCCCCGCGGCCTGGCGGAAGGCGCGCGTGAGCTCCTCGATGAGCGCGTCGTCGAAGGCGTTGCGCACGTCGGGCCGGTCGAGGGCCACTCGGGCGACGGGGCCCCGCCTCTCGAAGCGAAGGTTCCGGAACGCTTCCGAAGTCACGACGCGTCCGACAGGTTTCCGGACAGGACCAGCGGAACGGCCACGTCGCCTCCCTTCAGACGCACCACGAGCCTGCCCTTCAACTGCACGGGGACGTCGCCGCCCGACAACAGCGCCCCCCCGGCGGCCGCGATGAGGGCCCCGTGGTCCACGTCGATCGGCAGGGACAGGATGCTCTTCTGCGCGGCGTGCAGGATCAGGCCCTGCGTTTGCCCGCTTCCCACCTCCCTGCCGTCGGCGAAGAGGACGTAGTCCGTCGCGGCGATCTTGAGCTCGAACGGGAATGGGTTTCGGACCGACAGGTGCGCCCGGGCCTCGCTCGAGAGCAGCGAAACGTCGGTGAGCGAGACGTCGTCGAGAACCAGGAATTCCGCCAGCGCCTCCCGGTTGCCTTCGACCTCGACGTCCTTCCAGCTCCGCGTGCCCGTCCACTCTCGGGAGCCGTTGCCGGAAGCGCGCAGGCGGTACGTGAAGCCGTCCGGCCGGAAACGATCGGCCCAGTCCGCGGGAACGTCCGCGTAGCGAACCACCACGGGCAGGCGCCACTGCCCGCCGGCGTGCGTCACCGTGCCGACCACCGGCATCTCGGACGGCGAGTCGTTCAAGGCGATGGACCCGCGAAAGGGGCCGGGCGCCAGGTCCGCGGCCGGGCCCGACAATGTGACCCGCAGCGTCGTCTGACCTTCGACACCGAGCGTAAACGCGACTGGCGCGGCGGGCGCGGGCCCGGCCAGTCGGGACACGAGGACGAAAAGCGCGAGTGCCGGCACGGTCACATCCGAAACACGCCGAACTCCGTTTCCGGAACCGGCGCGTTGTAGGCGGCCGAAAGGGCGAGAGAGAGCGCGGCCCGGGTCTCGGCCGGGTCGAGCACCCCGTCGTCCCAGAGGCGGGCGGTCGCGTAGTAGGGGTTGCCCTCGCGCTCGTACTTCTCCCGCGTCGGCCGCTCGAACTCGGCGACCTCCTCGGAGGTCATCGTCGGCTTCCCGGCGCGGGCGAGCTGGTCTTGCTTGACGGTCGAGAGGACCGAGGCGGCCTGGGGCCCGCCCATGACCGAGATCCGGGCGTTGGGCCACATGAAGAGAAACCGCGGTCCGTAGGCGCGGCCGCACATGCCGTAGTTGCCGGCGCCGAACGACCCGCCGATGATGACCGTGAGCTTGGGCACGGCCGCGTTGGCAACGGCGTGGACCATCTTCGCACCGTCCTTGGCGATGCCGCCCCTCTCGTACTCCTTGCCGACCATGAACCCGGTGATGTTCTGCAGGAAGACGAGTGGCACCCGGCGCCGCGCGCACATCTCGACGAAGTGCGTCGCCTTGAGCGCCGATTCGGAGAAAAGGACGCCGTTGTTGGCGACGATGCCAATGAGAAGGCCCGACAGGCGCGCAAAGCCGCACACGAGCGTCGTCCCGTATCGGGCCTTGAACTCCTGGAACCGCGACCCGTCCACGAGGCGGGCGATCACCTCGCGGACGTCGTACGGCTCGCGCAGGCCGCGGGGCAGGACCCCGTAGATCTCCTTCGGATCGTAGACCGGCTCCTCGGGCTCCTCGCGGTCGGCCGGCAGCGCCTTGCCGCCGCCGAGCGTTCCCACGATCGAACGGGCGATCTCGAGCGCGTGAGCGTCGTCCTCGGCGAGGTGGTCGGCCACGCCCGAGATCCGCGTGTGGACGTCGCCGCCTCCGAGCTCCTCGGCCGACACCTCCTCTCCCGTGGCGGCCTTTACGAGCGGCGGTCCAGCGAGGAAGATCGTGCCGGTGCCCTTGACGATCACCGCCTCGTCGGACATGGCCGGGACGTAGGCGCCGCCCGCGGTGCAGGAGCCCATGACCACGGCCACCTGGGGGATTCGCTTGGCCGACATGCGCGCCTGGTTGTAGAAGATCCGCCCGAAGTGCTCTCGATCCGGGAACACCTCCGCCTGCAGCGGCAGGAAGGCGCCGCCCGAGTCCACGAGGTACACGCAGGGCAGGCGGTTCTCCTCCGCGATCTCCTGGGCGCGCAGGTGCTTCTTGACCGTCAGCGGAAAGTACGAGCCGCCCTTGACCGTGGCGTCGTTGGCGATGACCATGACTTCCCGACCCGCGACGCGCCCGATGCCCGTGACCAGGCCCGCCCCCGGCGCCTCCCCCTCGTACATCCCGTGGGCCGCCAGCGGCGAGAGCTCGAGGAACGGGGACCCCGCGTCCAGCAGCGCGTCCACGCGGTCGCGCACGAACATCTTCTTCTGCTCGGCGTGGCGGTCCCGACCCGGGCCGCCACGGCGGGCCCGCGCGAGTTCCTCGCGCAGGGCGCCGGCGAGGGACTCCATGGCCCGAAACCGCTCCTGATACTCCGGGGACCCTGTGTCGACGCGGCTGGCGAGCTGCTCCATCCGGCTCTCTTCAGGCCCGCGCGACCTTTTCGGCCGCCGCCTCCCGAATGTAATCCACCAGGGTCTGCGTCGGCGTCCCCGGCAGGAAGATTTCCCGGACCCCGAGGGCCTTCAGGGGGGCGATGTCTTTCTCGGGAATGATCCCGCCGGCCACGACCAGGATGTCTTCGCCACCGCGCTCCCTGAGAAGCTTCAGGATCTCGGGGAAGAGCACGTTGTGGGCCCCCGAGAGGATGGAAAGGCCGACCACGTCCACATCCTCCTGGATCGCCGCGGCCACGACCTGCTCCGGGGTCTGGCGGAGGCCCGAGTAGATGACCTCCATGCCCGCGTCTCGTAAAGCGCGCGCGATGACCTTGGCGCCGCGGTCGTGGCCGTCGAGGCCCGGCTTGGCGATCAGAACTCGGATGGGTCGGGACATGCGCGTTTGCAGTTTATCAGCCGACGGTCGCAGCCGGGTCCCCGCTATTTCGTGCGCCCGGCCGCTCGGCGGCCCGAGGGATGCGGTCGTCTGCCGTATGGAAGAAAGCGGCCCGGGGCCAACTCGCGGCACCCAGGGCCGCGACGGGCGCGCCGGCGCGGAGCGCGCGGCCCGTCATCGCCGCTCGAGCGGGAAGCGGGCGGCCATCGCCTCCCAGGCGCGTCGGCGGTGCGAGACGCGATCCTTTTCCTCCGGCGCCATCTCGGCGAACGTGCGGCCGGCGCCTTCGGGGACGAAGATCGCGTCCCAGCCGAAACCTCCAGAGCCGCGCGGAGACGGCGCGATCGCGCCCTTCGCCTCGCCGCGGGCCGTCACGACCTCGCCGCCGTCGCAATAGGCGATCGCGCAGGTGGCCGTCGCGCCGCGGTCCGGGAAGGGATCGAGCATGCGCGCCAGGCCCTCGACTCCGGCGCTCCTTTCGAGCCATTTCACGAGGGCGCCGGGAAATCCGCCCCAGGCGTGGATCGCGAGGCCGCTGTCCTCGACGAGCACGGGACGTGCGAGCAGCGCGTAAGCCGCGCGCGCCTTCGCCTCGACGATCTCGGAGGGGTCGAGAGCCTGCGGCTCCGGCAGGTCGAGGTCGAGGCGCTCGATGTCGAAGCCGAGTCGCGCGGCTTCGAGAGCCTTTTCCGCGCGGCTCGTGACGAAGACGAGCGGGAGTGACCTCACGCCGCGATTCTGCCACGCCGCGCGGCGCCGAGGCAGCGCCCTCGCGGCCCTTAGAATGAGCGCGATGGCTCCTTCGGACCGGAAGTGTCCCCGCTGCGCTGCGCCCCTGGCCGCAGACGCGCGCTTTTGTCCGTCCTGCGGCTTCGCGGCCTCGCGCCTGTCGCCGGGCCAGGTCCTCGACGGCAAGTACGAGATCCTCGACAAGATCGGCGAGGGCGGCATGGGCGAGGTCTACCGCGCCCGTCACCTGCACCTGGACGAGATCCGCATCATCAAGGTCACCAAGCCCGACGCAGCCGGCGAGGGCGGACATCCGCGCCGCTTCCAGGAGGAGGCCCGCCTCGCGACCCTCGTACGCCATCCCAACGTCGCCGCCCTCTACGACTTCTCGCGCCAGCCGGACGGCTGGTTCTACATGGTCTGGGAGTTCATCGACGGCGTCACGCTCGAGGCCTGGCTGCGGCGCCGTGGGAAGTTGCCGGTCGCCCGCGCGCTCGACGTCGCCCGCCAGGTGCTCGCGGGCCTCGAGGAGATCCACGCCCAGGGAATCGTCCACCGCGACCTGTCTCCGGACAACATCATGCTGCGCGAGGGGTCGGGCGGCCGCCTGCAGGCGAAGATCATCGACCTCGGGATCGCCAAGCGCGTCGCCTCGGAGTCCATGCAGATGACCGGCACCGGCCTCTTTCTCGGCAAGCTCAAGTACTGCTCGCCCGAGCAGGCCGGCGCCCTGGCCTCCGGGCAGACCGTGGACGAGCGCACGGACATCTATTCGTTTGGCGCCGTGCTCTACGAGATGCTCGAAGGCAGGGCGCCCTTCGAGTCCGCCACGCCCGAGGGCTACCTCGGCAAGCATCTGCACACGCCTGCTCCGCAGCTCGAGGTCGCGGGGCTGCCCAGGACCCTTGGGCCCGCCCTGGCGGCCGTCGTCGCGAAGGCGCTCGAGAAGAAGCGCGAGCGCCGGTTCGCGAGTGCCCGCGAATTCGCCGACGCGCTCGCCAGGCTCGCGCCCGCGGCGGACGAGGCGGCCGCGGGGCTGCCGGCCCGAATCCCGTCGGACACCGGGCCCTCGCGAACCTGGCGGCTCGCCGCGGCGGCGCTCCTCGCCGTCGCTCTCGTCGGGGGAGGCCTCGCCCTGCTGATCCGCCACGACGGCGCCCGCGTCGGCCCCGCATCCTCGGCCCGTCCGAGGACGGCCGTGCCGGCCGCGCGGCCGTCTCCCGCGACGACTCCGTCCCTGGAGGAAGCCCTGGCGGCCGCTCCGACCGAGGTCGCGAAGGCCTTCCAGGAGGCGGGAATCCCACAGCCACCGTCCGCTCAAGCCGTGCCGCCCGGTGCGACGGTCGCGCCTCCGGGTGTGACGCCGCCCGGGGGCGCCGAGGCCCCTCCAGCCCCGCCCCCTGAGCAGGCGCGGCAACTGATCGCGCTCTGGAAGGTGCGCCCGAACGAGGCCCGTGCCCGGCGCGCCCCGGAGATCGCCCGCATGGCCAATGGCTTCGTCGAGGCCCACCCGGACGACCCCCTGGCCCACGAGATCGAGGGGACGCTGCCACTCTACCTGAAGACCCAGGCCGCCGCGGCGCTCGACCACGCCGAGCCGCTCGTCGCGCTGCTCTACTTCCGGGCTTACAAGCAGCTCGACTTCGCCCCCGAGGACCCCGAGCTCGAACGGCGGATCGAAAGGCTCAGGCCGCCCGACGAACCGCGCCCAGCCCGAGGCCGTAAGCCGACCCCCGAAGGCGCCCCGGACGGGCCCTGACGGGCCGCGGCCGAGCTCACTTGCCGCCGAGCACTTTGTAGAGCGGCACCTGGGTCGAGAGCCCCTTCAGCGCGAAGAAGCCGAGCTGGGCGCACTCGTAGCGGGCCTGGACGGCGCCGTAGGTTTCCGGGCCGATCACGACGTCGCCCGGCTGAGCGACGAACTCCTCGAGGCGGGCGGCCACGTTGACGGCGTTGCCGAGCACGGTGTAGTCCACGCGGCGCTCCGAGCCGATGTCGCCCACGATCGCCTCGCCCGTGTTGACCGCGATGCGGACCTCGAGCGGAGGGTCGCCGCGCGCCGTCCTCTCCTTGTTCCAGTCGGCGATCTCCGCCCGGATCTTCAGAGCCGCCGCGACGGCGCGGTCGGCGTGGTCCGGCTGGTCGAGCGGCGCACCGAAGAACGCCATCACCGCGTCGCCGATGAACTTGTCGATGGTGCCGCCGCAGGCGAAGACCGCGTCGGACGCAAGAGTGAAGAACTCGGTCAGCATGCGCGCGAGCGTCTCGACCGGCATCTTCTCCGACCACGTCGTGAACCCGACGATGTCGGCGAAGAGGATCGTGACGACCTTGGTCCGCGCGGGCTTGATGTCTCCCGTGGCGCTGACATCCGCGATGATCTCGTCGACCACCTGCGGCGAGTGGTAGCGTTCGAGGCGGCCCCGGATGCGTTTCTCCTCGAGAACGTGCTCGTGCAGCCGCGCCCGCTCGATGGCGACCGCCGCGAAGTTCGCAAGTGCGGTCAGAAGGTCCAGGTCCTGTCCGGAGAAGGTCCCCGCGTGAAGCGGCGAGTCGATGTAGATGACCCCGATCACCGCGTCTCGGCTCCACAGGGGGGCGCACATCGCCGAGCGGATCTGCTGCATGCGGATCGACTCCCCCGCCTCGAAGCGTTGATCCGCCTGCGCGTCGGAAGTCAGCACGGCGGCCTTTTGCTTGACCACCATGTCCACGATCGTGCGCGAGTACGGCACCCCCCCGTCGCCCGTCGGCCGCTTTCCCGACTGGAAGCGCGAGATCTTGAGCTGGAGGGCGCCGGCCTCGTCGAGCAGCAGGAAGCCGCGGTCGGCCGGGAGAAACTCGAAGATGAGGTCCATGACCTTGTCGAGCACGGTGGCGAGGTCCTCGGCCGAGATCAGGGCCTTGGCCACCTGAACGAGGATCTCGAAGACCTTGTTCTTGTACGCGAGGTCGAGCACGACCCGCTTGCGCTCCGCGGTCGACTCGGAGACCGGGGCCCCGCCCTTCTCGAGGCCGAAGTCTTCGTTGAACTCCGCGATCGGGCGAATGCAGGTGGACGTCGCGTCGAAGGTTGGCGTCCTCCTCGAGCGCGCCGAGCCGCTCCGGGGAGATGCGCTCGATCTGGTCGAGGTAGTCGTCGATGTCCTTGCGGGTTGTAGGCCGCCTCGCGGAGCATGCTCCTCGAGGTTGACGTCGTTGAGCTTGAGCAGCTCGCCGATCACGTCGAAGACCCGGTCGCCGAGCGTCTCCCTGATCTCGTCGAGCTTCTCCAGCAGCCGCGCGACGATCATGCCCCTCGATCGGTGTTCGTCGGCGACGAAGTTGAAGACGTAGCACGTCGCGCTTCTGGCCGATGCGGTGGATGCGGCCCATGCGCTGCTCGAGCCGCGTCGGGTTCCACGGCAGGTCGTAGTTGATCATCAGGTGGCAGAACTGGAGGTTGATGCCCTCGCCGGCCGCCTCGGTGGCGACGCAGACCTGGGCGTCTGCGCTGGAAGTCGCTCCTGCGCTCGCTTGCGCTCGTGCGGGTTCATGCCGCCGTGGATCGTCGCAGGTCGATAGCCCCACGTCCTCGAGGTGCTGCGACGAGGTAGTCGAGCGTGTCCCGGTGCTCGGTGAAGATCAGCAGCTTGCCGCGGCCGTCCTTGCAGCTCGGCGAACTCGGCGCGCTCCAGGCAGCGCGCGGAGCGCCGTCGAGCTTCGCCTCCTCGCCGGCGGCCTGCGGTCGCGCGCGGCCTGGGCGACGAGGCGCTCGAGCGCCTCGACCTCCTCCCGGAGCTCGCTCGATCGCTCGGCGACGATCGCGCTCGTCGACCAGGAGCTCGCTGCTCTTCCTCGTCCTGGTCGTCCTCGTCCTGCTCGTCGTCGACGAGCGTCCACGGCAGGCGGCGCTGCACGCAGCGGCCTCGCGCTGCGGCCGTGCGGCAGAGCCTCGAGCTCGGCGAGCAGCGTCCTCGAGCCGCTCGTGGCGACGCTCGAGCGAGCTCGTGATCGCCGCCGAGGCTCGAGGCGAGCCGGCGCTGGAACACGGTGCGGGTCGAGCGCGACGCTCGACGTCGTCGGCCCGTCCCTGACGCGGAGGCAGGAACTCGTTGATGTAGTCCGTGACCGCCTCGTAGAGCGCGTACTCGGCGCGGTGAGCGTGAACGGCTGCGGTGCCGCGTGGCGCGTCGGTGAAGAGCCGCTTGCCCGTCGAAGTCGCGCAGGTCCTCCTTCATGCCGGCGCAGGAACCAGGGGCTGTCCGGCGAGCTGCAGGACCTGCTCGCGCGTCAGCGGTGCCGATGAACGAGGTCCTCGTCGAGCAGGCGCAGGAAGTGGCCGAAGCTGTCGGCGTCGCCCTGGTGCGGCGTGGCGGTCAGGAGCAGCAGGCGCTCGGTCGGCGGCCGAGAGCCGCTCGACGAGCTGGTAGCGCTGCGTCTTCGCGACCTCGTCGCCCGCCGTCGCGTCGGGCCGAGCACTTGTGCGCCTCGTCGATGACGACGAGGTCCCAGTCGCGCCTCGAGCAGCCCGCTCGCGCACCTCGTCCTGCTTGGCGAAGTCGATCGAGGCGATGACCTGCGGTACTCGTGCCACGGGTTCGTCGAGCTGCTCGCCGTCGACGCCGGCTCGAGACGTCATGATGCTCGAAGCGCTCGTCGAACTTCGCGAGCAGCTCGTCCTGCCACTGGATCGTGAGCGGCGCCGGGCAGAGGACGAGGATCGCGCTCGACGACGCCCCGCAGCTTCAGCTCCTTGATGAGCAGGCCCGGCCATGATCGTCTTGCCGGCGCCGGGGTCGTCGGCCAGCAGGAAGCGCAGCCGCGACTGCGGGAGCATCCGCTCGTAGACGGCCTCGAGCTGGTGCGGCAGCGGCTCGATGCCGGAGAGCGAGACCGCGAAGTGCGGGTCGTGCGCGTAGGCCAGGCGGATGCGCGCCGACTCCACGAGGAGGAAGAGGTCCTCGGCGTCAACCAAGCGCGTTTCGGTCGGCGCCGGACCTGAGGCGAGGGCCGCCTCGAGCTCGGTCTCTGTCACCTGCGCCTCGGCCAGATGTCCGCTCGGCCGGCGGACGCGCAGGATGACGAGGCCGTCGAAGGCATCCGCCCCCTCGACGGTGACGAGCTCCGGAAAGTGGCCCGGGAGATGCAGTGTCCGCCCGACCGCGCGCCCGACCAGTGTGCTCACTCGATCGGTGCCAGGCGGTCGATGATCTTCCGCTCCATCGTGTCCACGCCGTGGGTCGGGCAGCGGATCGGTGAGATGCGAGCGCCGCACGCCGCCTCGGCCGCGTCGCTCGTCGCGTGCCCGATGTAATCGGTGAGGATCATGACCACGTGGCTGTCCTCGTGGGCCATCGCCAGCTTTCCGAGCGACGGCTTCTTGTCGCGCTCGCACGGTAACCATTCGACGGTGCCGAAGCGAAACGTCTTCTTGAGCCTCGTGCACGTGCTCCCGCTCCTCTTTCGGGCCGACCGACCAGGATGAGGGTCTTGCCCTCGGCAGCCTTCGCGGCGCGTTCGCGCCGCTGCTCGAGGTGGACCCAGAGGTACCCGCGAACCGCCTCGGTCTCCTCGAGGGCGCGGCGGAGCTCGGCCTCGAGCCGTGCACCACCCCCCCGATCCCGCCTTGGCCAGAAGCCCGACGAGCGCGCGGCCGCGTCGTAGTCGCCATGCGAGATGGCGTCACGGGCGACCCGATCGATCACGCCAACCATCTGATCGAGGGGCTCCATCCTGGTGGCGATCAGCCGGACGAGGTCCAGCTCCTGTGCCAGCGTGAGATCGCTCTGGAGATCGATGACCCGGGCGAGCGCGAATTCGGGATCACCACCGTCGAGCTCGACCCGGATCAGCTGCTCAACCCAGGCGCCGAGGGCCTGGCGACCCGGAAGCCGCGCCGCGGCATCGGCGGCGCGTACCGCGAGCCCGGCGTCGAAGCCGGTCGCGAGACGGCCCTGCAGGAAAACGACAGTGCCTCCTCCTCTGAGAGCGTCATCTCCATGAGGTCGGCGACCGTGGACGTGAACCTGCGTCCATACTCCGCTGGATCGAACCGCAGAAGAGGAGCTCCGCCGAGCGTCTGCCCCCGAGAAGAGCGTCGGCGAGTCGTGTCAGGATCTGTCGACCCACCGGCGGCAGAGCAGTGGGAGAGCCCAGCTGCGAGGCGGTCGAGATGCTCCGGCCCGAAGTCCTGGATGTCGGCGACGGCCGCGAGAGTCCCCTCGCCATCGCCGCGGTGCACCGACGCCTGAAATCGAAGCCACGGATCGATCTGCGCCACCACCTCTGCGGAAGCGCGGCGACCGCCGCGGCGGCGGCATCGTCCTCGCCGGAGTCGAACAGGAGCCGGATCCGCGCCTCCTCCAGCTCTGGATCGCCGGGAAACGCACCGAAGCAGATGATCGTCGAGGACCGTCAGGCTGGGCGACCACCCGTCCCGGCGAAGCGCCTGGAACAAGGCGCTGTCCATCGGTGGTGTCGCAGCGGACCGCGGTCGGGTCCACGCCGATGACTACCTCGTGCCGCGGTGGTCGAAGGCGATGGTCGGACGGAGGCGCGATCACGCCGGGTCCCGCTGCTCAGGAGCTCTGGCTCCCTCGCGGGAAGAATCGGCTCGGCACCCTCCTCGAGCACCGGGATTTCAATCTCCAGCACCGACGAGTCGGCCCATCGGGGCCGGACACCACCGAGAACTCCAGAAGTGGAGCGTCGTCGGCTTCCGACGGCAACTGGGAACCGCATGACCCCTTGAGCCTACGATCGGTCCGCGAGCGGCAGAGACCACGCCGCGGCGTCGGCGAGTAAGTGGATCTCGCCCCGCTCTGCCTCGTCGAGATGGTCGTTGCGAGACTCGACGAGCAGCGACAGTCGTCTCCCGGAGGGAGCGAGGGTGTGCCCGCGTGGGCGGATGGACCCGCGCGCCCCGCCTCGTAACCGTCGAGGCGAAAGGCGCTCTCCGCGTAGCTCTGATGGCTCCGAAGGGCGTCCACCGCTTTGCCTCCGGACCCGAGCGTGGTCGGATGAGGGCACGGGCGACCGGACGGAAGCCGGGCGGTGGCGCGACGACGAACGCCCCGCCGGGGCGAGCGTTCGGCCGGACGCTCGGCAAGCTCACGACCGAATCCGACGCCGTCCGGCTCGACGAAGTCCTCGAAATCGAGCTCGAACTCGAATGTGAGACCGTCCTGGTCACGAAGCTCGACAAGAGCGAGCGAGCCGCACGGGCATGACGCTCTGGTAGGGCGAGTTACCGAGCGAGACGAGCACGGTCGCGCCCGGCTCGATGGCGTCGAGCACTCCCGGCGCGAGCCACTTGCGGTGATACGAGTAGGTCGCCGGGGGGTCCTGCGGAGCGCGATCTGCAGTCGCACGGAGATTCTCCCGAAGATGCTGGCGGACCGTCGCGGCCTTGACGAGGACGAGGTCGAAGGCGTTGCTGGCGATCATCCGCCCTCCGGCTTCCGGGCGTAAAGCGGCCTGCGAGCCAACGTACGAAGTTCTCTGAGTGAGCGAGGTACGTGCGCTTGGTGTTGTCCGCGATCGGCGCGGCCTGCACTTCCGGCGCGGTAGCGCTCGAGAGCGATCGCAACCTCGTGCGACGACGCCGACGGCTGCGGCCCGACCCCCGCCGGGGCGGCAGGCGGCTGCGGAGGCGGTGTCGGGGCCTCCGCTCGAGCCAACTCCCGTATGCCGGGTCGCGCCACACGGAGAGGTCGGCCCCGTCATCGAGCATGGCGGCGAGGGCGGCGCCCATGACGCATGGCGTTGCCCGGCGGGCATTGACGCCAGTCGGGTGCGCCGGCATGTAGATGGACGCGGACCGAACGCACTCCGGCCACACCGTCTCGGAGAGGAGGGTGCGGTAGTCGCCGTTTCGTGCCGCGAAGGCCACGACGCGCTCGATTCTCGTGTGTCGCGGCGTAGGAGGCGAGCACCTGCTGAAGCAACCCGCGTCGGCCAATCATCGAGGTGTAGCTCTCGGTCGTAGTACGCGATCGGCTCGCGGGCAGTCACGACGCCGTATGCGCCGCTCAGAATGAGGATGTGCGGCCAGTGCTCAATGCCTCCTCCAAGCTGGTGCCGGCTGCCCGGTAGAGAAGGCCGCGGCCGTACCTGCGCCACGCGGGCATGCGTGTGTGGTCGACGCCCGCGAGGACCGAAACGCTGGTCCGCGCGTCGCTCAAGCGCTGAGCGAGATCCTCGAACAGGTACTCGGCGATCGCCGGCCCGGAGCCGCGCTCGTCGGAGCCGCGCTCCTTTCCCCAGGAGCAGGGAATCACCACCAGCGTGCGCGTAGGGTCGCCCTCCGGGCCGATCCCCGGGCACCGTCTTCGGCGCGCGAACGGAGTTGCCGGCCGACGTGACGAGGGCTCGACCTGACCCGTCGTGGCGGCGAGCTCCGCGAACTGCGCGAGTTGATCGCTGGTGAGCGTGGGGCCGCCCACGGACTTCGTGTTCCAGAGGCCTGACTGCCTCATGGACGCGCCATAGGCGAAGCGGCCGAGCCAGGCGGGCGAGGGGCCGCAGGTCGGGCACGCTGCCAGGGTGGCAATGAGGCGCTCCTCCAGCTCGTTGCGGAGTGGGCGGGCCGCCACCGCGACGACCCGAAATGTGAAGCGCTCCCGAATGAGGCGGGAAACCGCCGCCTCGGTGGGCATGCAGCGCTCACACGGATCCTCGTCCAGTCAAGTCCCGTTAGGTGGTGGACTTCCCGCCGGCCGGCCAGCGCTCCCTCCAAGGCTGGCTGGTCGGCGGCCGACGGGCCCGCGTAGGATGGGGCGAGTGCACCCCACAGAGCACATCGCTCGCACAGGACCACGATGCTTTCGCGCCTGACCGCGTTTTCGGCCCTCGTACTCGCCGCCGCTGCCATGACGAGCTGCTCCGGGGGCTCATCCGCCGCGGATGCGGGCGGGCTGCGCCGCATCGAGGTGCAAACCGACGCGATGGCGCCGACGATCAAGGCTGGCCAGGTCGTTAGCGTCGATACCCGCGCCTACGGCGGCGGCGAGGTTCCGGACGTGGGCGACATCATCCTCTTCAACCCGACGGCGTCGGCGTATGCCACTTGCTTCGGCGGCGACGCAACGGGACCACTGCCCTACCTGAAGCGCGTCGTCGGCGTGGCGGGTGACCGGGTCGAGGTGCGTCCGAACGGCGAGACGCTCCGCAACGGCGAACCGCTCGAGGTGGAGGGAGCGATCCGCGCGGACCTACACGACGCGGTTCCCGATCGTTCCCGACGGACAAGTGCTCGTGCTCGGTGACAACCGCCCCAGCTCCTGCGATTCGCATGTGTGGCGGAAGCCGGGCGGACAGCTGGCTCCGTTCGTCCCGGTCGGCAACGTGCTCGGCAAGGTCCAGCCCTAATCAGCCCCGCGGGCGAATTCGGACGGCCGGCCTGCCATTCCCGGTGCCCCTTCCCGGCGCGGGCGCAAGACAAGGATGCGAGGCATCGCTCTGCCGCAGGAGCGCTCCCCCGAGCGCCTTCCTGAAGACGCTTCCGTTCTTCCCACCGGAGAAATGCTGGGAGAGTCGGCGCACGAGCGTACCGTCACTGCCTGGGTGGTTGCGACCCGCGCCACCACCATGCGGAGCGTGCGTGCTGGTCTCCCCGCGTTCATAGAAGAAGTACAGGCCGTCCGCGACCGTTGTCTGGCTGGGCGCCGAGAGCTGAGGCAGCTGCTCGAGCGCACGATGCACGGCCTCGCATGCCCGCTCTGGGTCTGGGTGGCCTGGTCCGTTGTCGCCCAAGGTCGATTCACGTCCAGTTGCTACAGGGGCTCGCCCGCGCGGAGCGTACTCCGGGACTCTGGCTCCGACCCCAATGCGTGAGCCGAATGCGGAAATCGGATGTGGACTGCTTCGGGGCGGCCTATCGGCCAGTGTTGGAGTCGAACTCGTTGGGGACGGCCCGAGGCCGCTGAGTTCTTGATGGCGCCGCCGACCGAGCGACTCCGCCGCCTCTTGGTCGCCTCGTTGCGGAGCCGCGTTTCCTTTCGCGCCGCCAATATCTCGGCCTCGGTGACGCTCTCGGCGACCTTCCTGAGGAGGCGCTTGCCCGCTTCCGGATCGAAGCCGGGACTCGAGTAGACAGCTTGCAGGAGGGAGACCTCGGGCGGATTGCGACATCACGAACGGCGCCGTGCTTCCCCCTGGCCTTTTCCGCGCGCACTATGACCTCGGAGAGAACGCGTGCACGTGGCGTCCGGTGAAGTCGAAGAGCCGCAATCGTGCGGACAAAGTCCGAGGGGCCCAGAAAGAGACGCGTCAGGACCATAGCCTCGACGGTCGCTACCGATTTGCCCTGTGGCATGTCTGGCCTCAATCCCGCGGGTGGCCGGAGTGTCGATCGCATCCTTACCGGGATGATGGGCTTCGGCACTAGCCGCAAGGCGAGTCCGCGCCCCTCAGCGAGACTTGCCGACCTAGACGCCTCTGCGACGGCCGAGGGACGCGAGCAAGCGTTCGACAGCTCCCCAAGCGGATGCCTCTTGTGCTCGTGGTGGGGTCTCCTCGACAAACCTCTGCAGATGATCGCGGAGCGCCGCCTCCTCCGGGGTGAGCACGCCGCCGTAGGCCGGATCGAGCAGATGCTCCGCGTTCGAGGTCGAGCACGACAGCAGGTAGTCGAGGAAGATCTCCAGCTGACGTCCCGCGACCGGATCGGAGGCGTTGGTCGTCACAGGGACGCAGTCAACGTCCCCGCTCCACAACTCCTCGAGCAGCCGCTCGTCGTTGAGTAGCAACGCCGTTGCGAACGGCGACGCGTCGGCCGAGGACCCCAGTGCCCGTCGAACGTCATGGGCAATCCGGTGGAAATCTTCGTCGGAGAGCGAGAATCCGACGAAGAGCATTCGCCGCGTGATAGAGGAGCGCTTGAACGATGCCAGCAAGCGCGGCCCGTCGCTCGGCATAACTCAGGTAGTCGTCCCGGGTCAGGACGATGTCCTTGGGCCTCTCGATCGACCCGTGCATCTTCAGGAGCCACGAGTCGCGGGCGGCGGTCGGCTCGTAGGGCAGCACCGCGGGGTTCCTACCCGCCTCCCTCCAAGCCGCCTCGAACAGGGTGTCGTAGTTCATCGTCGCCGCCTCGGAGACAGGGAGGCCTGCGAGCAGCTGGTGGCTGAGGGAACACCTGTCGGTGTCCAGCAGGCGTGCGACCGCGTCGCCCAGTGTTTCCTCCGCCCCGACAAGGCGCCGTTCGATAAGCAGCGCTCGGTCGGTGACCGTGAGCGCGCCCCTCATGGCATCTCGCTCGCTGGGGCCGATGCCGGCCTCCTTGGCGAGCCGGTCGAGTAGATCGTCCCAGCGAGGCAGCCCCGCACCCGTTCCGATGCCGGCGCCCAGGAAGAGGACAAGGCGGCCCGCGAGGGCGTCTACGCGAGGCGCTCGGCGGCTTCTCTTAACACCGGGTTGAGTTCGGGCCACAGTTCCAGACCCTCAGCGGCGACCTGTCGTCGCGCCGATTGCGCCGCCAAGGCCGGTCCGTCGTGGGTCACAAGCACCACATCGCTTCCGGTCTGGGTCGTTGCGGCAAGAAGCGTCCGGATCAGACTCTGGACTACGTCTCCCTTCAGCGCGCCCGCCCCGCCAGCGCCAACTCCGACGACGGGCAACGCGAGGAGGTGGCGCTCGCGGCCGTGACTGGATACTGAACCCTGATATGCAGCCGTCGCCTCTGCGACGAACTGCCGAACGCCCTCCATGAACCATTCCGTCGGGGTCTTGCGGTTGCCGCCGACGTTGACGAGCCAAGGCTCGGGGGGTTCCTCGGGGCGCTCCGCGGGACCAAAGCGCGCGACCCGCACTCCTTCGTTGCCCCATTCCTCCGGCGCGACGGAGGGTCGGGAGACGCCCGCGCGGCGCCAGACACGACGGATCCCAAAGCCCGCATCCGTCGGGACCAGCCAGGCATCGCATGCGATCTTCGTGAGATCGCCGCGCGTGACGAAGAGGTGGCCGCCGCTGCCCATCGGACCGAACCGTACCGGGCGTCCTAAAATCAGCCGGTCGTGCCCCTCAGAGCGACGCGTCCTCCACGGTGCCGATCCACAGTTCCTCGCCGAAGCCCTCCTCGCGGAGGTCGACGCGCTTGCCGCGGACGCGGAGTCGCCAGCCGGCGAGGCGGGTGAGCTTCTCCTCGCGGCCGGCGGCGTAGACGGGGTACTTCCCCCCGTAGGTGGCGAGCACGAAGCCGAGCGTCCGCCGCTCTCCCGAGCCGGTCGCCTGCGGGGCCTCGATGAGCAGGCCCTCGAGCTGCTCCTCGGGCTCGGGCCTCTCGTGGTACCAGAGCGTGGATCCGAAGATGTCGCCCATTAGCCCGCCTGAGGCCCCGCGGTCACGCGCAACCCCGGTCGGTCGGATCCTCAGCCATGTGCACCCCTTTCCCGCTTCACGTCGGTCGTCCCGACCCTCGCCGGGAACATCCGCGCGCGTCAAACACCTTCCCCCGATCGGGTGACGGAGGGCGCTTTCTCCGAGACCTGCGGTTTTGGAGCGCGAGACCGTGTCCGCGCGGCGCCCCTAGGGCGTCAGCCCTCGCCCTGGGCCTGGAGAACCTCGCGGGCGCGATCGGCCAGGTGGTGGTCGGCGGCGATGAGCGCCTCGGAGAACAGGACGCTGTCGATGCGCCCGTTGTAGATCGGAACGTCGACCTCGCGGGCGGCGTTCAGGACGACGTGGGGCTCGACGTCGAGCATGCCGGCGAGCTCTTCGGGGGTGAGGTGGACGGGCACGGCGATTCCCGGGGTTGGTGTTTGAAGCGGACGACGGGGGTCGAACACGCGACCTTCGGCTTGGGAAGCGCGCAAGGGCGCCGCAGGCGAATCGTCGTGAAGCCGCTCACCAAGCCGGTTTCCCCCGCACCGCTAGTAGATCAGGCAGGGGCCGATCGGCGCCAGTCGGTCTTGTGGGGACGGCCGGGCGGTCCTCCAGCTCAGTCGGGCGATGCCTCCGAGGGTCGGATCGCCACGCCACCGAAGATGGCGAAGGCGCGAACTCTGATCGTCGGCCCGTCGCCCGGCGGCACCTTGACCTCACGGCCCCCGAACAGGCTGAGGCCGCTCATCGCGATCCGCGCCCCCGCGGGCACGCGCACGTCGATGCCTCCGAAGAGCGCGATCGCCGTGAGCCGCGCGTCGGCGGCGGGCGTCACTGCGCCGAGATCCAGGTCGCCGCCCCCCAGCAGCGCGAGCGCCGTCTCGCGCCTCCATCCCGGCGCGAACGGCGCCTTTGCGAAGCCCCCGAACAGCGCGACGTTCATCGTCCATCCCCCTCCCGATAGGCCCAAGACTCAGCTCGGCGGTCAAACACTGCGCTCTGAGGGAAGCGGACGGCGGGGATCGAACCCGTGACCTTCGGCTTGGGAAGCCGACGCTCTACCAACTGAGCTACGTCCGCGCGGGCCGCCAAAGCTACCACGGCCTCCCGCGGCCGCAGGCGCCTTCCGTCTTGCCGCTGCCGGGGGGCAGGCCATACCCTCGCCACGGTTCCGTCCTCGAGCATTGGCTGGCTCATGGGCCGCCTCACCGTCCTCGCTCTCATGGCGGCGCTCACGTTGGCGCTCTGCGCCTCCACGGCCGTCGCGGCAACCGAGCGCGTCGCGCTCAGGGCGATCGACCGCGAGCTGCCCCCCGGGCTCGTCGTGGCGTTCGACGTCCCCGCGGCGTACACCTCCGACACCGCCGGCCGTGTCGTGGACGACGGCGTCTGGACCGGGCCGCCCTATACCTCCGAGGCCGGGGGACTCGGCTCCACGACGAAGCTCGACTGGGACGTGTCGATCGAGAAGGGCGTCACGCTCCAGGCGGCCGCGCACTCCTCGCTCGTGCAGGACTGGCCGGTCGTCGCGGAGGAGGCGAGGACCATCCCCCGCCTGCTTCGGGGCAGGCTCGTGGGAGACGCCCCCGCTCACCGGGTGCTCACGCGCGGGACCGCGATGGCCGGCGAGGCCCGGTACGAGGCGGCGCTCGCGCTGCCCCTCGCCTCGGGCGTCGCCGTGGTGGTGCGGCTCTCCGCCCTCACGCCGTCGGACGACGTCGCGGGGGGCGGCTTCGGGCGCTACGTGGTCCAGGGCCCGGCGGGGCCGGTCGCCCCCTCCGAGTGGAACCGGAGCCAGATCGAGGCGGTGCTGGCCGGCGTCCGGATGGAGGGGAGCCTTCCACCGCGCCGGATCCGGGTGCAGCGCCTGGGGAACGTCCTGCGCGGGGTGGTCGTCGACGCCGCCGGCGACCCGGTCGCGGGAGCCGCGGTGACGGCCGAGGTGCGCACCGCGGGAGGGTGGCGGCCGCTTCGCGCCGCCCGAACCACGACGGGCGGCACGGTCACGCTCGACCTCGGCGCCGGGGACGCCGGGCGCACGGTGCGCTTGCGGGGCGCGCTCGGCGGCGACCCGGTCCTGAGCGGGGCCGTGCGCGTGCCGGCGTCGGAGGGCGAGCCCTTCATCGTGGTCCTGCGCGACTCCGGGGCGCGACCGCGCGACCTCGCGCGCGCCCATGGCCGGCGGCTGGGCTTCGCCACGGGCCCCGTCTTCGACTCGGCGCTGCGGGGCTACGCCGCCGACCTCACCCCCGCGCAGCGGAACCGCCTGCGGAGCGATCCCGCCGTCCGCGGGATCGTCCCCGACCGCATCATCGAGAGCCCCGAGCTCCTGGCTCCCGTCTCGGGGGCCGTCGCCGGCACGCCCCAGCCCCCGCAGGAGGTGTCGCTGGGGATCCGCCGCATCGGCGCCACCGAGAGCCCGACGGCGGGGATCGACGGCGCCGATCAGCGCGTGCCCGTCGACGTCGCGGTGATCGACACGGGGATCGCCGCCCACCCCGATCTCAACGTCGTCGGCGGCAAGAACTGCGGCGACGGACCCTCCTACGCCGTGGCCGACAACGGCCACGGGACGCACGTCGCCGGCATCATCGGGGCAAAGGACAACGCCATCGGCGTGGTCGGCGTCGCGCCAGGAGCGCGGATCTGGGCCGTGCGCGCCCTCGGCGAGACCGGCGTCGGGCGGTGGTCGTGGGTGATCTGCGCCCTCGACTTCGTGGCCGACCACTCCCCGGCCAAGGGCGGGCCGATCAGGGTGGCGAACCTGAGCCTGGGCGCCCCGGCGGGAAGCCTGCCCTGCGACCACCCCGACGCCTGGCTCGACCCGGTGCACCTGGCCGTGTGCCGGGCGGTCAAGCGGGGGGTCACGGTGGTGGTGAGCGCCGGGAACCTGGGGCACGACCTGAAGCACGACATCCCGGCCACCTACCCTGAGACGATCGTCGTCCCCGCCCTCGCCGACTACGACGGCCTGCCAGGAGGGCTCGCACGCGATGACCCGGTCACCCAGGGCGCCGCCTGCCGGCAGCGCGACGGGGACGCGCTCAGCGTGCACCGAGAGCTTCTACGGGCCCCAGACCACGGCCTATCAGGACGACGACGACCTGCTGGTCGTGTGGAACTGGCCGTTCGACGGACGAGCCGCACGCGCTCGCGGCACCGGGCGTGTGCATCCGCTCGACCTGGCCCGGCCGCTCGCTACCGGAAGGAGAGCGGCACGAGCATGGCGTCGCCCCACGTCGCGGGGGCCGCGGCGCTCTACATCGCCACCCACCCGGCCGCGACGCCCGCCGAGGTGCTGGCGGCCCTCCGCGGGCTGGGGAGCGCGAGACCGAGCGCGCGCTCGGTCCCCGGCCTTCCGACCGCGCCTGGGCCAGAACCACTTCGACGAGTCCGATCGCCACGGGGAGCCCGTCCTGCTGGCCCGCACCCTCTGAGCTACATGCGCTCCGGGGCCTCCACGCCGAGCAGGTCGAGGCCCGTTCGGATCGTCGTTCCGGTCGCGCGGCAGAGGTCGAGGCGGAAGCCCTCGACGTCCGGCGCCTCCCCCACCACCCGGCATCGGTGGTAGAAGGCGTGGAACTCCCTGGCGAGCTCGATCAGATAGGCGACCACCCGATGCGGCGCACGGCGCTCCTCCGCCTCCGACACGGCCTCCGGCCAGTCCATGAGCCGCATCACCAGCGAGCGCTCGGCCGGGTCGAGCTCGGCGGGCGCCGGCGTGGGGCGGCCGGCGGCGGCCGCGGCGCGGTCGCCCGCCTGGGCCAGGATGCTCGACACCCGCGCGTGCGCGTACTGCACGTAGTAGACCGGGTTCTCCTGGCTCTGGCTGCGCGCCAGGTCGAGGTCGAGGTCGAGGGGGGTCTCGTGGCTGCGCTGGACGAGGAAGAAGCGGGCCGCGTTCGACGCCGATGTCGTCGATCAGGTCGCCGAGCGTCACGAGGGTGCCGGCGCGCTTGCTCATCTTCCTGGCCTCCCCCCGCTCCACCAGGTTGACGAGCTGGACCGTGAGCACCTCGAGCAGGGTCGGGTCGTATCCGCCGGCGGCGAGAACGGCGTGCAGCCGCGCGATGTAGCCGTGGTGGTCGGCGCCGAGCACGTCGATGAGCAGGTCGTGACCCCGGCCCGCCTTGTCGAGGTGGTAGGCCACGTCCGCCGCCAGGTAGGTGCTCTCGCCGTCGCCGCCGCACCAGGACGCGGTCCTTCTCGTCGCCGTAGGCCGAGGTGCGGAACCACAGCGCGCCGTCGGCCCGGTAGGCGTCGCCGGCGGCCTCCAGGGCGGCGACCCCCGCCGCCACGCGCCCGTCGGCGTGCATGGTGCGCTCGGAGAAGAAGGTGTCGAAGCTCACCCGGAAGCGCGCGAGATCGTCGCGGATGGCGCTCAGCATCAGCTCCTCGCCCCGCGCGGAGAAGCGCTCGACCACCTCGGGGTCGAGGGCCGCGGCGGCGTCGGCGAACTCGTCGCCGATCTCCTCCCGCACCGCGGCGGCGATCTCGGTGACGTAGTCGCCGTGGTACCCGTCCTCCGGGATCTCGCCGTCCCGCCCGCACAGCTGCGCGTAGCGCACGGCCACCGACGCGCCGAAGGTGCGCATCTGGCGCCCGTGGTCGTTGACGTAGTACTCCCGCGTGACGGTGTGCCCGGCGAAGGCCAGGATCCGACCGACCGAGTCGCCGTAGGCGCCGCCGCGGGCGTGGCCCACGTGGGGCGGCCCGGTGGGGTTGACCGAGAAGAACTCCAGCAGCACGTCCTTGGGCACCGCCGCGGAGCCCGCGCCGTAGCGGCTCCCCGGCGGCGACGACGCCGGCGACGCGCCGCCGCGAGCGCGCCGGGGGTCAGGGTCATGTTGAGGAACCCGGGCCCGGCCACCTCGACCCGGGCGAGCCAGTCGGCGACACCGGGGCGGCCGGGCAGGTCGGCGGCGATCGCCTCCGCGATCTCGCGCGGCGAGCGGCGCGCCGCCTTGGCGAGGGCCATCGCCACCGGGCTGGCCACGTCCCCCATCTCCGGCGAGGCCGGCGCGGCCAGCGGCACGACCGCCGGGCGGGTTCCGACGGCCGCCTCGGCCTCCTCGGCCAGGGCGGATCGGATCGTCGCGAGGAGGGGCGCGTCGGACACGGCCGCGGAGCCTATCGAGCCCTGGTCCTGGTCCTGCTCCTTGCCGGGCTGGCGGTCGCGGGCTGCTCAGGCGGATCGGACAGCGCGGCCTCGACCGCCCCCAGCCGGCTGACCGTCACCCGCAGCGACGACTCCGGGCCGGTCTCGACGACCGACCTCGACTGCGCCGGGGCCGACGCCGCCGTCTGCGCCCGCGTGGTGCGGCTGCTGCCCGACCTGCGCCCGAAGCCGTACGAGGCCTGTACCCAGATCTACGGCGGGCCGGAGCGCATCGCGGTCCGCGGGACGGTCTACGGCACCCCCGTCCGGTGGAGGTCACCCGGACCAACGGCTGCGAGATCGCCCGCTACGAGATGCTGGACGCCGCCCTGAAGGGCTGAGCCGCGCGATCAGTGCGGGTAGGGGTGCCCCGCCGTGATGCAGAGGGCCCGGTAGAGCTGCTCGGCCAGCACCACGCGCGCGAGCTGGTGCGGCAGCGTCAGCGGGCCCAGGGACAGCGCGCTCGTCGGCCTCGGCGACCAGATCCGGGGCCAGGCCGAGCGCCCCGCCCACCAGGAAGGCCACCGGCCGCTCGTCCATGCGGCGGCTGAGCCAGGCGGCGAAGTCCTCGCTCGACGCCGGCGCGCGCCCCGCGGGGTCGAGGGCCACCCGCAGGGCCCGCGGCAGCAGGCGGCGCACGCAGGCGCTCGGCCTCGGCGGCCCGGGCGCGATCCTCGCCGCGCTGGATCGGCTCGGCCGCTACCTCGTCCACGCGCAGACCGGCCATGCGGTCGACGCGCTCCTCGTAGAGCCGCCCCGGGCCGTCGTGCGGGGCCCGCAGCTTCCCCACCACCGCCAGCTGCAGCCGCGGCGCGCCGCCGCCCCAGCTCAGCGCTCCCCCGACCGGTACCGCAGGGCCAGGCCGATGCGATCGAGCGCGTCCGGGTGGGTGCCGAACCAGACCTGCACGATCTCGGGGATCGGGGCACGCCGAGGCTCGACTTCACCAGCCCCTGCTGCAGGCCGATCGCCGCCTCGGCGTTGCGCGAGGCGCAGCAGGCCCCGCCAGTCGGCCTCGCGCTCGAAGTCGCGGCTGATCCAGCTCCCGAGCGGCGTTGGCCGCCAGAGCATGGCCGCGGTGGCCGCGACCAGCGCCAGCCGCCGCAGCACCAGGTTGGTGCCCTCCTCGTCGCGCCCCGCGGCGCCGAAGCCGGTGCGCCAGCCCACCACGGCGAAGCACATCAGGCGGCGGGCACCAGCAGGGCCGCGGCCCAGGCCGATCCCTTCAGCACGTGCCGGCGCGCGACGTGGGCCAGCTCGTGCGCCACCACCATCCGCACCTGGCCGGGGGGAAGTCCCGCAGGAGGTCGTCGAAGACCATGTGCCGGCTGCCGCTGAACCCCGACATGCTACGCGTTGGCGGCCGCGGTGCGCGCGGAGGCGTCGTTGACCTTGACGTCGTCGGTGTTCACCCCCTCGCGATGGGCCAGCTCGAGGATCTGGGTAATGCAGCACCGGGTCGCGCAGGGGCTCGGTGCGCTGGAAGAGCGGCTCCTCGAAGATGAGCGGTGACAGCAGCGTGAGGACGAAGACCAGGGCCGCGCCACCGCGAGCGCGACCCACCACGCCCGGGCAGCGCCGGGAGATCGCCACGGCCACCGCCGCGGCCACGGCGCCCGCGATGACCGCCTGCAGGCCCGTGGCCTTGGCCAGGTCGAGCAGCCAGCCGGGCACGGGCTCGGCGACGATGCCGTAGTGGCGCCCCCAGGCGTAGCGGGCGATCGACAGCGGCAGGGCGACCACGACGCGGCCACCGTGAGCCCGACGCCGAAGATGAGGCCGGCCCGCCACGGGCGCCCGCGGGCCATGCGCACCACGCCGGGCGCCAGCGGCCGCCCAGCAGGGCGATGCCCACGGCGACGGCCGGGGCCAGCGGCACGCCGATGGCGGCCATCGTTCAGAGCCCCTCGCGGTAGTGGCGGTCGCGGACGCGGGCCGGGTCGAACCAGTCGGCCAGGCGGTGGTCCTCCGCGGCCGGGACCGCCGAGCTCCACAGCTTCCAGCGCAGCAGCCCCACGATCCCGCCCGCGCCCACGGTGGCCACCCCGGCCAGCACGGCGCGCTGTCGCGGCTCCACCGGAGCGATCGCGGGCGCCTCTGCCGCTGTTGCTGCACCTGACTATCGTAGCCCGGACCGTCCGCCACCACGGAGGTGCCGGTCACGTCCCCGGTCGCGATCCTGAGCGACATCCACGGCAATCGCCCGGCGCTCGACGCCACGCTGCGCGCCGCGCGCGAGGCGGGCGCCGAGTCGTGGTGGTGCCTGGGCGACCTGGTGGGCGACGGGGCCGACCCGCGCCACTGCATCGAGGTGGCGATGGGCGAGTCCGAGCGCTGCATCGCCGGCAACCACGACCTCGGCGCCTGCGGCGCGGAGCTGAACGTGTTCTCCGACGGCGCCCGCTCGGCGCTGGAGTGGACCCGAAGGCGATCGGGCTGTCCGGGCATGCCAGCCGACGAGGCCGGACCCGGAGGACATGGGCGGGGTGTCGTGCCGCTCTTCCACGGAAGACCCGCGACCCGGTGTGGCAGACGTGCTCACCGACGGAGCAGGCGCGCGCCGCCCTGGAGGACCGGCGCGTGGCGCTCACCCTGGTCGGGCACACCCACGTCCCCTTCGCCTGGCGCCTCACCATGCACGGATCATGGAGAGCCCGGGGGTGCCGGCCGGCGGGCGGCTCGACCTCAGCGAGGGGGGCGGTGGCTGGTGAACCCGGGCGCCGTGGGCCAGCCCCGCGACGGCGATGCCGGCGCCGCCTGGGCCCTCTACGATCCGGAGGAGGGCTCGATCGAGTTCCGGCGGACGCCCTACGACGTGGCGGCGGCCCAGAACGCGATCCTCGCGGCGGGCCTCCCGGCCTACCTCGCCCACCGGCCGGCCGAGGGCCGTGAGTGAGCGGGCCACTGCCTACCTCGACCACGCGGCGGCGCCCGTCCTGGACCCCCGGGTGGTCGAGGCGATGCGGCCGCTCCTGGGCGCGCGGGTGGAGCCCGTCGAGCCTGCACGAGTGGGGGCGCGAGCCCGCCGAGGCGCTGGAGCGTGCCCGCGACCAGGTGGCCGCGCTCGTCGCGCTGAGCCGGAGTGGATCATCTTCACCTCGGGCGCCACCGAGGCGCGCAACCTGGCGGTGACCGGGTTGCTGCGGGCCAACCTGCGCCTGGGCCGCCACATCGTGACCAGCGCCGTGGAGCATCCCGCCACGGTGGCGGCCTGCCGCACCGCCGTGCGCGACGGGGCCGACCTGGACCTGGTGCCGGTTGACGGGGAGGGCGTCGTGGACCCCGCCGCCCTCGCGGCCGCGGTGCGCGACGACACCGTCCTGGTGGCGGTGGTGCACGGTCAGCCCGACATCGGGACGCTGGCAATCTGGCTGCCCTGGTGTCGGTGGCCCGGGCCGTCCGGCCCAGGCGCGCGTGGTGATCGACGCCGGCGAGACGGCCGGCCTGGTCCCCGTTTCTACGCGATGGGGTGGGGCGCCGACGCGGTGCCCATCAGGGGCATCGGTGGGCGCCCCTCCCTGGGTGGGCGCGCTGGTCGTGCGCCCCGGCGCGCGGCTGCACCCGATCATCGAGGGCGGGCTTCAGGAGGCGGGCAAGCGCGCCGGCGCCGAGAACCTGCCGGCGATCGTGGGCCTGGGTGCCGCCGCCGAGATCGCCGCCGCGGAGACGGACGTCCGCGCCGCCCGCATGCGCGCCCTCGGACTGGTCCTGGCCGGCCTGCTCGCGGTGGCCGACGTGCGGCTGAACGGGCCCCGCGACGCGCGGATCCCCGGCCACGTGCAGGTGTCGGCGGGGTGGGTGGAGGGCGAGACGTCGACGCCGGCCCTGGCCGAAGCGGGCGTGGCGGTGTCGCCGGGGCTGGCGTGCACGGCCCACGCCGGCAGGGCGGCGCCGGTGCTCGAGGCCATCGGCCTGGAGCCGCCCTGGACCGACTCGGCCGTGCTCTTCACGCTCCGCGCCTCCACCACGGAGGCGGAGGTCGATCGGGCGATCACCGCGTTCGCCGCGTCGGTGAAGGCCCTGCGCGCGATCAGCCCGCTGGCGCCGTGACCCCGCGGATCGTGGACGCGCTCGGCACCTGGCGCCCCGTGCCCATCCACCTCATCGACCGCGCGGCGCGGCGCGCCCAGGCCGGCGAGATCCTCGAATTGCTGGCCGATGACCCGCTGATCGAGGTGGACCTGCCGGCCTGGTGTCACTTCCTCGGGCAACGACCTGCTGGAGCTGCGCCTGGCAGGGCACCGAGACGTGGGGCGGGTGGAGGTCACGAGCCAGGGCGTGATGGGCGTGGGCCACGGCGTGACCCCTCCCCCGGGCGATCAGCCAGCCGGTCGACCGGCACGGCGGCCGCGAAGGCCACCGCCAGGGCGAGGGCCAGCGACGCCCAGAACAGGGCGCTGTCGAGACCGGCGTCGAGGGCGCCCGGCACGGCCAGCACTGACCGCGTGGCCGATGAGCTCCATGACGGCGATGGAGGCGGTGTCGGCGACCAGCGCGACCCCCAGGGCGGCGCCCAGCGTCATGCCGGCGCGCAGGAGCTAGGTGGCCGTGAAGGCGTAGCCGAAGGCGAAGGCCAGCACGACCGCGAGGACGACCGGCGCGTTGCCCCATCCCAGGGCGGTGCCGACGGCCATGCCGGCCACCTTGCCGATGGCGCACCCGGTGAGGCAGTGGAAGCGTGGCCGCGATCGCGGTGCGGGTGAGATCGGTCATGCGGTCATTATATCCTCGGGGGTAGTGAGTGGGCAAATCGAGTTTCTGGACAGCCTGCGCGGTCGCGTGCCACCGTGACGACGTGGAAACGGCCTGGACCGCATCGTCGTCGGCGCGGGTGCTGCTGGCTGAGCGCCGCGCCGGCCGCGCCGGCAGCGGACGCTCGTCATCGACGCGGGAGGCCAGAGCAACCGCCACGCCCATGGGATCGGCGGGGGTCTGCTCGGCAACGACGGTCGCCCGCCGGCCGAGTTGTACGCCGCCGGGCGGCGACCAGCTTGGCGCTATCCCGACTGTTCGGCTGCGGTCCGGCGAGGTCCTGGGCGGCGCGCGGCGTGGTGCGGGCAAGTTCGCGCTCGAGCTGGCCGACGGCTCTCGCGAGGTGGCGCGGCGCGCGTGCTGCTCGCCACGGGCATGGACTACCGCTTCCCCCCTCTCCCCGGGATCGTGGAGCGGCGTGGCTGCTCGGTGTTCCATTGCCCGTTCTGCCACGGATGGGAGGTCCGTGCAAACCCTGAGCCGTCGGAGCGCTCGACCGGGGCGACGGGTGTGAGACGAGCGCTCCTGCTGCGAGTTGGAGCCGACGACGTGACGCTGCTTGCTGATGGGCCCGCTGAGCTCGGACTCGCAGGACGCCGAGCGGCTGCGCGCGGCGGGAGTCACGATCGACGAACGCCACGTCGCCGGGCTGCGCGGCCCGGACAGCACGTTGACGGCCGTCGCCTTCGCCCGCGACGGCGGCGAGCGCGCCGTGCTGCGGGCTGCTCGTGCCCGTGACCCTGCACCAACGCTCCGCACTCGCGGAGCAGCTCGGCGTGGTCCACCGGCCCGGGGCCCATCGCCGTCGACGCCGTCGAGGTTGACGTGATGCTCCACACCAGTGTGCCCGGACTCTCGCTGCGGGCGACGTGAGCACGCAGGCGGTGCCGTCCGTGGCGAACGCGGTCGCGGCGGGTTCGAGCGCCGCGGCCATGATCGTCCAGGGCCTGATGGCTGAGGGACAATGGGGCTCACTCGACTCCGCTCGATAGCAGGCCGGTTCTCCCGGTGGTGATACCAACATGTGTTCGATAGG
>CAVRUT010000011.1:0-58742 GCA_963724465.1 uncultured Acidobacteriota bacterium | reverse complement strand
GTAAATCTGCTCGGGAGCCTCGGCAATGCGAGGCCCGCCTCGCGGCTGGCTGAACCGGACGCCCCCTCTCACTGCGCCGAGGATGGGATCAAAGACATGGACCGGCAGTTTCACCGTTCTCGCCAGCATGTTGACCAGCCCCTGCCCGACATCCTTCGCCGGAGCGAGGCGGATCTTCGGGTCGTCGAGCTTTCCCGTCACCTTCGCCGCAACCGAGAGGAAATTCCCCCCGAGGACGTACCGGAGAACCGGGATCTTTTGAAGGATCCTGTCCACCGTCGAGAAGGGGTGCGCTAGAATCGTGACATCCACGGACTTGTCGAGGTATCCGACCGTCCCGCTTCCCACCATCGTGAACGACGGCGACTTGAGGGCCGCCTTGGCGATCTGTAACCCGGCCCGTCTTCCATCTGCCCTTCGATGGTGAATTGGTCGAAGGGCATCGCCTCGCCGATCCGGCCCCGGCCTCGGCCCCCGAAGACCTGCGATCATGTTGACGTGGATCGCCAGAACTCTTGTCACCACGCTGGTCTTGCCCATGGTTCCCTTGAAGCCTGGAACGCGAGCGGGCCCTGTAGGGCCTGGTAAAGCTCCGCCGCCCTTGCCTTCTCCTTTATCCCGGAGGTCTGCTTCGTAGCGTCCCGTTATCCCTGTATCCCGAACCCGAGACAGGTCAGCGAGGCAGCGATGTCCGGGCCCATGGAAGCGACACGGGCCATGGCGGACATCCCGCCGCCGCGGAGAGACTGAAGCTCGCCCGTCGTCGAGATGCCGCAGACCTCGGCGTTCTGACCGTGGCGCTGAGGGATCCTTCGCCAGCTCGATGTCGGCGAGAACCGGTTTCCACGCAAGGTCTCGAAATGTGAAGGAGCCGATGGAGAGACGCAGGATGCCGCTGATCGGGAAGGAGGACGGCTCGCGTTCCTCCGTCCCGGCGGCCACCTTCTTCTCGGTACTTCATCCGGTCGAGGACCTTCTCGACGGTGCTCCCCACGCGATCCCGCTCGTGGCGACATCCATATCGAGGACGATCCCCTCGTCCTGGAAGATGGCACTTCCCGTGACCGAGAGGCGCCGCTCCTCCAAAGCAAGGGTCGAGGAAGACGCGGTGAGCCGGTTCCCCGCAGCGCGGAGGTCGAGGGCCTCGATGGCGATTTCCCCGGCCGGAGTGGGAATCATCAAGCCTGCCACCTTCAGCGTTCCCTCAGCGAGCTGCCTCCCGAGGCGAATGGAAATCGCCCTCGATATGACCGCGTCGGTTCTCGGTCGCGAGCAGACTCCGCGGCGGCCAGGTGGCCGGTGAAAACCCACTTCGAGCTCTGTCTTTGAAGACCCAGAGATATCGAGGCGTCGGAGAGGTTGTCGGCGATCGTGAGGTACCGAACCGTCCGTTCCCTCCGTCCCTGATGGAGATTGAGCGTCACGCGAGGGCTGTTCCGGAAGGCAAAGCTCCCGGCCAGGGTGAGCTCTTCTCCACCGGCGAGCCCGAGGCGAACCTGCCAAGGGCGATCGGCGCCGCCGGGGAAAGACCGATGGGGAGCCGACGCCTTCTCCCAGATCCAACGCACGGCTCCGCGCCGGTTTCCGTCCACCGCCGCTTCGAGCTTTGGAGGGCCCCGCCGGGAGGCCGGCGAGGCGGCCGCAGACCCGAAGTGCCGCGTCTCCGGGTCCGCGCCTCGAGCCCCGTCACGCGGATCGTTTCCTCATCGATTCGGAACCCCGCATTTTCGCCTCGAGGGCCTCGGGAGCAATGACGTTTCCAGGACGAGATCCTTCAGGATCCCGTGTCGCCCCAGATTTCCAGTCCACGCACGGTAGATCGGCCTGGAAAGCCCGCTGACGGGACAGCCCGATGCAGCCCCGCACTCGGCGATCTTCGTCGAAAGCGCCTCCATCCCCTTCCGGGAGGCCAGCCAGGGGAACAGTTCGTCCAGCGCCAGCTCGAAGGTTCCGGAGACTTCCTCGAAGCGAGGTGAGTGCCCCGGTCGAACCCTTGCCACCAGACCGGAGAGCGTCGAGCTTCCGATGTTCCCGGAGAGCTTGCTCACGCCGACACGATCGCCGTCCAAAAGGAAGGTCCCGCGCCGGATCCGAATTGGCCAGGGAAGTCCGCCGGTAGCGAGCGGAGAGCTGCATTGGACACGGAGACCTTCGTCTCCAGAATCTGCTGCCCGGTCCCCATCGTGATCCGGGCTGTCGCGGTTTCCCGGCGAGAATCCTCCACGAGGGAAAGCTCCTCGCGGAAGGAGCCGCCGCCAACCGCTCGGGAGAGGATCCCGGGAAGCTCTGAGAGATCCGACCGCACCGTGGCCTCGACCCGCAGCGTGTCGTCGTTCGCCCCGAGCCCGATGCGGACGCTTCCATCCGATGCCTGCGATTTTCCGATTCGTGCCGCGGCGTGCACCGCGGTGAGGACTCCATTCTCGACGGCGACGTCTCCGCGCGCTTCTTCGAGGTCGATGCCCACGCTCCCGATCCGGACTTTCCCGCCGGCGAGAACGGCCTGGATCGACATCCGCTCGAGGATCCCGAGGTCCCCCGGCGTCTCTCCTCCGTCCGCGAAGGAGAACGAGGTCAACGTGCCGCCCTGGAAGATCGCGAAGATCCCCGCTATGGTGGAGTCGTCCCCGGCGAAGGGGAGAAGCTTCCCGCGCAGTGCCGTCACGTCGAGGCCGCTGCCGCGGGCGGTCAGGTCGACCCGCGGGGTCGCACTGTCGGCGGAGAGAGCGATCTCCGCAAGAAGCTGAGGCGACTCCGTGGAAAACCGCGAGAGCGTGACCGCTGTCTTCCCGTTCTCGACGTCCAACGCGCCTGTGATCCTCACGCCACGGATCTCCAGGACCCGCCCATCGGTCCGCCGAATGGAGAGGGACGAAGCGGAGACTTGCCCGGACACGTGGAGCGAGGGGCCCGTCGGCGGGACCGTGACGCTACACATCGAGGTCGCTGCAGGACGGCGAGCTCCTTTCCGTTGCGGGCACCCGCCAGCCGCCTCCGTGGATCTCGACGACCAGGCCGGAGGCCTTCGAGGCGAGAGCGCGACGACGGCGTGAGGCTCTGCAGCGGATCCGGACGAGAAACCGGCTTCTCCTCTTCCCTGGTCGCCTCGGGAGCATCGACGGTCAGGTCCGGTCCGTCCACCCCGGATTGTGGAGATGCGGAACCGGCCGCGAAGCAACGAAACGAGCACGGGAGAGATGCTCACGGACCGGACGGCGCCATGGATCTTTCCCGGGCCGGGCAGTTCCACTTTCCGAATTCCGACTTCGAGGCGCGGGAAGTAGGAGAGCTCGAATCGTCCCACCCTCACCTCGCGGCCGAGGGCCGAGGAGGCGGCTGACTCTATCCTCTTCCGGACCGGTTCGAAGTTGATCCAGCGGGGGGCGAGAGCGACGGCGACGACTCCGAGGATGCCAATGATGCCCACGACCCATGCGACCGCCTTGACGACCTTCCGCAGGCCCGTCATCGCCATCGTCGTGGCGAGGCTCCTAGAGATCGACGCCTTCGAGGCGTGACGATTTCGTACGGGCCAGGACCAGTGCCAGCTTGAAGTGTCATCGGATGATCGCGGCGGGAATCTTATGCCGCGAAGATGGAGAGCGTGTTCTACCCGCTCTGAACGTCTGTTTCCTACCCCCCCGGCTGAGAGACGCCAACCGTCGCCGGTGCCCTGGCAGTGGTGTTCTAGAGACGGTCATTCACGCGTGTGGCGGCCGCTTCCCGGCGACTCCGGCGTCGAGTTCCGGATCTCGGATTCCCGATCAACGGGGCTCGGGGAGTCAATGTCACGCCTGACGTATTTCATAGGCATCGGAATGGTGATAGACCACCCTGCGGCGCGCCTCGAGCCGCCGCGGCCAACTACATACCTGCTGATACCCGTTCGATCCCGGAGATGTTCCTGCGTCGATCGAGGCGGCGAAGGCGAAGTCCCGCCCCTCCGGCCGCTCTCGTCGATGCTCCTGCAACCGACGCCGACCCAACCCACGCCTGATAGCATCCGTCCCCAAGCCCGATGGAGAACCAAAAGCCCGATCTCGTCCGCACGGTCTTCTCGATCGCCTTCATCGGCGGTCTCGCCGCCGCGTCGCTGTGGGTGTTGAAGCCATTCCTGGGGGCCACCATTTGGGCGACGATGTTCGCGGTCGCGACCTGGCCGATGATGAAGAAGGTCCAGGGCTGGCTCTTCGAAAAGCGCTCGCTCGCGGTCATCGCCATGTCGCTGGCGCTCCTCGCCGTCATCATGGTACCGGCGGTCATCGCCGTCACGGCGATCGTTCAGAACGTCGGTGCGATCAGGACCTTCCTCGCGAACCTTCCCACACAGAAGATTCCGCTGCCGCCGGAAACCGCCGCCGTGAATTGGGCGATGCGCACGACGCCGACCCACCATGCTGCGCGTGCTAGCCCGACCCTGGTCTCTACCGCGCAACGGACCAGGCAATTCCCATTGCACCCCTACACCTCACGATTTCCTCGCCACGGTCGTCCCGTCGAGAACGCGTGCGAGTTCTTTCAACACCTCGGTGTTGGAGACGATCCCGGCGTTCGTGTCGCGGCAGCCCATCAGGCCCCTCGCTGCCGCGTCGCCAAACGCCAGCAGCGCGTTCTTGACCTCGATCATCGGCTGAGGCGGGACTACTTCCCGCCGGCGATCAGCTTCTGGAACCTCGGGTTCGTGCGCAGCGGATCGAAGTTGGGGTCGATCTTGAGCCAGCCCGGCGTGAGGACGTAGGGGATCTTCAAGAGCGGCTCGAGCAGGTCGAGTGCCTTCTCCGGCTCGTTGACAAGTAGGTAGATCCGCGCGAGCTGGTGCTGATGTTCGGGTCCTTGCAGCGCATCCTTCGAAACTGGATCGAGTGCAACACTGCGCTCTCCCTCCATGATCGCCTCTTCCTTCCGACCAAGGTAGGCGAGCGCCAGGCCGAGATCACCGTGGCGCCGGGCATCGTCAGGTGTGGCGCGAAGCTGCTCCTCGAAGGCCTTCTTCGCTTCTTCAGCATGTGTCCGTACCTTCGCCGCGTCGCCCTTCAGGGCGTAAGCCTGGGCCAGGCGGAGGGCCCAGACGCCCTGGTCATCGTCGAACGCGCTTGGCGGCAGACGTAGGAGCAGATCCTGCTGTGACTCGTCGAGGACCCAGGCAAGATCGTAGTACTCGGCCAGATAGGCCACGAGGGCGGGCTCGACCTCTTTCGGCGCGGCCTTGAGGACCGCCCTCGCTCCGGCGAGGTCACCCTTACCGAGAAAGGTCATGGCCTTGTTCTGTGTGAGGTTGAGGTGCCCGGGAGCAATTGCGAGCCCCCGATCGCAGATCTCGACGCACTCGGCATACCGCCGTAGAAGTAGCAACGCGTCGCTCAAAGCCACGAGATTGCTGAGCGACCTGGGGTCCAGGCGCTCGGTTTGCCGGAGATGCTCGACGGCGGCCTCCCAGCGTCCGAGGGGCATCTCAGCGAGCGCCGTTCCTCTGAGAAGGTTGGTGTTGCCGGGCGCAAGGCGCTGCCCCTTCTCATACTGCTCGATGGCGCGGGCGAAATCAAAAGTGTCGACCCGCTCGTATTGCCCGAGTGCCAAGTAGCCGTCCGGGCGGCCCGGTGCGAGTGCGATGGCCTTCTCCGCGGCCTGGCGGGCGCGCTCGGCGAGCGCGGGCGATGGCGTTCCGTTGGCGTAGAGGATCGAGGTCGCCCGGGAAACCTGCGCCCACGCCTGCGCGAAGGCAGGGTCGAGCGCCACGGCCTGCTCGTAGAACGCGAGCGCTTTGCGCACGCTGGCCGGATCGTTCCCCGTGCTGTTCCAGACCTCCTCCCCCTTGAGGAAGGCGTCGTAGGCGGGAAGGTTCTGCGTGGGCTTCTCCGAGAGCTGTTTCTGCTCCTGCGCCCCGAGCGCGCTGCCCAGCGCCTGCGCCACCTTCGTCGCGATCTCCGACTGCACCTGGAAGACGTCCGTCAGCGTCGCGTCGAAGGGCTGCTGCCACGTTGCCGTCGGCGCGCCGGAGCCTGACACCTCGATGAGCTCCGGGCTCACGTGGACGCGGCTCGTGCCCCCGCTCTTCTCCCAGCGCACGGTCGCATTCAGGAGGTAGCCGACCTCGAGCTCCTCGGCGATCTGCTTCGGCGTCTTCGTCGTCTTCCTGTAGGGCGTCGAGCTGCCCCGCGCAATCACCTGGAGGCCGGCCAGGGAGGTCAGCTTGCCCCGGATCTCGTCCGCGATGCCGTCGGCGAAGTAGTCGTCTTCGGGCGATCCCTGGTTCTCGAAGGGCAGCACCGCCAGACGCCTCACGCCTCCGTCGCCGCCTCTGTGTGTGCGCCGCAGGAGAAAGACGCCCGAGGCGGCGAGAACGACGACGGCCGCGACGGCGATGAGGACCTTCCTTCTCTCGGTCGGCGGCGACGCAAGCTGCACACCGCTCGTGGAGGGTGACGAAGACTGCTCAGAAATCGCGAACGCGATGTCGTGTGCCGACTGAAACCGGTCGTCCGGGTCCTTCTCGAGACAGTGCTTGACGACGTGGTCGAGGGCCGGCGAGATGTTCCGCTCCGATCCAGATAGCTCCGGCAGCTCCTCCTTGAGGATCGCCATCATCGAGTCCACCGCCGTGTCCCTCTTGAACGCCTTCTTGCCCGAGAGCAGCTCGTAGAGGATCGCCCCGAACGAGAAGATGTCGGAGCGCTGATCGACCACAAGCCCTCGCACCTGCTCGGGCGACATGTAGCCGACCGTTCCCATGATCGCGCCCGGTTCCGTGAGGCCGTCACTAGCTTTGGGCGCGCTCGTCTCGACCTCTGTGTTGGCGGTCTCGACGGTGTTGACGGTCTCGACCCTCTTGGCCAGGCCGAAGTCGAGGATCTTGAGGTGGCCACCCTTCGTGACAAATAAGTTCTCGGGCTTCAAGTCCCGGTGGACAATGCCCTGGTCATGAGCGGCGGCCAGGCCCTTGGCGACCTGGAGCGCGTACTCCAGAGCCTGCTTCAGGGAGATGGTCTCTGCGTCGAGTCTCTCGCGCAGCGTCTCGCCCTTCAGAAGCTCCATCACGGCGTAGGCCGTTCCCTCGTACGTTCCGAAGTCGTGGATCGTAAGGATGTTCGGATGGGAGAGTGCAGCGACGGCCTTAGCCTCCCGCTCGAACCGCTGCTTGAGCTCCGGGCTCTCGGACAGGTGCGACGGCAGCACCTTGACCGCGACGTCCCGGTCGAGCTTCTTGTCGCGCGCCCGGTACACCTCCCCCATCCCGCCTGCGCCGAGTGGCGACAGGATTTCGTAGGGACCGAGGCGAGTCCCGGCTGGGATTGTCATTCGGCGATCGCAATCCGGATTCTAGACCGACACCATGTAAGTGGCGAACCGTGCGGGGCTCGAACCAGGCGACCCCAGCGTGCGATTACAGGGCAGGTCCTCTGCGCGCGGGGTGAGCGGCGAGCCGTGTAGGACTCGTACCTACCGGAAATCCCCGACGCGAAGCCGGTCTGTCGCTTTGGACCCACTTCTCAAGCCCGCGGCTGGAGAATTTCTTGTAGAGCCTGCTGGGGCGCCATTCCGAGCTTGACCGCGGCCTCTCGGGCACACCAAGGAGCCGATCGCCGCCTTCGGATGGCTGCGGCGCGGTGGCGGGTACATTCAGCCGCACCCCGAGCAGCCCCTTAAGTCGCTCGAGCTCGCCAGGACGGCCGGGAGCTCCGTTGGCGGAAGTGCCAAGGCGGCCTGACGTCGGCAACTTCGAAGGTTGGCGAGCCGGCTCCACTCCGCTAGAATCCCCAGCCACCATGCGGTGGATCCTCATCCCCGCGGTGTCTCTCGCCCTGCTTGTCGTCGCGGCTCTCGCGGGCGTGGGACCTTTCCTTGCGATCCTGTGCGCGGCCGGCCTCGTCGGGGCCGTCATGGCGGCAGTCCACCACGCCGAAGTCGTGGCGCACCGCGTGGGCGAGCCGTTCGGCACCCTTGTCCTCGCCGTGGCCGTGACTGTGATCGAGGCGTCTCTCATCCTGTCCATGATGTTCACGGGAGGCGAGAACGTAGCGGTCGTCCCGCGCGACACCATCTACGCGGCCGTCATGATCATCCTCAACGGCGTCGTGGGACTGTGCATCCTCGTGGGCGGTCTGACGCACCATGAGCAGACGTTCCGAGTCGAGGGATCGAGCGGCGCGCTCGCGACGCTGATCGTCATGTCGGCGCTTTCGCTTGTTCTCCCGACTTTCACAACCACGACCTCGAGCGGCACCTACAGCACCACGCAGCTCGGGTTCGTGGCGGCGACCTCTGCCGCGCTGTGGGCCGTTTTCATCTTCGTTCAAACCGTCCGCCACCGGGACTACTTCCTCCCCGTCGCGGAAGCATCCAACCCGGAAGCTCATGCGACGCCGCCTGGCAACCGCCAAGCGGCCGCGAGCTTCGGACTGCTAATCGCTTGCCTCGTGTCTGTCGTGGGACTTGCGAAGCTCCTCTCGCCGACGATTGAACGCCTGGTCCTCAAGGCCGGCGCTCCGAAGGCCGTCATTGGCATCGTGATCGCGATGCTGGTGCTGCTGCCTGAGACCGGGGCCGCGGTCGGGGCCGCCCGCGCGAACCGGCTTCAAACCAGCATGAACCTCGCGCTCGGCTCGGCTCTGGCTTCCATCGGCCTCACGATCCCCGTCGTGGCGCTGGCGTCCATCCTGTTCGGATTGCCGGTCCACCTCGGCCTGGAATCCAAGGACATCGTGATGCTCGCCGTCACGCTGCTCCTGAGCGCCGTCACCCTCGGCACCGGCCGTACCTACTTGATGCAGGGAGCCGTGCATTTCGTCCTCTTCGCGGCCTTTCTCTTTCTTGCGTTTGTACCCTGACGGCCCTGTTCATGGAACCAGGGGCACGGAGCAGCCGCGAACTGGGATGTGGCGATTGAGCCCGGGGCGCGCGAGGCCTTCACCTCGATAGGGCCCGCGACTGTCGTCCTCATGAGCGGTGTGCCTGGCCTGTCGGCCTCTCCGCCATCGGCCTCTGTCGGCAAGAAGGTCCGGCGATCGGACATATCGTCGCACCCATGCCCGAATTCCCTGGGAAAAGCGCGGGTTTCCCCCGGGTTCGAATCCGGCATCCCGACCAATGCCTCTGCGGACGAATAGGAAATCGCCTCCATGCCGTCCGCGCGAAGCAGCCTCGCGAGCGAGCGGCAGACGCTCTCGTCGTCGTCGACGACGGCCACGGAGACATTATCGGGATTGCGCTGCACCACCGGGAACAGGGTACCGACAGGCCTTCGTCGAGGGTACTGCCCTTTGGGGAAGGCCGTTCGACGAATCGAGGGGCGCAACCAGGAGGAAGAAAGTCTTGAGGCGGAATTATGTCCCAGCCCCTGACCGGCAGGAGTCCTGGATCCAAGACGGCCTGACGGCGCGGCCGAAGCCGGTGCTGTCGCCATCGCCGATCGCGCGCGAAGGAGTTCTCCGTTTGTCGTCAGGCATCATCGCTCAACTCGACGACGGGACAGCGGAGCCAGCCGGGAGCTCGACTCGTGATTCTGCGGCGGGTTCCCGTTCAAGCGATACACGAGCCCGGTCTTGGTGGTGCCCAGAGCCAGCCAGCTCTGTGCAAGACGCTGGAGCGTGATGAAGAACTGCTCGGCGCGATCCCTCGCCTTCTGGGAGACATCTTCCTTGCGGTCGAACTTGAGCTCGTAGGCAAACTCTCCGCACATGACGTTGTGATCGGCGAGCGAGCGCCACAGCGCGATGTTGGCGTCGGCGGTGGAGCCCCTGCCGAAATCCAGCGTGCCGAGGTCCAACAGCACCTCTTCGACCAACGTCCGATTGACGAGCTCGACCGTCCCCGTTTGTGGGCCGCTGAACTTGTCCAGGATCGGGAAGACCTTCATGATCGTTCTCAAGCTGTTCCGATCCGGGTCGTGTACCGCGCTCAAGAAGAACTGGCACGTGTGCGAAAAGAGCAATCGGTATCCGCCGGCCTGATCCCTGAGCGGGAGGGCTTCGGCTTTGAACTTGATGCGGTACTTGCCGAAGATCTTCGGCCGGACATCCGCATCCGCCGCCTTCTGGTAGTCGGCTTCACGGTACTTGAAGACGATTTCCGGATCGCCGACGGGAAAGCCGTCCTCGTAGGGAACCCGATGCCGCAGGATATAGGCGTTGTTGTACAACTTGAAGTCTTCGGTATCCAGGAACCTGATCTCCCGCATGCTCGGTCTGCGGCCCTTCAGGTTCAACGTCTCATACTTGACCTTGTCCACCATGCCAGCCGCTTCTCGCACAAGATCGTTGAATTCATAAAAGCCCCTCATCGAGTCAAAACGATCCGGCTTGAGAATGAGCTTGCACTCGAGAAATCGTACGGTGTCCAGTTCGTGGCCGTCTGCGTAGGTCTGGGGCCGGCCCTTCGTCTTCTCCGATCGAGCAGCCTTCGTCGACTTGCTCTTCTTGGTTTCTTGCTTGGCTGGCATTATCGATCTCCCCATGAAATCTGCAGCGCGAGTCGTCGACCTGTCGTCCACTGGCATCGTCTGCCGTCGGACGGGAACCTTGCGGCGCCGAGGCCTTCCGGCAGGGTCGGCTGGCCGCCTTTGGCGACCAGATAAACGACTGTATCCTTTTCCGGCCGTGCCGGCTGTCGTGAGCGCGACGCCGCCATCAGTGCCGGTTCGACCCTGCGCGAGCTGCGCACGGTGACTGGTGGGTCGTGTATAGGACCCGAACCTACTAGAAGTTCGCCTCATGCCCCGGGGGAGGCTCAGACCGCAGCTGCCTCCGGCGGCTCCGTCAGCGGCCAGACCTTCGCCATCAGGTAACTGACCGCGACGCCCATCAGGCAACCGAAAAACACCTCTTCCACCTTTTTCAGACCATGCTCGAAACCGATCACCTTGGACTGGTGCGTCAGGCTTGCCGCGATGACAATCGCCGCCGTGATCGGCGCCTGCCGCCACATGGTCGGAATGCGGACCACGTAGGACGAGACCAGGACCGTCACGGCAAGAGCGAGCGGCAGTTTCCAATCGTTCGACCCACCGACGGCGAGAAAGAGCAGACCGACGGCGCAGCCGACGATCACGTTGGTGATGCGGCACTTGAACAGCCACGCCGCCTCCTTTACATCCGGATCGGAGGACGCGATCATCGATGAAATACCCCACATCGGGTTGGTGTCGGCGATGTGCTGCAGGATGAACCACAGGATCGCCGAAGAGATGAACACGTTGACCGCGAATCGGACCCCTGTGAGGTCCTTTTGCCCGGTCCTGACGGCCGAGCTCAGGTCTGGGGCGGATTGCCCTTCCGGTGGTCGTGGTCGACGCGGGTCCTGGTTGCGCCGAACGCGACCCAGTCCTTCGCTGCGATCGGGAAGCCCGCCGAGCAACGTCGCTTTCAGGAAACGCAAGAGCTGTTTCATGGCGCATTATGTCTACGGCGCCGACCAGGTTTGCCTCCTGATATAGCTCACATAAGAGGAGCACGGCGTGCCCGGCAGGAGGCACAGTTCGCGAAAGTTACTTGGCTCCTTCTCGAGCCCGGTGGCGGCATCAGGCCGGAGGCCGTGGCCGCCGCCTTGGCGGGATGGCGAGCCGGCGCGGGTTTTTACTGGATCGACATCGGCGGCGGCCGGCAGGAGGGCGTGACGGCCTGGCTGGCGGACCTCCGGCCTGGAGCCCGTCCCCGTGATCCGGAAGGACGGCACGGGCCGCGTGTTGTTGGGTTTTGTGGGGAAACGTGAGAGGGAGTGAGTGGTGAGCCGTGTAGGACTCGAACCTACAACCTAGAGATTAAGAGTCTCTTGCTCTACCAATTGAGCTAACGGCCCACTCGGGAGCGCGGAGAATACCCGATCGGCCGGCGGCACGGCAAGCTATCCGCCGCCGACGAGCTCGACGACCTCGAAGACATCTCCCTCGGCGAGAGCCGTCCCGCGGTACTCGGCCTTTGGCAGGATCTCGCGGTTGCGCTCGACGGCGACGCGGGGCGTCGCAACTTTGAGGCGTTCGAGCAGATCCGAGACCGAGGCGCCCGCAGGCAGGCGCATCGGCTCGCCGTTGACCCGGATCTGGACCTCGGCCGTCATTTCTTCTTGATGGAGTACTGGACCTCGGACGTCGCTCGTCCGCCCGTCACGCGGATCACGGCGGCCGCGGTTCCGTTCGGGAACGCGGGCACCATGAACGACACGTAGCACGACCCGTCGGCTGCGGTCTTTCCCTCGAAGGCGGTCGAGGTGCGAGCGGACGTCGAGAGGATGCGCACCTGCACGGAGGCCCCGGCGAGCGCGCGCGGGGGCGAGCCGGACGTGGCCTTGAGCCGCGTCTGCACCGACCGGCCGGCGACGAAGTCGGGCGTCGGGGAGAGCGTCAGGTCCACGTCGTCCGGCACCGCTTCGGAGCCGAGGTAGTCGAGCACCAGCTGGTCGAGGCTGCGATCGCTCTGGACGACGGGGCTCTTGGTTCCGGGCGGGGCGGTGGAGTCCCCTTTCTCGCTCCTGGCGGCTTTGCCGCCGGGCTTCGGGGGCCTGACCACCGTCCCCAGCTCCTCAGCGGGCGCCGCCGGTGGTGCCCCGCGGCGCTCGGCCGGCGGCGGAGCCGGGGCCCGCGCGGCGCCGGCGGGAGCGGCGGGCGGCGACATGCCCTCGGGCACCTGGACCGCGCCGCCCGGGCCGTCGAACCGGCCGCGCTGGATGGCCGCGATCATCGTCCGGTGCTGCTGCTCCATCAGGTCCTGGACCGCGAGGTCGTCGCGGCCGCTCTTGACGACCTCGGCGTAATTGGTCCGCTTGGTTGCCAGGATCTCGCCGCCGACGTAGACGAGTGACTCGACGTACGGATTCGCCTCTCCCTTGTCCTCCGTCTGGATGTGGAAGACGCGGTTCTTGTGCTTGACGTCGGTGTTGAACCCGGTGATCACGGCAGGACCAATTTTATCGCGGCCGGCCGGCCGGTCTCAGATCAGCTCGAACCGGGCCGTGAAGTGCCGCAGAAGCGGCCGCCTGCTTGACGATCCGCACGCCGCGCAGGGCCTTCGGCTCGGAGAGCAGCCTTGCCGTGACCTGAGCCACGTACTCGAGGTGCGTGTTCGTGTACACGCGCCGCGGCACGGCCAGCCGCACGAGATCGAGGTCGGGCAGCTTCTCGCGGCCCGGGCGCTCCGGGTCGGGCTTGCCGAACATGACGCCGCCGATCTCGACGGCGCGGATGCCGCCCTCGAGGTAGAGCGCGATCGTGAGGGCCTCGGCCGGATACTGCTCGGGCGGCAGGTGCGGCGCGAACGCGCGCGCGTCGACGTACACCGCGTGGCCGCCGATCGGCTCGACGACCGGGACGCCCGCCGCGGCGAGGGCCTCGCCGAAGGCCCCGACCTGCCCGACGCGGAAGGCGAGGTAGTCCTCGTGGAGCACTTCCTTCAGGCCGATCGCGATGGCCTCGAGGTCGCGGCCGGCGAGCCCTCCGTACGTCGGAAACCCCTCGATGAGGATGAGCTTGTTCTTGAGCCTCTCGACCCAGGTCTCGTCGCGCAGCGCGAGGAAGCCGCCGATGTTCGCGAGGCCGTCCTTCTTCGCGCTCATCGTGCAGCCGTCGGAGAGCGAGAAGACCTCGCGCACGATCTCGGCGACGCTGCGGCCCTCCTGGCCCTTCTCGCGCTGCTTGATGAACCAGGCGTTCTCGGCGAAGCGGCAGGCGTCGATGATGAGCGGGATGCCGAAGCGGCGGCAGACCTCGCTCGTGCCGCGCACGTTCTCGAGGGACACCGGCTGGCCGCCGCCCGAGTTGTTCGTCAGCGTGAGCATGACGAGCGGGACCTTGCCGCGGTTCTCGGCGAGGCACTTCTCGAGCCTGCCGAGGTCCATGTTCCCCTTGAAGGGGTGGCGCGCCCGCGGCTCGCGGCCCTCCGGGATCACGAAGTCCAGCGCGACGCCGCCGTTGGCCTCGACGTTGGCCCGCGTCGTGTCGAAGTGCGTGTTGTTCGGGACGATCTCCCCCGGCTTGAGCACCGTCGAGAAGAGGAGGTTCTCCGCCACGCGGCCCTGGTGCGTCGGGATGACGTGCGGCAGGCCGAAGATCGAGCGGATCGTCTCCTCGAAGTGGTAGTAGTTGCGCCCGCCGGCGTAGGACTCGTCGCCGCGCATGAGGCCGCCCCACTGCGCGTCCGACATCGCCGACGTGCCGGAGTCGGTCAGGAGGTCGATGTAGATGTCCTCGGAGGCGATCCCGAAGACGTTGTAGCCCGCGCGGGCGAGCCGCTCCTCGCGCGCGCCGCGGTCGATCCGCCGGATCGGCTCGACGACCTTGACCCGCCACGGCTCGGGCTGCGTGTTTTTCATCATGCGGGGCGGGAGTCTAGCCGAAACCGTCTATCCTTGACGGAATGCCTCGCGCCTGGAAGCGCCGGCTCCACGCAGAGGGCCGTCCTGCTCGTCCTGTTCACGCTCTCCGGCGCGAGCGGCCTCGTCTACGAGGTGCTCTGGACGCGCCGCCTGACGCACATCTTCGGCTCGACGACGCTCGCCGTTTCCACGGTGCTCGCGGCGTTCATGTTCGGCCTCGCGGCGGGCAGCGTCCTGCTCGGCCGCTGGGCGGACCGGAACCGCGAGAGGGCCCTCGCGCGCCTACGGGGTCCTCGAGATCGCGATCGGCCTGCTCGGCTTCTCCGTGCCCTGCTCCTGCTCGGCGCGGTCGAGGGCGTCTACGTCCGCCTCGCGCCGCTGCTCGAAGCGTCGCCCATGCTCTTCTTCGTCGCGCAGTTTCTCCTCGTCGGCCTCGTGCTCGTCCTGCCCTGCGCGCTCATGGGAGGCACGTTGCCGGTGCTCGCCCGGTGGCTCGTCGGCCGCGAGGAGGAGATCGGCGGCCGCGTCGGGGCGCTCTACGCCGCCAATACGCTCGGGGCGTGTGCGGGGACGGCGGTCGCGACGTTCGTCCTCCTGCCGAACGCCGGAATCAGGAAGAGCGAGCTCGTCGCGGTGGCGCTCAATCTCTTCGCCGGCCTCGTCGGCGCTCGGCCTCGCCCGGAGCGCGAGGCCGGCCGCCGCGGATCTCGAAACGGACGCCGCGCCCGCGGCCGCCAGCCGAGGCTCCTGAGCACGCGCGGCTTCTCCTCGCCGCGATCGCCCTCTCGGGCTTCGCCGCCATGGTGGACGAGGTCACGTGGGCTCGTCTCGTCGGGCTCGTCTTCGGCAGCTCGGTCTACGCCTTCGGCCTGATGCTTCTCCTCTTTCTCGCCGGGATCGCGATCGGCAGCGCGCTCTTCGCGCGGATCCGCCGCGTCGAGCCCGCGCGGGTGCTCGGGCTCGCCCTCCTCGGCAACACCTTCGCGGCGCTGGCCGGCATCGCCTTCGTCCCCCGGCTGCCGGTCGCCTTCATGCGCGGCTTTCCCGCCGCGAAGGACTCCTTCGCGCTCGAGCAGGCGCTGCAACTCCTCCTCACGGCGCCGCTGCTCCTGCCGCTGGCCATCCTCTTCGGCATCGCATTTCCCGCCGCCGTCGCGGCAACCGCGCACCTGCGCGCCACCGGGCAGCGGCATCGGCCGCGTGACTGCCTGGAACACCGCCGGTACGGTGGCCGGCGCGTTCCTCGGGGGCTTCGTCCTGATCCCGCGGCTCGGACTGCGGGCGTCGCTCACACTCGCGGCCGCCGCGACCACCGTCGCCGGCCTGCTCGCGCTCAGGCGCCCCGGCGCCGCGAGGTGGCGTCGGCCCGGGTGGATCGCGGCCGGGATCGCCCTCCTCGTCGCGCTGCTGCTGCCGGGTTGGCCCCTCGGAATGCTGGCTCAAGGCGCCGGCTACTACGCTGCGATCTACGGCTCGGCGGAGGGCCTCATCGCGTCGGAAAGGCACTCGGAGCTCCTCTTCTATAAGGACGGCATCGCGACGACGCTCTCGGTCGACCGCCAGGGGTCCTATCGCTTCTACCGTTCCAACGGAAAGACCGACGCCTCGACCGAGCCCGGCGACATGGCAAACCAGCTCCTGCTCGGCCACCTGCCGATGCTGCTGCACCCGGCGCCGGCCGACGTCTTCGTCATCGGCCTCGGGACGGGCGTCTCCGCCGCGGCGGCGGCGCGCTACCCGGTGCGCTCGATCGACATCGCCGACATCGAAGGCGGCATCGCGCGAGGCGACGCAGCTCTTCGCCGCGGAGAACCGCGACGTGCTATCGGACCCGCGCGTCCGGATGCTCGTCGCGGACGGCCGCAACGCGCTGCTCGCGCGCGACAAGACCTACGACGTGATCATCTCGGATCCGTCCGACGTCTGGGTCGCCGGCGTCGGAAACCTCTTCACGCAGGAGTTCTACGCGCTCGCGCGCCGGCGCCTGAAGCCCGGCGGCGTCATGGTGCAGTGGTTCCACATGCACTCGCTGCCGCCCGAACAGATGAAGCTGATCGTGGCGACCTTCCGGTCGGTCTTCCCCTCACGCATCGCTCTGGCGGCCGAACCGGGGCGACGTCATCCTGATCGGCGGCGTCGAGCCCTTGCCCTGGGACCTCGCGCGCCTGCGCCAGCGCTTCGAGACCGTTCCGGGCGTTCGCCGAGGACCTGCGCGGGATCGGCATCTGGGACCCGCTCTCGATCTTCGCCGCCTTCGTCCTCGATGGCGAAGACCTCGGCGCGGATGCTCGCCGACGCGCGCGGCCTCCACACCGACGACCTTCCGGTCGTCGAGTACCTCTCGCCTCGCGCCGGCCGGGTGGATACCACCTCGGCCAACGACGCGGGCGCTGCAGGCGCTGCAGACGAAGCGGCTGCCGGCGATCGCGGGGTTCGACGAGAAGCGCGACCTCGACGCCCGCGCACGGTACCTGCTCGGCTTCGGCCTGGCCTCGATCGGCCGCGTCGACCTGGCGATTCCGCTCATGGAGGAGAGCGTTCGTGGCGATAAGTCCCGATCCGAAGTTCCTCGTCGGGCTCGCCAATCAGTACCGGACCAAAGGGTGGACCGCAAAGGCGATGGCCGCCTACCAGCGGGCGCTCGCTATCGAGGCCGGAGAGCCCGAGGCGTCCTGAAGCTCGCCGAGATGCTGCGCGCCGCCGGGCGACGACGCGGGCGCGGAGAAGGTCCTGCGGGCGGGGCTACAGCGCACCAAGGACGACCCGGCGCTCGCCGCGGCCGCCGCGCGGCTGCTTCTCGACTCCGGTCGGCCGGCTCGACGTGCTGGCGGTGCTCGCGCCCGCGCTCGAGAAGGCACCCGGCAGCACGGACCTGCTCCTGCTCGCCGGGGAAGCGCTCGCCGCCAGCGGACGCGGCGACGAAGCGATCGCCGATGGCCCGCAAGGCGGCCGCGAACGCGCCCGAGAGCGCCGACACGCAGAGGCGGGCGGCAGACGCGCTCCTCGCGCTCGGCGATCTCGACGGCGCCGGCGCCGCCTTCGAGCGCGCGGCGGCCATCGAACCGGGCAACGTCGCGGCGCTCGTGGGACTGGCGCAGGCGGCCTTCGGCCGCGGGGACGCCGCGGCCGGGCGCGCGGCGCGCGACAGGGCCCTGGAGCTCGATCCCTACAACGCGGCCGCGCTCGCGCTTGCGGCGAAGGTGACGCCCCTCAGGTCGACTCGCTCGAAGGGATCCCTCGCTCCCCCGCGGTGACAGGGAGGGCGAGGGGCTCCGAACGACGCGAGCCTGGAGGACTCCCTCTCCCGGCCCCGGGAGGACAGGGACGAGGGATCCGTGTCGCTAGGCGGCTGAAGTCATCGCCCTACGGCTTCTTCGCCTCTCTCCTGCGAAACACCAGGAACGACTCGCGCTTGGAGTCCTTCTGGAAGCTCCACGTCCGACGTGTCCAGGTCTTGCCGCCGTCTCGAAGCTCCCAGACCGAGCGCGTCCACGCCGCATTCGGGATTCTCGTCGGTTCCCGCGGACGTCTGGATCCAGAGCGACTTCTTGTCCTTGCCCCAAGAGGCCTGGACGCTGCCCTTCTTCCCGGCGCCGATCGCCTTCTCGTAGAGCCTGCCGTCCACGACGATCTCGTCGGCGGACAGCCACGGTCTCTTCTGCTCGATCGGCTCGATCCAGATCCGATCCCCGTTCTGTCGGATCTGGATGACGGCCTTTTCCATGTTCTTCGAGACGCCCTTGCTCTTTTTTTCGTCGATCTCCCAGACACCGGAAAAGTCGAGCGGCGCCTTCGGCACCTTCGAGACGGAAGACGGCGACGGGGCCGCCGAGGGGGGCGGCGTCGGCGGCGCGGTCTGAGCGACGAGGGCTCCGCCCGAAAGCGCGAGACCCAGAGCCCCCGCGAGGATCCCGCCCCGCGTCACGCCCGCGCCCTCCTGCGCCGCGCCCCGAGCATCCGGCGAAGGAACTGCCCCGTGTGCGACTCGCGGACCTCCGCCACCTCCTCGGGAGTCCCCTCGGCCACGATGCGGCCGCCGGCGTCGCCGCCCTCGGGGCCGAGGTCGATGACGCGGTCGGCCGTGCGGATGACCTCGAGGTTGTGCTCGATCACGATCACGGTGTTGCCCTTCTCCGTCAGCGACCCGAGGACGCCGAGCAGCTTGTGGATGTCGTCGAAGTGGAGGCCGGTCGTCGGCTCGTCGAGCAGGTAGAGCGTCCGGCCCGTGGAGCGCCGCGCGAGCTCGCGGGCGAGCTTGACGCGCTGCGCCTCGCCGCCCGACAGCGTCGTCGAGGACTGGCCGAGCTGGATGTAGCCGAGGCCCACCTCCACCAGTGTACGGCAGATGTTGGCGATCGGCGGGACGTTGGCGAAGACCTCGAGGGCCTGCTCGGCCGTCATCGACAGGATGTCGGAGATCGACTTGCCCTTGTAGTGGACCTGCAGCGTCTCGCGGTTGTAGCGCTTTCCGCCGCACACGTCGCAGGTCACGTAGATGTCCGGCAGGAAGTGCATCTCGATCTTGATTTGCCCGTCGCCCGCGCAGGCCTCGCACCGGCCGCCCTTGACGTTGAACGAGAAGCGGCCCGGCTGGTAGCCGCGCGCCCGGGCCTCGGGCGTGCGCGACATGAGCTCGCGGATGGGGTTGAAGACGTTCGTGTACGTCGCCGGGTTCGAGCGGGGCGTGCGGCCGATCGGCGCCTGGTCGATGTTGATGACCTTGTCCACCTCGAAGATCCCCTCGATCCGGTCGTGGGCGCCGGGCTTGTCCGACGCGCCGTGCAGTGCGCGGGCGAGCGCCCGATAGAGGATGTCGTTGACGAGCGTGGACTTCCCCGAGCCCGGACACCCCCGTCACGGCCGTCATCACGCCGAGCGGGAAGCGCACGTCGATGCCCTTGAGGTTGTGCTCGCGGGCGCCGCGCACGACGATCGCCTTTCCCGAGCCCGCGCGCCGCCTCTCCGGGATCGGGATGGTGCGCTCGCCCGAGAGGTACTTCGCGGTCAGGGAATCCGGGAATCGCAGCAGCTCCTCCGGCGACCCCTCGCCCACGATCCGCCCGCCGTGCAGGCCGGCGCCGGGGCCGAGGTCGATGACCCAGTCGGCCGACCGGATCGTCTCCTCGTCGTGCTCGACCACGATGACGGTGTTGCCGAGATCGCGCATCGAGATCAGCGTGTCGATCAGCTTGCGATTGTCGCGCTGGTGGAGTCCGATCGAGGGCTCGTCGAGGACGTAGAGGACGCCCATCAGCTTCGAGCCGATCTGCGTGGCCAGGCGGATGCGCTGGGACTCGCCGCCGGACAGCGACGCCGCGCCTCGCGAGAGGTTCAGGTACCCGATGCCGACGTTGGCGAGGAAGCGCAGCCGGTCCTGGATCTCCTTGAGGATCTTGCCGGCGATCTCCTTCTCGCGCGGGACGAGCCGGAGGTCCTCGAAAAAGGCGATGACGTCAGAGATCGTCTCCGAGGACACCTCGTCGATGGCCCGGCCGCCGACGCGCACGGCCAGCGCTTCGGGCTTCAGCCGCCGCCCGCGGCACTCCGGGCAGGGCTCGGCCGACATGTAGGCCTCGAGCTCGGCGCGCTGCTCGGGATTCTCGGTCTCCCGGTAGCGCCGCTCGATCATCGGCACGAGGCCCTCGAAAGACGAGCGCCAGTGGTACTCGCCCTTTTCGGCGACGTAGGAGAACTTGATCTCGTCGTCGCCGGACCCGTAGAGGATGACCTTCTGCGCGGCCTTCGGGAGCTTGCCGAAGGGCTGGTCCAGGCGGAACTTGTAGTGCTTCGCGAGCGTGGCCATCTGGCGCGAGCGCCAGTTCGTGGAGCCGGGCTTGAGGATGGCGATGGCTCCCCCTTCGATCGATCGCCCGGGATCCACGACAAGGCGATCGGGGTCGGCCTTGAGGTTCGTTCCGAGGCCGGAGCACGAGGAGCAGGCGCCGTACGGCGAGTTGAAGGAAAAGAGGCGGGGTGTGATCTCGGTCAGCGACGTGCCGCAGTCGGGGCACGCATAGTTGGCCGAGAGCACTTCCTCGGGCCCGTCGGCGACCGACAGGATGATGAGCCCGCCCGAGACCCGGGCCGCCGTCTCGATGGAGTCGGCCAGGCGCTTGCGGTATTCCTCGTCGTCCGCGGGTTTCGCGACGAGGCGGTCCACCACGATCTCGATCGTGTGCTTCTTCTGCTTGTCGAGCTCCGGCGGGTCGTCGAGGTCGACCAGGGTCCCGTCCACCCGCGCGCGCAGGAAGCCCTCCTTGAGCATTTCCGCCATCTGCTTTCGGTACTCGCCCTTCTTGCCCGCCACGTAGGGCGCGAGGACAACGAACTTGCTCCCGAGGGGCAGCCGCAGGGCCCGGTCCACCATCTCCTGGATCGTCTGGGCCTGGATGGCGCGCCCGCACTTCGGGCAATGGGGCTTGCCGACGGAGGCGTAGAGGAGCCGCAGGTAGTCGTAGATCTCGGTGACCGTCCCGACGGTCGAGCGAGGGTTCTTCGAAGTCGTCCGCTGCTCGATCGAGATCGCCGGCGACAGGCCCTCGATCGCATCCACGTCGGGCTTCTCCATCTGCTCGAGGAACTGACGCGCGTAGGCCGAGAGCGACTCCACGTAACGCCGCTGGCCCTCCGCAAAGATCGTGTCGAAGGCGAGCGACGACTTGCCCGAGCCCGAGACTCCCGTTATGACCACGAGTCGGTTTCGAGGGATGTCGCAGGAGACGTTCTGAAGGTTGTGCTGCCGCGCGCCGCGGATGCGGAGAAAGTCCATGGGGAGGGAGATTCTAATCGCTCGCCGAAACACGGCAGCGAGCCCGAACAGAACCGCCAGGATCATTGCGGATGGGGCGCCGGGCCGCTAGAATCCATTGGAACTGCTTGCCGAGCCGCAATAGAGAGGTCGGGGGCGCATGAAGGCCGGACGGAGCCCCAGGTACGAGGCTCTGCGCGCGCTACTCACTCTCCTCCTCCTTCTTCCCGAATCTCCCGCTTCCGCTGCCGTCAATTGCGCCACACCGGGCCGCGACGGCTCGGGTAGCCTGACCGGGATCGTCAATACCTACTGGACGGCGACGGCCACGGCCGCGGCCGGGGCGACGACGATTACGCTCGGCGCGGCGCGCGGCGCTCCGGCCGCCCAGACGGCCATCGCGATCGGCGACCTGGTCCTCGTCATCCAGATGCAGGACGCCGCCATCAACTCTTCCAACACGGACGCTTATGGCGATGGGGTCGCGGGCGGCACGGCGAGCGGCTACACCAGCCTCAACAGCTCGGGCAAGTACGAATACGTCAGGGCCCAGAGCGCCCTGGCGCTCGGCGGGGGCACACTGACGATCCTCGGCGCCAACGGCGGCGGCCTCCTGAACACGTACACGAACGCCAATGCGACCGCGACCCAGGGCCAGCGCCGCTTTCAGGTCATCCGGGTGCCCCAGTACAGCTCGGCGACCCTGACTTCGGGGCTGACGGCGGCCTCCTGGAACGGGTCCACGGGTGGCATCCTCGCGGTGGACGTCTCCGGTGCGCTCGACCTCGGCGGAGCGACCGTCAGCGTCGACGGCCTCGGCTTCCGAGGCGGCGGAGCGCGCCAGCTGACCGGAGACACGGGCGGCGCAAACACGGACTATGTCCAGGCGTCGGCGAAGAACTTCGATGGGGCCAAGGGCGAAAGCTTCGGCGGAACCCCCGGCTGGGTCTACGACGCCGGGACCGCCGCGACGGTCGCCTCGGGAACGGACTACCCGAACCAGGGTGCCACCATCGACGGAGGCACCGCCCGGGGTGCCCCCGCCAACGGCGGCGGCGGCGGGACCGACGGGCAGCCGTCCGCCAACGACCAGAACTCGGGCGGCGGCGGCGGCGGCAACGGGGGCACGGGCGGCAAGGGCGGCAGGTCCTGGAACACCGGCCTCGACATCGGCGGCTTCGGCGGAGCGCCGTTTCCGGCCTCGGCGACTCAGATCGTCCTCGGCGGCGGCGGCGGGGCCGGAACCCGGAACAACAGCAGCGGCGCGCTGTCGAGCGGCGCGGCGGGCGGCGGCCTCGTCCTGATTCGCGTGGGCAACGTCACCAACGCCGGCACGATCTCCGCAAACGGCGCCACCGGACCCGTGCCGCTGAACGACGGCGGGGGCGGCGGAGGCGCCGGAGGCAGCATCGTTTTCACTGCGCTCAACGGCAACCTCGCCGGCTTGACCGTGGCGGCAAGGGGCGGCGCCGGCGCCAACGCCTGGCCGACCTCAGGCCCCGGGACCGGCTGCGCGAACACGCCTCCGGGAGCCGGCTGCAACTACCACGGACCGGGCGGCGGCGGAGCCGGAGGTGCGATCCTGCTCACGAGTGCCCCGACGAGCTCGGACGTTTCCGGCGGCGTGAACGGCACCACGACGACCGATGCGAACGCCTTCGGGGCGACGGGCGGCAATGCGGGGACCGTCGTCACCAGCATCCTTCCGACCACGATTCCCGGCTCGAGCTCCGGCGCCGAGTGCCTCCCGACGCCAACGCCGACGAACACGTCCACCAACACCCCGACGCGAACCAATACCCCGACGAACACGCCGACCATCACGTTGACCCCCAGCAACACGCCGACCAACACCCCGACCATCACGTTGACCCCGAGCAACACGCCGACGCAACACCCCGACCATCACGTTGACCCCGAGCAATACGCCCAGCAACACCCCGACGATCACGCTGACCCCGAGCAACACGCCGACCAATACCCCGACCATCACGCCGACCCCGAGCAACACGCCCAGCAACACCCCGACCATCACGTTGACCCCGAGCAACACGCCGACCAATACCCCGACCATCACGCTGACCCCGAGCAACACGCCGACCAACACGCCGACCATTACGCTGACCCCGAGTAACACGCCGACCAACACGCCGACAATCACGCTGACCCCGAGCAACACGCCGACCAACACCCCGACCATCACGCTGACCCCGAGCAACACGCCGACGAACACCCCGACCATCACATTGACCCCGAGCAATACGCCGACCAATACCCCGACCATCACGCTGACCCCGAGCAACACGCCGACCAACACCCCGACCATCACGCTGACCCCGAGCAACACGCCGACCAACACGCCGACACGCACGTTCACGCCGACCCAAACCTTTACAAACACCCCGACCAACACCTTCACCAACACGCCGACGAACACGCCCACCCCGACCCCGACGAACACGGCGACCAACACGTCCACGAACACGCCGACGCGGACCTCGACTGGCACCCCGACCGCCACGGCGACACGCACAGCCACCGCGACGCCGACGCCCACCCCGGTGACGGGAACGCCGACGCGGACCGCGACGCCTCCGCCGGGCACGGGAGCCGATCTGGTGGTGTCGAAGACGGCGTCGAGCAATCCCGCGATTTCGGGCCAGCCGCTGACCTACACCGTGACGGTCCTCAACCTCGGACCCGATCCGGCCGCCGCCGTGACGCTGGGGGATCCGCTGCCGGCCGGAACGAGCTTCGTCTCCTGCTCGGCCGTTCCGGGAACCTGCTCGGGACCGGCGGTCGGAGCCAACGGGACGGTGACCGCTAGCCTCGGTACGCTCGGCCTCGGTGCGACGGCGACGGTCACGATCGTCGTGAACGTGACGGTGCCGAACGGAATCCTCGTCAACACCGCGACCGCCACGTCCACGACGCCGGACCCCGACCCGGACAACAACCACTCGACCGCCGTGACGACGATAGGCTCCGGGATCCCGATGCTCTCGCCGCCGCTCGCGGGACTCCTTGCCCTCCTGCTGGCCGCCGCAGGCCTCTGGTTCGTTCGCCGCGACTAGCCTCGATCCGACGCAACTCCTGCCGGCTCTCCCGACTCACATACACTGCGCCCATGTTTTCGTCGGCCGACGCGAAGTTCGTCATCCTCGCTTTCTCGTCGCTCTTCTCGGTGATCAATCCGATCGAGGCGGCCCCCATCTTCGTGTCCCTGACCGCGGGCGCGCCGAACGACCGGCGCAAGATGGCAATCCGCGCGAGCTCGGCCGCGGCCGTCATCCTGGCGGTCTTCGCCCTGACGGGAGGGGCCATCTTCTCGGCGTTCGGCATCACGCTGCCCGCCTTCCAGATCGCGGGCGGCATCCTCTTCACGACCATGGGCCTGACGACCCTGCGCGAGGAGGACCGGCCGGAGCGCACGGGCCCCGTCGAGTCGCGGGACCCGTCGATCGTCCCGCTCGGGATGCCTCTGATCGCGGGACCCGGGGCCATCTCCACCGTCATGGTCCTCGTCGGCCAGGCGCGTGACGGCGGTCACAGGGCAGCGCTGGCCATCGCCATCGCGGCCAACATCCTCCTGACCCTGTTGATCCTGCTCGCGGCGCCCGGGCTCGTCGCGCGCATCGGCCAGACGGGCCAGCGGATCGTTTCGAAGATCATGGGCCTCATCACGACGGTGATCGGCGTGCAGTTCGTCTTGAACGGCGTCGAAACCGTCGCCCTGGCGATCCTCAAAGCCGGCCGGGGCTGACCCTCTACCTGTCCTTCCGCCACCCCGGCACCCCCCGAAGGACAGGAGACGCAGGGCTCAGACGCCCCTATAATTGCCTCACTCGACAATGAGCGTTCCCGTTCGAGCCCTGCTCGTGGAGGACGGTGTGTCCGCCGGGGGCCTCCTCGCGGAGGAGCTGCGCCGGGGGGGATTCGACCCGTCCATCGAGCGCGTGGCCTCCCGAGACGGCTTCGAGCGCGCGCTCGCGGCCGGCGGCTGGGACGTCGTGCTCTCCGAGGTTTCGACCCCCGGGCTGAGCGCCCTCGACGCGCTCGCCCTCCTCAAGGAGAGTGACATCGACGTCCCCTTCCTCGTCGTGTCCGACAGGCTCGACGAGGACACGGCGATCCGGGCGATGAAGGCGGGCGCTCAGAACTGTGTTTCTCGCGCGAGCCTGCCGCGCCTGTGTCCGATCCTCGAGCGGGAGCTGCGCGAGGCGCAGATCCGACGCGAGCGGCGCCAGGCACAGAGGGCCCTGTCCGAGAGCGAGCTGCGCTTTCGCGGCCTCGCCGAGGCGGCGCCCGACGCGATCCTGATCCTCGATTCCGCCGGCGCGCTGCTCTTCGCCAACCGCGCCGCCGGGGTCCTGTTCGGATACCCGGTGGCGGCGTTGATTGGCCGGCCGGCCTCGTCGCTGCTGCCCGACACCCGACCGCAGGACTCGAGCACAGCCGCCGGCGGCGCGGGAGAGCGGATCGACGCGGTCGGGAAAGACGCGGCCGGCCGGAAGATCGAGCTCGAGCTCGTCTTCGGCGAGCTCGTCCGCGACGGCAAGCGCCTGGTCACCGTCTTCGCCCGCAGAAACGGCGCCGCGGCGAGCCAGGACGCCCTGCCGCTGGCCGAGTCCGAGGAGCTCTTCCGGCGGGCGGCCCTCATGTCCGCCGACCTCGTGCACGAGTGCGACCGCGCCGGCGGGCGCATGACCTGGTTCGGCGACGTCGACCGCATCCTCGGATTCGCGCCGGGGGAGTTCCCGCGCACCGTCGACGCCTGGGAGAAGGCAATCCACCCCGAGGATCGGGCACGCGTCACCGCGACCGCGGCCCGCCACTTTGCGACGGGCGAGCCCTTCTTCGAGGAGTATCGAGTCCAGACGCGCGACGGACGGGTCCTCCACTGGAACCACTCGGGGAGCCTGCTTCCCGCCGCCGGCGGCCGCCCGGCCCGCAGCATCGGGACACTCGCCGACATCAGCGGCCGGCGACAGATCGAGGACGCCCTGAAGGTGTCGGAAAGGCGCTACAGGGCGCTTTTCGAACGCAACCTCGCGGGCGTCTACCGTTCGACGGTCGAGGGCCGGATCCTCGACTGCAACGAGTCGTTCGCCCGGATCTTCGGCTACGCCTCGCGCGAAGAAGTCCTGCGGCAGGCCGCCTGGGACCTCTACGTGAGACCGCAGGACCGCGAGGCCGCGGTCGCCAAGCTCCTCGAGCGGCAGAGTCTGACCAACTACGAGCTCTGCCTCAAGCGCAAGGACGGAAGCCTCGTCTGGGTGCTCCAGAACGAGAACCTCACGGAGGGCCCCGACGGCCTGCTCTCGATCATCGAGGGCACGGTCATCGACATCAGCGAGCGCAAGCGGGCCGAGGAGCAGGTCAAGCACCTCGCCTTCCACGATCCCCTCACCAACCTCCCGAACCGGCTGCTCTTCAACGACCGGCTGACGCTCGCCGTCGCGCAGGCACACCGGCACAGTCAGCGGCTGGCGGTGCTCTTTCTCGACCTCGACCGCTTCAAGGTCATCAACGACTCGATCGGGCACTCCGTCGGCGACGAGCTGCTGCGCCAGGTCGCCGAGCGGATCCAGGAGCACGTTCGCGAGGGCGACACGGTGGCACGGCTGGGCGGCGACGAGTTCACGCTGCTCGTCCCGGGGATCACCGCCGAAGAGGACGCCGCGAAAATCGCGCGGAAGATCTGCGAGGCGATCCACGATCCCTTCTGGATCGACGGCCGCGAGCTCTTTGTGACGACGAGCGTCGGCGTCTCCGTGTACCCCTCCGACGGCCACGACGCCGAGACCCTGGTGCGCAATGCCGACTCGGCGATGTACCGGGCCAAGGAACAGGGGCGCGACAACTACCAGCTCTACACGCCGGCCATGAACGCCAAGGCCGTCGAGCGCCTCTCGCTCGAGAGCCGCCTGCGGCAGGCCATCGCCAACGACGAGCTCGAGCTCCACTTCCAGCCCTTCATCGACCTGAGGACGGCCGAGCTGCTCGGCGCCGAGGCCCTCGTCCGGTGGAGGCACCCGGAGCTGGGCCTGATTCCGCCCATGCGACTTCATCCCGATCGCCGAGTTGTCGGGGCTCATCGTGCCGATCGGAGAGTGGGTGCTGCGCACGGCCTGCGCCGAGGCGCGCAGGTGGCACGAGAAGGGCTTCCCGCGCCTCAGCGTCTCGGTCAACCTCTCGAGCCGCCAGTTCCAGCAGGCCGACCTCGTCAGCCAGGTGACCCACGCCCTCGACGAGACCGGTCTCGACCCCGACAAGCTCGACCTCGAGATCACCGAGTCCAACGCGATGCAGAACGCGGAACTCTCGATCAACACCCTCCAGGGCCTCAAGAAGCAGGGCGTTCGCATCTCGATGGACGACTTCGGGACCGGGTACTCGTCGCTCAACTACCTGAAGCGCTTCCCCATCGACCGCATCAAGCTCGACCAGTCCTTCGTGCGCGATCTCCCGAGCGACAAGGACGACGCGGCCATCGCCATGGCCGTCATCGCGATGGGGCGCAGCCTCGAGCTCGCCGTGATCGCCGAGGGCGTCGAGACCGAGGAGCAGCTCGCCTTCCTGAAGGGCCACGACTGCGACCAGCTCCAGGGCTTCCTGCTCTCGCGGCCCCTGGCGCCCGAGGCCTTTGGCCGCTTCCTCGACGAGAGCCTGGGCCCCGCCGCGGCCCTCGAGCGCGCGCGCTTCGCTCGAGCGAATTGAGCGACTCCGGGGCGGGGCCCTCCGGCTCCCCGACCCGGCCCGAGTTCGATTAGACTGCGCCCGTGAAAAACGCCTCCGCGCCCCGCTCCGCCCCCCAGCGCTCCATCTTCACCCCGAGCACGGAGTCCGAGCGGGTCCAGAACTTCGAGTCCTACTGGACCTTCACGCAGCGCCACGACGGAGAGATCCTCGAGGATCGCCGCGAGCTGACGCGCAAGAACGAGCTGCTCGCGAGCTTCCAGAGCAACCCGGTCCGCTCTCGCAAGCCGCTGCCCGACCCGGAGCTCTTCTACCGCAACTACGTGAAGATGAAGGGCGACCCACGGACGTTCGACCGCAAGACGCTGCTGCTGACCTTCCTCTACAAGTTCGCCCGCCACGAGTGGGTCGGCATCTCCGCGGCCTGGGACCAGATTCCGGCGATGGCCGAGACGACGAAGACGAGCGAGAAAATCAGCCGCTACCATCTCTGCGAGGAGTTCTGCCACGTCCGGCTCTTCCACGAGATGTTCCGGACGTTCCACCTCGACCGGGTGGAGTGGGTGCCCCTCGGCAAGTGGATGGGCCGCGTATACCGGCTGTTTCCCAAGTTTCCGGAGTCGCTCATGTCACCGCCGGCCTTCGTCAGCGAGCTGATGGGCCTGACCCTCTACCTGCACATCGACGCGATTCTCGACGAGGTCTTCGCCGACGAGCCCGAGGCCCGCGACCGGGTTCGCGCGCTGCTGCGCGAGATCATGACGGACGAGATGGCGCACGTCGGGCAGCGCCGCAACTTCATCGGCCCGATCGGCTTGCGGGCGGCCAGGCTGATGGTCGAGCCGATGTACCGGCTCTTCTTTCGAGACATCCCCGAAGCGAAGCTGCTTTTCGACGTGGATCAGATGGTCCGCGACGGCAAGGCGTTCGACTACAGCTCCATCCCCCCCGACGTCGTGCAGAGGAGCTGGATTCCGTCGTACTGCAAGGCCTAGGGATTTCGGATTTCGGATCTCGGAATTCGGATCTCCCGGATCATCTCCAGCCCGTCGAGGCCTTTTCCGTAGTAGCCGGGCAGCGTGCGCGTCCGTTCGAAACCCTGGCCCTCGTAGAAGCGGATAGCCCCGGCGTTGCGAACGTCCACCTCGAGACGGACCTCGCGCGCGCCGGCGGCGGTGAGGCGCCGGGACAGCTCTGCGAAAAGCCGGCGCCCGAGGCCCCGGCGCCGGGAGTCCGCGGCGATGTCGATCGTGATGACGTGGGCGCGCCGGCCGCGCCGCTCGGCGATCGCGAAGCCGACCAGCCGCCCATCCGCCTCTGCTGCGAGGGCGATCGATCCCGGCCGAGCGAGAAAGGACCGGATCTCGGCCCGGGAGTAGGCGATTCCCGGCTCGAAGCAGGCCTGGTCGAGGGTATAGGCCGCCTCGAGATCGTCCGCTCGGAGTTCGCGGACAGCAATGGCGGGCAGCCCGGTCATCTCCTCCTCATCTCCCGATCCGCCTCCCGCTTCAGGTCGCGGTCGCGGATGGCGTCCCTCTTGTCGTGCAGCTTCTTGCCCTTGACGAGCGCGATCTCGGCCTTGACGCGCGAGCCCTTGAAGTAGAGCGAGAGCGGAACACACGCCACGCCCTTCGTCGCGACCGCCCCGGCCCACCGGTCGAGCTCCCGGCGATGGAGCAACAGCTTCCGATCCCGCTCGGGGTGATGATCGGTCCAGGACGCGGCCGCGTACCCCGAGATGTGTGCCCCGACGAGAAACGCCTCCCCGTCCCGGAACTGGACGTAGGAGTCCTTGAGCTGGGCCCTGCCGGCCCTCAAGGACTTCACCTCGGTCCCGGTCAGGACCAACCCGGCCTCGGTTCGATCGTCTATGAAGTAGTCGTGAAAGGCCTTCTTGTTGGTCGCGATGGCCTTCACCGCGGGGGCCTTCGCCTGCCGGCCATCCTTCGGTTTCATGAGGGTCAGGGAGTGTACCCTGCCGACCCGCGCGTCCTGGGGTCACGCAAGAAGCGTGCTCGAAAGAGGAGGCACTGTCTCCGTTTCGCCGCACATCGAGGGTACGAAAAAAATCTTGGTATGCTAAGCTTCTCTGGAATAAAGACATAGTGTCAGTGCTTTTTCCTCCCGAAACCGGCACTGATACTGCACTGCGTCGGGTTGCGTAAAACAAGGCATGAGGCAGCAGACAACACTTCGAACGACTGTTTCGATCGACGGCGTCGGCCTCCATTCCGGCCACCCGGCTCGGGCCCATTTCCACCCAGCTCCGATCGATCACGGCCTCGTCTTCCTCCGGCGGGAGCATGAGGGGCAGCCGATCCCAGCCGACCTCGATTCGGCCTCCACCTTCGATTACGCCACGACCCTCCGGCGCGGGGACGTGTCCATTGGCACGGTCGAGCACGTCCTCGCCGCAGCCGCGGGCCTCGGCCTGGACAACTGCCTGATCGAGATCGAGGGGCCGGAGGTGCCGATCCTGGACGGCTCGGCGCTGCCCTTCGTCCGCCTCTTCCACGCGGCGGGGTTCGAGCGGCAGAATGCCATGGTCCGGCCTCTCGAGCTCGATCGCCCGATCGAGCTCCTGCGCGACGGCAAGCGGATGTCGTTCGAGCCCGACGGCCCCGGCCTGACGATCGCCTACGAGATCGAGTTTCCGCACCCCTTCGTAGGAAAGCAGGAGCTCACCTTCACCGTCCGGCCCGAGGAGTTCGCCTCGCGGATCGCTCCCGCCCGGACCTTCGGCTTCGCCCGCGACGTCGCGGAGCTGCGCTCGCGCGGCCTCGCCCGCGGGGGCAGCCTGCACAACGCCGTCGTCCTGGACGACACCGGCATCCTCTCGGGCCCGCTCCGGTTCCGCGACGAGTTCGTCCGGCACAAGGTCCTCGACCTCATCGGGGATCTCGCCCTACTCGGCCGCCCTCTGAACGGGCGCATCCAGGCGCGAAAGGCGGGCCACGCGGTCCACGTCGAGTTCGCCCGAGCCCTGCGCGCCACGCTGACGAGCCCCGCGGTCGAGGTTCCGGACGAAGCCGAGGCCGACCGCTTCCGGGCTCCGGCCAGGCGCGAGAGGGCCCGCCGCTCCTGACCCGCGAGCTCCGTTCCGGGCCGCCCCCGCCTCATTCCCCGAGCAGCTTCGTCTCCAGGACCTGTTCCCCGCTGAACCCCTCGAGCCGGAGGTAGTGCTCCGCGGCCGCATAGAGCGCATCGGCCGGAGCCAGACCGACGATCTCCGAGCCGACGACCGCGACGCCGTGACGCTCCGCCTCCGAACGCACGCATTCGAACACGCGGTGGAGCGGCGTCTTGCGGAAGTTGGTCAAGTTGATCGAAACCTGCACGATCCCGCGGTCGGCGAGCTCGACGCCCATCGCCTTCACGTATCGGAATCCTCCGGAGAGGTGACGGATCGCTTTGGCGATCCGGTCGGCGATCGTCAGGTCCCTGGTTGCGAGGTTGATGTTGTAGGCGATCAGAAAGGGGCGCGCGCCCACGGCGACGGCGCCGGCCGACGGGTGCGGCGCCCCGGGGCCGAAATCCGGGGCCCAGCGCGGGTCTTTCATTTTCTCCGCGAAACCCTCGAACTGTCCCTTCCGGACCTCGGCCAGATTCCGGCGGTGCTCGGCCGCGGCCGAGTCTTCGTACAGGTACACGGGAACGGCGAATTCGGCGGCGATTGCGGCACCGACCTCGCGGGAGAGCGCGACGCACTCCTCCACCGAGCTTCCGCGAACCGGAATGAACGGAACGACGTCCACGGCGCCCATGCGCGGGTGCTCGCCCCGGTGGGTCCTGAGGTCGATGCGCGCGAGGGCTTCTCGAAACAGGGCCAGGACGCCGGCCCGGACGGCGGGCGCGTCGCCCACGAACGTCAGGACGCTGCGGTTGTGGGACGAATCCGAGGAAACGTCGAGCAGCCGAACGCCCGGAGCCGACCGCACCGCCTCGGCCATCGCGGCGACGGATCCCCGATCCCGCCCCTCGGACACGTTGGGCACGCACTCGATGATCGTTCTCATGTAAGTTCCTGACCGGGCAGTTTATAATCTCCCGCAACGTGAAAGAGACAATCCACCCCCTCCCGGCGGCCTCGCGGGGCCGAGCATGACCGGGGCCGGGCCCGGGGCCTACCCCGGCAACCCATCGCTGCCGCGGGAGGTTCGCGACAAGATCCTTTCGACCTTCCGCCACACCCTCAACCTGTTCAAGGAGGGCAAGGCCGAGGACTGCCTGATCGGCTGCGACTTCATTCTCAAGATGGACCCCCGCTTCGTCCCGGCGCGTCAGCTGATGGACAAAGCCAAGGACCCGTCCAAGGAGATCGACGTCGCGAAGCTCGAGGCCTTCGTCGTCGAAGCGCCCTCTCGCCAGGACCGGGTTGCCACGGCCGAGACCGACCGCCTCCTCGTGCGCGCCGCCGAGAGCTTCAACGCGCGGGACTTCGACGCCGCGATCGCCGCTGCGGAACAGGCCCTTCAGGCCCTTCCCGGAAATCAGGACGCCACCCAGATCCTCGGCAAGGCGCGAGAGAAAAAGAACGCGCAGCCGCAATTCGAGGTCGCCCGCCAGCGGGCGATCGCCGCCCTCGACGGCAAGAGGCTCGGCGAGGCGCGGGCCGCTCTCGAGAAGATGCGCTTGCTCGACGCGGAACACCCCGCGGTGGCGCTACTCGACCGCAGGCTCGCCGCGCCTCCCGCGGCGCCGGCGAGGGATCTCGGCGAATCCACGAACCCGGGGCTCGTCGAGCCCTCCGCGTCGCCCGCGCCGACGACGGGCGGGGGCCTCGGCGAGCTCTCGCTCGACTCCCTCTCCATCGAAGACGAGAGTCCCGCCGCGGTACCGCCTCCTCCGGACCTGGGCGGCGAACCCCGCACGGGGCCGCTCTCGCTGGGCGGGAGCGACTTCTCCCGCGAAAGGGCCTCGGGCGCCGGCGCCGACCGGGGAACCGGGGCTCCGAACTTCTGGAGCGAGCCTCCGCCTGGGCAGGCCGATCTCGGAAGCCTGTCCCTGGACTCCGAAGAGTCCGCGCCGGAGGCATACGCATCGGGGTTCGGCGCGACGCCGGAGCCCATCGGATCGGCGGAGCCTCCCGAGCCGCCCTCCCAGCAGCAGGAGATCGCGTCCCTGCTCGAGCGCGGCGACGAGGCGGCCCGCGGCGGCAACCGCCAGCAGGCGATCGAGATCTGGTCGCGGATCTTCCTGATCGACATCAACAACTCGGACGCGGTCGGCCGCATCGAAAAGGCCCGGCAGGAGATGTCGGAGGGAAACAAGCGCGTGGCCGAGGGCTTGAAGCGCGGGCGCGAGGCCTTCGAAGCGGGCGACTTCTCCCTCGCGCGCGAGGCGTTCCTGCAGGTTCTCGCCTTCGACGAGAGCGACGCTACGGCGCGGTCCTACCTCGACCGCATCGAGTCCGAGCTCGCCCGCCCGTCGGCGGGCCTCGACCTCGCGAAGAAGGCGCCGCAAAGCGACATCCTGTCCGAAGAGATGGCGCAGGCGGCCGCGCCCGAGGTCGAACCCGAGGCCGAGCTCGAGCCCGAGGAGGCGGCGCCCGAGGAAGCCCCTCCGAAGGCCCGGCGCGCCGCCCTCGACCGCCGGTTCGTCATGGCTCTCGGAGTCGCGGCGGTGCTCGCTCTCGCCGTGGCCGGCTACATGTTCCTCCGGCCCGCGCGCGGCAAGGCCGCGGGACCGGGCGCTCCGGAGGGAGGCCCTTCGCTCGAGCATGCCACTGCGCTCTTTCGCGAAGGCAAGCTCACCGAAACGATCGCCGAGCTGCGCCAGATCTCCCCGGAGCACCCGGATTACGCTCGCGCGCAGAAGCTGCTCGCGTCCCTGACGCGCAAGGGCGAGGGGGCAGCGGGAGCTGGCGGTCCCTCCGAGACCGCGCCCGGTGAAAAGGCGGAGGCTCCGGCGGGCGGGGCACCGCCCGAAGCCTTGCGCCAGCGCGAGGCGGCAGAAAAAGCACTCTCCGAGAAGCGCTACATCGACGCTCTCACGGCCTTCAACCTGGCCGCGCCGGCTTTTCGGCAGGACCCCACCTTCGCGCAGTCGCTCGGTTCCGCGGCCGAGAAGGTCAGCGAGCTGACGCCGGCGGTCAAGCTCTACAACGAAGGCGAGTACGAGACGGCGATCCCTATCCTGTGGCGGATCTTCCAGGCGGACCGCGACAACCAGGACGCGCGCTCCTACCTGCTGCGCTGCTACTACAATCAGGGCATCGCGCAACTCCAGAATGGCCTGTACCCGAAGGCGGCCGAGAGCTTCAAGGAGGTTCTCGCCATTGACGCGGCCGACTCCGACGCGATCCGCCACAAGAAGTTCGCCGAGCGCTACGCCAAGGGCGACCTCGACCTGATGGGCCGCATCTACGTCCGCCACGTGCAACAGCGGCCATAGACTCTCCTCCATGGTCGCATCGGGCCCCGCCGCGCCCCTCGAAGATTTCCCGCTTGGGGAGGACTCCGCTCTCCCGGGAGGGCCCGGCCTCCGGCCGGAGCCGGAGAGCGCGGAGCCCGCCGCGGGTTCCCGGGGCGCGGCCCCCGCCGTAGCCCGCCTCTCCGCTGCGGCAGCCGACGCCGCGCTGGTTCTGCTCCTCGGAGCGCTCGCCGTCCTGGCAGCGCGCGCGGTGACGGGCCTGACCCCTCGTCCCGCGGGGCTCGTCTGGACGCTCGCCTTTCTCCTCTACCTGTCCTTTTTCGCGACCGTGCCTCCGCTCGTCCTCTTCGGAAAGACGGTGGGGATGGCGATCTCGGACCTGTCGGCTCGCTCGGAGGGCGCGCAGGCCGGGCTGCCTGCGGGCGCGGCCTTCCGGCGCTGGGGCGGGACGCTCGCCACCGCCGCGACGGCGGGCCTCCTGCTGCTCTGGACCCGGCGCAGCCCGGACCTGCCGACGCCGGCAGACCGCCTCTCGGGCCGCCCGCTCTCGCTTGACTAGGCGCCGCGCGCCGCTGACGGTCGCCGTCGCGCAAATCGACACGACCGTCGGCGACTTTGCGGGCAACGTCGCGAAGATCCTCGCCTTCGGGCGCCGCGCCGAGAAGGCGGCAGCGGACCTCGTGCTCTTCCCCGAGCTGGCCGTCTGCGGGTATCCGCCCCGGGACCTGGTCGAGAGGGCGTCGTTCGTCACGGCGTCGGAGCGGGCCGCCGACCGCATCGCGCGCGCCGCGGGCGAGACGACCTGGCTCTTCGGCACACTCGCCGCCAACCGCGCCACAAGCGGCCGGCGCGTGTTCAACGCCGCGGTCGCGGCCCGGCGCGGACGGCGGATCGCGCTCTACCGAAAGCGGCTGCTTCCGACCTATGACGTCTTCGACGAGGGCCGCTACGTCGAGCCCGGGGACCGCCCGCTCGTCCTTCGCCTCGGCGGCAGGCGGGTGGCCGTCACCATCTGCGAGGACATCTGGAACGACAAGACGTTCTGGAGCCGGCCCCTCTACGACACGGACCCGGTGGCGGAGTTGAAGCCCCTCGGACTCGACCTTCACGTCAACATCTCCGCCTCGCCCTACGCCCTCGGGAAGAACCGCCTGCGCCGCCGGATGATGGAGCGGATCGCGAAGAGGACGGGCGTGCCGCTCGTGCACTGCAACCTCGTCGGCGGCAACGACGGGCTCGTCTTCGACGGGGCCTCGACGGCCTTCGACGCGCGCGGCCGCCTCGTGGGCGCGGCCCGCCGCTTCGAGGAGGACTTCTGGACCATCGACGTACCGGGAGGGCACGGCCCGTCGCCGCCCGACGACGCGGCGGTCCCCGGCCTGCGGCGCGCGCTCGTCCTCGCGCTGGCGGACTACGCTCGCAAGTGCGGATTCGAGAGCGCCGTCCTCGGCCTTTCGGGGGGCATCGACTCGGCGGTCACCGCGACGCTCGCGGCCGAGGCGCTCGGCCCCGGACGCGTCCTCGGCGTCGCCATGCCGGGGCCCTACTCCTCGGAGGGCAGCGTCCACGACGCGAAGGACCTCGCGGGCCGCCTCGGAATCCGCTTCGCGCAGATCCCGATCGGCCCGGTCCTCGAGGCCTACCGCGCGACTCTCGGCCCGCTCGTCGGCATGGAGGGGCCGTCGCCTACCGAGGAGAACCTCCAGGCCCGCATCCGGGGGGCGATCCTGATGGCGCTCTCGAACCGTTTCGGGCACCTCGTGCTTTCCACGGGGAACAAGTCCGAGATCGCCGTCGGCTATTGCACGCTCTACGGCGACATGGCCGGCGGCTACGCGCTCATCTCCGACGTTCCGAAGACGACGGTCTACGAGCTCGCTGGGGAGCTCAATCGCAGCGGCGAGCGCATCCCGCGGGCCACGATCGAGAAGGAGCCGTCGGCGGAGCTGCGCCCGAACCAGAAGGACACCGACACCCTGCCTCCCTACGACCGTCTGGACCCCCTCATCGAGGCCCTGGTCGATCGCGCGCTTCCGGTCGCTGCGGCGGCCCGGCGAGCCGGCGTTTCGCGGGAGCTCGCCCGCGGGATCGCCGGGCGCATCGACCGCAACGAGTACAAGCGCCGCCAGATGCCGCCCGGCCCGAAGGTGACCGCGCGCGCTTTCGGCGAGGGGCGCCGGTACCCGATCGCTCAGAAGTTCCGTGGCTGAGTCCGCCGAAAAGTACGCCTGGAAGGAGATCCCCGGCTCCTCCCACGACCTGCTGCGGCGGCGAATCCTTGCGCTTCCGCCGGGGCTGCGCCTGCTCGACCTGGGCGCCGCGGGAGGGCATCTGGGCCGAGCGGTGCGGGACCGCTGCGCGTTTCTCGCCGGCGTGGAACCCGACGCCGCGCTGCCGCCGTCCTGCCGCGAAGGCTACGACGACTGGCGCTCGGCCGACGCGCTGTCCGCCGGCGACTGGGGCTCCCCCTTCGACGCCGTGGTCTGCGCCGACGTGCTCGAGCACCTCCCGCGGCCCGAGGAGCTGCTCGACCGGATCCGGGGCTGGCTGCGCGCGGGCGGCACCCTTCTCGTCTCGCTGCCGAACGTGGCCAACGTGACCGTCCGCGCCGCGCTCGCCGCGGGACGGTTTCCCTATGCGGAGCGCGGCATTCTCGACCGTACGCATCTGCGCTTCTACACGCGCCGCACGGCCCTCGAGCTGTTCGCCGGCGCGGGGTTTGCCGTGAGATCCGTCGAGGCGACGGCGATGCCCTACGAGCTCGCTCTGCCCCTGCTCGGCCGGGCCCCCTGGCGCGGGCCGGTTCGGGCGATGGCCGGCGTCTCCGCGCGGATCTGGCCGACCCTCTTCGGTTATCAGTTCGTCATCGACGCGGAAAAACGGTGATCGCATCGCTCGTCATTCCCGCCTACAACGAGGCGAACCGGATCGAGAACTGCATCCGCTCGGCGGCTCGGTGGGCGCAATCGCGGCCGGGAGGATGGGACTGGGAAGTGATCCTGGTGGACGACGGCTCGACAGACGATACCGTCGCTCGCGCGCGCCGCTTCGCCGCGGAGGAGAAACTCGACCTCAAGGTGGTCACGTACGGAGAGAATCGCGGCAAGGGCGCCGCGATGCGGGCCGGCGTACTCGCGTCCTCGGGCGATCCCGTGCTCGTCTCGGACACGGACCTCTCCACGCCTCTCTCCGAGTGGGTCAGGCTCGCGGAGCGGCTCCCGACCCACCCGGTCGCGATCGGCTCGAGGGCCATCGAGCAGGCCCTGGTCCGCAAGAGGCAGCCCTTCTACCGGCAGTTCATGGGGCGGACGTTCAACCGCTTCGTGCGCCTGCTGACGGTGACCGGCATCGGCGACACGCAGTGCGGCTTCAAGCTCTTCCGCGGGGACCTCGCCCGCGAGCTCTTCCGCCAGGCGCGCGTCGACCGCTTCGCCTACGACGTGGAGATCCTCTACCTCGCGCAGCGCCGGGGCATTCCGATCGCCGAGGTCCCGGTCGTCTGGATCAACTCTCCGGAGTCGAAGGTCCACGTCGTCCGCGACTCGCTCAGGATGCTCTGGGACCTCTTCCGAATCCGCTGGACCCACCGCTGAACCGCGCCGCGAGCCCGGCGGCGGCCAGCGGAACGAGGCCCGCCGAGGTCCTCGGCAGCGCCGTCTGCACGAGCCACTCGGGCCCGCGGACGGCGAAGGCCGGAAGGAGCAGATAGGCGCCCATCCCGCAGGCGCACAGCAGGAGGATCCGCTCTCCACCCGCGACGCGCCCTCCGAGCGCGAGCAGAACCGCGACGAGCACGAGCTCGGCCCAGCCGTTCGGCCCCGGCAGCCGCGCCGCCGCGCTCAGGGCTTCGCCCGCGCGTGCAAGGGAAAAGCTCGTGAAGTCGAAGTCTCGAAGGGGCAGCCGCCCCCGCCAGGCGACGTGCAATGCGTGGACGACGAGCGCCGTGGGCAGCGAGGCGAAAGCGGCCTTCCAGCGGCGCTCGCCGCCGAGGAGGACCGCGATGCCGCAGCCGGCCGCGGCGAAAAAGAGGCCCTCGTTCTTGGTCGCCGTGATCAGAGCGGAAGCGGCGGCTACTCGCCGCAGCGCACCGGGCCGCCCGTCGAGGGCGTCCGTCAGCGAGGCCCCGAAGAGCAGCAGCCCGAGCGAGAGGGGCACCTCGGCCATCCCCGTCAGAAACGCCGAGTACAGGGGCTCGAAACAGGCGAGGATGGCGGTCGCCAGCCAGGCGACGCTCTGCGACGCGCCGCGCCGACGGAGCCAGCCAAAGAGAGCGCAGAGCGTCGCTGCCTGGAAAATCGGGAAGAGCAGGGCCATCGCATGGTCGTCCCAGCGTCCGGCCAGAAAGGCCGCTCCGGCAAAGAGAAACGGGAGCCCCATCGGGTACTCGGGATGCGAGAAGCCCAGCGCGGGGTCTTCGAAGAGCCGGCGCGGGACCCCGCCGGCAGCGTAGATCGTCTTGCCCTTGAAGCCCCAGATTGCGACGAAGTCGTTGCCCCACATCGGCTCGGTCAGGGCTCGCAGGACGTAGAGCGCGGCGCCGAGCACCGCCAGGGCGCACAGGAGAGAACGAACGACAGTCGCAGTCGGCGCGAGGGAGTCCGCCGGCAGGTCCTCCCGCGCCTCCCCCGGCACCCGCCACCGGATGCCCGCCGCTCCCAGAAGAGCGGCGAGTAGCGAGAAACCAGATCCAGCCCGGCTTCCGTCCGCGCCAGCAGCGCGAGCGGCACCATCGCGGCGACCATGCCGGCGCCGAGGGCCCAGCTCCACGCGAGCCGCTCCGCCCGGAACGCCCGGTCGCGCGGGCAGACGGCGGCCGATGCGAACCAGCCCGCGGCCAGAGCGGCGGCCGCCACGCCGCCGAAGCGAGCGAGCGAGACCAGAAACGCGCTCACCGCAACGGCACCGCGAGCGCTCCGTCGCCCCATTCGTGGAGGATTCGCGCGTTGGGAGGGCGATCAGCGCCGTAGATCGCGGCGATCCAGCCGTCGGGCAGGCTCGGAGGGGCGATCCGGACCGGGCGCGGCGCGAACACGTAGCTCGTCAGGTAGAGGTACGGCTCGCCGGGCGGCGCGCCGTAGATCGCCACGCCGTCGGCGCCGGCAGGCAGGCGCCGGAGGGCGTTCTCGAGGAAGGAGAAAAACCGCCGGTCGAAGGCTGCGCCCGAGCCTCCGAGTCGTCTGACGGCGAGCTCCCGCGGAGCGAAGCGCGCCACCGAGCGGGCCCGGCGGGGCAGCTCGGCCCAGGGCTGCGAGAGGAGGACCAGGGCGAGCAGCAGGCCCCCGGCCGCTCCCGCCGCCGCGCGCCGGGTCACACGAGGGGGAAAGCGGCGCAGAGCTCGGCGACGTCTCGCCGGACCGCGGCCTGCACGGCCGCGTCCTCGCGGGCCTCGAGCACGCGCGTGATCGCGCCGCCGATCTCCTCCATCTCCGCCGTTCCCATGCCTCGCGTCGTGACCGCCGGAGTCCCGAGTCGGATTCCCGAGGCGACCATCGGCGGGCGGGTGTCGAACGGGATCGTGTTCTTGTTGACGGTGATCCCGACGCTCTCGAGCAATTTCTCCGCTTCTTTGCCGGAGACGCCCTTTACGCCGACGTCCACCATCATCACGTGGTTGTCGGTGCCGCCCGAGACGAGCCGGAAGCCGCGCCGCCAGAGCCCGGCCGCCAGCGCCTTTGCGTTCTCGACGACCCGCTTCTGGTACGCGACGAACTCGGGTGTCGCCGCTTCCGCGAAGGCCACCGCCTTGGCGGCGATGACGTGCTCGAGGGGCCCGCCCTGGATTCCCGGAAACACGCTGCGGTCGAGGTCCCTGGCGTGCGCCGCCCGGCAGAGCACCAGCCCCCCGCGCGGCCCCCGCAGCGTCTTGTGGGTCGTCGTCGTCACGTACGGCGCATGGGGCACCGGAGACATGTGGAGACCCGCGATCACCAGGCCCGCGATGTGCGCGATGTCGCACATGAGCGCGGCTCCGACCTCCGCGGCCACCGCCCCGAAGCGCGCGAAGTCGATCTCCCGCGAGTAGGCCGAGGCCCCGGCGATGATGAGCTTCGGCCGGTGCTCGCGAGCCAGGGCCGCCATGGCCTCGTAGTCGATGCGCTCGTCCTCGCGGCGTACCCCGTAGGCGACGATCTTGTACTCGCGTCCGGAAAAGGAGAGCGGGTGCCCGTGGGTCAGGTGCCCGCCGTGGGAGAGGTCCATGCCGAGGATCGTGTCGCCGGGCCGCAGGGCCGTCAGGTAGACCGACATGTTCGCCTGCGAGCCCGAGTGCGGCTGGACGTTGGCGTGCTCCGCGCCGAAGAGAGCCTTCGCGCGGTCGATCGCGAGTTGCTCGACCCTGTCCACGAACTCGCAGCCGCCGTAGTACCGCTTGCCGGGATAACCCTCGGCGTACTTGTTCGTCAGAACCGAGCCCTGCGCCTCGCGCACCGCGCGCGAGACCCAGTTCTCCGAGGCGATGAGCTCCAGCCCCACGTTCTGGCGGTGGGCCTCGGCCGCGATCCAGCGGGCGATTTCGGGGTCCACGACTTCGAGATCGCGGTCCATCAGGGAGGCCGGGGCGACGGGGGCCTGGGGCATGCGAACCTCTTTCATCATTTTGTCATCCCGAGCGAAGCGAGGGATCCATTTCGGAGCCGCACCACGACTTCAAAGGGATCCCTCGGGCCTTCGGCCCTCGGGATGACAAGATCAACTCTCGTCGGCATCAAGAAGGCTTCAGGTTACTCCACGACGAGCTGGCGGTACTCGGAGTTGCAGTAGCTGTCGGTCATGCCGGCGATGTGATCGGCGATGGCGCGGTAGAACTCGGGGCGGGGCCGGTAGTTCGCGGCGACTTCGCGCTCGATCGCGCCGAGCGGCACCTCGCGCAGGAAGCGCACGCCGAGGTCCCGCTCCATGCCCCGCAGGACGTCGTCGGGCAACAGGCGCGGGTTGTCGCGATACGCGCCGAAGAGCCCGGCCATGACGCGCCGCGCGTGCCCGTCGTGGCGCGAAACCGGGAAGGAGTGAATGATGTGGCGATATACGAATTCGCGCAGCTCGGTGTAGAGCTTGCGGCCCGGGTCGCTGAAGCCGACGAGGTCGCCCGGCAGCCCTTCGCGGCGCGCGTAGAAGTCCTCGGCCGTGGCGATTCCGGCCGTCTGGAGCCAGCGCTCGATTCGGGCGCGCGAGGCGTCCACGAGGTCGGCCGAGAGCGTGGCGATCATGCCCCGAATCAGCGAGGCGCGCCGCGAGGCCGCGTCGCTGCCGTAGCCCCGCGCCGAGCGCACCAGCCGTGCGATCGAAAGCTCCTCGATCGCGGCCTCTTCGGTCAGCGGCAGGCCGTCCTCCAGGTCGTGCGTCTGCTGGGCGATCTCGTCGGCCCAGTTGACCGCCTGGGCCTCGAGGCTGCCGCCGGACTCGAGCCGCAGCCCCTCGACGAAGTCGAGCGGAAAGGGAAAGCCCTTCGGCCACGCCGTGTGCTTGAACATCCCCTCGCGGACGTCGTGCGTCAGGTTCAGGCCCGGTTCCTCGTACCGCTTCTCGAGGCGGTCCACGACGCGCACCGACTGGTAGTTGTGCTTGAAGCCGCCGGCCTCGGGGTGGCTCTCGCGCAGCAGCCGGTCGAGCACGGACTCGCCCGAGTGGCCGAACGGCGTGTGGCCGAGATCGTGCCCGAGGGCGATCGCCTCGGTCAGGTCCTCGTTCAGGCCGAGCGCCCGCGCGACGCTGCGGGCGATCTGGGCGACCTCGATCGTGTGGGTCAGCCGCGTGCGGAAGTGGTCGCCTTCGTAAGGGATGAAGACCTGCGTCTTGTGCTTCAACCGCCGGAACGCGCGCGAGTGGATGATGCGGTCGCGGTCGCGGGCGTAGTCCGTCCGGGCGTCGCCCGGGCTCGGGGAGGCGGCCCCTCGGGGACGGACCGCGCGGGCGCTCTTGGACGCGTAAATCGCCAGGCGCTCTTCCTCGAGCCTCTCGAAGTGCTCCCGGGTGAAGGGGGCGGCGAGCGTCGTCATGGCCTCGGTTGTCTTCTCCTTCCCGGCATCCGCCGAAATCGCTTCTCCGCCCTCGTCGGGCGGCGTCGAGCCGCCCCTCAAAGCGACAGGAGCAGGGCGCGCGCCTCGCCGACCAGATAAAGGGACCCGGCGACGATTATAGTTTCGCACGCCGGATCCTCGAGCAGCTCTTCGAGCGCGGCGGCGAGTCCCGCGGCCGTCCGCGCGCCCGGCCGGCCGGCCGCGAAGCGCCGCAGAAGCGCGTCGGGCGACGCGGCCCGAGGCGACGCCGCCGGGACCAGGCGAATGCGTCCGACGACGGGACCGAGGGCCGCGCCCATGCTCTCGACGTCCTTGTCGGCCATCGCTCCGAACACGAGGTCCGCGTTGAGGCCCGCCCCGCCGACGAAGCGGGCGAGCGCCGCGGCTCCGTCCGCATTGTGGCAGCCGTCCACGAGGACCGTCCGGCCGCGGACCGAGAACCTCTCGAGGCGCCCCGGCCAGCGCACGGAGGCCACGCCCCGCGCCACCGCCTCGGGCCCGATGCGAAACCCGGGAGCGAGCAATTCGGCGGCGCGCACGGCGGCCGCCGCGTTCTCGGCCTGGTGGAGGCCCGGGAGCGGCGTGGCCAGGGCGTAGCGGCCGCCGGGCGTCGAAAGCTCGAAGCGCGTGCCGGACAGCGACGGGCCGTCCACCGAGAGCTCGACCTCGTCGGCCATGCGGTGGAGCGCGGCCCCGGTTCGAGCGGCGGCCTCGTCGAAGACGACGAGAGCCTCGGGCAGCCGGCTCGCCACGAGCGCCGGCCGGCCCGCTCGAAAGACGCCCGCCTTCTCGAACGCGATGGACGCGATCGTCCCGCCGAGATCCTCCACGTGGTCGAGCGAGATGGACGTCACCAGCGACAGGATCGCCGGAGCCACGTTGGTCGCGTCGAAACGGCCTCCCAGGCCCACCTCGAGCACCGCGAGGTCGAGCCCGCGCCGCGCGAACGCCGTGAACGCCGCCGCCGTCATCGCCTCGAAGTAGGTCAGCGGCACCGCGGGCGCCCGGTCCGCCGCGGCGAAGACCCCGGCGAGCTCGGCGTCGAGGGCGTCCGGCGCGATGTCGTCCGGGCCGATGCGAATCCGCTCGGTCACCTCCTCGAGATGCGGCGAGGTGTAGAGCCCGGTCCGCAGGCCGGCCTCCCCCACGATCGCCGCGAGAGTCGCCGCCGTCGACCCCTTCCCGTTGGTGCCCGCGACGAGCACCGACGGCACCCGCCGCTCGGGCCGGTCGAGGCGCTCGCAGACGGAGTCGATGGCGGCCAGGCCGAGCTTCATCCCGCGCAGGCCGAGGGATTCGAGGCGATTGAGGGCCGGGAATCGGGAGACGGAAAACGGAGGACGAGCGCTCAACCGCTCACCCCGTCTACCGTCTCCCGTCTGCCGTCTTCCGACCCTCGTCCCAGAGGAGCCGCAAACAGCGCGCGAGGGTCGCCTTCATTTCCGAACGGTCCACGATCAAATCGAGCATGCCGTGCTCGAGCAGGAACTCGGAGCGCTGGAAGCCCTCCGGCAGCGTCTGTCGAATCGTCTGCTCGATCACGCGCGGCCCGGCGAAGCCGATGAGGGCGTTGGGCTCGGCGATGTTCAGGTCGCCGAGCATCGCGTAGGACGCCGTCACGCCGCCCGTCGTCGGGTCCGCCATGACCGAGACGTAGGGGATCCGCGCCTCCGAGAGGCGCGCGAGGGCGGCCGCGATCTTGCCCATCTGCATCAGCGACAGGATCCCCTCCTGCATCCGTGCGCCGCCCGAGGTGGACACGAGGATGAGGGGCCGGCCCTCGGCGAGCGCCCGCTCCGCGGCGCGCGTGACCTTCTCGCCCACGACCGAGCCCATCGAGCCCGCCATGAAGAAGAACTCCATGGCCCCGATGATCACGCGCGATGCCGTCGAGCGTTCCGGAGCCGACCACGATCGCGTCCGACGGCCCGACGTTCTCCTCGGCTTCCCGCAGCCGGTCGCGATACTTCTTGCTGTCGCGGAACTTCAGGGGATCCGAGGAGCGCAGGTTCGCGTCGAGCTCGACGTACTCCTCGTCGTCGAACAGCATGCGCAAGCGCTCAGGCGCCGAAAGCCGAAAGTGGAAGCCGCACTTCGGGCAGATCTTGAAGTTCCGGGCCAGCTCCTTGTTGTAGAGGATCTGCCGGCAGCTGTCGCACTTGACCCAGAGCCCCTCGGGGACCTTGCTCGGCCGCCCTTCCCGGGGCACCTTCGGCGCGCGGTCTTTCTTGAACCACATGGAAAATGGGAACGCATCGTAGCAGGATCGGCGCGGAAATGGGGGCCCGCCGGGCGGGAACGGTCTGGTTTCGAGCGACTTAGGGCTCGACGAGCCCCGACGGCAGAATCTCGCTCGAGACCTCGAACCTTCCCCCGCGCCGCTCGAACGGCGTTCCGAACGCCCGGCCGAGGTTCTCGGCGGTCAGCACCTCGGCGCGCGCCCCCCGGGCGATCGTGCGCCCCGCCTTGAGCAGCAGGACCGAGGTCGCCAGGGAGACGGCGAGCCCGATCTCGTGCGTGACGATCAGGACCGTGGTCCGACGCTCCCGGTGTACGCGCCAGAGGGTCTCGAGGAACTCGAGCCGATGGCGGGGGTCGAGGCCAGACGTCGGCTCGTCGAGGAGCCACACCTCGGCCTCCTGGGCGAGGGCCCTCGCGAGAAAGACGCGCCGGCGCTCGCCGCCGGACAGGGCCTTCGCGTCCCGCTCGGCGAGAGCCTCGACGTCGCAGGCCCGCATGGCCTCGCGCGCGCGCCTGCGGTCCTCGGGCGTTTCGGCGACGAAACCGTTGCCGTGCGGGGCGCGACCCTGCAGCACGAGGTCGAGGCAGCGGATCGGAAAGACCAGGTCCACGCTCTGCGGCACGTAGGCGATGCGCCGCGCCGTCGCGCGCCGCGGGATCTGCGTCAGCGGTTTGCCGTCGAAGGCGACCTCGCCTCCCGACGGGGGCAGCACCCGGGCGAGCACCTTCAGGAACGTGGACTTTCCGGACCCGTTCTCTCCCAGGACCGCGACGACGTCGCCGGCCGGGATGGATGCGTCCAGACCGTCCAGCGCGCGGGTCGGACCGTACCGCGCGACGAGCCCCCGCGCCTCGATCAGGCCGGCCGTCACGGCGTCCTCAGCAGGAGCCAGGCGAAGAGGGGCGCTCCCAGGGCCGCGGTGATCGCCCCGATGGGAAGCTCCGCCGGGGCGAGCGCCGCCCGCGACAGCGCGTCTGCGACGACGAGCAGCGCCGCGCCGGACAGCGCCGAAAGCGGCAGGAGCGTTCGCTGGTCGTTGCCCGCGACCGCGCGCACGCCGTGCGGCACGAGGAGTCCCACGAAACCGATGACGCCGGCGAACGCGACCGCGGCCCCCGTCAGCAGCGACGCCGCGAGAAAGACGACCCGCTTGGTCCTCTCCGTGTCCACGCCGAGCGCCGCCGCGCTCTCCTCTCCCACCGCGAAGAGATTGAGCCGCGCGGAGGCGCCCATGAGAACGGCCAGTCCGGCGAGAACGTAGGGAGTCAGCGCCGCCACCTTGCCGGGTGTGGCGTCGGCGAGGCTCCCCATCATCCAGAAGAGCATGGTGCGCGAAGCCTCTCCGGAGGCGATCGAGAAGGCCGCAAGCAGGAGAGCCGAGAAGAACGCGTTGGCGATAAGGCCCGCGAGGAGCAGCCGCTCGAGGTCGAGGCGGCCGCCCCGGCGCGCCAGGGCCGCGACCCCGACGGACGCGGCCGCCGCGCCGACGAAGGCGGCCGCCGGCGAAACCAGCGGCGACGCGCCGACGAGCGCCGCGCATGCCGCCCCCGCCGCGGCGCCGCCGGAGGTGCCGAGCAGGAAGGGGTCCGCGAGCGGATTCTTGAGCAGCGCCTGCAACGCGGCTCCCGCGAGCGCGAGGCAGGCCCCGACGAGCGCCGCCAGCAGGACGCGAGGAAACCGCAGCGCGGCGAGCATCCGCGCCATCTGCCCCGCCTCTCCCGCGCCGCTCCAGAGGTCGGCGAGCGACAAGTGCACGCCGCCGACCGAGAACGCGAGTGCGAGGACCGCGAAGAGCAGCAGCACTCCCCCGGCCAGGGCCGGGCCGCGGCGCAGGGCCTTCATCGCGTGGCCTCCGCGAGGCGTTCGAGCATGTCGAAGACGCGCGGCCCCGGCCGGGTCAGGGCCGCCTCGTCGAGGCGAACGCGCCGGGCTCGAGAGATCGGCCCGGTCGACAGGGCGCCGCCGGCAAAGGCCGCCTCCCACGCCGATCGGGCCTCCGCCGACTCGGGCGTCACCAGCAGTTCGACCGGCGCCGTGGCGACGTACTCCCGGGAGAGCACGGGCCAGCCTCGCCGGTCGGCGACGAGGTTCTCCGCTCCGGCCTCGGTCAACACGTCGTTCAGAAAGGTCTGGCCGCCCGCCGCCTGCGGCGGGTCGGGCCACACGAGCAGCAGGGCGCGAGGCCGGCGGCCTCGGCCCGCGACCTCGGCCCGTACGGTGTCGCGGCGCCGCGAAAGCTCACCAGCCAGGCGCCGGCCCTGCTCCGGCCGACCCAGCCGATCGGCCACGATGCGAATGCTCTCCAGCACCGAGTCGAGCGACCCCGAGGGCGTCACGGTCACCGGGAGCCCGGCCGCTTCGAGCGCGCGAACCGTGCCCTGAGCGTTTCCCTCGGCGATCGCGAGGACGAGGTCCGGGTGCAGCGCCGCGACCTTCTCCGCGTCCACTTCCAGTCCACCCACGCGCGCGATGTTCCGCGCCGCCTCGGGATGGTCCGAATACTCGGACACGCCGACGAGGCGGTCTCCGGCGCCCAGCGCGAAAACGATCTCCGTCAGGTTTGGAGCGAGCGCGACGACACGGCGCGGCGCGCCCGCGGCGGGAACCGGCGGCTCCGGCTCGCGGCGGCAGGAGAGCAGGAGCCCGACGGAAAGCGCGCAGATCGGGAGGGCGCGCCGGATCGCGGCCGCGCCCCCGTCCCGGGTCAACCCTGCGATTCGGCCTCTTCGAGCTCGTTGCGGACGCCGAGGCGCTGGCAGGCCGCGTCGTACATCTGCCGCGCCGCCTTCTGGGCGTTCTGCAGCTCGGCCAGCCGGTCCTTCACCTTGGCGAGCTCCTCCTGGATCTCGCCCTCGAGCTCCTGGATCTCGCGCTTGGTGACCGTCAGCGTGTTTTCGTAGAACTTTTTCTGGTCGTTCGAAAGGGCCATGCCGGTTGACCTCCTTGAGTGATTTCGAGATCTTAAGGCTTCACTTCGACAATGACGGGCCGCCACATCTTGACGGGGATACCGTTCTTCGTAGCGGCTCGAAACTTCGCGTTCCGGACGGCGAAAAGGACCGCGTCGTTGACCGCGGCCTGGTTGAGCCCCTGCTGCACCCGCGCCTCGCTCACCTTGCCCGTCTCGTCCACGAGAACCAGGACGACGACCTTGCCCTCCACACGCTGCAGCCGCGCGCTCGGGGGATACACCACGCGGGGCGGGGAGACGAGCGTCGGTTCGACCACGCCCGCGCCGGGGCCGACCAGATCGCCCCGCTGCGTCTCCGGCTCTCGCACGGGCGGCGGCTTCGGCGGCTCCACGGTCGGAGGAGGAGGAGGCTCGGTCGGAACGGCGGTCGCGACGGGAACGGGTGTCGGCGGAATCGTCGCAAGCGCGGTCGGCTCGACCGCGGCCGGGGCGGGCGCGGCAGCCGCTTCCGGCGGGGCCGCCGCCGGCGTGCTTCTCGAGGCCGTCGCCGTCTTCTCGAGCTCCTTGCGCTTTGCGGCGAGCTGTCTCTGGACCTCGGCCTCGACGGACTTCGGGTCGATCACCGCGACGGCGGGCGTCGGCGCGGCGGCGGCCGCGCCCGTCGGCGCCGCCGTCGGCGCCGCTTGCGTCGGATTCGCGACGGGCGCGGGGGGCCCGGCCTCCGGCTTGAGCATCCGCCACGCGAAGAACCCGACGAGCGCCAGCGCAGCGGCGACGACTCCGAGGATGAGCGGCGTGCGGCTCTTTTTCTCGGCCTCTTCGGTCCTCGCCTCCAGCGAGCCGAAAAGCTCGGGCGCGGGACGGGCGGGCTCCGGCGGCGGGGGCGGGGGGGCGGCCGGCGGGGGCGGACCGGGCGTGGCCGGAGCGGCCGGAGCCGGCGACACGGTCTTCGGGGCCGACGCCGACTTGCGCGAGACGGGAGCGACCTTGGACTTGCGCTTGCGCGAGACGGGCTCGATCTCCTCGACCGCCTGGGCGGCCTCGCGTTCCTTCGCCTCGGCCACCGCGCCCTCTTCGGCCTGGAGGCGGTGCAGGTAGATGGCGACGTCGGCGCTGCCCGGCGCGGGCGTGTACGAATAGAGAACCGAGTCGAGGTCGCGCAGCAGGTCGGAGGCGTTGGCGTATCGGTCGTCGGGCTCCTTGGCCAGCGCCTTGAGCACGACCGCGTCGAGGTTGTGCGGCACCTCGGGGTTGGCGCCGGAGGGGGCGGGCACCTCGGCGCTGCGCACCTTTTCGAGAATGTTGATGTCCGTGTCGCCGCGGAAGAGCCGTTCTCCGGTCAGCAGTTCGTGGAGCACGACGCCGAGCGAGAAGAGATCGCTGCGCCGATCGATGGGCTTGCCCCACGCCTGCTCCGGCGACATGTACTGGATCTTCCCCTTGAGCGCTCCGGACTGCGTCTTCGACGCCTTCGACGCCGCCTTGGCGATGCCGAAGTCGCAGAGCTTGATGTCGCCCTCGTAGGAGATGAGGATGTTCTGCGGCGAGACGTCTCGGTGGACGATGTTGAGCTCGTGCCCTTCCGCATCGCGCCGGCGGTGCGCGTAGTCGAGCGCCGACGCCACCTTGGAAGCGACGTACACCGCCAGGGGCACCGGAAGGGGCACCCCCATCTCGCGGCCCGCCTGCTGGATCGCGCGCAGGTCGCGCCCGTCCACGTACTCCATCGCGATGAAGTACCCGCCGGCCTGGATCTTGCCGAGGTCGTAGATGTGGATGATGTTCGGGTGGTTCAATTGCGCGGCGAGCTTGGCCTCGTCGGCGAACATCGTCACGAACTCTTCGTCGTCGGCCAGGTGCGGCAGGATCTTCTTGATCGCGACGATCTTCTGGAATCCCTCGACGCCCGTCCGCTTGGCCTTGTAGAGCTCGGCCATGCCGCCCGACGCGATCCGCTCGAGGATCTCGTACTGGCCGAAGCGATCCGGCCCCGAGGACGGAACCGCGGCCGCGGGCTCCTCGCGTTTGCGCGCCGGCGCGGCGGCGGCGGGCGGCGGCGCGGGCGGCGGAGTGGCGCCGGCTGGCGCCTTCGCCTTCGGAAGCGCCAGGCCGGACAGCGTGTCCGAGATCATCCGGTCCACGTCGGTGTCGGAAGAGAGCCTTGGCCGCGCGGGCGGTGCGGGCGGCGGAGTCGCGACGGGCGGCGGCGTCTTGTCGGACGGCGTCTGCGCGCGCGGAGCGCCCGCCGCCGATCGGGACGGCATCAGCTCCGAGAGCGTGTCCCGCAGCCGCTTGTCGACGTCGCTCTCGGTGGACGTCGGACGCACGGGCGCAGGCGGCGCGGCCGGAAGCGTCGGGGGGACGGGCGGGGCGGCTTCCCCGGCCTGAGCGGAGGCAGTCTTCTCCGGGACGTCGGCCACCAACTCGTCGAGCACGTCGGAGAAGATGTCGGAAGAGGTCAGCGGCGAGGCGGCGGCGGCGGCCTGCGCCGCCTCGATGCGCATCGTCCGGGCGCCGACGTCGGTCGACTCGACGGCCTCCCGGACCGAGCCGAGGAATTCCTCGTCCGAGAACGGCCGTAGCAGGATGTCGAAGGCGCCCACCTTCTGGGCGTCGGCTTTCCGGTTCGATCCCCTGTAACCGGTCATCATCAGGATGATCGGCGGGGCCGTGGCGCCCCCCTTCTTGCGGATCTCGCGGATGACCTCCGCGCTCGGAAGGCGCGGAAGCATGCCGGAAAGCAGGATCAGGTCGAATCGGGTGCCGCCGAAGGCCTGGAGCCCGGCCTCCCCGTCGTGGGCTTCGGTGACGACGTGGCCGAGGGGTGTCAACAGAGTCCGAATCCGCTCGATGTAGCGCGGCTCGTACTCGATCAAAAGAACCTTCTTGGGCATGGACTGAGGCTATTGTCGCTGGAAACGCAAGGAAATCAAGGAGAACCGGGCGGCGATGCAGGATACGAGATGCGGGATGCGGGGCGAGGAGAGAGAGCCCTCGTATCTCGCATCCCGCATCTCGCAACTTCCCCCTCATATAATTCGCGCTCTTAGGAGACGCACATGTCCGGTCACAGCAAATGGAGCACGATCAAGCACAAGAAGGGCGCGGCGGACGCCAAGCGCGGCCGCCTCTTCACCAAGCTGATCCGCGAAATCACGATGGCGGCCAAGCAGGGCGGCGGCGCCCCGGAGTCGAATCCCCGCCTGCGCAAGGCGATCGACGACGCGAAGGCGGTCAACATGCCCGCCGACAACATCAAGCGGGCGGTCCAACGCGGCACCGGAGAGCTGCCCGGCGTCTCGTACGAGGAGATCACGTTCGAGGGCTACGGCCCCGGCGGCACCGCGATACTGGTGGAAACGCTGACGGACAACAAGAACCGGACGCTGCCCGAGATCCGGACCATCTTCTCCAAGCACGGCGGCAACCTCGGAGAGGCGGGGTCCGTCCGTTTTCTCTTTCAGAAGAGGGGCTACATCGCGATCGAGAAGGACAAGGCGAGCGAGGATGCCGTGATGGAAGCGGCCATCGAGGCCGGCGCCGACGACGTCGCGACCACCGACCAGTACCACGAGATCCAGACTTCCCCGGAGAGCTTCGAGGAAGTCAAGAAGCAGCTCGAGGCCAAGAAGCTGCCGCTCGCGGTCGCGGAGATCTCGATGATCCCCGCCACCGAGGTGATGCTCGACGCGCGCAAGGCCGACCAGATGGTCAAGCTCATGGAGGCGATCGAGGACCACGACGACGTGCAGAACGTCTGGGCCAATTTCGACTTTGCGGAAGCACCCGCCGAAAAGTCGTAAGCCGTGAACCGGAAGCCGTGAGCCGAACCGCCCCTCGTTTCGTCGGCTTACGACTCACGGCTTACGACTCACGACACTCATGAAGATCCTCGGCCTCGATCCCGGAACCGCGGCCACGGGCTTCGGGATCGTGGTCTTCGACTCCGGGCGCCTGACCCTGGAAGGCTGCGGCGTCTGGCGCCCCCCCTCGAAGCTCCCCTTTGCCGGCCGTCTCGACTTTCTCGCGGCGGCGCTCCAGCAACTCATCGCCGAGACCGGTCCGGCGGCCGTCTCGGTCGAAACGGTGTTCGCGGCCAGGAACGTCGCCTCGGCTCTCAAACTGGCCCACGCCCGCGGGGCGCTGCTCGCGGCCGCCGCTCGCGCGTCCCTGCCGGTGTTCGAGTACGAGCCCCGGCTGGTCAAGAAGGCCCTGGTCGGCTACGGACAGGCCGAAAAGGAGCAGGTGAGGGCGATGGTCCTGTCGCTGCTGGCCCGGCAGCGCGCCCGGATTCCCCTCGACGCCGCCGACGCCCTCGCCGTGGCCATCTGCCACCTCCACGCCGGGGTGAGGTAAGCCACGCATCCCGCCTCCTGTCGTCTGCTAGCATCAATGGAGCTATGTCTTTCCAGGGTTCCATCTCGGAGCTCCCCGTCCCGGACATCATCCAGCTCGTTTCGGTCTCGGGAAAGACCGGGATGTTCCTGCTGATGCGGGGCTCCGAGCGGGGCTCCATCTACCTGCGCAACGGACGGATCGTTCACGCGGAGCTCGGCAACTTGAGCGGCGAGGAGGCCGTTTACGCGTTGGCGATCTGGTCCACCGGCGACTTCCAGTTCACGCCCGGCAAAGAGAGCGACAAGGTCACCATCGACAGGACGAACACCTCCCTCCTCATGGAGGCGGCCCGGCGCCTGGACGAATGGAAGGTGCTCGCGCGCAAGGTCCCCGGCGTGGACCACATTCCGGTCCTGAAGCCTCGCGACATGGGCGAACCGGTCACCCTTTCCCCTCCGGAATGGAACCTGGTCATCCGCATCGACGGACACAAGACCGTCGAGGAGCTCTCCCGGGCGACCCAGTCGAACTCCTTCGACACCGCGAAGGTCCTCTACGGTCTTGTCACCGGCGACCTCGTGGACATGCGCCCCAACACCGCGGCCCGTGCCTCCGCGCCCGCGACGGCCCCGACTCCCGCTCCGTCGGCGGCGCCCGAGGCCCACGCGCCGCGGATGCCGGTCACGCTGCCGGCAGGGGCAGGCGGAGGCTCGGGGGTCCTCGGCGACGAGAAGAAGATCCTGATGATCCTCTGCACACGCGTCAAACAGGAGGCAGAGGGGGCGATCGGGGAGGCGAACCTGCCGGGCATCGAACGTCCCTACAAGCAGGCGCTCGCCGAGATCGACCGCGGGCGCGGAGTCGAGGCGGTGCGCGACCTCATCCGCCACACCGAGAAAGCCATCTCCTCGATCCGGGGGCCCGCGATCATGCGCGCCTTTCAGGAAAAGATGTCCCTGGTCATGCAGCCGAAGGTGTGAACGCGCCGCGGTCCTGAAGGCGAGTCGAGCAGGAGGGGCGGATTTCACCGGCGAGCCTTTGGGCGCAGGATCGGAGCCTGCGGCCTGCTTCGGATCGACCCGATCCGGACGCCCAAGGCACCTGTCCGGAAGGACACCCCCCTGACCGAGCAGAAGATGTTTGGCAATTCCGTCGTTTTGCTTTATTCTATTCGGCAGCTACGTTTCCCCGTCCGGGTTCGTTCCGGGTTCGAAAGGAGACACTTCATGTTGGCGAAGCGGACCGTGCTCCTCGGGATGCTGATGTGCCTGACCGGCGCCGTCGCCTTCGGGCAGCCCGCCGTCGTCGCCCCGAACACCGGAGGCGACATCGGACTCTTCACGATGACGACTGCGGACGGCCCCCGCGCCGGGCAGCTCACTCTCGGCTTCTACGGCTGGTACACGCCCCGCATCGCCGGCGAGATCTACGACGGCCAGCCCTCGAACACCCGGTACTTCACGCAGTTCGGCGGCGCCGGCTCGCTCGGCCTCGGCCTGACCGACTGGTGGTCGGTCTTCGTCGCCGGAGGCGCACAGACCACGCGCAGCGGCGGAGGGTGGCTGGGCGGCGTCATCAACGGCCAGGACCTGCCGAACCCTTCGACTTCAGCGGAGGAGGACGGATTCGCGTCGGGACCAAGATCAGCTTCCACTCCGAGAATGACCGCGACCTGCGGTTCGCGGGCTGGTTTTCGGGCCTGTTCCCGCTTGAGCGACCGAAAGATCGGCAACGGCGAGGGCGATTTCGTCGACACCCTCGAACACGGGCAAGACCGATTGGGAGTGGGGCGGCGCCGTGACGAAGGGCTGGCTCACGGGCATGGTGTCCTACACGCTCGTCGGCCAGCCGAACGACCTGACGCGTCTGCCCAACCTGCTCGTCTTCGGCCTCGGCATGGATATTCCGGTCCTGGACATCATCCACGTGATCGCCGAGGGCTACTACACGGTCACCGACGGCGGAGACCGGCCCGAGCCCGATTGGGCCACCCTCAACGCGGGCGCCCGCATCTTTTTCGGCCACTCGGGATGGGCTCTCTCTGCGGCCCTGAACACGAATCTCAACATGCTCGTCGACCACGGGATCAACCCGAATCCCTTCGGCGGCTTCCTCGGACTGACCTACGCCGCCTGGCCGCCTGCTCCCCCGCCGCCCGTCGTCGTGCCGGCCGCGGCCGAGCCCATCGTCGAGCAGCCCGCCGTCGCCGCCCCGGCGCCCGCCGCCCCGGCTCCCGCTCCCAGCCTCCGCCGCGCCCGGCGCCGAGAACGACGAGCGACGAGATTTTCTTCGACGGCAAGAGCGCGCGTCTCACGAACATCGCCAAGGCGGTGCTCGACGGCGTGGCGCTGCGCATGAAGAACGACCTGAACGCGACGGCCGTGGTCACCGGATACACCGACAACACCGGCACCGAGAAGGCCAACGAGGAGCTCGGGATGAAGCGGGCGCAGGCTGCCAAGGAATACCTGGTAACCCGCCACGGAATCGACCCGGGCCGTATCTCCACCGTGTCCAAGGGCGCCGCGGAACCTGCCTACGACAACGCCACGGCCGAGGGCAAGGCCAAGAACCGGCGCGCTCAGATCGTGGTCACGCTCGTTTCGGGAACGTGAGCCGGATAACGCCTCGGCGCCTCCTCGAACCCCCTCCCCGCGAGGGGGTTTTTTGACTCCGGCGGCCGACGTCGAGGCGCCGCCCCACAGCCCGCCCCCCCGGGTCGTCGGGCTGACGGCGATCTCCACGGCCTCGGTCGTCGGGCTCCTCTACTACGGCCGCCCGCTCCTCGTCCCGGTCGCCTTCGCGCTCTTCCTCGCGTTCGCCCTGCGCCCCTTCACGTCGCTGCTCGAACGGGCCGGTGTGCCGCGGGTGCTCGCGATCCTGCTCATCCTGTTCGTCATCGTCGGCGCCGTCGCGCTGCTCGTGATCAACGTGACGGCGCAGCTGAACCAGTTCTTCGCCGCGCTGCCCCGCTACCAGGCGCGGATCCGCGAACTGGTCAGCCACGTCATGGACTTCGTCAACCGGCTTCGCGAGCGCATGGGCTCGATCCTGCCGGAGGACTCGCGGGGCGTGAGGGAGGTCAAGCTCACCGGGTCACAGCTCGACATGACTCGAGCCCTGTTCACCCAGCTCGGCGAGACGCTCGGCGTCCTGCTCTACGCGGCGGCGGTCCCCTTCCTCACGTTCTTCATGCTGAAGGACCGCGAGAAGTTCGGCCGGGTGCTGGCGGGCATCTTCACGCGCAACGAGCGGCTCGGCGAGGCGGACGTCACCGGCGCCATCTCGCGCACGATGACGGCCTACGCCCTCGGACTCGGCTTCGTCATGCTGATCATGGCGGGCCTGACGACGCTGGCCCTCATGGTTCTGCGGATCGACTACTACTACGTGCTCGGACCGATCGCCGGGATCGCGATCCTGCTCCCCTACGTCGGCGTCATCCTCTCGACCGTCCCCGCCGTCGCGGTCGCCTATTTCCAGTACGACGGCGAAAAGGCGCTGCTCGTGCTCCTCGTGTACAGCCTCATGCAGTTTCTCGAGGGCAACGTGCTGACGCCCTTCATCGTCGGCGGAAAAGTCCGCCTCTTCCCGCTCACCGTCATGATCGCGTTCATCTTCTGGGGGACGATCTGGGGCATCCCCGGAGCCGTCCTCGCCGTGCCGCTGACGTCGGCCGTCAAGGTCGTCTGCGAGCACGTGAGGGGGTGGGAGGGCCTCGCCCGCCTGCTCGGCGAGCCCGATCTGCCGCATTTCAAGAAGAGGCGGCCCGAGCACGCCGCCGAGGCGAGCTAGCCTCGTTTTTGTCGTCCCGGGGATGACCGGACTAACGCGCGGCGTTGAGGTCGGCCAGAAGCTTCTGCGCCCCGGCGTCGCCGGGGTCGAGCTCGAGGAGCTGCTTCGCGTAACCGATCGCCGCGGGACGGTTGCCGGTCTTTGCGGAGAACGAGACGAGGGCCTCGAGAATCTCGCGGTCGCCGGGGTGTCGCGCGCTGGCGGCCGCCAGGACCTCGAGTGCCCGGTCCGTCTGCCCGATCGAGTCGAGCGCCACACCGTACACGTAGACGTAGTGCGGCCGCTCCGGCGGAAGCTCCGCGGCCATGCGGAGCTCGCGCAGCGCCTCGGGCATCCTCTTCAACCGCACGAGCGCGAGACCCAGGGCGTGGTGGACGCCGGGGTCCTTCGGGGCGGCGGCGAGACCCTGGCGCAGCGTCTTCTCCGCCTCGTCGTCGCGTCCCTGGGCCCGGTAGAGGTCGGCCAGATTGGCCCACGCCCCTCCGAGCGCCGGCGTGCGCGCGAGCGCGATCCGGTACTCCGCCTCGGCCGCCGCGAGGTCGCCCTGCGACAGGGCGACGGCCGCCAGATTCAGGTGCGCCTCCGCCCGGTCGGCGTCGACTCGCTGCGACTCGACGTACTCCGCGAGCGCCTTGTCGAACTCGGCTCGCTCCGAAGCGCTCATCGCCTCCTTCGGAACGGAGAGGAGCTCCCGGGCCGCCTCGATGCGAACCGTGCGAACCGGGTCGCGCAGGAGCGGAAAGACCATCCCCACGCGTTCGCGGGGATCGAGCGCCTCGGTCGACCCGAGCGCCCCCATGCGGACGAGGGGGTTCGGGTCCGAGAGGGCGCGGCCGAGCGCGGTCCGGGTGCCCGCCGCGGCGCCGGCGCGCGCGAGCAGCGACGCCGCGGTGGCCCGCCGGATGGCCGGCTTGCTGGAATCCTCCACGAACCGCTCCAGGGCCGCGTCGGCGCCCGCGAGCTCCTCGCGCCCGGCGTGGACGATCTGGCCGTAGTGGGGCTCCTGCCGCACCGTGTCGCCCCACCACTTGAGTGACGCGTCGGCCGCCCACTGGTTCGACTTGTCCTTGTGGCACTGCGTGCAGGCGTTGGGTGTCCCGATCGCAACCGAGAGGTCCGGCCGCGGCACGCGAAAGCTGTGGTCGTGGCGGGCGTGCACGACCATGTAGTTGCGCGTCGGCATGTGGCAGCCCGTGCAGCTCGCGCCGGTCGAATCCGCCTTGTGGAAGTGGTGCTTGGGAGTGTCGAACTTCTCCGGGAGGTGGCAGGCGCCGCAGACGCGATCGGTCGAAACCGGCACCTTCAGGTCGTGCGGGATCGTGGCAGTTGGAGCAGGTCACGCCGGCCATGTGCATCTTGCTCTGGAGGAAGGAGCCGTACTCGTAGTCCTCGTCCTCGATCTGGCCGTCGGCGAAATACGTTCCCTGCGACAGGAGGACCGGCCGGTGCGTCTGCATGAGCGGCTGGCCGTAGACGTACTCGGCGGCGACGACCGAGCGCCGCGCGTGGCAGCGCGCGCAGGTCTCGATCTCGGTCTGCGAGGTGCGCGGGACGCTGCGCTTCGCGACGCCGGTCTTCATGTCGAAGACCCACTCGTCCTTCGTCGGGTCCTTCAGCACGACCGCCATGCCCTTGTCCGCGTCCCCTTTCTTCGCCTTCCCTGCCTTGACGGCCTCGGCCCACGCGACGTGCGCCGAGCCCGGGCCGTGGCAAGCCTCGCAGGAAACGTCGATCTCCGACCAGGTCGTCGCGTAGGTGTCCGACGCGGCGGAGTAGCCCTTCTTCACGTTCGTCGAATGGCATTCGGCGCACATGAAGTTCCAGTTCTGGTACGGCCCGGTCCAGTGGAGCGGGTCGTCGTGGGCGACTTCCTCGTTCGGGTAGAGGTGGAACCAGCGCTGCCCGCCCTCCTTCGCGGAGCGCGTGTCCCAGCAGACGTTGAGCGCCTGGTATCGCCCGCCCGGAAAGGCGATCAGGTACTGCTGGAGGGGGTACACGCCGAACGTGTACGCGATCGGGTACTCGTGGAGCTTGCCGTCCGGGCCGTCGGTCCGGACGAAGAACTTCCCGTCCTTCCTGAAGAAGGTCGACGTGACGCCGAAGTGCGTGAACGACGCGTTGTCGAAGTTGCCGAGGACCGTCTTTTCGCGTGGCCTCCTGCATCGCGAGGTCGTGGTGCGATCCCTTCCAGCGGCGGTCCTCTTCAGCGTGGCACGGCGCGCATTTCTCGCGACCGACGAACGTGGCGTTCGCGCCTTGGGCGCCGGGCGTCGGCCCGGCGGACGGCGCCGCGGGACCGCGCGGCCGCCGGCCGGCACAGCGCCAGCAGGGCGAGGCGCCAGGCCGGCCAGAGCGCTCTTCTTCCACCGCTCCGCAACCTCATGCCGGGGTCGAGCGAGCCTGTGCGCGATGCGCCCGATAGGCCAGCGCGGCCAGGACCGAGCCGACCAGCAGCGTCGCGATGAGCACCAGGCCGCGCCAGAAGGCGTGGTCCACGACGCGCTTCAAGTTCTCGCCCGCCTCCGCGCTCGCCCTCGCGATCGCGGGAACCGACTTGTCCACCGAGCCGAGAAGGGCGGTGAGATCCCTCGCCATCCCGCCGACCTCCGACGCGGACTTGCCGTAGTCGAGGGGGTCGAACGGCTTTCCGGGCTTGGCCGGCGGCCCGTGGCCGACTCGGCGGAGGCGAGACGTAGTGCACGAACGCGTCGAGGGACTTGATGGTGGCGTCGAGCGAGGTGGACATCCGCGTGCCGGCGTCCAGCGTCTGGCGGGTCTCGCCGAGCAGGGTCCGAATCGTGGCCTCGCGGGCGTCGAGCTCCTCGATGATCGCCTTGCGCTCCGCGGCAACGCCCGCGAGCAGCTGCTCGATGGCCGCCTTGCGTTGCTCGTCCACGAGCGTCGGCAAGCCCTCCGCCGTTTTCGCGATGCTCTCCATGGATTTCGAGACCCGCTCGGCGTCGGCCAGGATTGCTCTGGGGATCGGGCTGGCCGGCGAGCTGGAAGGCGAGCAGCTCCGCCTGCCACCGAACCAGCGTGGGCGCCCGCTCGAGGTACGCGACCGTCCTCGCGGCGAGCTCGCGAGACTGCTCGATGGCGATCGTCGTCGGGTCCAGGCCCGCGAACGGGTCGAGATGAAGCAGCGTGAAGACGCTTCCGGTGCGGAGCTTGCTCAGCGGGGCCCCTTTCTCCGTCGTCAGGGCGAATTCGCGGAAGTGAATCGCCCCGACGCTGCGCTCGTGGGGGTTCTGCCTGCGCCACTCGGCGATCAGGCCCTCGAGCTGCTCTCGCTGCCCCGGCGCGAGGATCTGCCCCGCGAGACGC
>CAVRUT010000010.1:0-97693 GCA_963724465.1 uncultured Acidobacteriota bacterium | reverse complement strand
CGGGGTTGGGAGGGACTCGCCCGCCTGCTCGGCGAGCCCGATCTGCCGCATTTCAAGAAGAGGCGGCCCGAGCACGCCGCCGAGGCGAGCTAGCCTCGTTTTTGTCATCCCGGGGATGACCGGACTAACGCGCGGCGTTGAGGTCGGCCAGAAGCTTCTGCGCCCCGGCGTCGCCGGGGTCGAGCTCGAGGAGCTGCTTCGCGTAACCGATCGCCGCGGGCCGGTTGCCGGCCTTCGCGGAGAAGGAGACGAGCGCCTGGAGGATCTCGCGGTCGCCGGGGTGCCGCGCGCTGGCGGCGGCCAGGACCTCGAGCGCGCGGTCCGTCTGCCCGACCGAGTCGAGCGCCACGCCGTACACGTAGACGTAGTGCGGCCGCTCCGGCGGAAGCTCCGCGGCGATGCGCAGCTCGCGCAGCGCCTCGGGCATCCTCTTCAACCGCACGAGCGCGAGACCCAGGGCGTGGTGGACGCCGGGGTCCTTCGGAGCGGCGGCGAGGCCCTGGCGCAGGGTCTTCTCCGCTTCGTCGTCGCGGCCCTGGACCCGGTAGAGGTCGGCCAGATTGGCCCACGCCCCTCCGAGCGCCGGCGTGCGCGCGAGCGCGATCCGGTACTCCGCCTCGGCCGCCGCGAGGTCGCCCTGGGCGAGGGCGACGGCCGCCAGGTTCAGGTGCGCCTCCGCCCGGTCGGCGTCGACTCGCTGCGACTCGACGTATTCCGCGAGCGCCTTCTCGAACTCGGCTCGCTCCGAAGCGCTCATCGCCTCCTTCGGAACGGAGAGGAGCTCCCGGGCCGCCTCGATGCGAACCGTGCGAACCGGGTCGCGCAGGAGCGGAAAGACCATCCCCACGCGTTCGCGGGGATCGAGCGCCTCGGTCGACCCGAGCGCCCCCATGCGGACGAGGGGGTTCGGGTCCGAGAGGGCGCGGCCGAGCGCGGTCCGGGTGCCCGCCGCGGCGCCGGCGCGCGCGAGAAGCGACGCCGCGGTGGCCCGCCGGATGGCCGGCTTGCTGGAATCCTCCACGAACCGCTCCAGGGCCGCGTCGGCGCCCGCGAGCTCCTCGCGCCCGGCGTGGACGATCTGGCCGTAGTGGCGGCTCTTGCCGCACCGTGTCGCCCCACCACTTGAGTGACGCGTCGGCCGCCCACTGGTTCGACTTGTCCTTGTGGCACTGCGTGCAGGCATTGGGTGTCCCGATCGCAACCGAGAGGTCCGGCCGCGGCACGCGAAAGCTGTGGTCGTGGCGGGCGTGCACGACCATGTAGTTGCGCGTCGGCATGTGGCAGGCGGTGCAGCTCGCGCCGGCCGAATCCGCCTTGTGGAAGTGGTGCTTGGGCGTGTCGAACTTCTCCGGGAGGTGGCAGGCGCCGCAGACGCGATCGGTCGAAACCCGCACCTTCAAGCTGTGGGGATCATGGCAGTTGGAGCAGGTCACGCCCGCCGCGTGCATCTTGCTCTGGAGGAAGGAGCCGTACTCGTAGTCCTCGTCCTCGATCTGGCCGTCGGCGAAATACGTTCCCTGCGACAGGAGGACTGGCCGGTGCGTCTGCATGAGCGGCTGGCCGTAGACGTACTCGGCGGCGACGACCGAGCGCCGCGCGTGGCAGCGCGCGCAGGTCTCGATCTCGGTCTGCGAGGTGCGCGGGACGCCCCTCTTCGCGACGCCGGTCTTCATGTCGAAGACCCATTCGTCCTTCGTCGGGTCCTTCAGCACGACTGCCATGCCCTTGTCGGCGTCCTCTTTCTTCGCCTTCCCCGCCTTGACGGCCTCGGCCCACGCGACGTGCGCCGAGCCCGGGCCGTGGCAGGCCTCGCAGGAGACGTCGATCTCCGACCAGGTCGTCGCGTAGGTATCCGAGGCTGCGGAGTAGCCCTTCTTCACGTTCGTCGAATGGCATTCGGCGCACATGAAGTTCCAGTTCTGGTACGGCCCGGTCCAGTGGAGTGGGTCGTCGTGCGGCGACTTCCTCGTTCGGGTAGAGGTGGAACCAGCGCTGCCCGCCCTCCTTCGCGGAGCGGGTGTCCCAGCAGACGTTGAGCGCCTGGTATCGCCCGCCCGGAAAGGCGATCAGGTACTGCTGGAGGGGGTACACGCCGAACGTGTACGCGATCGGGAATTCGTGGAGCTTGCCGTCCGGGCCGTCGGTCCGGACGAAGAACTTCCCGTCCTTCCTGAAGAACGTCGAGGTGACGCCGAAGTGCGTGAACGACGCATTGTCGAAGTTGCCGAGGACTGTCTTTTCGGTGGCCTCCTCCATCGCGAGGTCGTGGTGCGATCCCTCCCAGCGGCGGTCCTCTTCAGCGTGGCACGGCGCACACTTCTCGCGACCGACGAACGTGGCCTTCGCGGCGAGGGCCCCGGGCGTCGCCGCGGCGGCGGGCGCCGCGGTGGAAGCCGCGCGGCCGCGGCAAGCGGCGGACAGCGCCAGCAGGGCGATGGGCGCCAGCCCGGCCAGAGCGCTCTTCTTCCACCGCACCGCAACCATCATACCGAGGGTCGAACGAGCCTCCGCGCGAGCGTCCGATAAGCCAGCGCGGCCACGACCGAGCCGACCAGCAGCGTCGCGATGAGCACCAGGCCGCGCCAAAAGGCGTGGTCCACCACGCGCTTCAAGTTCTCGCCCGCCTCCCCGCTCGCCCGCGCGATCGCGGGAACCGACTTGTCCACCGAGCCGAGAAGGGCGGTGAGATCCCTGGCCATCCCGCCGACTTCCGACGCGGACTTGCCGTACTCGAGAACATCGAACGGCTTTCCGGCCTTGGCCTGCGGCTCCGAGGCCGAGGGCGGAGGCGAGACGTAGTGCACGAACGCGTCCAGGGACTTGATGGTGGCGTCGAGCGAGGTGGACATCCGAGTTCCGGCGTCCAGCGCCTGCCGGGTCTCGCCGAGCAGGCCCCGAATCGTGGCTTCGCGGGCGTCGAGCTCCTCGATGATCGCCGCCCGCTCCGCGGCAACGCCCGCGAGCAGCTGCTCGATGGCCGCCTTGCGTTGTTCATCCACGAGCGTCGGCAAGCCCTCGGCCGTTTTCGCGATGCTCTCCATGGAACGCGAGGCCCTGTCGGCGTCGGCCAGGATCGCTTGCGGATCGGGCTGGCCGGCGAGCTGGAAGGCGAGCAGCTCCGCCTGCCACCGAACCAGCGTGGGTGCCCGCTCGAGGTACGCGACCGTCCTCGCGGCCAGCTCGCGTGACTGCTCGATGGCGATCGTCGTCGGGTCCAGGCCCGCGAACGGGTCGAGATGAAGCAGCGTGAAGACGCTTCCGGTGCGGAGCTTGCTCAGCGGGGCCCCTTTCTCCGTCGTCAGCGCGAATTCGCGGAAGTGAATCGCCCCGACGCTGCGCTCGTGGGGGTTCTGCCTGCGCCACTCGGCGATCAGGCCCTCGAGCTGCTCTCGCTGCCCCGGCTCGAGGATCTGCCCGGCGAGACGCCACGCGCTCGCCTCGAGCTCCCGATGGGTCTCGATGAGAGGCACGACGGCGTCGCCAAACTCCTCCCTCGTCTTCGGGTCCTCGATGACCATCCGGGAAACCACCGTCAGCACGACGACGTCCAGCGTGTTCCAAATCGGGTTCTCCCCCGTGGCGCTCAGATAGGCCGCCGTGCCCTCGTCGAGCTTCCACCTGAGCGCGGCCACCTGCGCCTCCCGGGTCCCCGCGCTCTTGGCCGCCGCGTCGGCCGCGTGCGCGACGGACGAGGAGTAGTCGTCCGCGAATCGGAGGACCTGGTTTTGCAGCTGGCCGAGCGTCAGGTTGCCCTGGCCCGGCGCGGCGATGTTGGCCGCCGTTTGCGGCTTGTGGAACAGCGAACAGGCGGCACTGCCGACGAGCAGGGCGGCGAGCGCGATCGAGCCGAGGCTGGCCCGACGGAGCGTTTGGGTCCGGTCAGCGTTCATCGGCAAGGACCTCCACGCCTGCCAGTCTAGCCTTGCAGAAGTCACGGATTCCGCGGACCGCTTCAGGGGCCCGGGGTGCTATGCTTATCCTCTCCGAGGAGACAAGTCATGAAGAACCGGATCGGGCTCGCCGCAGCCTTCCTGCTCGCCTGCGCCTCCCTCCTGCGAGGCCAGCAGAACATGTTCAAGCTCGAGGGGCCCACGGGCAACACCATGGTCTCTCTGAACGAGCCCAAACTGGTCGAAGGGAAATGGGTCTTCAACGCGTGGCCCGACGGCGGGCTCACGAAGGTGTCCCAGGCCAGGGTCAAGAAAATCACCCGCCTGACCGGGGCGGCGGCCTCGACGATCTACGAGCTCGCTCTCAGTCCGTCGGGAACCATGACCGCCAAGGACAAGCCGACGCTGAAGAACGGTATGTACATGTTTCACGAGTGGCAGTCCGGGACCCTCATGAGCGTGCGACAGAGGGACGTGCGGACGATCACGCCGATGTCCGGGGACAAGGCCTTCTGGATCGAACAGGGGCTGCAGGGCGCGTCCAAGAACGCCAACCTCGCCATGGAAGGAAGCGAGCACCTCGTCGTGCTCGGAACTCCTCCGACTGGCGGCAACAGCACCCAGGCCGGACGGCAGAACTTGAGCTCCGTCGGGGGACAGAATGGAACCACCGGCATCAACGGCGCCCCCGTCGGCAACTGGCAGTACCAGGGCACTCCGGGTGCCTCCGACGCCTATGCCCCGGCGAATGCGAACATGAACAACGGCGTGCCGACGATGCCGGCAGCGACCGACGGCAGCGCTCCCCCGACGCAGCAGCCGCCGCAGTGATTTTCGGCTGATCCCGGAGCCGGGCCCGCTCGTCACTTCCCGCTCCCGAGGTAGACGTCGACGGTCATCCCCACGACGTTCAGATGCGCCGGCGAGCAGGTCGTGCAGTTCTGCCGCAGGTAGTACAGGCTGAACTTGAATGAGCGCTTGTACGGCAGCTGGAGGCCGGCGGCGTACTGCTCCTCGTACCAGTGCTTCGCGCCGTCGTAGAAGACCTCGGCCGAGGCGTACGGGGCGACGTGCAGCTCGCCGATCAGGACGTCGCGCTCGACCGTGAGCCGGTTGCGGTAGCGCGTCGAGTACTCCCCGTTGACCCATCGAAACTCGACCCGGTTTCGGTCGCTGACGAGGAGGTCCAAAGGCGGGCGGAAACGAGGCGTCGCTTCGACGGCGAGGCGATTCTCCCGCTTCGTCGACCCGGGCTGGATGGTCTCGAGGTACTCGTAGCCCACGCCGGCGACCAGAACGTGCTCCTTGTCCGAGTCGATGTTGACAGGATGAGGCTTCGAGAACCGCTCCCACTGATAGCCGAACCCGGTCCCGACGAACCACTGCTGATACGCGAAGTCCGCCCCCTTCTCCAGACCGCCGAACGTGAGCAGCCGTACGTTCGAGCCCAGCTGCGCGTGGATGTCGACCGTCGGCCAGAATTCTCGGGCCGTCTCGGGCGTCTGTCCCGACGCGCGGGCGGAAAGACACGCGAGCAGGGCCACGCCCGCGAGAAAACGACACGAGGCCCCCGAATCATCGGTCACGGACGAACTGCGAGCTCAAATACAAGACCGTCCACGACCTTGACCGGGACGGATCCGCCCGCGCGGTCACGGCTCGAAAGCGAAGATTCTCTTCCAGTCGTTCTTCATGCTGATGACGATCCAACCGTCCTTCTTCCCTTCGTCGTAAAGCGCCTGGGTGAAGGTACCGACCTTCGTGTCGGGCAGACCCGTCGCCGGGCCGTAGGCGTACTCGCGCTTCGCATCGTCGTGGAGGACGAGCAGCGAAAGCCGCGCGCCGTCGCCGGCCTTAGTGTACTCGAGCATCTGCTGGTCTCCAGTCGAGTTGCCGAACGCGATGTGAGGACGGCGGCCAATCATCAGGTAGATGCCCTCGGGCTTGCCGGCGTTGTTGTCGTTCAGGACGAGCCTGGGCTCCTTCGTCAGCAGCGGCTTGCCGTCCTTGCCGTAGCCGTACTTCGTCGCGCCGGCCATACCCACCACCTGCTCGGGGGGGATTCCGTAGGTCTTCTCGGCGTACGTCCGGACGAAGTCCTGGCCTCCTCCGGTGACGATGTAGGTCTTGTACCCGTTGGCGCGAAGGTACTTCAGAACCTCCTGCATCGGGAGATAGGTGAGATCCGTGTAGGGCCGCTTCCAGCGCGGGTCCCGGGCCGCCGCGATCCATTTCGTCGCTTCGGCGCGGAAATCGTCGACCGACATGCCGGTCAGCGTCGCGGCGGCGATCTTGACGAGGTCCTCCTCCGACAAGCGGGCGATGGCCTCCCGGTCGCCCGACATCACCGTCTTGAAGGGCTCGACGTTGGCCAGCTCCGGCTTCGCCTTGACGACGGCGGGAACGCGATCCAGGCAGTACACGACCTGCGAGTAAACCGGGTGCTCGACCCAGAGCGTCCCGTCCTGGTCGAACGTCGCGATCCGCTCTTCGGGCGGGACGAACTTCGGGCTCCCCTTGGCCGTCGTCGATTGAACGAACTCCACGATCGCCTTCTTGGCGGCGCCGTCGTTCCAGGACGGCAGCGGGTCTTGCGCCCATACCGTCGTCGAGCTCGCGACGAGGACAAGAAGTCCTGTCAGAATGCTTCGGATTCTCGTCATCGTTTCACCGCTGGTACGCGAGACACCATCTGGCGCCCTCGTCGCCTAGTTACCAGTGGCCTTCGGCGTGTTCTGCAGACTTTCGAGAGCCTGGTCGAGGCTGAAGCTGCCGGCCTTCTGGCTTGGAGGGAATTCCTTGAAGGTAGCCAGGAACTGACCCACGTACTGCTGCGCCGGCACGAGCACGAAGGCGTGGTCGACCCGCCACCTTCCGTAGGAGACGCTCTCGTGGTCGGCGGTCTCGAACGGATCGGAGCGGATGTTGAAGAGCTTCGGAAAGCGCAGGGGCACGAACGGGTCCTGCCAGACATCCAGACCGATCGCGCGCTGTTCCGCGAAGACGATCTTCCACTGGTCGTAGCGCAGCCCGACGAGCGAGCCGTCGTCGTTGAAGTAGAAGAACTCGTGGCGAGGGCCCGGGGACTTGCCGGCGAGCGCATCGGTGATGTCGTAGCCGTCGATGTGAACCTTGAAGGTCTTGTCGCCGACTTTCATGCCTTTCAACAGCTGGTCCTTGACGTTCGGAACACCGACCGCCGCGAGCAGAGTGGGCAGCATGTCCTCGTGCGCGAAGACGTCGTTGAAGACCGTGCCGGGCTTGATGACGCCGGGCCAGCGAATGGCGCACGGGACGCGGTAGCCGCCCTCCCAGTTGCTGGCCTTCTCGTTGCGGAAGGGCGAGGTGCCTCCGTCGGGCCAGGAGAATTTCTCCGCGCCGTTGTCGGTCGAGTACATGACGATCGTGTCGTTCTCGATGCCCAGCTCCTTGAGCTTGTCGAGCAGGATGCCGACGTCCGCATCGTGCTCCTGCATCCCGTCGGGATAGACCCCGAGGCCGGTCTTACCCTGCCACTTGGGGGCGAGGTGCGTCCAGATGTGCATGCGAGTCGAGTTCCACCATAGGAAGAAGGGTTTGTTCTCTTTCCTGGCGTCGTCCATGAAGCGGAGCGCTTCCTTCGTGAACTCGTCATCCACCGTTTCCATACGCTTGATGTTCAGGGCCCCGGTGAGCTCGATCTTCTGCGTGCCGTCGGGGTTGGCCCAGGTATGGAGCACTCCGCGCGTCGCGTATTTCTTCCGCATTTCCGGGTTCTTGAAGTAGTCGGGGTGCTCCGGCTCCTGCTCGGCGTTCAAGTGGTAGAGCGAGCCGTAGAACTCGTGGAATCCGTGCGCCGTCGGCAGCTGCTCGTCCCGGTCTCCGAGGTGGTTCTTGCCGAACTGGCCGGTCTTGTAGCCCTGCCCCTTGAGGAGCTCGGCGATCGTCACGTCCCGGGCCTGCAGGCCTTCCTTGGCGCCGGGCAGCCCGACCTTGAGAAGGCCGGTGCGGAAGGGCGACTGGCCCGTGATGAACGCCCCGCGCCCGGCGGTGCAACTCTGCTGGCCATACCAGTCGGTGAAGAGCGCGCCTTCCTTCGCGATGCGGTCGATGTTCGGCGTTCGGTAGCCCATCATGCCCTGGTTGTAGGCGCTGAGGTTCCAGTAGCCGATGTCGTCGCCCCAGATGATCAGGATGTTGGGCTTCTTCGCCGACGCCTGGGCGAGCGCCGCAGACGCCGCGGTGAGACACGCGGCAAAAAGCACGCCGAGCGTTCTCGAGAGCTGTCGATATCCACTCATGGTTTGCGGATCTCCTATCGTTGCAGAGCGTCCTTCCGAAAGAACAGATCGAAGAGTTTCTTTTCGCCGAGCCAGGCGATCGAGCTCCCAGAAAGCGAAGAACGGGATGAACGCGACGAACAACACCAGTGTCCTCCCGAAAATCTCGTAGACGCCCTGGTTCAGAAAGTCCTCGAAGCTCGCCGCGAGCGTCTTCCCGTGAACCAGCCCTTCGATGACGTGCTCGAGAATGGCAAATACCCCGACGAGGAGCCCGTAAGCCAGCGACGAGCGCAGCGTCGAAAGGGCCAGCGTCCTTCGAACAGCCTCCCTCTTACCGAGCCCGATCGCCTTCCCGATCAGGATGACCTTGGCGATCACGAGTGCCTCGAGAATCGCGAAACCGTAGCGAAAGTAACTGACGCCCAGCTCTCGCGAGACGAGCCTCCGGTAGGTGAGGAACGCGACGAAGAAGGCCGCGAGATACGCCGAAATCAGGAGAAGCAACCGTAGCTCCTCGGCCGCCTTCTCCTTGAGATGGGTCTTCTTGTCGCTCTCCATGTCGGCCTCCTAGCTCGCGCTGTGAGAAAAGCGGGCGGCCCTTTCGGGCCGCCCGCGTCGCCATCCTTCGTGCCGAACCCTACTGTCCCGGGACCTTCTGCGGCTTCTTGAGCTCGGCCATGACCTGACTCAGGTTGTAGCTCGCCGGATCCTGCATCGGCGGGTACGTCTGGTAGGTCTCGAGCTCGTGCAGCCAGAGCGACTGACCGATAGGCAGCATGTTCCAGTCGTAGAGGTAGGCGGTATAGGGTCCGGCCAGAACGCCGCCCATGCCCATGAGGGTCTTGTATTGCTGACCGATGGATGTTTCGAAGGGATCGCGCTTGATGTTGACGACCTGCGCCCAGGAATACGGCATCACGCCCGCGATGAAGCCGGCCGGGTCGTCGGAGACCATGGCGAAGTAGATCTTCCAGTTCTTGTACCGCACCGCCGAAGGATGGGAGCCGGAATAGTAGAAGAACGTATCGCGCGCCGACTTCTGCGTCTTGCCCTCCAGATAGTCGCGCTGATCGACGCCGTCGAGCGTCGTCTTGACGATCCCGGGATAGGTGCCGGATTCGATCTTCTTCTTCAGGCCGTCGCCCTTGGGGCCGCCGGCGATGTCGACGAACGTCGGCAGCCAGTCGAGGGACGCGAAGATGTCGTTCAGGATCGTCCCCGGCTTGATGTGGCCGGGCCAGCGCACGAGCATCGGAACGCGCATGCCGCCTTCCCAGGTGGAGAGCTTTCCGCCCTTGAACGGGGTCGTGCCGCCGTCGGGAAAGCTGATGGTCTCGGCGCCGTTGTCGGTGGTGAAGCAGAGGATCGTGTTGTCGAGCTGACCCATGTCCTCGAGCTTCTTGATCACGAGGCCGATGTTGTCGTCCATCTGCTTCATGCCGGCCTCGTTCATGCCCCAGTCCTTGCCGCCGGGCTCGCCGACCATGGCCTGGTACTTGTCCGAGAGAACGGTCGTGACGTGCATGCGCGCCGGGTTGTACCAGACGAAGAACGGCTTGTTGGTCTTCTTGGGGTCGTTGCGGTCGAGGAAGTCGACGACCTTGGCCGAGATCTCCTCGTCCACGGTCTTGGAGCGCTCCAGCGTCAGCGGTCCCTGATCCTGGCAGGTCTGGTTCTTCGCCGTGCCGTCGGAGGACTTGCACCAGATGACCGGGCGCGGCGGCGTCAGGCAGGTCGTCGTCGCCGGATCCACGGCTCCGGGAACCTCGGTGAGGCCGGGGACCGGCGTGTTCTTGCACGGCGGGGCCACGGTCTGCTGCGTCGGCGTCTTGTTGATGTCCGGGAAGCTCACGCCCTGCATCGCGTCCAGGTGATACAGGTAGCCCCAGAACTCGTGGAACCCGTGCGCCGTCGGCAGCGCGTCGGTGTGATCGCCCAGGTGGTTCTTGCCGAACTCGCCGGTGTTGTAGCCGAGATCCCGCAGGAACCACGCGAGCGCCGGGGTGCCGGGCCGCAGGTAGGACGGGCTGCCCGGAAGCTGCGGCGGGATCATGCCCGTGCGCAGCGGATGCATGCCGGTGAAGAAGGCGTTGCGCCCGGCCGTGCAGCTCTCCTCGGCGTAGTACGTCTGGAAGAGCGCGCCTTCGTTCGCCGATGCGGTCGATGTTGGGCGTCTCGCCCACCATCAGGCCGCGGTGGTAGATGCCCGGCTGCATGATGCCGATGTCGTCTCCCATGATGAAGACGATGTTGGGCTTCTGCCCGCCCGATTGTGCGAGCGCCGTCAGGCTCGCTGCCAGGCCGAAGAGGACGGCGAGAAACATTCGATGCCGACGCTTCCACATGTGGTGACCTCCTTTTCGGAAAACGAATGATATTGCGAACGCATCAAGCCCTTGGAATCGGGTCGTGTAAGAACCTTGTTAACGAGGCCCTCACTCGAAGAGGGTCCCCTTGATGAGCTTCGGAAGCACCGGGGTCAGCAGCACTTGGACGTTCCACCGCTGGCCGACCGGATCGGGCTGGGTGATCATGTACTGGCCCGAGAGGCCGATCTTGACCGGCAGGCGCCCGAACTTGACGACCTTGCCGACGTTGATGCCGATGGGAACCGTCCAGCGATTGTCGCCCGGCTCTTTCCAGCTCGCCGTGATGTTGCCGGAGTAACCGACGTTCCAGCCTCCCTCGAAGAACAGCGAGGCGATCGGCTGGATGTTGATCTGGCTCGTGTTCGGGCGGCTGGCGTCGCCCGCGTAGGACCACCACTGCTGCGGGAAGACGCCGAGGATGAACTTCTTTGTCATGTAGGCGAGGACGAGCGCGGGCCCCACCTGGAACTTCCCCTGCCCCGTGTAGACGGAGCCCGCCGTCGGAAAGATGAAGGTCGGGCCGGCGCCGAGCAGCCAGCAGCCGCTGTTGGCCGGCGAGAAGAGCTCGAGCTGCGTCCAGTCGCCGAAGTTGGTCGTTCGGGCCTCCGCTCCCGTGGAGGTCTCGTACGGAACGCTGTTGTAAACCTGGATCACGGGGCGCGTGATCAGGTTGATGTCCTTCGTCAGGCTGACCGGCATCACCGGTTGGAAGTTCAGGTTGTAGTTCCAGCGATCGTTGGTCAGCTCGAAATTGTTGAACTGAAACTGAAGGGACCAGAGGTTCGCGACGGGGTTGGCGAGCATCCGGGCGAGCTCGTTCGCCTTCTCCTGCTCCTCGGCCGGGGTCGACGCCTCCTGGGCGCGCGAGACCGTGCCGATCGCGAGAGCGACGAGGACGATGGAGCAGACGCGAAGGCACCCTCGCCATCATGACGTGCGATTCTTCTGGTGCCTTGCTTGCCGTGCGATTCGGTGCCCGATCAGAAGGTAACGGTCAGGTAAAGACGCGGGCCGTAGTAGCTGTACTTGAACTGGACGAACGTGTTCGTCTTTTCCTTCTTCAGGCTGAACCTCTGGTAGTCGAATGCCGCGCTGAGGCCGAAGTTCTTGGTGAAGAACCAGTCGATGTGCGCTTCCGCGTCGAACACCGCGCCGGTGTAGGGAGAAACCGGCGCGAAGATGCCGTTGAAGATCAGGCCCGCCGAAACCTCCTCTCCCAACTGCTGGTCGAACTTGAGGCCGAGCAGCGGCACCGGGAGCTTCTCCTCCGCCGTCTTGGTCACCGTTTGCCCGACAATCGGCCCGTCCGGCCCGACGACCCCGGCCGCGGCCTGGAGCTCGGCCTTCAGGACCACGTAGGAGGCGCCGAGAGAGAGGCCGAACTGCGTGTGTTCGTTCTTGATGAAGTCGTAGCGGAAGTCGAGATACGGAAGGTCCGAGCTCGTGGACGCCGCGACGGAGGCGCCCGCGGTGTAAATCACGTCACCGTAGGGGATGTCCACCGAGAAAGCCTGCGTCCGGCTTCGGCGAAAGCCCGTGTAGCCGAAATCGAGGTAGAAGCGGCCGAGGAAGTTCCAGTAGCCCCGGGCCACGAAGCCGGGCCTCGAGGAGGGCAGCAGACCCAGGCCCTCCATGTCGACGCCGGCGCCGATCGGATCTCCGGGAGTCAGGTTTTCCTGGAAGGTCACGGTCGTGTTGAACCACGCGTACTCGCCGCCGACATAGAGTCGGAACGTGTTGGGCACGTCGCCGGGAAACGTGGCCGACGACTCCGCGGTCGCGACCCGGGCCGCGAACAGCAGGCTCGAGGCAAATGTCAGAAGAGCCCATCTCCGCGAGGCGAGCGATCTTGAACCCATGAGTACCTCCGTCAGCTGGCGACCCGCGCGCTCGACGAGGACGCCTTATTGCGATCCACGCCGGAACCGATTACCGAGGGCATGATGCAAACATATCAGGCTCGCTCATGTACGAGCCCTCTTCGGGCAGCGATCAACGACCCGCGGCCTGCCCCTGCCCCTTCAAGCGATACGGGTGACGCGGCGAGTTTGTTTCTTTCCGAGCGAGAGGAGGCTGCCGACGAGGCCGGCGGCCGCGCCCGCCGCGGGAAGGAGCAGCGCGGTCGGGACGCTGAGGAACCCCACCCACAGGACCGCCAGGACGGGATGGGGGTCCCGGGCCAGCCAGTGGGTGGCGAAGCGATACGTCGCATAGAGCAGACCGAGCGCGAGGCCTCCCCCGATGAACCCTTCGGCCGTCGCGTAGAGCCAGAACGGGGCGCGAATGGCCGACTCCGTCGCGCCCATGAGACGCATGATGCCGACCTCGTCGCGATGGAGGTCGAGGGCGAGACGGACCGCCGAGGCGACCGACAGGATCGCGGCGAGCGTCAGGATGGCGCCGAGAAAGAGCCCGGCATTGCGCACGAGAGCGATCGCATCCCGGAAGCGGCGCGAGAATTCCTCCTCGGACTCCGCCGACTCCACGCCCGGCCAGAGCCGCGCCGCGGCCGCGATCTCCGGTGGCCGTGCGCGGCGGCGAGCCGGGCTTCAGGATGACCTCGACCGAGGGCGGAAAGGGCGCCTCCTTCAGATCCGCGAGCGCGGCGCCGAGATCGGGATACGCCCTCCGGAACCGCTCGAGGGCCGCGTCGCTGCCGACGATGCGCACGGTCTTGATCCGGACGTCCCCGGCGAGGCGAGCCGCGACCGCGCGGGCGTCCGCCTGCGCCTCGAGGGTGACGACCACGGCCGTCGGCTCCGCCTCGGCGACGGCGAGGCGCCCGAGGTTCTTCGACAGCAGCGCGAGCAGGCCCGGCACGTAGAGCGCGAGCGCGATCAAGGTGATGGCGGCCGCCGCCTGGCGCGGGCTCGACTTCGCGATGGACCAGGCCTCGCCGACGACGTAGCGGGGCCTAGGCACGGCGCTCCCCCCGTCCGTGCGTCAGTGGAGCGGCAGGAATGGCGCCTCCCGCACGATCGGCGCGTTCTCCCGGACGCGGTCCGGGTCGTGCAGGCGGCCCCGCTCGAGGGTGAGCGTGCGCTTGCCCATGCGGCGGATCATCTCGAGGTCGTGCGTCGCCACCACCACGGTCGTGCCCCGGATGTTGATCTCGACGAAGAGACGCATGATCTCCTCGGCGAGCACCGGGTCGAGGTTGCCGGTCGGCTCGTCGGCGAGCAGCACGGTCGGCTCGTTGACGATCGCCCGCGCGATGGCGACCCGCTGCTGCTCGCCGCCGGAGAGCTCGTCCGGGTAGGCGTTCATCAGATGGTGCAGGCCGACGCGCTTCAGCACGTGGTACGCGCGGCGCTTCTGCTCGGCGCGGGCGAGGCCCAGCACGTTCTGCACGAACGAAATGTTCTCGAAGACGGTCTTTCGAGCGATGAGCTTGAAGTCCTGGAACACGACGCCCATCGTGCGCCGCAGGTACGGGATCTGGCCCTGCGGCAGGACGCCGATGTTGCGCCCGTTGACGATGATCTGGCCGCGCGGTCGGCGGCTCCTCCAGGAAGAGCAGGCGCAGGAGCGTGGACTTGCCCGCCCCCGACGGGCCGGTCAGGAAGACGAACTCGCCCGGCTCGATCCGAAACGAGACGTCGACGAGCGCGTCCCGGAACGTGCCGTACTTCTTCGAGACGCCGAAGAGCTGGATCACGGGGCCGACCCGAGGGCGCGGGTGAGTGCCTCGCGCACGGCCGCCGGGTCGGCCCGGCCGCCGGTCTTCTTCATCACCTGGCCGACGAACCAGCCGAAGGTCTGGGTCTTTCCCGAGCGGTAGAGCTCGACCTGCGAGAGGTTGCCGGCCACGATCTCGGCCACGGCGGCTTCGACGGCGCCCGTGTCGCGCAGCCGTCCCAGCCCCTTCTCGGCGACGATCGCGGCGGCCTCCGCGGGCGAGTCGAGCATCGCGACGAGCACGTCCTTGGCCGAGGCGGCCGAGACGTCGCCGCTCTCGACGAGCTTCAAGAGGCCCGCGAGCCTCTCCGGTGACACAGGGAAAGACAGCGCCTCCTCGGCCGAGATCCTGCGCTCCTTCATCCAGCGCAGGACCTCGCCCGTCACCCAGTTCGCGGCGAGCTTCGGCGAAGCGGCCGAGGCCGCGCGCTCGAAGTAGTCCGCGAGCTCGCGCGAGGATACGAGCGTCTCGGCGTCCTGCGTGGAGATCCCGAAGGCCTCCACGAACCGGGCGCGGCGCGCCCGCGGCAGCTCCGGGACCCCCCCGGCGGCCTCGAGGATCCACTCTTCGTCCACGACGAGAAGGCCCAGGTCCGGCTCCGGGAAGTAGCGGTAGTCGTGAGCCTCTTCCTTGCTGCGCATCGGGATGGTGCGGCCGCCCTTCTCGTCCCAGAGGCGGGTCTCCTGGACGATCTTCTCGCCGCGGGCAATCGCCTCGGCCTGGCGCTCGACCTCGTGCTCGATGGCCTTCGCGACGAACCGGATCGAGTTCAGGTTCTTGATCTCGACGCGCGTGCCTAGAGGCGCCGTCTCCGACGACCGCACCGAGACGTTCGCGTCGCAGCGCAGGCTCCCCTTTTCCATGTCGCCGTCGCAGACGCCCGTGTAGCGCAGCAGGCGCCGCAGCTCCGTCAGGTAGCTCGCGGCCTCCTCGGCCGAGCGGATGTCGGGTTCGCTGACGATCTCGACGAGCGGCACGCCTGCCCGGTTCCAGTCCACGAGCGAGACGTCCGTCGGGACGTCGGCATAGGGCGTGTCGTGGAGCAGCTTGCCCGCGTCCTCTTCGAGGTGGGCGCGCACGAGCCGGACGGTCTTCTCCCCGTGCGGTGTGTCGATCGTGATCGCGCCTCCGGTCGAAAACGGCCGGTCGTACTGCGAGATCTGGTAGCCCTTGGGCAGGTCCGGGTAGAAGTAGTTCTTGCGCGCGAACTGGGACTCGCGGTGGATCGTCGCGCCCACGGCCGACGCCAGGCGCAACGCGAGCGTCACCGCCTCGCGATTGAGGACCGGAAGCGTTCCCGGGAACCCGAGGCAGACGGGACAGGTCGCCGAGTTGGCCGGTGCCCCGATCGTCACGGGGCAGGCGCAGAAGATCTTCGAGCGGGTCTGGAGCTGGGCGTGGACTTCGAGCCCGATGACGGGAAAAACGCTGATTTTACGGGGCGTTTCGACGGCCGACACTGGGGAATATTAGCACTTGTCGCCGTCATTCCGAGGAGCGAAGCGACGAGCCGGATGATCAGCTGGATCGTGGCGCGATGACAGCCTGTCCGACGAATGCCGCTCGTGGACTGGCTCGACGAAACGCGCGACGGCGTCCGGGTGATCCGGCCCGCCGACACGCGCCGAAGGGCGTGGTCGTCGCCTTCTCCGGCCGCGGGCACGCCCCCGAGGGCGAAGCGACGCCGACGCCGTTTCTCGCGCGCCGCCTCTCCGGCGCGCTCGGCCTCGACGGGCTCTCCATCCACTGGGCGAGGCAGGTTCACGGCGACGCGGCCGTCGACCGTGCGCAGCCGCGGTCCCGCGCGGGCAGGCGGCCGACTCCGGCGAGTGCGACGCGCTCGCCACCGACCGCGCCGGGGCCGCCCTCGTCGTCCAGACGGCCGACTGCGTCCCGATCCTGCTGGCCGGCCCCGGGAGCCGTCGGAGCGGCGCACGCCGGCTGGCGCGGCTCGGCGAAGAACGTCGCGGCCGCCGCCGTCCGGGCCCTGCGAGCGCCTCGGCGCCGACGCCCGCGACGCTGCAGCGCCTGGATCGGCCCCTCGATCGGGCCCTGCTGCTACGAGGTCGGCGGCGAGGTCGCCGCGCAGTTCGCGGGCGACTTCGTCCGCGCCGGCTGCGGCGGCGGTTTCGCCTCGACCTGCGCGCGGTCAACGTCGCCCAGCTCGAAGCGGCCGGCGTTCCGCGCGCGGCGATCTCCGTCCACCCCGCCTGCACGAAGTGCGGCGGCGAGGAGTTCGCGAGCTATCGGCGCGACGGCGAGAGGGCGGGCCGCATGATCGCCCTGATTGCCCGGCTCTAGCGTCTCGGGGTGCTTGAAGTTGGGCGACGCCCGGTCCCCGGCGGCGGGGACGTCGAAGGTCGAGGTGAACGGCGCGGGAAAGCGATGACGGTGGTCCTCCCGGTGCCGCTCGGTAAGGCCTACGCCGGCGTCAGGTCCGCGTAGCGCGCGACGAACTTCTTCTTGCCGGCGCGGTCGAAGTAGACCGTCAGCCGCGTCTCGTCGCCGCGAGCCTTCCTCGGTCAGGATGACGCCGTAGCCGTAGCGCGGGTGGCGCACGCGCTTGCCGCGGCGCAGGGGGCGCTCGTCCTGCGACTCGTCCTCGTAGGCGCGCGCGGCGAAGATCGTCGGCGCGGGCCGGCGCGAAGAACTGCTCCTCGAGCGCCGCCTTCGGGATCTCCTCGAGAAAGCGCGACGGCCGGCGGGTCTCGATGCGCCCGTACACCAGCCGCCGATCGGCGAGCGTCAGCGTCAGCGAGTCCTTCGCGCGGGTCATGCCGACGTAGAGCAGCCGCCGCTCCTCCTCGAGCTCGTCCTCGTCCTCGGCGGACTGGCCGTGCGGCAGGTACCCCTCCTCCAGGCCCACCACGAAGACCGTCGCGAACTCGAGGCCCTTGGCCGCGTGCAGCGTCGAGAGCGTCACGGCGCCGCCCGGTGCCGGCCGCGTCGGCGTCGGTCGCGAGCGCGACCGTGTCGAGGTACTCGGCGATCGTCGCGCCCTCGGCGTTGCGCCGCTCGAACTCGCGCGCCGAGGACAGCAGCTCCTCGATGTTCTCGCGGCGCGCCACGTCCTCCCGGTCGTCGGATTCCTCGTACAGCGCACCGTAGCCGGTCACCGAGAGCAGGTGCTCGAGGAGGGCCGACGGCGTCCAGGTCTCGGCCTTCTCGTGGAGGTCGAGCACGACCTCGCGGAACCGCGCGAGCGCGGTGCGCGCGCGCTCGGTCAGGCCCTGCGGGTTCTCGGAGACCTCCCACCACGAGCGGCCCGTCTCGCGCGCGGCCGCGGCGAGCCGATCGAGCGTGGCCGCGCCGATCCCCCGCGCCGGCACGTTGACGACGCGCCGGAACGCGAGGTCGTCCTCCGGGCGGGCCGCCAGCCGCAGGTACGCCAGCACGTCCTTGACCTCGGCGCGCTCGTAGAACTTCATGCCGCCGACGACGACGTAGGGAATGCGCCGGCGCACGAGCTCCTCTTCGAAGGGCCGCGACTGCGCGTTGGTGCGGTAGAGGATCGCGATCTCCCCCGGCGGCCTTCCGGACGAGGCGACCTCGCGCGCGACCGCCTCGGTCTCGGCGCGGTCCTCCTCGAAATGCCAGAGCCGCACCGGCCGCGCCCTCGCCACGGTCGGCGCGCAGGCGCTTCTCCCGGCGCCGCCGGTTGTGGGACACCAGCCCCGCCGCCGCCGCGAGGATCTTCGCCGTCGAGCGGTAGTTCGCCTCGAGGGCGACGACGCGCGCTCCCGGGAAGTCCTCCTCGAAGTGGAGGATGTGCTCGACCTCGGCGCCGCGCCAGCGGTAGATCGCCTGGTCCTCGTCGCCGACGGCGCAGAGCGACTCCGCGCCCTCGCCGAAGAGCTTCACGAGCGCGTCCTGCGAGGTGTTCGTGTCCTGGTACTCGTCGATCAGCAGGTGCCGGACCCAGCGGCGCTCCTCGGCGAGCACCGCGGCGATTCCCGGACAGCAGGCGCACCGAGCGCGCGATCAGGTCGTCGAAGTCGAGCGCGCCCGTGGCCGCGAGCTTCTTCTCGTAGAGCGCGTAGACCTGCCCGATGCGCTCGCCCGCGAAGTCCGTCTCGGTCGCGACGAAACGCTCGGCGGTCACGAGGGCGTTCTTCGCGCGTCGAGATGCGGGCCCGGACGGCGTTGGGCGGCAGCACCTGGTCCGAGATCGAGAGCTCCGCCATCGCTTCCTTGATGAGCGCGAGCTGGTCCGAGGAGTCCGCGATCGCGAAGCGCGGCGGCAGCTTCGCCTCCCGGGCGCGGCGGCGCAGCAGGCGCAGGCTCCACGAGTGGAACGTCCCGATGAACGACCGCAGCGCCGCGCCCGCCGAGCAGCAGCTGCGCGCGCTCCCGCATCTCCGCCGCGGCCTTGTTCGTGAAGGTGACGGCCACGATCGAGCGCGGGTCCGCGCCGCCGCGCACGAGGTGCGCCAGGCGATGCGTGATGACGCGCGTCTTGCCCGAGCCGGCGCCCGCCAGGACGAGGAGCGGCCCCTTCGCGTGGAGGACGGCCTCTTTCTGCTCGGGGTTGAGGCCGTTCAGGAGGGAAGAGTCGGACACCGGGGGATCATAGACGAGATGCGAGGATGCCGGCGATGCGGGATGCGAGCGTCGAGGCTACTCGACCGTGACCGACTTCGCGAGATTCCGCGGCTGATCGACGTCGCACCCGCTGCGCACCGCCACGTGGTACGCGAAGAGCTGCAGCGGCACGACCGAGAGAATCGGCTGCAGCTCCGGGATCGTCTCGGGCACGATCACGACGTGGTCGGCGATCGCCGCGACCTCCGCGTCCGGGCGCGTGCCGAGCACGATCGCGATGCCGTCGCGCGACTTGACCTCGCGCAGGTTCGACAGCGTCTTCTCGCGCCAGGCGTCGTGGGGAGCGAGCACGATGACCGGCATGTTCTCGTCGATCAGGGCGATCGGCCCGTGCTTCATCTCGCCCGCCGGGTAGCCCTCGGCGTGGATGTAGGAGATCTCCTTGAGCTTCAGCGCCCCCTCGAGCGCCACCGGGTAGTGGAGGCCGCGGCCGAGGTAGAGGAAGTCCCGCGCGTGCTGGTAGCGGCGGGCCAGCTCCTCGAGCTCGGGCTCGACGGCGAGCGCGCCGCCGACCAACCGCGGGCAGGTGCGCGAGCGCCGAGCCGCTCCTCCGGCGACAGGACGGGCGCGAGGCCGCGCGAGGCGCGCAGCTTCGCGGCGATCAGGTAGAGGACGGCGAGCTGCGTCGTGAAGGCCTTCGTCGAGGCGACGCCGATCTCGGGGCCCGCGTGCGTGGCGAAGACCGCCTCGGCCATGCGGGCGATCTGGCTGCCGGGGGCGTTGACGATCGCGGCGATCGGCGACCCGGAGCGGCGCGCCTCGCGAGAGCGCGGCCACGGTGTCCGCCGTCTCGCCCGACTGGGAGATGCCGATCGTCAGCGTCCTCTCGTTGACGACCGGCCGGCGGTAGCGGAACTCGCTGCCGTAGTCCACCTCGACCGGGATGCGGGCCATGCCCTCGATCAGGAACTTGCCGACCAGCCCCGCGTGCCACGAGGTGCCGCAGGCGAGCAGCAGCACCCGGTCGAACTTCGCGACGCGCTCGGGCGACAGCAGCGGGGAATCGAGGTAGAGCTCGCCCGTCTCGAGCGAGACCTTGCCGCCGAGCGTCTCCGCGATCGCCGTGGGCTGCTCGTGGATCTCCTTGGCCATGAAGTGGCGGTAGCCGCCCTTCTCCGCCGCCACCGCGTCCCAGAGGATGCGGTGGACCTGCCGGTCGAGCGGAGCGCCCTCGGCGTTGACGACGCGGGTGCCGGCGACGTCCACCCGCGCCACGTCGCCGTCCTCGAGGAAGATCACGTCGCGCGTCCAGGGAACGAGCGCCACCGGGTCCGAGGCGACGAAGTTCTCTCCCTTGCCCGAGCCCGAGCACGATGGGCGGGCCCGAGCGCGCCGCGACGAGCACGCCCGGCTCCCGGCTCGAGGTGACGAGCACGGCGTAGGCGCCGGTCAGCTTCGACACGGCAGCGCGCACCGCGGCGAGCAGGTCGCCCGTGAAGGCCGCCTCGACCTCGTGGGCGAAGACCTCGGTGTCCGTCTCGCTCGTGAAGCGGTGGCCCGGCGGCCGCGAGCGCGACCTTGCGCTCGGCGAAGTTCTCGAAGATGCCGTTGTGGACGACGACGATCTTGCCCGAGCAGTCGGTCTGCGGGTGGGCGTTCAACTCCGTCGGGCGGCCGTGCGTGGCCCAGCGCGTGTGGCCGATTCCGGTCGCCCCGGGCGACGGAGATCCTTGAGCTTCTCGACGAGATTGCCGAGCTTGTCCGGGCGATCGGTGGATCGTGAAGCCGCCGTTGGAGAGCGTCGCGATTCCCGCCGAGTCGTAGCCCCGGTACTCGAGCCGCTTCAAGCCCTCGAGCAGGAGCGGGCTCGCCTCGCGCGGGCCGACGTAGCCGACGATGCCGCACATGGGCTACGCCGGGAACCGAAAACGGGAAACCGAGAACCGACCGCGAGCGCCTCGAATTGTCATGGGAGAGGGTATTTTACCCGGATTCGTCCTTTTTGGCCTTGCGGCGCGCGACCCAGCCTTCCTTGTTGACCTGCGGGGCGCGGGACAGGGCCAGGGCGCCGTCGGGGACGTCCTCCGTGACGGTCGTCCCGGCGCCCACGTAGGCCCCCTTGCCGACGGTCACCGGGCGCCACGAGCTGCGTGTCCGTCCCGACGAAGGCCCCCTCGCCGATCGTCGTGCGGTGCTTCTTTTCGCCGTCGTAGTTGCACGTGATGACGCCCGCGCCGATGTTGGCCCCGGCCCCGACCTCGGCGTCTCCGAGGTAGGCGAGGTGCAGGGCCTTGACCCCCTTGCGCAGGACCGTGTTCTTCGTCTCGACGAAGTTGCCGACGCGCACGTCCTCCTCGAGCTCGGAACCGGGCCGCAGGCGCGAAAACGGGCCGACCCGCGCGCGCAGCGCCGATCCTCGCCCCCTCGACTCGCAGTGAGGGCCGATCGACGGCGCCGGCGGCCAGGGTCGTGTCGACGAGCCGCGTGAACGTCAGGACCTCGCACCCCTCGGCGAGCGCCGTCCGTCCCTCGAGCGACACGAACGGGTGCAGGACCACGTCGGGCGCGAGCGCGACGCGCGGCCCGATGCGGACCGTCGCCGGGTCGAGGACCGTCACGCCCGCGTCGAGCGCGCGCTCGACGCCGCGGCGCCGCTCGAGCTCCTCGGCGGCCGCGAGGTCCCGCCGCGTGTTGACGCCCCAGGCTTCGCGCCAGTCCTCCACCTCGATGGCCTCGACCCTTCCCCTGCCGGCCGCGAGGATCGCGACTGCGTCGGTCAGGTAGTACTCGCCCGAGACGGGGTTGCGCCCGATCTTGCTCGAGGGCGCGAGCGAGCGCGTCCGGCGCGAAGCAGTAGACGCCCGCATTGACCTCCGCGATCCGCTTCTGCCGGGCGGAAGCGTTCTTCGCCTCGACGACCGCGGTCGGGCGGCCGCGGCCGTCGCGCACGACGCGCCCGAAGTCGCCGGGGTCCGGCGGCCGGAACGTGAGGAAGGCGAGATCCAGGTTCTTTTCGCGCCGCAGCGCGACCAGGCGGGCAAGCGTCTCGGCTCGGAGCAGCGGCGTGTCGCCGGCGAGCACGATCACGGGGCCGTCGCCGGCGCCGAGGGCCTCCCGCGCGCGGGCCGCCGCGTCTCCCGTTCCGAGCGGCGGGTCCTGCACGGCGAAGCGAACGGAGCGGCCCTCGAGGGCCGAGGCGATGCGCTCCCGGTCGGCCCCCACGACGACGACGACGCGCGACGGGGGAAAGCCCCTCGGCCGCGTCGAGCACGGCCTCGATGAGCGTGCGCCCGGCCACCCGGTGCAGGACCTTGGGCAGCGAGGAGCGCATCCGCGAGCCCACGCCCGCGGCGAGAATCGCGACGCGAGGCGGCGCCTCCGAGCCGGCGACGGAGCCTCTCCGGGCTCCCTTCGCGGCCTTCTTCATCCGCGCAGTATAGAAGCGTTCCGCTGACAGCCGGGAGCTGACAGCCGGCGGCTCACGACGCGAGCAGCTTCTGAAACTCCGGCATCTCGCGCACTGGGTCGAAGTCCCGATCGTGCCGCGCGAGCACCCGGTGCCGCTGGTCTTCCTCGATCGCCTTCTGGAGGTGCGCGAGCGCGGTCTCGAGGTCGCCCTGCTGCGCGAAGCAGCAGGCGAGCAGAAAATCGACCCGGCCGCCGCCGTTCTTCTTCGCGGCCCGCTGAAGGTGCTCGATCGCCACGGCCACGTTGCCGCGGTTCTTCTCGAGGACCGCCGCGTAGTAGAAGTCCTCGGGTTCGGTCAGCGCCGGGCGCGGGTCGCGCCGCTGGCGCTCGCAGACGGTCAGGTAGACGCGGGCGCGGTCCACGAGCTCGCGCTCCTCGGGGTACTTCTGGATGAGGTCCAGGAAATGCCGCTCGGCCTCGTCGAGCTTCTTCTTCTGGAGGGCCGCGACGCCGCGGTCGTAGTCCTTGCGGGCGTTCTCGGTGTGCTTGGAGAGCTCGCTGGAGGGTCTGGGCCTTCTTCGGCGCCGGCGGGTCGACGGCGCCGCCGATCAGGCCGAGTTTCTCCATCTTCTTCTCCAGCTCGTCGATGCGGACCGACAGCGCGTCCGCCAAGCGCCTGGACGCTCATCTTCTCGGCGTTGTCCTTCAGGAACCGCAGCTCGGCTTCCGACCAGCGTTTGACCATCTCGGTTTTGCCCTCCCAGGCCGCTTTCGAAAAAACGGCGTATTGTAGGGAGGCCGTTCCCCGGTGTCAAATGCCGGGAGGCCGGGGGCCGCCGCCGCGGGCCCCGCGGGGCGGAGAGGTGCGAATTGCGCAAACCGACCGTGCGGAATCGTCGCTTCGGCCTCCTCCTGGCCGCCATCGTCGCCGCAGCCCCCGCCGACCGCTCCCTCACCGCGACCGGAACGATCGCGAAGATCCAGTCTTCCGAGCGGGCAGTCACGGTCACGCTCCCGGACGGCTCGCCAGGCCCGTTTCGTCTGGAACGCCGACACCAAGATCAGCGGGGTCCTCTCGCCGGGAGCGAAGGTGACCATCCGGTACGAGGTCGCGGCGGACGGCCGCAACCTCGCCCAGCAGATCAGCGTGCGCACGAAGCTGAGCCGCCCGGCTCTTTGCTAGAATCGCGCCGCGTCCGCGAGAGTCGCGGCGAGGAGGACGAAGCCCATGGGGATGTACATCATCGCGGAGCCGTGCATCGGCACCAAGGACACCGCGTGCGTGGACGTGTGTCCGGTCGACTGCATCCACCCGCGCAAGGATGAAGCGGATTTCGCGACGGCCGAAATGCTCTACATCGACCCCGACGTCTGCATCCAGTGCGGCAACTGCGAGCCCGCCTGCCCGGTCACGGCGATCTTCACGGAAGAGACCATCCCGGACAAGTGGAAGCACTTCCAGCAGGTCAACGCGGACTGGTACAAGAACCGGAAGTAACGCCCTCACTTCCCCTTCAGGACTTTCGCGAAGAACGCGTCCGTTCGGGCGTTGGCGTCCTTCGCGTCCTCGGCGCGAAACACCTTCGGATCCTTCGACGACGCGAAGGCGTGCCCGGCGTCGGGATAGATCTTGAAGTCGACGCTCTTGCCGTCCTTCTTCGCCAGAGCCTCGAACTCCTTGACGCTCGCCGGCGGAATCCCCTGGTCCTGGCCGCCGAAGTTGCCGAGCAGCGGCACCTTCAAGGCCGCGATCGTCGCCGGCTCGGTCATGAGGTGCCCGTAGTAGATGACCGTGCCGGCGAGCGTGGGCTCGGCGACCGCCAGGTCGAGCGACAGGCCGCCGCCCATGCACCAGCCGACGGAGCCGACCTTCGAGCCCTCGACGTCGGGCCGCGAGCGCAGGTACGCCACCGCGGCCTTCATGTCGCGGACCGCCCGATCGTCGGGCAGGCCCCGCATCAGCTGGTGCGCCATGTCCGGGTCCGAGGCCACCTTGCCCCGGTAGAGGTCCACGGCGAGAGCGACGTAGCCCTGTTTCGCGAAGTCGTCGGCCTTGCCCTTGGCGAAATCGTTCAGGCCCCACCATTCGTGGATCACGACGACGGCCGGCTTCTTGCCCGGGCCGTCCGGCGTCGCGAGGTAGCCCGAGACGGTGTCCGAGCCGCTCGGATAGGAGACCATCGTGCCGGCCGTCGCGAGCGCCGCCGATAGCGCGAGACCCGGAAGACCGAGTGCGAAAACCTTTCTCAGCATGTTCCCTCCCTTAGCAACCCGCTGAGTTAATCTTATTTCGGTGCAGCTGTCCTTCCTCATCGCGGAGCCCGACGCCGAGGCCCGCCTCCAGTTCCTGTACGACCGACTCGCCGCCCGCTTCGGCTTCGACGCTGGCCCGCGTGCGCCTTTCGCGCCGCAAGCTGACCGGAGGCGAGATCGTCTACGGGCGCCCGCACCGGATCACGATCTCCTCCCACCTCTCGCCCTCCGAGCAGGAGGACACGCTGCGGCACGAGGCCGCGCACGCCTGGGCCTGGCGGTTCGAGGGCCACCGGGCTGCCCACGGGCCGCTCTTCCGGAGGCTGGCGCGCCGACTCGGCGCCCGCGACGGCCACGCGCCCGAAACGCCGGCGCTGCGGGAGTTTCGGGCGGCCCGGGCGCGGGTCGCGTACCGGTGCGGGGGGTGCGCACGAATCTTCCGCCGTTTCCGGCCGTTCCGGGGGGCCCGCGAGTGCCTCGCCTGCCACCGGGCGGGCCGGCCGGCGCGGCTCGACCGCGTCGAGGAGCCGCCCGCGCCATGACCTCCGAGCGGCGCGGCATCCTGCTCGTGGCGGCGGCGGCGCTGCTCTGGTCGACCGGAGGCATCGGCATCAAGTGGCTCTCCGAGCCGCCGCTCAAGATCGCCTTCTACCGCTCGGCCACGGCCGCGGTCGCTCTCTTCGTCATTTTCCGGCCTCGGGTCTGGCGCTGGACGGCGGCCTTCCTGATCGGGATCGCCAGCTACGCCGCGTGCCTGACGACGTTCGTGCTCGCCACCAAGTGGACCTCGGCCGCCAACGCGATCTTCCTTCAGTACTGCGGCGTCGTGTGGGTGCTCCTCGCCTCGCCCCTGGTCCTGAAAGAGCCGTTCCACCGCCGCGACGCGGGCGCGATCGGAGTGGCCTTCCTCGGCATGCTCCTCTTCTTCGTCGGCAAGTTCGAGTCGCGCGGCTACTCGGGCGAGATCGCCGCGCTGTCCTCGAGCGTCTTCTTCGCGACGCTGGTGCTCGCGCTGCGAAGCCAGCGGGGCGGCGGCGCCGAGGCGGTCGTCACCTACGGCAACGTGCTCGCCGCCCTAGCCCTCTTTCCCTTCGTGCGGGGGGAGCTCGGCGTAACGATGCAGTCCGCTCTCGTCCTGACCTTTCTCGGCGTCCTCCAGATCGGAGGCGCCTACGCGCTCTTCGTCGCGGGCCTGCGGCACGTCACCGCCACGCAGGCCTCCCTGGTGGGAATGCTCGAGCCCGTGTCGAATCCGATCTGGGTCTTTCTCTTCCTCGGGGAGCGGCCCGGGGCGTTCTCCATCCTCGGCGGGGCGATCGTCCTCGGGGCGGTCGCGTGGCGCACGCTCACGAGTGGACCGGCGGTGGCAGCGCCGCCGCCGGACTGAGCCGTCGCCTTCGCTTGCGAGAGACCTGCGCCCTGCGGGCGCACCGGCGTCCGGCTCGCCCGGATGCGGGCTCGACCGCGACGCCTGATCCCTCGCGGCGCTACGGCTCCCGCATCGCGAACCTCCTCCCTCCCTTCGGTCGGGAGACTATTCGCGATGCGACGTCGAGAGCACCTTCCGCGGTGAGACGAGTCTCCGAAGATCACTTCTCGATCCGAACGAGCGAGAGCATCGTCGCCGACCCCTTTCCCGGGCCCGCGAACTGGTCGAAGGAATAGCTGCCGTAGGTCGGGCAGCGCTCGAGAACCTCCCACCGGAAGGGCAGCTCGGCAAGAGCGCCCTCCAGGCTCGACTTCATGACCACGAACGCCCTCCGGTGCCTCATCATCTCGGGGATTTCCCGCCCCGCATCGATGACCGGCGCCCAGTCGAAGCCCGAATAGAACTCGAGGCTCGTCACGTCCTCGCCAAAGACGAACCCGTCGCAGCCCTCGGCGCACTCGGCACGCGCTCTCTTTCCCCAGGCCGGCAGCGGGTCGAATCTTCCGAACTTCTCGTCCGCCAGCCTTGCCCCGAGGCACACGATGCCGGATGCGAGAGCCACGCAGAGAGCCGCACGCGCGCTGCGCGGCGCCGCCACGCACCCGAGCAGGGAGACGGCGAGGCCGACGAGCGCCAGCCCGACGAAAAGGGTGACCGGCGGACCGGCCGCCCGGACGAGGAACGGGTGGGCGCGGGCCCACAGCCCCGTCGCCGCCAGCGCGACTCCGGCCGCCAGCGCCCAGAGGACTCTCTGCCATCGTCGCCGCGCCGCGGTGGATGCGCCCGGAATTCCTTCGGCGACGAGGGCCGCCACCGCCGGAAGCAGCGTCACCGCGTAGACCTCGCGCTTCATCACGAGCGGCGACCAGAACGCCAGGCCGAACAGGGTCGCGCCGAGCGGCAGGCTTGACGGCCGGCGTCGCGAGAGCGCCGCCGGCACCAGGAACGACCAGGGGAACAGGCCCCACGCGAGGACGCCGACGTAATACAGGGCACCCCGGTGCGGGCGCATGTAGAGACGGCTCGCGCCGCGCAGGAACTGGTTCTTCCAGTAGAAGACCTCCCAGAACTCGCGCCCGAGGCGCCGGTCCATCGCCCAGTGGTAGGGAGCCAGGAGGGCGACGAGGAAGACAAGCGCCCACGCGCCGCGCCGCCAGACGCGAAGCGGCCACCGCCGGTCGAGCAACAGCGTCGCGGCCACGGCCCCGACCGGCAGCACGATGCCGATCAAGCCCTTGAAGCCGAAGCCGAGGGCCAGGGCGGCACCCGAGAGCGCTCCCCACCCCGCGTCGGACCCCTCCTCGCGGCACGCCCGGTCGAGGACGATTGAGGCGGCCAGGATGGCAAGGGTCAGGAAGGCGTCGGCCACGAAGGTCATGCCGGTGAAGACGAACAGGAACGAGAAGGCGAGGATCAGGCCTGCCAGCACGCCCGCGCGCTCTCCCGCCCGGCGCCGCACCCAGAGCCCGAGCAGCAGCGCGGTCACAAGGCCCGCGACGGCCGCCGGCAGCCGCTCGGCGAAGACCGAGACGCCGAGGAGCCTGTAGCTCGCGGCGACGACCCAGATGGGCAGGATCGGCTTGTCGAGAAAGTGCTGACCGCGGTAGACGGGAACGAGGTAGTCGCCGTTCTGCAGCATGAGCGCCGGAGGCGACGCATACATGGCCTCGTTGCCGCGCTGCAGCGGCGTGCCGTCGAGCCGGCCGAGATAGAGGTACAACGCGAGCCCGACCGCGGCCCAGGCGAGCCCCCGCGACAGGGGGTCGAGGCGATCGCCCGGTTGCGCGGCGGGATCGTTCATCGGCGACCTCGCGGGACGCTCATCGCGGGAGGTCGAATTCGCGCCGGAGCCGCTCCCCGTCGGCGTCGAGGCCCGGCGGAAAGCGAAGGCGCCGCTCGGAGCCCTCGACGCGGATCGGTGAAGCGACGAAGGCGACGCCCTGCGCCTCGAGGACGCTGCCGAGGGCCCGGGCCGTGTCGGACCGGAGGGCCTCGAGGGGCCCGCGCACCGGGCCCGCCGGGATGCCGGCGTCGCGGCAGCGGGAGACCCAGGTCTCTCGCGTCTCCCGCCGGAAAATCGCGGCGAGCTCGTGCTCGAGCGCCGCCCGCCCGGTCACGCGCGCGTCGTTGGTCGCATACGGCCCGCCGCCGGCCCAGTCCGGGCGTCCAACGAGCGCGGCCAGGCGCTCGAACTGCCGGTCGGTTCCCACGCCGAGGACGAAGGCGCCGTCGGAAGCATCGAACGTCCGGTACGGGACGATCTGGGGATGGGCGTTTCCATGGCGCAGAGCCTCCTCGCCCGTCAGCAGCGCCGACTGCGCGACGTTGATGAGAGAGCCCAGGGTCGCCGAGAAGAGGTCCGTCTCGACGTGGCCGCCGCGACCCGTGCGCCCGCGCCCGGCCAGAGCCGCGAGGATGCCGACCGCCGCATAGCACCCGGCGAGCAGGTCCGACACCGCCACCCCCACCTTCGTCGGGCCGCCTTCGGGCGTTCCCGTGATCGCCATGAGGCCGGCGCCGGCCTGAGCGAGCAGGTCGAACCCGGGCGCGGAGGCGTCCGGGCCGGTGCGGCCGAACCCGGTGATCGACGCCGTGATGAGCCGCGGGTTCGCGCGGCGCAGCTCTCCGAGCGACAGGCCGAACTTCTCGAAGCCGCCGGGCGGGAAGTTCTCGACGAGCACGTCGGAGCGCGCGGAGAGCCGCCGCACGGATTCGACGCCCACCGGCGCGGCGAGGTCGAGGGCGATCGACTCCTTGTTCCGGTTGACCGAGAGGTAATAGGCCGACAGCCCCGTCCCGGCGTGGTACGGAGGCCCCCATCCCCGCGTCACGTCGCCGTCCTCGGGATGCTCGACCTTGACGACGCGGGCGCCGAGGTCCCCGAGCATCATCGTGCAGAAGGGCCCTGCGAGGACGCGCGAGAGGTCGAGGACGAGGACGCCCTCGAGGGGCGGACTCACCGCTTCGCGGCGGGCGCGGGCCGCCAGCCGAGCGGCCCGGGCAGGAAGTGGAAGAGGCCGATGGGCGAGACTTCCACGCCCTCGACGCGCTTGGCCATCGCCCAGTACTGTTCGGCGCCCCACATGAAGTCGGCCGGCGGGTCGGCGGCGAGAAGGCGCGCCACCTGCCGGTACAGCTCGAGGCGCTTGCCCGGGTCGAGCTCCACGCGCGCCGCCTCCATGACCCGGTCGGCCTCGGCGTTCTTGTAGGAGCCGATGTTCTGGCCGCCGGGCGGCCACTGGCTGGAATGGTAGTAGGGATACGGGTCGAGGTTCGGCGGGAGGAAGATCCGGCCCGCGAACTCGACGTCGAACTCGCCCTTGCGCTCCCGCTCCGAGAAGGCCGCCCAGTCGAGCGGCCGCAGCACGAGCTCGACGCCGACCTTCTCGTAGGCTCCGCGGAGGATCTCCCCGACGGCGGAGTAGATCGGCTGTCCCGTCGGATGGAGCATCTCGATCGAGGCCTTCTTGCCTCCCTTGCGTCGGGCTCCTCCCGGCCCCGCTTTCCAGCCTGCCTCGTCGAGCAGGCGGGCGCTCTGGGCGGGGTCGTACGCGGGCGGCGAGAGGCCCGGTGCGTTCTCGGGCGCTCCGGGTGGGTAGGGCCCCGAGACCAGGTCCGCGCCGTTGGGCGGGTACAGGCGCCTGGCGGCCTCCTCGCGCGGCCACGCGTGGGAGAGGGCGCGGCGCACCCGCGCGTCCGCGAGGAACGGGTTGCGGCAATTCCAGATCAGCAGCGCCTCCATGAACTGCGGCGCCTTGATGACGCGAAAGCGTTCGAGGAACTCCGGCGCCGCCTCGGCCGCCTTCCTCTGGTCGCGGCTCAATCGGAACTCGTCGAGCTCGCCCCTCAGGCCGGCCTGGTACCGCGTGGCCCCCTCCGGAATGACGCGGAACACGATCTCGTCAAAACGACCGTCGGCGTTGGCGGCGCCGTCTCGGCGCACGAGCCTCAGTTTCTGGTTCGACTCCCAGGCCTCGAGCCGGTACGGCCCGCTTCCGACCGGATGGCGGTCCGTCTCGGCCGCCTCCGTTCTTCGCCCGAACGCAGCGGTGGAGACGATTGGAAGGTTGAAGGCGAACATCCGCTCCGCGTAGGGCCTGGTGAACCGCAGACGCACGGTCGCCGGATCGGGCGTCTCGATCGCAGCGAGGTCCTCGAATTCCGCGCGCCACGTCGCCGCCGGAATCTTCGGGTCGCGGATGCGCTCGACCGTGAAGCGCACGTCGTCGGAAGTCACGGGCTGTCCCGTCTCCCAGGTGAACTTCGGGTCGAGGCGGAACTCGTAAGTCAGGCCGTCGGGCGAGACGCTCCACGAAGAGGCGAGCGAGGGCACCGGCCTGCGGCTGGCGTCGATGCCGACGAGCGGGCGAAAGAGCATCGCCTCGACGAGCAGGCCAGGCTCCTCGGTGCTCGTCGTCGGATCGAGGCTGGCCGGGTCGCCGATCAGGTGCCGCAGCAGGGTCGCCTTCGGGGCGGGGGTCTCCCGGGACCGGCCGCACGAAAGGGCCGCCAGCACGGCGAGGGCGGCCAGAAACCGCGAAAGGCGCTTCATGGGTGGCTCTCGACAGAATAGCATTCCCGTTCGTGGCGACCGTCGTCCTCGACATCGAAACCGCAGGTCACGACTGGGACTCCCTCGACGACGCGCAGAAGACCTATCTCCGCAAGAACGCGCGCACGGACGAAGAACGCGAGAAGCTTCCCGAAATGCTGTCGCTCTGGCCGCTGACGGGAAAGATCATCGTGGTCGCGATGCTCAACCCAGACACGCGGCGCGGCCGCATCTGGTACGAGAAACGCGACGGGCGCGCCGAGGAGACCTCGTCGGACGGCCGCTTCAAGTTCGTCGGCGACGCGGAGCCCGCGTTTCTGGCCGAGTTCTGGAAGGCGATGCGCCGCTTTCAGCGGTTCGTCACGTTCAACGGGCGGGGCTTCGACGGACCCTTTCTCATGCTGCGCAGCGCGGCGCTCGGCATCGCGGCGACCCGCAACCTCGTCGGTTACCGCTACGCGCTCAAGCCCCACACGGACCTGCTCGAGGCGATCACGTTCTTCGGCGCGTCGCGCAAGTGGAACCTCGACTTCGCCTGCAAGGCCTTCGGCGTCGAGAGCCCCAAGGAGCAGGGCATGGACGGCTTCTCGGTCGGGCCCTATTACCGCGCCGGGCGCATCCGCGAGATCGCCGCATACTGCCGCAGGGACGTCGAGGCCACCGCCGGGCTCTTCCGCAAGCTCGAAAAAACCCTGCTCCCGGCCCTGGAAAACCGCTGAGAATAGTCTTCCGGAGCGCTATGCTAGGATCTCGGGAAATCGCGAATTGACGGTGTCGAAGATCCCAACGGAGCATTCCATGCGCCGCAGGCCGGCTAACGAAAGAGCTTCGGAGCGAGTCCGCATCGGCGCTCCCGCCACGCTGAAGTGGGGAGAGCAGGAGCTGACGGGCTTCGTGGAAGTGGTCAACCTCGCCGGCATGTACGTGGCCACGCAGCGCGCGCCGCAGCCCCAGATCGGGGAATACGTCGAGCTCGTGTTCTCCCTGCCCGGCGACAACCGGAGTTTCCGCGTCCGCGGCAACGTGGTTTTCCTCGACGGCACCCCGAGCACCGGACCCAAGCGCCCCGGCTTCGGCGCCCGCTTCGAGCGGCCGCCGGTCACCCTGCTCGACGCCATCCGGAACCTGCACCGGGAGCACTAGGCGAACTTCGGATTTCGGATTTCCCCTAGTCGGCCTTGGCCTGCACCTGGGTCATCGTGTCGAAGAGGAAGCCGATCGTCGCGGCCACCTCGGTCTGCGGACCCTTACCCTCCGAGGTGATGGTCATCGGCGTCGCCCCGGTGAACTCCCAACGCACGAGAATGGTCCCATCGGTCATCCGGACGACGAGGGCCAGGTTCTTGGCCGGGGGCGCTCCGGTGCTCGTGGCGCTGTTGAGCCAGTCCTGCAGCCGGTTGAGGCCTTTCTGGGTCACGTTGATCGAGAGGATCCGCTGGTCGGGCGAGTAGGCCGTGTCCAGGTGCCGGGAGTCGGTCCGCGACACCGTGCTGTGGTTGAAGTTGATCTGATAGCCGATGACTCCCGCGGTCAGGACCCCGTCGACGTAGAACTGGTAGCTCTGGTCGCGGTTGTCCACCGTCTGCCCCGGCAGCGCCAGTGCGGCGAAAGACAGGGCGAGGGCGATCAGGGCTCGAAATCGGGTCATGGTGCTCCTCCCAAGAACGTCACAGGCCGGGCAGCCTAGCATTTCCGGCCCGCCGGCGCCCGGGCGCTTGAAATCGCCGCGAGGTCGACGTACAAAGGCCAAAACGGGGCGCTCCGGGAGGGGACGCCGCCTCGGCGCCGTCCTCGGAGCACAGGCTGGCTCTCTTTCGAGAGCGACAGGAGGTTCCATGAGTCTGAAGACCAAGGTCGCAGTCGTTGCGGTGCTCGTGGCAGGAATTGCCATCGTGGGGGCCGGCAGGACAAAGAGCTCGGGCACGTACGACGTCACCGTCGACACCATCGAGGGATGCTCGTGCCCGCTCTTCTGCACCTGCTATTTCGGGCCGTCGGCCGACGAGCACATGTGCCAGGCCAACAACGTCTACAAGTTCCGCAAGGGAAGCCACTATGGGGACGTGGATCTGTCCGACCAAATCGTCTGGATCAACCTCGACCTCGGAGGCGAATGGCACAAGGCTCCCGGCCCCGGAATGCCGACCAACTGGGCGCTCGTGACCTTCGACAAGAAGTCCTCCCCGGCCCAGCGCGACGCGATCGGAAAGATCGTGAACCTCGTCTTCCCCGTGAAGTGGAAGAAGTTCGGCACACGCGAAGACTCGATCACTTGGCAGGACGACGCCAAGGGGTCGCACGCGACGATGGCGAGCGGCCTCGCCGAGATCTCGCTCGACAAGACCGCCACCAACCGTCCCGACAAGAACGAGCCGGTCGTCATCAAGAATCTCCAGTACTGGTTCTCGACCTCCAACGGCGGCTTCGTCCTCGCCCCCTCGACGCACCGCTTCGACGGCGCCGACGGCGACCCGAAGTACTCCTACAAGAACCGTAACGGCTTCACGATCGCCTGGACGGCGAAGGGCGAAATCAAGCCCGAGACCACGAAGGGGACGAAGAGCTAGCGAGCTCGGCTCGGGCTCGAAAGGCGGGCGGGGAACGCCCGCCTTTCTTTTGTCCGGGCTAGAATCACGAGAATCTCGACGGGAGGACCGCTTGACGCCTGACGACATTGCCCCCGAGTTTCAGACGCCCCCGAAGGACTACGCCAGGCCCGCCCCGATCGACGGCGTCCGAATCCTGCGCCTCGCCCGGTTCACCGACGACCGGGGGTTCTTCCTCGAGATCTTCCGCGCAAAGGCGAATCCCCCGGCGGGCAAGGAGCTCGCCGACTTCTTCCAGGGCGTGCCGGTGGCGCAGATGAACTTCTCCGTCGTGGACGCAGACGGCCACATCAAGGGGCTCCACTACCACTTGAAGCAGGACGACATCTGGTTCGTGCCTCCCCCCTCGAAGGCGAAGTTCGTCCTCTTCGACGTGCGCAAGAGCTCCCCACCTTCGGCAAGACCCAGGTCGTCGTCGCCGGCGGCGGTCAGGACGTGCTCGTGCGCATCCCGGCGGGAGTGGCGCACGGCTACCGGCCGCTGACCATCCCCTGCGCGCTCGTCTACCTCGTCACCGAGACGTTCGACCCCGCGGCGCCGGACGAACTCCGCATCGCGTGGGACCATCCGGCCGTCAAGGACCTGTGGGAAGTGCCGAACGGGTGATCGGGAGGCAGGAGGCTAAGCGAGCGACTGCGCCAGGGTCTTCATCGCCTCTTCCTCGAGCGTATAACGCACCCAGTCCCTCTGGAGCCCCGCGCCGAGGCGGCGGTAGAAGCGCATGGCGTTCACGTTCCAGTCGAGCACGGCCCACTCGATCCGCATGACCCCGCGCGCCACGCCCTCGCGGGCCAGCGCCGCCATGAGCGCCTCGCCCACGCCGCGCGACCGGGCCGTCTCCCCGACGACGAGGTCCTCGAGGAAGAGGAAGGGCCGCGCCCGGAACGAGGAGCCGAGGCCCTCCCAGAAGATCGCCATGCCCTCGACGCGCCCGTCCACGTCGGCGACGAGGGCCTCGATCCTGCCTCCGTCGAAGAGGAGCGACCCGAGCCGCGCGGCTTCGGCGTCGGTCGGAAGGGGCAGCTTCTCGAAGCGAGCGAGCTCCCGGTCGAGTTCGACCATCCGCGGCCAGTCCTCCCGCGCGGCCCGGCGGACCCGGACGGCCGGCTGACCGGGGGCCGTCACTTCGCCGCCGCGATCCTGGGGAAGTCCACGTAGGACAGGAGCTTCAGGGAAGCGTCGCGATCCACGTTGGCACCCTGCGCGAGAACGAGGCGCGACGGCAGCACGATCACGGTGACGAGCGTCGTCGGGTTTCCGCTCGAGCGGTCCGTGACGGCGAACGCCTTGAGCCCCGCGATCATCACGTCGCGCGCTTCGACGCCCGGATGCGCGCCGGCCTCGGCGACGGCCTTGCGGATCGAAGCCTCGAGATTCTTGCCCTTGCCGTAGTCCTGGACGACGAGCTGGAACTGCCGGGTCACGGTCGGGCTCTCGATCCTCTGGAAAAACCGCGCCACCTGGGTGAAGACGCCCATCTCGTTCTCGTCCGTGTCGGGAAGGGGATCCGTCGGAGCCGCGGAGTACCCGGGAAGCTCCTTCGGCAATCCGTCGGCGAGCGAGAGCGGCCAGGCCGTCTTCTTTTCCTGACCCGCCAGAGGCAGGGCGGCGACGACGAAAAGGAACCCGGCGAGCGCTTTTCGCATGACCGAAACAGAATAGCGCATTGGTACAATTTCGCCAGAATCGACCCCACCCGTGGACGAAACCGAGACCGCGCGCATCCGCGTCTTCCTGAACGACCCGGCGGGCCGAGGCGACGGCCTCGTCTCGACCGAGCCGCCGCGTTCCACGGAGTCGGCCCCGTGGGGCTTCCGCGTCGAGGGAAGGGTTCCGGAGCCGCGAGCCTACGCTCCCGACACCCCGGAGTTTCTTCACTGGCAGCTCGCCTCCGCCCTCGAGCGCGGAAAGCGGCTGTGGGCCCGCCGCCTCCCCGGGCGCGGGAGCTGGATCCCGGGGGCGGTGCTGCCCGCCGTGCCCGTCGCCGGCAGGGACCTGAACGCCTTCTACGACCGCAGGGCGCTCCGCTTTTTCCGCGACGTGGACGCGAAGACCGGCACCGTCGTGCAGTCCGGCGAGAGCCCGGACGTGGTCACGCACGAGCAGGGTCACGCGGTCCTCGACGCGATCCGGCCGGATCTCTGGGACGCTCCCCACTTCGAGGTCGCCGCATTTCACGAGGCCTTCGGAGACCTCGCGGCGATCTTCGTGGCCCTCTCGGAGCCCTCCGTCGCCGGGAAGACGATCGAGGCGACGAAGGCGGACCCAGCCCGCTCGAACCTCGTCTCGCGCCTGGCGGAGGAGCTCGGCGCAGCCGTGCGCGACCGCTACGGGCCGGACGGCGCGCTTCCGGGCGCGCTGCGGGACGCGGTCAACGCGTTCGCCTGGGAGGACCCGAAGGGCCTGCCCGATTCTGCGCCCGCACGCTCGCTCTCCGCCGAGCCGCACTCCTTCTGCCGCGTCATGACGGGCGCCTGCTGGGATGCGCTCGTCGCGATCTTCCACGCAACGGCGGGAGAGGATCGGGCCGCGGCGCTCGCGCTCGCCGCCGAGAAGACCGCGCGCCTGGCCGTTGCCGCCGCCGAAACGGCGCCCTCGGGCGCCGACTTCTTCGGTCGCGTCGCGCGGCGCGTCGTGCGCGAGGCGGATGCGGGCGGCGAGCTCGCGCTCGCGCGCACACTCGCCGAGATCCTGTTCCGCCGCAGGCTCCTCGAGAGCGCGGACGTGCCGCCCGACCTCTCGCCCGACGAGGACCCCGGCGTTCTCGCGCCGCCGGAGGGCGAAGCCCCATCCCCCTCGCTCGTCCGCGCGATCGAGGCCCGGCTCGGGCCCGGCGAGGGCGGAGAGATACGGGCGCTCGCCATGCGGCCGCCTGCGCCCGGCCGGCCACGCGTCCTGCACGGGCGACGCCGGAGGGATCTCTTCCTGCACGGGCCCGAGTACGGTCCGGCGGACGGCGCCGCGGTGGAGATTTCCGACGCCTTCGCCCTCGAGTTCGGCGAGTCGGGATTTCTCACGGCCTCCCGCGTCCACCCCTCCGGGCAGCGGGACGCCGAGGACGCGCGTGCGTTCGTCCGCTTCCTCGCGCGCGCCCGGCGCATCGCCGAGGCGCCCGACGGGCGCCCGGATTCGGTGCTTCTCGCCCGGGAACGGAAGTCGCATGCGGTCGTTCGCGAGCCGGACGGCGTGCGCCGGCTGCGGCGCGTCTGGATCGCCCGAAGGGAGTCGCCATGAGAACTCTCCGCTCCGCGCCGATTCTGCTTGCGCTCGCCATGACCGCCCGCTGCGCCTCGTCGCCTCCCGCGCCGGCTTCGCCCGCGCCGGCAAGCCCCGAGCCGGTGACTCCCTCGGACTTCGTCGCCTCGATCGCGGACGTGGCCGCGGGCCGCAACCCCGCGATGGCGGAGGCCGGAATCGTCCTCAAGAAAATCGAGTTTCGACTCGCCGTCGGCACGGAGGCGAAGGCCGGCGGGAGGATCGAGGTCCTGCTCTTCGACGCCGAGGCGTCGCGCGCGTCGGAGACGGCGTTCCTCCAGGAGATCACGCTGGAGATCCCGGAGACCGGCGGCCGCAAGGCGGTCGGGTCGCCGCTCGTGCCCGGCGTGCGGGAGTTCATCGACGCGGCGATGAACACCGCGCGAGACCTCGGCCGCGCCTCGGCCGCGGCGGGCCTGCCTCAGAAGATCCGTTCGGTCGAGCTCACCGCGAAGATCACGCGCTCCCGAAAGGTCGGCGGGGGCATCGCCGCGACCATCCCGGCCTGGGTCAGGCCGTCGGTGGGTGCCGACGTCGGCAGATCCCGCGAGGACGAGAACACGGTGCGGCTGTTCTTCGAGGCGACCCGGTGACTCGCGGCCGGGCCCGCCGGCTCGCGCATCCCGCCCCCCCGCATCACCAAAGAAAAAAGCGGCCCCTCGCGGGACCGCTTCTTCATTCCCCGAAGCGGGGGACCTACTTCTTCACTCCGAGGATGGCGTCCTTCGCTTTCTTCGAGACGCGGAACTTCACGACGCGCTTGGCGGGGATCTTGATCTCTTCGCCCGTGGCCGGGTTGCGGCCGAGGCGCGCCTTGCGGTTGACGAGCACGAGCTTGCCGACGCCCGGGATCGTGAAGCTGTTCTTCGCTTCCTTGTAGGCGAGAGCCGTCAGGTCGTCGAGGAACTGCGTCGCGACCCGCTTCGTGGTGCCCGTGGACTTGGAGAGATGATCGGCGATCTGGGACTTGGAAAGCGCCTTGGAGCCTGTTGCCATATGTCCTACCCCTTTTCTATCTGGATTCGCCCTCGCGGGCGTTCAAACTGGGGCCGTATTCTAGACCCCTCAGCGAGGCGCCGCGCAAGATAAATTTGCCTCCCGGCGCGTGTTTTCCCGAAGTCTCCCCCTCGTTTGCGCGGCCGCCTCGGGGGGTATGATCGCGCGGCGGATGCACGCGCGCATGAGGAACCGCGAGTTCGCGCTCGGTCTCGCGCTCGCGACGCTCGTCGGCGCGCTCGGCTGCGGGGAGAAGTGGCCCTCGCGCATCGCCGCCCGCGTGCTCGAGAAATACCGCAAGGCTTCCGGCGCCAAACCTTTGCCGGCAAGCGGGATGATCCGCCTCCGGCTCACGGGCCCGGGCGGCGCGTCGGGCCGAGACGAGATCCTCTGGGCGCCGCTGCGCTACCGGGAGACCGTCTCTTCGGCAGGCCTGACGACCGTTCGCGGCATCGAATCCGGCAGGGCCTACTTCATCGACCAGGACGGCGTGACGCGCGTCGTCTCGGACCAGGTCCTTCGGGAGCTGCGAACCCGGTCCTACTTCTGGCGCCGCGCCTGGCTCTTCGAGGACTTCGAGCGGGCCTGGCTCGTCCTCGGTCCCGCCGACGACACGACGGTCTGCCTCGAGATGACTCCGGAAGGCGGCAATCCCCTGAGCCTGATCTTCTCGCGCAACGGCGGACGGCTCCTCTCGGCGCGCTCGCCCCGGTTCCGCCTGGAGTTCTCTTCGGCGAGCGCGTTTCGCGACGTCTCGGACCCCGCCGCCCCGGTCGCCGGCGAAGTCGCCTGGGTCGGCCTGCCCACCGGACCCGTCCCGGAGGCGTATGTGGGCGGCGGCCGCGTTCGGTTTGGCGGGAATCCGGAATCCGTGGAGCTCGAGCGGCGCCGCGGTGCCGTCGTCGTCCCCGCGACGCTCTCCGGACGGCCCATCCGGCTCGCGATCGACGCCGCCGAGGACGGGCCAGTGGCGGTCTCGCCGGACCTCGCCGCCCGGCTCGGGCTCGTCTACGTCCCCGACGTCTACGGGCGCCGGGTGGCCGACGGCGCGTCGCTCGAGATCGGGGGCGCGTCCTGGCCCTCGCTCTGGGTTCGCCGCGCCGAGGCCGTCCCCACCGGCGCCGATGCCGTCGCCGGAGCCTGTCTCTTCCGCGACGCGATCGTGGAGTTCGATCCGGGCGCCGGACGTCTCAGGCTCCACGACCCGTCGAGGTTCGCCCCGCCGGAGGGCTTCTTCAAGACCGCCATCGACGACGACGACGACCGTCCGGTCGCCGTTCTGAGCCGCGGGAAAAAAGACCTGCGCCTGACGGCGGGCAGCGACACCGGAGAGTCGGCCCTTCTCCTCGCGGCCGCGAGCGCGGAGCGCCTCGGCCTGTCAGCGACGACAGCTCCGGGACTCGCGTGGGGACCGGTGCGGCTGCCCGAGCTGCCGATCGCGGTTTCGCAGGGCGGATTCTTTCCCGACTGGGGAGACGACGGAAAGCTCGGTTTCCCGCTGCTGCTGCGCTTTCACGCCTTCGTGAACATGCCTCAGCGCTGGATGTACCTCAAGCCGGCCGGGCCCTGAGCCGGCCTGCTAGCGCGCGCCGCTCTCCTTCGCCGGGACGAGCGGGATCTCGGTCTCGCAACGGCCGCACAGAAGATCGGCCTCTCGCTCGAGCCACTGCGCTTCGAGCTTGAGTTCGGAGGCGCACGACGGGCAGGCCATCAGGACCTCCAGGGATTCGGGCTGCTCGTCCTTGTCGGGAGCGCCGCGTCGGGCCATCCCACCCCGCCTCATGGGATCAAAAGGGACAACGTTGTCGTGTTTCACCGTCGTTCCTCCTGTCCGAAATGCCGCTCCTGTTCGGAGGCGGCGTGGCCTTCCAGGGGACGAGCGAGGGACAGGCGTGCCGGTCCCGGCTTTCTTCCCCTGCGGATCGCGGCGAGAGCCACGCCGACGACGAAGAGCACGGCGCCGGTCGTCAGCAGGCTCGCGAAGGCCGCGCGCACCGGACGCGGAGCCTCGGCCAGGTCCCGGCCGCCGGCGCCCACGACCACGCCGCCCAGGAAGATGCAGAGCACCGAGACGAGCAGCAGGGTCTTTGGCCGGTCGTCCGAGGGGCGCGACGCCTGCGACCAGACGAGCTTCATACCGCGCTCCGGGAAGGGGAAGAAACGACACGCCGGACCTGCCGCCGCGTCACTGCGTTCGGAGCGAGGTCGAATCGCAATCGGCCCTCCGAAGCGTCCGGGGGCGGGTCGGCGCGCATTTCACCGCGCCCGTCCCCCATTTCAACGCTTTGATTGTACCCGCCGTCGCGCGGAGGGGCAACGGATTTATGCTTGCCGCGCTTTCGAAAGGACGTCATGAAGTCTTTGCTCCGTGTGATTCCGTTCTTCGTCTTCGCCGCGGCTTCGCCGGCCCCGGAGCCGACCGCGCCGCCGGCCCCCCGGGGCTTTTTCGCCGACGGCGTCGCGGCGCAGCAGAAGGTCGAGCGCGAGTTTCGCGCCGCGCCGGATCCCGCCGTCGCGCGCGACACGATGCGACGCCTCGCGGCCGCGCCGCATCACCTCGGCTCCCCCGACGGGGCGAAGAACGCCCAGTGGATCGAGGCGAGGTTTCGAGAGTGGGGCCTCGACGCGCACATCGAGACCTTCGAGGTGCTCTTCCCCACGCCGAAGGAGAGGGTCCTCGAGCTCGTCGAGCCGGTGAAGTTCCGCGCCGCGCTCGCCGAGACCGCGCTGAAGGACGACCCGACCTCCGGCCAGACCGCGCAGCAACTGCCGACCTACAACGCTTACTCCGTGGACGGCGAGGCCACGGCGCCGCTGATCTACGTCAACTACGGCGTCCCCGAGGATTACGAGGCGCTCGAGCGGCTCGGCGTGGACGTCCGGGGCAGGATCGTCATCGCCCGGTACGGCGGTGGCTGGCGCGGAATCAAGCCCAAGGTCGCGGCCGAGAAGGGCGCCGTGGGATGCATCATCTACTCCGACCCTCGCGACGACGGCTTCTTCCAGGGCGAGGTGTACCCGGCGGGGCCCTTCCGGCCGGAGCAGGGGGTCCAGCGCGGCAGCGTCGCCGACATGCCCACCTACTCGGGCGATCCCCTGACTCCCGGCATCGGCGCCACGCACGAAGCGCGACGCCTCGACCGCAAGGACGCTCAGACGATCACGAAGATTCCGGTGCTGCCGATCTCCTACGCCGATGCCAAGCCGCTGCTCGCGGCGCTCGAGGGACCGGTCGCGCCCGAGAGCTGGCGCGGCGCGCTGCCCGTCACCTACCGCGTCGGGCCCGGTCCCGCGAAGGTTCACCTGAAGCTCGTGTTCGACTGGAAGCTCGTACCCGCCCGCGACGTCGTTGCGAAGATCGAGGGCTCGGTGTGGCCCGACGAGTGGATCATCCGCGGCAACCACCACGACGCCTGGGTCAACGGCGCCGAGGACCCCGTCAGCGGCCTCGTCGCGCTCCTCGAGGAGGCGCGGGCTCTGGGAGCGCTCGTCGAGAAAGGCTGGAGGCCCAAGCGCACGATCGTGTTCTGCGCGTGGGACGGCGAGGAGGAGGGCCTCCTCGGCTCGACGGAGTGGGCGGAGACGCACGCCGCGGAGCTCTCCGCGAAGGCGGTCGCCTACATCAACACCGACGGCAACGGCCGCGGGTTCCTGAACGCGGGCGGCTCGCACTCGCTCGAGGCCGTCGTCTCGGAGTCGGCCTCCGAGGTCGGGGACCCCGAAAAGAAGATGAGCGTCCTGACACGGGCCCGACTGAAGAAGATCGCCGACGCCGCCAAGCCCGAGGACCGCCAGGAGGCGCGCGAGCATGCCGGCCTCCGGCTCGAGGCCCTCGGGTCCGGGTCCGACTTCACGCCCTTCCTGCAGCACCTCGGCATCGCCTCCCTGAACGTCGGGTTCGGGGGAGAAGACGACGGGGGCATCTACCACTCGATCTACGACGACTTCACGTGGTACTCGCGGTTTTCCGACACCGACTTTTCCTACGCACGGGCCCTCGCCCAGTCGAGCGGGACGATGACCCTGCGCCTGGCCAACGCCGACGTCCTGCCGCTCGACTTCGTCCCGGTCGCGGAGGCGATCGCGCGGTACGTCAAGGAGGTGGGCGAGCTCGCCGACGCCAAGCGCAAGGACGCCGATGAGAAGAACCGCCAGCTCGAGGAGAACCTCCCCTGGGCCGTCGCCGATCCCCGCAAGCCCTTCGTGGCGCCACCGCGGCAGGAGCCGGTGCCGCACTTCGACTTCTCGCCCCTCCAGAACGCCTCGGATTCCCTGACCGCCGCGGCGGGCACCTACGCTCGCGCGTTCGACGCGGCCCTCCAGCCCGGCGCGGCCCCCATCCCGCCCGAACGACTGAAGCAGCTCAATGCCGCGCTCCGCGGCTTCGAGAAGAGCCTGACGTCGGAGGCCGGACTGCCAGGCCGCCCCTGGTACCGGCACTTCGTATACGCGCCCGGCGCCTACACCGGCTACGCAGTCAAGACGCTGCCGGCCGTGCGCGAGGCCCTCGAGCAGAAGCGCTGGAGCGAGGTAAACGCCGCCGCCGCGCAGACGGGCGCCGTGATCGAGACGGCCGCGGAACAGGTCCGGACGGCGACGAAGCTGCTCGAGGGCCCGTAGGACGGCAGGGCGCGCCTGTCGAGGTCGGGATCTCTCGCTCCGCTCGGGATCACAGCCGACGGGTATTCGCTCGGGATGAGGGCTGGTCGGCGGCAGCCGTGAACCGCGCCCCCGTCGCCGCGCGACCAAGTTTCGAGCTCGGGCGAGCGAAACGACTTGCGCGGCGGGAGCCGGAACGAGCGCAGGGGCCAGGCCCGCGGTCGAGCCCCTTTGGGCGAGCCGCGGGCCGGTGCGCCCGACGGGCGCAGGCCCCGAGCGAGTGCAGGCGATGGTTAGGGGGCCACGCCTCCGCCGCGCATGCGTTCGTAGATCTCCTGACTGTCGGACCGGCCGAGCGCGATGGCGCACGTGCCGTCGCAGCGGGCGGTGACGCGGCCCTCGCCGTCGAGGATCTCGGCGGCGGCAAAGACCAGATTCAGGCCAGCCCGGACGAGGCGGGCTTCCGCGACGATGCGGTCGCCGCGCGTCGGACGGAAGAAGCTCATCGAGAGGTTCACGGTGGCCGAGCGGGTGTCCGGGCGCGTCAGCCACCCGACCGTCCCGATGACGAGGTCGAAGAGGCCGGCCAGCACGACGCCGTTGACCGCGTCCGTGCCGATCCCCCCGCGGTGCACGGAGGTCACGGGGTCGATGACCCCGCGCACGCGATCCACCCGCTCGAACTCGAGCCGCGCCCCGAAGTGCTTCATCGGGGGCGACGCGTTCCACATTTCGCCGAGCGCGCGCAGCGACTCGAGGGTCGGATAGGCGGGCGAAAAGGGCTGTCCCTCGTGGATCATTCCGGAAGGAACTCTACTTCAGCCCCTCGACGACGAAGAGGTCCGAAAGAAGGCGCGTGAAGCAGTACGCGTAACCCTTTCCGTCCGGCGTCACGAGCACGTTCGAGATGCGCTCGACGCCCGAGGGATCCGCGGGGAGCAGCTCCTTGAACGCCTCGCGCCGGCCGGTCTCGACGTCGACCCGCGTGACTCGCGCGGGCACGTCGCCGCGCTTCCAGACGTAGAGGAAGCGCCCATCCGGCGAGAAGCGCAGCGGGAACTCGCCGTCCCCGACGCCCGAAACGGGCCTCGCCTGCCCGCCGTCGACGGGGAACAGCGCGGCCTTGCGGTCGGGACCGATGGCGGCGACGAGCTTGCCGTCCGGGCTGACGGCGAAGCCCGGAAGCGCCGCCACGATCCCCTCCGGAGAGATCGGCCGCGGCTTGCCTCCCTCGATGCCCTGCACGTAGAGACGGAGCTGGTGGCCGGGCTCGCTTCCCGCGAAGACGATGCTCTTGCTGTCCGGGAACCACGTCGCGGCCTGCTCGGGGCTGACTCCCCCGGCGGCCAATTGCTTGTGTTCCCCGGTCCCGGTCGGCAGAAGGATGAAGGGGGAATTCGGGATCGGCAACATGGAGAGAGCCCACTTGCCGTCCGGCGAGATGGCCATCGCGTTGCCTTCTCCCAGGCGCACGACCGGAGAGCGGTCGGCCTTGCGGACGAAGACGGTGTAGTTGGCGCCGCCCGCCTCCCCCTCTTCGTCGAAGAGAAGGACGCTCGCGTCCGGGGTCAGGTCGGCCGCGAAGGAGTAGTCGAGGAAGGACATGTCGCGCTCGCGCGTGTCGCCCTGCAGCATGGCGAGAACGCCGACGCGCGGGCTCTCGCGCGTGAGAAGCACGCGGCCGCTGCGGGCGACGTCGTGGAGCTTCAAGCCCCCCGGAACGCGGGTCACGACGCGGAGCTTGCCGCCGGGCGTCACCGCGTAGAGCGAGCGGTTGGCGCCGGCCTCGGTCGCCGTGAACCAGACCTCGTCGCCCGAGGCCGACCAGGCCAGTCCGCCCTCGCTCGCCCACTTGCCGGTCAGCGTCGTCTTCTTGCCGGCGAGGTCGATGACCGCGACCGTGCCCGCGTCGTCGAGCGGGAAGGGGTGATCGAGGAAGGCGACCCGGTCGCCCTTCGGCGAGAGCCGCGCGTAGCTGACGTGCCCGGAGGTCTCGTAGAGGACCTTGCCCAGGGGAAACTCGATGCGCGACTTGCCGCCGGCATCGCGGACGATCATGAGCGTCGTTCCGTCCGGCGCCCAGTCCGCCTCCTGGACGCCCTCGGCCACGTCCCGCGGCGATCCTCCCGTCAGTGCCGCCCGCGCCAGCGTCCCGGCGCAGACGCCGGGGTGGTTCGAGCGGCAGCCGATCGCGATCGCCATCTCGCCCGAGGGAGAGATGGACAGCAGGTTCGCGCTCGGCAGCTCGAGCGGAAGCGAGTCGGGACTCGAAGGGTGCTTCAGGAAGAGCTTCAGGGGGCTGCCATCCCAGGCCGCGCTGTACACGATCGTCTGGCCGTCCGGAGCGAATCGGGCCGCGCGGATCGTGCCGCTTCCGAACGTGATCTGCTGGTAGGACGGCGGCAGGGTCTTGACCAGGCGCTTCTGCAGGAGCATCCCGGCGCCGAGCGCGGCGAGGACGGCGACGCCGGTCACCAGCGCGGGCACGGACGCGCGCCGCCCCGGCTCGCTTGGACGCGGCCCGGGTCGCTTCCGAGACTTCTCCGGTCGGTGCCGACAGGGCCTCCGAGAGATGCTCGCGGACGCCCCGGACGTCCCGCGCGAGGTCGCGCGTCGAGGCGTAGCGCTCCTCGGGGTCCTTCTGCAGGCACCGCTCGACGATCCACCGGAACGGAGCGGGCACGCCCGCGTTGATCTGCGCGACGGGCTCGATGTCTTCGCGAATGATCGCCGTCAGGGTCTCCGCCGTCGTGCCCCGCTGGAAGGCGCGCTTGCCCGTGGCCATCTCGTAGAAGATCGAGCCCATGGCAAACTGGTCCGAACGAAAGTCGAGGGCCTTGCCGCTGGCCTGCTCGGGCGACATGTAGCCGACCGTGCCGAGCACCGTGCCGGCCTGCGTCGCCTGAGCGGTCGGCAGATTCGAGATCTCCTCGGACTGCTGCTTGAGGAGCTTGGCGAGCCCGAAGTCGAGGATCTTGACCGCGCCGTCCTTCGAGACCATCACGTTCTCGGGCTTCAAGTCCCGGTGGACGATCCCGGCGGCGTGCGCCTTGGCGAGCCCGTCGGCCATCTGGTAGGCGAGGTCGAGCAGCTTCCTGGTCGGCAGCGGCCCGGCATGGAGCACCTCGCGCAGCGTCCTGCCGTCGACGAGCTCCATCGCGATGTAGACCGTCGAGTCTTCCGACCCGATGTCGTGGATCGTCACGATGTTGGGGTGGTTGAGGGCCGAGGCCGAGCGCGCCTCCTGCTCGAATCGCTTGCGCCGGTCGGCGTCGGCCGCGAACTCGGACGACAGCACCTTGACGGCCACCTCGCGGCCGAGGCGCGTGTCTCGCGCTCGGTAGACTTCTCCCATGCCTCCCGCGCCGATGGGCGCGAGGACCTCGAAGGGACCGAGGCGCGTGCCTGCTGAAACTGTCATCGAGTCGTTTGCCGCGGGGATTCTAACCGGACTCGCCGTAGAATCGCGCGCATTCTGTCGCGAAGGGAAATCCGATGAGGCTCTTGCGTTGCGCCGCCATTCTGCTTGCATCGGCCGCTGCCGCCCTGGCCGGACCGCCCGAGGTCGTCGCCGTCCGGACGGGCCGCCTCATCGACCCGAAGGCCGGCGTGGTCGTGCCGGGGGCGATCGTCCTGATCGAGGACGGCAGGGTCAGAGCCGTTGGCCCGACCGTCCCGATCCCGGCGGGGGCGAAGGTGATCGACCTCTCGGCGCTGACGGTCCTGCCCGGCCTGATGGACTGCCACACCCACCTCGTCGGCGACTACGTCCACGACAAGGACCCGCTGTCCGACCTGAAGAAGAGCGCCGCGGACCGCGCCTTCGAATCCGTGCCCAACGCGAAGGCCACGCTCGACGCGGGGTTCACGACCGTCCGCGACGTCGGCACCTACCGCGCGTTCGTGGACGTCGCCCTGCGCGACGCCATCGCCCGGGGCGACTTCCCGGGGCCGCGTATGTTCGTCGCCGGCGCGTACCTGACGATCTCGGGCGGCGGCGGAGCGATCACGGGCTTCGCCCCCGACGTCGCGCTTCCCTGGGACCTGCGCTTCGGCATCGCCGACGGCGTCGACCAGGTCCGCCAGCGCGTCCGCGACATCGCCCAGCACGACGTGGACCTCATCAAGATCCTGGCGACGGGCGCCTTCCTGACGCACGGGAGCGACCCGCACGCCGTCGAGTACACCTACGACGAGATCCGTGCCGCGGTCGAGGAGGCGGCGCACAAGAGCCTCCGGGTCGCCGCCCACGCCCACTCGGCCGAGGGGATCAAGCTCGCGGTGAAAGCGGGCGTGGCCTCGATCGAGCACGGCACGTACCTCGACGACGAGGGGATCCGGCTCATGAAGGAGCACGGCACCTGGCTCGTCGCCGACATCTACGACGCCGAGTGGATCCGCCAGGGCGCCGCGGCCGGCTACCCACAGGACTTCGCCGCCAAGCAGCCCGAGGGCGACGAGCTCCAGCGCCAGGCCTTTCGGAAAGCGGTGCAGGCCGGCGTGAAGATCGCCTTCGGCACGGACGCGAGCGTCTATCCCCACGGTTTGAACGCCCGCCAGTTCGCGTGGCAGGTCAAGTACGGCCAGACCCCGATGGAGGCGATCCGCTCTGCGACCGTCGGGGCCTCGGAGCTCATCGGCCGCAACAACGACGCCGGATCCCTCGAGCCCGGCAAGTGGGCCGACCTCATCGCCGTCAAAGGCGATCCCCTCGCCGACGTCCGCGTCCTCGAGAACGTCGTCTTCGTGATGAGGGAGGGCAAGGTCTACAAGGACGCCCGGTAGGGTCGGCCTACTTCGGAATCAGCGCCGGCCAGTTGACGAGCACCGAGATCGGCGCCGGCTCCGGCGAGCCGATGTCGATCAGAAACCGTTCTCCGTCGGAGGCGACGTCCCAGTCGCGAACCACATCCTCCACGTGGAAGAGAGCCGACGGTGCCCCGGGCGTCTCCTTCTTCCCCGACGGGAGCGCGACCGCCATCAGGGTACCGTCGGGCGCGACGTAGTAGAGCTCGCGGCCGTCCCGCCGCCAGCGCGGCAACGCCCCGCCTCCCACCGAGACCCGCACCTTGTCCGCTTCGCCGAGGCGGGGGATGACGTAGATCTCGCCCTGACCGGACTCGTTGGAGACATAGGCGATCGACTGGCTGTCCGGGGAGAAGCGGGCCCCGGTCTCTCGAAACCGAGTCGCCGCGACTGGCACGGGCTTCTGCTCCCCGGAGAGCGGCAGGACGAAGAGGTTCTCGCCCTGCTGGGGGTTGTACTCGGTGTACACGAGGAACTTGCCATCCGGGGAGAAGTCTTCGGGCTGCTGAACGCCGGGCGCGGCGTAGAAGGGAGCCTGTGACGCAGGTGCTCCAACCGAAAGCCGATAGATGTCGGGAGGACCGTTCGCGTCGGACCGGTAGTAGAGCACGCGCCCGTCGGGAGACCACACCGGACGCTGCTCGTCCACGGCGTCGAAGGTCAACCGAACGGAAACGTGACGCGAGAGGTCCCGAAGCCAGAGGTCGGAGGTCCCCGTCTTGGGATCTTCGACCTGCAGAGCAACCGACCGGTTGTCCGGCGACAGGCGGACCCCGTCCACCGGCGAGGAGGAATCCACGGTCTCGAGCAGCTTGCCGCTGCGGGTAAACCACGCGACGCGGGTGGGCTTCGCTCCCGTCCCGTAGGCGACCGACTCCGGCGAGGCCGAGAAACCTGCGCTGGCGGGCCCGTAGAACGAGAAGACGCCGTCGGCCAGCGCAACCGCTTCTCCGTGCACGGCGAGCCGACTGGGATCGAAGGGCTGGGCCAGAAGGGTCCCCTGCCGGACGTGCAACAGGAAGCCCGGCGCCACGTACTCGACGCGCGACTCGAAGGGACCGGCGAGCGCCGAGGTCTCCTTGGAATCGAGCGAGCCCACCCGAAGCTCGCGATTGAGGGGGCCCGCGCTGACGCGGCGAATGACCAGGTAGAGGAAGTGCCGCCCGTCGGGCAGAAACTGTGGCCAGAAGCGCGCGGTTTCGCCCTTCTCGAAATCGGTCCTGAGGAGTTGCTCGGGTGTGCCCCCGTTCGCGTTCACGCGCCAGATGCCCGCGCTCTCCCCCGCGAACTCCGAGAAGAGGATCACACCCTGAGCGCTCCAGCTGGGAACGCACGCGACCGGCGCCTCACAGATGACCTGTGGCGGGCCTCCGGACGCCTCCATTTTCTTGAGCTTTCCGTCGGCGAAGAAGCCCAGGAAACGGCCGTCCGGCGACCAGAACGGCGAAACCGCGCCATCGGTATTTTCGAGAGGTTTCGCCTCCAGCGTGTCGAGCCGGCGCAAATACAACCGGTCCCCGCCCGGACCGCGGCCGACGAAGGCGAGCCGTTGCCCGTCGGGAGCCAGGGCGATGCGGGTGTCGACCTCTCCCGACACGAATCCGACGCCCGCCGGCAGCACGACCGAGAACCGCACCGGCGGCGAGGCCGGGGCTCGCCGCGTCAGAGTGGCCCGCCCGAGGGCCAGTGCGAGCGCGGCGGCGACCAGCCAGGGCGCAGCGCGGCGCCACAGGCTCCGCGGGCTCGCCACCGCGCGCGGCTGCCCACCGCTCGTCTCGGAGAGCCGGTCTCGCAGGTTTGCGAGGTCCCGGACCAGGTCGCGCGTCGAAGCATAGCGGTCGTCGGGGTTCTTCGCGAGGCACCGCTCGACGATCCACTTGAGCGGTATCGGCGTCAGCGGCGCGAGGCTCCCGATCGCCTCGGGCTCCTCCCGGATGATCGCCGACAGCGTCTCGGGCGTGCTTCCCCGCGCGAACGCTCTCTTGCCCGTCGCCATCTCGTAGACGATCGATCCCAGCGAGAACTGGTCCGACCGAAAGTCGAGCGGCTTTCCCAGGGCCTGCTCCGGCGACATGTAGCCCGCCGTTCCCATCACGATCCCCGGCTCCGTCGCCCCGGAAACCGTCGGCGCCGCGGTGGCTCCGCTCGAATCTCCCGGCTGAGTCAGCTTGGCCAGGCCGAAGTCCAGGATCTTCACCAACCCGTCCTTGGTCACCATGACGTTCTCGGGCTTCAAGTCCCGGTGCACGATGCCGGCCCCGTGCGCCTTGGCCAGGCCGTCGGCCACCTGCGCCGCGATCGTCAGCAACGGCTTCGCCCCCATCGCGCCGTCCGCAAGAACCTCCCGGAGCGTCCGGCCGTCCACCAGCTCCATCGCCATGAACTCGACCCCGCCCGAGGATCCGACGTCGTGCAGCGTGACGAGATTGGGGTGGTTGAGCGCCGAGGCCGCGCGCGCTTCCTTCTCGAATCGCTTGAGACGCTCGGGATCCGAGGCAAGCGCCGCTGGCAACACCTTGATCGCGACCTCGCGCATGAGCCGCGTGTCCCGCGCCCGATACACCTCCCCCATGCCGCCCGCCCCGAGCGGCGCGAGGATTTCGTAGGGGCCGAGACGGGTCCCGGCGGAGAGCGTCATTTCAGTTGCGCAGCCCCCGTGGCCCAGTCGAGCGTGACGACGATCGGGGGCTGGGGACGAGCATCGGTCCCCATCTCGAAGAGGAAACGGTCGCCCGCCGCCGTCACATCGAAGTCGATCGCGGAGGATCCCGCAGAAAACAACGCCCGCGGCGAACCGACATCGATCCCGGAAGCTCCGACCGTGACGGGGACCGCCATCACCCTCCCCCCGCCGTCGAGGTAGTAGAGCTCGCGGCCGTCTCCACGCCAGCGCGGGTGGTCCCCTCCCGCGGACGAGACGCGGCGCCGCTCCCCGTTGCCGGCGGCCGGCACGAGGTAAACCTCCGCCTCGCCGGACTCCTCCGAGACGAGGGCCAGCCAGCGGCCGTCCGGCGAGTAGCAGGCGCCGTACTCGCTGTAGGGCGGGCCCGGGGGTGGCGGCGCCGGCCTCGGGTCTGAGCCCACGACCATGACTCCGATCCGGAACGGAGGCCGCCGGGCCGGCGAGTAGTCGCTGTACACGATGTGCGTCCCGTCGGGGGACCAGCCGAGGGGGCCCTGTGTGCCAGGGAGCGCGAGAACCAGCTCTTCGCGCCCGCTCGCGAGGTCGCGCACGTAGATGTCCGGAGCGCTCTCGCGTGCCGAGGCATACGCGATGCGCGAGCCGTCCGGGGACCAGACCGGCTGCAGCCCGTCCCCGGTCGCGGCCGTCAGGCGCGTCGGCAGTCCGGTCGCCACATCGTAGATCCAGGCGTCACGGATCCCGGTGTGCGGATCCCTCACCGACACCACGACCCGGCGGCCATCGGGCGAGAGCCGTGGCGACAGATGGAAGATCGCGGGCGCGCCCACCGACCCGAGTGAACGCCCCTCCCGGTCGAGCCAGACCAGCTGGGAGTCGAAAGGTCGGGGCTGGTAGGCGAGGACGCTCGACCGCGCGGACGCGGAGAAGGCACCGGAGCCGGTCCGGCGGAAGTACGCGACGGCCGGCGCGATGGAAATCGCCTCTCCGGTGAAGGCCAGGCGCTCCGCGTCGAAGGGGCGCGCGAAAAGGGCTGCCTCGCGAACGAAGAGAAGATAGCCCGGGGGAGCGTAGTCGACCCGACTGTCGGCCTCGAACAGGGGCCGGATCTCGGCGGAGTCGAGCGAGCCGATGCTGACGACGTGCTTCCCGCCCTCGAGCGACTGATCCACGAAGAGAAAGCGCCGTCCGTCGGGGAGGAACTGGGGCCAGAGATGGCGGTGCGTTTGTCCGGCCTTCGTCAGAGCGACGGGACTGCCTCCTTCCGCGGAGACGCGAAGGATTCCGCCATCGCCCCCGCCCTCCCACTGCCCGATGAGGACGACGTCGCCGGGGCCCCACGTCCCGGAGCTTCCGGAAGAAGGGCAGATCACCTGGGGGGGGCCTCCTGCAACCGCGCTCCTCTGGAGCTTGCCGCCCGCAAAGAAGGCGACGTGCCGTCCGTCGGGGGACCAGAACGGCGAGGCCGCCCATTCCGTCCCCGGCAGAGCCCGGGACTCGACCTCGTCCAGCGAGCGGACCCAGAGCCGGAATCTCGAGGCCGATCCCGCGACGAAGGCGATTCGCCGGCCGTCGGGCGAAACGGCCAACCCGGTGACGGGCGGTCTCCCGATGTAGGAACCGCTCGAGGACGTGTCCACCAGGAACCGGGTCGGCCCCGACGGCAGCGCCTCGTTTCGGACCGGGCGAAGCAGGAGGACTCCCGCCAGCGCCGCCGCCATCGCCACGAGGGCGATCGGCATCCAGATCGGCGTACTTATCCGGACCGGGGCCGGGGCCGCCGGGACGCCGGCGCTCGTCTCGCCCATCCGATCCCGGACCGTCGAAAGGTCCCGTGCAAGGTCGCGCGTCGAGGCATAGCGATCGTCGGGGTTCTTCGCGAGACACCGCTCCACGATCCAGCGCAACGGCGCCGGCGAGAGCGGGCTGAGGTTGCCCATCGGTTCCGGCTCGTCCCGGATGATGGCGGTGAGCGTCTCGGGAGTGCTCCCGCGCTGGAAAGCCCGCTTGCCCGTCGCCAACTCGTAGAGGATCGAGCCGAACGAAAACTGGTCCGACCGAAAGTCGAGCGCCTGGCCCGTCGCCTGCTCCGGCGACATGTACCCGACCGTCCCCATCACGATCCCCGGCTCCGTCCCGCCCGAGACCGTCGGCGCCGCCGTCACACCCGACGAACCGTCCGGCTGCGTCAGCTTCGCCAGACCGAAATCCAGGATCTTGACGAAGCCGTCCCTCGTCACCATCACGTTCTCGGGCTTCAGGTCCCGGTGCACGATCCCCGCCGCGTGAGCCTTGGCGAGCCCGTCGGCCACCGGCGCCGCGATCGCGAGCAGCCTGCTTCGTCGCCAGCGCCCCCTCGGCCAGCAGCTCCCGCAGCGTCCGCCCGTCCACCAGCTCCATCGCGATGAACGACGTCGAGCCCGATTCGCCGATGTCGAGGACCGTGACGATGCTGGGGTGGTTGAGCGAGGAGGCCGACCGCGCCTCCTTCTCGAACCGCCGGAGCCGTTCGGGATTCGCCGAAACGGCGGCCGGAAGCACCTTGACCGCCACCTCGCGCCCGAGCCGCGTGTCCCGTGCCCGGTAGACCTCCCCCATCCCGCCTGCGCCAATCTGACCCAGGATTTCGTATGGGCCGAGCCGGGTTCCGGCGATGAGGGTCATAGGGGGGAGGTCAATCTTATCCCGCTCGGTCGGCCCGCCTGCGCTAGCCTAGAAGCATGAACGCGGCCGCGCTCCTCGTGGTCGGGGTCCTGGCGCTGCCCGGCGTCTACAACACCGAGTTCGTCGCTCCGATTGACGTCTTCGACCACGTGCGCTTCCACTCGCAGCCGGCACCGGGTATGAAGGTCGTCGTGATCGCGCCGACGAAGTCGCCGATTCGGACGTACGAGGGCGTGACGGTGACGCCGGACTACGGCCTGGACGAGGCTCCGAAGCTGGACGTCCTCGTCATCCCGTCGGCCGAGGGCAACATGGGCCGCGACCTCTCGGACGCCGCTCTGATCGCGAGGGTCGCGCGCCGGGCGACCGAGGCCTCGCTCGTCCTGACGCTCTGCGACGGCGCCTTCGTCCTCGCCGCGACGGGCGCCCTCGACGGCCGGCAGGTGACCACCTTTCCGGGCGACCGCGACGCGCTCGCGAAGGCCTTTCCGAAGGTGAGCGTGCGCCGGGACGCCTCCTGGGTCTGGGACGGCAAATTCGTGACCTCGGCCGGCGGCGTCCAGTCCTTCGACGCCGCGCTCGCGATCGTCGAGAGGCTCTACGGGCGCAAGGCCGCCGACGGCATCGGGACCGGCATCGTGCTCGACTGGGAAGCCGAGCGCGGGCGCGTCCGAGGGGTCGTCGTCGGGGCCGCGCCGTGAAGCGCGCGGCCTCGATCGCCCTCATGGGACTCGCGGCGCTCACCTCAGCAGCGCAGGAACCCGTCGACCGTCGCGGCGCGGTCGAAGAGCAGGCTCTCGTCGAGCGTGTCATCGTGGACGCGCACGTGACCGGCCCGGACGGGACGCCCATTCCCTCCCTCGGCCCTGCGGATTTCGTGGTGAAGGTGGACGGCAGGCCGATCTCCCTCGAGTCGGTGGACTGGCTGCCGGCGGGAGCGCCGGAGATCGATCCGACGGTCCTCGCCGCCCTGACCCCGGCCGACGGCCCGGCCGCGTCGCCCGACATTCCGCCCGGGCGCGTAATCGTCCTGTTCTTCCAGACCGATCACGAGGTCTCGCGCCTGCTCGGCCTGTTGCGGATGGGGATCCAGGCGCGGCGGTTCGTCGCGACGCTGCAGCCGACCGACCGCGTCGCCGTGGTCTCGTACGACACGCACCTCAAGCTGCGCCAGGACTTCACCTCCGACCGGGCGAAGCTCGAGCGCGCCATCCACGCCGCGATCCGCCGCGGAGAAGCAGCCGAGCCCGACCCGGACGGCCACCCGTCGCTTGCCCGCGTGCTCGATCCCGGCGAGTCGCGCCGGTGCGCCACTCCGGAGCGCGCGCTCGAGCTCGTCGCCCGGGCGCTGGCGCCGATTCCCGGCGGCAAGTCGATGCTCTTTTTCGGTTGGGGCCTCGGCACGGTGGGCGGCCTCACCGGACCGAACGCGAGCGAGCAGCGGGCCTGGATCGAAGCGATGCACCGCATGGCCGAGGCGCGCGTCAACATCTTCAGCCTCGACGTGACCGACGCCGACTACCACTCCCTCGAGGGATCGATCGAGCAGATCGCGGATCTCACCGGCGGCCACTACGAGAAGACGCACCTCTTCCCCCAGCTCGTGATGGACCGCGTGGGGCGGGCGATCTCCGGCCGCTACGTGCTCGTGTTCGTGAAGCCGCAGGGGGGGCCGCGCGGCGAGCACACGATCGAGGTCGCCCTTGCCGGGCGCAAGGGCCGGGTCTACGCGCGTCGGTACTACGTGGACTAGCCGGCCGCCTCAGCGCCGCAGCAGCTGCGCGCGATTCCCGCTCTCCGCCATGAGGGCGTCGGACTGGAGGAAGGCCTTCGAGTTCGCGTCGTCCTTGAGGTACGCCTCCCAGAAGGCCAGCGTCGCGATCCTCATGTCCTTGAAGACGGCGACTTCTTCGTCGGCCGAGAGCGGCTTCTTCCCGGAAGCGCGCGGCAGCGTCGCGCCCGGTTCGGCGGCGAGCCCGGTGAACGACAGGTGGCTTGCGCCCTCGATGAAGAGCGCGTACTTCGCGCCGGGCGGCGAGAGCTGGTATGCGTCGAGCCGCCACGAGGGGTCCTGGTTCTTCGCGCCCGGGTCCCGGGTCCCCGTCACCACCATCAGCGGCCTCTCGACCGACGCCCACGACTTCTCGGTCAGTCCCTGCTGCCCCTTTCCGGGTGGCGAGACCAGCAGGAACGCCTTGGAGATCGGATCCAGGAAGCTCTTCGCCTTTTCCTTTTTCGAAACGTCCACCGTCGTTCCGGCCAGAAGCATCGCGGAGAAGGCGCCGTAGGACTGCCCTCCGACTCCCACGCGCGCTTCGTCGAGCTTACCCTTGAGCGCCGGAACCCGGGCTTCGACGGCACCCGTCGCGGCCACGAGGAAGGCGAGGTCCCGCGTGCGGTTCTCCCAGCCCTTCGGGTCCGGCGCGGCGTCGCCCGCGGGCTCGCGGGCGCTCTCGCTCGCCGGATCCTTGCCACCGGCGGGAGCGCCGTCGGCGTGACCGGGCGCGAGCACCACGAATCCGTGCGTCGCCCAGAAGCGGGCGAGCGCGTCGTAGGTCCGGCCCGAACCTCCGGCCCCGTGCGAGAAGACGATCACGGGAAAGGGCCCCGGCCCGTCGGGATAGGTGACCCGCACGGGCAGGTCGCGGCTGCGCGACGAGTCCTTGAGAACGACGTCGGCATCGAGGACGACCGCGAGGCCGCTCTTGGCGAGCTCCGCGGCGCTGGGCGCGACGGGCGCAGCAGGCGGCGGCGGGCCGGAAGGCTTCGAGGCGCAGGCGAGAGCTCACGGCGAGCGGAAGGGCGGCGAGCGGTGCGCGGCGGATTTCCATGTTTCTCATGGCCTATAGATGAGCTGAGCATATCCGCGGGCGGCTCGAATGGAAGGCGTCTTGCTGACGATCCAGCCCCCCCCGACGTGAAACGTGACCGCTCGGCCGAATTCCGCGGGGATCAGGCGCTCCAGGCGCACCTCCGCCCCCGCGACGCGCACCGGGCCGGGCCGCGCCGACCCGCCGCTCCAGGCGCGCAGCCACTCGGCGTAAAGCACGAGGGGAACGTCGCTGCCGGCGAGCTCGACGCGATACGCGTCGAAGCGCTTGCCCGCCTGGAGGTCCGCCGGCAGCGCCGGGCTCTGAATCCGGTTGCGGTCGAGCCCCGGCGGCAGGATCGCGTTGGGAGCGCCTCCGATGGCGTAGAGGTCGAAGAGCGACGGCGAGCCCCCGGTGTCGCCGTAGCGGGCGGCGGCCGAGAGGCTCGCGAAGGGCAGAATGCCGACCACCCGCCCGCCCGCAGCCCACTGGCTCCACGACGCGCCGGCCGTCCCTCCGACCCCGCCCCCGGCCTCGAGGTCGAATCCAAAGCCCGACCGGCCGCGTGTGCGCCGGAAGGCGAGCTGCACGCCCGCGGAGCCGAGCGCGCGTGTGAACGTCTCGCCGGTCGCGAACGCCTCGACTCGAGTCCCTCCGCCGCCCGCGCGCGCGTCGATCCATCCCCACGCGTAGGGCCGGGACCACGAGGCCTCGAAGAATCCACCCCACCGCTCCTCGTCGAAAGCCGGCCGCGGAGCGAGGCCCTGGTTGCCGGGCTTTTCGATGGCCGAGAAGAGCTGCGCCGCGAGCGCGACGGCAAGCCCTCGATACGCGGCCGCGACCGAGCCTCCCCGGGGCCCGATCGCATCGCCCACGGAGCCCATCGCCAGCCCGTGCAGCCGGCCGAGCACGTCGGCGCCGTCCGCGCCGAGCTGGACCGTGTTGCCCGATGGGCCGAACGAGAAGTCGAGAAGGGGACGGACCGCCTGCGTCTGCCAGACGTCGTAGGGCCGCGGCGCGGAGAGAGGCTCCGTCGCAAACGGCTGGTTGTGCGCGGGTGCGTGAAGCAGCAGCGGATAGGCGTCGCCGGCGGCATCGGCCGGCGCCGCAGCGGGACCTCCGAGAGGCAGCTGGCGCAGGGAAACACCGCGCGCCGTCAACTCGAGAAAGAAGAGGGTCTTTCCGTCCGGCGCGGGTGCCGGGCCGAACGCGCCGCCGGTCACCCGCGTGAGGGGCGCCGGCGCTTCGTTCGCCACGGGATCCGCCTGAACAACGTTCCAGATTCCCGAGACGCCGCTCGTCACGAAGAGCCGGGACCCGTCCGCGCTCCACGCCGGCGCCGACGCGGGCGGGGCGGACAGCTCGATCTCGCGGACCTCTCCCCCGCTGGCCGGCAGCGTCACGAGACGCCAACGCCGCGCCGCGTGCAGGAGCGCCGCGATCCGCTTTCCGTCGGGCGACACGCGGGGATGGCTCCACACTGGCCACGCCTCGGCGACCGGCAGCGCCGCGGGGATCTCCCGCGTCGCACCCGTCGCGAGGTCCACGCGCACGAGGGCCGACGCGCCGAACCGCCCGCGCACCGCGACCGCCGAGGCGCCGTCCGCCGCAGGATCGGCGTCCCTCGCGTCGGCCAATCGGGTCACGCGCGCGACGCCCCCGCGCTCGTAGTTCCACCGGTAGAGGTCCCAGCGCAGGACGCCGTCGGCGTCGGGACCTCGCCGCGAAAAGAGGACGGCGCGGCCGTCGGGCATCCATCGCGGATCCGACGCCGAGAACCCGTCCGACCGCGGAAGCGTCCACCGGGGCTCGCGCGGGGCCGGCGTCTCCGGCCGGTCGGCGACCTCGTTCGCGTCCTCGGCGAGCTCCGCGTCGGCCTTGCGCCGGGCCTCCCCGGCCCGACGTTCGTCTTCGGTCTCGGCCACCGGCCAGATCGCCAGATACGTCTCGCTCCGCGAGGGATCCCGCCGCGCGAGGAGTTTGGTTCCGTCGGGCGACACCTCCGCCGCGAGAGTCCCGCCGGAAAGCCGCTGCCACAACTCCCCCTCGACGAGGCCCTGCGCCTTCAGACGCTTCTCCTCCTCGAGCGCTCGCGCCGTCAGCTCGGCGCGAAAGCGGTCGTAAAGCGTCTGCGGCGATTCGCCGAACACGCCGCGAAAGGCGGTCTTGAAGCTCCCGCCGCGCGAGGACGCCATCCGCTTCCAGAGCCGCGGCAGGGCATCCGGGCCCTCGCGGTCCGAGAGCCACTCGAGGTAGGCCGAGCCGACGAGGTAGGCCACCGAGCCGCCGAGCCAGGTCCCCGTTGCGTCGAGCGCTCCGTACGACGGCAGCTTGCCCTCGATCCCGAGCTGGCGCAGCACCATCGCGCGAAAGTTCGAGTTCGGCCGCCCCGATCCGGTCAACGCTCCTTCGACGAGCGTCGCGTAGCCTTCGGTGACCCAGCGCGGCGACCGGAGTGCGAGCGGCCCGAACGGCGCGGGCGAAAGCAGGATGAGGACGCCGGCCGAACGGTTGCGCGGCCGCGCCAGGTGCGCGACGTGGGCGATCTCGTGGGTCGTCACGAGCTCCATCCAATCGCCATAGTCGCCGATCGACGACTCCGACTCCGGGGGAGAAGTCCACAGGACGACCTCGGGCCGGTCGAGATACGGGATTGCCTCGCCGTTGGCGTCGCCCGCCGGGTCCGCGACGACGACCTCGATCCGCCGCGGCGGAACGTAGCCGATGAACTCGGTCACGCGGGCGTGGATTGCCTCGATCTCTCCGGCCGCGTGGAGCGCCCAGGCCTCGAACGGTGCCGGATAGTGCACCCGAAAATGCTTCGTCTCGACCGTCCGCCAGTCGGCCGCCGGGCCCTGACCGGTCGCGGAGCCAGCGGAAAGCAGGAGGATGGTCGCAAGGACGCTCCGGCGCATCGCCCGGGAAGGCTATCAAGGGCGAAACCTTCGACCCCCCGGGGCGTCTCCCCTTGCGACTGGGAGGAACGATGAAGATGTCCGTCCTGAAAACGACATTCCTGGCCGCCCTTTTTCTCGCCCCGCCGGCGTCATTCCTGGGCGCGAGCGATCCGCCCGCCCCCCCCGCGCCCCAGGTCGCGCCGGCCCCGCCGGCGGCCCCGAAAGCGCCCGCGCCGCCCGAAGCGCCTCGCCGGCGCAAAGAGAAGATCGTCGTCGCGTCACCCGAGGAGGAGGTCGTCGTCGACGGCGACCGGGTCTACGTCTGGGGCGACGGGGACGAACCGGAGGCGATCGCCGATCTCGATGACATCGCCGAAGGCGTTCATCCCTTCGTCATGCGCATGCACGGGCCCGCGGGTCGCGGTTTCATCGGAGTCCGCCCGATCGAGATGACGCCGGAGCTGCGCCAGCACTTCGGCGCGCCCGAGGACGCGGGCGTGATGGTCGGCTCGGTCGAACCCGACGGCCCGGCGGCCAAAGCCGGCCTCCAGGTCGGCGACATCGTCACGAAGGTGGACGGCGACCCGATCGCCTCGACCCGCGAGCTCGTCCGGACCGTGCGCCACAAGAAAAGCGGCGAGACGATCACGGTCGAAGTGCTCCGCAACCGCTCGGCGAAGAGCCTGACGGTCACCGTCGCCGAGCGCAAGGAAAAGGAAATCCGCGTGGGCGAGCTCCAGGACGGGATGCCCGGCTTCCGGTGGAAGATGAAGGGCCCCGGCCACCCGATGGTGATGCCGCCCCCGGACTATCCGGAGCTCGAGCAGAGGCTCGACGAACTCGAGAAGAAGTTGAAGGAGCTGGAAGACCGCCTTCCGAACCGCTGATCGCCCGAATCTGATAGAACACCCCCAACCACAAGGGGGGGTGCCGCGTGAGTCAACTCGGGGGGACCCGGCCGCACGAGGCCGAGCTCGCCAGAGAGCTCGGCCTCTTCGACACCATCAACATCGTCATCGGCACGATCATCGGATCGGGCATCTTCCTGGTGCCGTCCGAAATCGCGCGCTCGGTGTGGACGCCCGGCTGGATGCTCGGCGTGTGGGTGATCGGCGGCATCCTGACGATGCTCGGCGCGCTCTCGCTCGCCGAGCTCGGCGCCGCGATGCCGGAGGCCGGCGGGATCTACAGCTTCATCATGCGCGCCTTCGGACGCTTGCCGGGGTTCCTCTGCGGCTGGATGCTCTTCACCGTGGCGACTTCAGGCTCGATTGCGACTCTGGGCGCGGCCTTCCCGATCTACCTTGGCGCCTTCATTCCGCTGACGCCGACGACCACGAAGATCGCCGGCGTGGTGGCGATCGCCGCGCTGACCTGGATCAACGTCATCGGTGTGAAGAACGGGGCCCGTGTCGGCAACGTCCTCACCGCCCTGAAGGTCGGCGGCCTCATCATCATGGTGGCCGTGATCTTCGTGCTGCCCGGCCCCACGAAGGAGGCCGCGGCCGCCACGGCCGCCGCCGCGCCGCCGCTGCCGGCCGGCCCGGCACCGATGGCCGCCGTGGGCGTGGCCCTGGTCGGCGTGCTCTGGGCCTACGAGGGCTGGCACGACGTGAGCTTCACGGCCGGAGAGCTGCGCGATCCGCAGAAGAACTTTCCGCGTGCCGCCATCGGAGGCGTGGCGATCGTCATCGCCCTCTACCTGCTGGCGAACGTCGCGTACCTGAGCGTGCTCTCCCCCGCCGAGATCGCCGCGACCGACAAGGTGGCTCTGCTCGCCATGGCGCGGGTCACCGGCGAGTGGGGCGGCAAGGTCATGACCGCCGCGATCCTCTGCTCGATGCTCGGCGCGATGAACGCCCTGATCCTCGCCGGGCCGCGCGCGTACTACCAGATGGCCAAGGACAAACTCTTTTTCGAGCGCGTCTCGCGCGTCCATCCCCGGTGGCGCACACCGGTGGAAGCGCTCGTCTTCCAGGGTCTCTGGTCCACCTTTCTCGTCCTCTTCATCGGCGGATTCTCGCAGCTCTTCACGTACGTGATCTTCGGAGGCTGGATTTTCTACGCGCTGGCCGTCCTGTCGGTCATCGCGCTGCGCCGCAAGGAGCCCGGCCTCCACCGCCCCTTCCGCGTGCCGGGTTATCCCGTAGTTCCCGTCCTCTTCGCCCTGACGGCCTTCGCCATCGTCGGCAACACGCTCATCCAGACGCCGCGCGAGGCTTTGTACGGCCTCGCGTTCATCGGGCTCGGCGTCCCCGTCTACTACCTGCAGCGCGCCTACCGCCGCCGGGCCTAGCGGGCCCCGGGGCCTGACGGGTCAACCGTCGGAGCGACACTCCCACGGTTGACCACCACCCCGACGGCTCGCGGCCCGGGCGCCGATCCTCACTCCGAGATGATCAGGATCTCGACACGCCGGTTCTCGAACCTTCCCTTCTCGGTCGAATTGCTCGCGACGGGGTCGGCTTTCCCGCGTCCCGACGTCTGGATCCTCGAGCCGTCGATCCCGTGCTTGCCGAGATAGTCCTTGACGGCCTCGGCCCGCTTCTCAGACAGCCTCAGGTTGTAAGCGTCTTTCCCGATGTTGTCCGTATACCCGACCAGGGAAATCTGTGCCGCGGGGTACTTCTTGATGAATTCGATGGCCTTCTGGAGGTCGGGATCGTCCGCCTTCCGGATGGTGGCCTTGTTGAAGTCGAAGTTGACGTGGAGGGTCAGCCGATCGACGACCTTCTTGACCCCCACCGTCGTGGATGCGGAGCGGGATCCGCCCTCGCCGAACGCGGTGATCCCGTACTCCGTCGTCCGATCGGGGCACACCTGCCGGGACCCGCTGGCGTCCACCCGGCCGACCCCCTGGTCGATCGAGACGCTGGAGGCGTTCGTCGACGACCACGTCAGGGTCGCGCACTGGCCCTGCTGAACCGAGGATGGGCTCGCCGAGAGATACACCGTGGGAGCCGGCGGCGCAGGCTTCACGGGTGGCGCCACCGCGACGGGCTTGGCCGGGCACAGCGAATTCACGTACCGAGTCGCCTCGTTGGCCTTTTCGATGGCCTTCGCCGTGTCGCAGGGCTTGCAGAGCGCGTACGCCTCGTTCTTCAGGTTCTCCGCCGTCCGGAACTCGTTCGGGCATTCCTTGTCCTTGCCTGCCTGCCTCGCCTTCTCGACGGCTTCGTTGGCGGTGACGAGTTCCTTGGGATATCCGCACCCCACCAGGAGGCCTCCTAGCGAAAGCAGAGCAGCGATCGAGAGTTGGGTTCTCCATTTTCTGAAGTCGAGCATCTTCCTTCTCCTCATCTTTCCAATGCTATCGAGAGCAGCCGCGATTTCGAAGCGCGCGGAGCCTAGCGCCGGTACGTATAAACCTCGCGAAGCCGTCTGAAGACGGTTTTTACATGGCGGACCCCCCCGTCCTGTCCGCGGGCAGCCACCGCTGAGCCTTTGAGTGCATGGTCGAGGCTACCGAGCGCCGGCGGCGGCGAAGGACTCGGACAGGAGCGCAAGAGCCTCCTCGACGTCGCCGCGAGCGACGTTCAACGCCGGGGCAATGCGGAAGCAATTACCCTCGAGGCCGCCCTTGCCGATGAGCAGGCCCCGCTTCTTCGTCTCCTCGAAGACCCTGGCCGTCAGGACCTTCGCCGGCCTCCGGTTGCCGGCCGTCTCGTCCTCGACGAGCTCGAGAGCTTGCATCAGGCCCATGCCACGCACCTGGCCGATCGAGCGCGGGTAGCGGCGCTGGAGCTCCTCGAGCCCGGCCCGCAGCAGCGCGCCCATGCGCGCGGCATTGCCGGGGAGGTCTTCCTCCTCGATGATCTCGAGCGTCGCGTTGGCGGCGGCGCAGGAGACCGGGTTGCCGCCGAAGGTCGAGATCGTCAACGCCTTGAGCGACGCCGCGATCTCGGGCGTCGCGATCGTCGCGCCGAGCGGCAGGCCGTTGGCGATGCCCTTGGCCATCGTCATGATGTCGGGCTCGACACCCCAGTGCTCGTGCCCCCAGAACTTGCCGCCCGTGCGGCCGAAGCCCGTCTGCACCTCGTCGCAGATGAAGACACCGCCGTACTTCTTGATGATGCCGACGGCGATCTCGAAGTACTCGGGCGGCGGCGTGATGAAACCGCCCACGCCCTGGATCGGCTCTGCGAGGAACGCGGCGATGCGGCCCGTGGTGGTCGTGCGGATCAGCTCCTCGATGTCGGTGGCGCAGGCAATTCCGCACGACGGGTACGTGAGCTTGAGCGGGCAGCGATAGCAGTAGGGCGAGACCGCGTGCTTGACGCCGGCGACCTGTGTCGGCAGCGGTCTCCAGGTCGAGTGCGCCGTCAGCGACTGGGCGAGCATCGAGCGGCCCGAGTAACCGTGGCGCAGGGCGACGATCTCGGTCGAGCCCGTCGAAAGCTGTGCGAGCATGACCGCCGTCTCGTCGGCCTCGGTGCCCGAGGTCGCGAGGAAGCACTGTTCGAGCCGGCCGGGCGCCAGGCGCGCGAGCCGCTCCGCGAGTTCGACCGCCGGGACCATCGGATAGAGCGTCGAGACGTGCGAGAGCCGCGAGATCTGGGCGACGATCGCGGCGTTGACCTTCTCGTTGGCGTGACCTACCGACACCGTCAGAATGCCGCCGAAGAAGTCGAGGTACTCGTTGCCGTCGGCGTCCTTGATCCGCAGCCCCTTGCCCTCGGTCAGGACGATGGGCTCCCCGTAGTACTGGATCGTCGCCGGGAGCATGTACTTCGCATGTTTTTCGCGGGTCGTTCGCGTCAGTTCGCTCGTCCGGGCCTGCGTCTTCGTCGTGCTCATCGCTTCCTCTTCTGACCTGTCATCCCGAGCCCCTTCGATTCAGAACCATCTGGAAATCACGACCTTCTTGTCCGTATAGAACTCGTACGCGTCGCGGCCCTGGGCCTTCAAGTCGCCGAAGAAGCTGTCTTTCGCGCCGCCGAACGGGAACTGCGCCATCGGCGCCGCGACGCCGATGTTCACGCCCACCATCGAGGCCGTCGCCAGGCGCGCGTACTCCCGCGCCGCCTTCCCGCTCGAGGTGAAGATGGATGTCGCGTTGGCGTTGGGGTGGGCCTGCATGACCGCGATCGCGTCCTCGAGCGTCTTCACCGGCGTAATCGAGGCGACGGGGCCGAAGATCTCCTCGCGGCCTATGGTCATCGCCGGCGTGACGCCGTCGAACAGCGTGGGGCCGAGGAAGAAGCCCTTCGGCCGGTCGGCGACCGGGTTCGCGCGCCCATCGAGGACGAGCCTCGCCCCCTCGGCGATCCCCTTCTCGATGTAGCCGACCACGCGCTCCCGGTGCCCGGCGCTGATGACGGGCCCCATGCCGACGCCGGGTTTGGCGCCGTCGCCCACGACGAGCGCCCGCGCCGCGGCTTCCAGTCGCTCGCGCGTCTCGGCGTGCACGGGCCCGACGGGCAGCAGCACGCTTCCCGCCAGGCACCGCTCCCCCGCGCAGCCGAAGAAAGACTCCGTGATGATCTCGGTCGTGCGGTCGAGGTCGGCGTCGGGCATGACGACGACGAAGTTCTTCGCCCCGCCGAGCGCCTGAACCCGCTTGCCGGCGTGTGTCCCGCGCCGGTACACGGCCTTCGCCACCGCCGTCGAGCCGACGAAAGAGACGGCGCGGATGTCCGGGTGGTCGCAGATCGCCTCCACGACCGCGCGGCCTCCGTTGACGAGGCTGACGACGCCGGGAGGCAGATCGCACTTCTCGAGCAGGCGCATCACGAGCCGCTGGCTGAGGGGCACCTGCTCGGACGGCTTGACGATGAAGGTGTTTCCGGCCGCGACCGCAAACGGCAGGAACCACAGCGGCACCATCGCCGGAAAGTTGAACGGTGCGATCGCCGCGCACACGCCGATCGGCTGGCGGATGACGTTGCAGTCGATGCCACCGGCGATGTTCTCGAGGCCGTAGCCCATCATCAGCGACGGCGTCCCGCAGGCGACTTCCACGCACTCGATGCCGCGGCGAACGCTCCCGCGCGACTCGTCGAGCGTCTTGCCGTGCTCGCGCGTGACGGTTGCCGCGAGCTCCTCGAAGTGCTCCTCGAGGAGCTGCCGGAACCGGAACAGCGTGCGAGCCCGGACCATCGGCGGCGTGTCGCGCCAGGCCGGGAACGCTTTCTTCGCGGCGGCGACGGCCGTGTCGAGGTCCTCGGCCGTCGAGAGCGGCGTCCGCGCGATCGTTTCGCCAGTGGCCGGGTTGTGGACGTCGAGAAACTCGGAAGCCCGCGACGGGATCCAGCGGCCGCCGACGAAGTTTTCGAGAGTCTCCAAGAGGCCCCCCCGTGAAGCGCGAACCCTGAACCGACCGAAGCCTACTTCAGCGCCGATCAACCTGCACGATTCAAACGATTCAGGGGGTTCCCCCTACTCGTCGCAGTCGGGGCAGCCGAGGAAGGGGATCCGCTCGGAAGGCGCCGGGTGGGCGTCGCCCTCGATGCCGGCCCAGGCGCCGCCGTGGGCGTGCCAGAGATAGCACTCCAGCTGGTAGGCCTCGTTGGCGTCTCTCGGCGAGAATCCAGCCGAAGAGGACGTTGACCCGGCCCTCGCGGGCGTACTGAAGGAGCCGCTGGCGCACGTCCACGTCGTCGCGGCCCGACCCGCTCGGCGACCTGGCCGTCCGGCCGACGCTCTTCAAGAAATAGACCCCCGGCCGGCCCGGCGGCACCGTCCGCGCGACGTTCGATTCGGTCAGCCGGATCGCGGGCTGGACGCGGGAGGACGGCGGAAGGCCGGGAAAGAGGGACAGCTGCGCCGCGTTGGGAGGTGGAGCTTCGTGGCGTGGCCGCCCGGCAAGCCTCATCGGGCCATCAGTTTAGCGCGGTTCGACGCCCGCCGCCACCTGCGGCCGTTCGCGGATCGTGCTCGCTCCTTCTTGGGAGGAGCGGCAGGAGTCGGCCAGGTGCGCCGGGGCGGAGGCAGGTTCGGGTCGTAGCTGACTCGTGGCACGTCGTGCACGTCGGGGACTCGAGGAACGTCCGAACCTCGCTCTGCCGTCACTGGCGGACTGATCGAGGGACCAACCGACGGCGGACCCCAGCCACCGGGACGACTCAGAACTTTGGGCGTCTCGACACCCTCGTCGATCAAGGTCGGCGGCGCGCCGAGACTCAGCTGGCGGCCGCTGCCGGGGGGATAGGACAGGGTCTTCCCTTCCAGGAGGTCGTTTGGGGAATTCGCATAGGGCATGGAGTAGCCGGGCACGAGTTTGGAGTCCCACTCGGGCCGGTAGTCGCGATTCGGATTGAAGAGGGCCTTGCCTCGGGCCCCTTCTCCCGGGCGCCGAACAGGCTCCGCTGCCGCCGCCTTCGCCGCGAGCGCCGACGCGCGTTCCCGCAAGAGGTCGGAGCCGTCTCCGGTGAGCCCGATGTCCACGACCTCGCCCGGGCGCAGGCTCGGACCCGGAGCGGACACGACGACGCTTTCCGACATTCTCGTCTCGGCGCCCTCGTTCGGTGAAGGTGCCGCGCTCTGGGCCTTGAAGGTCTCGACGAGGACGACGTCCGCCGTCCGCGCGCTCATGAACAGGCGGTCCGGGTACCGATGGAAGACGACCCGGCTTCCTTCGGCGCGCGGGGCGTCGAGCGTCAGGATCTGGCTCGTTCCGATCCAGACCCGGAAGCCGGGTCCCGAGCTCTGTGAGAAGCTGAGGATCGGCTGCGCCATCGCCAGAACCCCTATGCCAAGCGCGCGAACGAGCCGCCGTCTCCGTTCCGCCGTTGCGAATCTTCTCGGCGAGTCCATGGCTATGCCCCGTGCAGAGATACGTGAAAAGAGGTCGACTCCGCCAGACGCGCTCGCATCAATTCGGCACCGCCTATCCGCCAATCCGCCAACCCAAGAGCCCCGCTCCTTGACTCTATCTTGCCTGCAGGCACAGACTGCGCCGTTGCAGAACGCCGGCATTCCCGCCGACGAAGGAGGATGGCATGAGGTTCAGGACGCTTCTCGTACTTCTCGGCATTGTCGCGCTCGCCGCCACGGCTCGCGCGCAGACGAAGACCTCGGGCACGGCGCAGTGCAAGGCCGACCCGATCGCGCCTGTCGATATCTCGGACATGTCGGGGCACTCCTTTGCCATTGGCAAAGCCCAGTGCACGTGGACGGGCTTCGAGATCGCGGGCGTGCAGTACAAGGACGGCGTCAGCGTCTCCGAGGATGAAATCTACGGCGGCGATGTTCACAGCAACGGTTATCACACGGCCACGCTGGCGAACGGCGACAAGACGACGGCTAACTTTCACGGCGCGGCGGTCATGAAGGACGGCAAGTTCCAAACCGGGGGAGGCACCTGGACCTTCACGAGCGGTACCGGCAAGTTCAAGGGCATCAAGGGCAAGGGCACGTACAAGGGAACGCCCAATCCCGACGGAACCGTGTCGTACAAGGTCGACGGAGAGTACCAGCTGCCGTAGACCGGATACTGGGCGGGCGCCAGAGTCCCGCTACAATCGTGGAATGATGGCTGCTCAGCGCCCGTCCGGCTTTGCCCTGGCGCTCCTCGTCCTGCTTCCCTGCGCCGCCCCGGCGCAGCAGAAGCGGGCCGGCGACTGCCCGGCGATAGACATCCCGGCGCCGGTTTCGCGGCTCCGCGTCTTCGTCGATCCCGCCACGGGAAAGCTGCGCGAGCCGACCACCGAGGAGCTGAGACAACTGGCCGAGGAGCGCCTCAAGTCGAGGCGGGCGGCGGCGCCTCGCATCTTCGAGGTGGTGACCTACCCGGATGGGATGCGGTCGGTGGATCTGGGGGACGCATTCCTTTTCGACGTCCGCCTGGAAACGCTGCCCGACGGCTCGACACGGATCGAATGCGTGCCGCGCGCCGCGCGCCTTTCGGAGAAGTAGCCGTGACGCCGCGGCACGTCGTCGCCGCTCTCGCGCTCTCCGCCCTCGTCGCCGCGCCCCTCGCCGCGTCGGCGCGGATCACGATCGTCAACGCCAACGCGTCCGGCCAGGGGTTCAACGACGCGACGCCGGCGACACCGGTCGGAGGCAACACGGGAACGACCCTCGGCGCACAGAGGCTCCAGGCATTCCAGCACGCCGCCGACCTGTGGGGAGCGCTGCTCGACAGCGACGTCGACATCCGGATCCAGGCGAGCTTCGAGCCAATCGACTGCACGGCAACGACGGGCACCCTCGGCGCCGCCGGCCCGGCTACGGCTCTGCTCGACTTCACCAACGCTCCCCTGTCGGGCACCTGGTACGCCGTCGCCCTGGCCAACCGCATCGCCGGACGGGACCTGACTCCGGGGGCGGCCGGGCACGTCCGGGCGCGGTTCAACTCGAACGTCGGCACGGCGAACTGCCTGGCCGGCCGGGAGTGGTATTACGGCCTCGACAATGCACACGGCGACAAGATCGACCTCGTCGGGGTGCTTCTCCACGAGTTCGCCCACGGCCTCGGATTCCTGACCTTCGTCGACCCCCCGACCGGCGAAGAGTTCATGCAGCACCCCGACGTCTTCGAGAAGCACGTCCGCGACGACTCCACCGGTGGTCACTGGGATGCCATGACCGCCGCGGACCGCAAGGCCTCCGCGATCCGGACGGGCGCCGTCGTCTTCGAGAGCCCTTCGGTCGAGGCCGCCGTTCCCGCGACCCTCTTCGCGATGCCGACCCTGACGGTGACGGCTCCGGCCGCCCTGGCGGGCGAGCTCGCCGTCGGCACGGCCGACTTCGGCCCGGCACTGACGGTGGGCGGCGTCGCCGGGACGCTCGTCGCAGCCACCGACGCCGCGGATTCCGCGGGCCCCACGCCGACCGACGCCTGCTCCCCGCTCGACAACGCGGCCGCGGTATCCGGCCACGTGGCGCTCGTGGACCGGGGCACCTGCACATTCGTCGAGAAGGCGCTCACCGTCCAGGGGGCCGGCGCGATCGGGCTGGTGATCGTCAACAACGACCCCGACCCGAGCGCGCTCGGGATGGCCGGCGATGACACGTCCATCGCGATCCCCGTCGTCAGCGTCACCCAGGCTGACGGAGCGTCCCTTCGCGCGAGCCTCGCCCAGGGCATCGCGGTGACACTGCGCCTCGACCCCGACCGGCGCTCGGGCGCTGACGCCGCCAACCGCATGCTGCTCTACGCGCCGAACCCCGCGGACTCGAGCTCGTCCACCTCCCACTGGGACACCAGCGCCTATCCCCATCTCCTGATGCAGCCGAACTTTGCCGGGGACCTGCCCCACGGGGTCGACCTGACGCTGCCGCTGCTCCAGGACATCGGCTGGGTGACGGCGCCGGTCGTGCCGACGCGGCCCCGGGATCCCGTCCACGGCGCCTCGCGCGACGAAACTCCGCGCGAGGTCGCGCCGAGGCCCTAGGCCGGCGTTCAACACGACGCCTTCGCGATCGAGTTCGGGATCCCTCGCTCCGGTCGGGATGACCCGATGGTTCAGGCCCCCATCTTCTCGATCTCGGCCCACTCCCTGTCTGACACGGGCATCACGGAGAGTCGCGAGATGCGGACGAGCGGGAAGTCCTTGAAGAAGGCTTTCGCCTTGATCTCGGAGAGCGTGACGGTGCGCGGCAGCTTCTTGACGGGAACGACGTCCACCGCGAAGAGCTTTCCGTCACGGTCCTTCGGGTCCGGATAGGCGTCTCCGGCCGCCTTCGCGATCCCGACGACGGCCTTCTCGTCGCCCGTATGGTAGTAGAAGATCCGGTCGCCCTTCTTCACCGACCGCAGGTGCTTCTGGGCGAGAGGGTTCTTCACGCCCGTCCAGCTCGTCTTCCCGTCGCGCACGAGATCGTCGTACGAATAATGCGTCGGCTCTTCCTTGAAGAGAAAGTTCATCGGCTCCCCCTGCTCACCGGCGTCGGCCTGTTCCGGTACTTCTCGTACAGCCGCTTTTGCTTGTCCGTCAGGTCGAGCGCGCGGCCGTCGAGGTACGCGCCGACGACGTGCGCGCGCAGATCGAGGATGTCGCCGTCGGTCAGGATGAACGTCGCGTCCTTGCCGACCTCGATCGAACCGAGCCGGTCGCCCACACCGAGCAGCCTGGCCGGCTCGAGCATGATGGCGCCGAGGGCCTTCTCGCGCGGGAAGCCGAAGGTCACGGCCGTCGCCGCGAGGTGCGGCAGGTTCCGGACGTTGGAGGCCTCGCCCTCGTTGAAAAGAACGCGCACCCCCGCCTTCGAGAGCCTGCCCGCGTTCGCAAACGACGTGTCGTAGGGCTCATCCGGGCGCTGCGGGAGTTCGAGAGGCGAATCCACGATGACCGGGACGTCCGCCTTCGCGAGCTCGTCGGCCATCCGCCACGCGTCGGCTCCTCCCCAGATCACGAGGCGCAGGTTCTCGCCCGTCGCCCATTTCACGGCGTCCCGGATCTGGTCGAGCCGTGAGGCCAGGACGACGACCGGAATCTTCCCCTCGACTGCGGGAACGAGAGCCTCGAGCTTTGCGTCTGCCGCGTGGCGCGGGACCCCGGGCTGTCCCTCGGCCGCCCGCGCCTTCGCGTACGCCTGCGCCTCGCGGAACGCGTTCTTCAGCTTTTCGACCGATTCGTCGCGCCGCTTCTCCTGCGCTTTGACCGAACGGCTCGCCGTGGGCGAGCGGTCGATCGCGAGGTCCGGCCAGAAGACCGTGATCGCCGCGGGGTCCCTGAGCGTCGCGTCCTCGCGCGTCCAGCCGTCCATCTTCATCGCGGCGGCCGTTCCGGCGACGATCCCGCCAAGGGGGGTGACGCCCGCCACGAGGACGCCGCCCGAACGCGCTACCGGCAGCTCTTCCGAGTCGAAATTCAGCGCGACCGACGCGCGGGCGTCGGGATTGACGTCGCCGAGTTCGGTCGTGTCCACCGTGGCGCGCACCGCGCCGATCTCGGACAGACCGAGGTTCGTCATCGGCGGAAAGAGCGACGGATAAAGGTGCTTGCCCGTCGCGTCCACGACCGGACCCTCCGCCGCGGGGGGCGCGCCCCCCGTGACCGTGGCGATCTTCCCGTCGCGCACGACGACCGTCCCCTTCGGGATGTCGGGGCCCGAAACCGGATGAACGGTCGCGCCGACGATCGAGAACACCCGGGGCTGCGCAGGCGTCTTCTCGGACGTCTGCGCGAAGAGCACTGCCGCCGAGACGACGAAACCCACTGCGATCGCCCGCGCCGTCATCGCGAAGCCCCCGCCTTCTCGGGCGCCTTCTCCTTGCCTTCGTCCAGGCTCGCCTTCGCCTTCGCGGTCAGGCTCGCGCGCTCGGCCTCGAGCGCCGGCCGGGCCGCGAGGTCGGCGGCGCGGTCGAAGTACTTCTTTCCTTCGATCCAGGTCTCGAGCGCGATCGTCGAGGTCGAGAGCGGGTCGCCACTCCAGACGACGAAGTCGCCGTCCTTTCCGACCTCGAGCGAGCCGACGCGGTCGGCGATGCCGAGCTGCTTTGCCGGGTTCGACGTCACGAACGCGAGCGCGTCGGCGGGAGAGACGTTGCCGTACTTGACGGCCTTGGCGGCCTCGAAGTTGAGCCGCCGCGCGAGCTCGTCCGAGTCCGAGTTGTAGGACACCGTGACGCCGCGCTCGCGCATGAGGGGGAAGGCGTATGGGATCGCGTCGTACACCTCGAACTTGTACGCCCACCAGTCGGAAAATCCGGAGGCGCCGGCGCCGTGGCGGGCGATTTCGTCGGCGACCTTGTAGCCCTCGAGAACGTGTTGCAGCGTTCCGACCCTCACGCCAAACTCCTCGGCCGTGCGAAGCATCTGGAGGATCTCGTCCTTGCGGTAGGAGTGGCAGTGAATCGTCCGCCTGCCCTCGAGGATCTCGGCGATCGCCTCGAGCTGGAGGTCCGGCTCCGGCGGAATCGGGCGGGCGCCCCTGACCGCCGCGGCCCTGCGGTACTCCTCCTGCCTCCTGCGGTAATCCTGAGCGGCCTGGAAGCGCTCCCGGATCGAGTCGGCCACGCCCATGCGCGTGGCCGGGTAGCGTGGCTTCGGGTTCTTCCAGTTGGACTGCTTCGGGTTCTCGCCCAGGGCGAACTTGATCCCCTCCGGGGCGCCGACGAAGAGAAGGTCCTCGGGCCCGCCGCCCCAGCGCCACTTGACGATCCGGTTCTGGCCGCCGATCGCGTTCGCCGAGCCGTGCAGGACGTTCGCCGTCGTCGTGCCGCCCGCGAGCTCCCAGTAGACGGACACGTCGAACGGATTGAGCACGTCGCGAATCCGCACTTCGGCCGTGACGTTGTGGGATCCCTCGTTGACGTCGCCGTCCACCGCCGTGTGCGAATGCGCGTCGATGATGCCCGGCGTCACGTGCTTGCCAAGGCCGTCGACCTCCAGTGCTCCCGCCGGAGCCGCGACACCCCTTCCGACCGCCGCGATCTTTCCGCCGACGACCAGGACGTCGGCGTTCTCGAGAATTCCCGCCGGTCCCTGCGTCCAGACCGTCGCGCCGCGCACGACGACCGCCGGCGGAACCGCCACCGGCCCGGCCTCGCGGGCGGGGGCCGGGCGCACGTCCGGCGCGGCCGCCTTCCCGGGCTCCGGCTCCTTCTTTCCGGTTTCGTCCTTCTTCTCCGCCTTGAGCTCCATGCGGGCGCCGTCGATCCAGATCTCGGAAACGCGGCTCTTCTCCGCGAAGGGCTCCCCGGTCTCGACGGCGAGGTTGGCGATCTTGCCCGGCGCGATCGTGCCGAGGCGGTCCCCGAGGCCGAGCTGCCGCGCGGGTATCGTCGTCACCGCCGCCAGCGCGTCGTCGGCGGGGAGGCCGCGTGCCATCGCCTCGCGGACCCGCTTCGAGAAGGCCTTCGGGTCGTCGAGGCCGGCCGTGGTGAACGAGAACTCGAGGCCGGCGTCCCTCAACCACTTCGGGTTTGAGGGCGCGAGGTCGTACGACCGCAGTTTCGAGAGCGGCACGTCCAGCCACTCCTCCTCGCGGTCGAGCTCGTCGGGCTGCGGGAAGGCGACGCGCAAAATGAGGTCGGGCCTGGCCGCGACCACCTCCGTCAACAGCCGATACTCGTCGCCCGCGCCGACGTAGCGGGCCTTCACCTTCATTTCCCCCGCGACCCGGGCCGCCCGCAGCAGCGCGAGCACGTCGGTCGTGTCGAACACCACGACCTCCTTTCCTTCGGCCGCCGCCACAAGCGCGGCGGTCGGAGCCACGAAGCGGGGCCGCGCCTGCCCGGACGGCTTCGCCGAGTAAGCGGCCTCGGCCTCCCGCCACCAGCTCGCGTCGAGCAAAGCCTGCCGCGCGACGGCGACCGCGCCCATCTTCGACACGGGATAGTCGGTCGCGTCGGCTTCGGGCTCCAGCGAGACGTACTGGCCGCTCTCGGCCACCAGGACGCGCCCCGAGACAGGGCCCTCTGCCAAGCTTACGACCGCGCCCTCGCCCCGCAGGACGCCCGAGCCCGGCGCCGCCGCGACGACCGCGAAACCGAGCCGGCGGTAGGTGTTGGCCACGTCCTCCCTGACGACGAGCGTCTCGATCGAGCGCTCCTCGGCTCGGACCGCGCCGACCGGGTGCCCCGCCGGTCCGGCTGCGCGCGTCGAAGTCCCCGAACCGGCAGCCGCTGCGGCCGCCTCCTCGTCGTCGGGCGGTCGCTTCGGCGCTTTCCCGGCGAGCCGGTCCACCGGAACGTGAGGGTCGATGTACGCGGCGTGGACGACCCTGCCCTTCGCGTCGATGACGCGTGCGTCGGCCGGAATCGGCGTCGAGCCCACCGGTCCGACAGCCTCGATGACGCCGCCGCGAACGACCACGACGCCGGGGTCGAGGACGTGGCCGGGAGAGACGATCACGCGCCCGCCCGTAAGGGCGTAGGCGAGCCGGTCGCTGCCCGGAGCGCTCGTTGCTGGAGCGGGCACGGAGAGAAGGACGAAGAGGAGGCAGGACAGGATCCGACGAAGGATTGTGTTCATGCAGGCGCCGGATTTTATATGCTTCGCCTTTCGCGGAACGGCCCGAAAGTGCGGGCCGCCGCTCCAGACGGTGGGACAGGAGGACACAATGACTCGGAAGGCTTCCATTCTCGGAATCTCCCTGCTTCTCGCGGGCGTGGTCATCGCGTCGGCCCAGGACAGAAAGCCGCCCTCGCCCGCCGGCACCGCGGCGACGATGGTCGGCGGCAAGTGGAGCGCGCCGGACAAGGACGGCGAGCGCCGGTACACGGACGGCAAGTGGATCGAGGTCACCTACAGCCGGCCGATCCTGCGCGGCCGCACGAACGTCTTCGGCAAGGGCGCGGACTATGGCAAGGCCGTCAACAGCGGAGCTCCCGTGTGGCGCGCCGGCGCGAACCAGACGACGAAGTTGAAGACCGAAGTTCCCATCACCATCGGCGGCAAGAAACTCGAGCCCGGCAGCTACGACGTCTTCGTCGACCTCAAGGAGAACGGCTGGACACTGATCCTCTCCACGCAGCCGACGCAGGACAAGTACGACCCGAACGACAAGACCAAGATCTGGGGCTCCTACGGGTACGACCCCAAGTTCGACGTCGTGCGCGTTCCGATGACGATGATCACGCCCGCGGTCTCGATCGACCAGTTCTCGATCGGCTTCGTGGACATGTCGGACGCCGGCGGCAAGCTCGCCATGGCGTGGGAGAAAACGGCCGCGGTCGTTCCGTTCACGATCGGCCAGTAACCGAATGCGGCACGTGAGGGGAGGGGTCCGGCCCCTCCCCTATTTCCTTCTCCTCGCCGCCATCCCGTGAGAATCGCGCAGATCGCCTCGATCCGCTTTTCGGTCCCGCCCCGGTCGCACGGAGGCACGGAAATCGCGATCGATCGCCTCACGCGGGGCCTGGTCGCACGCGGCCACGACGTCACCCTCTTCGCCTCGGGCGACTCCCGGACCACTGCGAGGCTTCACGCGGTCGTGCCCCGCGCCACGCAGGACGATCCCGCCTCGACCTCCTACCTGGAACGCGAGTACGAGGTGCGCAACGCGGCCGAGGCCTACGCGTTCGCCGACGGCTTCGACGTCCTGCACTCGCACTGGCCGACGCCCGCCGCCTACTTCTCGAACGCCACCGAACGCCCGAGCGTCATGACCTACGCGTACATCGAAAAGCCCCTCCACGAGTACTACCGGGCGCACTGCCCGACCTTGCATCCGGTCTGCATCACGCAGGCCCAGAACCGGATGCTCGGCGGGGGGCTCCCCGTCATTCCCTACGGTATCGACGTCGCGCGCGTTCCCGTCTCGCCGGCGCCGGGCGACTTCCTCGTCACCGTCGGGCGCCTGGTGCCGCACAAGGGCGCCGACCGCGCGATCGCGATCGCCAGGCGGGCCGGACTTCCGCTCGTCATCGTGGGCGACGCGACGCCGTACCTCGCCGAGAGCGGGCCCTTTTTCGAGGAAAAGGTGCGCCCGCACGTCGACGGCGCCCGCGTCCGGCACTTCCGAGCGCTGCCGAACGACGAGGTCCTGGCGCTCGTCTCGCGCGCCCGGGCCTTCCTCTTTCCCATCTCGTGGGAGGAGCCCTTCGGCCTGGTCGTGGCCGAGGCCATGGCTGCCGGGACGCCCGTGATCGCGACGCCCCGCGGGTCTCTGCCCGAGCTCGTCGAGCACGGCGTCACGGGATTTCTCGGAGAGACCGACGAGGAGCTCGCCGGTTTCGTCGCTCGCGTTTCCGAGATCGACCGCGCCGCCTGCCGACGCCGGGCCGAGGAGCGCTACGGCTCCGAGCGCATGGTCTCCGACTACGAGGCGTTCTATAGGAAGATCCTCGGCTGATGGCCTTCGACTTTTCTCCCGCCGCCCTCGACCGCGAGTTTCCCGTCCGTCGGAACCTCGTCTACTTCAACCACGCGGCCGTGGCACCTCTGCCGCGCCGCGTGGCGGACGCGATTACCGAGCATGTCGAGAACGTCCGGGACCGGGGCGCGGCCGACTGGCGCTCCTGGTACGAAATGATCGAGGCGACGCGCGAGAAGGCCGCCCGATTCGTCTCGGCGTCGTCCTCCGAAATCGCCTTCGTGCCGAACACAAGCTGGGGCCTGAACCTCGTCGCTCTGGGCTTTCCCTGGAAGGAGGGCGACACCGTCGTCACCGACGACATGGAGTTCCCGTCGAACGCCTACCCGTGGCGGGGGCTCGCGGCTCGGGGCGTCGAGTGCCGCGTCGCGAAGAACCGGGCCGGCCGGGTCGGGGTAGAGGACATCGAAGCGCTCGTGGACACGCGCACCCGCGTCGTCGCGGTGTCGTGGGTGGCCTTCCACAACGGTTGGGTCTTCCCGATCGAGGAGATCGGGCGGCTCTGCCGCGAGCGCGGGGTCCTCTTCGTCGTGGACGCGATCCAGGGCCTCGGCGCCCTGCCGCTCGACGTCGGAAAGGCCCGGATCGACGTTTTCTGCGCGGACGCGCACAAGTGGCTCTACGCTGCCGAGGGCGGCGCCGTCTTCTACGTCGCCGAGAGCGCGCGCGAGCGAGTCCCCGCCCGCGCGACCGGCTGGTGGAACCTGAAGGCCGAGGGCGAGTATCTCGAGTACCGGGCCGCGCCGTACTCCGGCGCCCGCCGCTACGAACCGGGGACGCTTCCGGCCGCGAACCTCCGGGGCCTCGGCGCCGCGCTCGAACTGCTCGGCGAGATGGGCCCGGACAGCGTGCGCGCCCGCATTCTCGAAAACGTCGGGGCCCTGCGCCGAGGCCTCGCCGACCGCGGCTGGCGGATCGCCTCGCCCGAGCCTTTGGCCTCCGGAATTCTCGCCGCCGTGCCGCCCTCGGGCGACGCCCGTTCGTGGGCCAAGGCCCTCGAGCAGCGCGGCGTCATCGTCGCCCCCCGCGAGGGAGCCGTCCGCTTCTCCCCCCACGCCGGAAATGACGCCGGCGAGGTTGAGCGGGCGTTTGCGGAAATCGACGCGATCTCGTTGTAGGCTGATGCGTCATCGTCACGCCACGAGACGGACCGTTCGCGGACCCGCGAAACTCCTGATTCTCTCCTTGCTCGCCCTCGTCGCGCCGGGCGGATGCGCGGCCCGAAAGGCCGGAGCCGGCGACGTCACCGTCACTCACGACCGAGGTGAGGTCAGGGCTTGCGTGGATCTCGCCCGGGTCACGACGGACCTAACCGGCGACGCCGGCGTCGCGGATCTCCGTGAAAAGACGGCCGATCTCGGCGGGGACTACCTCCTGATCTTCAACGAACACTCCGGAGGGGCCTTCTACTGTGGGCCGTCGAAGCCCCGCGTCCGCGTCACTCTTTCGATATCGGTATCGGAAGCGAGGACGACGCCCACTCCCGAGCCGGGGCAGCCGGGGTCTCCGACCGGAAGGCCCGGGACTCCCTAGCGCCGCATCGGCGGCGCCGGGCCCCACCACCCGTTCGGCTCTAGGGCCCCCCGTCCGGCACGGCGTCGATCGCCACGCCCGAATCGTCGGCGAGCGCGGCGCGGTTGCGGCCCCCCTGCTGGGCGCGCTTCAGGGCGGCGTCGGCCGCCCGCAGCAGCGAGCTCCCGTCCGTGGCGGCCTCTCCTCCCTCCGCCGCGACGCCGAGCGAGAGGGTCACCGGCACGGGGCCCGCGGAGGTGTGAACCGGCCGCTTCGCGAAGGACTCGCGGATGCGCTCGGCGACGGTCAGCGCGCCCAGGCCGTCGGACCCGGGCAGTACGATCAGGAACTCCTCGCCGCCGTAGCGGCCCACGGCGTCATAGGGCCGCACGGTCGAGCTCATGCGCCGGGCTGCCTCGCGCAACACCTCGTCGCCGACGGGAGTTCCGAGCGACTCGTTGACCTTGCGGAAGGCGTCGAGGTCCGCCACGACGACCGCGACCGCGCCGCTCTTGCGCCGCGCGCGTTCCTGCTCCTTGTGAAGGAGGTCGAGGATGGCGGCCCGGTTCCACGCTCCGGTGATGGCGTCGCGCGTGGATTGGACGCGCAGGGCGTCCTGCGAGGCCCGCAGCGCTTGCTCGACCTCGACGATCCGCGCGCCGGTCCGGATGCGCGCCTTGAGTTCCACGCCGTCGATCGGCGCGAACAGGAAGTCGTCGGCTCCGGCATTCAGACCGTCGAGCAGGTCCTCCTGCCCGCGGGCATCCACGACGAACAGCACGTAGGCCGACGGGAGCTCGGGCTGGAGGCGCAGCCTGCGGCAGACGTCGATTCCGTGCATCCCCTCCATCCGCCACGCCAGCACCACGAGGATCGGCGATCGTTCGGCCTGCAGGCGGCTCCAGGCCTCGAGCCCGTTGCGCACCGATACGACGTCGTAGCCCCATTTGGTGAGCCAGCCTTCGACCTGACGGAGCCTGTCCGGGTCGCTGTCGGCGACGAGAGCCCTCATGGCGCGCGTTTCCTTCGCGAAGACGTTGACGAGATCCTAGCAGGTTGCTGAAAAAGGGTGTGGGATGGCGTTACGAGCGCCGCGGGGTCAGATGCAAGGAAGCGCGACGACGGCGATGCCTTTGCATCGCCGAGGAGCGATGACGCCGCAGATGGCCCCGCGCCGCCGTAACCCGAAGGGTGGCCGGCACTTTGCCGGCGCCCGCTTCGACGACGTAGTCGGGCAATTCGCACCACCGTGGACCGGGCGCCGGATGCAAAGAGCCGGACACGACGCCCGCATCCATTTTTCAGCAGCCTGCTAGCGCAACTCACAGCGCGTCGAAGCCGGCGAGCTCGATTCCGAGCGAGCGGACGAGCCGCCGGATCGCCGGATCGCACAACACCTCTCGCTCCCATTCCCGCTCCTCGACGTAGCTCGACCCGCTCCGGAGCTCCTCGTCGGGGACCGCGGGGTGGCACATCAGCTCCGAGACGCCGTCCGGCAGGTCTGCCAGGATCCTTTCGAGCTCTTCGAAGCTCGCCCCCTCGCCGTGAAAGCTGTCGATGAATCGATCCGGTGTCCGGACGCCGGCTGCCCGCAGCGCCCGCCTGGACTCCTCGCTCGCGGCGCGCGCCGGCAACGACCTCTCCCGCGCGACGGCCCCGAACACGGGAGCGATCGCCGGGTGGAGAGCGGCGTGGTGGTGCGAATCGAGGTGCGTCGGGGGTTTGCGCGCGAGGACCTGAAAGACGTCGATCTGTGCTTCGAGCTCGGTCCGGACTTCCTCGGGTGGAAGGACGCGGGGAAGCTCGTCCCGCGTTCGCGGGAAACAGCCGCCCGGGGCGAGCGTCGGCACGTCGCGCGCAGCGGCCGCCGGGTGACCGCCCCCGGTCACGGCGAAGTGCAAGCCGAGCGACAGGCGCGGCGCCCGTTCCGCCGCTTCCCGGATGCCGCGCGCCGCGGACCTCTCGAGAACCATCACCGTGGCCGACGTGACGATGCCGCGGGTGTGGGTCTCGAGCGTCCCGGCGTTGACGCCGGGCGTGCGTCCGAAGTCGTCCGCGTTAACGATGAGCTTCTTCACGATCGGCCCGACCATTCTGCAACAGATTCCGGGCTCCCGCTCGTCGGAGATAATCCTCGGCCAATGGCCACACGGGGCGTCCGGGGAGCCACGACGGTGGACCGCAACGCGGCCGACGCGATCGCGGAGCGCACGCTCGAGCTCTTGCGCATTCTGGTCGAGCGCAACGGGATAAACCCTGCCGAGCTCGCGAGCGCGACGTTCACCGTCACCACCGACCTCGACGCCGACTTTCCCGCAATGCCGGTGCGGTCGCTGCCCGGCTGGGAGGACGTTCCGCTTCTCTGCGCGCGCGAGATCCCCGTGCCCGGATCGCTCGGCCGGTGCATCCGCGTGCTGCTCCACTGGAACACGGAAAAGCCACAGGACGAGGTCCGACACGCGTTTCTGCGCGGCGCGCGCTCGCTGCGCCCGGCGTGGGCCGTGCGCGTCCCAGGCGACGACGACGAAGCGCCCGTGCGCCTGCCCTCCATGGGACCCGCGCCGTGAGCCGTGTCTCGGTCGTGGGCCTCGGCCTGATCGGAGGCTCCGTGGCGCTCGGCGCCGGTGCGCGAGGCTACGACCGCGACGCGAACGTCCGCGAGCGCGCCCGCCGGCGCGGCATCGAGGTCGCGGACTCGCTCGCCGCCGCGGTTTCCGGGGCGGACCTCGTCGTAACGGCCGTGCCGACGGCGGAGACGCCGGCCCTGCTTCGAGGAGTCTCGACACTGGCGCCCGCGGCGGTCCTGACCGACTGCGCCTCGCTCAAGAAGCCGATCGTCGCGGCGGCGAAGACGCTGCGCGCGGGCGTCCGCTTCGTCGCGGGGCATCCGATGGCCGGAGGGCGCGGCCGGGGCGTCGAGGCCGCGGACCCGGAAATCCTCCGGGAGCGGCCCTGGATCCTCGTTCGCACGGAGCGCAGCGACGCGGATTCCGTTTCGGCCGTGGAGGCCTTCGTCCGCTCCCTCGGCGCGCGCCCCGTCGTTCTCGACGCGGAGCGCCACGACCGCGCGATGACGTGGGTCAGCCACCTGCCCCAGGCTGTGTCGTCTGCGCTCGCGCGGGCGACAAACCGCGGCGGGGGACCCGACCTCGCGGCTTTCGCCGGGCCCGGCCTCCTCGACACGACCCGCCCGGCGGGTCAGCCCGTCGCGCTGGCGCTCGAACTCGCCCTCGCGGATCCCGAGGCCCTCGCCGGCGCCATCGAAGCCCTGCGTGCGGAGCTCGGCGACCTGGCCGCGGCACTGCGCGAGACGTCCGAGAAAGCCGTTGCCGACTATTTCGAGCGGGCCTCGGAGATCCGCCGCTCGCTGGAAGGCCGAGGCCTCGACGGCCCGCCGGGCAAGCCGCCCGCCTGAGCTAAGATCGCCTCCCTCCCGGATCATCCGCTCCCGAAGGGATGGCCGGACCCGGGAGGGCAGGAGGAACCATGCATCGCACGAAGAACGACTTGCCCTCGAAGGTCCGCTCGAAGGTCATCACGATCCTGGCGGACCGTCTGGCCGACGCGACGGACCTGATGCTGCAGACCAAGCAGGCGCACTGGAACGTCAAGGGCCCCAACTTCATCGCCCTCCACGAGCTTTTCGACAAGATCAACGACGCCGCCGAGGAGTGGGTGGACCTGATCGCGGAACGGATCATCCAGCTCGGCGGAACGGCCGAGGGCACGGTGCAGGCCGCGGCGGGCCGCACCTCGCTGTCGCCCTACTCGCTGACGATCGTCGCCGGCAGGGACCACGTCGAAGCGCTCTCCTCGTCGTTGGCCGCCTTTGGCAAGAAGGTCCGCGCGGCGATCGACAAGACGGGCAAGGCCGGCGACGCCGACACGGCCGACCTCTTCACCGAGGTTTCTCGCGACGTCGACAAGTACCTCTGGTTCGTCGAGGCGCACAACCAGGCCGAGTGAGCATCCCCCTCTCCCCCCTTGGGGGAGAGGGTCTCTTAGCGCCTCGAATTCTTTGCGTCGCGCAGACCGTGGCGTGCGACCAGGAAGGCCGCGGCGGCCGTTCCCGCGACGACACCGACGACGGCGAAGGCCGCCAGCCGTACCCAGTCTGACACCTGGACCGGCTCGAAGAGACGCTGGAGCGCCCCGACATAGTCGACTCCGGCCTGCGGATGGGCCCGCGCAGCCTTCAGCGCCGAGAGAAGCGTGGAAAGACCGACCGTCGCCGCACATCCCGCCGCGGCGACGACGGCGCTCGTCCCGAAGAGCCGCGCCCGCGTGACGGGCCGCGCGGCGACCGCCTCGAGGGCGTCGAGCGCCGGCTCCCGGCCGCCGATGGGAGCGAAGCGCTGGAGCAGGACGAGCCCCGGAACCGAGGCGACCGTACACAGCAGGTAGAACGGCGTCCACCCCACGGCGTCGGCCGTGAAGCCGGCGATCGGCCCCGGCACGATCCGGCCGATCGCGAAGATGCTCGAGAACAGCGCGTACTGCGTGGCCGAGAACTGCTTCTGCGTCATCCGCAGCAACATCACGCCGAAGGCCCCGGTGGCCATCCCCTGGCAGAAATTCTCGACGAGCACGGCGGCGTACATGACGAGCCGGTGGCCCATCGGCTGAACGATCCCGACCGCCCCGCCGGCGCACGGAGCGCCCGGCGTCAGCTGGTCGATCGCGATATAGCCGAGAAAGCCCACGGCCTGGATGAAGCCGAAGATCCAGAGGCAGCGCGTCAGGCCGAGCCGCTCGGTCGAGGCGCCGCCGAAGAACGTCCCGGTGATCAGGCCGGTCAGACCGATCGTCGCCGTGGCAACACCGACGTCCTCCGGCACGAAGCACTTCTGGATCAGGAAGGGCCGGGTGAGGGCCGTCGCGAGGTTTTCGCCGAACTTGTAGAGGACGAGAAAGCCGAGGATCGCCACCGCATCGGAGCGCCGGAAGAGGTCCAGGAGAGGGTCGAAGACCGCCTGGCGCAGCGTGCGCGGCGAGGGCGGCGCGACCGCCGGCTCGGGCGACCGGAGGACGACGACGGCCATCGGCACGAAGAGCAGGGCCAGCCCGACGAAGACCGGCGGCCAGCCGAGCCGCTGCCCCAGCGTGATCGTGACTGCACCGGACAGGAGCACCGCGGTGCGCGCGAGCGCGGAGCGCGCCCCGACCGCGATGCCCTGCTCCGAGCGCTCCAGCACCTCGACGGCGTAGGCGTCGATGACGATGTCCTGGGACGCCGAGGCGAAGGCGACGAAGAGCGCGAGCGTGGCGACGACACCAACGTCGGCCGCCCCGCCGAACGCCGCGAGACCGAGGATCCCCGCGGTCAGGGCCGCCTGGCAGATGAGGATCCACGCCCTTCGCCGGCCCATGCTTCCGAACCGGGGGCCGTAGCGGTCCATCAGCGGCGACCACAGAAACTTGAAGCTCCACGGCGCCTGCGCGAGCGAAAAGAGCCCGACGGTCTTGATGTCCACGCCGCGGTAGGTCAGAAACGCCGGCAGCGCGATCCAGACGAGCCCGAGCGGCAGACCCGACGAAAACGACTGCAGCGTGACAGCACCGATCCGGCGGGAGGACGCGGCGGCCTTCAGGCTCTCCCACGTTCCGACCCTGCCGCTCGACGCCATGCGAAGCCAGTGTACGATCCTTCCCGCCGTGGCGAACATCTTTGCGGCTCCCGCGCTCGCCGGGCTGCTCGCCCTGCCCGCCGCCTCGGGATCGCCGGCGCTCGCGCCGATGAGCGCGATCTATCCCGACCTCGAGGCCCTGTACATCGACCTCCACCAGAATCCGGAGCTCTCGAGACACGAGGAGAAGACCTCGGCGAAGATCGCCGAGCGCCTGCGCGAGCTCGGCTACGAGGTCACCGACCGACGTCGGCGGTTTCGGCGTCGTGGGCGTCCTGAAGAACGGCGAGGGGCCGACCATCCTGGTCCGCGCCGACATGGACGCCCTGCCCGTCGAGGAGAAGACCGGCCTGCCCTACGCGAGCAAGGTCACCGTCAAGGACGACGCGGGCAACCTGGTTCCGGTCATGCACGCCTGCGGCCACGACGTGCACATGACCTCCCTCGTCGGGGCCGCGGCGCTGCTCGCGAAGGCGAAGTCCCGCTGGCGCGGCACCCTGGTCCTCGTCGGGCAGCCCGCCGAGGAGAGCGGTCCGGGTGCGTCCGCGCGATGCTCGCACGACGGATTCCTCACGCGTTTCCCGAAGCCCGACTTCGCCCTCGCGCTCCACGACGACGCACGGATGCCGTCCGGAACGCTCGGCTACACGCCCGGCTTCGCGCTCGCCAACGCGGACTCCGTGGACATCACGATCTACGGCCGCGGCGGCCACGGCTCGGCCCCCCAGAACACGGTGGACCCCGATCGTCCTCGCCGCGCGCACCATCCTCGCGCTCCAGACGATCGTAGCGCGCGAGACCAACCCGCTCGACCCCGCCGTCGTCACGGTCGGCTCCATCCACGGCGGCAGGAAGCACAACATCATCCCGGACGAGGTGAAGCTGCAGCTGACGGTCCGCACCTACAAGGAGGAGGTCCGCAAGAAGATCCTCGCCTCGATCGAACGCATCGCGAAGGCCGAGGCCGTGGCGGCCGGGGCCCCGCGAGAGCCTCTCGTGGAGACCACGCTGGGCTTCGAGGCGACGTACAACGACCCCGCCCTGACGCAGCGGATCGCCCGGGCCCTGGCGGCCGCCTTCGGCCCGTCGCGTGTCGTCGAGTTGCCGCCGCTCATGGCCGCCGAGGACTTCGGAGACTTCGGCAGGGCCGCCCGGATTCCCTCGCTCATTTTCTGGCTCGGCGCCGTGGAGCCGAGGAGATTCGAGGCGGCCCACGGCGACGCCACGCGGCTGCCGGGCCTGCACTCGTCGGAGTGGGCCCCCGACAGGGAGCCGACACTGAAGACGGGCGCGGAGGCGCTGACGATCGCCGTCCTGGAGCTGCTGGGCAAGCCGTGAACGGACGGCCCCGTCACCCGAACCCTCTCCCCCAGGATTAGGGGGAGGGAGCGCCCGTTCTGCCGTAGGATTCGCGCATGGCCAGCGCCCGACCTCTGCGCCGCACACGCCCGGCCTCGCGCCAACGCCCCGAGGCGCGCGGCTTCGCCGATGCAGCTGCCCTCTATGGAATCCCCAACTGGGGAAAGGGCTTCTTCCACATCTCCGAGGCGGGCGACCTCGTGGTGCGCCCCACGCGCGAAGCCTCCCGCGGTGTGGCCCTCAAGCAGATCGTGGACGAGGTCGCGGTGCGCGGCATCGCGACGCCGATGGTGATCCGCTTTCCGCAGATTCTCTCGGCCGCGGTGGCGAACCTGAACGATGCGTTCGCCCGCGCGATCGACGAATACGGCTACAGCAACGTCTTTCGCGGTGTCTTCCCGATCAAGGTCAACCAGAAGCGCGTCGTCGTGGACCACATCGTCGAGGCAGGCCGGCGCTACGGTTACGGCCTCGAGGCCGGCTCGAAGCCGGAGCTGCTCGCCGCGATCGCCGCGGACCTCGGCCCCGAGTGCCTCATCACCTGCAACGGATACAAGGACGACCTCTTCGTACGCATGGCCCTGAACGCCTTGCGGATGAAGAAGAAAGTCGTCCTCATCCTCGAGAAGGTCTCGGAGCTCGAGCGCATCCTTTCGGTCGCCAGAGCGCGCGGCGTCAGGCCCCTCATCGGAATGCGAGCCAAGCTCTACGCGCGAGGCTCCGGTAAGTGGGCGAAATCTGGCGGCGAGGCCGCGAAGTTCGGCCTGACGACGCCCGAGATGCTCGAGGCCGTCAAAATCCTGAAATCGCGCAAGATGCTCGACTGCCTCGTCATGCTCCACTTCCACATCGGCTCGCAAATCACGGACATCCGCAAGATCAAGGAAGCGATCCGCGAGGCCGGCCGCGTGTATGCGAAGCTGCGCGCCCAGGGCGTGCCGATCCAGTACCTCAACCTCGGCGGCGGGCTCGGCGTGGACTACGACGGCTCGAAGACCGCGTTCGACTCCTCGATGAACTACTCGGTGCAGGAGTACGCCAACGACGTCGTCTATACGGTCAAGCAGATCTGCGACGAGGAGAAGGTGCCCTCGCCGGTCCTCGTGACCGAGTCCGGGCGCGCCGTCACGGCCTACCACTCGGTCTTCGTGACCAACGTCCTCGACGTCGCCGACCGCATCGAGCAGGGCCGCCGCGTCCACGTCACGGCGTCGGACGCCACGGTCCTCCAGGAGCTCGCGTCCATCTACGAGACGGTGAACGCGAAGACGCTGCGCGAGAGCTACCACGACGCTCTCCAGTACAAGGAGGAGCTCTTCACCCTCTTCAATCTCGGCCATCTCTCCCTCGAGGACCGCTCGAAGGGCGAGGTCCTCTTCTGGCAGATCTGCGAGCGGATCCACAAGGACCTGAAGACTCTCAAGGAAGTGCCCGAGGAATTCGAGGACATGGAAACGATGCTCGCGGACAAGTACGTCCTGAACTTCTCCGTTTTCCAGTCGCTGCCCGACGTCTGGGCGATCGACCAGCTCTTCCCCATCCTCCCGATCCACCGATTGAACGAGCGGCCCACCGAGTTCGGCACGCTCGCCGACATCACGTGCGACTCCGACGGCAAGATCGAGAAGTTCATCGACGTTCGGGACATCAAGGAGACTCTGCCCCTCCACGCACTCAAGAACGGCGACCCCTACTACGTCGGCGTATGCCTGATGGGGGCCTACCAGGACGTCCTCGGCGACCTGCACAACCTTTTTGGCGAGGCCAACGAGGTCCTCGTGACCGTCGACGAGGAGGGCCGGGCGCACGTGGCGGACGTGTTGCCGGGCGAGTCCTGCGAGCGTGTTCTCGAGTACATGAACTACGACCGCACCGAGATCCTCGACTCCATCGACCGGCAGCTGCGCCGGGTGGCCGGGCGGCCGCTGAAGAAGGACGAGGCGCGCTCGATCTACAAGGAGTTCGCGGAGGTGTTCCCCCGGTACACGTACCTCGAGCGATGAGGCGCCTCGTCCGGGCGGCGCTCGGGATCGGCCTGCTCGCCCTTCCGTGCGCGATCGGGGCCGCGCAGCCCGCGGGGGTGCGTTCGGATCGGGTGTGGCGCGTCGGCGTCTTCGACGCGCCGCCGTACGCGATGCGGGGTCCCGACGGGCAGTGGCGTGGCCTCATCGTGGATCTCTGGAAGGAGATCGCGAGCGAGTCGAACCTCCAGTACCGCTTCGGCGAGGCGTCCCCCGACACGATCCTCGACGACATTGCCCACGGTCGCCTGGACGTCGCGGCTGCGCCGTTCGCCGCGACGGTCGATCGCGAGAAGCTCGTCGACTTTTCCCACGCCTTCCTGGCCGTCGAAATGGGCATTGCCGTGCGCCGCAGCGCCGAGGGAGAACGCTGGACCGCGGTTGCCCGTGCCCTCGCCACGCCCACGGCCCTGCGCCTCTACCTCGGCATCGTCCTCCTGGTCTTCGTCGCGGGCGCGGTCCTGTGGCTTCTCGAGCGGCGCCGCAATCCGCAGTTCTCCGGAAGCGCACTCCAGGGACTCGGCTCGGGCTTCTGGTGGTCGGGCGTGACGACGGTGGCGGTGGGCTACGGCGACAAGGTCCCCATCACGTTCTGGGGCCGGATGATCGCCCTGCTCTGGATGTCCATCAGCCTGATCCTCATCACCGCCTTCACCGCGTTCGTGACGGCCAAGCTCGCCGTCGCCGAGTTCGGCCAGGTGCGGGGCCCGTCGACGCTGAGCCACGCGATCGTGGGCACCGTGGAAGGAGCCGCGGCCGCCGAGTTCCTCCGAGCGCAGCACATCCGGCATCGGATCTACCCGACGGCGCCCAAGGCGCTCGAGGGGCTGTCTCGGGGCGAAGTCGCCGCCGTGGTCTACGGCACGAACATTCTCGACTATTACGTGGCGCGCGACCCGCACCAGGACATCGAGATCCTCCCGCAGACGTTCGATCGCCAGCAGCTCGCGTTTCCGCTCCCGGACGACAGCCCGCTGCGCGGCGTCATCAACGGAGCGCTGCGACGCTACCTGCCGCAGCCGGGCTGGCGCGACCTCCAGGACCGGTACCTGGCCGCGGCGCGGCCGGGGGGCCACGACCAATGACCGGCCGGCGCAACGTCTCGAGCGGCGCGCCCTGGGAGCCGATCGTCGGCTACTCGAGGGCGGTGCGGCTCGGCAACGTCGTCCACGTTTCGGGAACGACGGCGACGGGACCGGCCGGCGCAATCGTCGGCGTCGGAGACGCCTACGCGCAGGCCTTACAGGCCCTGCGCAACATCCAGTCCGCGCTCGAGAAGGCCGGAGCGCGCCTCGAGGACGTCGTCCGCACGAGGATGTACGTCACGAACATCGCCGACTGGGAGAAGATCGGCCGCGCCCACGGAGAGTTCTTCGCCGGGATCCGGCCGGCCTCGACGATGGTCGAGGTCTCGCGCCTCATCGACCCGGCAATGCTCGTGGAGATCGAGGCCGAAGCGATCGTCGAGGGCTGATCACGGGCACGTGACGAAGGCCGTCGTGTCCTGCACCGGCTCGAAGGCCTGTCCGGAAGGATTGACGTAGGACCGGACCACCCCGCTCTGCGTGTCCGTGACCTTCAGCGTGACCGCGATGTTCGTCAGCCCGGCGGCGAAGACCCAGTGGTGCTGATTGAAGCCGCAGGCGTCGAGGACCTTTGCGACGATCTCGATGTTCGCGGAGTCGAAGAACCAGAAGTAGCCCGAGTCGCCCGTCAGTCGCACGGCATGGCCGAGACCGGATTCGGTTGCGCTGCGCCACTCGGCCGAGACGCGGAAGCGGTTCCCGTCCAGGCACAACGAGGTTGCATCGGCGACGCAGGGAAACGGGGCGATCGTCAGGCGTCCGATCTTATTGGCGTCGTGCTCCGTGAACCAGAGCCCCCCGTCCGGGCCGGTCGCGATCCGCCAGGGAAAGCTCGCCGCCGTCGGAATCGGGTAATCCGAAACCGCGCCTTGAATCGTGACTCGGCCGATCCGGCCCGCGTCGCTCCGGGTGAACCACAGCGCGCCGTCGGGACCGGAGACGAGCCCGAACATGCTGCCCGCAATCCCCGGCATCGGAAGTTCGGTGGCCGCGCCGTCAGGCGCGAACCGCGCTACCCGGTTCCCGCCGGGGAGCCGTTCGGCGATCCAGACCGCGCCGTCCGGCCCGGCCGCGAGGGCCAGCGCGTCGGCGCTCGGGCTCGGAAGCGGGAACTCGGCGACGACGCCCGACGTCGAGAACCGCCCGATGCGCCCCGAGACGGGCATCGAGTACCAGAGGTTGCCGTCCGCGCCGGCGACGATCTGGTGGGGAGACTGGGACGGGTTCGGCGGCGGAAAGGTTGTGATTTGCCCGTCGGTCGAAATCCGGCGGATCCGGCCCCCAGTCCCCCCGTCGGTTTCCGTGAACCACAGGGCCCCGTCGGGGCCCGCGGTGATCTCGCTCGGGCCTCCCGATGGAAATCCGTTCGGGATGGGGAACTCCGTAAGCACCCCCGCCGGCGTGAGGCGGCCGATGCGATTGGTCCCGTTCTCGCAAAACCAGAGATTCCCGTCCTGTCCGGCGACGATACCCGCCGGGAAACTTCCCGAGGGCAGGGAAAACTCGGTGAGGGCGCCCGTCGGGCCGATCCGTCCGATCCGGTGGCCGTCGAATTCCGTGAACCAGACGTTCCCGTCCGGCCCGGCGGCGACCTGGACCGGGCCCGATCCCGGCGAGGGCAGTGGGAACTCGGAAATCTCCTGCGACGCGGCGCAAAACGGCAGCCCGAGAGCGAGCAGTGCCAGGGCCAGGGTTCGCATGCGCGCAGATCCTCCGCGAGGAATACGGCCCCGGAGGCCCCAGGTTTCTAGCCGACCGGCGTGACCGCGGCCTGGTCCTCCTCGCCCGTGCGGATGCGGTAGACCTTTTCGACCGGCAGGACGAAGATCTTGCCGTCGCCGACCGAGCCCGTGCGCGCGGAGGAGAGGATCGCCCGTACCGTCGGGTCCACGAAGTGATCCGAGACGCCGATCTCGAGGCGCACTTTCTCGGCGAGCTCCATCTTGACGGTCGTCCCGCGGTAGGTTTCGACCCGCTCGGTCTCGCCGCCGTGGCCTTCGACGCGGTGGAGCGTCAGGCCTCGGATTTCCGCGCGGAAGAGCGCCTCGAGCACGTCGGGAAGCTTCTCCGGGCGGACGATCGCCACGACGAGCTTCATGACGTCGCCTCCGCTCGGGAGCGGGCCTGGCTGACGCCATCGGCTCGTGGCTCGCCCGGATGCGGGCTCGACCACGAGCCTGGCCCGCTCCCAGCGCTCCGGCTCCCCCAGCGCGAGTCGTTTCGCTCGGTGAACTTCGCGAAACTTGGTCGCGCTGCGAACATCAGTCTGTGTGCCTCTCGACGAGCACGAGCTTCTCCCTCTCCACGCGTGAGGGGGAGAGGGTCGGGGTGAGGGGGGACTCTGCTGTCACCCTCGCTCGCTCGGGGATCTGCGCGCTTCGCGGGCCGGCCGAGCGCATCAGCCCGGGCCGGGAGCCACGGTTCCAGTTGCGGTCACCGGAAGCCCGAGATCCGCACCCGGCGATTCCGGCAGCACGAGGATCGCCCCCTCGCCGCGCGCGTAGGCCTCCTCGCCGTGCTGCGTCACGTCGAGACCGAGGCCCTCCTCGCGCGCCCCGGCGCGCAGCGGCGCGACGACGCCGACCAGTTTCAGGAGGCCGAAGGTGGCGGCTCCGCTGTACGCCATCACCGCGAGGACGCCGACGGCCTGGACGGCGAGCTGGCGCGGGTTGCCGAAGAGCAGGCCGTCCGCCGTCCCGTTCCACGCCTTCTGGGCGAGCACGCCGGTCAGCAGGGCGCCGACCGTGCCGCCGAGCCCGTGGGCGGCAACGACGTCGAGCGAATCGTCCAGCCGCGTGCGCGCTCGCCACAGCAGCGCGTAGTAGCTCGGGAAGGCGGCCACGCCGCCCAGAAGGATCGCCGAGATCGGGCTGACGAATCCGGCCGCCGGCGTCACGGCGACGAGGCCCACGACCGCCGCCGTCGCCGCGCCGACGGCCGTCGCCCGGCCGGTGCGCGCGAGGTCGAGCAGCGTCCAGACGACGAGCGTCGCCGTCGGCGCGAACATCGTGTTGACGAAGGCCAGGGCCGCCGAGCCGTTGGACGCCAGCGCGCTGCCGCCGTTGAACCCGAACCAGCCGAACCAGAGCAGGCCGGCGCCGAGCAGCGTGAAGGGCACGTTGTGCGGGCAGGATCGCCTGCCGCGCGTAAGTCCTTGCGGGGCCCGAGCACGAGGGCCGCCACCAGGGCCGCCGCGCCCGCGTTGACGTGCACGACCGTGCCGCCCGCGAAGTCGAGGGCGCCCAGTCTGCGCGAGCAAGCCCCCGCCCCAGACCCAGTGCGCCACCGGCGCGTAGACCACGAGGCCCCAGAGCGTCAGGAACGCGAGATACGGCCCGAAGCGCATGCGCTCGACGATCGCGCCCGAGATGAGCGCCGCCGTGATGATCGCAAAGGTGCCCTGGAAGGCCATGAAGAGGATGTGCGGCACCGTCCCCTGCGGCTCGAGGCCCACGCCCGCCAGAAGCAGCCGCGAGAAGCCGCCGGTCAGGCCGGTCCCCGGGCCGAAGGCGATCGAGTAGCCGACGAGCGCCCAGCCGACGCCGACGAATCCGAGCGACGACACGCTCATCATCATCGTGTTGAGAGCATTCTTCGAGCGGACCAAACCCCCGTAGAAGAAGCCGAGGGCGGGGGTCATGAGGAGGACGAGAGCGGTCGAAACGAGGAGCCAGGCGGTGTCGGCCTTGTCCACGGGCCCAGAGCGTACCAGAGGACCTTACAGGCCTGACCAGTAAAATCTGCTCAAGATGCAAATATGTTGCGACAGCCGGTCATTCTGGGCCCCAGAAACCGGCAAACTGACCTGGAAATCCTGCTCCCAGTGCAGGATATCGATGTCACTGGTTCAGCAGGTACTCCTTCATGAAGAGGATCGTGGCGTCGAACTCGAAGTCCCGGTTCGACTTCTTCGCGAAGCCGTGACCCTCGTCCTTCGCCATGAGGTACCAGACCGGCGTGCCGACCTTCCGGATGCGGGCGACCATCTGCTCCGACTCGCTGCGCGGCACGCGCGGGTCGTTGTAGCCCTGGACGACGAAGAGGGGCTTCCGGATCCTCTCGGCGTTGGTCATCGGGGCGATCCTCTCGAGGAAGGCCCGCATCTTCGGGTCCCGCTCGTCGCCGTACTCGACGCGCCGCAGGTCCTGGCGGTACCCCGAGGTGTTCTCGAGGAACGTCACCAGGTTCGAAATGCCAACGACGTCCACCGCGCAGCGGATGCGGTCGCTGTAGAGGTAGGCGACCGCAAGCGTCATGTGGCCGCCGTAGCTGCCGCCCTGGACCATGATCCGATCGGCGTCGAGGTCGGGCCGCGCGCCGATCCAGTCGAAGAGCGCGGCGATGTCCTTGTAGGTGCCCTCGCGCAGGAATCCGTTGTCGAGCAGCGAAAACGTCTTTCCGTAGCCCGTGGAGCCCCGGACGTTCGGGTAGAGCAGGGCCACGCCGAGCTCGCTCGTGAGGTAGTTGTTCCGCCCCAGGAACTCCGGCCGGCTCTGCCCTTCCGGGCCCCCGTGGATGTCCACGACGACCGGACGCCTTCCCGGGAACTTCGTCGGGTCGGGCCGGTAGAGAAAACCGGTGATCTCGCGCCCGTCGAAGCTTTTCCAGGAAACGAGCTCGGGCTCGGCAAACGTCGCGGCGTTCGAGCCCTCCCGTTTCGCTGGCCGTCCAGCGTTCGAGATTCCCCGACCGGACGTCGAGCGCGTAGGCGTCGTGGCTCGAGCGCGCGGAGGTCAGCGTGAACCCGACGAGCGTCCCGTCCGGGTGCCACCGGACCCCGGAAACGATCCCCATCGGGATCCCGGGGGCCGCCCGGTCGGCGCGCGTCGCGACGTCGAAAAGATGGAGGACGCCGGCGCCCTTTTCGTTGGAGACGTAGGCGATCGTCCGGCCGTCGGCTGAAAGGTCGAGCTCGTCCACGTCGGCCGTGTCCGGCGTCAGGAACTCGATCTTCTTCGTCGTGAGATCCATCCGCGCCAGGCGCTGGAACTCCGAACCGGCGTCGAGCGTGACGTAGAGGCCCTTGCCGTCCTTCGCGAAGGCGGCATTCCCGTAGGAGACCTTCTCCTTGCCCTTCGGCGTCAGGAGAGTCTTCTGCCCGGTCGCCACGTCCACGAGCCAGAGATACGTCTCGTTGACGGAGATCACCTCGGTCACGAGAAGCTGCGCGTCGTCGGGGGACCAGTCGTTGACGCTCCATCCCCCGCCCGAGAGCTCCACGACGCGTCGGTCGTTCTTCGTATCCGCGGTGTCGACGACGTACAGGTCCACGTCCTTTCCCGTGCGCCGGGTCGAGCCGTAGGCGATCCAGTCCGCCGCGGTTGGACCATACTGCGCCCGGTGTTGCGGGACCGGCCGTCGGTCAGCAGCGTGACCTTACCGTCGGCAAGGTCGAAGCGGTAGAGCTGGTAGAACTCGTCGCCGCCCCGGTCCTTCGAGAAGACGAAGGAGTCGCCCGGTCTTCTTGCTCGTAGAGCCCGCCGAAGACCCTGTCGGGATAGAAGGTCAGCTGCGTGCGCGCGGCGCCAGGCGCCTTCACGAGGTGCGCCTGGTACGTGTTGCCGAATCGCGTCGCGATCAGCATCTCGTGCCGGCCGGGGTTCCAGCTCGTGAAGATCGCCGCTCGAACCTCGGCGTAGGGCCGGACCTCCTCGGCGAGCGAGATCGGGATCGGCGGGACGCCCTCGACCACGAGGTTGTCGCCGGGCTTGAGATCGGCCGTCTGGGCGGCCGCGAGGGCGGCAAGGCCCAGGATCCCGGCGGACAGGACGGTGCGGATTCTCACGTTGAACCTCCTTCGCGAGGGCCGGCGTCCCCCACTCAGCGTTTACGCCACGCCACGGGGAAGGTTTGCCCTAGTTTGCGGGCTTCGCCTTGCCGGGCTCCTCCTTGCTTTCCCGTCCTTCTTGTCGTCCTTCTTCGGCTCGTCCTTGGGGAGCGGCTTTCGAGGAAACATCGCGTCCCGCATCGCGGCGTTGTAGACGAACGAAGCCATGACGGCCGAAGCCTGCATGAGGTCGTTCTTCACCAGACGTTCGTAGAGGTCCATGTTCGTGTGGTGCGTCCTGGTCTCGTAGTCGAGCTGGTCCTGGATGAACTGGAACCCGGGCAGCCCCACATCGTCGAACGACTCGTGATCGGTGCCGCCCGTGCGGTTCAAGTCACGGTCGTCGCCCCGAGGTCGCGGAAGGGAGTGAGCCAGGCCTCGGAAGATCGGCGCGGCCGCGGCGTTGTCCTCGCAGTAGATCCCGCGGATCTTGCCGGAGCCGTTGTCGAGGTTGAAGTACGCCGAGAGCTTGGCGAACTCGGGCTTGAAGGTCAGCGGCCCCGTCGACTTCCTGGAGGTACCAGGGCTTGTCTTTCTCTTCCTTGCTCGGCTCGGGGCGGGACGCGAAGTGCTGAGCGACGTAGGCGCGCGAGCCGTAGACCCCCTGCTCCTCGCCGCTCCAGAGGCCGATCCGGATCGTCCGACGCGGCTTGACGTTCAGGGCCTTGAGAATCCGCATCACCTCCATCGTGACCACGGAGCCCGCGCCGTTGTCCGTCGCGCCGGTGCCGCCGTGCCACGAGTCGAGGTGCGCGCCGAGCATGACGATCTCGTCCTTCTTGTCCGTGCCCGGGATCTCGGCGATCGTGTTCCACTGCATCTGGTCTTCTTCGATGAACTGCGTCTTGACGTCCATCTCGATCTCGACTTCGACCTTGCGGTCGAGCAGGCGCGCGACCCGCCCGAAGTGCTCCGCCTCCATGGACAGCGCCGGATAGGCCGGGATCGGCTTGGACATCTTCCATTCGTCGCCCAGGCCCTGGATCCCGAATGTGCCGAGGTCACCGCGGCCCGCGTCGATGATCGCAAGGGGCTTCTCGTCGGCCAGAAATGCGTCCACGGCTCTGCGCAGCTCGCGCCGCTTCATGTACTCCTCGCGGTTGTAGCGCGGCGGGCCGCCCGGCATCTGGTACCGGGCCTCGTCGGCGAGCGACTTCTCGTCGTAGCGCTCGATGTCCGGCTTGTCGTGGGGCTTCAAATCCCGCAGTTCGCCGTAGAAGACGATCTTGCCGGCGAAGTTGCCCTTGAGCTTCTCGAGCTCGTCCTTGGACTTGACGTTCAGGTGCGCGGCCTTCGCCCGGACGGGCCCGTTGGTGCCCGGAGTCCAGGCGATCGGCAGCGCGAGCAGCTCGGCGTGGTCCGGCGCGACCATGCGCACCGCGCACGCCTGGTACGACCAGCCCCGTCCGAACGGTCCCCAGGTCTCCAGGTGCGCGTTGGCCATCCCCCACTCGGCGAGCTTCGCCTTGGTCCACTCGTTGGCTTCCTTCATCTGGGGCGAGCCCGTCAGGCGCGGACCGATGCGGTCCATCAGCTCGCTCGCCGTGTCCATGACCTGTGAGTGGTGGAACTCCTCGAGGCGGATCTTCGTGACCATGTCGAGATCCACGCTCTCCTCGGCGGGCAGAAACGCGGACGCGAGAGCGACGAGGCAGGCGGACGCGATCAGACGCTTCAGGGGGCACCTCCTTGTTCGGGGCCGGGCGACGGTACCACCGGGAGTTTTGGGGGGTCAAATGGGGCGCTCCCTGGTTCGAAAAGCGAACGTATGCGCTGACCCGCGGGCGAACGGCTCCATCCCGCCCTCTCGGATCCAACGCGAAGCGAAGACCGTCCGGTTCCTGCAAATGGGCTCCGCATCGAGATTCTGACGCGGCCTTGACCATGGATCGAATCGTCACAGCGTAGATCGAGGTTCCGGATCGGCGCGGGACGAACGGAACTGGAGGAGAATGAGCGCTTCAGGAACGCCATGACCTCGGCACCGCGGGTCGCTGCGCTTTTTGTCGGCATCGTGACGACGGCCCTCGCCCAGGACCCCGGTTTCGTGCTGCAGGGCGAGGGCGGCCTGGTCACGGCGTTCGCTCTCGATCCCTCCTCTCCGTCCACGATCTACGCCGCGACCGCGCGCGGCCTCTACAAGACGAGCGATGCCGGCGCCACCTGGAGGCGGACGGGCGCAGGCCTGCGCAACCACTCACTTCTCGCGCTCGCCGTGGACCCGCTTTCGCCATTGAACCTCTACGCGACGACCGACACCGGAGGAGTGTTCCGCAGCGACGACCGCGGCGAGCACTGGACCGAGTCGAACGAAGGGCTCGCCGCGCGCTACGTCGGGGCGATCGCGGTCGATCCCCACCACCCCGGCAGCGTCTACGCCGGGGCCGAGGCGGGACGGATCTTCCACAGCGAGGACGGCGGCGCGACGTGGAAAGAGCTCACGCCGCCGACCACGCAGGTGGCCGTCACAGTGATCGCGATCGAACCCGCCGCGCCCGGCATGCTCTACGCCGGCACCAACAGCGAGGGCGTCTTCTGGAGCGCGGACGGCGGCTTGACCTGGTCGCGTCCGGCGGGACGCCTGAGCCGCGGAACCGTCTGGAACCTTACGTTCGATCGCGCCATCGGGGAAATGTTCGCGGGAACCCACGACGGCCTCTTCCGCAGCACCGATCGCGGCGCGACCTGGACTCAGGCCAACAAGGGCCTGCGCAGCTATAACGTCCTCTCGATCGTCGCGGATCCCTCGTCGCCCTCGACGATGTACGCCGGCACAGCGGTGGCGATCTACAAGTCCGCCGACCGAGGAATGTTCTGGACCGAGCTCAAGAGCAACCTCTACGTCACCGCGCTGGCGATCGACCCGCGCTCGCCCTCGACGGTGTACGCCGCGACCCACCTGGGTGTGATGAAGAGCGAGACGGCCGGCGAGCACTGGGCGCCATTGCGCATGGCGCCCCAGGCCGAGCAGGAGCTGGCGGGCGCCCCGGCCGGAAAGCGAACGTCCACCGCCGGCGGCGCAGCAGAGGGGGTTACCCCGGAGCACCTACCGAGCCTTCCGGTAAAGTCGCGGGCGACAGCCCCGAAGCCTCCAGCCCTGCCCCCTCTCCCGGTCAAGCCGCAGCAACCTTAGCCGTCCCCGGCTCGGTTCCCCGCCATGACACAGCAAGGTCTAGGAGGCGGGGAAAAACGCCGCGCCTTCCCGGGTAGCGGGCGTATCCTCCGGCGAGGACAGGAGGGTGACATGAGGACGAGATCGTCCCCGGCTTGCAGACCGCCCGTTCTCGCTGTGTCCGTGATCGTTTTCGCCGCGGCGTTCGTCGTGCGCGGCCAAACCGGGACCGATACACCGGGGGACGTCTGGACGACCAGCGGTCCGACCGGAGGCGGTGCGGTCCTATCCCTCGCGGTCGACTCCGCGAACCCGAGCACGCTCTTTGCCGGGACGGAATTGGGAGTCTTTCGCAGCCCCGACGGCGGCGCTAGCTGGCAGGCGGCCGCTCCGAGCCCGACCGGGGCTTTCACCCTGCTCGTCGACCCGACGAACGGTCGGAATCTCTTCGCCGCGAGCCCTGAGGGTGTCTTTCACAGCACGGACGGTGGGGCCCATTTCTCCCTGTCCTTCTCGTCGACCTTTTCGGGGGCCACCATCGCGCGCTCGCGCTCGATCCGACGAATCCTTCGGTGCTCTACGCGGCCGACGGCACATCCCGGCGCCCAGCTTTTCGAGACGACGAACGCGGGAGTGAGCTGGCAGATGCTGGGCATCCCGATCCTCACCAAGGCCATCGCATCCCTCGTCATCGACCGGGAGAGCCCGCCAAACGTCTACGTCGGGGCCGACTGGGACACGTCGTACTACCCCCTGCTGACCGCCGTCTACCGCGTCCCCGAGAGCGGGACCAACGCCACGACGATTCTCGAGCGCGACGAAGGACCCTGGATCGACCGCGTCCGATCCATTGCTGTGGACCCCGCATCGAACGAGGTTCTCTATGTGGCGACCGCGAAGGCTAACAAGCCCTCCTTCTATCGTGGGGAGGGGGCCGTCTTCCGCTCCGCGGACGCGGGAAAGACGTGGACGTTCACGCGTCTCCCGTTCGGCGCTGACGCCTTCTCCCTCGCGATCGATCCTGCGTCGTCGACCACCCTCTACGTGGGCACGGACAAGGGCGTCTTTCGCAGTGTCGACGCGGGCGCCGACTGGGTCCTGCTCGACGAGGGCCTTGCGGATCGCAACGTCAATGCCTTGGCAATCGATCCGACCGGTGCGGTGCTCCACGCCGCCACAGGCAGCGGAGTCTTCGAAATCCATCCCCAGCCCCCGGTGTCGACGGCGCCCTGCGTGCCCGACGGTCGGACTCTCTGCCTTCTCGACAGGCGCTTCGCGGCCAGTCTCCGCGCGCAAGACCCGCGAACGGGGCAATTCACCTCCGGCACGCCCGCTTCCGAAACCGACGGCTTCGGTTTCTTCAGCCTGCCGGACTTCACGGGAGACGCGACCCTTCCCGAAGTCCTGGTCAAGATCGTGGACGCGAGCACGCCCCCGTGGAAGAGCTTCTGGGTCTTCCACACCGGCCTCACCGACGTCACCTACCTTCTCACGGTCAGGGACACCTCGACCGGCGAGATCCGCAGCTACTTCAACACCCCTTACGACACCTTCTGCGGCGGCGGCGACACCTCGGCGTTTCCCGCAGGAGGCGCCAGCGCGGGCGCGACCCCGGCCGGCGCCAGGGCGTCTCTCTCGGCCTCGGGCGATGCCCTCGCGCTCCTGTCGGGCCGCTTTCGCCTGACCCTCTCGGCGACCGACCCGCGCACGGGCAAATCGACCAGCGGCGCGGCGATCCCGCGCGAAGATCGCTTCGGCTATTTCAGCCTGCCCGCGTTCACGGGAGACTCGGAACTCCCCGAGGTCTTCGTCAAGATGCTGGACGGGACGACGATCTCGCAGACCTTCTGGCTCTTCTTCGGCGGCCTGACGGATGTCGACTACGCGCTAACCCTGACCGATACGGTGAGCGGCGCGACTCGACTCTATCTCTCGCCCGGAGGGTTCTGCGGCCTGGCCGACACCGGAATCGTGTCCATCGGAACCAGCGCCGTGACGATGACCAGGAACGAGACCTTCGCAATCGTGATGAACTCTCCCCGAGTCAGCCGACCATGAAGAGTGTCAGAGCGAACCGGGCGTCGGGTTCGATCCACTGCTCGAGGCAGCGGAAGCCCTGCGCCTCGACGAGCTCGACCACTTCGCCGGCGTCGTACTTGTAGGAGCTCTCCGTCCAGATCGCCTCGCCCGCGGCGAACGCCACTTCGCAGCCGGCGCGCGGAATGCGGGCGGTCTGGGCGCGACGGGACACCAGGTGCATCTCGACGCGCGACTCACCCGCGTTCCAGACCGCGCGATGGTCGAAGGCCGCCAGGTCGAAGTCCGCGAGCAGCTCCGTGTTGATCCGGAGGAGCAGGTTCTTGTTGAAGGCCGCGGTCAGCCCGAGCGGGTCGTCGTAGGCCAGCAGCAGGTCCTTCTCGGGCTTGACGAGGTCCGCGCCGAGCAGCAAGGCGTCGCCCGGGCGCAGCGCCCGGCGGATCCCGGCCAGGAACTCGCGGGCCGCCGGTGGATCGAAATTTCCGATGTTGGAGCCGAGGAAGAGGACGAGCATCGTTCCCCGCGGAGGGCGCTCGCGCGCGGCGTGCTGCAGCCCCTCCTCGTAGGTGGTGCGGTGACCGACGACCGAGACGTGCTCGAGGCGCCCGAGCGTGCGTTCCGAGAGCTCGAGGGCCGAGGGCGAGATGTCGATCAGGTGGACTGCGACGGGCCGGCGCCGCTGGCGGAGCGCCTCGGCGATCATGGCGAGCTTCTCGCCGCTGCCGCAGCCGAGCTCCGTCAGCGTCAC
>CAVRUT010000009.1:0-142106 GCA_963724465.1 uncultured Acidobacteriota bacterium | reverse complement strand
GCAGATGGCCCTACGATGTTTATTTGCATATTGACTTTTAAAATTATCGTACTAAAATTAATCCATGCTTGCAGACATTCGATATATAAAGCGGAAACTCATGACCGCCCTGGCGGATCATATCGACCATCCCGAAATAACCGTATTGGTGGGACCGCGGCAGTCGGGAAAAACGGACCAGTCTCAAACAGCTCGATGCTGAACTACGCGCAGGAGAACGAAAAACACTCTGGCTAAATCTGGATTCTGAAGACGATTTCCGCCATGTTGCATCGCAAGGCTCACTCCTGCAAAAGATTCGCCTGGAATTGGGGGAAATCGGTGGCGTGGTTTTCATCGATGAGATCCAGCGCAAGGAGAATGCCGGGCTGGTCCTGAAAGGGTTGTATGACCAAGGACTCCCGTGGAAGTTTGCAGTCTCCGGCTCGGGAAGTATGGAACTCAAGGAAAAGATAACTGAATCGCTGGCAGGAGGAAGCGAATGTTCGAGCTTTCGACCGTCAGCTTCGAAGAGTTCGTTGATTTCAAAACTGGTTACCGCTATGCAGACAGACTGCGGAATTTTTTCCTCACGGAGACCGCAAAAGCGGATCAGCTCTTCCGGGAATACCTTATGTACGGCGGTTATCCACGGGTTGTCCTGGCCGATACCCACCAGGAAAAGCTGGCCATAATTAACGAGATATTCCGCAGCTATCTGGAAAAGGATATTGTCTATCTGCTGCGGGTGGAAAAGAGTGATAGCTTCGGCAACCTGGTGAGGGTGCTGGCAAGTCAATCAGGCAAGATAATCAATTATTCCGAACTATCCTCCACGCTGGGTCTTTCCTTGGCCACGGTGAAGACATATCTTTGGTATCTGGAAAAAACTTTCCTGATCGGGAAAGTCACTCCCTGGTTCACCAATATCAGAAAAGAGATCACGAAGGCACCCGTCTACTATTTCAACGACATAGGTCTTCGCAACTTTTCCTCCGGCAGCTTCGGGACTCTTTCTGACAACGAGGCCGGCTTCGCCTTCCAGACCGCAGTCCATGCCATTTTGAAAGAGCGATTTCCCTTCGCGGATACGATGATCCACTACTGGCGGAGATCGAAGCCCTCGCCCGCTCCGGCACGGTCGCCGTCATCCTGCCGGGGACGGCCTGGTGGATGCGCTCGCGGCGGGCGCCGGCGCGGGCGCTGATCGAAGCGGGCGTCCCGGTGGCCGTCGCCTCGGACGCGAACCCCGGGACTTGCTGCACGGAGTCTCTGCCGGCCGTCGCGGGCCACGCCTGCCTCGACTCCGGGCTCTCGGTCGAGGAAACGCTGACGGGCATGACCCTGAACGCCGCGGCCTCCCTGGGACTGGCCGCCGAGGTGGGCACGCTCGAGGCCGGCAAGTCGGCCGACTTGCTGGTCCTGGACGCCCCCGACGACCGCCACCTCATCTATCATTGGGGCGTCAACCTGGTCGACGCCGTCGTGTTGCGCGGCCGCGTCGTGGAAGGCGGCCGGACGTGACGAACTTCGCGGCACTCTCGCTCGGACAGTTCCTGGACGCCCTCGCCTCGGACGCGCCGACGCCAGGCGGAGGCACGGCGGCGGCGGCCGGCGGCGCCATGGGAGCCGCCCTCACCCAGATGGTGGCGGCCCTGACGCTGTCGAAGGAGAAGTACGCCGCCTCGCACGACGTCGTCCGCCCGATCGCGGAGGCAGGCGAGCTCGCCCGGGCGGAGTTCCTCGATCTGGCCCGGGAGGATTCGCAGGCCTACGACGAGGTCGTCGCCGCCCGGCGGGCCCCCAAAGGGACCGACGAGGAGAAAGCCGCGCGCTCCCGCCGGATTGCGGTCGCCAACCGCCGGGCCACGGAAGTGCCGATGCGGACGGCGCGTGCCGCGGTGCGGCTGCTCGCCGCGCTGCCGGAACTGGCCGAGAAGGGCAATCCGAACGCCGCCTCCGACGTCGGAGCCGCCGCCCTGCTGCTCGACGCCTGCGTCGAGGGGGCGCTCTTGAACGTGGGCATCAACCTGTCCGGCGTCGAGGACGCGGCCTTCGTGAGCGAGATGCAGAAGGAAACCGCGGTTCTCCAGGAGGAATCCCAGCGTCTGCGCTCCCAGGTCCTGGCGATCGTCCGCAAAAGATTCTGACCATCTCACTGACAACACGCGGTTTGGCGGGGCCGCGCCCCGCGGCCGATTTCTCTTGACACATTTGCGCGCTTTTCGTAGAATAGTTGAATTGAATCGCGCGACACCTTCGACGGGTCGCGCGTTTTTGTTTTTGCGCCTCCCCTTCTTCGGTCCAATCCTCTGAGCGCATTCCGCTAGGAGCCCGCCGCGATCGAGCGCGATGGCCCCCGGAGCGGCCGTCGTCCCGCGAAAAGGCGCGTCAATGCGCGGTTTCCTCTCCGGAGGACCGCTTTCCCGAGAGCCATAGAATCCGGCTTCCATGCCGGAGGCCCGACCGACGCTCTACCTGGTGGATGCCATGTCCAACATCCACCGCGCGTATCACGCGATCCGCGGCCTTTCGACCTCGACGGGCCGGCCCACCAACGCGGTCTACGGTTTCGTGACCATGCTGCGGAAGATGCTCCGCGAGCACCCGACGGACCACCTCGCGGTGGCCTTCGACCGCGCCGAGAAGACGGTGCGGCACGAGGAGTACGACGGCTACAAGGCGAACCGCCCGGTCATGGAGATGGACCTCTCGACCCAGATCCCCGAGATCCGGCGGGTTCTGGAGGCTTACCGCATCCCCGTCCTGGAGCTTCCCGGTTACGAAGCCGACGACGTCATCGGGACCCTGTCCAAGCGCGCGGCCGAAGCCGGCTTCGACGTCGTCATCGTCACGGCCGACAAGGACATGCTCCAGCTCGTCTCGGGCGCGCGCGTCCGCGTCTTCCACACCGGCCGCGAGAAGTTCCTCGACGAAAAGGGCGTCGCCGAGTTCTTCGGCGTCGGGCCCGGGCAGGTGGTCGACGTCCTGGCGTTGATGGGCGACGCCTCGGACAACATCCCGGGCGTCCCGCGCGTGGGCGAAGTGACGGCCAAGAAGTGGATCTCCGAGTACGGCAGCCTCGACCGGCTCCTGGAGAGGGCCGCCGAGGTCAAGGGCAAGGTCGGAGAGAGCCTGCGGGAGCACACCGAGGATGCGCTTCTCTCGCGCCGCCTGGCGGCGATCCGCACGGACCTCCCCATCCCCTTCGATCCGGAAAAGCTCAGGCGCGCCGAGCCCGACAACGACAAGCTGAAGGCGCTCTTCGTCGAGCTCGAGTTCCACTCGCTCGCCGCGGAGATCCACGGCGAGGAGGCGGCGGCGCAGCTCTCGTCCCGGCGACTCTCGGCGGGCGAGGAGATCGCGCTCGACGGGCCGGGGCCCCACGGCGTGGCGCTCCTCGCGCACGCGGGAGAGCAGCTGCTCGCGGTCGCGCAGGGCTCGGCCGTGCAGATCGCCGAGGGCTCGGAGGAGGCGATCCTCGCGCGGTGGGACGCGCTCGACCGGCCGGGCGTCTCGCTGGCAGCGGCCGACGCCAAGCCGTTCGAGCGCTTGCTCGGCCGGCGCCACCGCGCGGTGCGGGCCGACCTCTTCGACGTCGGCCTCGCCCAGTACGTTCTCTCCTCAGGGGTCGGCAGCTCGGAGATCGAGCCGCTCCTGTTCCAGCGCCTGGGCCAGAAGCTCTCCTCCGACAAGGAGGCTGGCGTGACCGACGGCGTCCTGCCGAAGGAGTACGCGATCGAGGCCGCCGACCGATGGCTCGCCGAGCGGGCCACGGCCGCGGCGGCCCTGGCGCCGCTCCTGCGCCGGGATCTCGATGCGCGGCCCGAGCTCGAAAAGGTCTACCGGGAGATCGAGCGCCCGTTGACGCCCGTGCTCGCGCGCATGGAGCTCTACGGCGTGGCGATCGACGTGGCGCTGCTGAACGAGATGTCGGCCCGCATGGAGAAGGACCTGCGCGCCCTCGAGCAGAAAATCTGGGAGGAGGCCGGAGAAGAGTTCAACATCAACTCGCCCGTCCAGCTCGGCCAGATCCTCTTCGAGAAGCTGAAGTACCCGGTCCTCAAGAAGACGGCCAAGACGAAGTCCTCGTCCACCGGGGTCGAGGTGCTGACCGAGCTCGCCGAGCAGGGGTTTCCTCTTCCCAGGCACGTCCTCGAGTTCCGGGAGATCTCGAAGCTCAAGGGGACCTACGTCGACGCGCTGCCGGCGCTCGCCGACGCCGACGGGCGCGTGCACACCTCGTTCCGTCAGACCGTCGCCGCGACGGGGCGCCTGTCGTCCTCGGACCCGAACCTCCAGAACATCCCGATCCGCACGGCGGCGGGTCGCGAGATTCGGAGGGCGTTCGTCGCGCCGCCGGGCCGGCGCCTCGTCGTCGCCGACTACTCGCAGATCGAGCTGCGCATCCTGGCGCACATGTCCGGGGACGAGGCGCTGGTCTCCGCCTTCGAGCAGGGCATGGACATCCACCGCGCCACGGCGGCCAAGGTCTTCGGGGTCGCGCCGGACCTCGTGTCCCACGAGATGCGCTTTGCGGCCAAGCGCATCAACTTCGGCCTTCTCTACGGCATGGGCGCCTTCTCGCTCGCCAGGGACCTCGGCGTGCCGACCTCGGAGGCCAAGGCGTTCATCGAGGCTTACTTCGGGCAGTTCCCCCGGGTGCGCGGCTGCCTGGACGGCATCCTCGCCGAAGCGCGCCAGAAGAAGGAGGTCTCGACCCTTTTCGGACGCGTGCGGCCGATCCCGGAGATCGCCGCTTCGAATGCGGGCCTGCGGTCCAACGCCGAGCGCATGGCCCTCAATGCCCCGTTCCAGGGAACGGCCGCCGACATCATCAAGATCGCCATGGTCCGTCTCGACGCGGCCCTGCCGGCCGCGGGCCTCTCCGCGCGCCTGTCTCTGCAGGTCCACGACGAGCTCGTCCTGGAGGCCCCGGAGGAAGAGGTCCCGCGGGTCGAGCGCCTCGTGCGCGAGGTCATGGAAGGGGCGGCGCAGCTCAAGGTCCGGCTGGCCGTGGACGTCGGTTCGGGAACGAACTGGCTGGAAGCCAAGTGACCGCGCAGCCGTCGCAGGCGACGGCGTAGCGGTCATCCCGAGGCGCAAAGCGCCGAGGGATCCCGGACTCGACAGCCCGCCGGTCTCGATCCGCCCGGGATCCCATATACTTCCCATCAAAACCATGCGTTTCGCCTTACGAGCCTTGTCGGCCGCGGCAGTGCTCGCCGCTTCGATCGGCCGCGCCTCGCTTGCGCAGGACCCGGCGCCTGCGCCGACGCCCCAGCCGGCGGGCGCGCCCGGGTCCGGTCAACCGCCGACCGAAGCCCCGCCGCCCGCGGCGGCGGCTGCACCTGCCGACGCGACGGCGCCGGAGGCAGCTCCCTCGCCGTCGGCCGCCCCGACACCGGGACTGCCTGCGGGTCCGGCGGCGGCGCCGGCCGTTCGCATCGTCGATTCGCCGACGGTCTGGGTCGCGAAACTTCCTTCGGAGAATCCGTACGGCAGCGTCGCCGATGCTCCGGCCACGCTTCCGGCCAAGCTGCCTTTCGCCGACGCCACGATGCCGGCGGGTCTCTTCGTCTCGGTGCGCGTCGACGCCACCGGCAAGCCAATCAGCGTGCGGCGCGACCGGGACCCGATCCCGTCGCTGGCGGCCGAGACGATGAAGTCGATCCAGCGTTGGACGATCGTTCCGGCGCGACGGTCGGGGCAGGCGGTCGATACCTGGGGCGCGTACCGGCTCGAGCTCGCCGTCGAGATCGACTCGCCGAAGATCACCCAGATGATGATGATGCCCGTCACCCCGACGACACCGCTGCCGTCTCCGTTTTCGTGGCCGGCCGAGGCGGACTGGCTCGAGAGCCGCCGGCCGCCCGCGCCGAGCGACGGGACCGTTTCGATCCTCGAGGTCGACACCGCCCCGATCCCGCAGAAGACCCCGTGGTCCGCGGATTCGTACAAGGGGCCCTTCTCGGTGAAGTACTGGATCCTCGTCGACAAGACGGGACGCATCACGCGCGCGATCCCGATCGAGGTCAGCGACCCGGCGCTGCTTCCGTACTTCCGGAAGGCGATGGCCTCCTGGACCATGAAGCCGGCCCAGTCCAAGGGCGCGCCCGTCGAGTCCTGGAACGATCTCGTCGTTTCGGGGCAGATCACCTTCGACGACGAAATCAAGCAGATTTCGGCGCTTCGCCGGGCGATCGGGCCCTAGCTTCCGAGCACGTCGCGCCGGTCCCCCACCCGACGCGTCACCTTCGTCGCGTCGAGGTGTTCGAGGAGCGGAATCGCCAGCCGGCGCGTCAGCCCGAACATCTCCTTGAACTCGCCGACGTCGAGGGACTTCTTGCCGGACCCGCGCAGGCGCTGGACGACGGCGTCGACGGCCTCGCGCGAGACGATCCAGCCCCCGGGCAGCCGAACGAGCGTCCCCTTCTTCGTGAGGTAGCCGATCAGCCCCTCCACGACCTTCGGATGCCGGCGCACGAGCCCGGCCAGCTCGGCGGGCGAGGGTGGCTCGAGGCCGCGCTGGCGGAAGACATCGGCGATCCGGGCCGAGAGCTCGCGGTCCGCGCCGGCGAGGTCCTCTCGTCCCGGGGGGCGCGCCTCCTCGCCCGCGACGACGATCACCCCGCGGGCCACGAGGGCCGCCTCGACGGCCTCGGCCCAACGCGGGTCCGCCCGGGGAAGGAGCCGCTGCAGGAGCGTCCCCCGAGAGACACCGACGGACGCTGGATCCGCCGACACGAGTTTTTGAAGCTCGGCCGCCGCGCGTGAGGCCAGTCGGGCCAGCGCTGCCGCGGCCACGTAGCGGTCGGGGGAACGGCGAAGGGCCAGAACCCGGCCCTCCGCCAGCGCCGGCCCGAGCTCCGTGCGAACCTCCTCGACCGGCACTCCGGCGCGCTGGGCGAGATCTTCGTCGCTCGCCCCGTTCTCGCGAGCTTCTTCGACCCAGAGGACGAGACGCTCACCGAGCGGGCCGCGCTCGAGGCGGTCGAGCGCCTGGCGGCGGCCCTCATCCAGCTTGCCGCGCAGGGCTGCGGGGCGCGGATCGAGCACGACACCTCCCCCGATCGTCTCGACCGGCGAAAGCCGCCGGACGACGAAGCGGTCTCCCGGCGCCGAGGCCACGGGACGGCCGAACCGCAACGCCACCCGAGCCGAGCCACCGCCGACGATCTCCGCGGCGTCCAGCACCCGAACGCCGGCGGTCGCTTCGGAGGCGAAGTGATGGAAGGACACCCGATCGCCGCTCCGGATCCGCGGAGCCGAGGGCAGCAGCTCCAGCCTCGCGAGGACGAGCGTCGACGTGGCGAGCGCCGAGGGGGACGCCAGCACCATGCCGCGTCGCAGGTCCGAGAGCTCGACGCCCGCCAGGTTGACGCTGACACGCTCGCCCGCGCGCGCGACTTCTTCCTCGTGGCCGTGCACCTCGATGCGGCGAACGCGGGCGAAGCGCCGTTCGGGCAGGACTTCCAGCTTCTGCTCGCGCGCGATCGTTCCGGAGACGAGGCTGCCCGTGACGACGGGCCCGAACCCCGGCACGAGAAAGGCGCGGTCGATCGGGAGCCGCGTGACGGCGGCCTCGCGGCTCTCGGCCCGCGCCCGCCGGGCGGCTTCCTGAAGAGCCGCCTTCAGGGCCTCGAGGCCCTCGCCCGTGCGCGCGGAGACCGGCACGATCGGCGCCGCCTCGAGAAAGGACCCGCGCGTCAACTCCCGGACGTCGGAGGCGGCCACCTCGATGAGCTCCGGCGCGGTGCGGTCCACCTTGGTCAGCGCGACCACGCCGGTCGCCAGATCGAGCATGCGGACGATCTCGAAATGCTCCCGCGTCTGCGGCATCACCGACTCGTCGGCCGCGACGACGAGCAGCACCGCCTCGATGCCTCCGGCGCCGGCGAGCATGTTGCGCACGAAGCGCTCGTGGCCCGGCACGTCGACGAACGAGACGCGCACGCCGTCCCACTCCGCGTGCGCGAACCCGAGATCGATGGTGATGCCTCGCCGCTTCTCCTCCGGGAGACGGTCGGCGTCGATCCCGGTCAGGGCCTTCACGAGAGAGGTCTTTCCGTGGTCGATGTGGCCGGCCGTCCCGATCAGGAAGCGCTTCACGCGCACAGGCTATCGCCTTCCGCGGCGACACGGCGGTGATAGCCTCCGAGCATGCAGGCCCGCATCGAAGAGGACCTGAAGGCCGCGATGAAGTCCGGCGACAAGCGCCGCGTCGCGACACTCCGGCTGATGCTGGCCGCGCTGAAAAACGAGAAGATCCAGGCCCAGCGGCCGCTCACCGACGACGAGGTCGAGAGCGTACTGCGCCGCGCGGTCAAGCAGCGCAGGGACTCGATCGAGCAATACGCGCGGGGCGGGCGCCAGGATCTCGTCGACGCGGAGACGCAGGAGCTGGCGATCCTCGAGGGGTACCTGCCGCAGGGCCTCACGGACGCCGAGATCGAGTCGGCCATCCGCGCAATCGTCGCGCAAAAGGGCTTTTCGTCCCAGAAGGACGTGGGGCTGCTGATGAAGGAGCTGATGGCGGGCTACAAGGGGCGCGTCGACGGCAAGAAGGCCCAGGAGATCGCGCGCCGGCTCCTTCCGTGACGGGCCCGGATGCGCCCCGGCCGCGGGAAGAGGTCGAGGTCAAGATCCCCGTCTCCGACCTCGCGGCCGTCCGCGAGAAGCTCCGCGCGGCGGGCGCGACGCCGCTCGCGGCCGAGCACGACGAATCGAACGTCCTCTTCGACGACGCCGAGCGCAAACTCTCCGGCAGCGGCCGGACGGTTCGACTGCGCCGCGCGAACGGGCGCGCGATCCTGACCTACAAGGGCTCCGTCCGGTTCCAGGCCGGGGCGAAGATCCGCGAGGAGCGCGAGACCGAAGTCGCCGACGCCGGCGAAGCCGAGGCGATCCTCGCGGGCCTCGGGCTCTCGCCGCGCTTTCGCTACGACAAGCGGCGCGAGGAGTGGAGCTGCGAACGGTCGACCGTCGCTCTGGACACGACGCCCATCGGACTCTTCGTCGAGGTCGAGGGCGATCCCGCGGCGATCCGCCGCGTCGTCGCCCTCCTCGGCCTCGACGCCTCGGAGTCGATTCCCTACTCCTACGCCGAGCTCTATGCACGGCGCCGGAAAGAAGAACCGACTCTCCCGCCGGACATGGTGTTCGGTCCCTAGGTCGATGCGGGCGATCCTCCTCTGCGCGGGCCGAGGACTGCGCTTTCGCCCCGTGACCCGGGGGATTCCCAAGCCGCTTCTTCCCTTCCTAAACGTCCCGCTCGCGGTGGCACACCTCCGGCGACTTCACGAGGCCGGCGTCGGCGAAGTAGCGGTTAATCTCCATCATCTGGGCGACCAGATCGAGCGCCACCTGCGCGAGAAGGCGGCGGACTCTCCGGACCTCGTCTTTTTCCCGGAGGAGCGGATCCTGGGGACGGCCGGGGCGCTGCGCAACGCGGCCGAGTTCCTCGGGGAGGACGACTTCCTGGTCGTCAACTCCGACGCCGCGATCGACGTCGACTTCGCCGGGCTCCTGGCCCGTCACCGCGAATCGGGGCGCGCGGCGACGCTCCTCGTCACGGAAAACCGGGACCCGAAGCACTACACGCCGCTTCAGGCCGAAGGGGATCGCATCGCGGCCTTCGGCGTCGACGGCCCAGGCTCCCTCCTCTACACCGGCGTCTGCGTCCTGGCTCCGCGGCTCCTTCCCGGCATCCCCGCCGGCGAGACGTCGCTCGTCGCGGACCTGTGGCAGCCGATCCTCGATGACGCCCGAGAAGAGATCGGCTTCGTTTTCCATCATGGTCCGCACGCCGACCTCGGCCGCCCGGGCGATTTCCTCCGCGCGTCGCTCGAAGCGCTCGCGCGCGGAGGCCCCTTCCCGGAAGGGGGCGGCGATTTCGACGGCCGGCGGAATGTCCTCGCCCGATCGGCGGCGGACGGTTTCGACGCCTCCGACAGCGTCCTCGGCCGGGCCGCGATCGCGCCGGGCGCCGTCATCCGCCGCTCGACCGTCTGGGACGGCGTGACGCTGGGCCCGGGCTCGAGCCTGACGGACTGCATCGCGGCTCGCGGCCGAGTTCCGGGCGGAGCCCACTATGAGAAAGCCCTTCTCTGGGCCGACAGCGACGACGGCGTCGTCACCGTTCACCCGCTCGGCGGGTTCGATGGGAATGATCATGGTTTCCAGCCCCTTTCCCCTCGCCGGTAGTAGAGCGTCCGGACCTTGGCGCTCGCCCCGAAGACGCGCACGACGGCCATCCGGTTGCGCGCATCCCAGAGGTAGATCGATCCGGGCGTGCTGTCGCCGATCGGCGAGAACGAACAGATGTCGGAGTTGTTGAACCGGATCGGATCGTCGATCCGGTCGAGATACCGGCCCGGGGTGCTCGGATCGGGCACGCGGGTCCCGGTCATGATCGCCGGACGCACGTCGTTGCGCGACCACGGGAAGTAGACGCCGAGCGCGCGATCGACCCCGCGGGCGATGTCGGAGGTGCGCACGCCGTTTCCGTTGCCGTCGCCGTAGAGCGCCCACTCCCAGCGATCGCCGTTGCGCCGGAACTTCAGACCCACGTTGCGGCCGCGCGAGATCGCGTAGGCCCGGGCGTGGAAGAACGCCACCGTCGTCTCGTGCACCGCATTGCGGATCGCCACCGACTCCTTCAGCGAGACCGCGCTCGGCGACAGCATCACGAGCAGGAATGCGCCCAGCATCATGGCCACGAGGAGGTCCGGCACGGAGAATCCGGCGGCGTGCGAGGAAGGCCCGGGGCCCAGAGGGCCCCGGGCGGGCGGAAGGGTCACCGTCCCTTGCCCACCGGGACGGCGTTGGCGGGTTTCTCCTGGGCCGCCGGCGCCGGGGAGGAAGCGCGGCGGGCCGAAGGAGACGACGAGCGGACCTTGGCGTCGAGCGTGGTCGGGCCCGAGACGGACACGTAGGGCTTGAGGCTCAGGAACAGCTTCTCGCCGATCCCCTTGACCTCCATCAGGTCCTCGGGGCGGGCGAACGGCTTCTCCCTTCGGCGCTCGACGATGCGCTCGGCGACCTTCAGGCCGATCCGGGGAAGGAACGCGAGCTCGGCCGACGAGGCGGTGTTGATGTTGACCTTCTTGCCGGCCGTGGCGGGCGCCTGAGCGTTTTCGCCGAAGAGCAGGGCGCCGGCTCCGAGCGTCAGGAGCACAACCAGGGCGGTGACGCGAATCCGGGATGCGAGCATCGAATTCTCCTTTCGAGATTCCGGGGAGGGACTTCGAACGCGGACGAGACGAACGGAATTGGCGTTTGTCCTCATCGAGTCGCTGCGATCAGGCGTTCTCCATCGGCACCTCCTTTTCGAGGAGGCCTCGATGGCGAAAGCCGTGCCGGAACGGCCGTTCGCGGCGAAGCCGCGAAGGGGGAGTGAGTTAGCCGTCGGCCGGGCGCAGTGCCGGATCGAGCGGGCCGACAAGGAATCCTTCCATCGTCTCGAGCGGCAGCTCCGCAACCGCTTGAGGCTCGACGCCCGTGCCCGGTGTCAAGAGTTCGCGACGCCTGTCGAATTTCTTGTCGGCGCGCCCGAATGGATAGACTGGCCCGCGTGCCCGGCAGGGAGATCATCGTCGGCGTCTCGGGAGGCTCCGGCTCGGAGCTCGCCCGGCGCTTCGTGCAGATCGCCCTCGGCTCGGGCGGCCTCGCTCGTCTTCACCTGATCGTCTCCGACCCCGCTCTCGACGTCGCGCGAAGCGAGATCGCCTCCGACGTCGCGACGCCGCAGGACTGGATCGCGAAGCTCGGCGTGCCCGGGGCGCAGCGAGCGCGCATCGAGCTCCACGACAACGGCAACGTCGGCGCCTCGATCGCCTCGGGCTCCTACCCGGCCTCCGGCATGATCGTGATCCCGTGCAGCGGCGGGACCCTCGGTTCGATCGCTCACGGAATCGCGCGGGACCTGCTCGCACGCGCCGCCGACGTCTGCCTCAAGGAGCGCCGGCCGCTCGTCCTCGCCTTCCGGGAATCCCCCTACTCGCTCGTCCACATCGAGAACATGCGTCTGGCGACCCTCGCCGGGGCGATCGTCGCGCCGCCCTCGCCCGCCTTCTACGTCGAGTCCCCGTCGGTGTCCCGGTTCCTCGACGCCTACTGCGTGCGTGCGGCGCGGATGCTGGGCCTGGCTCCCCGCGGGGACCAGTTCCGCTGGACGGGAATCCGCGGCCAGGCCGCCGGCCGAGGCCGGCCCCGCTCCTCCCGCGAAGCGGTGAGCGCGTCGGCGGGCGTCTTCCGGTCCTTCCGGGCGACGCTCGAGATGATCAAGTTCTCGCACACGCTCTTCGCGCTGCCGTTCGCGATCCTCGCCGCCGTCCTCGCCGCGGGCGGCTGGCCGCGCCGCCGCCACCCTGGTCAAGATCGTCCTCGCGATGGTCGGCGCGCGGAGCGCGGCCATGGCCCACAACCGCCTCGCCGACCGCCACCTCGACGCCGCCAACCCCCGCACGGCCTCCCGGGCGCTCCCGGCGGGCGCCCTCTCGGTCGGATTCGTGCGGGTTTTCCTCGCCGGCTCGATCGCTCTCTTTCTCGCGGCCGCGGCGAGCCTCAACCGCCTGACGCTGCTGCTTTCGCCCGTCGCCCTGGCGCTGCTCCTTCTCTATTCGTACACGAAGCGATTCACGACGCTCTCCCACCTCGTCCTCGGCCTGTGCCTGGGTGTCGCGCCCGTCGGCGCCTGGATCGCCGTGCGAGGCGAGCTCGCGCTCCTGCCCGTCCTTCTCGGCCTCGCCGTCCTCTTCTGGACGGCCGGATTCGACGTCATCTACTCCCTGCAGGACGAGGAGCACGACCGCCGGGCGGGGCTGCGGTCGATTCCGGCGCGCTTCGGAGCGCGGCGCGCGCTCTGGATCTCGGCGCTCTTTCACGTCGCGATGGCGGCCCTCCTCCTCGCGGTCTGGCGGCTCTCGGGCGGAGGCTGGCTCTTTCTCGCCGGAGTCCTGGCGACCGTCGCGGCGCTCGTCTACCAGCACGCCATCGTCCGGCCGGGGGACCTCTCGCGCGTGGACGCGGCCTTCTTCACCGCCAACGGGTTCGTCTCGGTCACGCTCGCCGCCTGCGGCATCGCGGACGTGCTCGCGCGTTCGCATTAGAATCCGGGCGTGGTCATCCCGTCGGAAGGCGACGTCCCGCTCCGCCACCTCGCGGTGGAGGGCGCGATCGGCGTCGGCAAGACCTCGCTCGTCGAGATGCTCGCCCGCCGGTTCCACGGCACGAAGGTCCTCGAGGACGTCGACAACCCGTTCCTGCCCGACTTCTACAAGAAGAAGAAGGGCGCGGCCTTCCAGACCCAGCTCTTCTTTCTCCTGTCGCGCTACCAGCAGCAGCAGGAGATCGCGCAGATCGACCTCTTCACCAACCTCGTGGTCGCCGACTACCACTTCCCCAAGGACAAGATCTTCGCCTGCCTCAACCTCGACGACTCGGAGCTCCTGATCTATGACCGCCTGTACACCCTGCTCTCGGAGTCCGTCCGCAAACCGGACCTGGTGATCTTCCTGCAGGCGTCGATCGAGAACTGCCTGAAGCGGATCAAGAAGAAGAGCCGCCCGCTCGAGAAGGCCGTCACGCCGGAGTACCTGGCGCAGCTGATCGAGGCCTACAACTACTACTTCTACCACTACGACGAAACGCCGCTGCTCGTCGTCGACACCAACGAGATCGACTTCGTCAACCGCCCGGGCGACTTCGAAGACCTCGTCGGCCGGATCCGGAAAGCGAAGAAGGGCGTCCAGTACTACGTCCCGGCGGCCAGCGCGCCCAAGTGACCGGCGGCGCGCTCCGCGCCGCCGCCGGTCATCCCGAGGCGCACAGCGCCGAGGGATCCCGAACTCCACCGTCGCTTCCCGGCCCCGCTCCGAGTCCGGGATCCCTCGCTGCGCTCGGGATGACGGCGGAAGCCTCGCGCCTCGCCGGCCGGGCCGGGCATATAATCCTCTCCTCGCCCTGATCGGCGGCGATCCTCCGTGTCGGGGACGTCGACCGAAAGGCAAGGAGCGAACGATGGCCGACCTGCCCGAGGACACGCCCCTCTCGATCCCTCAGATCGTCGCGGCCAAGGGCCGCGAAAAGCTCTCGATGCTGACGGTCTACGACGCGCCCTCGGCGCGCCTGCTCGACGAAGCGGGCATCGACATCCTGCTCATCGGCGATTCCGTCGAGATGACGGTCTACGGCGAAGCGAACACGCTCTCGGCGACGATGGATCAGATGATCCGCCATTCGCGGGCGGTCGCGCGCGCGACCCGTCGCGCGGTCGTCGTCGGCGACATGCCGTTCCTCTCCTACCAGGTCGATCCCGCACGCGCCGTCGAAAACGCCGGGCGGTTCCTCGCCGAGGCGGGTTGCGCGGCCGTGAAGGTCGAAGGCGGAAAGCGAATCCTCCCGGCCGTCGAAGCCATCCTCGCCGCCGACATCCCGGTGATGGGCCACGTGGGCCTCACGCCGCAGTCCTATCGCAAGCTCGGCGGATTCAAGGTGCAGGGCCGCGAGGCGGACTCCGCGCGCGAGATCCGCGAGGACGCGCAGGCCCTGGCGCAGGCCGGGTGTTTTGCGGTCGTGCTGGAGTGCGTGCCGGAATCGCTGGCCGCCGAGATCACGCAGGAGATCTCCGTCCCCACGCTCGGGATCGGCGCCGGGCCCCACTGCGACGGGCAGGTCCTCGTCTTCCACGACGTCGTCGGCCTGACACGCGACCTGCGACCCAAGTTCGTCCGCCGCTACGCGGACCTGACGACCGTCATCGGCGACGCGGCCCGGGCCTTCCGCAAGGACGTCAAGGACGGCTCGTTCCCGTCGCAGGAGGAGTCGTTCAGCGGCAAGCCCCCGGCCTTGCGGAGAGTGCACTGATCGAGAGACGTCGTCTCGCGGGGGGCGGCTCGTGATCACGGTTTCGGAACTCGGACCTCTGCGGTCGGCCGTCGGCCGGGCGCGCGCCGCCGGCGAACCGATCGCGCTCGTCCCGACGATGGGCGCGCTGCACGAGGGGCACCTCTCGCTCGTGCGTCTGGCGCGGCGGCACGCCCCGTTCGTCGTCGTGTCGGTCTTCGTCAATCCGCTCCAGTTCGCGCCGAACGAAGACTTCTCCCGCTATCCCCGCCGCGAAGACGAGGACGCCCGGCTCCTCGCTCGCGAAGGCGTGGACGTGCTCTATCGCCCGGATCCCGGGGCGTTCTACCCCCCGGACTTCTCCACGAGCGTCGAGGTCGGCGCCGTGACGGAAGGCGGCGAGGGTGCCAAGCGGCCCGGGCACTTCCGGGGAGTCGCGACCGTCGTGACGAAGCTCTTCCTCCAGGTCCTGCCCGACGTCGCCGTCTTCGGCCGCAAGGACCTTCAGCAGGTCGCCGCCGTGCGGCGCCTGGTCCGCGACCTCGACTTCCCGATCCAACTCGTCGTCGGCGAGACCGTCCGCGAGCCGGATGGCCTCGCCCTGTCGTCCCGCAACGCGTACCTCTCTCCCGACGATCGTCGCCGCGCCGTCGACCTCTCGCGCACGCTCTCGGCCGCGCGAGGTCGTGCGGCGTACGGAGAGCGCGACGCCCGGGCGCTGGAGGCCGAGGCGCTTCTTCAGCTCGAGGCCGCCGGGCTCGCGGTCGACTACGTCGAAGCCGTCGACGCCGCCACGATGGCCCGGGCCGCCGAGGTGCGTCCCGGTGTCGCGCTCACCGCGGCGGTGCGGCTCGGGAAGACGCGCCTGATCGACAACGTTTTCCTGCTTGACCCGGAGAGACCCGGGGATTAAACAGGGGTTCCCATGGCGACCGACACGACTCTCGAGAGATCTCCCGCCGCGGCGACCGATCCGTTCGCCTTCGGCGGACGGACGTTCGCCTCGCGCCTCATCGTCGGGACCGGAAAGTACGCCACGTTCCCGCTGATGAAGGAGGCCCTGGAGGAGTCCGGGGCCGAGATCGTCACCGTGGCCGTCCGGCGCGTCAATCTCACCGATCGCTCGAAGGAGTCGCTGCTCGACTACATTCCGAAGGGCATGACGCTGCTTCCGAACACGGCCGGCTGCTACAACGCCGAGGATGCGGTGCGCGCGGCGCGGCTGGGGCGCGAGGTGGGGCTGTCGAACTGGGTCAAGCTCGAAGTCCTCGGCGACGAACAGACGCTCTGGCCGGACAACGAGGCGCTGCTGTCGGCGACGAAGACGCTCGTGAAGGAAGGCTTCGTCGTTTTTCCGTACACCTCGGACGATCCCATCGTCTGTCGACGACTCGAGGACGCGGGCGCGGCGGCCGTGATGCCCCTCGGCGCGCCGATCGGCTCGGGCCTCGGCATCCAGAATCCGAACTCGATCGCGATCATCCTCGAGCGCGCGAAGGTTCCGGTCATCGTCGACGCGGGCGTCGGGACCGCCTCCGACGCGTGCGTGGCGATGGAGCTCGGCGCGGCCGGCGTGCTGATGAACACCGGGATCGCCGGCGCGGCGGACCCCGTGCGGATGGCCCGGGCGATGCGCGATGCCGTGCGGTCGGGCCGGGATGCCTTCCTCGCCGGCCGTATCCCGCGAAAGCGCTACGCCACGGCCTCCTCGCCGATCCAGGGCGTCATCGGGTCGTAGCTAACCCGAACCGGCAGAAGGGATTCGGCGGCCCGCCCCCATCCTCGGGCCACCGCCCGCCGGGCCCAGACCTGTCCCTGAGGCCAGATTCCGCTTGCAACGATTTCAATCCCCATGCTACGTTCCGCCAGCTTTTACGAAGACCCCGCACGTCCTAACCGCCGCCTTTATGCTTTCCATCCCCCATCCGTACGCCCTCTTGCGGGGAGGCGTCCGCGTTTCGAAAGGGGGTTGGTCCTAGAGAGAGCTTGATCCCGGCGCGGTGCGCCGGATTTCTCCAGAGTTCCGTATTCGATTCACCATCTTTTTCACCGGAGCGGACAACCGCCCGGCCAGGGGATTAAACCCAGGAGATTTGTAACTTCCATGATGCAGCAATACACGGACAAGAACCTCACGTGCGTCGACTGTGGGGGGACCTTCCTTTTCTCGGCCGACGACCAGGAGTTCTACGCGCGCAAGGGGTTCACCAACGAGCCCAAGCGCTGCAAGCCCTGCCGCGACAAGCGCAAGACGTCCTCGGGAGAGGGCCGCGAGCGCACGTTCTACGACGTGACCTGCGACGGCTGCGGCAAGCAGACGCAGGTCCCGTTCAACCCGACCAACGGCAAGCCGGTCTATTGCCGCGAGTGCTACTCGGCTCGCCGTTCGCAGCAGGCCTACTGAGCCATTTCCTTTCGTTCTTTCGAGCCCCGGCATTCGCCGGGGCTTTTTTTGTTATCGTGGCGCGGAGTCACATTTTGGCCGTGAAGCTGTCCCCCGCCGAGACCGCGTCGCGCCCGGCCGGCCGTCTGTCCGGCGCCATCGGCTCGACGCCCCTGGTCGAGCTTCCGCGCTTCGCGCGCGGCGCCGCCCGCCTCTTCGCCAAGCTCGAGTGGTTCAACCCGGGCGGAAGCGTCAAGGACCGCATCGCCCGGGCGATGGTCGACGACGCCGAGGATCGCGGGCTGCTCGCGGCTGGCGGTACGATCGTCGAGGCGACCTCCGGGAACACCGGCGTCGCGCTGGCGCTCATCGCCGCATCGCGGGGGTACCGCTGCGTCATCGTGATGCCCGAGGGTTACGGCGCCGTCAAGGCGAAGCTGATGGCGGCGGCGGGCGCCGAGGTCGTGCGGACCCCCACCGACGCCATGATGTCCGGCGCGGTCGCCCGCGCCGTCGAGATCGCCGCTTCGACCCCCGGCTCTTATGTCCCCGGACAGTTCTCCAATCCCGTCAATCCGCGAACCCACTTCGAGACGACCGGCCCGGAGATCGTCGAGCAGCTCGGCGGACGGATCGACGCCTGGGTCGCCGGCGTGGGAACGACGGGAACCTTCACCGGCGTGGCGCGCTTCCTCATGGAGCGGCATCCCGGACTGCTCCGCGTCGCCGTCGAGCCGCAGGGCTCGATCCTCGCAGGAGGCGCGCACGGGCCCCACGACGTCGAGGGCATCGGCCTCTCGCAGATCTGGCCGATCCTCGACCGGAGCCTGATCGACGAGATCGTGACCGTCCCCGACGCGCCGGCCTTCGAGACCTGTGCCGCGCTCGCGCGCGAGGAGGGGCTCTTCGTCGGCGGCTCCTCGGGCGCCGCGGCCAACGCCGCCCTGCAGATCGCGCGGAGGCTGGGCCCCGGAAAGACCGTCGTGACGCTGTTTCCCGACGGCGCGGAGCGCTATCCCCACCAGGGAATCTTCGAGTCTTAGACCGAAAGGAAGGCGATGGGCTTCTCGACCGACTGCATTCACGCCGGGAACGAACCCGAGCCCGCGACCGGGTCCGTCTCGTTCCCGATCTACCAGACCTCGACCTACGTCCAGGAGGGGCTCGGCCGGAACAAGGGCTTCGAGTACGCGCGCACACAGAACCCGACGCGCGCGCGGCTCGAGGAGAACCTCACCGTCCTCGAGGGCGGAACGGGCGCGAAGGCCTTCGCCTCGGGCATGGCGGCGATCACGGCGATCTCGACCTTCGTCAAGCAGGGCGACCACGTCGTCTGCTCGAACATGACGTACGGCGGGACCTACCGTTACTACACGAAGATCCTGGCGCGCTACGGCGTCACGTTCGACTTCGTCGACACGGCGGACCCGGCGGCGGTCGAGCGGGCGATCCGGCCGGAGACGCGGATGCTCCACCTCGAATCGCCGACCAACCCGACGATGCGGCTGGCCGACATCGCGCGGCTCTCGGAGCTCGCCCATCGCGTCGGCGCCATCGTCGTCGTCGACAACACTTTCGCCTCACCGTACCTTCAGCAGCCGCTTTCGCTCGGCGCCGACATCGTCATGCACTCGACGACGAAGTTTCTCGGCGGCCACTCCGACACGGTCGGCGGCGTCGCCATCGCGAAGGCGAAGGAGCACGTCGAGTGGCTCGGGTTCGTGCAGAACAGCTCGGGCGCGATCCTGTCGCCGATGGACTCGTTTCTGGTGCTCCGCGGGATCAAGACCCTCGTCGTCCGCATGGAGCGCCACGAGGAGAACGGCCGGAAAGTCGCCGAGCACCTCGCCCGGCATCCGAAGATCCAGCAGGTCCACTACCCGGGGCTGCCGTCCCATCCCCAGCACGCCCTCGCGAAGAAGCAGATGCGGGGGTTCGGCGCGATGATCTCGTTCGATCTCGGGTCGCTCGAGGCGGCCGGCGCGTTCCTGGCGAAGGTGCGCCTCTGCTCGCTCGGTGAGAGCCTCGGCGGCGTCGAGACGCTCATCTCGCATCCCGCCTCGATGACCCACGGCTCGATTCCGGAGGAGGAGCGCAATCGCCTCGGCGTGACCCCTGGCCTCGTGCGCATCTCCGTAGGAATCGAGGACGCGGCCGACATCCTGGCCGACCTGGACCAGGCGCTGGCCTGACGAGCCGGGCTTGGGCGTCCGGCCCGGGCCTCAGCCCGCCTCTCGGAGACGCATCGGTCTCCGGGCGACGTGTTCCTTCGGGAACGGAACGGCGACCGGGCGCGTCCGGACGGGAGCCTGCATCCACTTGGCCATCAGCCAGAACTGCTCGCCGCCGCACTTGGGGCAGGTCCGGTTCCGAACGCTGAAGGTCACCAGGCAGTCGAGACAGAGCGCCGTCTCGCCTACCCGGACGGCCTCGCCGAATTTCGACTCGGCTCGAATCGGAGAATCGGACCATCCCAGCCAGTTCGACCGATCAAGGACCCTCATGCGAGCCTCCTTGGTTCCGAGCCGTCTTCCGTCGCTGCGACTCGGGGGCGAGCCCAGTCCAGCGGGACCAGGAATCGTATCGCGATTTCCTGTCCCCGGGGACAGGTGTCCAGGTCGTACGGGCAAGGGATCGGTGACGCTTAAACGTTGTCAGCGCATGAGTTCGACGCCCGATGCGGATGGCGCGAGCTCGATCTCCTGGGGGAGATAGCGGCCCTCGACCCAAACGATCGCCTGTGAGTCGAGCGACTCGCGCAGCCGCGAGTAGGCGGCGCGCAGCCCCCGGCTCGTGCCGACGGCGTCGACGCTGCCCCACGGGGATTCGCCGGAAGCCTCCGCGTCGAGCGACCACACGAAGAGCGGCACGCGCAGGATCTCCAGGTACCGCCGGACGACCGCGGGCTTGTAGGTGCTCAGGTCCGGGGCCGAGCCGGTCAGCACGAGGAGCACGGCGCGCCGTCCAAAGCTCTCGAAGGCATTCAGTCCCGCGACCGCCACGGCGTCCGTGTACATCGGAAAGAGCCCCGCCGGCTCGGTGTTGGTGATGCGCTCGAGCAGGAAGGCGAGGCCGCCGCTCGAGCGGTCGAAGAGCTGCGAGGACGGAAAGAGGGCCGTCGGCACGGCGGCGCCGGCCACGCCTCTCGGCCGCGGCCAGAGGAAGCGGACCTCGTCTCCCTTCTTCAGCGGCAGGGCCGAGGGGGCGAAGATCCCTCCGAGCGGGGAACCGCTGCCGGATCGCAGCTTCGAGAAGGATTCGAGGGCGCTCTCGTCGCGCACGATCCAGAGCGAGGCGCCCCCTTCCTCGACCGTCGCCACGCGGAGCGGCTGATCGCGCACGCGCAGGAGGCCATCGAACGCCTTCGGCTCGAGCTTGCGCCTGGTCGTCCGGCGGACCGGAACGGCCGTCAGCTCGCTTCTGGCCTCGTCGCCCGCGCCGCCTCCGATCGCGAGATCGTCCCGCGAGCTCATCCCGCTCTCGAAATCGAGCTCGACGGTCAGGACGTGCGAGACCTCGGGCGCGTACGGCGGGATGATCACGCGGCGAAAAGCGTCGATCGCGACGGGCCGGCCGTCGAAGCTGACGGAGATCTTCGACGGCTCCTCCCCCATCAGGTTCTGCCAGGCGATCGTCGCGGCCTTCACGCGCCCCTTCGCGTCGCGCTCGAGGAGGATCTTGGCCTCGGCCGGCGGCCGCGGCATGTTGATCCACTGGCGCACCCGGGTGATCTCCGAGCCCTTCTCGTCGAGCGCGCGGGCAACGAGCTCGTGCGGCGACAGCGCCGGACCGAGATCGATCGGCGCGACCCAGGGCGGGCTGTCGAACGTGGCGACTTCTTCGCCGTCGAGGAGGAGCTCTACCTCCGCGACGCGGCCCTGGACGTTCAACCTCACCTGCTGGACGCCGGAGGTCAACCCGAGAAAGAGGGAGAGGAACGCGACCGTCGCGCTCGTGGGGGCCCTACGCCTTCGTGCGCCGAGTCTTCTTTTTCCTGCGCGCGGACGCGGGCTTCTTCGCCGCCCTCTTCGTCGCCGCAGGGCGGCGGCCGGGCGCGGTGGTCATCTTCTCGATCCAGTCGGAAAAGCCCTTCGACGCCCAGTCGACCCGATAGCCGAGCACCTCGGGCAGCTCGTAGGTATTGACCCGGTGGATCGTCTCGCGCACGGCCTCGAAGTTCGAGGCGCGCGTCTTGACGATGAGCAGCATCTCCCCGTCGTCGCACACCCGGCCCTTCCAGCGGTAGATCGAGTGCACGTTGGGAATGATGTTGACGCAGGCCGCCCGCTTGCCGCGCACGAGCGCGTGCGCCACGTCGAGCGCCTGCTCCTCCGTTCCGACGGAGGTGACGACGACGATCAGATCGCTGGCGGCCACGGCGCGGATTGGACCCCGCGGGACCCGTGCGAGTCAAGCCGGGAAGAACCCCAGGCACGCGGGTGTTACACTTCCGCTCCGTTCTTTGAGTCTTTCGCGATCGAGACCACGTGGGGGCGAAACGGCTTCGACGGGGACGATGACGCGAGAGGTCGCATGCCGAGGTCTCACCCCTCCTCGTAAAAGCAGGGTGAAAAATAGTAGCTGCGAACAACAGCAACTTCGCTCTGGCTGCTTAATTAAGTAGCCTCGTTTGGCGTGTAGCGCACCCGCCGCGCCGCGCCCGACGTCGCGAAATGCGGGTGTAGCCGCTCCGGACCCCCGGACGGAGCGGCGAAATCAATTCGGGGTTGCCCTGCCGCCGTTTTGCCTCTTCTCGAGGCGGCAGGGCGAGAACCAAGAAGAGGCTGAGCATGGAGTGGCCTCTCCCGCCGCGCTTCCGGACGCGGGTTCAACTCCCGCCGCCTCCACCATTCCTCTTTCAGAACGGGCTGCATCACTATGATGGTAATATGCTATCGGAGTGATGCAATGCCCAAGACCCTGACCGTTCGCATCGACGACGCGACGTACCGCCTCATCGCCGAGGCCGCCGCCACGGAGAACCGCTCGGTCTCCAACTTCATCGAGACGGCAGCCAGACAGCGAGCCGTGGCGGAGATCTTCGTGTCGGATGCCGAGATGAGCGAGATTCGCTCCAAGCCCGCTCTTGGCCGGCGCCTGAAGAGAGGCCATCGAGACGCGGTGAGCGGCAAGGGCCGCTTTGTCTGAGTACCGCATCTTCGAGACGACAGGCTTCCAGCGCGATCTCGCCACCCTCGGACCCGAAGCGGCGAAGCGAATCCAGAACACGCTCTTGAAGCGGGTCTATCCGATTCTCCGGGCGGCGCCCCGCGCCGCTGCGTCGGCCGCGCGCCTCAAGGACTGGGATCCTCCGACCTGGAGAATTCGGATCGGGAGCTGGCGGCTTTTCTACGAGATCGACGACGAGAAGCACATCGTCTTCCTGACCGCCGCCGATCATCGGAAGGATGCCTACCGGTGACGTCGCGAAATGCCGGTGTAGCCGCGGCGGTTCCCCGGACCCGGCGGCGAAACGAATCCCGAGTTGCCCTTCCGCCGTCTTGCCTCTTCTCGAGGTGGCGGGGCAAGAACCCAGAGGAGGCTAAGCGTGGAGTGGCCTCTCCCGGCCATGAAGGCTGATTCCTGCGACTTCTGAGAGAAAAACAGAGGCTTGAGAGGTGCCGTTGGACGCTTACTTTTCTCGGATCTGGAGCGGAGCCCTTTGCAACCGGCTATTCAGCTCTTCGAGAACGGCCGGGCAACGCTGACAACGACACGGACAAATCGGGGGAGTACGTCGAAATCGTTCAGGAATTGGCAGGAATTCCATGGGTTCAACTCCCGCCGCCTTCACCATTTCATATCTATCGAGACGAGGGCCGGAACTTCCGGCCCTTTTCTATTGGATTCGCACGCCAGGTTGATCTCTCGACCTACCGCCGGGGAGCACCCTCGTCGTTCGAGGAAGCCGATCCGGACATCAAGACGTCGCTCGCTACGGGCAAGTCCGAGGCGTGGGACAAGGCTTACAAGGCGACGCGGGCGAAGTACCAGCCGTCCTGCCCGCGCCGCCGGAGGGCGCCGCCGGCGCACATCCGACTGACAGTTTCCGGACACTAGCCATCCGTCGGGTGTCTTGGATAGACTTCGCATTGCCGGAATCCACCGGCAGCCAGTTGCCAGGAGGAGGAATTCATGCATCGTCGCTGGATCGCATCGGTGGTGGTGGCGTGCCTGATGACGCTGCTTGCGGGCGCCGCGCTGGCCGAAGACAAGAAGGTGGACGCTACGCTGAGACTCTCTGAGGGCTCGTTCGCCGCAGGAATCGGCTGGAGCTGGGGCCACGGAACCATGAACTACAAAGGCAAGACGTACAAGGTCAAGATCGAGGGCCTCACCGTCGGCGAGCTGGGCCTCACGAACGTCAAGGCAAAGGGCAACGTCTACAACCTGCAGAAGCTCGAGGATTTCGACGGCGTCTATGCGGCGGGTGGCGCCGGGGCGACGGCCGGCAAGGGCGCCGGGGCGAGCGCGCTGACCAACGCGAACGGCGTCTCGATCCTGCTGACGAGCGTGACGAAGGGCGCCAGCCTCAAGATCGCCGCGGAAGGTCTCAAGCTCCAGGTCGTGAAGTAGCCGCGATTCCGGTCCGGCGATGAAGGGTCCGGTCGAGTTCAAGTATGTGAACCCGGCAGACGACCCGCGCAACGCGAAGCCCGCGAAGAATTAGTCACACGACCCGTCCCAGCGACCCGACCCGCTACTTCGCCGCGACGATTCGAGCGATGACCTTCGGGTCGTCCGGAAGAAGTCCCACCTTCGAGAGGCGCGGGGCCATCTCGCGCCACCTGGGGTAGAGGCGGTAGGCCTTCGCGAAGACGGGGAGTGAGTCGTCCACGTGGCCCGCGTTCACGAGGGCGACGGCGTGCCAGTAGGCCATCTCGGCGTCGTCGGGGATGAGAGCCTCGGCCGCGCCGTAGGCCTCGAGCGCCCTGGCGTCGTCCTTCTTCTCCAACGCGCGATCCCCCTCGCTCGCCAGGTTGTTGGCGCGCTGGAGCCGGACGAGGCGCCGGAGCTCCGCGACCGGCGACGGATGGTCATCGACGCGGAGGTCGAAGATCTTGTCCTGCCACGGCCGCCCGCTCGAGACGCCCTTGACGACGAGGATCGCGGCCGACTGCATGCCGCGGATGTCGCCTCCCTCCCCCTGGGCGGCTTCGAGCGCGGCGAGCATCCGATCGGCGAGGTCGCCGCGCGTCGTCTCGAACGCCTTCGCCATCGCGGGCCACACGGTGTCCCTGTCCATCAGGTTCGCCTGGACGGAATAGTTCTGGCCGACGTGATCCCCCGCGGCCGGGATGCACTTCGCGCCGGTGTGCGCCGCGACGCGGCCGGAGGCATCGATCATCGCCACCTGCCGCACGTCGCGCCCGTCGTCGGCCGCAAGGAGCCCCTTGAGGGCATCGGGGGCGCTCCGTCCGGCACGCATCATGGCGAGGCCGAGGGGCCCGTAGCTCGGGTCGATGAACGACTGCGTCGCGACCGCGCCCACGCCCGCCTCGGCCCACGTCACGCCCGAGCCGACCGAGAACGCGTGCGACTGGACGGCCACGCCCAACTCGCCCGTCGCCGCATCGCGGGCGACGATCGAGTAGGTGTGGACCGGGCGAAGCGGGATCGGGGGCGCAGGATCGGCGGTCAGTGCGATCGGCGCCAGAAGAAGCGCGGCGAGAACGGCGGTCCGGCGGCTCATGGCGGCACCTCCGGCCCCACGATACCAGCGGCCGCCGGTGCGCTCCCTTCTCGAGATCTCGACGAGGGACCTACGGCACCAGGACGACGGGCGGCACGGGAGCGGCCTCGATGGCCGCCATGAGCTCCCGTCTCGCTTCCGCACTCCGGAGGCGCATGAGGTACGTCTTGTTCTCTTCCCAGAAATCCGCGGCGCCGAAGGCCTTCCGCTCGGCGATCGCGTCGTCCACACTCCACCCGTCCACGAGGATCCGGTAGACGGCGACGACGAGGCCCGTGCGGTCCTTCCCGGCCTGGCAGTGGACGAAGACGGGCTGGTACTCCGGCGTGAGGATCACCTTCATCGCGCGCACCACGTCTTCAGTCTCCGGGTGCCACTGCTTGGCGCGGAGCCGGTAGGAGTTCAGGCCGAGCCCCGCGAGCGCCGCGTCATCATCGTGCACCCAGCGCAGCGCGACGATCGTCCGGATCCCGCGTTCGCGCAGGGCGCGAAAACCCTCGTGCGTCGGCTGCGCGCCGCGCGACAGGACCGGCGACACAACCGCGAAGTTCGGTACGCCGGCCACCTCCTCGCGCATCGCGGGCTCCGCGCCGGCAAGCGCAAGCGCGGAGGCGCAGAGGAGGGCGAGGAGGGACATCAGGCAAGATCTCTTTCTCTCAGGCGAAGTCGAGCGGCTCTTGCTTTCGTGCGTTCATGGGCCTCGGACATACGCAATGTATACATCCAGCCCACGGCAGGGTATCGAGCCGTTGCCCGCCGATCTGCGACGCGTGCGTTCGCCCGCGGCGTGGGCCGTCATCGCCATCATGCAGCCGCAACGCGGACAACGACAAGGGAGGTGACTCAAATCACTCAGGAATTTCCAATTCAAAGATGAAAACTCCAGGAATCGGATCGTTCCCGCCAGGTGTCGGTTTCGTCTCTCCATGTTTCGGCCTCGTTCCTGCCGCGTATCGTCCGGGTCCGAAGCCGTTACCCTCCCCCAGTTCCCTCGGTCCGACCGACCGTATCGCGCGTCGAACTCGTGCGCTGACAACGTTTAGCCGCCATCGAAGACCTGTCCGTACCTGTCCGTGGGACCTCGACACCTGTCCTCCCAGACAGGAAGTCGCGATAGCATCAGGGGTCCCGCTGGACTCTGCCGGGGCCGACCCCCGAGTCGCAGCGATCGAAAGGCGGCTCGGAACGAAGGAGGCTCCCATGGGGGTCCGTGATCAGTCGAACTGGCTGGGATGGTCCGATTCCCGGATTCGTGCCGAGTCGAGGTTCGGCGAGGCCGTCCGGGAAGGCGAGACGGCGCTCTGTCTCGACTGCCTGGTCACCTTCAGCGTCCGGAACCGGACGTGCCCCAAGTGCGGCGGCGAGCAGTTCTGGCTGATGGCCAAGTGGATGCAGGCCCCCGTCCGCACGCGCCCGGTCGCCGTTGCGTTCCCGGAGGAACGCGCCGCCCGGGGACCGATGCGCCTCCGACACGCGAGCTGAGGCCCCGGGCGGGCGCGCGAGCCCGCCTCGTCAGGCCAGTGCCTGATCGAGGTCGGCCAGGATGTCGGCCGCGTCCTCGATGCCGACGGAGATCCGGACGAGCCCCGGCGTGACCCCACCTGTTTGGCCGAGACGATGTAGCCGTCCCCCATCTTCGGACGCCAGAGCGATGGCTCGATCGGTCCGTTTAGTTTCGCAAAGATTTCTCAACGGTCTTTTTCGCTCACTCCGAGCTGTCGCGCAATTGCCTCGAAACTCGTCCCAAGAGCGCGCAATCGCCTGGAGGACGTCCACCATTTCCTGTTTCTCAAGAAAAGAGAAGTGACTCCTCGCTCCGTGCAAGCTCAGCGAGCCGCAGCCCGACCCGCTACTTCGCGGCGACGATGCGGGCGATGACCTTCGGGTCGTCCGGGAGGAGCCCCACCTTCGAGAGGCGCGCTGCCATCTCACGCCATTTGGGGTAGAGGCGGTAGGCCTTCGCGAAGACGGGGAGCGATTCGTCCAAGCGCCCCGCGTTCACCATGGCGACGGCGTGCCAGTAGGCCATCTCGGCGTCGTCGGGGACAAGGGTCTCGGCCGCGCCGTAGGCCTCGAGCGCCTTGGCGTCGTCCTTCTTCTCCAACGCGCGGTCCCCTTCGCTCGCGAGGTTGTTGGCGCGCTGGAGCCTGACGAGGCGCCGAAGCTCCGCGACGGGCGACGGATGGTCCTCGACGCGGAGGTCGAAGATTCGGTCCTGCCACGGCCGCCCGCTCGAGACGCCCTTGACGACGAGAATCGCGGCCGACTGCATGCCGCGGATGTCGCCGCCCTCCCCCTGGGCGGCCTCGAGCGCGGCGAGCATCCGATCGGCGAGGTCGCCGCGCGTCGTTTCGAACGCCTTCGCCATCGCGGGCCACACGGTGTCCTTCTCCATCAGGTTCGCCTGGACGGAGTAGTTCTCGCCGACGTGATCCCCCGCGGCCGGAATGCACTTCACGCCGGTGTGGGCGGCGACGCGGCCGGAGGCGTCGATCATCGCCACCTGCCGCACGTCGCGCCCGTCGTCTGCCGCAAGGAGCCCCTTGAGGGCGTCGGGGGCGCTCCGCCCGGCGCGCATCATGGCGAGGCCGAGCGGCCCGTAGCTCGGGTCGATGAACGACTGGGTCGCGACCGCGCCCACGCCCGCCTCCGCCCACGTCACGCCCGAGCCGACCGAGAACGCGTGCGACTGAACGGCCACGCCCATCTCGCCCGTCGCCGCATCGCGGGCGACGATCGAGTAGGTGTGGACCGGGCGAAGCGGGACCGTTGGCGAAGGCTCGGCGGTCAGCGCGATCGGCGCCAGAAGGAGCGCGGCGAGAACGGCGGCCAGGCGGCTCATGGCGGCACCTCCGGCCCCACGATACCAGCGGCCGCGGCACGCTCCCTTCTCCAGTGTCTGCTGCGCGCTGCGACGAGCTGAAGTTCAGCTCGAACGCTGGCCCACGGGCCGATCCGCATCTCGTTTTCTCCACGCCAACGCGGACATCGATACGGACAAATCGAGGGAGTAAGTCGAAATCATTCAGGGATTCGCAAGAATCCCATGGGTTCACCTAAGGTCCGGCCCTTATCGGATCAGTCCTTGGCTTAGCGCACGCGCTCCGTTCGGCTCCTACACCGCTCGCCACTGACCCTCTCGTGCTTTCCGACCAGACCCAACCACGCACGGAGAGCCGCCGACTAGATGGCTACCTCTGGTGGGCGCGGCGACGGCGAACTACGACGACGAGGACGCCGACCAAATACCACCAGAGAGCCGATTCCACGCCGAGTGTGGCGAAGAAGGCCTCGTCCGACCACCGAGCGCCGACGGCTGCCTCAACCTTGTGGCCAACGAGAGCGGCCAGGATTGTGGTCGGGTTACTCGGAACCAGGATGAACCAGCCGGGGAACCCGCCCGCGGTCAAATACTCGATCATCAGCAGGAGCAAGCTCAGTCCGAAGCCCGCGAGAGAGATTCTCGAACCTGCGGAAGACCACCACCCTCTCGGCTCGCCCGGCTGCCTCAATTCCGCCTCAGCGGGCGTCCCGTGAACCGGGCTCTGGCTACCAATATCGGGATGGTATTCCAGGGTATCAACAGGTAGTTTTACGTAAAACAACGTCGTCTCTTGACGAAAGGCGTATTTTAGAGCACGATAGCCCTCAGGTCAACGGCGATGGATCAGGCTGGAGGTACGAATGGAAGATCGCTTGATGACTGTGAAGCAACTGGCTGCTTACCTGAACGTTAACGAGCGGACCGCCTTGAAGCTGGTGGCTGACGGCACCGTTCCGGGCGTGAAGGTCGGCAGCCAATGGCGTTTTCGAAAGGCAATGATCGACACCTGGCTGGACGACCAGATGCTGGGAGTGTTGCCCCGCTATCTCAGCGGACCTCCGATGGAGGGTTCGCCCCGGCGCATGCTGGGTCTTTCGACCTGCTTTCAGCCGGATCACATCATCCCGGAGCTCACCGCCCAGACCAAGAACGGGGTGATCGAAGAGTTGTCGGGGCTCGCGCACCGCCTGGGACTCGTCCGCGACAAGACCTGGTTCGTGGGGGCTCTGATTCAACGGGAAAACGTGTTTCCGGGAGCATTCGGAGGTGGCATCGCCTTCCTGCACACGCTGCGCCGCAATCCCGAGCAGATCGTCCGACCGTTCATGGTGCTCGGGCGGTCGCTCGAGGGAGTGGAATTCGACGCCCTCGACGGAAAACCGACGCATCTCTTCTTCGTGTTGGGCCTCAAGTACGAAGAGCTGCACCTGCCCTGGCTCTTCAAGCTCTCGCAAATGCTCGCTCGTGAGCACGCCGTCAAGGACCTGCTCGAGGCTGCGGACACCGCCGCGATTTACGAGTCACTCATTCAAGCGGAGCGGATCCTGGAGCCGGAGCTCTCGGCAAGGGTCGGCAACTGAGGGACCATGGCTTCTGAGTTTCCCCGGCAGAGTGGCAGCCTCCATCGAGCGGCGGATCAATCCCCGATCGCACACGTTCAGGGCGCTCACTGTGGTGGCTGCCACCTCAGACTCCTGCCTCGGCTTCTTCAACTGATCCGTCAGAACGAGGGCCTTGTCGGGTGCCCACACTGTGGCCGCCTGCTGTTTCACGAGGACCAGACGAAGTTGTCGCTCCCGAGGCCGGCTGATGAAGCCACCGGTTCGGCTCGGACGTCCCGCTCGGGCGACCAAGCCAGGCGCCCCTCGTCGAGGCAAACCGCATCGATGAGCCGCCGAGCTCGCAAGCCGGTCAGGTCGTCACCCCCGACAAAGTCGCGCTGAAATGGGTTCGCAGGAGCAGGAGATGCTCGACGCCGAGGAGACGATGTCGGTCGCCGACGCTGTGCGCTATCTCTCGCTCTCTCCGACGACCGTCCGGCGACTATCGGGGGAACTTCACGCTGTCCGCGTGGATGGACGCTGGCGTCTGCGCGTCAGCGATCTGGAAGAGTGGATTGCGAGACGCCGGTCCGTGGAGCAAATGCCGGCCGAGCCAGTCAGTTACCCGGGCTGTGAGATCAGCCTTCATCCCTATCTGGACGTTCAGAACGTCTTCCTCGACGCGCCCCAGCGCGATGCGGCGCAGCTCATCCGCGCTGCCTTTCGCCGCGCTCGCATCGTGCTCGCTGAGGGCCCGGGACCGGCCGGGGCTGAAACGGCGAACGAGCGGATCTGCCGGTCCGTCCTCGAGCGCGAAGCTCTTTCTAGCACCGCGTTCCATCCGGATGTCGCGTATCCGCATCCGAAGGAAGCGGGCAGACGCCTGCTCGGGTCGAACCAGATCGTGGTGATTCGGGCCCTCGGACCGGTTGACTTTCATGACCCCTACGAGCACCGACCAAGGATCGCCTTCATCCTGCTAACCCAGACAGTCTCGATCCAGCTCCTCTGGGAGGCTCGGCTGAGCTACCTCGTTCACAAGGAGGAGTTGGTCCGGAGGCTTCTGGAAGCCCGCTCGGCGGAAGACGTCCGTGAGGTGTTCGCAGGAACACGGGACGAGAGCGGGAGCTGATCCTGTCCTTTGCGTATCAGTCGGGCACGGCAAGCCCCCGCGTCATCTTCTTTGGGGATCCGCGATCCATTGACGTGGGCGGCACGGCCCGAGATGGGTTCCGGGCAATCCGGGATGACGAGACCGGCCTCAAGACCCCGGCCAGCTCGGCCAGCTAGCTCAGAATATCTGGACCTGCTCCCGCATCGCGTTGGGCTCGCGACGGGTCGCCGCATCGAGGACGACCCGCGGCAGCCCGACCACGTACCGACACGCCGCTGTCTCGTAATCCTCGACCACGGGCACGTAGCCGTCGCCGGTAATGCCGACGATGAAGACCGCCGGTTGTCGTCGTCTCACACGAGATCTCGGGACTTCCTTCCGCGGCACCTCCCGGGGGGTTCTCGTCAAGGCCTTCATGATTCAACCTCGATCATGAAGACTGGTGGAGCAAGGCTCCTGCCAAGTCCGCACGAGCCGGACGCGTGTCGAGGCCGGGATCCCTCGCCGCGCTCGAGATGACGGCGCGGGGCTCAGCACGACGACGAAGCGCTCGCGGTGACTACGCTGTGATCTCGACGAGCGGAGCGACGAAGGATCCCGTTCGATCGCAGCCCGGGCCATAATGCACGCCGCGCCCGGAGCATGATCATGACCTTCGCCCAGAAAGTCGTTCTCGTTGCCGGCGGAACGGGCGGGCTCGGCCGCGCGGTCACGCTCGCCTTCCTCGGGCAAGGCGCCAGGGTCGCGGTCACGTACCGCAACACCGAGGAGCTCGAGACCTTGAAGGCCGCCGCCGGCGCCGATGCCTCGCGCCTGTCCGGCCACCGGACCGACGTCACCGACGAGGCTGCGGCCCGCGCGCTCGTCTGGGAGCTCGTCTCGCGCCACGGGCGACTCGACGCCCTCGTGAACGCGGTCGGCGGCTATACGGGCGGCGCTAAAGTCTGGGAAATGGAGGCGAGCGACCTCGACCGGATGCTGCTGCTCAACCTGCGCTCGGGCTTCATGCTGTCGCGCGCCGCCGCTCCCGCCATGCTCGAGCAGGGACACGGGGCGATCGTCAACGTCGCCTCACGGTCGGCGCTCGTTCACGGCGCCGGCGAGGCCGCCTACTCGGCCTCCAAGGCCGCGGCCCTCGCCCTGATCGACTCGCTGGCCGCGGATCTCAAGGGCACGGGCGTGCGCGCGAACTCGATTCTGCCGAGCATCATCGACACCGAAGCCAATCGTAAGGCGATGCCGAAGGCGGACTTTGCAAAGTGGCCGAAGCCCGAGGAGATCGCGCGCGTCATCCTGTTTCTCTGCAGCGACGATGCCAGGCTGATCCACGGCGCAGCGATCCCGGTCTACGGGCATACGTAGTGTCGAGCGGCGCGGGGAGCCCGCGCGTCAGTTCGCCGGCCGGGGAACGTGGGTCTCGATGTACTCGCGGGCGAACTTGCGGAGGCTTTCGCTCGTCAACCCGTTCTGCCCGGCCTCCCTCTCGGCCTCCTCGAGAGTCCAGCCGTCGCGCAGCACACGACGCACCATCCAGAGGGCCGAGGCGCGATTGGCCGTCGCGCAGTGGATGAAGACGGGATAGATGTCCGGGTCGTCCGTCACGCGGAGGAACTCCCCGACGCGCTCCTCCGACGGGCTCGCCGACAAGATCGGGATCGAGATGTAGCGCAGTCCCGCGTCCTTTGCGGCCTCGATCTCCGGCTGCGCGTCGAGCTCCGACTCCTGCCGCAGATTAATGATCGTGCGGAAGCCCGCCTGGGCAATGGCCCCGACCTGCGCCGGAGTCGGCTGACCGGCGACCGCAACCCGATCGTTGACCCGGTGGTACCGGTCGATCTCGTCGATTCCGGACCCGGCAGCGACGCCTGCGGCGAGCGCGAATCCCGCAACGAAAACGAGCAGCTTCCTCCAGGGATCTTTCATCTCGGTTCTCCTCCGCGGTGACGGCGACTCCGCCGCGTAGTACCGGGCGCATTCATCCTCCCGCCCACGGACGATGCGCCGCCCGCGCAGGGGTGCGCGCTCGGACGTGATCACGGTGTTCTGCCGCTCTCCCCCGCCTCCGTCGTAATACAGGACCACCCAGTCGTCCGTCTTGCCCTGCTCGTGCGCCCTCGCCGTATTGGAAAAGAGCGCCGTGTAGTGCCGCGGGCCCCGCTGCGTGTGCAGGATCGGGAGCCACGCCTTCCCCTCCGGGTTGAAGCGCCGTGGCGCGATCCGGTGAAGAGTTCCGGCGGCCGCTTCCTCTCGATACTCCCGGTCCACGTCGAGGATCTCCTCGACCGGCGCTTCCTCGGTCGGAGTCGGATTCATGCGCACCCTTCGCAGACGGCTCTCGAGCGTGTCGATGACGCCGGCGACTCTCTTCCTGCCGAGGCCCGCGATCGACGCCAGGCGCCCGTCGTGAGCCGCCGCCTCGAGATCCTCGAGCGAGTCGATCCCCAGGTCCTCGTGAATCTTATGCGCCAGCCGCTCTCCGATTCCCGGCACGGACGAAAGCAGAGAGACGGGGTCCATCTCGCCGCGCAGCCGCTCGAGCATGGGCATCCGGCCCAGGCGCACGGTGTCCCGGATCGCCCGTGCCAGCGTCATGCCGATTCCGGGAAGCCGGTCCAGGCCCTCCAGGCCCTCGGTTTCCAGGATCTCGGTTACCGGACGATCGAGGGCCCGCAGCGTCTCGGCGGCCCGCTGGTAGGCGCGCACTCGATAGGGGTTGGCGCCCTGTTCGAGCAGGAGCCGACCCGCCTCGTCCAGGCGGCTCGCCAGGTCGAGATTGACCGACTTCGCTTTCAGTGTGACGGTCGACATTGCCTCAGATGTCAGGCGCGCTTGCCACGCGCGGGGACCTCGCGACGCCTCGGCCGATCGCGTTCCACGCCGCGGGGGTGGGCCTTGACCGTCCCGCGGCGCCGCCGCTCGTAGTCCTCTAGCTTGCGGCGCGCTGCGTCGAAGGCCTCGCGGATGGCGATGTAAACGTCATCCTCCTCTGGTTGCAGGTCGATGTCGATCTCCTCGCCCGGCACCGTGAGGCGGATGCGCACCCCGTAAACGTCACCCTTGTGGTGGTGACCATGTGGTGATGCGACCCAGACTTCGCACTTCACGATATCGGCGGAAAAGCGCGAGAGATGGTCGACGCGTTCGCGGATCTTGGCCTCGACGGCTTCCGACCCGGGCATGTCGAGAAAGTGAATCTGAAGGGGCTCCATAATCATTCCTCCTTCTGCCGCGTTCTCATCGTAAGCACGCGCCCGAAGCCGCGGCATGAGCCGAACGCACCAATCTCACCCCTTCACGCAGGCGATCGGGCCGCACGCGCGCCACCCGGCGCGACAGCCCCGTCGCCTCGGCGACCGCGGCCACCTCCTCGACGTCCTTGTAGGCGCCCGGCGCCTCCTCCGCCGCGCCCTTGGCCGTGTGCGCCTCGATCGAGGATGCCCCTCTCCGACGAGCTCGCGCGATCAGGGCCTTACCCTGCCAGCTGCCCTTGGCCTGCGTCCGGCTCATCGCGCCGTCCGGCGCCGTGGCACGACGACGAGAAGGAGCGCTCTCTCGGCTCCGCCGTCCCGACGAGGACGAAGGACGCGGTTCCCATCGTCCCGCCGACCAGGACCGGCTGCCCCACGTCGCGGTAGCTCGCTCGGGCAGCTCCGGGTGGCCCGGGACCGAACGCGCGCGTCGCGCCCTTGCGGTGGACGAAGAGGCGCCGCGGAACGCCTCCGACGAAGTGCGTCTCCTCCTTGCACGTGTTGTGCGAGACGTCGTAGAGGAGCGTCAGAGCCGGCCTTCGGGAAGTGCGCCGCGCGAAGACGCGCCGCACGAGACGCCCCGATGACCTGCCGGTTCGCGAGTGCGCAGTTGATGCCGGCGCGCATGGCGCCCGAGGTAGTCCGTCCCTCCGGCGAGCGGATCGGCGCCGAGGCGAGCTCCCGGTCCGGCAGCGTCAAGCCGTACTTCCCGGCGCCGGCCGGAGCGTCTGCAGGTAGTCCGTCCCGATCTGGTGCCCGAGGCCCCGCGAGCCGCAGTGGATCGAGACGAGAAGGTCCCCCTCCGAGAGCCCGAAGGCGCGCGCGGCCGCCGCGTCGAAGACGCGGTCGACGACCTGGAGCTCGAGATAGTGGTTTCCCGAGCCGAGCGTTCCCACCTCCCGCAGCTGCCGCTCCTTGGCCCGGTCGCTCACCTTCGATCGGATCGGCCCCGGCCATCCGCCCGCCCTCCTCGACGAAGGCGAGCTCCTCCTCGCTCCCGAACCCGTCTCGACCGCCCAGCGGGCGCCGCCGACGAGGACCTCGTCGAGCTCGTCCTTCGTCAGAGCCGGAGCGCGCCTTCCGAGCCGACGCCGGCGGGAACCGCTCCGGTAGAGGTCGTGCGCCAGCGGCTCCAGCCGGTCGCCGAGGGCTGCTGCCCGTGAGGCCGGTCCGTGTAGGTCCGCACGCCGCACGAGATGTCGAAGCCGACGCCGCCGGCCGACACGATGCCCCCCTCGTCCGGGTCGAACGCCGCGACGCCGCCGATCGGGAAGCCGTAGCCCCAGTGGGCGTCGGGCATCGCGTAGGCGGCGCCGACGATTCCCGGGAGCGAGGCGACGTTCGTGAGCTGCTCGCGAACCTTCGTCGTCCAGCGCGTCGACGAGCTCGCGGCTCGCGTAGATGCCGCCCGGGACGCGCATCGTCCCCGCTTCGGGAGCTCCCAGACGTTGGGCCGATCTCGCGGAACGTCGCTCCATGGCTCCTCAGACGTCCACGACGCACTGGGCGACCCAGCGGTCGCCGTCCCGCGCGACCCGCAGGGCCGTGAAGGTGGTCCCCTTCGGCTCCACCGTGGACTCGTGGCGGTGCGGGTCGAAGCGCTCGCCCTCGGCCCGCGCCGTCAGGCGGAACGGGCCCGGGGAACCGTCGGGATCGCGACGTCGAAGCGCCCGAAGACGAGCCGCCGCGCGTCGGACAGCGAAATCAGCTCGTCCAGGAAGGCCACGAGAAGCCCCTCCAGATCGGCGGCCTCGACCTCCAGCCGCTCCTCGACCTCCGCGCGCACGCGGCCGGGATCCTCGGTGAGCAGAGCGAAGAGCGCCTGCGCCGCTGCCTCGAACGCCTCGGCCGGGGTGGCGCCGAACCCTCGCACTCCCACGTCGGCTCCGTGCTCGAACTGCTCGAAAGCCACGACGTCGATCCTACCCGGCCTGCTCGGGCTCCGGCCCCGGGGCCCGGCGCCTCTACTGCAGGGCCGCGAAATCTTTGAGCCGGACGGGGAGTCGGCGCTGGCCCCACTCTCCGGGCCTTTCCTCGAAAACTCCCGCGCAGGGCTCGCCGCAGGACGCGCAGCGGCCGTCCGCAAGGCCCCAGTGCGTCAGCTCGTACCCGTCGCGCCCGATGAGCTCCGCGGCGCAGGCGTGGCAGAACGTGCTTCCCCCCTCCGGGTCGTCGATGTTGCCGGTGTAGGCATAACGCACGCCGGCCTTGAGCGCGATGCGGCGGGCGTGAGCGAGAGTGGCCGGCGGCGTGGGCGGGACGTCCAGCATCTTCCAGTCGGGGTGGAAAGCCGAGAAGTGCACCGGCACGTCGCGGCCGAGGTTTTCGACGACCCACCGCGACATGGCGCGGATCTCCTCGTCGGAGTCGTTGTGCCCGGGAATCACGAGGTTCGTGATCTCGAGCCAGACCTTCGTGTGTTTCTTCAGGTACACGAGCGTGTCGAGCACCGGCTGGAGGTGGGCCCCGGTGATTTCCCAGTAGAACTTCTCGGTGAAGGCCTTCAGGTCGACGTTGGCGGCGTCGATGTGCCGGTAGAACTCCTCGCGAGGTCCCTCGCAGATGTAGCCGGCCGTGACGGCCACCGTCCGGATGTCGAGCTCGTGGCAGGCTTTCGCGACATCGATCGCGTACTCGAAGAAGATCGTCGGGTCGTTGTAGGTGAAGGCGACGCTCTGGCAACCGAGCGACTTGGCCGCGCGCGCGATCAGCTCCGGAGACGCCTCGTCGGCGAGCTTCGAGATCTCGCGCGACTTGCTGATGTCCCAGTTCTGGCAGAACTTGCACGAGAGATTGCATCCCTCCGTGCCGAAGGAAAGCACCGAGCTTCCGGGCAGAAAATGGTTGAGGGGTTTCTTCTCGATCGGGTCCACGCAGAAACCGCTCGAGCGACCGTACGTCGTCAGGACGACCTGGTCACCCTCGCGCGCTCGGACGAAGCAGAGGCCCCTCTGGCCTTCCCGCAGAGTGCAGAAACGGGGGCACACGTCGCACTGGATTCGACCGTCCTCGAGACGATGCCAGTACTTGGTGGGAACGACGGGACCCGCGGGCGCCATGGCTTTTCGTGCTCCAAAGCAATGCTCCCCCGCCGGCGGGTGCCGCGACAAGGTTTGTTTGCATCACTTCGCGCCGGGCCTACCGCGCCGCGGCGGGCCGGGCGAGGCCCTTTTCGACCGCGGAATCGATCAGGGTCCACAGCTTCGCCTCGGCCTCACGCTCGATCGCCTCCTCGCGTGCGTCGAGAGACCGCTCGATGGAGTCGAGCTCGCGCTCGCGAGCCTCGAGCTGCCGCTGGCGAGAGCGGATCTGATCGAGACGGGTCTCGAGCTCCCGCACATCCGCATCCGGGCTCCGGGCGGCGGCGTCGCCCTCGTCGAGGTCCTCGTCTTCGCCGCTCGCCAGGTCCATCAGGCGGTCGAGCTTCTCTTCCTGGCGGTCGAGCTTCCGCTCCTCCTTCTCCAGGGCCTGCTCGCGCCGCCGCAGATCCTCCTGCTCGGGCTCGAGCGCCCTGAGCGGCGCCAAGAGGGCCGCGGCCTCCTTCAGCGTCGCGAAATCCGTGATCAGCCCGGTCTTTCCGCTGCGACGGAACCACAGGAAGTCGCCGGCCCGTTTCTCGTCGAGCCGGACGTATTCGTCGAGTGAAATGTTGGTGCTCGTCATCGTCTTGCCGACCGAGAGCGCATAGAAATCGCCGTTGAAGCCTCGAGTGGAGTGCTGCGCGCCCGACCCGGATGGCAAAGCGGCCGGGGCATGGGCAAGGCCGGCGAGCACGAGGAAGAAGGCCGAGACCGGCGGCCGGCAAACGAGAAAACCGGGTCTTTCGGACGAGCGTGGCATCGCGCACCTCCACGACAAGGGGGTACGCGCGGCGCGGCAGGAGGTTACCGAGGGCGGCGGCGCTCGGGGCGTCCGGCTGTCTCAGTCCGTTCGAAGATGGTCGAATTGGATCGGGTCGCGGGCATTGAACTTGACGACGTCGAAGTGGGGCGAAAGGTCGAAGTCCTGGGGGACGCAGAGCGTCGGATGGCGGGCCTTCAAGAACCCGCTCCAGGCGCGACGCGTCGGCCGGCCGAGGACGCTCTGTCGGAGCTTGCCGGGCATGGCGGCGCCTCGCCGGACATGCATTGGGAGGATCGGATGGCCGACCTGGCGAAACGCCTCGGCGAGAAGAGAGGAGCAGATCGTCTCCGTGTCCCTCCCGCTGCCAAAATGGAGGGCGTCCTCGCGCAGGCGCATCGGAAGCAGGTGCAGCGGGAGCAGGTAGCGGAAGAGGTCCAGAATGTTGCGCCGGTCGTAGGTGAATCCGATCCGGGAGAGCACGTAGCCGACGACCGTCTCGATCTGCTCGCGGTCGAGGCCGTGCGGGCGACAGATCCGGATGTTGAAGTCGATGTACTTGATGAGCGGGGAAACCACGACTCCCTTGTCGACGAGGGCCTCGACGATCAAATATCGTGCTTCGGAACCGAAACGCCGCCGGACCTCCGACCTGCTCGCCGGGTCGCGCAGGAGGCCGCTGCCGACGTACAGGGCACTGTGCGACCAGGGGGACATCGTCAGGTACTTGACGACCTGGGACACGCGCTGGTCGCCGTCGACGAGAACGACGTCTCCAGGTCGAATTCGGCTCTTCAGCCTCACGGGATCATTGAAGACGACGTGGCGGTAAACGCGGCGAGGCCGCGTCAGCTGGTGAAGAAACCATTCCGCCAGTAGTTGGCCTGGCGAGCGCACGGCCCCATTGTGCTCCGGGTTCAAGCCCGAGGTTGTCGATTTCAGGCGTGTCTGTTCGACTAGATGGTGAAAAGGAGATCTCGACCATGCGTTACATGCTTCTGATCTACAGCAAGGAAGCCGATTGGGACGCCCTCTCCGAGGGCGAGCGGGGGGCCCTGTACAAGGAGTACATGGACTACACCGACTCGATCAAGAAGAGCGGCCACTACGTGGCCGGCGACCCGCTCGACAAGACCACGACCGCTACGACCGTTCGCGTCAAGGGCGGCAAGGCCATCTCGACCGACGGCCCGTTCGCCGAGACGCGCGAGCAGCTCGGCGGCTACTACATCATCAAGGCCAAAGACCTCGACGAGGCCTCGGCCGTCGCCGCCCGCGTCCCCGGGGCACGACGCGTTCGCGGCGGCGCTCGAGCGGTGGCCCGGGCACGGCGTTCCAGAAAACCCGCGCGCCTGGCTCGTCTCGACCGCGCGCCACAAGGCGATCGACCGCCTGCGGCGGGATGCGCGGTTCCGTGAAAAGCGCGAGGAGCTCGCGCACTGGGCCGCGCTGGAAGAGGGCGCCCCTCCCGACTTCGCCCATCCCGAGGACAACCGCGTCGCCGACGACCGCCTGCGCCTGATCTTCACGTGCTGCCACCCGGCTCTCGGCGTCGAGGCCCGCGTGGCCCTCACGCTCCACACGCTCGGCGGCCTGACGACCGACGAAATCGCGCGGGCGTTCCTCGTCCCCGTGCCCACGATGGCCCAGAGGCTCGTGCGTGCCAAGCAGAAGATCCGCCAGGCCCGCATCCCGTACCGCGTCCCGCCCGACGAGGCGCTGCCCGAGCGGCTCGATGCGGTGCTCGCCGTGCTCTACCTCGTCTTCAACGAAGGCTATGCGTCGACGTCGGGCGCGGAGCTCGTGCGGCGGGAGCTCTGCGCCGAGGCGATCCGCCTGGCGCGCCTCGTGACCGAGCTCATGCCCGACAGCGCCGAGGCCCGCGGACTGCTCGCCCTGATGCTTCTCCACGACTCGCGCCGCAACGCCCGGGTCTCATCGGAGGGCGAGCTCGTGCGCCTGGAGGAACAGGACCGCAGCCTCTGGGACCACCAGGAGATTCGAGAGGGCATCGCTCTGACCGAGTCGGCGCTCCGAGACAACAGCGCCTACGCCCTCCAGGCCGCCATCGCAGCCGTCCACGCGGAGGCGGCGAGACCGCAGGACACGGACTGGCACCAGATCGTCGGGCTCTACCGCGCGCTGCTCGCCCGTCAGCCCTCACCGGTCGTCGAGCTCAACCACGCGGCCGCGGTCGCCGAGGCCTCCGGGCCGGAGGAAGGGCTGCGCCTGCTCGACGATCTCGACCGCCGCGGCGAGCTCTCGACCTACCACCTGCTGCCCGCCGCCCGGGGCCAGCTCCTCGCGCGTCTCGGCCGCCGCGAGGAGGCGGCCGACGCCTATCGCCGCGCCCTCACCCTCGTCACCAACGATGCCGAACGCCGCTTTCTCGAGCGCGCGCTCGTTTCCGCCTCGGTCCAGCAGGGACCCCGGCAAGCCTCGACGCGCCGCTCGGGCCTAACGCCGCCGCCCCCCGCTGCGGCTGGCACCGCGGGCACGCGAACATGCGCCTGGCCGAGAGCGGGAACTCGCTGATCGGCGTCCCGCACCGGCGGCAGACTTCCTGCTGGTAGACGTAGAAGGAATCGTCCGGTCCGCGCCCGGAGAGGGGATGCGGGGGCGGCTCGGCCGCGGCGACGGTGCGAATCTCCGCCTGGACGACTCCGCGGCGCATGAGCTTGCGGATCGTCCGCCACAGGCTCTCCCACTCCTCTTCCGTGAGGCTCCCCGACGGCCTCAGCGGATGGATCCCCGTCGAGGTACAGCGCCTCGTTCCGGTAGATGTTCCCGACTCCCGCGAGCACGCGCTGGTCGAGCAGGGCGTCGCCGATCGCGCGGCGCGGCCGCTTGCGCAGAACCGCCCGCGCGGGCTCCGGGTCGAAGTCCGGCCGCAGCGGATCGGGCCCCAGTCGCGCGACGAGCGCCCGGCGCGCGAACTCCGGAATGAGCTCGCAGGTCGGCGGCCCGATGAGGTCGGTCGAGACTTCCCGCGTCGAAAGGCGCATCCGCACCGTCGACCGCGGCTCGGGCACGCTTGCTGCGGTGCCGGTAGAACCAGCCGGCCATCCCGAGATGGACGTGCACGACGAGGCCGCCGCTCCAGTGATGGAAGAGGTGCTTGCCGTAGGCGTCGGCGCGCACGAACCGCCGCCCGTCGAGCCGATCGGCCTCCTTCGCGAAGCGGCCCTGCGGCGAGCTCACGGCGACGCGGCGGCCTCCGAAGTCCCGCGTGTGGATCCGCGCGAGGCGGTGGATCGTGTTTCCTTCGGGCATGCCGGGCTCCCCTCGTGAAGGTCAAGACTCTACCCTCGCGCCGGCCGGAGGGAGTACATCTCGACAGCCGGCGTCCGGCGCGCTAGGCTCGGAGCGTCAAAGGAGCCCCCATGAGGAAGCCCAGGACCGAGCACGACCCCGAACGGACCGAGCGCCAGGGAATGTCGAGCGAGGCCTCCGGCGTCGACGACGCGGAAACGATGGCGTCGACCGGCGACGAGGAAGGTGCGTTCGAGCGCATCGCCTCCGGTACCGCGACGGGCCTCGGCATCGATCGCGGCGAGTCGGTCGGAACGGGCGGCCTCGCGGGCGACGAAGACCGCGACGACGTCGAGGCAGGGCGATCCCTCGAGGCTGGGATGGGAGCCCTTCTACGAAGCCGATCGCACGTCGGAGCGCTTCGAGATGGATGGCAAGCGCTTCGGCTGGCGGACCGGCGCGGACCTCGACCCGACGGACGCGGGCTTCCAGCCCGGCGAAACGACGCGAAAGAAGAAGAAGGGCGAAGAGCCTTAGGGCCTGCGTCTCGCCGTGCAGCCTGTTCCCGAGCGCAGCGACGGATTCCAGACTCGACGCGCTCAGCCCTTCTGGCCAGCGCCGGCTTTGGCTTTCACTCTCACCAACGCGTAATTCATCAGCGGAAGTGAGTTGAAGTCGGCGGCTTTGGCGCAGAACTCCTTCGCCTTCTGCTCGTCGCCCTTGCCCTGATACGCCTGGCACAGGCGATACAGGTCCTGGGGATTCTGCTGGTTCGCCTGCTGGAGCTCGGCGATGGCCTTGTCGTAGTCCTTTTGCGCCAGCGCGATGATTCCGTAGAGCTCGTGGGCGTTCTTGACCTGGACCGGGTTCTTCGACGCCTCGGCGCCCTTCCGAAACTCGTCCGCCTCGGCCGTCGCCGCCGCGAAGTCCTTCTTCCCAACCGCGACGCGGGCGAGGTTGAGGTGCAGGACGAGCGCGGCGTTTCTCTTGATCTCCGGCGAAAGGTCGGAGCCTTCCACGACCCTGGCGGCGCTCTCGAATTGCTTCCTCGCCTCGTCGGGCTTTCCCATTTCCAGGAGGATGTTCCCCTTCTGTTGCAGATCGAAAGCCATGGCCGGAACGTCCTTGTTCTTCTCCGCCGCCGCGTACCGCTCGTCCACGTCCTGCAGGGCCCGCGCCATCTTGCCGCCGTCGACGTGCACGACGGTCAGGGCGAACAGGGCGGTGCGGCGTTCGCCGTCGTTTCTCGCCTTCTTGCTCATGGCCTGCAGCTCGGCCGCCGCCTCGTCGGGCTTGCCGCCGTACAACAGGTCCATGGCGATCCCCTGGTGCGCGTTGACGAAGTTCGGGTCGATCGCCAGCGCCTTGCGGTACTGCGCGATCGAGTCGTCGAACCTGCCCATCCTCAGGAGGAGCTCGGCGTAGGAGTCGTACGGGTTGGGGTCCTTGGGGATGAGTTCGATGTACTTCTGAAAGGCCTTCTCGGCGCTGGCGTAATCCTCGTTCTGCCGATAGGAGTAACCGAGGAGGTTCCAGGCTGTGGAGTAGGTCGGGGCAATCTCCGTCGCCTTCTTGTAGTGCTCGATCGCCTGGGGGAAGTCCTGCTGGCCGAAGTAGTAGCCGGCCAGGTTGAAGTGCGCCCGTTCGTCGTTCGGGTACGCCGCGACGAGCTGATCGAGATACTCCTTCTGCTTCACGACGTCGTTGTTGGCTCCGGCCTGCGCGGCAAGGATGAGAAGCCGCTCTCCTCTGGAGGCCCCTTCCGCCAGGCTCACGGCCCTGTTCAGATGCTCGAAGAACCCCTTGCCGGTCGGCGCGGAGTTCGCGAGGCTCAACTCGGCCAGAGCGAACGTCTGATCCAGAGAAACGGCCTTTTCGAAGTGAGCGATGGAGTCCGTGATCAGCAGTTTCTCGAACATGTCGCGCCCCTGCAGGTACTCGGCCCTGGCCTCGGGCAGCGAGGTCGTCACGGGGATCTTTCCGGCGTCCGCTGGAGTCGGGGCCGCGGCCTCGGTCGCGATGGCGGGCGCCGGCGCCTCCTTCTTGGCGCAGCCCGCGACGGCCGCGGCTGCGGCGACTCCCATCCAGAGAAAGGCGAGCGTTCGGTTCGGGCGCATCGGCTCCTCCTTCGCGATGCGTGAGCGGGCACCGCGGCTCAATGAATGTGAGTACGGTTGCCTTATCGCGATGTTGCGGGAAGCGGCAGGAGCAAGAATTTCCCAAGAATTGTTGGCGCAGGGAAGGGCGCCAGGGCGAGGGACGCGCGCCCGGGAGGGCGCGCGTCCGATCCACCACTTCTACTTCTTCGCTGCCTCGACCGGCTTGATGTCGAAAGCTCCCTTGCTCTCGATGAAGACCACACACTCGGAGGCCTTGTCGCAGCCCGACATGTGGCGGTAGTTCCCGCCGGGCTGCATCATGTAAGAGCCGGGTCCCAGGCGCACTTCGGGCTTTCCCTCCGGCGTGTGAATCCACGTGCCCGAGATGACCACGGCCCTCATGTCGTGCGTGTGGCTGTGGAGAGGCGCGCTCCATCCGGCGGGAAACTTGTTCATCGCGCCGAAGGCGCCCTTCGTGTGGTCGCCCCACAGATCCGAGATCATGACTCCCGGAGCATTGGGATCGAGCGCCGTCCATTTCATGTCGGCCGCCGGCATGAGGACGGCCTTACCCGCACTCGCTTTTGGGGCGCTCTTCGGTTTTGCCCCTCCTGGAGCCTGCGCCAGAACCGCCGCCGCCAGAATGAAAGCCACTGAAAATGCCAACGCGTTTCTTGCCCTCATCCAATCCTCCTCTATTAGTGGAAACAGGCGTGGAGGCTATCACCGGTGGGTCCGCGTCGAGCTCGGGATCTCAATACGCTCGATTCGCCGCCCACCGCCCCTGCCGCACTGCCATCGCAACTGCAACCACCGCCGCCGCCGGCGCGATCCAGGCGTCCGGCGCCTTCATGGCCGTGAGAAAAGCGCCAGTCACTGCACACCAGACCGCTGGAATGACCATCAGCACCCAGCGGCCCTGCCCTCTGGCGAGCAGGAGGATTCCGAGTGTCGCGACCGCGGTCGGGTCGGGCGCGACGCCGAAGATCTCGACTCCTCTCCACTCGCGGCCAAGCAGGGGGCCGACCAGTGGCTCCACCAGGAGCGCAAAGAGGAAAATGCCGTGTCCCACCTTACCGGCGAGGTCGCGCGGCCGCTCGAACTGCAGCCGCCCGCGGATCACGCCGATCCAGATCAGCAGCGCAGCCTCGAGCCCGAACGCCCAAGCAAAATACACCGCACCCCAGTTGATCGTCGCGTAGCGAAGCGCGTGAAACGCGATCGCGACGAAGAGCCAGCACGCGGCGAGAGCGCCGGAAATCGAACGCCCCCGCCCCACCTCCACGCGAGCCGCGAGCGCGAAGATCGCCAGGCCCAGGATGATCGCCGCGATCTGCGCCGGCCAGACCGCCAGGTTGTAGATCTCGAAGAGACGGTAGTAGGTGCGGGGAGAGAAGAGGAGAAAACTCGAGATCCTGTACGTCCACCACTCCGACATCAGAGCTTCTCGACGGCCGCGACGATGCGCCGGCGCATGGCCTCATCCGGCAGCCGGCCGTAGGAGGCGCCCACGTTCTGCTTCACGTGGACCACCTGGCTCGTGGCCGGGATCGCGCAGACGACCGCCGGATGCGACACGATGAACTTCAGGAGAACCTGCGCCCAGTTCGCGCAGTCGATCTCGCCGGCCCAGGCGGGCAGCGGCGCGCGCCCGGTCCGCTGAATCAACTCCCCACGTCGAAACGGCCGGTTGCAGATCACGCCGATGCGCCGCTCGAGAGCCAGCGGCAGAATCCGCTGCTCCACCTCCCGATCGAGAACGTTGTACGTGACCTGCACGAAGTCGATCGGCTGGCTTCGCATGATCTTCTCGATTTCGTCGTGGCGCCGCCCCTCCGACGTCGTGATCCCCACGTAGCGCAGCCGCCCGGCCTTCTTCATCGCGAAGAGGGTCGGCAGATGCTCCTCCCAGGACATGACGTTGTGGACCTCGAGCAGGTCGAACCGCGGGATGCCCCAGCGCTTCAGCGATTCCTCGATCTGCTGCGGCCCGCGCCCGCCCGACGAGATCCAGACCTTGTCGGCCGAGAAGAGCTGCGGCGGGTGGCCGAGTTTCTTGAGGCCGTACCCGATCACTTCCTGCGACGATCCGTACATCGGCGAGGAGTCGATCAGCCGCCCGCCCTCCTGGAAGAAGGCGCCCATGACCGCGGCGCACGCGTCGCGCGCAGCCGCGTCGTCGCCGACGTTGAACGTGATCCAGCTGCCGAGGCCGACGAGCGGCAGCTTCTCCTCGCTCGAGGGGATCGCTCGAGTCAGGATCGGCCCGGGACGAGCGCCGGCCGGATCGGGAGGAACCGCTGCGTTCAAGGGACGCAGCGCCGACGCCGCGCCCGCCGCGCCGATCGTTGCCAGGAACGCGCGCCGGCTGATCGTGTCTCTTTGTCGCATCGGAGTGTTCCCTCCGGTTCAACCTTCGCCCAACGCGAAGGAACCGGCGTCCATTCCGGCCCTGTCATGATTCAGGGCGCGGCGAACCAAACACGGGATTCCTCGTCGCTGCCCTCCTCGGGATGACAGGTGGATGGTCGAGCGGCTCAAAAGCCTGTCATTCCGAGCTCTCACGGTGTCATCCCGAGCGATGCGAGGGATCCCGTAAATACATCCGCACGCCCTCGATATCTGTGATACGGTCTAGTTCCTTCAAAGAACCAGTCGGCCTCGGAACCTTGTCGTCGCCGTCCTTCCTTCGAAGTCGGGAGATTCCCGACGAAGGCCAATCACTCAAGGACCCAGGAGTACCGTCATGCGATTCGCACGTAACGTCCATTTCCAGATCAAGAACGGCAAAGAGCAGGAGTTCGCCGGCCTGTTCGAGAAGGAAGTCCTTCCGATGCTCCGGAAGCAGAGCGGCTTCGTCGAGGAAGTGACGCTGGTCAACCCGAAGGGCGCCCACGCCATCAGCCTCTGGGACAACCGCCAGAGCGCCGACACGTATCAGACGGCGACCTATCCCCAGGTTCTCGCCAAGCTCACGCCCGTCATCGAGGGAACTCCGACGGTCGAGACCTACGAGAACGTCACCTCGTACGCGCGCGCCTAACGACTTTCGAACGGGCGACAACGCTCGTTCAACTGAGGCCCCGATTGGGGCCTCTTTCTTTTTGGAGAGCCGCGCCTCCTCTCACCTCGTCGCGAGCATTCTCAGCTGTCGTCGCGAGCCCCTCACCCGTCATCCCGAGCGCTTTCGGCCGTCATCCCGAGCGCAGCGAGGGACCCCGTCCTCGACGAGCGACGGAGGCGGTCCTCGAGACGAGCCTCCTCCCTCTCCTCCGCCCGGGCGTTACCGATAGAATGCTCCGACCTCATGCCGCTCACGCCGGGCTCCCGCCTCGGTCCCTACGAGATCCTCGCGCCGATCGGTGCGGGCGGGATGGGCGAGGTCTATCGCGCGAAGGACCCGCGCCTCGGGCGCGAGGTGGCGATCAAGGTCCTGCCCGCCTCCTTCTCCGCCGACGCCGATCGGCTGCGCCGATTCGAGCAGGAGGCCAGGGCCGCGGGCGTCCTCAACCACCCCAACATCACCGCCGTTCACGACATCGGGACCCACGAGGGCGCGCCCTACGTCGTCCAGGAGCTGCTCGAAGGCGAGACGCTGCGCTCGGTCCTCTCGGGCGGGCGCCTGCCCGCAGCGCAAGACGATCGACTACTCCCTCCAGATCGTCCACGGCCTCGCGGCGGCGCACGAGAAGGGCATCGTCCACCGGGACCTCAAGCCCGAGAACATCTTCGTGACCAACGACGGCCGCGTGAAGATCCTCGACTTCGGCCTCGCCAAGCTCACGCACACCGAAGAGCGCGGCCAGGCGACGAACCTTCCGACCGCGACCGCAGGCACGGAACCGGGCGTCGTCATGGGCACGCTCGGCTACATGTCGCCCGAGCAGGTGCGCGGCAAACCCGCCGACGCGCGCTCGGACATCTTCTCCTTCGGCGCGATCCTCTACGAGATGCTCTCGGGAAAGCGTGCCTTCCACGGCGACTCGGCCGCGGACACGATGTCGGCGATCCTCAAGGAAGACCCGCCGGACCTCTCCATCACCAACCAGAACATCTCGCCGGGCCTCGAGCGCATCGTCCGCCACTGCCTCGAGAAGAATCCCGAGCAGCGCTTCCACTCCGCGCACGATGTCGCCTTCGACCTCGAGGCGCTTTCGGGCCTCTCGACGCCCCGGCTCGAGCCGTCGAAGGCCCGCATCCAGGCCCGCCTTCCCTCGCGCCTCGTCGGGGCGGCCCTCCTCGCCGCCCTCGCGATCGGCCTCCTCGCCGGCCGGCTGATATGGAGGACGGGCCCCGAGTCCCCTCCCACCTTCCACAGGCTCACCTTCCGCCGCGGACCGATCCAGAGCGCGCGCTTTGCCCCCGACGGGAACTCGATCATCTACTCGGCCTCCTGGGACGGCGCCCCAAGACCCGACCTCTTCTCGACGCGAGTGGAAAGCCCCGAGTCGCTGCGGCTGGATCTTCCGGACAGACACGATCGAGGCGATCTCCCGCACGGGCGAGATGCTCGTCCTGAAACGGCTGCACTTCTCGACGGGGTACGCCGCGACCGGCACCCTCTCGCAGGCGCCCCTGTCGGGCAGCACTTCGCGCGAGCTCCTCGAGGACGTCGCCGACGCCGCCTGGTCACCGGACGGAAAGAACATGGCCGTCGTGCGCGCGCCGCAGTGGCGGTACCGCCTCGAGTTTCCCGCGGGCAAGGTCCTGTACGAGACGAGCGGCTACGTCAGCGACCCGCGAGTCTCTCCGAAGGGAGACGCCATCGCGTTTCTCGACCACCCGATCTTCGGCGACGACCGCGGCTCGGTCGCGATCCTGGACCTTGCCGGCCAGAAGAAGGCGCTTTCCGGCGGGTGGGAAAGCGTGCAGGGCATGGCCTGGTCCGCCTCCGGCAAGGAGCTCTGGTTCACGGCGACGGCCGCGGGCAGCGCCCGCTCCCTCTACGCGGTCACGCCCGCGGGTCGCCAGCGGCCGGTGCTCACGACGCCGGGAGGACTGGTGCTCCAGGACATCTCCCGCGACGGGCGCGTCCTCCTCGTCCAGGAGAGTGCGCGGATCGGGTTCTTCGCCCTGCTTCCCGGTCAGACCAGGGAGCGGGAGCTCTCGGGTCTCGAATGGTCGTACAGCCCCTTTCTGTCGGAGGACGCGAGCACGGCCGTCTTCACCGAGCAGGGCGAGGCCGGCGGCCAGGGGTATTCGGTCTACCTGCGAAAGCTCGACGGCTCGGCGGCGGTGCGGCTGGGCTCGGGACAGGCTCTCGCGATCTCTCCCGACGGAAAGTGGGTCCTGGCCAGCCAGATCCAGACGACGCCCGGGACGACCGTGCTCCTGCCGACAGGAGCCGGCCAACCGAAGACGTTTCCGAAGGACTCGATCGACCGGTCTTCCGGGACTTTCGGGGCATTTCTGCCGGACGGAAAGCGCATCCTCTTCAACGGGAACGAGGCGGGAAAGCCCCCGCGCGCCTACATCCAGAATCTCGAGGGAGGCGCCGCGCGGCCGGTCACGCCGGAGGGAGTCACGGGCCAGGCGGTCTCGCCGGACGGCAGATTCCTGCTGACCGAAACCGCCGGGCAGGGGTTCGGGCTGGCTCCGCTGGAGGGCGGCGGCCCGTCGGTGCCGATTCGCGGCCTCGAGCCGAACGACGACCCGCTGCGCTGGACCGCCGACGGCCGTTCTCTTTTCGTGGGTAGCGGGCGGGTCGGCATCCCCGGGCGCGTCTTCCGCCTGGATCTTGCGACCGGCCGCCGGGAGCTCTGGAAGGAATTCACGCCGGGCGATCCAACGGGGATCACCGGCTTCGGCCCCGCTTCGATCTCCGCCGACGGCAGCACCATTCTCTTCGGCTACGGCCAGAGACTCTCCGACCTCTACGTCGTGGAGGGGCTGCGGTAAAGCTCGGAGCGCCTCACGCCGTCATCCCGAATTTCTAGGCGCATCATCCCGAGCGCCTAAAGTGTCATCCCGAGCGAAGCGAGGGATTCCGTACTCGACGCGAGGGAGCGCCGCTAGCGGCTGTCTTCTGCGTTCTGCTCGGTCGCTTGCGGCTGGAAGCGCCAGAGGCTGCTGCGAATCGACACTCCGACGGCATAGAGCGCGCCGTCGCGGCCCCAGGCGGGATACTGAAGGTCGCCGTCGAAAGTGACGGGGAGACGCTCGAGCACGGCCGTCGCCGGATCGAGGAGCGCGACGCCCCGAAACATCGTGTCCGGCGACGTGACGGTGACGGCGATCCTGCCGTCCGCGCCGACGGCCGATCCGGAGATCGGGATCGGCGCGAGCCGAAGATCGCTGGCAAAGAGAATCGAAACCTCGGAACCTCCGTCGAGCGGGACGCGAAAGAGCCTGACCCCGTCGAGAGCGTTGACCTGAACGATCAGCGACGGAGTGGGGCCCCGCGGATCGACGGTGACACCGTTGGCAGGGCGCAAATTGCGCGGCTTGCCTCCCTCGATCCCGACCGCGAACAGGGATCCCGTGTTGACGTAATAGAGCGTCTTGCCGTCCGGAGCCGCCACGAGGCTCTGCGGGGCGATCCCCCGCGTTTCCTCGAGGCGGCGGACGATTCGGCCTTCCGGCATGGTCGCCACGGTGATCAAAGGAGGCTGGCCGACGCTGCCGGACAGGAATGCCACGAGGTTCCCGCCCACGAGGGTGGCCGGCGGCGTGGCCTGTTCGGCGGAGTCCAGGAACGGCCGCAGCTGCCCGTCGGGCGCGGTGATCAGGAGCCGCCTGCGTCCGAGGACCTGGTTGGGAATGAGCATGCCGCCGTCGGAAAGCTGGACGGGGCTCGTCACGAGACTGCCCGCCATCGTGACGAGCCGATCCGGCACGCCTCCCGTCGGCGAGAGCCGGAGCAGCTCCGCGGGACTGTCCATCGTGCTGACGAAGAGGTTGCCGTCGGCTCCCGAGTCCAGGCCCCAGGGCTTGCCTGTCACGGGAAACAGGATCTTGCCCTGCTCTCCGTCGCGCGACACCGAGATCGCCTGCTGGAGATCGCCGAAGGTGACGAAGGCGAGAACCGTCTTGCCGCCCGCGCCGATCGCGAGCGGAGGAGCGAGCGGAAGCTGAGGCGCAAACGGGGTTGCCCTGCCCGTCGCGAGGTCGAGAAGATAGACGCGGCGCGCGGGGTCCGTCGATCCCGCCAGGCGGCCCCAGAAAACGGCCGTCTTCCCATCGGGAAAGGCGCGCAGGCTCCAGTTTCCGCCTTCGGCCGACACGGCGGGTCCGACTGGCGTGAGGCTTCCGGCGTCGGGCCGGAAGCGAAGGATCTGGAAATTGCGCGCTGCGTCGCGCTTGACGACGAGAAGGCTTCCGTCCGGCAGTGCCTCAGGCGCCTGAGCGTCCTCCAGGACGGCGCGTTCCTCGCCGCCGAGGGGTGGGACGCTGAAGATGCCCCGCGGCACGTCGCTGACGCGATCGAAGAAGATTTTGTTGCCGTCCCGGGACCAGCACACCTTGGAGACCGAGCCGGTGTCGCCGCGCCTGGTCAGGACGGTCCAGTCGCCCGACGAGGGCTTCATGACCGCGACCTGAGACCGGCCGCCGACGAGCGTCAGAAACGCAAGGGTCTGTCCATCCGGGGAGCTGCGCGGCGCCATCACACGGGTCATCGGCCCGACGAGGAGGTTCCCCGTCCAGATCGGCGGCGGCGCGTCGATCTGCTTGCTCCGGAACCAGTCGCCCGCAACCGCGCCGCCAAGAAAGAGCGCGAGCCCGAGAACGAGGACGAGCCCGAATTCGCGAACGCGTCGGACCTTCGCAGGCGCGGCGCCGGGATCCGGCGCGATGACTGCCGAGGCCGGCGCTGCCTCTCCGAGCGCCGAAGGCATCGCCGACCGCGTGTGCTGCCGCGGTGACGAGGAGCCTCCAGCGCCGGCCGGCTGCGTCTCCACACGGCGGGACGCTCGGTCGGCGGACTGCTGGAAATCAGAAAGGTTGTCCCGGATCTGCTTCAACTCTCGCGCGAGCTCCGCCGTCGAGCCGTAACGCTCGGCGGGATCCTTCGAGAGGCAGCGCTCAATCGCCCAGCGCAGCGGCGGGGGCACGCGGGAGTCCAGGCCCTCGAGCGGAAGCGGCTCCTCCTGGATGATCGCGGACAGCGTCTGAACGGGCGTCGCGCGGTGGAAGAGACGGCGGGTCGTCAGCACCTCGTAGAAGACGAGCCCGGCGGAGAACTGGTCGGAGCGAAAGTCGAGCGGCCGGTCGGCGGCCTGCTCGGGCGACATGTAGTCCGGCGTTCCGATGACCAGACCCACTCGCGTCAGCGACGCCGCCGCCTGAGCCGCCCCTCCGGGGGGTGGCCCTTGCAGTTTCGCCAGCCCGAAGTCCAGGATCTTCACGAAGCCGTCCTGCGAGACCATGATGTTCTCGGGCTTCAGGTCCCGGTGCACGATGCCGGCCTGGTGCGCCTTGGCGAGTCCGCTCGCGATCTGTGTCGCGATCTCGAGGGTCTTCTTGACGGGAAGCGGCCCCGCGTCCATCAGGTGCCGGAGCGTCCAGCCATCGATGAGCTCCATCGCCAGATACGGCGAGTCCCCTGCGCGGCCGACCTCGAAGATCGTGACGATGTTGGGGTGATTCAGCGCGGATGCGGAGCGGGCTTCGAGCGCGAAACGGGCGAGCCCCTCCTGATTCGAGAGAAGCTCGGTCGGCAACACCTTCAACGCGACCTTGCGGCCGAGCCGGGTGTCCAGGGCGCGGTAGACCTCTCCCATCCCGCCGGCGCCCAGGCGGTCGATGATCTGAAACGGGCCCAGAAGGGCTCCCGGTTGGAGCGACGCGCTCGGATCGGCGGTCGAGGAGGCCTTTCCTCCGACCCCCGGCGAAACGACGGTGGCGATCCCGCCGCCGGGGGAGTTCGACGTCATACGGCTTCGCCGGCCCCAGGCAGGGCACAGCCACGCCGGAAAGCACCGTCGTTCAGGGGACTCACGGAGAGAAATGGACGCAAATTGGGAGCCATGTCACGAATGGCGCCATGTCTCTGCACGGGAATGGTTTATCTATCGTTCCGGAGAGGCGGCCGAACAAAAAACGTCAGCGCGGTAGAAAAGTTGTGAGGAAAGCGGTCGCACGTGCCAGGTGCCTTCGCTCGATTCGCGTCAGGTGGTCAAGCCCGGGATCCCTCGTCGCTGCACGGTTCCCGATGCGAGGAATCCGGTGCTCGACGAGCCTCGGCTCACTATTTCGCCGCAGGAATCGCAGCCGGCAGGAACTTCTTCGGGATTTTCGCCACGACGCCTGCGTTGCGATCCGCCACCTCGGAGACCTTGTATTCGACGGTCGCCCCGAGCAGCATCGCCGCCTCGGGCCCCGTCAGTCCGTACTCCCCTTCGAGCCACGACGCGAGACTCGAAGTCGCCTCCCGGAACGCCTCGTCGAGCGAGCCGGCGAGGCCCATCGCCATCAGGTATTCCTCATTCTCGACGCGCGGCGCCGAGAGGCGCTTTTCGCGCACGAGGTCCACGGAGAACTCGACGTCGAGCGAGGTCTCGAGCGCGTTGCCGTTCAACTCGCCGTCCCCCTGAAGGGCGTGACCGTCTCCGACATAGAGGAGCGCTCCCGGCTGCGCCACCGGAAGGTACACGGTCGCTCCCTCGCGGATCTCGTTGAAGTCCATGTTGCCGCCGAACCGCCCCGAATCCCCCGTCCGTACGGCTGCCGCACCGAAGCCTGGAGCCACGCCGACACAGCCGAGCATCGGCCTGACCGGCACGGCCAGGTACTTCAGGCGCTCCGTCAGCTTCGCCGGCCGCGCCAGCCCCGTCGACAGATCGAGGTTCCAGACCACGTCGTTGAAGTTGTTGTCCTTGTGCTCCGACGCATAGTCCGTCGTGATCGCCCGGTCGACTAATCCGTCGTCGCTGATCGCCGTCGGACGATTGAGGCGCAGCTTCTTCACGTGGATCGCCAGCATGTCGCCCGGCATCGCCCCTTCGACGTAGAAGGGCCCCGTCTGCGGATTGCCGCCGAGGACGCGCGACTTCGCGTGCTCGTCCACTCCCCCGGCGTCCACCGTTAGCGTCCGCACCGTGTCGCCCGGCCAGATCCGAAGGACCGGCTCGATCGTGCTCGAGAACATCCGATGGAACTCCTTCGGCTCGAATTCGAGCGTCCTCGGCACCGCCGGCTTGTCCGCCGCTGCGCGCCGCGCGCGCCACGCTGAAGGAGGCGTTCCACCCCAGCTTTCGCCCGAGAACGTCACCGTACCCGAGAGGTTCCCGTTTTGCAGTCGCCCTTCGTACGCGTTCGTCGTCCCGTCCTGTTCCTTGAACTCGAACTGGACTCGATCCCCCTCGACCTTGCCCGTCAACGGCATGCTCTTGCCGCGGTAGACCGATCCCGTGAGCTTCCCCTTCTCGACGTGAAGAATGAGTCGATTGCTGAGGGCGTTGCCGAAGATGGTGGTCGTCATCTCCCATTCACCGGAAAAGTCGCCCGCCGGTACGGGGGCCGCAGCGATCAGAGAAACCACCAGCGCGGACGCGAGCGATCTCAAAGCCATGGCTCCTCCTGTTCGGACTCTACGCTCGAGCCGCCCAGAGGTTCCTCTGCCCGTCGCATCGAGGCGTCGCGCGTCCCGTCACTTCCTGCCGCACGACACGGCGACGAGGCAGCCCGTGCTTGATTCCCTCTGGCGTGTGTCGAATTCGGGCAGCCCGCCTCGTGACGACGTGGCGGGAGCCGGCGCGAACCATCTTGGTTTCTTACTCTATTCTATTGAACGCCTCGCCAGTAATACACCTTCGCCCCCTCGGCATCCGAAGTCACTCGCGAAGTTTCTCGCCCATCAGGGCAAGCAGCGCCAACCCTCCTGGCAACCGAGAGAGACCCCGGTTCGTCCGTCCGGGCTCGCGGGACCACCGAGAGGTGATCCCGCCGGATGGAGTCCGACCGATGGCGGACGCCGCCACGGGGCGTGGCTTAGGATGGTCTGGCCGGATTCCCCGAGGAGAACCGAACATGCGCAACACGCGAACTCTTTCCGCTCTCCTGATCGCGGTGCTCGGCTGCCCCTTCCTGCTCCAAGCTCAGGAAACTCAGGAGCCCCGAAAGATCACGGTCGTGGCGAAGAAGTACCAGTTCCAACCCTCGAAAATCGAGCTGAAGGCCGGAGAGCACGTGGAAATTACGTTCACGAGCGAAGACACCAAGCACGGGTTCGTGTGCCCGGAGTTGAATCTCGAGGAGATCGTTTACGAGAAGGACAAGCCCGCCACGGTCGCGTTCACGCCGGAGAAGCCGGGCACGTATCCGTTCAAGTGCGCTCATTTCTGCGGCTTCGGGCACAGGAAGATGAAGGGAGAGTTCGTCGTCGTCGCGCCGTAGGGGGGTGGGCGCCTGCGACTGCGGCTCGTCGAGTACGGGATTCCTCGCTGCGCTCGGGATGACAGGCGCAGGGGCGCTCGGCGAGACGGTACGAGGCCGCTCGGGATAACGGCTTCACGGAGGTACGAAATGAAACTGCGCGCCTGGCGCCTGATGGTCTTCCCGGCTGTCCTGTTCCTGCTTGCCTCGACCTTCGCCCTCGCACAGCCGTCGAAGAAGAGGCTGGCGCTCGTCGGCGGGATGCTGATCGACGGATACGACGTGCCCCCGGTGCATCACGCGGCGATCGTGATCGAGGACAACAAGATCGTCCTAGTCGGGCCGGCTGCCGAAGTGGCCATTCCGCCGGATGCCGAGTTCATCGATACGAGCGGGCGCGTGATGATGCCGGGGCTCATCGACGTGCACGTCCATCTCCAGATCCTGGGCCACGGCGACTACGACCGGTGGGATCCGTGGATCGCGAAGAACAACCTGGTCGAGAGGGTCTCGGAGATCTCGGCGAAACAGCTGCTGATGGCGGGCGTCACGTCGGCCGTGGACCTGGGCGGGACGCTGAAGGAGAGTCTCTCCGTTCGCGACCGCATCAAGAGCGGTGCCATTCCGGGGCCGCGGATGTGGATGAGCGGGCCCTGGATCACGCGGGATCTCGGCGATTACTCCCCCGTTCTCCCGAACCAGATCCTGGTGGACACGCCCGCACAGGCCGCTGCCGCGGTGGACAGGCTCGCCGCCGGGGGCGTGGACGTCATCAAGGCGTACGTCGGGCTCGGGCCGGCGCACTACAAGGCGATCGCGGACTCGGCGCACAGGCACCATCTCAAGGTCCATGCCCACGTCTACGATCCGGTCAACGTGCGCGACTCGTTCGAGGCGGGCATCGACGTCCTGACGCACGTGGGGTCGGCCGGGATGCCGACGTACGATCCGGCGCTCGTGAAGGCGATCGCGGTGAAGGGAACACCGGTGGTCGTGACGGCCGCGCACCGCGCATTTCTCTTTCCTGCGACGGTGGACTTCCCGGAGCGGCTCCAGGATCCGCGGCTGAAGGAAGACTTCGGGCCGCAGATCTGGGAGGAGGTCCAGAACTCGCTCAAGGGATTCCAGCGGCTCTCCTACTTTTCGACGACCGACCAGGAGATGCGATTCTCGCGGGCGTCGCTCGGGCAGTGGATCGAGGCGAACGCGACGATGGGCATGGGGACGGATTCGGGCACGCCGATGAACTTCCATACCGAGGCGCTGTGGCGCGAAATGAAGGCGCACGTGGACGTCGGCATGTCGCCGCAGCGGACGATCTGCGCGGCGACGCGCGTCAACGCAGAAATCCTCGGCAGGGGCAAGGAGCTCGGGACGATCGAGCCGGGGAAGCTGGCGGACGTCATCGTGGTGAGGGGGAATCCCCTGTTCGACATCACGGCGCTCGCGAACGTCGAGGTCGTGGTGAAGGACGGCGTCGTGTACAAGGGCGGGGCGGCGAGGCGAAAGTAGCGGGCCCCAGGGCCCTTGACGAGCCACCCGGGGTCGCCATACTCTCTGTGTTGCGAACCGATATTGATGGTCTATATTAGTCGCCCGAGCCCTCGAGATCGCTGAAGGAGGCCCTTTGCGCCCTCGTCGAACCGAGCTCCTGAAAGGGACCCTGGACCTCCTGATTCTCCGCACGCTCGCGCTCGAACCGCGGCACGGCCTGGCGATCGCGGAGCGCATCGAGCAGATCACTCGCGGGACCTTCGTCGTCAAACCGGGCTCGCTCTTCCCGGCGCTGCATCGGCTCGAGCAGGAAGGGTTCGTGATCGGATCCTGGGGAGAGTCGGTGGAGGGATACCGCGTCAAGACGTACCGCCTCGCGACCGCGGGGCGGCGCCAGCTCGAACGGCAGAGGCGGCAGTGGGACCGCATCGTCCTCGCCGTCGGCCGCGTTCTCGAAGCGGACTAGGACTCAGGAGGAGCGCATGCCCCTGATGCCCCGGATTGCGAGCCTGTGGCGGACCCTCTTCCACCGCTCGCGCCTGGACGCGGAGCTCGACGAAGAAGTGCGGGGATACCTCCAGGCACTGACGGACAAGAAGATCCGAGAGGGGCTCGAGCCGGCGGCCGCGCGCCGCGCGGCTTCGATCGAGATGGGCGGCGTCGAGTCCGTCAAGGAAGAAGGGCGGGAGGCCCGGATCGGCGTCGACCTGGAGACCACCTGGCGGGACGCGCGGTACGCCTGGAGAGGGCTCTGGAGGTCTCAAGGGCTTCGCGGCGGCGACGATTCTGACGCTCGGCCTCGGCATCGGGGCGAACACGGCGATCTTCAGCGTCGTCAATGCGATGTTGCTGGCGCCCCTGCCGTATCGCGAACCGTCGCGCCTGGTCTTCGTGTGGTCCGACATGAGCGACGCCGGCTATCCGCGGGCGCCGCTTTCCGGCCCCGAGCTCGCGGATCTGCGCGAACGCGCGAGACTGTTCGGCGGCTTCGGCGCGATCTGGGCGAGCAGCGCGGCGCTCAATGGCGATGGAGACCCCGAGCAGCTTCGGATCGGTCTCGTCACGCCGGACTTCTTCTCGGTCCTGGGAGCGGAGGCTGCGCGAGGCCGGGCGTTCCGCGAGGGCGACGACGGCGTCGGCGCGCCGCCCAGCATCCTCTTGAGCTCTTCCTTGTGGCAGAGGCGGTTCGGCGGCGATCCGGGGATCGTGGGCCACCGCATCCTCGTCAACGGGCAGCCGACGACGGTCATCGGCGTGATGCCCGCCTCCTTCCGACTTCTGCTGCCGCCCGACTCGGCCGTACCGGACGACCTCGAGGCCTGGGTTCCCTTCTGGCCGAAGATGACGACCGGGCCGCGCGGGCAGCAGTTCCTGCGGGTCGTCGGCCGGATGCGACCCGGCGTCTCTCTCGATCAGGGAAGGCGGGAAATCGACGCGATCGCCTCCCGGATCTCGCAGGAGTTCACCGAATACGGCGGAGGAGGTCGGCGCTACAACACGGTCGGTCTCCAATCCGACGGCGTTAGGGAGATACGGCCGGTACTGCTCGCGCTCTTCGGCGGGGTCGCCATCCTCCTTCTGATCACATGCGTGAACGTCGCCGGGCTTCTCGCCGCCAGGGCCGCCTCTCGCAGACAGGAGATCGCGCTCCGGATCGCCCTCGGAGCGAGCCGGGGGCGCCTCTTTCGGCAGTGCGTCGTCGAGGGCCTCGTCCTCGCGGCGCTCGGCGCTTGCGCCGGCATCGCCGTGGCGAAGGCCGCCCTTGCCGCTCTCGTCGCGTCGCGGCCCGAGAGCCTGAGCCGGATTGCCGCTGCGAGAATCGACGCGCGCGTGCTCGTGTTCACCGGCGGCACGGCCCTGGTGTGGGGCGTGCTTCTCTCGCTCGCGCCCCTCGCCGAGGTCCTGCGGACGACCCCGGCCGCAAGGCTCAAGCGAGAGGGGCAGGTACTTCGGTCCCGGACTCGGACGGTCCTCGTCGCCGTTCAGATCGCCCTCGGCGTCGTTCTGCTCGTGAGCGCCGGCCTCGTCGCGCGGACCTTCAACCGCCTTCAGAGCGTCGATCCCGGGTTCCAATCGGACGGCGTGCTCTCGTTCCGCCTCGCCCTGCCGGAGTCGCGCTACGCCACGCACGAGGCGTTCAACGAGTTTGGACGGCGGTTCGAAAAGGAACTGTCAGCACTTCCGGGTGTCGTCGCGGCGGCCGCCGTCAGCCATCTGCCTTTCGATCACATTCCGAACTGGGGAGGGCCCTACGTCACCGCGCCGGGCGCGGACGATACGACGGCCCCGATGGCCGACTATCGCGCCGTCACGCCGGGCTTCTTCGCGGCAATCGGCGCTCGCCTCGTCGCGGGTCGCGGCTTCGACGAGTCGGACGATTTGAGGGGCCGGCCCGTCGTGATCGTCGACGAGCGGCTGGCGCGGTTCGCGTGGCCGAACCAGAGCGCTGTCGGTCAACGCCTCGGCGTCGACCCGCAATCCACGGGGCACCCGACCAAGTGGGCGACCGTCGTCGGGGTGGTCCGGCATCTGCGCCACCGGAGCCTTTCGGAGGAGGTGCGGGAGCAGGTCTATTTCCCTCAGAGGCAGATCAATCGCAATCCCGTGGCATACGTGGTGCGCTCCTCCGCGGATCCGGGCGCGCTCGCCGAGCCGATTCGCCGGCTCCTGGCCCGCCTCGATCCAGAGCTGCCGATCTCCGAGGTTCGCCCGCTGGCCGAGTACCTGACGGCGGCGCGCGGAGCGCAGCGCTTCACGATGATTCTCTCGGGGGCGTTCGCCGCCGTCGCGCTGCTGCTCGCCTGCGTCGGCCTCTACGGCGTCGTCGCGCACTCGGTGGCGCAGCGGCGAAAGGAATTCCTCTTGCGATTGGCGGTTGGGGCGCAGCCGGGCCAGGTGCAGCGGCTGGTGCTGCGCGAGGGAATGCGCGTCGCGGCCGCCGGGCTCGCTCTCGGCATCCCCGCCGCCTTCCTCATCGCGCGGTTCCTTCGCTCGCAACTCTTCGGCGTCACGCCGCGCGACCCTGCCAGCTACACGATCGCGGTCTTGCTGCTCGGCCTTGCGGCGATCGCGGCCTCCTGGTCCGCCGCGCGGAAGGCGACGTCGGCCAATCTCTTCGAGGTTCTGCGCGCCGAATGAGGATCCGGCGGATCCCGGACTCTCGCCCGACGACTTTGACGTGCCAGGGCGCTACGGATAGAGTGCACCCAAGTTTTTCGCCCCAGCATGGAGTGAACACGATCTCGCCGGGCGGTGTGCACGGCGATCTCATTCCATCGTGGCGACGCAGGTGCCGTGCACCAAGGAGGTTCTCGTGAGACGTTTTCTCCGCCTGATTCCCCTTCTGCTACTGGCTTTCGCCTTCCTCGACGCTCCCACCGTCAGCGCACAGGCGGGCAAGGAGATGAAGCCGCCGACGGCGCGAGTCGCCCTCTATCGCATTGCGCCGGGCAAGCACCTCGAATTCCTGAAGTGGGTGGCCGAAAACGACGCGATAGACAAGGAGGCCGGGGTTCCGGTCTCCCAGATCTATGCGCACACGAACGGCGACAGCTGGGACTACATGCAGATCGCGCCGGACCTGAGCGACGCTCAGCAGGCCAAGGTGGATGAGGTTTCCAAGAAACACGGCCGCAAGACCGGATTCGCGGCGAGCCTCGAGTTCCGCACGATGATCGCCTGGCACAGCGACACCATGGTGATCGGGCCGGTGACCGCCGCCGACCTCGTCGCGGCCGCGAGCAAGTAGGAAGGAAATCCTCCCCTCTCCCTACTGAAAGGAGGGAGAGGGGAGTTCACGCCTTTCGCGCCCCGAGGACTTCGACCAGGCCCTCGACCAGGCCGGCGGCCTGAGAGCCGTCCGCATCCTTGTCGGCGTTGAGCTCGGTCACGAGGACGGCCGCACAGGGGGGGCTGCGACGAACACCTTCAGCGCGGCGAAGGCCGAGTCGACGTCGAGGCCGTGGGGATGGTGCACGTCGGCGGCGGCGAGGTTCGTCACGTCGACGTCGAAGTGGACGAGGAAGGCGTCCGACCGGCTCTCCAGAGAAAGCAGGGCCTGCCCCGCGGCCGTGGACGCATCCGAGCGGACGAGAGCCAGCGGGTACTTCGACATCCGCGAACGCTCCAGGGCCTCGCGCTCGGGAGGGTCGATGAAGCCGGAGTCCTCGTCGTAACCGAAGAGGACGACGTCCTCTTCGGACAGGAGCGGCCGTCGGGGCCCGATCCCGGCGAGCTCGCGCCTGCCGCGACCGAGAACGTGGGCCAAGACCATCCCGTCGAAGATCCCCGAGGGCGTCGTATCGGGAGTGTTGAGGTCCAGGTCTCCGTCGAAATACAGCAGGCCGAGACGCGGTCGATACCGGAGCAAGCCCGAGATGACCCCGAGACCGATGGTGCAGTCGCCTCCCAGCACGAGCGGCAATCGGCGATTCCCGAGGGCGCGGTCGACGCGATCCGCCGTCTGCCGGGCCACGTCTGCGACGAGGTCGGCGTTCTGTTGCCGTGGGTGCTCGGGGTCGGGGCGGTAGGAGACGGAGGGCAGGTCGCCGAGATCGGCGACGTCGAGACCGTCGGCCCGCAAGCGTTCCAGCAGGCCGGCGGCGCGGAAGGCGGCGGGCGCTCGCTCCTGTCCGGTTCGGCGCGCGCCGGCACTCGAGGGGACGCCGATCAGGCCGATTGGCGGCGTGGCCATGGAAGTGGAACCCGGCGACCCGCGGAAAGGTTGCGGGCAGACGCCGTCGAAGCCCGCCGACCGTTCACGCCTCTCAGCAGCAGCCGGGCGTCGCGGCGTCCTTCGCGCCACCCTGGACGCGCTGAAGCATGTCCCGGGCCCACCGCTTCCATGCCGCCGACATCTGGGGAACCGCGATGAGGCGCCCGCACTCGTCCCGATCCCTCGTGTAGATGCGGAAGACGTCGCGGATCGACACATCGTGTTCGGGTTTCTCGATCACCTCGATCTGGTCGCCGGCTCCGACCTCCCCCTCGACGACGATTCGCATGTAGGCGCCCGATCGGAGCGAATCGGTGAAAAGGCGAACGAACTTCGGGTCGTTCATCCGCACTCCCAGCCGCCAGCACGGTATTCGCGGCTCGGAGACCTCGAGAACGGTCGACCCGACTGCCCATCGCTCGCCGACGAGCGCGTCGTTGACCTCGATGCCCTCGGTCGTCAGGTTCTCGCCGAACTCCGCAGGCGCGAATGGCCGGCCGATCTGCGCTTCCCACCAGCGTGCGTCCTCGACGGCATAGGCGTAGACCGCTTTGTCGGGACCTCCGTGCGCCTGCCGGTCCGCCTGGTCGTCTCCTTCGAGATTGACGCCGCGAACGGCGACCCGACCCGCGACTGGCGACTTCCAGATCGCGCTCCGTGCGGGGCGGCCGCGGTACTCGAATTCGCGAGCGCCGCCGACGCTGACCGCGAGAACTCTGGCTGGAGAATCAGGCATGCACGCATTCTGACTGACCGCGGCTCGACGAGCACCGCCGAGTCGCCGTCATCCCGAGCGCGTTGCCAGTCATCCCCAGCGCAGCGAGGGATCCCGACCTATTTCGCTGCCTTCGCCGCCTCCACCGGTTTCAGGTCGAACTTCCCGGTGCTCTCGATGAACAGCAAACATTCGGACGCCTTGTCGCAGGCGGAAAGGTGCTTGTAGCTTCCTCCCGGCTGGAACACGTAGGAGCCCGGTCCCATCCTCATCTCGCTCTTTCCTTCCGGAGTCTGGATGTACGTGCCCGAGATCACCACGATCTTGATGGCATTCGTGTGCGTGTGGAGCGGAGCCGCGAAGCCCGCCGGGAACTTGAGGAACGCGCGGTAGCCGCCCCTGGCGTGCTCGCCCCAGACATCGGCAATCTTGACTCCGGGGGCGCCGGTCGGGTTCAAGTCCGCCCACTTCAGATCGGCGGCCGACATGAAGATCGGCGTTCCCGCCTTCGTGACGGCCTTCGCCGTCGACTGCGCCGGTTCCTGGGCGAAAACAGCCGCCGCCAGGACGAACAGCGCTGCGAACGTTTTGGATCTCATCGTTCCCTCCTTAGTGTGCTGTTGGCCGGACGCTATCACCCGGACCGCCTTGCGCCCACGCGCTTCGCCGACCTCCTCTCCGGCTGGAGAGGATTGTTGGAGCCGCGCGCGACAATGAGTCCCCCTCTCCCAGCGGGGCGCGGGGCGCGCGAAGAGTTCAAGAGTTGGAGTCGGGATCACCGCGAACCTCCCGATCTGAGTCTCCGACGGTGCCTCTTGAGCTCCCGTTCGAAGTCCGTGCATCGCTCCCGCATGCCTTCGAGCTCAGACCAGCGCCGAATCGTACCGAGGTCGACGTCCTGTCGGAGCGCGATCCGAACCGCTACCTCCAGGCACTGACGGTCGTTCCAGAAGTAGAAGGCCGCCTAGGCGGTCTCGGCAGGAATCCGTGGCCGAAAGCGCCAGAACCGTGCGGTTCCCAACCCTGACCTCGAACGGTCGGATCTCGAGGTCCCGACCGATCGAAAGGGGGCCGCGCGGAAACTCGACGAAGAAAGAAGTCGCCTCGTGGTCGTAGTGATCTCCGGCGCGACGGAAGCCGATTCTTACAAGAGCGTGGGCGCGCTGCTCCTCGCCGTGGCCATGTGCGCCTGCCTCGTTCCGGCCATCCGCGGGACGCGCGCGCACCCGGCCGCACTCTTGAGGAACGAGTAGGGGCGCGCGGCGGGCCTGCGAGGGAGCACAGGGTCCGCTCCAAGTGACGGCCAGGGGCCGTTGAGGGCCATGAATATGACAGATTGTGTTATATTCAAGCAGGTGAATGGCATGACTGGAGCCGACCTCAAGCAAGGACGGGTCGCCGCGAAGCTGACGCAGGTCGAGGCAGCGGCCCGGCTGGGCTTTACACAGCCCTATCTTTCGCTGCTCGAACGAGGGCGGAGGGCCGTCACATCTCCGGTCGCGCGCGCCGCCACGAGGTTGTATGGGCTCTCCCCGACGGTGCTCGCCCCACCCCACGAGCCGCCGGTCGGCCCAGCCGCAGCCGAGAGACTCCCCTTCCAGCTCGCGACGCTCGGATACCCGGGCTATGGTCACTTGCGAAAGGGGCCCCTGGTCAATCCGGCGGCCGTCGCCCTGGGCGCCGTTGTCGCGGATCACCTCGATGGCCGCGTCGCCGAGGCAATGCCCTGGATGTTGCAGCGGTACCCGGCGCTCGACTGGAAGTGGCTCGTCGAAAACGCGAAGCTCCGAAACGTTCAGAACCGGCTTGGCTTCCTGGTCGCGGCGGCGAGGAAGGTCGCAGAGCGTCGGTCCGACCACGTCGCCGCCGAAAGGCTCAAGCGCGTCGAGAGGGAACTGGAGCCTGCCCGGCTCGCTGCCGAGACGACTCTGTGTCGCGAGACGATGCCCGAGGCGGAGCGAGAATGGCTACGCCGGCATCGGTCGGCCGAGGCGCGTCACTGGAACGTCCTCGCGGGAATGAAGGTGGAAGAGCTGCCGTATGTCTCGTAGCCGCAGCTCGCCGATTCCGGAGCCGTGGGGGCGATTCCTGGAGGCTCTAGACGGCCTGATGACGGAGGCGATCGACCTTTACTGCATCGGCGGATTCGCGGTCACGATGCAGTACGGCCTATCTCGCACGACCTCGGACATCGACGTCCTGACAGCCATCCCCGCAGGGCAGCTGTCAGAGCTGCAACGCGTTGCTGGCGAGGGAACGCGCCTCTATCGACGCTTCCATGTGTATTTGCAGCCCGTGAAAATCGCCACGTATCCCGAGAACTACGAGACACGCTTGATCCAGATGTGGCCGGATCACCATTTCGACCGCCTCAGGCTCTTCGCCTTGGAAGCACATGATCTCGCCTTGACGAAGCTCGAACGCAACAGTGACGTCGATCGCGAGGACGTTCAGGCGCTCGCGCGCGCCGGGTTCATCAGCAAAGCGGCTTTGCGCAGGCGTTACGCAACCGAATACAGGCCCAATCTCGCATCAGGACAGAAGAAGCATGACCTGACGCTCGAGCTGTGGGTCGACATGTGCTGGCCCAAGGAGCCTGAGGGCGAACGACGGTAAGGGCGCACTGAACAGCCGAATCCGCGAGCGAGCCCCTCACCCCAACCCTCTCCCGCTGGGAGAGGGGGTCAGCGAGGCGCGGAATTCTCTCGAAGCGCCAAGACGTGAGCACCAACCCCACCAATCCCGCCCGAATCCTACGCGCGCCGAGGGGGATTATTACGCGCGGAGAAAAGTCCGAGCGAGGAGCCTCGCAAGTTCAACGAATTTCCAGCTTGATCGTCGATTTGCAGGCCCGAGCCCAATTTCGCATGAACTCAACCGTAGGGTTGCTCTGCCAGCGCTCGGCCTGAGCGACCGCTTGCTGGGAGCAACCCAGAAGCGCCGCCAACTCCGGCTGGCTCAATCCAGCCTTTTCGCGGCAGAGTCGGAGGAGGTAGCCCGCAGGCACCGGTTCCCATTTCGGTAGTTGTCCCCACCGGCGCAATGCCTTCCACTCGGCAAACGACCGCGGTCGGCGCCGGACGAGTCCTTCCGGTAGCTTCTCGAGGAAGGCGTTGCGCGGGGTCACGTAAGTTTTCACGGCGTCTTGCTTGCCCAATTCTCGAGGTCCTCGGCTGAAGGAGATCGCAGCTTCGAGGCAGTTGCGAAATCCAGGAGTTTCTTCAGACCTCGCTCGACACCGCGAATGCCGGCGAGCTCTACCAACCGTTTCGAATCGACTCTGCCCTCCTGAGATTTCCAGACCAGAAACGCGCTGGCGGCATCCGTCGTGGAGCGCCAGAACTGCCAGGCGGCCAGGCGATCGACGATCAGGTCCTCGGGGCTGAGCGTCAGAACGCGGATGCCGTCGAGTTCGACCCTGGCCGTTTTCTCGTGTTCTTGCACGGCGCCGCCCGGAAATTCCACGTAGAGCTGCGCTTTCGAGTGAATCCAATGCCGGCCTTCGCGCCGAAAACCCACCTCCTCGAGCGCCTTGGCTACCGTGGCGGGAACGACGCCGACGAAATCGAAGTCGCCGGTCGTGTAGGCACCCCTGGTGTACAGCTCGACTGCGGCTCCGCCGACGAGAACCGGCGGCTTCGAGACGTAAAGACTCTGGATCCAGGCGGCGATGGCGGCCGTGCGGCGAGGTCCTTCGGGCAGGCGGACCACATCCTCGAAACGCGAGCGCGATGACACAATTTATATATTGTAGCACTGACCGAGGCCAGGCCGGAGGAAGGTCTCCACACCCCTGCCCCGCACCAGAGAGAGAAGATCGTGCGCGCTCCCCCTCACCCTGCCGGCCGCTCGCTCCGCGAGACGCGGCCTTCGGCCGCGGCCGGCACCCCTTGTGGCGAGGGGAGACCCTCGCACTCCCCCGCTCCCCCCGCAGGGGGGTGAGGGTTAAGGCTCCCCTACTTGACCCCCTTCTCCGGATTCCACGAACCCTGCTGCTTCCGGATGTAGAGGATCTGGCCCGTGTGGTACGCGTTGTGGGTGCTGACGTGGGCGATGGTGGAGGCCCATTTCTGCAGCGTGGCGTCGTCGGCCGACTCGATGGCCTTCTCCCAGTCGGTGAGGATGGCGTCGAGGTCCTTGACCATGGCGGCCCAGGTGCTCTTGTCGACGTTGATGTTGAAGGTGTCGTAGTTCTTTCCGCTTTAGGGCGGCGCGGGCTTGCCCTTGAGCTGGGCGAGCTGCTCCTGGTTCCAGAAGATGAGGTGGCTGACGAGCTGGGCGATCGAGTGGTTGACGCTGCCGTCCTTCCACGCGGCCTGCTCCGCGGAGAGCCCGTCGACGGCTTTGCTCGCGGGGACGAACCAGTCCTGGTTGGCGTGGGTCGTCTTGAACTGCTCGAGGAGGATGGACTTCAGCGTCGGCGCGGGCTTCTTCGGCGGGTCGGGGCTGGCGAGGAGAGGCGCCGCGGACAGCAGGAGTGCGAAGAAGGTCTTCATGCCGAAATTCAATCACGGGCGCCGCAGCCTCACGCCTTCCCGGCGACCAGCTTCTGAAACCTCGGATTCCCGTGCAGCGGTTCGAAGTTGGGGTCGATCTTGAGCCAGGCGGGGGTGAGGTAGTACGGAACCTTCAGGAGCTTCTCGAGAGTGTCGATCGCCTTCTCGTGCTCGCCGGTGGGGATCTGGATGCGGGCGAGGCTGCACAATTCTAAGTGCGAAATGGCCCCGTCAGCCCGGCAGGAGCTCCATCGTGGTCTTTCGACGTCTCGGGGTGGCGAAGCCGCGGACCCATTTCTGCGAGCCCTTCGTGACGTACTTCATGGCATAGGCGGCGTCGACCGCATCGAAGAGGCGCTTGCCGCGGGCGGGCCGGGCGCGGACGGGGATCTCGCGCTTCTCGGGGCCGAGCCGGATCGCGCCGTCGGGCTCGTCGAGAAACGCCCGCCGCCAGCCTCCGGGCTCGTCGTTCCACGGGCGCACGAAGACGCGTCCTTTCACGACGACGACCCAGATGCCGAGGAAGCGATGGTCGGCGCCGGCGCGGATCCGGAGCGCCGGCGAGGCGTCCAGGAGCGAGAGGAGACGTTTGGAGAAGCGGCCTCTCATGCGAGGGCTACTCTACGACGGACTCCGCCCGCGGACTAAGGCCGCCGGATAGGATGACCCCCGCGATGCACGAGTACGTAGCGGCGATCGACCAGGGGACCACCGGAACTCGCTGCATTCTGTTCGACCTCGAGGGGACTCCAGTCGCCGCGGCTTACCGCGAGCACGAGCAGATCTTTCCGCAGCCCGACTGGGTCGAGCACGACCCGCTCGAGATCCGGGAGCGCGTGGACGAGGTCGTCTTCGAGGCGATGCGGGCGGCGCCTCCGGGGCGCGTGCTCGCGATCGGGATCACCAACCAGCGCGAGACGGTCGTGGCCTGGGACGCGCGCGACGGCCGGCCTGCCGCGAACGCGATCGTCTGGCAGGACACGCGAACGGCGGCGGACTGCCGGGCGGCGATCGACCGGGGGTGGGAGGAGGACGTGCGCCGGCGATCGGGGCTTCCGATCTCGACCTACTTCTCCGCGACCAAGATCCGGTGGCTGCTCGACAACGTCGCCGCGGTTCGCGAGCTCGCCCGCTCCGGACACCTGAGGCTGGGGACGATCGACACCTGGGTGATCTGGAATCTGACCGGCGGTCCGCGCGGCGGCGCGCACGTGACGGATCCGACCAACGCCTCGCGCACCCTCCTGTGCAACCTCGCGGAGCTCCAGTGGGATCCGGTTCTCTTCGAGCGGTTCGGCGTGCCGTGGGGCGCGCTGCCGGCGATCCGGCCGTCCATCGCGAAGGAGCCCTACGGTTACACACGCGCGGATGGTCCCTTCGGCACCAGGATCCCGGTCTGCGGCGACCTCGGAGATCAGCAGGCCGCGCTGGCGGGCCAGGGCTGCTTCGCCCCGGGCGAAGCGAAGAACACCTACGGGACGGGGTCCTTCCTGCTCGAGCACGTCGGCGGCAACCCCGCCCCGAGCGCCTCCGGCCTGCTCGCGACGGCGGCCTGCTCGGGTCCCGGAGAGCGGGCCTACGCGCTCGAGGGCTCGGTCGCGGTGTCGGGCGCGGCGGTGCAGTGGCTGCGGGACAACCTCGGCCTGATCAGAACCGCCGCCGAGACGGAGGAGATTGCCGCGAGCGTGGCCGACTCGGGAGGCATCTACTTCGTGCCGGCCTTCTCGGGTCTCTTCGCGCCACACTGGGACATGCTGGCGCGCGGCGCCATCGTGGGCCTGACGCGATTCGCGAACCGCGCGCACCTGGTGCGCGCAACGCTCGAGGCGATCTGCTTCCAGAGCCGAGAGGTTGCCGACGCGATGGCGGCCGACAGCGGAAAGCCGCTCTCGGTCCTCAAGGTGGACGGCGGCGCGAGCGTCAACAATTTCCTGATGCAGCTCCAGGCCGACGTGCTCGGCGTCCCCGTGGTCCGCCCGGTCGTGAGCGAGACGACCGCGCTCGGCGCGGCCTACGCGGCGGGGCTCGCCGTGGGAGCGTTCGAGTCGACGGACCAGCTGCGGCGGCTCTGGAAGGCCGACCGGACGTTCGAGCCCGAGTGGGACGACGACCGGCGGGAGTCGGCGTTCAGGGGCTGGAAGCGAGCGGTCGAGCGCACGCGGGGGTGGGTGGAGGAAGGAGAAGGCGGAGCGTAGAACACTCCGCCGTCAAGACGGAGCGCCCGTCTGCCTAGTTCGACCCCTGCACGCGTGCCAGGTTGCCGAGCTTGCACGACCCGGAGGCGCCGGCCGACTCGAGAAGGGTCAAATCCCGGATGCCTTCGTCCGAGGCCACCGCGAGAATTCGGCCCGGCGAGGTGCCTGCGCATTGCTGGTCCTTCATGACGACGAGATTGCCGATCACGACGCCGCACGCGTAGAGCTCCTTTCCCGTCAGCTCTATGGCGTTGTTCGTCTGGACGACGCTCACTTCACCGGATACTGCAGCGGCCGCTGGCCGAAGACCCTGCACTTGGCCTTCGGCGGCTCCGTGAGCTCGTAGTCGCCGGCAACCGTTTTCGCCCCCATCTGCTCCATCGTACGGTCCACCTCGGTCCGCTCGGCCTTGAGGCGGGCGAGAACCTCGTTTCCGTTTGCGGACGTGACTTCCTCTCTGCCGAGCGTGACCCGGACGCCCTTAGGGACGGCCCACTCGAGGATCCCGATCTCGTCCTGGAGGTCCACGGCGCGCAGGCCGAGCGACATCATGTCCTTCGAGCTCGTGCTCTTTCCTTCGCCGGGCGGCCGGAAGGACCCGCCTGCCGCCCAGGCCCCTTCCGTCGCGCGGGCCTTGTCGTACCAGGCCTGGGCCTCCTTCGGATCCTTCGGCACCCCGATGCCCCTGGCGTACATGTCTCCCATGTACTTGTACGCTTTGGCGTCGCCCTGGTCGGCCGCCTTGCGGTACCAGCGGACAGCTTCGGCCGGATCCTTCGGCACTCCCCATCCGCTCTCGTAGCAGGCGCCGAGGTTCAATTGCGCGCCGGCGAAGCCCTGATCGGCAGACTTGCGCCACCAGCGAGCGGCCTCCGCGGAGTCGGCTTTCACGCCCTTTCCTTCCATGTACATGTCTCCGAGAGCGGCCTGGGCGCCGGCGTCGCCCTCGTCCGCGAGCTCCCGGAACAACTTCAGCGCGGTAGCGTAATCGCCGTCGCGATACGCGACGCGCGCGTCGTAGCCCCGATCGGAGTACTTTGCTCCCGGCGTGGGCGATGCCGCGGCGCTCCTGGTGTCACCGGAAGGCTCGCCGCGGATCTTCCGCGCCCGGGCGTCCATTTGAGCCGCTTCATCGGCTTTGCCCGTCTTGCGCAGCAGCTCGGCGTAGCCGGCCAGAACGGCGGCGACGTTGGCGTGGTCGGGCCCGTAGGATTTCTCCGCGATCGCCAGCGCCCGCCGGAACAGGGGTTCGGCCTCGGCGTACTTGCCCTCGGCCGCGTAGGCCGATGCCAGACCGCGAAGGACGGACGCGAGGTTCGCGTTGTCCTTCCCGAGGGATTTCTCGACGATCGCGACTGCTCTCTGAAAGAGCGGTTCCGCCTCTGGGTATTTTCCCTGGGCGCTGTCGACGTATGCCAGCTCGTTCAAGATCCGGGCGACGTTCGGGTTCTTGGGCCCGAGCTCCTTCTCGACCTCCGCGAGGGATTGCTTCAGGAGAGACTCCGCCTCCGCAAGCTTCCCGTCCTTGAAGAGCGTCATCGCCTCGTCGCTCAGCGCCCTCCAGCCGTCCTTCGTTGCCGGGGACGCAGGCGTGGTGGACTTCGGAGCTTGCCCCGCCGGCGGCGTCGTCTGCTTCGCGAGCAGGGCTCCGGGTCGCGTGGCGATGACCAGGGCAAGAGCCAGGATGCCGCCTCGGAGTCCGCTGATCCCGTTCATCTCGTTGATCACCGATTCGACAGCCGCGGCACGCATTCGTCGCTGCGCGTCACGGTTCGTGTTGTCGAAAACCTATCACGACGACGATGCGGACGTCGCTCGCGTTCGCCGAGCCAACCCTCTCTCGCCGGGAGAAAGGGAAGGCGCCCCCTCACGTCTCCGAGTTCAGCACCGGCTCGATGTCGACGACAGGGGCACCGTCGGGGCCGGCGTGGGCGCTTTGCGATAGCCGTCGCTTCGAGGCGGACCGACCACCGTGCCCCTCACTTCACGTACTTCGCCTTCTCTCCCTTTCCCCACGGGTCGTACTGCGCCGCGAAGCGCAGGCGCTCGGCCAGGGGCGGGTGGGTGTAGAGCCAGAACGTGATGAAGGGGCCGGGATCGGGATCGGAGAGGTTGGTCTCGCCGAGGAGCTGAAACGCCTCCGCGGCGGCGCGCGGGGAGTCGGGGACGAGGCCGTGAATGGCCTCGAGGCCGAAAATGTCGGCCTGGTGCTCCTGGTTGCGGCTGTAGCCGCTGACGAGGGGCGTCGCGAGCTCGCCGGCGATGGTCAAGAAGAGAAGCAGGACCGGCATAGAGGCCCAGTCGGAGAGGCCCCGGATGCCCCACCGGCCTGGACCGCGGAAGAGGTGGCCGAGGATCCACGCTCCGAGAGCGGCCAGGGCGAACAGGAGCGCCCACAGGAACGCGATCGTCTTCGGGACGTGGAACAGGACGTAGTGGCCCATCTCGTGGCCAAAGACGAAGAGGGTCTGCGGGATCGTCGCCTTCGCGATCGTGGTGTCCCACACGACTACGCGCTTGGAACCGCCGAGGCCGGTGACGTAGGCGTTGACGGTGTTGTATTTCGAGCTCGCGTTCATCACGAACATCTTCTCGGGCGCAATGGGTTGGCCGGCGCGGACGGTGACCCGCTCGATCGCGCGCGCGAGCTCCGGCTGCGCGGGTGCGAGCGGCTCGAATCGGAAGAAGAGGGGGTCGATCACGAGCGGCGCGACGAAGATGAGGAAAACGAGAATCGGCAGGAGCGCCAGCCAGAACCACAGCCACCAGCGGCGCGGGCTCCTGCGCAGCATGGCGTAGAGGAGCCAGACGAGCGGGGTCGCGATGACGATGCCGACGAGAAGGCCCTTGGTCTGGTCCCAGAGCCACGAGCCCCAGGTCTGGACGGACTGGCCGTAGAGCAGCGCGAGCCGGTGGCCGTATGCGGCGGTGGGCAACTCGAGGACGGTCTGGGTGATCAGGAGGAGCGGGACGAAGACGGCCGCCTGCCAGAAGCGGCGTCGGCTGACGGACTCGGCGCCGTCGCGGAAACGCGGGCCGAGGCGCAGGGCGATGAGCGCGAGAAGGACGAGGACGCTCCAGAGGAACGAGGCGAAGTGGAGGCGGTAGCGGGCGCGGGCGTAGGCGATGGCCTCCTCGCGCTTCTCGGGGGAGAGACGGTAATCGGTCGGGGCGGAGGTCGAGGAGGCGGCGCTCGCTTCGGCGGTGGGGGTCGGCCGAGTCGGCGGCGTCGGAGTGGATTGGGCGGAGAGGGTCGCGGCGGGCAGGAGGACCGCGAGCGCAAGCCCGAAGAGTCGCGAGCTCATTCGAAGCGTGTCGGTCAATCGTTTCGGACGATGCGGCCGTCCTTCATGACGAAGCTGACGTGCCTCAGGGTGTCCACGTTATCGAGCGGGTTCTCGGGCGTCGCAACGATGTCCGCGGCGAAGCCGGGTGCGATCGCGCCGCGCTCCTTCTCCATGCCCAACAGGCGGGCGGCGTTGACGATCATCGCCTGGAGGATGGCCTTCGGCGGAACACCCGCCTCCTTGAAGCTGCTGATGAACTCCATCGAGAGCGTGCCGCGCGTCTCCCCGTCCTTGATGAAGCAGACATCCGTGCCGAAAGCGACGGGCGTACCGATCTGGTAGGCGCGCTTCAGGCGGTCCACGACGCGCGGGTGGTAATCGTCCATCCCCATCTCGTGGGCCGCGATTTCGGTGAAGTCGGTGCCGACGAGGTAGACGCCCCTCGCCTTCATGAGCTCGAGCGTCGAGTTCGACGCGGTGTACGCATGCTCGACCGACGCGACGCCGCCTTCGGCCGCGATGCGGGATCCGGCATCCGTGCCGCAGTGCGCCGCCACCTTCATCCCGCCGGCGGCCGACTCCTTCACGAGCGTGCGCACGTCCTCGACCGAGTAGAGATAGGGCTGATCGTCCACGACGATCTTGATGACCTTCGCCCCGAACGCGATGTTTTCGCGGACTGCCTTGCGCATCTCGTCGGGCGTGTCGGCGTAAAGGTATTCCGGAATCGCGATGTCCGCGCGCTCGGGCGGAAGGCCGTGGTACTGGCCGCCGTACGGCGCGATGATGCGACCGGCGTTGACGACCGTCGGGCCGGGAACGAGACCGTCCTCGATCCCGCGCCGCAGGGCGGTGTCCGCGTAGTTGCCGGCGTTGCCGACGTCGCGCACGGTCGTGAACCCGGACATGAGCATGTCGCGCGCGTTCGCGACTCCCTGGATCGAGCGGTAGGCGGTCGTCTCGATCGCCGTCGCCGCGAGGAGCGACCGGAGCAGCGCCTGTAGCCCGTTGCCACCCTGCGTCTTCAAGCCGAGGCAGAGGTGCGTGTGGGTGTCGAAGAGGCCCGGCATCACGGTCCTCTTCGAGAGGTCCACGACCGTGGCGTTGCCCGGGATCGGCACGAACGCTCCGACGGCGGTGATCTTGCCCGCCTCGACGACGATCACCTGATCGCGGCTCGTCGCGCCCGACGCCGGGTCCAGCAGCCGGCCGGCCTTGATCGCGACGACCTGCGCCTGCAGCGTGGCGGCGGCGAGCAGAGCGAGCCCAAAGAGCCATCTGCGCGTCGGTCCCATCGAGTCCTCCAATCTGTGCGGGATCTGACCACAGCGGTGTCGCGGGAGTCCAGGGTCGTGCACGGAGGGCCGTCGGCCCGGTATATTGAGCCGGCCGCAGCGAGGTGTCCGATGCTCCACGTCACGCCCTCCATCGCGATCCGCGAGGACGAACTCGAAGAACGGTTCGTGCGCGCGTCGGGGCCCGGGGGCCAGAACGTCAACAAGGTCTCGACGGCGGTGGAGCTGCGGTTCGACATCGGCGCGTCGTCGTTGCCCGAGGACGTGAAGGCGCGACTGATGGTCCTGGCGGGGAACCGGATGACCGCGAGCGGTGTGCTCGTGATCGACAGCCGTGAGCATCGCACTCAGGCCCAGAATCGCGCCGAGGCGCGCGAACGGCTGGTGGAGCTCGTGCGAAAGGCGGCCGCGCGGCCGAAGTCGCGACGGAAGACGAAGCCGACCCGGGCCGCTCGCGAGCGGCGGATCGCTGCGAAAGTCCAGCGCGCGCGAATCAAGGCCGGGCGCGGCCGGGTCCGGGGCGAAGAGTAGGCCTGCGCTGGGGTGGTATGATGATAGGTTCTAGAAAGAGAAGTATTCATGGCACTCACGGTTCACCAGGCAGAGCAGGAGGCCCGCTGGAGATGGGGCGGACTCTTCGCCCGCGGCTTTGCCCGCCACTCCCGGGAACGGCAGTTCGAGGTCGGGACGAAACGGTTCGGAAAGGTCAGCGTCCGGGGCCGGGGAAATTCGTGGGAGGGCGCCTTCGCCAACGCGGACGGCTTGACCAACGGGAAGCGGAAGCCCGAATGAGACGCGGCGCGACGACCGTGCTTACTTCGCCGTCGCCTTCTCGATGAGAGCCAGCGCCTTCGGGTTCTTCTTATAGGCCTCGGCATACGCCTTCGCCGTCGCGGAATCCAGGCGCGCTCCGGCGGCGATCAGCTCCTCGAGCCCGGGATTGCCGGAGAAGATCCCCATCTGGAGCGCCGTCAGGCCCGAACCGTTCTTGAGGTTCGGCTTCGCGCCCGCTTTCAGGAGCATCTTCAGCGTCTGCCGGTCGCACTTGTCCGCCGCGAACATGAGCGCCGTGTTCTTGTTGTCGTCCAGCTGGTTGACGTCGGCGCCCCTGTCCAGGAGAAGCGCGACGATCGCGTGGCCCGTCTCCGGCGCGGCGCAGGCCGCTCCGACGAAGAACAGGATCATCAAAGGCGACCGGCGGCTCGAGCCGACGAAGACGTAGTTCGCGGACATGCCGGCGTCGAGGTACGCGCGGACGGCTTCGAGGTCGGCCTGGGACAGGGCGCGGAAGAAGCTGTCCTCGTCGAACTCGAGCTTGCGCTCGCGCAGCGCCGCGAGGCCGCGCTCCTCGCTTCCGGACGAGGAGACCGAGGCTGGTTTTGCCGGCGCCTTGATCGCGGTCGGGCTGCCCGCGCCGCCGCGTTCGATCCACTCTACGGCGACCCTCGCATCGTCGGCGATCTGCTTCTCGGACGACGCCGTCAGGGGCCGGATGGTTTCGACGGCGCTCTTTGCCTGACTCTGCCGGTTTCGCAGGCACAGGAGCGCGCGCTGCCGTGCGCCGTCGTCCGCGCCGGACACGGCTACGTCGGCGAGCGTCGCGACGATCTCGGCGGTGTCGAGGTACATCACGTTGTACGCGCCGACCGCCTCGACCGCGAGGTCGTGATCCTTGCCCTTCATCGCTGCGGCGAGGGCGCTCCGCGAGGCGGCGGCCACCGAGATCTTGGCGGCTCTGGGGATGGGATTGGAGACGTCTCCAATCTCCTCGAGCGCGCCGGCGGCGCTCTTGCGGACGCTCATCGACGGATCGCTCGCCACCAGACGAGCCAGCTGCGGGGCCGCTTCCCAGGACAGGCCCTTCACGCCCCTCAGGGCCCAGCACGCCTGGTTCCGGACGCCCTCGTCGGGGTCGCCGAGCAGCCGGATGGCCTCGGGAATCCAGCGAGCGGCCTCGCCCTCCGCCTTCACCTTTCCCGCGAGCTCGATGGCGGCTTCGCGCGTGTCGGCTACGGGCGACCCCGTGTGGGCGAGCGCCAGCTCGACCGTCCCGGGCGGCAGCTTCTTGACCGCCGCCAGAGCGCCGAGGACGTACCGCCCGGACTCCGGGCTCTTCGTCACCGTCCGGTCGAGCAGCGGCAGGAGGGGCGCCGGGTCCACCTTCAGGAGACGCTCGAGTGCCCTTGCCGCGGCCTCCGCGCTGTCCCGGTCCGCGAGGCTCGATTGCCCGGGGCGCGGATGCGCCGCATCCTCCGCGTTGCCGGCGAGGTAGCCGAGGATGGGCGGGGCCAGTGTCTCGGGCGGGTCGATCCCGATCAGGCCGCGCGCCGCCACGAACGCCGTGGCCTCGTCGTGCGAGCCCTTGAGCGCCCGGCGCCAGGCGTCCGCCAGGGTGTCGTCCGGCACGCCCATCGAGGCCAGAGCCCCCGCGGCGCGAGCCACGACGGCCGCAACGGGGTCGCCGAGCGCCTTCTCGAGCTCGGGCTTTGCGGCGACCGCGTCCTTTCCCGTGCTCCACAGCGCCGAGGCGGCGGCCTGGCGGACGGACGCGTCCGGGTCCGACAGCGCCTTCGCGAGGGCCGCGACGGCCTCGGTCTGCTTCCGGCCGCCGAGCCAGCGGGCCGCGTCCGCGCGGTCCTTCGCGTCCCTGTCCTTGGCGAGGGTCTTCGCGTGCTCCCGGACGAGCTTTTCTTCGTCGAACTGGGCTTCGACCGCGAACGGCCGGACGACGAGGAGAACGCAGGTCGCCAGAAGACGCCTCTTCATGGGCCCTCTCCGCCCTACTCCAACATGCGTTTGAGCTCGTCCGACTTCTGCCCGGTCATTTCCCAGCGAAGCAGGGCCGCCGGGATGAGACCGCGGGAGTTGAAGTCGTCCATGAACAGCTGCATCCGGAAAGCGTCGCCCTGCTGCTGCCTGCGCTCCGACAGGAGCTTCTCGATCTCGATCTTGCCGATCAGATAGCTCGTCCCGTACCCGGGCTGCTGCAGGAAGAGGTACTGCTCGAAGAAGACCAGGTTTCCGTTCATTCGCAGCCAGCCGCGCGGCGTGTTGGCGCAGGCGAAGGCCGCGGCCTGCTCGAGGGTCAGGAGGTTTGCCTGCATGAAGAGCTCGCCGAGCGCCCGCGCGGCGCGCTGGGCGACGAGGATGTACACGAGCTCGCGCGAACGCGGCCGCGCGTCGAACATCCCGGCCTGCATCATGAGCTCTTCCCAGCAAGTCGCGTGGCCCTCGGTGCGCGTGTTGAACATGTTGTAGAGGAGGACCTCCCTGCGGATCGGGTTCGGCGGGGTCTCGTTCACCATCCAGGCCTTGTCGAACCAGTGGTAGCCGTGGGTGCGCATGACCTCGGGGTCGCGGTAGTCCACCTCGGCGAAGAACTCGCGGGGGGCCGTGCTGTAGCTGCCGATCCGGGCGCGCAGGGCCGGGTCCATGTAGTCCTTGATCGTCAGGATTTCGCGGTCCCGAAGAAACGCCATGTATTCGGCGACGGCGGCGTTGAACCGCCGGTCGTACTCCTCGGCGCTCGCGACCGGGACCTGCTGCGGCAGGTTCGCATTCTTCAGCTCCTCCATCGCGAGGAGGGCCTGCGAGCGCGCGAGCTCGCGCTCCATCAGCGCGACTTCCTGCGCCCACGTGTACGGAACGAGCTGGACGTGCTTCAGGTACCAGTCGTAGTTCTCGATGCCGACGCCCGAGGGGCCGGTCTTCGAGGCCGCCTGGGAGTCGAGCCAGGCCGCGAGCTCGTCGGTCGCCTTCTGCGCGCGCTCGACGTCGGCCTTGAGATTCTTCGCCGAGCCGTCGAGCTTGCGAGGCGAGCTGCTTCAGGTCCGCGCTCTGCTGCTTGATCGCCTTCGCGCCGTAGATCCAGAGGTCCCTGCCATTGCCGGTCAGGTTCGACTTCGCCTGCGCGAGGAGGCGCGGGATCGGCCGGATCCCCGCGTCGATCCTCGCGGCGCTCTCCGCGGACAGCGGGAACCGGTAGGACCACAGCTCGACCGAGCCATGGGCGAACGGCCCCTCGCGCGCCGGCTGATCGCTCTCTTCCCAGAAGACCGTGACGTAGAAGGCCGGGTTGTTGGCCCAGGGCTTCAAGACGCGGTGATCGAAGTCGAGGCCGGCAGAGCTCGGCGCGGACGATGTAGTAGTCCACCTGCTGCGGGATCGGCCAGCCGCTCGGATCGATCGCGGCGAGGCGCTGCCGGTAGGCCTCGAGCTCGCGCTGCTGCTCGGCCATCGCCGCGGGCGTGTAGTCCGGCACGCCGTCCACGAGCTTCGGCTTCTGGAACGCTCGCCAGTCCCTGAAAAAGGCGGCGAGGTCCTCGTATCCCTTTCCGCCCGCAGTGGCGGGCGAGGCCTGCCCGGTCCCCCCGGCGACGGTCATCCCTGCGAGCAGACATACGGCCATCAGCAATGCGGACGGATCGCGTGAAATCATGCCGGGATTCTATGCCGAGGGGGGGTCCGGCCCCGCCCGATCCCGTTGAGTGGGATATCCCACTTGACATTAGTCCTACGCAGAGCAGAGCACTCCCGCCGCCTATCGAATCCTCTGGCACTATGGGCCGCGTAAAGGTGAGATCACGATCATTGCGATCACGAGCCACCCGTAGGGTCGCAGGTCCGCCCGGTAGATACTGCGTCGTAGGGAGCAACGAGCCGTGATCCAGCAGAAAAGACTCCACGCCTTCGCCCGCCGATACTCGGAGGCGCTCGACTACGCCGCGAGGAAGCACGCCAAGCAGCTGCGCAAGGGGACGCGGATCCCGTACATCGCTCACCCGATCGCCGTCTCCAGCCTCGTCCTCGAGCACGGCGGAGGCGAGGACGAGGCGATCGCCGCCCTGCTGCACGACATCCCGGAAGACTGCGGCGGGCGGCCCGTCCTCGACGAGATCCGGAGGAAATTCGGCAAGAACGTCGCGCGCATCGTCGAGGGCTGCACGGACACCCTCGAGAGGCGCACGCCGCCCTGGAGGCAGAGGAAAGAGGAATACATCGCTCACCTGGCGAAGGCCGGCAAGTCCGTCCGCCTCGTTTCCGCGGCCGACAAGTTCCACAACGCGAGGTCGATACTCTCGGACTACCGGGCGCTGGGCGAGAAGATCTGGAAGAAGAAAGATTTCAGCGGTGGCAAGGAGGGCGTGCTCTGGTATTACCGGGCGCTCGTCGAGGCGTTCGAAGCCCGGAGCGTCACTCCCCTCATCCGCGAGCTCGACCGGGTCGTGACGGAGATCGAACGGAGGGCGAATAAGGGCGCGGCGTGATCTCGGCTCACGGGCACGTCGCAAACGCCGACGTGTCCTGAATCGGCTCGAAGGGAGCGCCCAGGGGATTCGCGTAGGTCTTGACGGTGTCGGTCCGCGTGTCAGTGACGGTGAGGGTGACTTCGACGTTGGTCAGGCCTCCGGAGAAGACCCAGTGGTGCCCATTGACGCCGCACCCGTCGAGGACCTTGGCGACGACCTCGATGTTCGTTGCGTCGAAGAACCAGAAGTACCCCGTGTCATTGGTGATCGGAACGGCGGCGCCGGCGCCGGTCGAGCCGTCGGGCTTGCGCCAGGCCGCAGTGACGCGGAAGCGGCCGTTGCCGAGGCAGAGCGTGGACGCGTCCGGACGGCACGACCCAGCGGTCAGGGCGGCGGCGGTCTGCCCGACCCAGGTGCGCCACGTGTCGCGCAGGCCGGCATATTCGCCGACGACCCAGATCCTGCCGGGTTCGGCGGGGTCGAGGGCGGCGCCGAAGAAGTCGCCCCATCGGTTGACGAGCTCCCCCTTGCCGATCGGAGCGACATAGCTGGCTTCACCGTCCTTGAGGGGGACGCTCGCCTCGAGCGCAGCATCCGCGGTCGAGCGCGCGGTGAGGCCGATCCCGGCATACTCGTCGAGGCAACTCTTCCCGAAGACCATGGCGAGGTTGTTGCCGGCGTCCACCGCGACGGCGGGATAGAAATACCAGCAGCCGTCCGTGCCGAACGCCTCGTCCTCGACGACAGCCATGGCGGCGACGTTGATCCGCGCGTATCGCGCCCGGCTGTACACCCCGCCGCTGTCGGCGACCGTATGCGAGAACCACACCGATCCGTTTCGATGGATGGCCGACGTGATGCTGCCGCCGCCCGTGTTGATGAGGCAGGGCGTCGGGCAGCCAGGCATCCCGGGAGAGCCGTCCTTCTGGTCTGCGCCGGGCGGCGCGAGCGTGGCGGTGACGGGAACGTTGGCCGCCGAGAGCGAAGGCGTCGCCGTGCCCGCGCCGGCAAGGCTCCAGAGCGTCACGAAGGTCCGCGTCGCGTACGGGCTGTTGCTCACCAGGTACTCGACGCCCGGGCTCCCGAAAGTCTGCGCCGGCCTCACCGAATGGACCTTCGCTCCGCCGGAAGCGGGATCCTCGAGATCCCAGAAATCGGACCAGGTCACCTGGCTCGCGCCCGCGTAGAGCGCGTCCTTCTTCAGGATCCGGATCTTCGCGTACTCGAACGCGGTATCGGCAGTAGCGGAACTGGTTCGTGGCGATGTAGATCGCCGTGTCGTCGTATCCGAGCGCCGGGAAGTCGGAGAAGTTTGCGACGGGGTCGGTTCCGTTGGCGTCGCCCCGCAGCGCCCACGAGTGCCACGGCGCGGTCGGGTCGCGAGAGCTCGAGACGGAGAGGAGAATCCACGAGTGCGACGTCGTGTCCGTGGCCGAGTACAGGAGGATCCATCGGCCGCTGAAATGATCGTACGCGACCTGGGGATCGTAGGGCAGGAACAAGCCTGGCGGAAGCTCCTTGAGTTGAGGAAGAAACCAGCCGAAGGCGGTCATCTTGAAGAGCAGGGCGCCGGCCTTCGAAAACACGGCCCAGGCGCTGTTGACGGCGACGACGACGTGATCCGGGCCCGCCGCGATGATCGGATCGGGCGGGCTCGTGCCGGTGTCGGAGAGCGCCGCGAAACCTGCCAGCACCGGAGCCGCCTTCGGTCCGACCGCACCTCCGAGGGTTCGCGAACGGGCGGGATCGTCGCGCTCGTTTGCCCCGAACGGCGCCCGAGCCGCCGTCCGATTCTGCATATCGGGCAGCGAGGGAATTTCGTGCTCGCGCAGTGAGCCGTTGGCGGCCGCCTCCGGCGCAGCCTTGGAACGCACGAGAGTGGCGACTTCGGCCGGGGAAGTTTTGCCGCATTGCTCTGACACCCCGAGGGCGGGGCCCGCGGCGATACTCGGCCGCTGCGCGGCTCCGGCCGGCGACGGAGCCGGAAGTAGGAGCACCGTCGAGAGTGCGAGACCCATGGCCGCTCGCCCTGGCAACATTTGGATGAGACGAATCATACGTTCTCGCCGCCGACAACGAGGCTAGGATCTTGCTTCGAGTGAAGACGCTCCGCCTCGCGACCCTCGCTCTTCTGCTGTGCTCGGCCGCGCGGCAGACCACAGGCCTGGAGTCTGCCGGCACCCCCATCGTCATCAGTAATGTCACGGTGATCGACACGACGGGCGGGCCCGTGCGGGCGAACATGACGGTCGTCGTCGAGGGCGGCCGGATCGCTCGGGTCGAGCGCTCGGGCGGCTTGCGAACGCCGAGGGGCGCACGAGCCTTCGATGGGAGCGGCAAGTTTCTGATCCCGGGTCTCTGGGACATGCACATCCACACGTTCTTCGGCGACTGGGTGCCCGGCGGAAGAGAGGTCACGCTGCCGCTCTTCATCGCCAACGGCGTGACAGGCGTGCGCGACATGGGAAGCGACCTCGACCCGATCCTCGCGGCGCGAAGCGACGTTGCGGCGGGGAAACTGCTCGGGCCGCGCCTCATCGTCTCGGGCCCGATGCTCGACGGATCGAAGACGCAGTTTCCCGCAGCCCTGAAGATCGGCACGCCCGAGGAGGGTCGCCGCGCGGTGGAGGACCTGAAGGGCCGAGGCGTGGACTTCATCAAGATCCAGTCGTACGTGCCGCGCGAGGCGTATTTCGCGATCGCGCAGGCTTGCGGGAAACAGAAGATCGTCTTCGCCGGCCACGTGCCGGACGCGATCCGCGCCTCGGAGGCATCCAGCGCCGGCCAGAAAAGCTTCGAGCATCTCATCGGAGTCTTCGAGGGCAGCTCGACCGTCGAGGACGCACTCCTGAAGGGGCCGAAGGGACCCGCCCGTTTTCTCGAGACCTATGACAGAGCGAAGGAAGCCGCGCTGATCGTGCTCCTCGCGAAGAACCGGACATGGCAGTGCCCCACTCTCTACTGGGAGCGCGGGCAGTGGCTCGTGGATGCAATCGACGTGACGAAGGACCCAAACCTGAAGTACGCCCCCGCCTCCTGGCGCGAGAAGACATGGCCGACGTTCACCGCGGGGATCATCAAAGACCTGGACACGGATCCCCTGGCGGTCCGGGAGAAGTTCGTCGCACACGAGCTCGAGATCGTGAGGAGACTGAAGAAGGCCGGCGTCCCGTTCCTCGCGGGAACCGACACTCCGGCGGGCGTGGACGTGCTACCGGGGTTCAGCCTGCACCAGGAGCTCCAGCGCTTCGTGGACGCCGGCTTCACGCCGATGGAGGCGCTGCAGGCGGCGACGATCAACCCCGCGACGTTCCTCGACACGGCTCGGCGACTTCGGCACGGTCGAAAAGGGCAAGGTTGCCGACCTCGTCCTCCTCGACGCGAACCCGCTCGAGGACATCGGCAACACGCGCAAGATCGCGGCCGTCGTCGCGAACGGCCGCTACTACCCGCGCGAGAAGCTCGACGCGATCCTGGCGGACGTCGAGGCGTACGCGAGGGGGCACTAGAGATGCCGGGTAAGCCTCGATTCGCCTGCGCCTCCTCCCGCGCTCTGCGATAGGTTGGTCAGCATGTCCCGGGCCGTTCGGCGTATCGGCATCGTCGCCGCGATCCTCGCGGGCCTCCTGGTCCTGCTCGTTCTCGCCCTGCCCTACGTCGTCTCGCTCGACGCGATGCGCGCGCGGGCGGCCGCGGCCGCCGAGGCGGCGCTCCACCGGAAGGTCGAGATCGGGGCGATGCGACTCCAGATCTTTCCGGCCCTCGGCGCCCGGGTCGAGAAGGTCGTCGTCCACAACAAGCCGGGCCTCGAGTCGGCCGCACTCGTCTCCGCCAACCGCGTTTCCGTGAAGGTCGCCTTCTGGCCCCTGCTCTCGAAACGCGTCGAGGTGCGGGCGATCGTTCTCGACGGAGTGACCGTGACGGTCGAGCGCGGCCCCGACGGCGCGTTGAGCATCGACGACTTCCTGTCCGCGGGAAAGCGGGAGAGCGGCCCGGCTTCCCAGACCGCGGCGGCGGCGCTGCTCGTCTCGCGCATCGAGATCGACCGCGGCCGCGCGCTGTTCGTGGACCGCAAGGTCGCCCCGGGAAAGACCATCACCCTCGGTCTCGAGGATCTGACCGGCCGCCTGACGGACATCGGCCCGACGACGCCGGCGCGCTTCGACCTCGCGGCGCGCTTTCTCGCGGACTCCGGGAAAAACCTCGCGCTCGAGGGAACGCTCGGCCCGCCTCCGTCCTCGGGTCCCGTGGGCGAGGCGCCCCTCGCGGCCAAGTTCTCCGCGAAGGGCATGGTACTCGCGCGCCTTGCGCCGTACGTCGCCGCCTTCCAGTCGACCGACCCCGGCACGCTCTCGCTCGACGGCAAGGTCGTGGGAAAGCTTCTCGGCGCCGTCGAGCTCGCGGGCAACGTCGCGCTCGTCCCCGCCGCGGCCTCGTCCTCGATTCCGGCCGTGGAAGGGACCTTCGCGTCCATCCTCGACTGGTCGAAAGGCATTTTCGTCGTCAGTAAGTCGCTCTTCGAGGTCGCGAAGCTGCCGCTCTCGATCGAGGGCCGGCTCGACGACCTTCACAAGGAGCCGCGCGTGGACCTGCGCGTCGCGACGCCGGGCGACGTCGGGCTCGACAGCGTGACCGGACTGCCCGGCCTCGCGGGGAGGCTCCCCGCCGGCGTCAAGCTCGCCGGCCGCGTTCGCCTGGACATGCAGATCGAGGGCTCGTCCGCGGACCTCGAGACACGCGGATCGGCGGACGCGTCTTCGTTCGGCGTCAGCATGGACGGTCAGCCGGTCTTCGCCGCGCCGTCGGTGCACGCCACGCTCGGCTCGCGAGGCAAGGCCCCCCTCTCGGGGCGCGTCGCGGTCCCCTCGGGAAAGCTCCGGAATCTGCCGTTCGAGAAACTGCTGGCCGACTGGACGTGGGAGAAAGGCGCGCTGACGCTCTCGACCTCGGCCGGCGTCTTCTCCGGCACGATCGCCGCCCGGGTCGAGACCGACTTCGCCCACCCCAAATCGGAATCGCACGTCGCTCTCGACGTGCAGGGCGTACAGGGTCAGCCCCTGCTCGAATCGACGACCTCGCTGCGCAACGTCTTCTCGGGAACGTTGCGCGGGAAGATGTCCCTGACGAGCCGCGGGCTCTCCTGGGAGGCGATCTCGAAGACCGCGCGCGGCGAGGGCCGGCTTTCCGTCGCGGACGCCGACGTGAGGACGGTCGAGCTCATGCCCGAGGTCGCGCGCTCGCTTTCCGCGGTCGGCAGGGTCGCCGGCTTCCAGGTGCCGGCGAGCCTCGAATCCACGAAGTTCTCCACTATGGAGACCTCGTTGAAGCTCGCCGACGGCCGCCTCGCGACACCCGATCTGTCCCTGTCCGGCCGCGACGTCTCCGCCACGGCCGACGGCTCGGTCGGCCTCGACCGGACGCTCTCCTACCAGGGGCGCGTCGTGCTCGGTCCCGCTGTCGTCAAGAGCCTCGGGAATGCCGGCCGCTACCTCGCGGATTCCGCGGGCCGCATCGCGCTTCCCTTCCGCGCGAGCGGCCCCGTCACGGCGCCAAAGGTCGCGATCGACCAGAGTGTCGTCCTCGACCTCGGCCGGCGGGTCCTCGCGCGCGAGGCCCAGGAAAAGCTGGGCGGCGCCGCTGGCAAGGCCCTCGGCGACGTACTCGAGGGAGGCGAAGGATCGAAGACGAATCCCCTCGATCTACTGCAGCAGTTCCTGAAGGCGCCTCCCCCGGCGCCCACGCCGACGGCGCCGCCGCGCTGACCCGGAAAGTCCCCTACATCCAGGGCTCGTCGGCCGAGGGCCCGTAGATCGAAGGAACTTTGCCCTCCGCCATCCGCAGGTAGATTGAGAACTGCCCGCGGTGATGGACCTGATCGTTCGTCATGGTCCAGAGAACCTCGTGCAGCGGCATGTCCGCGATCTTTCCGGGGCCGGAGAAGAACTGGACCGTCTTCGAGAGGCCGTCGTCGCGAAACCCGCGCAGCAGCTCCCCCGTCTTTGCGTGGCCCTCTTCGAGCGCGGCGAGAACGACCTCGAAAGACTCCGGCGCCGGCGGGAAGGCCGGCGGCTTCGACCAATCGAAACCGGTCGTGAGGGCGGTCTGCATCGCACCCTGTTCGAGGACGAACATCCACGCGAGCTCGCGCGCGGTCTTGCACTTCGGGTGGGGGCGCAGCTCCGCCTTGTCCCTCGGATAGGCCTGCAGGACGCGCATCGTCTTGCCGTGCTCGCGTTCGAAGGCCGCGAGAAACTGCTGCTTCGGGGTCGTGATCGTTCGGGTCTCGGTGGGCGTTGCGGTAGACATCGGAACCTCCTTGAAAGGCCTGAACCAACGACTCTACCTCCGAACGGCCGAACTCGGGCTAGGATCTCGGCCCAAGGGAGATCCCATGACCGAATCACGCCGGAAGTTCCTCGCTCGGACTGCCGCAGGAGTCGTCGGAGCCGCCGCCGCGGGAAAGGCCCTTGCCGGGCAGCAGCCTTCCGCTCCGCAACCTACTCCCGTCGCGGGCACGCCGCCCGCGTTCGGCACGGCGCCGCCCGTCGGACCGGAGATCACCGTCGCGACGCTCACCGAGGCCGAGAAGCTCGTGCGCATCGAGATGACGCCCGCCGACAAGGCCCAGGCCGCCGGCAACTGGCGCCAGTCCATGGCCGCCACGATGGAGCGGCGCACGGGGCCGCGCAAGGTCGCCCTCGAGACGACGCTCTCGCCGGCGACTCTCTGGAACCCGATGATCCCCGGCGTGCCGGACCTGCCGGCTCGCAACCGGTTCGTGCGGACCTCCGGAAACCCCGGCCCGCTGCCCAAACGCGACGAGGACATCGCCTTCGCGCCGGTCACGACACTCTCGCGCTGGATCGAATCGCGGGCGCTGACCTCCGAGCGGCTCACGAAGATCTACCTCGAGCGGATCACGAGGCTCGACCCGAAGTTGAAGTGCGTCATCACGCCGACGCCCGCGCTCGCCCTCGAGCGGGCAAAGCGCGCCGACGCGGAGATCGCGGCCGGAAAATACCGCGGGCCGCTCCACGGGATTCCGTTCGGCGTCAAGGACCTCCTCGACACGAAGGGCATCCTCACGACGTACGGCGCGGAACCGTATCGGAATCGCGTCCCCGACGCCGACGCGGCGGTCGTCGCGCGCCTCGACGCGGCCGGGGCCGTGCTCGTGGCGAAACTGTCCCTCGGCGCCCTCGCCCTGAACGACGTCTGGTTCGGCGGCCAGACGATGAACCCGTGGCTCATCGAGGAAGGGTCGGGCGGCAGCAGTGCCGGTCCGGGCGCAGCGACCGCGGCGGCGCTCGTCGCCTTCTCGATCGGCAGCGAGACCGGCGGCAGCATCATCGACCCGGCGATGCGCTGCGGCCTGGCGGGGCTGCGGCCGACGTTCGGCCGCGTGCCGAGGACGGGAGTCGATGACGCTGTGCTGGACCCTCGACAAGCTCGGGCCGATGACGCGCGGCGTCGAGGACACGATGCTCGTCCTCGCCGCGATCTCGGGCCCCGACCCGGGCGACCTCTACAGCCTGCCGAGCCGCCTCGACTTCGATGCGAACGGTCCCGTGAAGGGACTCAAGGTCGGGTTCATCCCGGCGTGGATGAACGAGAGCCCCGCGACCGAGGTGGACCGGGCCGCGCTCGAGGGCGTCCGCAGGCTCGGAATGACGCCCGTCGAGGTGAGCCTGCCGGACTGGCCTTACCAGTCGCTCAACACCGTCCTCTTCGCCGAAGGCGCCGCGGCGTTCGAGGAGCTCACGCTCTCGCACGGCCTCGATCAGCTCAGGATGCAGGTTCCCGACGCGTGGCCGAACACGTTCCGCCAGTCGCGCTTCCTCTCGGCCGTGGATTTCGTCCAGGCCGACCGGCTGCGCCGCAAGGTGGCGATCGAGATGATGCGTGTTTTCGAGAAGGTGGACGTGCTGCTCGTGCCGTCGCTGCGCGACGAGATCCTGACGATCACCAACTTCACCGGGCACCCGGCTCTCGTGCTGCGCGCCGGTTTCGTCGAGGTGACGCAGGCGCGCAGCGACTGGGCGCCGGACCCGAAGAACCCCATGCCGACCTTTGCCTCGAAGCGCCGCGTGCCGCACGGGGTTTCGCTCATCGGCCGGATGTTCGACGAGGGCACGATCGCGACAGCCGGGATCGCCCTCGAGCGCGTCTTCGGCGTCGCGGCCGAACGACCGCCCGGGTTCTAGGCAGCGGCAGCGCAGGCGACGGCGCCCCGAGCCGTCCTATGATCCCGACCATGCAGCCCGTGGTCGTCGAGCCGCAGCCTCCGCCGCCGGACCGGCCGAAGGCCGTCACTGTCGTGGGCTGGACGTTTCTCGTCCTCTCGATGGTGCGCGTGCTCGAGGACGTCTGGGGCTGGTTCGTATGGAAGTTCGGCGATGCCGAGAAGCTCGTCCTGTTCTTCCTCCCGCGTGGGACCAGCGCGCTCGTTCCGGTCGACGCCCTCCTCCGCAACCTCGGCCCGATCGTCGCGGTCCAGGCCGTCGCGGCGGCCTGCGTCGCCTTCATCTCCTGGAGCTTCCTGCGGCTGCGCCCCTGGGCTCGAGCCGCGCTCGAGGTCGTGTGCTGGATCGCTCTCGGCGGGATCGGCCTGGCGGTCCTCGCGCTGGCCTTCGCGTTCCGGCGGATCGGGGCGAACGGGGCACCCGCGCTTCCGTTCGTTCTCGCGGCCGCGATCGGGGTCGCCTTCCTGTTCGCCGTGACGATCCGGGTCGTCCGGCGCCCTCACGTCCGAAACGCTTTCGACCGCAACACGCTCAAAGGAGGCCTCTCATGAAAAGGCACGCGACGGCGCAATGGCGCGGAGACTTGAAAACCGGGAAGGGAACGCTCGCGACGGAGAGCGGCGTCCTCGACGCGGCGCGCTACTCGTTCACGACGCGCTTCGAGGGCGAGAAGGGCACGAATCCCGAGGAGCTCGTGGCGGCCGCGCACGCGGGCTGCTTCACGATGGCGCTCTCGGCCGAGCTCGGGAAGGTCAACCTGACGGCCGAGCTCCTGACGACGACGGCGGTCGTCGTCCTCGAGAAGGACGCGGGGGGGTGGTCGATCACCGAGTCGCAGCTCGATCTCGTCGCGAGGGTTCCCGGCGCCTCGCCGGAATCCTTCCGCGCCGCCGCCGATTCGGCCAAGGCGAACTGCCCGCTCTCGAGGCTGCTCAAGGCGAAGATCACGCTGAACGCGAGGCTCGAGACGGCGTGAAGCTCCGCCGACTGCTCGTCTGGGGCGCCCTCCTCGCGCTCCTGGCGCCCCCGGGTTTCCTCGTCGCGTACTCCGTGGCAGCACGCTGGCTCCTCTCGGGCCCGAAACTGCGCGCGCTCGTCAACGTCCGGCCCAAGGACTTCTTGTTGGACTACGACGCCGCGACGTCCGACTGGCCGGGCCGCGTGACGGTCCGCAACCTCCGGCTGAGGGGCAGCGACCCGAACGTCGAGTGGTTCGCCACGATCGCCGACGTCGAGCTCGAGTATTCGGTCTTCGCCCTCCTGGGGCGGACGTTCCGGTGCACCGACGTGCGCGGCACGGGTCTCTCGTTCTCCCTGCGCGGCAAGCGGCCACCAAAAGACGCGATCTCCGCCGCCGTGTCGCTTCTGCCTCCGATCCCGGGATTCGCCGACCCGCCGCTCAAGTCGCCCGACGACGTCTTCTTCGTGGACCCGAACGCCTGGGCGATCGACATCCGGCACGTCGCGATCGGCCGCTTCGAGGACATCTGGGTCAACGAGATCCGTTACACGGGAAGGGCGCGCGTCGAGGGAGGGTTCTTCCTGAGGCCTCTCTACCTCGCCCGCATCGACGCGGCCGCCATCCGTCTGGGCCGCGGCGAGCTGCGGCTCGGGCAAGGCGGAAGGTTTTTCGCTTTCCGGGACGATCACCGCTCTTTCGAAGCCGTTCGCCCCGCTCCGGTCGCCCATGCCCGGGGCACTTCGCGAGTTCTCCGCCAACGTGAAGCTCGATCTCGATGCCTCGCGCCTCGAGGCCCTGCAGGGCATTCTTGCCCCACACGAAGGACTGCGCCTCGAAGGCGGCAGCGCCGGCTCGACGATCGAGGCCGCTTTCCGGGACGGTGTCGCCAACGGCAAGGTCTCGGTCGCCGTCCGCAACGGCGTGGTGCGCACGCGGAAGTATCGGCTCCGGGGCCAGGCGAACCTCGAGGTCCCGCTGCGCCGCTGGGACGTCCTGAAAAGGCCGTACGACGTCTCGGGGACCCGCGTCGCCCTCACCGACGTCTACTCGTCCGGAGCCGACGAGGCACGCGGATGGTGGGGACGGGTCGAGATCCCGTCGGGCCAGATCGGCGCGACGACGTTCGCGAAGGTGGACGTCCGCTGCCGGGACGCCCGGCCCCTGCTCGCCCTGCTCGGGGTGGATCTTCCGGGTTGGGCGAACGCTCTCGTCAAGCTCGACGACTTCTCGGCGTCGGCGACCGTGGCCGCCGCCCCCGGGACGGTTCGCGTGAAGGACTTCGACGCCAGGGGCGGCGGCTTCCACATCGAGGGCGAGTTCACCCGGGACAGCGCCGGTGGGAGCGGGGCCCTCCTGATCGAGAAGGGCATCCTGATCCTCGGCGTCGATATCGCGCCGACCAAGACTACGGTTCGCCCCCTCTTCGCGAAGCAGTGGTATGCGAAGCAGAAGGCGCGCGCGGCCGGTGGAGGCTGATCTAGTTCGGGTGCAGCTGCTGGTACCGAGCCAGCAGGATCTCCTTCGATTCGGGGTGGTCCGAGTCCGTCGCGATGCAGCCCTCGATCGGACACACGTCGACGCACTGCGGGTGGTCGAATGCGCCGACGCACTCGGTGCAGCGCTCGCCGTCGATCAGGTAGATCGTGTCGCCGGCCGAAATCGCCGTGTTCGGGCAGGCGGGCTCGCAGCTGCCGCAGTTGATGCAATCCTCGCGAATCACCATCGCCATGGATGTCGCTCCCTTCGAGGCAAAGACTGCCACGGCGGCCCGGCCCCGTCCATGATGCGATCGGATCAGGGCCGACCGCGCACGCCGCCTTCCCATTTCCCTCCCAAATGATGCGATTGGCTCAATCCGGCCGGGGGGCCCGAAGGCTCATGATCCCGATATGCCGGCGAAGACACGTGTTCCCTCCCAAAACGCCGCCACCCGGGAGGGTTCTCTCGCGGGACGAGGCGATCGCCGAGCTCGCCGCCGCCCTTCTCAAGCTGTGCGGCCGGGGAGCCGCGTGCGGCACGACGCCCGGAGGCGACTTCTGCTGCGGTTTCCAGACGTGGGACCAGGAGGCATTTCGGCGCAGGTGGAGGAGCGTGATGGGAAAAGAGCCGGTCACGCAGGCCCGCTGCGAGCGCGCCGCCAATCTCTGCTGGCAGCTCCACGGCACTTCCCGGGGCTGGGACGGATACTCGAACGACGCGCTCGCCAGGCTCTTCCTCGAGATCCTGGGGCGGCGAATCGCGGTGGTCTGAGCCTCTCGAACCGATTTCCCCTCCGGGTCGAGCTCTCGAGGGGCCTGAAATGATGCATTTGCGCCTTACGGCAGGCGGCCTCCCGCTGCTACACATTGAGCTGGTCGGTCGAGGGACCGGCCATTCATAGGAGGTAGGTCATGAAAGCCCTGAGATTGATCGCGCTGACGCTCCTCGCGTTCGCGGCAGCCGGTCTCGCCCTGGCCCAGAACGCGAACTACAACACGGCGGGTCCGACGAAGAACGACTATCGTCTCCGCGTGATCCAGCCGATCGAGGGGGCCACGATCGTCGGAAGCAAACTTCAGGTCATCGTGGACACCGAAATTCCCGCCGAGAGGGACATCAAGCACGACAGCAGCTCGATGCCGCACCCCGACGTGGACGTCTTCATCGACGATACGCTCAAGGGGACGATGCGGGACGAGAAGAACGTCGTGAACCTCGAGGGCGTCTCGCCGGGACCGCACACGATCGTGCTGCTCGCGAAGAATCGCAGCGGCGAGGTCATCGATCGGAAGGAAATTCACATCGAGGCGACCGCGCCAGTCGCAGCGGCCCCCGAGCGCCCGGTGATGAAGCCGGCGCCCGTACCGGCTCCAGCTCCTGCACCGGCGTATGTGCCGCCGCCGGCCCCGGCTCGCCGAGCCGCTGCCGAAGACCGGCACGCCCGATCCGCTGCTCGCCGCAGCCGGACTCGCTCTGCTGCTCGGAGGCCTGGCCATCCGGCGTCTGGGCTGACGGAGCGTTCGCAGGGGAGGCGCGGCCGCTCACACGGCGTCACGGCCGCGCACTCCCGGCGGAGGGATTCTCAATGCGGCGTATTCATCTCGTCGGCAACGCGCTCATCATCGCGAGCGCGCTGCTCCTGGCCGCGCCGGCAGCGCACCTTCTGACGGGCCTGCGCGCCCAGGCGAAGGGAGTTTCGCCACTCTCCGTATCCCCGGCGTCCCAGACCCGTCAACTTCGCCGCCCGGCGGACGGGGAGGCGTTGGGACGGCTCGAGCTCCCGCGGCTCGGAATGGACCTGGTCGTCTTCGAGGGACTCTCCGAAGCCACTCTCCAAAAGGGACCGGGGCATCTTCCCGGAACCCCGTGGCCGGGCGGACCGGATGAAGCTGGCAACTGCGTAATCGCCGGCCATCGTGATTCGTTCTTCCGGAAACTGGCGCACGCCCGCAAGAACGACCTCGTTCGCGTCAACGGGCCGTCGGGAACCTCGACCTATCGGCTGGGCGAGCGGCGGATCGTGCGGCCGGAGGACGTGTCGGCCATCGCTCCCACCGCCGATGCCCGGCTCACCCTGATCACCTGCTACCCGTTCAGCTGGACCGGCTCCGCCCCGTACCGGCTGGTCTGGAACGCGGTGCGGGTCGAGCCGGCGTCGTCGGGCAAGAGCCTGGAAATCTCGCAACGCCGATCCCGCTGACCGCGCCGCCCGGTTTTCGAACCCAGGAACGTCGAGGGGCGTCTACTTGCGGGGCGGCCTGGACGGTCGCAGGTCGATGCGGGAGGCGATCGCGCGGCCCGGGAAGCGCACGAGGTCCGCCACGGCCTCGGCGACGTCCTCGGGCCGGAGCATCCACGAGGCGTCCTGGTTGCCGTGCGAGTGGCTCCAGTCGGTCGCGACCGAGCCCGGCAGGACGGTCGCCATCCGGATCCCGTCGTGGCGCAGGTCGAGCATCGCCGCTTCGGAGAAGCCGAGCAGGCCGAACTTCGAGGCGTTGTAGGCCGAGCCGCCGGCAAACGCGTTCACCCCGGCGAGCGAGGCGATGTTGACGATGAAGCCGCCCCCGTTCTTCTTCATGAGCGGCGCCGCGTGACGGACCGCGTAGAAAGGGCCGAAGAGGTTCGTCTCGAGGACCTCGCGGAAGCGGTCGGAGGACATCTGGTCCACCGGGGCGAAGTGCCCGATCCCGGCGTTGTTGACGAGAACGTCGAGCCCGCCGCCTTCTCTCGCGACGGACTCGACGAGGCGCTTCTGGTCCTCCTCGCTGCGCGCGTCGGCCGCGAAGCCCCGGAAGGCGAGGCCTTCCTTCGCGAAACGCGCCAGAGCGGAGCGGACCGATTCCTCGGTGCGGCCGGAGATGAAGACGGCAAAGCCCTCGGCGGAAAGGCGTCTTGCAATCGCCTCGCCGATTCCGCGGGTGCCGCCGGTGACGAGCGCGACGCGGGGTGCGGTCATGAGAGAGGCATCTTAGCCCCATGGGGATCCCCGGGAGAGCGCACCGCGGCGCGAATCTGAAATATCGTCTCCGCATGCAGAAGCGCCGGTTGGGCTCGACCGCTCGCTCGGTCTTTCCGGTCGGCCTCGGATGCATGGGGCTCTCATGGGGCTACCGGGACGCGTCGGTGGACGAGGCGGCGGGGATCGAGCTCATCCGGCAGGCGATCGACCTCGGCGTGGACCACCTCGACACGGCCGACGTGTACGGCCCTTTCAAGAACGAGTCGCTCGTCGGGCGCGCGCTCGCGGGCCGGCGCGAGCGAGTCGTCCTGGCGACGAAGGCGGGGCTCGTCGTCGAAGACGCGGCGCACTACCGTTACGGCCGGGACGGTCGCCCCGAGCACATCCGCGCCTCCTGCGAGGGGTCCCTGGCGCGCCTCGGCGTGGACGTCATCGACCTCTACTACCTGCACCGCATCGACCCGCAGACGCCGGTGGAGGAGACCTGGGGCGCGATGGCCGGGCTCGTCGGGGCGGGCAAGGTCCGCTGGCTCGGCATATCCGAGCCGAGTGTCGCGGACCTCGAGCGCGTCGCGCGCATCCACCCGGTGACCGCGGTCCAGTCGGAGCTTTCCCTCTGGACGCGCGACTACCTGGCCGAAGTGGTCCCCTGGTGCGCGGCGCACGGCGCGTCGTTCGTGGCCTTCTCTCCCCTCGGCCGGGGCTTCCTCACCGGCGCCATCGCGGCCGACGCGCGGTTCGGGCCCGAGGATTTCCGCGCAACGCTGCCGCGCTTTCGCCCGGAGGCGATCGCCGAGAACCAGCGCCTCGTCGAGGGCGTGCGCGCCGTCGCCCGGCGCCGCGGCGCGACCGCGGCACAGATCGCCCTCGCGTGGGTGCTCGCCCGGGGCGAGCACGTCCTCGTGATCCCGGGCACCCAGCGGCGCAAGTACCTCGACCAGAACGTGGCGGCGGCCGGAATCGCGCTGACGCCCGAGGACCTCCGGGAGCTCGACGCGCTGCCCGCGCCCGTCGGGGGCCGATACTGAGTCCCTCCTCTTCCGCCGCTGGGGATCCGAGCCGCTCGCGGCTCTCGAGTGCTTCCACTGCGGCCTGCCCGTTCCGGCCGGCGGCCGCTGGCGCGGTCGCGCTGCTCGGCGAGACGCGCGACTTCTGCTGCGGCGGATGCCAGGCCGCCGCCGAGGCGATCGCGGAAAGCGGCCTCGACCGGTACTACCGCGCTTCGCACCGCGAATGCGCCGACCGCGCCGCCCGACGAGGGAGCCGAGGACCGGTTCTTCGACCGGGAAGAGGTGCAGGCCTCGTTCGTCCGGCGCGACGGAGCGCACTCTGCGAGGCCTCGCTGTTCCTCGAGGGCGTTCGCTGCGCCGCCTGCCTGTGGCTCAACGAAGAGCGCCTGCGCGCGCTGCCGGGCGTCGTCGAGGTCGCCGCCAACTACGCGGGCCAGAGCGTGCGCGTCCGATGGGAGCCCTCGCGCCTCGCGCTTTCCGAAATCCTCTCGGCCGTGCGCCGGATCGGCTATCGCGCGCGGCCTCTCGACGCGCGCCACCGCGACGGAGATCGAGGCCGAGGCGCGCCGCCGCGACGCGGCGAGGCTCGTGTTCGCGGGCCTCGTCGGCATGATGGTGATGAACCTCGCGCTCGCGTCCTATCTCGTCGGAGGGCCCGACGCCGCAGGGCGGCTGCCGCTGTGGGAGGTCTTCGGGCGGTGGTGCTCGCTGGTCGCGACCGCCGTACTGCTCGCGTATCCGGGACAGGACTTCTTCGCCGGCGCCTGGCGCGACCTGCGTCTCCACCGCGCCGGGATGGACGCGCCCATCGTCCTCGGGCTCGTGACGGCGTGGGCCGGCAGCGCGTGGGCGACCGTCCGGGGTGCCGGACCCGTCTTCTTCGACGCGATTGCGATGCTCGTCTTCTTCGTCGCTGCTCGCGCGGGCCTTCGAGACGCGGGCGCGCCTGGCCGCCGCGGCCGGCCTCGATCGGCTCGCCGTGATCCAGCCCGCGACGGCGCGCCTCCGCGGACGAGGAGCGGCCTCGAGAGCGAGGTCGCCGCCGCGGACCTTTCCCCGGGCGACGTGATCCGGGTCCTTCCCGAGGAGATCGTCCCGGCAGACGGCGTTCTCCTAGGGGCCGGGGCGAGCTTCGACGAGGCCGTGCTTGACGGGCGAGCCCTGGCCGCGGCTGCGGCAGGCCGGCGACCCGGTGGTCGCCGGGAGCCGGCTTCGCGGCGGGCCGACCCTTCTTCGCGTGACGCGCGCGGCGCGGGACTCGACCGCTCGAGGAGATCCGGAGGCTCTTCGAGAGAGGCCTCGCGGTCGCGCCCGCGCTTCGTCGAGCTCGCCGACCGCCTCGCCGCGCGGCTCGTCCTCTTCGATCCTCTTCTTCTCCGCCGCAACGACGGCCTGGTGGCTCGCCCACGACCCTGCCCGCGCGCTGCCCGCGACGGTCGCCGTGCTCATCGTGACGTGCCCCTGCGCTCTGGCCCTGGCCACACCCATCGCGCTGGCGATCGCGGCCGGCCGGTTCGCCGCGATCGGCGTGCTTCCCGCGCGCCTGGCCGCGATCGAGCGGCTCGCCCGCGCCGACACGGCGGTCTTCGACAAGACCGGGACGCTGACGCTCGACACGCCGCGCCTCGAATCCGTGCTGCCGGCCGGAGGCCTCGACCGGGACGCGGCGCTCGCGATCGCTGCGGCGCTGGAGGCGGGCTCGACGCATCCGGCCGCGCGCGCCATCGGCTGCGCCGCCGGGAGCCGCTCCGCCCGCGCCGAGACGCGCGAGGACTCACCCGGGCGGCGGCGTCGACGGGGACGATCCGGGGCGCGCGCTGGTGGATCGGCTCGCCGGACTTCGCCCTGGGTTGCCGCGCCGATGCCGGGCGCAGTGACCGACGGGAGCTCGCCGCGACGCGAGAGCGGGGCCGGCTCGCGGCCGTTCTGACCGACCGCGAAGGCCGGGCGGCGCTCTTCACGTTCGCCGAGGAGCTTCGACCCGGCGCGGACACGATCGTCGAGGAGCTTCGACGCGCCGGCGTCCGCGACGCCGTCGTTCTTTCCGGCGACGCCCCGGCGCCCGTCGAGCGGCTCGCGCGCGCCCTCGGCTTCGCCGAGTCGAGAGGGGCGATGACGGTCGCGGTCGAAGCTCGAGTGGATCCGAGCACGGGAGCGCTCGGGCGCCCGCGTCCTCTTCGTGGGCGACGGCCTGAACGACGCGCCTACGCTCGCCGCGGCCGGCGCCTCGGTGTCGTTCGTGGAGGCGCCGCAGCTCTCGCGGCTGGCGAGCGACTTCGTCGATCCTCGGCAGGGATCTCGCGTGCCTTGCGGCGGCCCGGCGCATCGCCCGCCGCTCGCGGCGCGTCCTCGCGCAGAGCCTCGGATGGGCGCTCGCGTACAACCTCCTCTCGGTCCCGCTCGCGGCCTGCGGCCTCGTGCCTCCCTGGGCGGCGGCCCTCGGCATGTCGGCGAGCTCGCTCGTCGTCGTCGCCAACGCGCTGCGCCTGTCGCGGCCGGCCGCCGGCGAGCGGCTCCGGGCTCAGTGCAGAAAGTGCAGTCCCGTGCTTGAGGTGCGCCGGACAGGTCCGGGATGCGCGCGAGCCCTACGACGCCGAGGAGTACGACCGCGAGCCCCGCGATGCGCCGCGTCCGCGGCTTCCGCACGAAGCGCCGCAGGCCCTCCGCGGCGAGCCCGGCCGCGAGAAGATTGGGCAGCGTCCCGAGGCCGAATGACGCCATGACGAGGGCGCCCCGGGCCGCGCTGCCGGAGACGAGCGCGGTCGCGAGCACGCTGTAGACGAGCCCGCACGGAAGAAATCCCCAGGCCAGCCCGACGCCGACCGCCCGCAGCCCCGAGCTCGCCGGGGCGAGCGCGCGCCCCGAGCCGCCGGAGCGCCTCGCCAGACGACGCCGCCGACGCGTTCGAAGGCGAGCACGGCGCTGCCGAGTCCCGCCAGGTGCAGGCCGAGGAGAATGATCGAGCGCGTTGGCGATCACGAGGAGCAGGACCTGGACGGGCAGAACGCCGCCCGCGCCGATCCCGAGTCCGCCCACGCCGCCGGCCACCGCTCCCGCGCAGGTGTACGTTGCCATGCGACCCAGGCTGTAGGCGAGTTGCCGGAGAAGGCCGGCGCGCGCGGGACGCGCGACCGCCTGCGGAGCCCCGAGGCCGAGCGCGGCGACGATCCCGCCGCACATGGCCACGCAGTGGACTCCGCCGGCGAGGCCGACGAGAAAGGCGGTCGCGACGAGCGCCGGCATCGGGAGGCCTCGCATTGTGTGCGCCGCCGCCCGGGACGTCAATCGCCGTGGCGGGGCCTCGACGGCTCTTGCGGCCGGCCCCGCGACGCGCATAGTGTTCGCGCCAGCTTTCGCTTTGAATCGCAGTCTTCGCTTCGAGGAGGTGGCATGCCCCGACCGACACGGGAAGAAGAGCGGCTCCTCGCCGACGCGCCGAAGGGCACCTATGCCCTGATGCTCCTCGTCGCCGCGCTCCTCTTTGTCGGGATGGGTCGTCCTTCTACTTCGGCCGCTTCCTCGCCAACGGCCCGGTGCGGTAGATCGTGAGCATCCACGGACTCGAACGCCGCTGGTTCGTCATCTCGACCCTGCTCGTCGTGGTGATGGGCGGCCTGATCGTCTACACCGCGGCCGCGATGAAGATCCATCCTCCGAGCAACGTCGAGACGATCGACTCGACCCAGCTGCACCTGACGCCCGAGTTCGCCGAGGACCATCTCGGGGTCGAGCGCGCCAAGGACGGGACCGTCGTCGTGCGCCTCGTGATGGCCCGCTACATGGTCCATCCCCAGGAGATCACCGTTCCCGCGGACACCCCGATCGTCGCTGCGCGCCGCGAGCGCGGACGTCCTCCACGGCCTCCACGTGGCGGGCACGAACATCGGCACGCAGGTCGTGCCGGGTTACGTCTCCGAAGTGCGCACGACGATCCGGTTCGACTCGGTCGCGAAGATCGGCACCGCACAACGCGGACGGGAGCGTCACCGTTCCCCTCTTCTGCAACGAGTACTGCGGCCTCGGGCACCAGTCCATGTGGGGCCGCGTTCGGGTCACGCGCCCATGAGCACCGCGGCGAGCCACGGTCGACACCCGCAGGCGCCTGGCGCCTGCCGCCCACATGTGGGTCGCCTTCGGCCTGTCCGGCGTCGCGGGCCTGCTCGGCCTGTACCAGCTGCTCGAGCGCGAGCGGGTTCGTCCGGCACTTCGGCCGACCCGCTACTACGAGTCCACCACCCTGCACGGTGTCGTCCAGGCCTTCGTGCTGACGACCTTCTTCATCGCCGGCTTCGGCTACTTCGTCTCCGCGACGAGCCTCGAGCGTCCGGTGCGCTGGCCGCGCCTGGCCTGGCTCGGATTCTGGACGATGCTCGTCGGCACCGTCGCCGCGGCGCTCTCGATCGTCGCCGGCAAGGCCACCGTGCTCTACACGTTCTATCCGCCGATCGTCGCTCACTGGTCCTTCTACGCCGGCGCGGCGCTCCTGCTCGTCGGGTCCCTGGCGTGGACCGCGATCACGATCGCGATGACCGTCGCGTGGAAGCGCGAGAATCCAGGGCCGCCCCGTTCCGCTGCCCCAGTTCGGCATGACGAGCTGAACGCGGTGCTCTGGGCCTGGACGCTCGTCGGCGTCGTCCTGGAGGTCGTGTTTCAGCTGCTTCCTCTGTCGTTGGGCATGACGGAGACGATCGACGTCGGACTGGCCCGCGCGCTCTTCGCGTGGACCCTGCACCCGATCGTCTACTTCTGGCTGATCCCCGCCTACGTCACGCTCTACTCGATCGTGCCGAAGGCCGCCGGCGGATATCTCTTCTCCGACGAAGCCGGCCGGATCGTCTTCGTGATGCTCCTCGTCTTCAGCCTGCCGATCGGCCTCCACCACGTCTTCGTCGACCCGGAGCAGGCGGCGGGCTGGAAGCTCATGCACACGCTCGGCACGTTCCTCGTGGCGCTGCCGACGCTCCTGACCGGGTTCACCGTGACCGCCTCGCTCGAGACCGCGGGGCGCCTGCGCGGCGGAAAGGGGCTCTTCGGCTGGATCGGACGGCTGCCCTGGAGCGAGCCGGTCGCGCTCGGAGGCATCCTCGCCGTCTTCACGCTCCTGCCCGGCGGTTTCGGCGGCCTCGTCAACGCCTCCTACGCCATGGACGCGATGGTCCACAACACGGCGTGGATCACGGCGCACTTCCACCTGATCCTCGGCGGGCACGGTCGTGACGGTCTACTTCGCGAGCGCCTACGCGCTGTGGCCGAAGCTGACCGGCCGCCGCCTCTACTCGAAGCGCATGGCGACGACGCAGCTCTGGCTGTGGTTCGCCGGCATCTTCACGCTGACGATCCCGTGGCACTACCAGGGCCTGCTCTGGATGCCGCGGCGCGTCGCGTATACGCCCTACGATCCGCAGATCGTCGCGCGGTGGCGGCCCTACGAGCGACGTCATGATCGCGGGCGGCGCGCTCATGGTGCTTTCGACGGTGCTCTTCCTCTTCAACCTCTTCCAGCACGCACTGCAGCCCGGCGGAGGAGACCGAACGCGACGATGGCCTACGCCGAGACCGTCGAGCCGGTCGTCCGGGTTCCGGCCCTGCTCAACGGCTTCACGGTCTGGAACTCTCCTGCTCGTCGCCCTGATGGCGATCGCCTGGGCGTACCCGATCGGGCAGTTCTTCTTCATCGGGGTCCACAAGGCCCTCGCCTGGGGGTTCCGGTGAGACGCCGCTGCGCCGTTCCCGCCGCCGCGGCGGTCTTCGTCGCCGCGACGGCCGCCGTCAGCCTTCCCTCCTCGCGCGTGGCCTGGACGGTCGAGACCGTGAAGCTCGTGCGCGGCGGCGATCCCGCCCGCGGCAAGGCAGCTCCACAAGGACTGCGCCGACTGCCACGGCCCGGCCGGCATCGTGGACACGCCCGACGTGCCGAATCTCGCGGGACAGGACGCCGCTCTACACCTTCAAGCAGCTCCAGGACTACAAGAGCGAGTCGCGCGCGAGCCCGATCATGGGCGAAGCCGTCGAAGCCCCTGTCGGACCGCGACATGGCCGACCTCGCCGCCTTCTACGCGGCCCAGCCGCCCGCGCCTTCTCCCGCCTCGCGCGCCGGCGACGGAGCCGGGCGTCGAGAGGCTCGTCGCGATCGGCGACGGGGCGCGCCTGATCCCGGCGTGCGAGGCCTGCCACGGCCGGGGGCGACGGCCCGGGCTCTACGGCGTGCCCAACCTGCGAAACCAGAAGTTCGACGACCTCTCCCTCCAGTTGACGACCTTCCGCTCCGGCGAGCGCGCCAACGACGTCTACCGGGTGATGCGCGACCTCTGCAAGCATCCTCACGGACGCCGAGATCGCCGGCCTGGCCGAGTACTACTCGCGGACGGCCCCGAAGAAGCCGGCCGCCCCTTCTCCCTCCCCGAAGTAGCCCCTCCGGCCCCGGAACTGATGCATTTGCATCTGCCGGCGGCGGCCGTCCCGGACGACCATCTCGGGGTGTTCTCCATCGTGCTCAAGAAGGCTCTCGGCGAAAACGTCAGCCTTTTCGAAGTCGAGGCCCCGCGGGTCGCCCGGCGCCACCGTGCCGGCCAGTTCGTGATGGTGCGGCCCCACGCCAATTCCGAGCGCATCCCGCTGACCATCGCCGACGTCGACCGCGAACGGGGAACGATCACCCTCGTCGTTCAGGCCGTCGGCAAGACCACGATCGAGATGACCGAAGCCTTCGCCGAGGGCGATGCGTTCTCGAACGTGGCCGGGCCCCTCGGCAACCCGACGCACATCGGGATTCCCGGCAAAGCCCGAGGACTTCCGCGGCACGGTCGCCTGTGTCGCCGGCGGCATCGGCGCCGCCCCCATGCTCCCGATCGCCCGCGCCTTCCGCGAGGCCGGCCACGAGGTCGTGACCGTCCTCGGCGCGCGCCGCAAGGACCTCCTCGTGTTCGAGGACCGCCTGGGCGCCGCCTCGAACGAGCTCGTCGTCTGCACCGACGACGGTTCGGCCGGCATGAAAGGCTTCGTGACCGACGCCCTCAAGAGGCGCGATCGAGGGTCGGCGCGCGAAGGGCGGCGACGTGGACCTCGCCGTCGCGATCGGCCCGCCTCTGATGATGAAGTTCTGCTCGAAGACGACCGAGCCCTACGGCGTCTCGACGCTCGTCAGCCTCAACACGATCATGGTGGACGGCACCGGCATGTGCGGCGGCTGCCGCGTCATGGTGGACGGCGTCGCACGGTACGTCTGCGTGGACGGCCCCGAGTTCGACGGCCACCGCGTGGACTTCGACGGCATGATGCGGCGCCAGGCGATGTACCGACCCGAGGAGGCCTCGAGCCTCCAGCGCTACCGCGAGCGCGACCACACCTGCCAGCTCGAGGCGCCCGCCGCCGCCGCGGAGACGGAAGCCTGATGTCCGACTCGAAACGGACGAACCCCACCCCCGAGGAGCTCGCGGCGCGGATCGAGGGCCGCGGGAGCCTCACGAACAAGCAGCGCGGCCAGCTGCCGAAGATCTTCTGGGCCGAGCAGGATCCCGCCGAGCGCGTCCGCAACATCCGCGAAGTGCCCTTCGCCTACACGCCCGAACAGGCCCGCGCCGAAGCGGTGCGCTGCCTTTCCTGCAAGAACGAGCCGTGCGTCTCGGGCTGCCCGGTGGGCGTGGACGTTCCCGCCTTTCTCAAGCTCGTCGCCGACGGGGACTTCCGCGGCGCGATCCGGGTCATCAAGGAAACCAACCTGCTGCCGGCCATCTGCGGACGCGTCTGCCCCCAGGAGAGCCAGTGCCAGGAGAACTGCATGGTCGCCAAGGTCCACAAGGACCTCGGCTTCGCCGTGTCGGTAGGCAAGATCGAGGCGTTCCTCGCCGACTGGGAGCGCGAGGAAGGCGGCGTGGAGCTGCCCGAGGTCGGCCTTCCCACCGGCCGGCGCGTGGCGATCATCGGCGCGGGCCCGTCCGGGCTGACGTGCGCGGGCGACCTGCGGCGCCTCGGCCACGAGGCGGTCGTCTTCGAGGCGTTCCACAAGGCGGGCGGCGTCCTCGTCTACGGCATCCCGGAGTTCCGCCTCCCCAAGGGCATCGTCCAGGCCGAGGTGGACAACCTGTCGAAGATGGGCGTCCAGTTCGAGTTCGACACCGTCGTCGGCCAGACCTTCACCGTGGACGACCTCTTCGACGACGGCTTCGACGCCGTGTACGTCGCGACGGGCGCGGGCCTGCCGTACTTCGTCAACGTCCCCGGCGAGGACTTGAACGGCGTCTACTCGGCCAACGAGTACCTCACCCGGGCGAACCTCATGGGCGCGTTCCGCTTCCCGGAGGAGGACACTCCCGTCCTGCGGCGCGACGACGTGGCCGTCCTCGGCGGCGGAAACGTCGCGATGGACGCCGCCCGGACGGCGCTGCGGCTGGGCGCGAAGAACGTCTACCTGGTCTACCGCCGCTCGCGCGAGGAGATGCCGGCGCGCCTCGAGGAAGTGCACCATGCCGAGCAGGAGGGCGTCCAGTTCCGGATGCTCTCGGCGCCCGTCGAGATCCTCGCGGGCTCGGATGGCTGGGTGCGCGCGCTGCGGGTGCAGCGGTGCGAGCTCGGCGAGCCCGACGAGAAGGGGCGCCGGCGCCCCGTTCCGATCGAGGGCGCCTACGAGGAGCTTCCCGTCGAGATCGTCATCGAGGCGATCGGCAACGGTCCCAATCCCCTGATCCCGAAGACCACGCCCGGCCTGACGACCACGCGGCACGGCACCCTCGTCGTGGACGAGCAGACCATGATGACGACCCGCAAGGGCGTCTTCGCGGGCGGCGACATCGTCGCGGGCGCTTCGACGGTGATCCTGGCCATGGGCCACGGCCGCAAGGCCGCGGCCGCCATCGACGCCTACCTGCGCGGCGAGCCCACCTCGGCGCCGGCCGCGACCTAGCGGCGCGAACTCCCCGGGCTCAGGCCTTCTTCGCCGGCGCGACGAGCAAGGCGAGACCGACGACGGCCAGACCCGCGCACACCCAGCGCGTCGTTTCCCAGCCCTCCTTCTGCGACCGCTCGCTCGAGGAAAACGTGGCCTTGAGCTGCCCCTCGACCGACTCGTAGCCGGCGCGCTTGCCCGAGGCCCAGACGAACCCCGCGAGCCCGAGGACGAGAAGGACGACGCCGATGCGTTTCATGGCGGCACCTCGCGGAAGCAACGATACCAGCCTGCTTCTAGCGCCTGGGCACGGACATCATGTGTCCGTGCGGGCCGGCATGCTTCTTTCCATGGGCGACCTCCTCGAGCCCCGCGCCTGGTGCCGCCAGCGGTGGTGCCGCGAGGACCCCGATGCAGCGCACAGCGTCGGGGACGGCTGCTCCTGCGACCGCCACGGCCGGGCGGCTCCGGCACAGGCGCGATTCGTGCGCCTGACCGCGAAGGCCGCCCGTCTCGCGGCGTTCGCGTGCCGCGCGTGTGGAGCGAAGACGCGCCGCATGGTCGAGTATCCCGACCTCTACTTCCGCTGCGAGCCGTGCGCGGCCGCCGACCGCTGGCCGGCCTTCCCGAGCCCGGGAGCGCGGGGCGGCTGACCGCCGCTCGTACAGACCACTCCACAAAATAATAGGAGGCGGGTCGCCGCCTCCTGCCGTTCCGGGGGTGGTCGACTTGGCACCGACTTCCCGGAATCCGGTCTGGAAGGCAACTTATCGAATTGCGGACCCCGACGCCTGATGCGATCGCATCAAAAATGCGAAGCGCGATTCGAAGAGCCGGCTACCGCCGGACCCCCCGGCGCTCGAGCACGCGCCTTCCGGGACGGGGAGCCGGCCGTTCGGCGCCCCGGCCGACGAGCTCGAGCAGGTCGGTGATCGTCACGATGCCGACGAGCTTCGACTTCTCGAGAATCGGCAGGCACCCGAGCGTGCGCCCCCGCAGCAGGTTCGCCGCCTGCCGCACAGTCATCTCCGGCCCGGCCGTCACGGCGGGAGAGCTCATGACTTCCCTCACGGTCCGCCCGGCGCGCCCCACCTCGTTTGCGATGTCCCTCTGCGAAACGACGCCCGCCACCTTCTTGCCGTCCACGACGACCAGGTGCCGAATTCGGCGCAGCCGCATCCTCTCGAACGCGTCGTCGGCCGACTGTCCCTCACCGATCGTCTCGACCGACCGCTTCATCAGGTCTTGCAGTCGCATGAAACACCTCCAATTCGGCCTCCCATTGGACGCCTCCCGGGCGCAGGGGAAATGATTCATCCGAATCAGGACGTGCAAGATCTTCCGAGGGATGCTCCTCGTGGAGGGGCGGTGCCATGAAGGTGAAGGACGTGATGACGCCCGACGTGAAGAGTTGTGCGCCCGAAACGACCCTCGCGGCCGCGGCGAAGATCCTGAGGGAGCGCAACTGCGGCGCGCTGCCGGTGGTCCACGGGGATCGCACGGTGGCCATGCTCACCGATCGCGACATTTGTATCGCCGTTGCCAGCCACAACCGGCGACCCGCCGACATGACGGTCCAGGAGGCCATGAGCTCGGCGATTCACACGATCGGCGAGCAGGACGCGGTGGGCCGGGCCCTTCAGCTGATGCGCCGGTGGCGGGTCCGCCGGCTCCCGGTCGTCGACGGCGAAGGGAATCTCAAGGGGATCGTGACGCTGAACGACATCGCGCTCAAGGCGACGCCCGCCGGCAACGGCGGCCCGACCTGGGCGGACCTCGTCAACACCTTGCAGGCCATCTGCGAGCGCCAGCGGCCGGCGCCGCCGTCGAGAAGGCAGCCGGCGTCCTCGCACGCTTCGCTCTGAGACGAGAAGCGCCCCAGCTCAGCGCAAGCCCGACCTCGGGGGCCCGGCGAGTCCGTTCACCATCTCGGGCAGAACGGCGGACCGGAACTCGAGGATCGCTTTCGTCCCGTCGGTCGACTCGATCTCGACGGCCGCCTCGGAATCGTCATCGCCGAGCTCGATCCAGACCCGCTTGGCGTTGCGGACGGCGTGCTCCACGTCGTCGGGCAGGTTTCCCATCTGGATCGTGATGGCCTTCCCACGCGTGTCGGCCACGATTCCCTGGAGCGGCAGCTCGACCGCCTCCGTCTGGGCTCCGAGCTTGGGGTCGAGAACGGTCAGCTTCATCAGCCATCCCTGATGGCGCCGGCTGAAGGCATCGAAGAACGAGGTCCACGCCGCCGGTCTCACAGCCACGGTCTTCATGAATCCCCCCTGGCGGCGCCCGCGGCGGCCGCCTCGGGACGACGCGCCCGCGCCAGAATCTCCTTCACTTCGCCGTCCGTCGTCTGATCGAAGAGCTCGTAGAAGCGCCCGACGGCATTGAAGGGTTCCGGCGTGGCCACGCAGACCACCTCGTCGGCCAAGCGCCGCAGCTCCTCCACCGTGTCCATCGGGCCAACCGGGACCGCGACGACGATACGCCGTGGACCCAGCGACCGCAAGGCCGTCACGGCGGCCCGCATCGAAAACCCGGTGGCGAGGCCGTCGTCCACGACGATGACCGTCCTGTCCCGCAGTTCCATTCCGGGCAGGTCGCCGCGGTAGGAGCACTCCCGGCGCTTCAACTCCCGCTCCTCCGCGGCAGCCACGTTCTCGACGACCTCGCTCGGGACCCTGTATCGAGCCAGCACCGGCTCGTTGAGGACGCGAACGCCGCCGGACGCGATCGCGCCCATGGCGAACTCTTCGTTGCCCGGAAAGCCGAGCTTGCGGACGAGGAACACGTCGAGCGGCGCTTCGAGTGCCCGAGCCACCTCGAAGGCGACGGGCACCCCCCCGCGCGGAAGGGCCAGGACGATGACGTCCGGCCGGTGGGCGTAGCGGGCCAGCTTTCCGGCCAGGGCCCGTCCCGCGTCGCGGCGATCGCTGAAGAGCATGGCGTCACTCTCCCCGCACCGACGCATCCAGCATGTCGGCGCTCGAGGGGGCCCACTTGGAGTCCAGGCGCCCGCGGAACCATGCCGACGCCAGGCGGGCCACCTCGGCGAGCGTGCCGGGTTCCTCGAAGAGGTGGGAAGCGCCGCGCACGATCGCGAGCTGCGACTCCTTCCCCAGCCGGGCGAGCGCCGCGCGGTTCAAGGCGAGAACGTCCGAGTCGAGGCTGCCGACGATCAGAAGCGTCGGCGCCTTCACGCGTTCGAGGACCCCGCCGGCGAGGTCGGGCCGGCCGCCGCGCGACACGACCGCCTTGACGGCGTCTCCGACGTCCGCGGCCGCGACCAGGGCGGCGGCCGCGCCCGTCGAGGCGCCAAAGTAGCCGAGCGGCAGCCCGCGCGCCTCGGGCCGCTCGAGGACCCAGAGCGTGGCCGACCGCAGACGGTCCGCGAGAAACGGGATGTCGAACCGTAGTTGCCCCCGCTCGAGGTCCAGGAGTTCCTCGTCCTGCGTGAGTAGGTCCATCAGGAGCGTTCCGAGACCAGCCTCCTGCAGGCTCGCGGCGACGAACCGGTTGCGCGGGCTCTTGCGGCTGCTGCCGCTTCCGTGGGCAAAGAGCACCAGACCGCAGGCGGGCGAAGGAACGTCGAACTCCCCCTCGATCCAGCCGGCCCCGGCCGGAATCCGTACGCCCTCGTGGCGAATCGCTTTGTCCGCCATGGCCTTATCTTGTAGCCGTTCGAGGGCCCGGCGGGATGATCCGTTCGCATCATCCGAGAGTCTCCCCCCGGGCAAAGGTCGCTGGACGCCGCCATGGCGCGAGCGTACGCTGACCGCGGTTTCGGGACCCGCCGAGTCCCGGCAAGGAGTACGGATGAAGTCCTACATCAGGCTGACCGAGCCGATGGTGCGCGAGGGCGGCAAGCTCCGGAAAGCGTCCTGGGACGAGGCGCTCGAACCGGGCGGCTGAAGAATTCCGCGAGGTCCGCGCGCGCAAGGGGCCGGAGGCCATCGGCCTCTTCGGCGTCATGCAGGTCATGCCACCGACCGGAAGGTCGCGGGCGTCGGAGACATCACGACAGATGGAACCGAACATCCATGCCGGCGTGAACTACGTCCGCTTCATCGATGACGAAGTACCACGAGGCGACGAGCCGATGTGGTCCTCTCGAACCAGGGCCCTCTTCACGTCTCGCGTGACCGACAACGTCTGGACCCGGCCGGATCGCTCCGGATGCGCAAGCTGGCCGGGCCCGACGCGGCGGCCTGAACCTCCAACGTCTGGTTCAACAACGTCGAGCTCGTCGTGGCGGACAAGATCGGCCGCGAGACCGTGCAGTACGTCAGCAACATCTACAAGTACCATGGCCTATCAGATGGTCATGGAGCAGGAAGACGAACGTCGAAAGGCCATGGAGTCCATCAAGGCCGACCCACGCAAGCCCTGAGACGGCGCTTCGGCTAGAGTACCGGCGTGGACCTTCACCTCGTCCCCGGCGCCGAGGCCCCCGCCGAAGAGCGCGCCGCCGTGGATTCGCTCGCGGGCCCACGCGCGAGCGGCTGGGAAGGCGGGCCGCGACGGCCGGAGACGGAAGGCCATCTCGCCATCGACGGCCACGCGGCGCGCGAGAAGCGGCACCTTCTCCTGCCCGCGCTCCGGGCGGTCCAGTCGCGCATCGGGTGGATCTCGGCGGGAGCGCTCAACTACGTGTGCCAGCGGCTCTCCGTCGCGCCCGCCGACGCTTACGGCGTTGCGACGTTTTACGCCATGCTCTCGGTCTCGCCGCAGCCCAAGAAGATCGCCCACGTCTGCGACGACCTCGCGTGCCAGCTGGCCGGCGCGCCCGCGCTGCTCGGTGCCCTCAAGAAGAACCTTCCGGCGGACGCGGTTCGGCCCTCGCCCTGTCTCGGCCTCTGCGAACGTGCGCCGGCGGTCCTTTTTCACGGTTGGCAGTTCGTCCAGAACCGGCCAAAGGCCTGAAAAATGACGCGCTCAACGATTCGGCTTCCACTGGCGGCGGTGCTCTTGGCGGCCTGTGGCCTGCTGTCGGCCTGCGCGAGCACGGCTCCCCCTCGCCGCTCCACGCTGCAGCAGAAAATCGGAAGGCCCGGCGGCATGAGCGCCAGCGAGCTTCGCCTCCGGCTCTACGAGATCCCCCAGCGGCTCGGAGGCATCGTCGAGACCGCGGCCGACCGGATCCGCTCCGATTCCTCCGATCCCGCCGTGCGGCGGCATGCGCTGCTCTGGGAGGCCGACGGGATTCCCGCCCTCTACACCGCGGCGCTGCGGCCGGACCCCCTCGCCGGCGCACTGGACCTCTGGGTTCTCCTCTACCAGATGAACGCCTACTTCGAGAACGGGCCCGGCCGGCAGGCCTTCGGACCGCAGCAGTCGATCGCCGCCGCCGCCCTGAAGCAGATGCTGGCGCTGTTCGAGGAGACGGCCACTGCTCCTCAGGCCGACAACGAGGTGTTCCTCCGCCGCAGGGCCGAGGTCGAGCAATTCGCTCGCGCCCACCCGATCGAGGGGACCTTCTCTTCCCGGGAGAGTGCCCTCACGGAGCTTGCCCGGTTTTTGGACGCCGAGAGCTCTGGAACCCTCGCCGCGGTGGGTCAGGCCACGGAGACCCTCGCGGACATCTCCCTGCGGTTGAACGCCTACCTCACGCTCGTTCCGAAGGTCGCCCGGTGGCAGGCGGAGCTCGCCGTCGAGGACGTGACCGGCCGCGACAGCCTCGCCGGCACTCTCGACGACGTCCACGCGATCGGCGAGGCCGCCCGGCGCGCGAACGGCCTGCTCGACGGCATCCCCGGCGCCGCCCGCCAGGCGGCCGGACCGATCCGAGAGTTGCTCGATCAGCAGCGCACGGAGCTGATGGCAGAGATCGACCGTGAACGCCTTGCCATGACCGGCTTCATCACCGCCCAGCGCGAGGCGGCGCTCGTCGCGATCGGGGAGGAACGGAAGGCCGCCATGGCGAGCATCGGACAGGAACGCGCTGCGGTTCTGGCGGGCCTCGACGCGCTGGCGAAGGGGTCCATCGAGGACGCCTCCGGCCGCGCTCGCGGCATCGCCGACTACGTCTTCTGGCGGGCGCTCCTCCTAGTCGCCGTCGCGGCCCTGCTCTTCGCCGTGGCCTACCGCCTGGCGCGCGGCCGCCGGGGCAACAGCGCCAGCGCGTGATCCGAGCCGGGTCCCGGCGCGCGGTCGTGCTACCCTTCGGCGGAGCGCGCGCATCGAAAGAACCACCAGCTTCCGGTTGAGAAATCGCCGCATAGCCGCCACCGCCGCGGCCCTCGCCCTTCTCCTCACGAGCCTTTCCGTCCCCGCGCGGGCGGAGGAGCGCGCCACGATCCTCTGGAAGGGCGAATCGCGCCCGGTCGGGACGCTGGCCGGCAGGGAGTTCGTCGTCTCGGACGCCGCCCGGGCACTCGGATACGCGGTCGCCTCGGACCCGGGCACGAGCGTCCTCACCGTGACCGGCCAGGGTCACCAGATCCTGCTGGGCCCCGGCACCGCGCAGGTTCCGGTGGACCGCCGCATCGTGCCGATCTCCGCCCCGGCGCGCCTGGTGGCAGGCTCGCTCTACGCGCCGGCCGACTTCTTCGAGAAGATCCTCTTCCCACTCGCCGGCGCGGCAGGCAGCTACGACGCCGCTAAGCGCGTCTGGACGCTGACGGCCGCCGGCCCGCCGCCCGTCTCGATCGAGGTCGCGGTCGTCCACGTCGCGCCGACAACCCAGGTTGTGCTCCGCCTCTCGGCGGCCGCGAAGACCGCGACGGCGCTCTCGGAGAAGGGCTTCCAGGTCCGCTTCGCCGACGCGAAGATCGATCCGCCCTTTGCCGAGAAAAAGTTCGACGACCCGCTCGTTTCCGCCGTCCGGTTTGCGGGCGACACGGCGACCGTGGACTTCCGCGAGTCCAATGCCAGGGCCCGGGCCTATCCGCTGACATCGCCGGACCGCCTCGTCATCGAGGTCGGGCGCCGGGCGGCCGCGTCGGCGGCGCCCGCCGAGCCGGCGGCCCCCGCGCCCCTCGCGGAGGCGTTCACGATCGTCGTGGACCCCGGCCACGGCGGGACCGAAACGGGCGCGATCGGACCCGACGGGCTGCAGGAGAAAGACGCCACGCTCGAGATCGCGAAGAGGCTCGTGGCGACGCTGCCGAAGGTCCTCGCCTGCCGCACCGTCCTGACCCGCGACACGGACGTCCTCATCTCGCTCGACGACCGGACCTCGATCGCGAACCACGAGAAAGCCGACCTCTTCCTCTCGGTCCACGCCAACTCGTCGCGCGCCGCCTCGGCGAAGGGCTCGGAGACGTACTACCTCTCGCTCGAGGCCTCCGACAAGATCGCGCAGGAGGTTGCGAAAGAGGAGAACCAATCTGCCGCGGCCACCGCGACGCCCGGGAGCGACACGACGGCCAATCCCGCCCTCGACTTCATCCTCTGGGACCTCGCCCAGAGCGCCCACCTGAAGGAGTCCAGCGAGCTCGCCGAGGCGATCCAGGTCGAGTTGAACGCCGTGTCCGACACCGCCAACCGCGGCATCAAACAGGCTCCCTTCCGCGTGCTCGTCGGCGCGACGATGCCGGCGGTCCTCGTCGAGGTGGCCTTCATCTCCAATGGCGCGGAGGAGAAGAAACTGAGGAGCCCGGAGTTCCAGCAGGCCGTCGCCGACGCCGTGGCGCGCGCGGTCGCCCGGTTCTTCGCGAAGCGAATGCCCGGCGCCAGCCGCCCGGCGCCGGCCGCGCCACCCGCGCCGTGAGCCGCCGCGCGGCGGCAATCCTGCTCGCGGCGCTCGCGGCCGCGGTGGCGCTCCTGCTCTTCGTCAACCGGAGCGGCCTGCCCCGCTTCAGCCGCCGCGGGCCGCGCCCGTTTCTGAGGGTCTCCCCGGCGGCCCCCATTCCCGTCACGGCCGCTCCCGGCGCCACCCCGGCGCCGGCGGTCGAGACCATCCGGGTCACGCTCTTCTTTCCCGACCAGAACGGCCAGTTCCTGCACCCGGAGGAAAGAGACATTCCGAAGCCCGCCGGCGGCGCCGCCTTCCTGCGGGCCCTCTTCGACGCGCTCCAGAAGGGCCCGCAGCGGGAGGGCCTGATTGGCGCGATCCCGGACAAGATGCACCTGCGCAACGCGTTCCTGCTTTCCGAGGGCCAGGTCGTGCTCGACCTGGCCGTGGACTCCGGCCTCGCCTTCGGGTCCGACGAGGAACTCGCGATCGTCGCCTCCCTCGTCGACACGACCCTCCAGAACGTGGCGGAGACGTCCCGTGTGAGAATTCTCGTCAACGGCGAGCCCGCCGAAACGCTGGGAGGCCACGTGGATCTGACACGGCCGCTCCTCTACATCCGGAGCGTGATCGAGCCGACGGGGGCGGAGCCGCCCGCGCAGGCCTCCCCGGCCGCGATGCCGTCGACGCCGCCGGCTTCTCCGACGGCGCCTCCCCGGCCGACGCCGGCGGCCCGGCCATGACACGCTCGACGCCGCGCCCCGACGGGCGCAAGCCCTCGGAGCTGCGCGCGGTCTCGATCGAGACGGGCGTCGCCCGCCATGCCGAGGGCTCCGCCCTCATCACACTCGGAGACACGAAGGTCCTCTGCGCTGCCTCGGTCGAGGAACGGGTCCCCGCGTTCTTGAAGGGCAGCGGCAGCGGCTGGGTCACGGCCGAGTACGGGATGCTCCCGCGCGCCACGCACACGCGGTCGCCGCGGGAGGCGGCGCAGGGCAGGCAGGGCGGCCGCACCCTCGAGATCCAGCGGCTGATCGGACGGTCGCTGCGGTCGGTCACGGAGCTGCGCGGCCTCGGAGAGCGGACGATCACGCTCGATTGCGACGTCCTTCAGGCCGACGGCGGCACCCGCTGCGCGGGCATCACGGGGGCGTGCATCGCCCTCGCGATGGCCCTCGCGAAGCTCTCTCGCGGCGGCAAGATCCCGCGGTGGCCGCTGCGCGAGACGGTCGCCGCGGTCTCGGTGGGGATCTGCGCCGGACAGGCCGTGCTCGATCTCGCCTACGAAGAGGATTCGGAGGCCGACGTGGACTGCAATGTCGTCGGCACCGCCTCGGGCGCCTTCGTCGAGATCCAGGGCACGGCCGAGCGCCGGCCGTTCTCGGAGGAACAGCTGACGGAGCTGCTCGCGCTCGCGCGGAAGGGATTGAAGAAGCTGCGCGAGATTCAGGCCGAGGCGCTTGCGCCGTCCGTCGAAGGCATCGACTTCACCTAGGCCGCCCGCGGTATTGCGCTCGAGGCACCCCGTTTCGCCCGTCAGGCGAATGAGCCCGACTCGGCACGCTCGGCTCGGGATGCGCCCGACTCAGCGCGCTCCGGCAACCAAGTCCTGCGGCCGGGCGTTGCGGTGATGTGGGCTCTCCGCATAGTGGCGCCGAAGCAGGTCTCCGCCGAAGTCGTCCTCGAGGTCGCGCCACACCGAATGGACGTGGTTGGCGCCGTTCTGCGTGTTGTCGTATTCGATCACGAAGGTCGGGCCCTGGATCCGATAGTAATGGCCCTGGCCGACGCGCGTCCCGCCAGCCCAGGCGAACCGAATCTTGGCGAGGCCGGCCTTTTCGACCTTTTCGCGCTGTGCGCGGGCAACCTCCTCGCGCATGTTGCCGAGGTATTCGTCGATCAGGCGCATGAGGACCGCCCGCTGTGCGTCGGACATGTCCGCGTGCGCGAGCCCGACCGGGTCCGGCACGGCCTTGCGCCCCGGGCCGAGGATGATGTCTTCCGGCGCGGAGACGTCGAAGACCGCGATGCGGCGCTGCTTCTCGTCGAGGCTCGCGAGCAGCTGGCGCGCCAGGTCCTCCTCGGCGGAGAGCACACGCCATCCCGCGCGGGGGCCCTTCGGCACGCGGGCCGGGTTCGACCCGAGGAAGGCCGGTGTCGCGGCGACGATCCGGCCGGACGCCGAAGAGAAATTCAAGGAGAGGTGATGGCCTTCGAAGCGCCAGCCCCAGGGCTTCTCACCCGAGGGGCTGCCGAAGATGGCGAGGTAGTAGAGCTCGGGATCCCGGGTCAAGCCCCCGAAGGCCTCCATCTCCCGGAGGATCGCCTCGAGCTCGATGACTCCCGTCGCCTTCTCGTAGCCGCGGGCCGAGAGAGCCGCCCGCAGCATCGCATGGGCCGCCCGCCGCTCGGCCTCGTTCATCTGCTTGAGCGTCACGCCGCGGCGCCGGCCCGGCAGGAAGTTCCAGTTCACGCGTTCCTCGCCCTCGAATGGCAGAAGGCACTCGGACCGCAGGCTCGGGCGAAGCGTCGCGAGAAAGGCTTGCGCCGCGCGCGCTGGCTCGGTCGGCGGTTCCTGGCCCGTGACCGCTCCCGCGCACAGGAGGAGGAAGGCGCTCGCGATTCGGCCCCTCATGGCTCGACCAGCCGCGTCACGATCGTCTTCTGTCCCATGAGCGTCCGGTGGACCGGGCGGCGTTCGGCGATCTCGACGAGGCGCCGCCTCTGTTCGTCCGAGAACGGGCCGGCGAGGGTGATTTCGCGCAGGAAGCGATCGACGCGGGCGTCGTCCCTCTTCTCGCAATCGGCGCAGTCGCCGGCATGGATCTTGTCGAGCGAGAGGCGCACCGAAACCCGCTCGAGCGGCCATTTCTTCCGGTTCGCGTACATCCGCAGGTCATTGACGTGCAGGCCCCGAGGGCCGCGAGCAGCAGCGCGTAGGGGTCCGGTCCCGTATCTGTCCCGCCGGCGGAGACCGGCTCGTCGGCAGCGAGGACGTGCCCTCCCGTCTCGTTCCGTTGCGTGTATCCCCCCGAGCCCGCCTCGGCGACGACGATTTGCGTGCCCATCGACGCCTCCCCGACGGCCATCCTCTCTCAATCGCGGACGAAGATCTGCTCCGCATGGGCGAGAAGGGCGACGAGGGCCATGTCCACGTAGAGGTTGGCGGCCGGTTCGTGAATGCCGAAATGGAGGCCGGCGGCCCACGCGAGGACCAGGAGAAGGCCAATGGCGCCGAACCCCATCGTCCGCCGGAAAACAAAGAGAAGAGCGGCGGCGATCTCCGCCGAGGCCAGCGCGATCCGCCCGGAGTCGGGCAGGCCGAGGCGGGCGAAGTGGCTGCGCCCGTGGAGCAGGAAGAGAATTCCGCCTCCCCCGAGCAGCAGGGACATCGCGGCCCGCCCCGTCCCGAGCGCCCAGCGCAACCGCGGCCTCACGCTATCCCCGGGCATCGCCCTTCTCGATCAACTGATGGCTCGCGCCCGCGTCGAGGTCGAGGCCGTAGATGCGCTTGAGCTCCGCGATCTTTTTTCGCGTCTCGTCGCCGAACGGGAGCTTTCCGTCGAAGGCGTGGAGGCAGACGCCCTCGATCAGGTCGCCCAGGGACAGGTCCTTCAGCTCGGCCAGGGCCTTGAGCACCTTGACGAGCCGCTTCTCCATGCGCACGCCCGTCTGGACGCGCTCGATGACGTGCCGCCCGGGCAACCGGCGTCCGGGCCGTGTCTGGGCCTTTGTTACCATGGTTATATGGTACCACTCCTCGGGATCTACAATCGCCCGGCCGGGAGGCGACGACGATGACGCTCAGAGTGGGGTTCGTGGGGCTCGGAACGATGGGCGCCGGCATGGCGCGCAACCTCGCGAAGGCGGGATTCCCGATGGCGCTCTGCTCGCGCACGGCCGCCAAGGCGCAAACGCTCGCCGGGGAGCTCGGCGGGCGGGCCTGCGAGACGGCCGAGGACGTCGCTCGCGCGTCGGACGTCGTCGTCTCGTGCCTGCCCGATTCTCCGGAGGTCGAAGAAGTCCATCTCGGGGTGAAGGGCACGGCGCGCGGGGCCGCTTCGGGGACAGTCGTCATCGACTGCTCGACCATCGCCGCCGAAGCCGCGCGCTCCATCGCGGCGGGGCTCGCCGCGTCCGGTGTCGCTTTCCTCGACGCGCCGGTCTCGGGCGGGCAGAAGGGCGCCGCCGAGGGCACGCTGACCTTCTTCGTCGGCGGCGACGCCGCGGCCCTCGAGCGCGCGCGGCCCGTCTTGTCCGCCATGGGCAGGCGCATCACGCACCTCGGGCCTTCGGGGGCGGGCCAGCTCGGCAAGGCCGTCAACCAGATCGTGGTCGCCGGCACGCTGATGGCCGTTTCCGAGGGCATTGCCTTCGCGCAGAAGGCGGGCCTTCCGATGCCGGCACTCCACGAGGCGTTGCTCGGCGGAGCGGCGAGCTCCTGGATGCTCGACGTCCTCGGCAGGAAGATGATGGACCGCGACTTCAAACCCGCCTTCGCGATCAAGCACCAGCAGAAAGACCTTGCGATCGTTCTCCGCACGGCGCGCGAAAAAGGCGTGCCGCTGCCCGGCGCCGCTCTCGTCCACCAGCTGCTCTCCGCGCTCGAGGCGCAGGGCCGGGGCGAAGACGGAACGCAGGCGCTCCTGACGCTCTACGAGAGGATGACCGCTTCTTCATGACCGGCTCGCTCTCGGGAATCCGCGCGCTCCTCGTGGATCTCGAGGGCACGGTGTACCAGGGCAAGCGGCTGATCCCCGGCGCCGTCGAAGCCCTCGCCGAAGCCGAGGCGCGGGGCATTCCGCACCGCTTCGTGACCAACACGACGAGCCGCCCGCGCTCGGCCGTCGTGCGCGAGCTCGCCGACATGGGGCTCGCCGTGGATCCCGAGCGCGTCTTCACCGCGCCGCGGGCGGCGCACGCGCACCTCGTGCGGCGCGGGCTCGAGCGCTGCCACTTCCTCGTCAACCCGGCGCTCCTCGAGGATTTTCCGGGGATTGCCGAGGACGAGCACTCGCCGCAGGCCGTCGTTCTCGGCGACATGGGCGAGGGCCTGACCTTCTCGCGGCTGAACCGCGCCTTCCGCCTCCTTCTCGCGGGCGCCGAGTTCGTGACGCTCGCCCGCAACCGCTACTGGCGCGCGGAGGACGGATTCATGCTCGACCTCGGCGCTTTCGCAGCGGCCCTTGAATATGCCTCGGGCCGCGAGGCGACGCTCGTGGGCAAGCCGGCCCCGGCGTTCTTCATCGCGGCCCTCGCCTCGCTCGGCGTCTCGCCCGCAGAGGCGGCCGTGGTCGGCGACGACCTCGAATCCGACGTCGGCGGTGGCCAGGCGGCCGGGATGAAGGGCGTCCTCGTCCGCACCGGCAAGTTCCGGCCGGAAGACGCGGAGCGATCCGGAGTTCGCCCCGACGCCGCCCTCGACTCGCTCGCCGGGCTTTCCGCCCTCCTTTGATAGTCTCAGGCCCGATGGCCGAGAAGACGCCTCCCGACGACCACGCCGCGCGCGTCCACGCGTCCTTCGACGCGCTCCACGAGAAGGTGGGGGGCAAGCTCGACGGCGCGTCGCGGACCGCCATCGAGAAGGTGCGCGTGGCCGCCGCCGACCGGGACCGCAAGGCGCTGCGCGCCCGCGTCGAAGAGCTGCGCGAGCGCCACGGCTGGCTCTACAAGGAGCTCGCGGCGCACCCGCAAATCGCGACCCTGCTCGACGAGCTCGCGCTGCTCGGCTTCTAGCCTCCGACGCACTGCGTTGGTGTAGGCTCGACCGAAGCCTGTGAGCATCGCTTCCGGAGCGCGCCTCGGCCCGTACGACATCGTCGCTCCGCTCGGGGCGGGAGGAATGGGTGAGGTCTACCGCGCGCGCGATGCGCGGCTCGATCGCGAGGTCGCGATCAAGGTGCTACCCGCCTCCTACTCGGCGGACCCCGATCGCCTGCGCCGATTCGAGGTGGAGGCGCGCGCGGCCGGCCGCCTCAACCATCCCAACATCATGGCGATTTACGACGTCGGCACGCGCGACCGTGCCCCCTACGTCGTCGCGGAGCTGCTCGAGGGAGCAACCCTGCGCGAGAGGTTCGCCGGCGGAGCGGTGCCGACCCGCAAGGCGGTCGATTACGCCCTCCAGGTCGCCCGCGGCCTCGGCGCCGCCCACGAGAAGGGCATCGTCCACCGGGACCTGAAGCCCGAGAACATCTTCGTCACCAACGACGGGCGGGTGAAGATCCTCGACTTCGGGCTGGCAAAGCTCACCCGCCCTGAGATCTCCGAGCCCATGACGGCGGCACCGACGGAGACGGGTGGCACGGAGCCCGGTGTAGTGCTCGGCACCGTGGGCTACATGTCGCCCGAACAGGTCCGGGGACAGGCCGCCGACGCGCGCTCCGACATCTTCACCTTCGGCTCGATCCTCTACGAGATGCTCTCGGGGCGTCGCGCCTTCCGCGGCGACTCTCCGGCCGACGTCATGAGCTCGATCCTCAAAGAGGACCCGCCCGCGCTCGCCGAAACGGGACGCAGCATCCCCGCCCCCCTGGAGCGGCTGGTCGGCCACTGCCTCGAGAAGAGCCCCGAGGAGCGTTTCCAATCCGCGCGCGACATCGCCTACGACCTCGAGGCCGTGTCGGGCCTCTCTCCGTCGGTGGTCGGCACGCCGCGGGGCCTGACGGCGCGCCCCGCGCGCAGGCTCCCCCTCGCCTTCGCGCTCGGACTTGCGGCACTCGCCGCGGCCGCCGGCGTCATCGCGGGACGCGCCACGAAGGCCGGCCGGGCGACGCCGCCCGTCTTTCATCAGCTCACGTACCGCCGCGGCTCGATCGGCTCGGCGCGCTTTGCTCCGGACGGTCAGAGCGTCGTCTACAGTGCCCGCTGGGACGGCGCTCCTCCACAACTGTTCTTGAAGCGCCCGGACGCCGCCGACTCCTATCCCCTCGATCTGCCCCCGGCCGAGGTCCTGTCGATCTCCCCGGCCGGCGAGATGAACCTCGCACTGTCCTGCGTCCAAACTCACTACGGCGTGTGCGCCGGGACCCTCGCCCAGGCTCCCTTGACCGGGGGCGCCCCGCGGGAGATCCGCGAAAAGGTCCAGGAGGCAGACTGGGCGCCTGACGGCTCGGCAATGGTACTCGTGCGGGACGTCGCCGCGGGCGCGCAGCTCGAATTCCCGCCGGGGAAGGTGCTCTACAAGACGGTCGGTCACCTGAGCTTCGCCCGGATCTCGCCGAAGGGCGACCGGATCGCCTTCTTCGAACACCCCGCCCGCATCGACGATGCCGGCTCGGTCGCGGTCGTAGACCTCTCCGGAAAAAAGTCGACGCTCGCAGGACCGTTCAGCACGGCGCAGGGGCTCGCCTGGGCGCCGGACGGCCGAGAAGTCTGGTTCACCGCGTCCGGCGCGCTGGCGCGCTCCCTCTGGGGCGTGAGCCTTTCCGGCAAGCTGCGCGCGATCGCCGCCGTTGCCGGGAACCTCAACTTGCGCGACATCTCCAAGGCGGGCCGCGCCCTCGTCTCGCACGATCTTGAGCGTCTGTCGGTCTATGTCACCGGGCCGGACGAAGGCGCGGACCGCGACATCTCATGGCTCAACTGGACGATTGCGACCGATCTTTCGGAAGATGGCCGGACGGCGCTCCTCGAGGAACAAGGAGGGGGCCCGTCGTACATGGCCGGCCTGCGCCCGACGGACGGGTCTCCGATTGTCCGGCTAGGCTCGGGCGGCGCGTTGGGACTCTCGTACGACGGAAAATGGGCGCTCGTATCACCAGCCGCCAAGAAGTACGTCGTCGTGCCGACCGGTCCCGGCGAGCCAAGACCGCTCTCTGCCTCTAACGTGCTGCCGCTGGTCAATGCGTCTTGGTTCCCTGACGGCAAGCGCATCCTGTTTGCCGGCGTCGAGCCCGGACATCGACCAAGGCTCTACGTGCAGGAGGTCCCGGGCGGGTTGCCGCGTCCCGTCACGCCGGAAGGGTTTCTTACGATCGGCATGAGTCGGGCGGTCTCGCCCGACAACCGCCTTGCTCTGGCGGTGAGCTCCGAAGATGGGGCGACCTGGATCTTCCCGATCGAAGGAGGCGAGCCGCGACGGATCGACGCGATCCAGTCGACGCGGGAGCATCCGCTTCGGTGGACCGGGGACGGGCAGGGTGTCTACTTCCGCGAACGGCGGGTCCTACCGTTCCAGATCTACCGCCTCGATATCGCGACTGAAGCGCGAACGCCCTGGAAGAGGATCGCGCCTACGGACCTGGCCGGCGCCGCCGACACGCCGAACGTGCGGCTCTCGGCCGACGGCAAAGTCTGTGTGTATTCCCTTGCCCGAAAGCTCTCCACGCTCTACACGCTCGACGGGCTGCGATAGACAAGGTGCGAGGCTCCCGCTGGATCGAGCTCTTACGGTCGACGTTCCGGGACGTCGGCCGCGAGGACATCGTCGGCCTCTACTCGCAGCAGTGGAAGCACGCCCGCGAGAAACTGACCGCCGAGGACCGGCAAGTGCTCGAGCGCGAGCCCAAGCGCTGGAAACGCTGGTTCAAGACGGCCAACAGCGTTCTCTTCGGCCTCGCCCGGCGGCTAGCCCCGGCGCGCCGCGTCGTCTTCCTGGCCATCCTGGCTTGTTTCCTCCTGACGCTCTTCGCCCCTTCCTGCGAGCATCACGAGGAACGGGTCAAGCACGGCGAGCGTCGGAACGTCTCGTACCGCGTCGACTTCGACAGCGGATTTCTCACCGCCGCGTCCGCACTGCTTCTCCTGCTGCTCGCGATGGAGCTCGTGGACAAGATCAACTACCGCGACGAGCTCGAGCTCGCGCGAGAGCTTCAGGCGAGCCTGATCCCGCGCGTGCTTCCGCGGGCGGCCGGCGTCGAGATCGGTGCCCACAACGAGATCGCAAACATGGTCGGGGGCGACATCTACGACTTCGTCCCGCTGCCGGACGGGCGGCTGTCCGTGCTCTTCGGCGACGCCTCCGGGCACGGGATGGCGGCCGGCCTCGTGATGGCCGTCGCGCACGCGGCCTTCCGCACACAGCTCGAGGTGGACGCGGCGCCCGCCGCGATGTTCGCCACGTTGAACCGCATTCTCTGCCGCACGGGAAGCCCGCGCGCCTTCTTCGGATGCATCTCCATGCTCCTGTCGGCCGACGGCGGCGTCCACTGCGCGGTCGCCGGACATCCTCCGGCGCTCGTCGTCGGCACGGACGGGGGCGTGCGGCGCCGCCTCGGCGCCGGCGCCTATCCTCTCGGCATCAAGACCGACCTCGTCTGGCCGACCGAGACGATTCGGCTCGAGCCCGGAGAGCTCCTGCTTCTGCACTCCGACGGCCTTTCGGAGGCGCGCAACGCCTCGGGCCAGGAGTTCGGCGACGCGCGTATCGAAGCGACGGTGCGCGCCGCGATCGGCCTTCCCGCACCGGAGCTGGCCGAGGCGCTGGCACGGGAGGTCCGGGCGTTTCGGTGCGACGAGCCCCCGGACGACGACATCTCCATCGCGGTCCTGCGCCGCCGCGACTAGGCCGGGAATCGGCCCGGGCCCCAAACCGTTGTTCGGATTGCCGTTCTTTGCCGCGCTGCCGCGCGGGCGGCCGGGATTCTGAATCTTCCGGCCGGTTTTTCCCGTATTTCGCGACGGAAAAGGAGTTCCGATGTCCCAGTCGTTGTCTCTTCCGGTGGTTCCGATGCGGAACGCCGTTCTGTTTCCGGGCGTGACCTTTCCGATCTCGGCTGGCCGCGCGGGGACCCTGCGCGCCATCGAAGCCGCGATGAACGGCCCGGAGCGGCTGGTCTTCGCCGTGGCGCAGCGGCACGAAGCCGAAAACGTCACACCGGCGGACCTCTACACGATCGGCACGATCGCCACCCTCGGCTCGATCCAGCGCGGCATCGGCGGGATCCGCCTCGTGCTCGAGGGCAAGTCCCGCGGCATCGCGATGCGCGTCGCGCCGAAGAACGGCTACCTCGAGGCCACCGTGCAGGAGGCTCAGGAGATGCTGCCGCTCGACGTCAAGGACGCCGCTTTCGCCGGTCTCCACCGCGAGGCGCGAGAGCGCGCGGCCGAGCTCGGCAAGAAGCTCGGCCTGCCCGAGGAGACGGTCGACCAGATCCTCGCCGAAGTAAACGAGCCCGGCCGCCTGGCCGACCTCGTCGCCGGCTACCTCGACATCCCCGTCGCCGAGAAGCAGATCCTGCTCGAGACGCTCTCGGTGGAGGACCGGCTGCGGCGCGTGCTCGTGCACGTGCAGCGGCAGGTCGACGTCCTGTCGGCCCAGGAAGACATCCAGTCCAAGGTCAAAGAGGAGATCGGCAGCCGCCAGCGCGAGATGTACCTGCGCGAGCAGTTGAAGGCGATCCAGAAGGAGCTCGGCGAGGGCGAGGGCGCGTCGGACGACGGCTTGAAGGAGCTTCGCGCGAAGCTCGACGCTCTCGAGCTTCCGGAGGACGCCCGCAAGGAGGTCGACCGCGAGTGGGCGAGGCTCTCCCGGATCGGTCGCGAGTCCATGGAGTCGCAGGTGATCCGCACCTACCTCGAGACGGTCGCGGAGCTTCCGTGGAACCTGCGTACCGAAGAGAAGCTCGAGGTGGCCGAGGCGGCCCGCGTGCTCGACGAGGATCACTACGGTTTGAAGGACGTCAAGGACCGCATCCTGGAATTTCTCGCCGTGCGCCAGCTCGCGCAGGAGCGCGGGAAGCCCGCCGCCCCCGAGGCGCCTGCCGGACAGTCCGGCGACAAAGCCGCCGGCGCGAAGGCGGAGGCCGCGCGCTCGGGCAAGGGCCGCATCCTCCTCTTCTCGGGCCCGCCGGGCGTCGGGAAGACCTCGATCGCCAAGTCCATCGCCCGCGCAATGGGGCGCAAGTACGTGCGCATCTCGCTCGGCGGCGCGCGCGACGAGGCCGACATCCGCGGCCATCGCCGCACCTACATCGGAGCCATGCCCGGGCGCATCCTGCAGGGCATGAAGCAGGCAGGCTCGAAGAACCCGGTTTTCCTCCTCGACGAGGTGGACAAGCTCGGCGTCTCCTTCCAGGGCGACCCGGCCTCGGCGCTTCTCGAGGTGCTCGACCCCGCGCAGAACGACAGCTTCACCGACCACTACCTCGGCGTGCCGTTCGACCTGTCGGAGGTGCTTTTCATCGCCACGGCCAACTTCATCCAGAACATCCCGGGCCCGCTGCTCGACCGGATGGAGACCGTCAACTTCGCAGGCTACACCGAGGCAGAGAAGCTCCAGATCGCGAAGAGCTACCTCGTGCCGCGCCAGGTCGAGGAGAACGGCCTCGCTGCAGGCCAGCTCGTCCTCTCCGACGACGCCATCCGCGAGGTCGTGACGAGCTACACGCGGGAATCGGGTGTCCGGCAGCTCGAGCGCGAGCTCGGAAAGCTCGCCCGCAAGGTCGCGCGGCGCATCGCGGCGCGCGAGATCGAGAGCCAGACCGTCGGCCGCGACGACGTGCGGCCGCTGCTCGGCCGGCCGCGGGTGCACCCGGAGAAGATGGCTCGCGAGGACCAGATCGGCATCGCGACCGGCATGTACTACACGCCGGCCGGAGGCGACATCATGTTCGTCGAAGCCTCGCTCATGCGCGGAAAGGGCGAGCTCATCCTGACTGGCCAGCTCGGAGACGTCATGAAGGAGTCCGCGCGCGCCGCCTGGACGTTCGCCCGGTCGCATGCCGCGTGGCTCGGCATCGACGAGAAGGATTTCGAACGCGACGTACACATCCACGTCCCGGCGGGCGCGATCCCGAAGGACGGGCCCTCGGCCGGCATCGCCATGGCCTCCGCCCTCGTCTCGGCACTGTCCCGCCGCCCGGTCAAGAACGACGTGGCCATGACGGGCGAGATCACGATCTCCGGCCGCGTCCTGCCCATCGGCGGCCTGAAGGAAAAGATCCTCGGCGCGGTGCGGGCGGGCATCCACCGGATCCTCATCCCGAAGGACAACGAGGCCGATCTGGAGGACCTGCCGGAGGAGGTCCGCGCCTCGATCGAGGTTTACCCCGTCACGGCTCTGGCCGAGGCGCTGGCCGTCACGCTGCGCGACACCGCGCTCGAGAACGGCCGCCTCCACTTCGGCCCCGGCGCGGAGTCCGAGGAAGGCCATCGGCCGCAATAATCGAGACCGGGCGAAACCCGGCCGTCCGGCCGCCGTAAGATCCTCCTGACGACTAAGGAGGATTCGTGAAGTCCTTGATTCTGGCCGTCCTTGCGGCGGCTGCGCTCACCCGTGCCGCCCTGGCGACGCCCGAAAAGGCTCCGTCCGCCCCCCCCGCCGAGATCCGCGGCATCAACCCCGCGGACATGGACGCGGCCGTGGCCGCGTGCCAGGACTTCAACCTCTACGGCAACGGAGGATGGCTCAAGACCAACCCGATTCCCGCCGACCAGTCCTACTGGGGGTCCTTCACGATCCTCGAGGAGACCAACCGGGAGAGCCTGCACAAGGTCCTCGAGAAGGTTTCGAAGGCCTCGAACGCGCCGGGCTCCGACGACCAGAAGGTCGGCGACTTCTATTTCACGTGCATGGACGAGGCCGCCGTCGAGGCGCAGGGACTCGCGCCGCTCCAGGGCGAGCTCGCCGCGATCGAGAAGATCGGCACCGTCGCCGACCTCCAGGCCGAGATCGCGCGCCTCCAGATGCTGGGCGTCAACGCGGTCTTCCAGTTCGGCTCCGACCAGGACCGCCGCAATGCGAGCGAGGTCATCGTCGGCGCCTATCAGGGCGGGCTGGGACTTCCCGACCGCGACTACTACACGAAGATCGACGACGAGTCGAAGAAGCTGCGCGACGAATACCTCGCCCACGTCACGAAGATGTTCACCCTCATGGGCGACGCCCCCGAAAAGGCCGCCGAGAACGCGAAGACGGTGATGGCCCTCGAGACGCGCCTGGCCGAGGCCTCGATGACGCGTGTCGAGCGGCGCGACCCGGACAAGACGTACAACCGCAAGAGCCTCGCCGAGATCGCCCTGCTCACGCCGAATTTTTCCTGGACGGCTTACATGAAGGAGATCGGCGCGCCGCCCGTCGCCGCCGTCAACGTCGGCCAGCCCAAATACTTCGAGGCCGTCAACCGGGAGCTCCTCGCGACCCCTCTGCCACAGTGGAGGACGTACCTCCGCTGGCACCTCATCCACGCCGCGGCCGCGAGCCTCTCGAAGAAGTTCGTGGACGAGGACTTCGACTTCTACGGCAAGACCCTCCAGGGCACTCCGGAAAACGAGGTGCGGTGGAAGCGCTGTGTCTCCTCGACCGACGAGGCAATCGGCCACGCCCTCGGCAAGGCGTACGTGCGCGAATACTTCCCACCGGAAGCCAAGGCGCGCGCCGACGCTATGGTGAAGAACCTGATCGCCGCGCTGCGCGCGGATCTCACGACTCTGCCCTGGATGGGCGAGGCGACGCGCAGGGCTGCGCTCGCCAAGCTCGACGCCTTCGACCCCAAGATCGGGTATCCCGAGAAGTGGCGGGACTACTCGGCGCTGAAGATCGACCGCGGGCCCTACGTTCTGAATCGCCAGCGCGCCAACGAGTTCGAATTCCGGCGCGACCTCACCAAGGTCGGCAGGCCCGTCGACCGGACCGAGTGGGAAATGTCGCCGCCGACCGTCAACGCCTACTACAACCCCCAGAAGAACGAGATCGTCTTTCCGGCGGGCATCCTGCAGCCCCCGTTCTTCGACGCGAAGGCCGACGATGCCGTCAACTACGGCGCGATGGGCGCCGTCATCGGCCACGAGATGACGCACGGTTTCGACGACCAGGGCCGCAAGTTCGACGCCCAGGGCAACCTGCGCGAGTGGTGGACGCCGGAGGACCTCAAGAACTACGAGGAACGGTCCAAGTGCGTCGAGCAGCAGTACGACTCGTACGTCTACGACGGCCAGCACGTCAACGGCAAGCTGGTCCTCGGCGAAGCCACCGCCGATCTCGGGGGTGTCGGCATCGCCTACCGCGCCTATCGCTCGACGCTCGCCGGCAAGGCCGAGCCGGCACCCATCGACGGGCTGACGGGGGACCAGCGCTTCTTCCTGGCGTGGGCGCGCGTCTGGGCGGCCAACATCCGCCCGGAGCTCTCGAAGCTCCTCATGAACACGAACCCGCACCCGCTGTCGCAGTTCCGCGCGATCGGGCCGCCCTCGACGCTGCCCGCCTTCGCGAAGGCTTTCGGCTGCAAAGCAGGCGACCCGATGGTCCGCAAGGAGCTCTGCCAGATCTGGTAGACGGTCAGGCGGACCACGGCCGTCAGGGTCGCGACTCGGGATGACGGGGAGAGGGGTATCCTTCGCCGGCATGGCCGCTGACGACGACGCGCAGGACACCGAGGGGCTCGAGCTTCCGACGCGCTTTCGGCACGGGAAACCCGGGGCGCGACCGGGGATCGGAATCGCCGATCTCGAGACGATGCCGGCACCGGCCGTTCGCGCCCCGATCACCTGCATCGACTACGCTGACGACCGCGTCGAGACTCGGCGGATCACCGACTTCGAGGCATTCATTCACAGCCGCCGTCCGGCGTGGGTCAAGGTCCGCTGGATCAACGTCGACGGCCTGAACGACCCCGAGGCGATCCGCGCCCTCGCGATCAAGTACGGGCTCCACCCGCTGGCGATCGAGGACATGCTCACGACTGGCCAGCGGCCGAAGATCGAGACGTTTCCGGCCCTCGCAGGCCGTCCCGCCCATCTCTTTCTGATCGTCCGGATGGTCCAGACCGCCGAGGGCAGGCTTTCGAGCGAACAGATCAGCATGTTCGTGGAGGGCGAGACCGTCCTGACTTTCCAGCAGGAGCCGGGCGACATCTGGGACCCCATTCGCCAGCGCCTCGAAAAGCCGGGCTCCCGCCTGCGCGAGCTGGACGCGAGCTTCCTCGCCTACGCCCTCCTCGACTCGATCGTGGACCACTGCTTTCCCGTGCTCGAGCAATACGGCGACCGGCTGGAGGAGCTCGAGGATCTCGTCCTCGACCGTCCCGACCGCAGGACCATCAACGAGATCCACGAGGTCAAGCGCGAGCTGCTGTTGCTGCGCCGCGCGGTGTGGCCCATGCGCGAGGTCGTCAACACGATGCAGCGCGAGCCGCACGAGTGCCTGAGCGAGACGACACGCACCTACCTGCGCGACGTCTACGACCACCTCATCCAGATCATGGACATCATCGAGACCTATCGCGAGGTCGGCACCAGCCTCACCGAGACCTACATGACCTCGATGTCGAACCGACTGGCCGAGGTGATGAAGGTCCTGACCATCATCGGCACGATCTTCATCCCGCTGACCTTTCTGGCCGGCGTGTACGGAATGAACATGGAGATCCCGGAAAACCACTGGCACATGTCGTATCCGATCTTTTGGGGAGTCTGCCTGGTGCTCGCGGGAGCAATGGTCTACTGGTTTCGCAGGAGAAGCTGGCTCTAACGATAGCCGCCGCCAAGCTCTAACCTTCTGAGTCGTCGTCGCTTCGCGGTGGAAATCCCGCTGCCGACCCCGTGAGATAATCTCCGGCTCTCCGGCATCCTCCCGGAACTAAACCGACGCAAAGGACGACCATGAAACGCATTGGAATCCTCTTCGGCCAGGAACGCTCCTTCCCCTTCGCGCTCGTCGAGAGCATCAATCGCGCCGGTGCGGACGCCGTCGCCGAGCCGGTCCGTATCGGCGGCGTCGGCCTCGAGAGCCCGAAGCGCTACGACCTGATCCTCGACCGGATCAGCCAGGACATCCCGTTCTACCGCGCGATCTTGAAGAAGTCCGTCCTCGACGGCACGATCGTCGTCAACAACCCGTTCTGGTGGACGGCCGACGACAAGTTCTTCAACAACGTCCTCGCCCGCAAGCTCGGCGTGGCGGTGCCGAAGACCGTGATCCTCCCCTCCAACCAGCATCCGCCCGACACGACCGCCGAGTCCATGTCGAACCTCGTCTTCCCGCTCGAGTGGGAGGAGATCTTCAGCCACATCGGCTTCCCGGCGTACTTCAAGCCGTACTCGGGCGGCGGGTGGAAGAGCGTGTATCGCGTCGCCAACCCGGACGAGTTCTTCGCGGCCTACAGGGAGTCCGGCCAGAACGTGATGACGCTGCAGGAGGAGATCGTCTTCGAGGAGTACTTCCGCTGCTACGCGATCGGCCGCAAGTACGTCCACATCATGCGCTACGACCCGAGACAGCCGCACGCGAACCGCTACGTGAAGAACGGCCAGCCGATTCCGCCGGCGATGTACGACCGCCTCCACGGCGACTGCGTCAAGCTCATGGGCGCCCTCGGCTACGACTTCGGCACGCTCGAGTTCGCCGTGCGCGACGGCGCCCCCTACGCCATCGACTTCCTGAACCCGGCCCCCGACGCCGACGTCCACTCGGTCGGCGAGGACAACTTCGGGTGGGTCCTCGAACACTCCACGAAATGGCTCGTGGAGCGGGTCGCGCAGGATCCGGACCCGATCACCGACTACCACTGGGCGACGTTTCTCTCCGGCGGCCACGGGTCGGCGGGCAGGCGCCCGTCGGGACGCATGCGCAAGCCGGCCGCACCCCGTTCCTCGCCGCCTCGGCCGCGCAGCGAGGCCTGATCGCCACGGGATGGAGAAACCCGCCTTCACGCTTGGCGTCGAGGAGGAGTTCCAGATCATCGATCCGGACACACGGGAGCTGCGCTCCCACGTGCAGGAGATTCTCGACGAGGGGCGCCTCGTCCTGAAGGAGCGCGTCAAGCCCGAGATGCACCAGTCGGTCATCGAGATCGGGACGGGCATCTGCAAGAACATCCAGGAAGTCCGCCAGGACGTCGGCGAGATGCGCACGGAGATCGTCCGGCTTTCGAAGAAGAACGGCATGCGCGTCGCTTCGGCCGGCACGCACCCCTTCTCCAACTGGGCGGACCAAAAGATCTTCCCGGACCCCCGCTACGACGCGGTCGTGCAGGAGATGCAGCTTCTGGCCCGGGCGAACCTCATCTTCGGCCTGCACGTGCACGTCGGGATCAAGGACCGCGCGCTCGCCTTCCAGATCATGAACGAGGCGCTGTACTTCCTGCCGCATCTGCTCGCCCTTTCGACGAACTCCCCCTTCTGGCTCGGGCGCAACTCGGGGCTGAAGAGCTTCCGGACCAAGGTCTTCGACCGCTTCCCGCGCACCGGGGTCCCCGAGTACTTCGAGACGCCCGCCGAGTTCGACGACTTCGTGCGCATCCTCGTCGGCACGAACTGCATCGACAACGGCAAGAAGATCTGGTGGGACGTGCGCCCTCACCCCTTTTTCGAGACGATCGAGTTCCGAGTGTGCGACGTCCCCATGCGCCTCGACGAAACGGTGACGCTCGCCGCGCTCTTCCAGGCGATCTGCGTCAAGCTCTACAAGCTGCGCCTGCAGAACCTGGGCTGGCGGCGGTACCGGCGCGCCCTGATCCTCGAGAACAAGTGGCGCGCCGCCCGCTACGGCATCGAGGGAAAGCTCATCGACTTCGGCAAGGAGGTCGAGGTTCCGTTCAAGAGCCTCGTCGCCGAGATGCTCGAGTTCGTGGACGACGTCGTGGACGAATTGGGTTCCCGACGCGAGGTCGAGGCGGTAAACTGGATCCTCGAAAACGGATCGGGCGCCGACCGGCAGCTGAGGGTCTACGAGGCCTCCGGCGGCGACCTGAAGAAGGTCGTCGACTACATCTGCGAGGAAACGCGCCACGGACTGCCGATCGAAACGTCGCTCGAGCGCACGGCATCGTAAGACGAGCCGCGCGCCGCACCCGGCAGTTCTCTCGGACAATCACCCGGCCAATTAGGAGAGCCTGTTTGAACGATACGAAACGGCCCCCCGCTCTCGTCGGCGCGTCGAGCGCCGCTCAGGAAGTCCGCACCCTGACCCACGAGCTACGGGAACTGCAGACGACCTATGCCGAGGACCTGGTTCCCGGCGCCCGCAACGCCATCCGCACCTGCCTGCGAGTCCAGCCGACCGAGCGCGTGGCCATCGTCACGGACCTCGAGACCGAAGAGATCGGCGCGAGCCTGGCCGACCAGGTCCGCGAGATCGGCGCCCCGATCGAAGTCCACGTGATGGAGGACTACGGTCCGAGGCCGATGCTGGCGCTGCCATCTCCCATCGTGGATGCGCTCGAGCGGGCCGACGTCTCGATCTACGCCGGGCAGCCCAAGCAGGGCGAGCTGGCCTTTCGCCGGGCGCTGACGGCGATCATCGACCGGCGCCAGATCCGCCACGCGCACATGGTGTCCATCTCGCACCGGATCATGGTCGAGGCCATGCGGGCGAACTTCGAAGACGTGGACGCGATTTCCTGCCGCGTCCTCGAGCGCGCCCTCAAGGCGACGAAGATCGTCGCGACCTCGCCCGCCGGATCACAGCTCGAGGCGACGTTCGATCCTTCCATCAAGTGGCTGAAGACCTCGGGCATCATCTCGACCTCGAAATGGGGGAACCTCCCCGGCGGCGAGGTCCTCACGGCGCCCGCGCGGGTGGACGGCGTCTACGTCGCGGATGGCGTCGTCGGCGACTACCTGTGCGCGCGCTACGGCGACCTCAAGGACAATCCCCTCTCGGTGACGATCGAGAACAGCCGGATCGCGGACGTCCGGTGCAAGCGACAGGACCTCGTCCGGGACTTCCTCGCCTACACGTCGACCGACGAAAACTCCAACCGCGTCGGCGAGTTCGCCATGGGGACCAACATCGCCGTGCACGACGTGATCGGCAACATCCTCCAGGACGAGAAGCTGCCGACTCTGCACGTCGCCTTTGGGCACCCGTACGCCGAGCACACCGGCGCGCAGTGGAGGAGCACGACGCACATCGACATCGTCGGCCGCCGCTTCAACATCTGGTTCGACGGCGACCCGATCATGGCGGACGGGAAGTTCCTCATCTGACCTTGCGGCAGCGCCAGCCGCCGCAACGTCATCTCGAGGGCCCGTCCTCGTTCAGCCAGCGACGTCGCAGACCCCCTCGGCCTTCGTCCACGCGGGTGTAGCATCCGCCCCGGACCATGATTCCGGACCTGCGCCGCGCGTACAACGAAGCGTTCTCCGACGAGAAGTATCGCGCGTACGAGCGCCGCCTCTCCGAGCGCGGCGGCATGCCGATTCCGTTTCGACTGGCGGAGACGCCCGTCTTCCTGCCCCGTTACCTGCGCGAGGAGATGCTCGCCGCGTCCCGCGAGATCTTCCGGCAGCTCTCCACCCCGGAGGCTCTCGAACGCTCCCTCGAGGCGGTCCCGCGAGAGCTCGACATCCCGGGCTGCGACGCGTCTCCGACCTTCGTCGTCGTGGACTTCGCGGTCACGCAGGGCGAGGACGGGCGCCTCAAGCCGATGCTGATCGAGCTTCAGGCCTTCCCCACGCTCTATGCCTTCCAGGTCGCGCAGTCGGAGGAACTCGCCCAGCTCTGCCCGGAGCCGGGGCGCCTGCACTGGTTTCTCTCGGGCCTCGGCGACGCGGCCTACAAGAAAGTCGTCGGCGACGCGGTTCTGGCCGGGTTGGCCCCGGAAAACGTCGTCCTCCTCGACCTCGACCCTCCCGGCCAGAAGACGGCGATCGACTTCGCCTTCACCGAGCAGTTCTGGGGCGTGCGCGCGGTGGACCCCGGCGAGATCGAGAAGCAGGGGCGTGAGCTCTGGTACGCGCGCGACGGAAAGCGAACGCGGATCCTGCGCATCTACAACCGGCTCATCTTCGACGAGCTCGAGGCCTCGGGCGGCAAACTCCCGTTCGACTTGCGCGAGCCGCTCGACGTCTCGTGGGCGGGCCATCCCAACTGGTACTTCCGGTGGAGCAAGCACTCCCTGCCGCTGCTCAAGCACCCGAGCGTACCCGAGGCGGTCCTTCTCTCCGACCTCCCGGTGCCGCCCATGGACCTTTCCCAATGGGTCCTGAAGCCGCTCTTCTCGTTCGCGGGCTCGGGCGTCAAGGTGGACGTGACGGCCGGGGACATCGCGGCCGTCCCGGCGGACCGCCGCACCCTGACGCTCCTCATGCGGAAGGTCGAGTACGCCCCGGCGATCGAGACCGCCGACGGCAAGTTCTCGAAGGTCGAGATCCGAGTGATGTTCGTCGACCGGGGCGGCAAGCCCTACCCCGTCATCACCCTCGCCCGCCTGTCCCAGGGCAAGATGATGGGGGTCAACTACAACAAGGACAGGACCTGGGTGGGCTCCTCCGGCTGCCTCTGGCCCGACTGAGCGACGCTACGGCAGGTAGCTGCGGATTTGAACCTTCCACCACGGCCAGTCGTGGCCGTAGGGAGCATTCCAGACGCTGCCGCGGTGGCGAATTCCCTTCTTGTTCAGGATCCGCAGCATGTCGGTCGTGCCGGAGAGGATGTTGTCGGTCGCTCCGGTCACGATGCAGAGGTCCATCGTGCTGAGCTTGCCGACCCAGTCCGCGTTCATGTTCGGGACGTTGGCGATCGGACAGTGGAAGTAGCAGAGCTCGTCCCAGTAACCGTCGAGGAAGTTGTGGATGTCGTACTTGCCGGAGAAGGCGACGACCTTGTCGCAGACGTCCGGGTGGCGAAAGCCGAAGTTCGCCGCGTGGTACGCCCCGAAGGAGGCGCCGAGCGTCGCGATGCGAGCCCCTGTCTTTCCCTTGCTCCGCACGAACGGGACGACCTCCTCGTAGACATACCGGTCGTATTGGTCGTGCCGGCGGATCCGCTCGGCCGGGTGCCTGCCCTTCGCGTAGAAGCTCTCCGCGTCCACGCTGTCCACGCAGGCGATCTGGATGGCCCCATTCTCGATGAGATCGCCGACCGCCCGGATCAACCCGAAGTCCTCGTTCTGGTAGAAGCGCCCGACCGACGTCGGGAACCAGATCATCGGCCGGCCGGCGTGGCCGAACCAGAGCATTTCCATCCTGCGTCCCAGCGTGGGCGAGTCCCAGGCGACGTATTCGCGGTGCATTTCCTCTCCTGACAAAGCGGGTTTTCGGCGTGGGATAATCGCACGAACCGGGGCGTAGCGCAGCGGTAGCGTATCTGCTTTGGGAGCAGATGGTCGCCGGTTCGATCCCGGCCGCCCCGACCATGTTTTCAACTACTTAGCGACGGCGCTACACTTCCCCAACGCCGCGCGTGGACTCACGGTGGACTTGATTCCGGGCTGCGGCACCCTGGCAGCGTCTCCCGGATCCGGTCCCGCGACGACCTTCGAGTACCGCTCGACCATCTTCAGGTCCGACCAGCCTCCGAGCTCCTGGAGTTCGCGGGGAGTCCCGCCAGCCTCCAGATAGCGGCTCGCTGCCTCATGTCGGAGGTCGTGCACCCGCAGCCAGGGCAGATTCACACCTTTCGCCGTACGAGCCGCATGCCAGGCCCGGTTGAAGTTGCTCGACACGTTCCCGCCATCTCGCCCAAGGAACACGAGATCGGAGTCTCTAGCCCCCTTAGGACGCTCAGGAAGCAGCTTCTGGGCATGTTCGGTCAAAGGCACCCAGCGCGGCTTGCCGCTCTTCGTCCGGGTCAGATAGACAGCCCCTTCGCGGACCTCGTCCCAGCGAAGCCCCAAAGCCTCACTCTTCCGCATTCCGGTCGCGAGCAGCAGGCGTGCCGCCGGCTGGAAAGGTGGGGGGAGTTTGGCGACGACAGCCTCAAATTGGTCATCGGTAACGCGTTTGAGGCCACCCGACCGGAGTTCCTCGAGGAACACCTTTCGGCGATCCCCCTTCGAGAGCCTCAGAAAGAAGTGCTCGCCGTTGATCTTCCCCTCACCCTTCGCGTGGTTCAGTGCCGCGCGCAGGAAGGAGAACGCGCGATTGACTGTAGCTGGGGTCACGTTGTCGGCCGACCGCTTCTTGCGGAAGCCCGCAATCGTCACCATGGACAGGTCGTCGACCGCCAAGTTCCCGAAGTACGCCGTGAGCTGGTCGGAATGGAGTCGACATGTCTTATACGATCGAAGGGGCTCGCAGGCGGCCAGATATGCCTTACACGCTTGCTCCACCGTATATGGGGCGGCCTTCTCGATCTCGTACGCCGGAAGGCCCATGGCCAAGCGTTTAAGCGCTTCTTCTCTCTCCGCCACCGCCCCGCTGATTGTGCGGCGCTTCGAGACTCGGCGAAACCTCCTTCGCCCCACGCGGATGGTCCAGGAGTACTGGGTCCTGCCGTTCTGGTAGTGGCGGACAGAGACGCCTGGGATTTTCGTCTCAGAAACCCTCACGCCGTGCCTCCACGACCTTCGGCGGTCGACCACCGTGCTTGCCGTTCTCGCGCGCAATCTTGCGGATGCGTTCGATGCCGAACCGCTCGAGCCGTACCCGGTAGCTGCGGCGACCGAGGAGGCGCGCAGCTTCGCTGCGACGTGCGGCTGAGTCTCGCAGGTCCATCGTATTCATCGCTCCTATTATCCTAAACGTTTCGGTTTAATGTCAAGAGCGTCACAGTTCTCGGCGGGAAGGCGCTACGACTCTGCCGGACGGGTGTTTGTCGCGATGAATTCCGCGACCGCCGCCGCCGGCACACGCACGCAGCGTCCGAGCTTTACCCGCGGGAGACGCCCATCGGTCATCCAGCTCCGCACGGTGACGGGTTTGACAGCAAGGATGGCGGCTGCCTTTTCGGGAGTCAGCAGTTGTAGATCCCCTAGCGCTGCTGTCGGGCTCGGCTTGGCTCGCTCCGTTTTCGCGGCCGTCATCTCACGCCTCCGAAGATCGCAAGGTGGTCCTTGTAAGAGGCGCCGCATTTGAGGCACAGGGCGGTCTGGGGGCCCGAATGGTAGGTGCACGGCGTGACGGACCCTGGGCTCTGGCCCGAGACCTTGAAAGCCTCGCCAAGGTATTCCGATCGGCCAAGGCGCCCGTCGAAGGGGATCATGCCCCCCGGAAGGGGCTCGACACTGGACGAGAACGCCTTTGGGCGTGCGATGAGCGGCTTTGTGGGCAGCGAAATCTGCCAGGGGCCGCCGAATCCGGCCTTTGTCGGCTTGATTCCAAGCGACATGCGGGCCCTGCGCAGGGTCGCCTCACTGATCCCCGCCTGGCGGGCGGTCTTATTGAGGTTGTCAACAGACTGAGGCCCGCCCGCGAGCTCAGCCTGCAGGAACTCCTTCGCTTCGGCGAGCGCGCTGCGGTCCTCCTCACTCAACGAGAAGGCAATGAGATCCTCGGCGGAGAGCTCCACAGGTTCTGTCTCCCACTGAATAAATGCCCTGTTCAGTTGGTCGATTTTGACCCGGTAGGCAAGCGAACGGCTTGGTGCAGCTAGGTTGCTCTTTACCGACGCCAGAATTCTTCGGTCGGGATCCATAGGGTCCCGCGCAACAAGAAGACCCGAACGGGCAGCTCCGATAATCCCGATTGATCCGCCACCAGCGTTGATGGCACCTCCTTCGGGAGACTTTCGCAGGTGCCGTACTAGGACTACGGCTGCGCCCGTGCGCTCCGCCATGGATGAGAGTGGCCCTAGGACTCGCCGGACGTCCTGGTCCTTGAAGCTGTTAACCCCTGCGCCCAGGTAAGCCATGAGCGGGTCGATGACCACGAGTCGCGCTCCGTAAGAGTTCACGGCCTCCTCGATCTGCCCGATGTTGCAGTCAAGCGCCGGAAGTCCTTCGGACCCGTCTTCCGACCGGATCGCAGTCAGCGCCACAATTCGGTCGATATCAGCGTCAGCAGCCTCGAGGCGCGGTCGGATGGTGTCTGCGAGACCGTCCTCTAGCGACATGAGAACGGCACCAGCTGGATCGCAGCGGGCTCCATCTGGGAAGGCCGTCCCACGTGAAAGGCGCGCCGCGACGTCAAGTGTGAGCAGCGATTTCCCGAGCCCCGGTCTGCCGTCGATGACCGTTAGCTTGCCAAATGGGATGCGGCCCATCCATAGCCAGTCGACCTCTTCAGCTTCGACCCTCGAGATGACGACGGTAACCGGCCCGGCTCCACTGCCCCTCGGTCTGCTGTCAGGCAGACCCGATTGGTTGGGCGTCCAGTCGCTAGCTTCCTCGAACATCGCGACAAGACCTGCCTGAGTGCCACCCCCAGCAAAGTAGTCGAATGCGTCATCGCCTCTCTCCTCCCCCCAGGACAGCTTTCGGACCCGCCTCACTACCGCCTGTACGCCGAGAGCGATTCGCTCCATATGGGCCCGGCCGGCGTCATCGTTATCCGGCCACATGATGACGTCACGGTCTTTAAGGTCCTCCAGGACCTCGGGCCGCGGCGTTCCGGCCGCTCCGGTTACGGTACCGACTGCGACAAACCCATGCTCGCGCAGGGCATCGGCAGCCTTTTCACCCTCCGCTAGGACGATCACGGCGTGAGGTGAGGCAGAAATGGTTTCGATCCCATAAAGCGGCAACGATTCGGTTCGTAGGCCACCAAGGCCCTTCTTCCCGCCGCGCTCCCACCAGACCTCTTTTCTGTCGCCGGCCGTATCTCGGCGATGGTGCTCGGCTACGACCTGACCATCCTTGTCACGGATTCGCCAGACCCGCTGGGAGCTCGACCTAGAAGCAACGGTGGGCCGCTCGGTCGAGGGCGGGAAGAACGCGCCTGACGGGAGGCCCATCGCCTTCTGTATGGCGTCGAAGTCGCAGCCCGAATGACAGTTGACCAGGACCTTACCGTCAGCCGCCTCTGCGACCGAAAGGGAGTTCTGGCGGTCGTCATGGGCCGGGCAACGAGCTTCCCACCCGTTTGGACTTCGTCGGGTGCGGTCGAGTCGTGACATTACGAGATCGATTCCAGACATCGGTTTCATGCCCCTCCTTTTGCTATCGGCCGCTCGCTAGCCGAGCAGCACAACAGCGAGCATGAAGCCTTTTTCGAGCTGGTTGGCGACAACACCAACACCGATTTCGACGCCGTCTTGTCGCCGGAGATCGCTTCTTAGATGGGGTTCCCGGTCGACGCTTTCCAGCGCGCGACGAGCTTCTCGAGCGCCTTTCGCGAGAACTGATTTCTCGAAACGCTGACAGCTACGTCGGACAGTTTTGGATCGTCCCGTACGACGAGTTTGGTCGGAATCGGAGCCGCGAGAAGCACTGCCGAGAGATCCGCGAAGGGAGGGCTAGCCGCCTTGGTCTCTTTGGTCACCCAGCCAATGAGCCTGAGCAGCTCCTCGTCGATCAGCCGAGCGAGGGCTCGGCTTACTAACATCCTCGGCCCATACTTCGGGGCTATTCCTTTCAGCCAAGCCGAGTAGACCCTGAGTGTTAGTGGCAGGGATCTCAAGACCTCGTCCTGTACCTCCGACAAGCTTTCGTCGTGCCGTGGCTCGCTATCTGTGCCCGAAGTGGGGATGCCGATTCTGCCAAGTGGGCTGAGTACAAAAGCGTTGTTGATTCGTTCGATTCGGAGTGCCGTCTCCTCAAGCTGCCAAGGGAGGGCCAGGACCTCTTTCCTCGGAAGTCCCACGAACTTCTTCCACGGGTCAAAGGCTTTAGTCGTGCCGAGAGCTCCAACCGCTGCGGTGCGAACGACCAGGATCAGCCTGCCCGTCAGTTCGTCCCGGTCGCACCCGTCCCGGACCAAATTATTGAAAGCCTGCCTAGCGTGGCCCGAATCCTTGCAGATTTCGTTCCGAAAGTCTGACAGAGCCTTGAGACGCCGCTGGCTGAGCCCGACGTGGGTCACGTCAATCTCCTCCCTATTCGAGCCACGGAGCGCAGCCGGCTGCTCCCGAGCTAGCCTCTCCTCGGCCAGCGTCCATTCTGCGCTAATCAGCTCTGGCCTCGTCGAAGGCGCCCATTCCTCGACTTGAGCCCCTTTGCCAGCGAAAGGCATGCACCAGGTGTGTGGCGTACGCCCAGCGTTGATAGAACCACGTCGATTTCGGGGTCTCGGCGCGAGCGACCGTCAACCTCCCCCTCCCCCCTCGCGCGAAAAGCAGGCACCGGGGTGTATGGGTGGGTGAGATCAGGGCGGCGAGGATCAGAACCGGCGGAGCTCGCCTCCTGGTATACCGGCAGCGGCCAGCCCCCGGGGTCCTGACCAGTACGGGGACCGTCTCGGGGCATGGAGGTGGTTACCTCTGAAGCCGTGGAACACTAAAGTCGACCCTCGCATTTACTCGGGAACGGCGAGGAAAAGTAACCCCCAGGCTTTCCGTGGAACATCGCCCTGGCGAACCTCAAGCGGGCGTGCAACGTCCGATAAGGTCGAAAGTGTCTATAGATACGTGGGGGTTACGCGGCAGCGGCACTCAAGCACGACGAGCCGGCGCGCGGCCGGGGGGCGGATCCGCGGGAGGGTTGGCTCCTAGAGGGCCCTCGACGGCTAACGCGGCGCACCCCTACCCCTAGTCTCGCACACTTTGGGAGGACCGAATGATGGCTGGCCGGGGGCCCCTACCCCAATCATCGCACACTTTTGGGAGGGCAGTTAGCCGTTGGCTGTCGAACGCATCTCGGCGTTTCCTGGCGCTCCTTGGCCTCATCGGCATTCTCATCGCTCCGACTCCCGCCGCCTCCGGCGTGGGGTCCGCGGCCGGAGAGCCGTACCGCCTGCGCTTCCACCATCTCCATACCGGGGAGCGTCTCGACGTCGTCTACCGGCACGCGGATGGCTACGATCCCGCCGCGCTGACCCTGGTCGATCGAGTCCTGCGCGACTGGCGAAAGGACGACGTCCACGCGTACGACCCGCGCCTTCTGGATCTGCTCCGCGACCTGCTGGATTCCCTCGGGCGGCCCGACTCCGAGATCGACGTGATCTGCGGTTATCGCACGCCGGCCACCAACGAGTCCCTGCGGCAGAGCGGGCACGGCGTCGCGCGGCAGAGCATGCACGTGCAAGCGATGGCGATCGACATCCGCGTGCCGGGCGTGCCGACCGCGGAGCTTCGCGATGCCGCGCTGCGTCTGGGTCGCGGCGGAGTCGGGTACTACGCCGCTTCCGACTTCGTGCACGTCGACGTCGGTCGCGTCCGGCGCTGGTAGGACCGCTCGTTCACGGGTACGGGTAGCCCTTGGCCAGCGCCTGCGAGAGGTCGGCGTCGTGGCCGTAGATGTCGTCGTAGAAGTGCACCTCGCCGTTCTCGTAGGCGAGCGCCGTCGCATAGACGATGAAGACCGGCACCGGGCGGTCGAGCTTCACGGTCACATCGTCCGGTCCCGTCTGCATCGCCTCCCGCACGCGCTCGAGCGTCCAGTCGGGGTTGTCGCGGAGCACCCAGGCGGTGAGCTCGGCCGGCTTCTCGACGCGGATGCAGCCGTGGCTGAAGTCCCTCCGGCTCTTCGCAAACAGCGCGGTCGACGGCGTGCTGTGCAGGTACACGTTGAACTCGTTCGGGAATATCAGCTTGACGAGCCCCAGGGCGTTGGCCGGGCCGGGCTTCTGCCGCACGGCGAGCCGTCCGGCCTTCAGCTGCGCGAGGACGTCGTCGGAGATCGGGCCGTCGGTGACGACCTTGCCGTCGGGGGTGGTGACCTCGTAGCGCTTGTTGGCGATGTAGTTGCGGTCGCGCCGGATGGCGGGCACGATCTCGCCGCCGCGAATGCTGGGAGGGACGTTCCAGTACGGGCGGAAGACGACGTAAGTCATGTCCCGCGAGAAGACCGGGGTCTGGGTCGGCGCCGCCTTGCCGACGATGACGCGCATCTCCATGGCGACGTTGCCCTTCGCGTCGGCCGCGCGCAGCCGGAAATCGGGGATGTTGACGACGATCGGAGGCGCCGAGAACTCCGATGGCAGCCAGCGCCAGCGCTCGAGCGAGAGCTGGAGCTGCCGGACGCGATCCACGAGCGGGACGTTGAGCTGCTTGATGGTGCCCGGTCCGAGCCGGCCGTCGTCGTCGAGACCGTGGCGTCGCTGAAAGCGTTTGACCCCTTCGACCAGCGCGCCGCCGTAGACGTCGGGATTGGCGGCCGGCGCCGCATCGGCCTCGAGGTCGCCCAGGAGGACGAGGCGCTGGCGAAGCGCCGCCGCGCCGGGGTACGTCTCACCCGGTCGGATGGCCTTCGCCGGGACGGGTAGCGCTTCCACGGCAGCGCCCCGCGCCATCTCCGTGTAGCGCACCAGCGCCGCCTCGGTCCGTCGATAACCGCCGAACGGAGGCTCGACGCCGTCCAGCACGGCGGAGACGTCCGCGGCCGGCATCAGCCGCTCGCGGAGGAAGCGCGGCAGGTCGTACTTCTTCCCCTGAACGCTCAGACCGAAGTGGAAGTGCTGCGGGTTGATCCGCCCGATGTGCAGATCGGACACGAGACGCATCGCGCAGACCGTGAGCGCCACGTCGAAGCGCGCGGGATCGGCGTTCGGGCCCTTCAAGGCCTGGAGGCGGGCGTCCCATCGGGACGCGTCGTAGTCCTCGGGCTCGAGTCCCCTCTTCCAGACGTCCCGGAAGGCCTGAACCAGGGAGAGCGCCGACGCGGACGGCTGGCTTCCCCGGACCCAGGCCGGCGCGTAACCGGCCGGCGCATAGAAGCCGTCCACGAGGACTTTGTAGTCGGAAAAATCCGGCCAGCGCAGGTCCGCGAGACGGCCGCTCGCGACGATGTCCCGCAACGCGGCGGCCTGCGCCGGCGCGACGGCCACGTCCTGAGTCGGCGGTACGAAACTCATGGCGAGGCTGACGGACGCGAGCGCCGATAGCTGCAACAGCCGGAGTCCTCGAGAGGTGGGCAACGAAATGGACTCTATATCGAGGCTACAGGTCATTGACCGGTTCGAACCCGAAAGTCGCCGAGGCCAGACCCGAGCAGACCGCCGGCGCGGTCCCGGCCGGGGCCCGCGCTGCGAAGGCTTTGCCCCATCAACGGAGCGACTTGCTTCCAGACATCGCGGTGGCGACCGATCGTCCCGGTCGGGGGGACGGCGTCCGGCTGAAAGCGGTCGTCGCGGCCGCCGGCGCGGTCCCCATGGCTCTCGAGATTCTCGGGTCCGGGGTGCTCGCGATCATCCGGGCGCTCACGTGGGCAAAGCCGCCGCATTGACTCTGACGCGCCGGAGAGCCACTCGGAAGTCGGCCCACCGACTTCCGAGTGTCCTGGCGCCCCGGTGGGTTCGTTTCGCAAAAAGGGTGTGTCGCATGACGCCACCCTTCGACTAACCCCGGCCCTCCTTTTTCCGGCGCTCCGCCTGCAGGTGCTCGAGCATGGCCACCTTCCTCTCCTCGAGACGTGAAAGGTAGGCCGAGTAGCGAATGATTTTCTCGAGGTTGGCGTCGTCGGGCACGAGAGCTTGTTCGACGCTGGCCTCAAACGGAATCGCCTTCTCGCGCAACTGCCACATCGCTTTAAGCGCTGTTTCCATCGCTGAGATGAAAGCTCCCCGAAGGTCGTCAAGTTCCGTGTCCGTTAGCGCCTCCATGATGGCCCGGCACTTTTCTTCCTTTTCAGCGTCCGACATGATGTCGTCCGGGTCTCCGCCGGTCTTCGACAGCCAAACGAAGGTGCGGAAATCGGGCTCGTCCTCGACGATTGTGTCGTCCCGCCTCAACCTCTTTACGAGATCCATCTGATCGCGGAGGATGTCGGACGTAACGACCGGCCGTTTCGCGGGGTCGGCGGCGGTGTCGAGTTTGAACCGGAGGTCCTTCTGGATGAGGCCCCAACGCTCTTCCTCGATCCGGTTGCGGCCGGCCGCGACCGCTTCCGACGTGCGCACCGATATGACTGCGGCTTCGAAACGTTCGAGTCGAATCGTCTTCCACTTCGCTGCGGCGATTTCCTGCACGAGGAGATCCTCGTAAGGGCCAACCGGGTCGTAGTGGGCTCGAAGTCCTTCGAGGAGGCCATAGAACTCCACCGGGTCCTCCCTCAAGGGCGGGCCGCTCGCCACGGTATTCCGTGCAAGTGCGCCGTGCTTTACGGCGTTCATGCTGGAAATGGCCTTTCCCTCGGGAGTCTTTGGACCGGAACTCTGTTGAGCGTTGCGGCGGTTAGCGTCGATTTTCTTTTGTGAACTCATGTGAAACATCTCCATAGAATTGTTTGTTGCGCTGATTGCGGTGAAGAACCGGCAAGTAAGGTCTGGCCGGCGGCGCGCGTTCGGCTGCCCCTGCCCCCGCAGGGCCGTGATGGAAAGAGCGATCGTGTTGCTCATGTAGGAAATATCTGAGCCGACTGGCGCGCGCGAAGAAGAACGCTGAAAATTCAGCGTTTCTTGTTTCGGGCTGGTCAACCAGGGGTTGCTTCCCGTCTTGTTGCTCATAATTCAACTATCCGAGCTGGGAGCTCGAGCTGGGCAAAAAGCCCGAATTCGTGGCGTTTTCGAGCCGAATAGGTGCCAGAGAAGCCCCGAAGCTTCAATCCTCTTGGCTCACCGGTCGTCGACAAGTTCAGCGGGACATGAGAGACTTGTTAACTAATCCAGACATTCCGGATGTACACCGCCTTGTGGCAGCCCGACGCGGGGGCGCCGCCGTTCCGGTGGTGCCGGAAGACAAGGCCATCGAGGTAGAAATGGCGACTCAGACAGGCTCGCACTCTCTCGGCCCACCAGTGCTGTCGAGTCAGCGGTGTGCGAAGTGCGGCACGAGGTTGCTTGGGATTCCCTATTGGCACACCGAACCCACAGGTGGCGGCTGGCTCGGCTTCAAGGTCCTTTGTGACTACGGATGCCCAACTGAGCCTGGGCGGACAACGAGGCGGGCCGACCGCTTCAAGCCTGCGAAGGGAAGCGAGCTGAATCATTTCCAGATGGGCAGGGCTCGCCAGCGTGCGGCGGGCGCCACGCTACCGGCTCGCGCGGAAGGACTTGGAGCCGCGACGATCTGAGAAGCAGCTTCGCCACTGCTTCGCCGCGTTCTAGGCGACAGATCAACCCGGATTCTGTCGTCTAACTCTCCTGGGATCCCCACTCTCGGCAAGGGCGTATCCTCTGATCGGCGGCGAGAAACGTTCAGAGGCGCCGTGCGGAAGCGGGGGTGTCATGCGACATGGTCCCTTCGCGGTTGCTCTCCCGGTTCGGCAACTTGCATCATGTAAACCGCATTAAATTCACCTTCTCCCACATAGACCATTCGGAGGCGAAGCTGCCAATGTCAAGAGTCGTTATCCTCGGCGCAACGGGCTCCCTGGGCAGGCATGTCGTTCAACAAGCCATCGCCGCGAAGCACGATGTTGCAGTCATAGTTCGCACACCTGCCAAGCTTCCCGCTGAGGTCCTCGACAAGGTGTCGGTCCACCAATGCGACTTGAGCGCGGTTTCGACGAGCGATTTGACCGCGATGCTTACCGGCCATGATGCAGTCATCAACACTGCAGGTCTGGTCACCGAAGGCCAGGTGTTCGTCAACCTCGTCGATCGTCTTGTCACGAGTCTGGACGAAGTATCAACCAGTGATCGGCCAGCCTGCTGGTTCCTAGCGGGCGCGGCATTGCTGGACATCGATGGCTCTGGTCGGCGAGGAGTGGATCTCCCGCGCATCAACTCCACTTACTGGCCGCATCGCATCAACTTCGAACGCATCCGCCGTTCCAACCTGGATTGGCGGTTGCTGTGTCCAGGCCCGATGGTGGAAGAGCCTCCTCTTGGCCTAGGCAGGCTTCGGATTTCGTTGGATCAACTGCCCGTTCGAGTACCTGCGTTCGGCCGAGCCCTACCTGGCGTCCTGTTCTTGCCCGTGTTCGCGTACCTCATTCCGGAGATGATCATCCCCTACGCGGACGCCGCTGCCTTGATGCTTGGAAACTTGGCCCGAGGAGGGGAAATGTCCCACCACAGGGTCGGACTTGCATTGCCGTTAGGCATGCGAGGCCGAAAGGACCAGTGGGCAGCTCAGCCAAAGAATAGAGCCGGAAGAAGGGGAGCCATTGCGACTCAAACCAGGCCTTCCCCCTAACTCGTATCATGAACGTCCTCGATAGGCTCCCGAGCGTGTGGCGCATCTGGTGACCGTTCCGCCCGGATAGATCGATGCGTCCCTCGACTCCATCGCCCTGGGCTTCGGAAGAGGGGCGAGATTTTCTCCAGAGCCGCATCCGCAAGTTCGCCCGCACGAGCGTCGTCATCGCAGGCCTCCTGTTCGTCGTTGGCGTTGCGTTCCGGCACTTTTACGGGCAGCGCGGTGTGGAGGCGTCGGAGTTCGGGACAGCTCAGCTATTCCATCTCGGCCTCCTGGCGACCTTCCTGGCCATGTGGCTCTCGACCCGCGGAGCCCCGCATTCGATTCAGGTCCTTCTCGTGGTCGACGCGACGGGCACGATCCTGGCGTGCATCGCCGGAAACTTCATGGCTCTCCATCTGCCCGCCGCTCCGCGCCCCGACCTGTTGTGTCTGCTCGCGCTCATGGGAATCCTCCTCTACCGTTCCGCCATCGTTCCCGCCGACCCGTGGAGGACGTTCTGGGTCGGGGCCGCCGGTGTGGCGCCACTGCCGGTATCACCTACACGATCTCCGATCGCGCGCCGCCCGTCGCGCGCAGCCGGTGAAAGCGACCGCCTCCCCACGTCGGTACGCGCAGATGGCTGCCAGCCCTGCCGGCGCTATACTCTGGAAAATCACGATGGCCGAACAGGTCACGTTTGAATGTCTAAAGCTACCGTCCCGCCTCGCTCCTCGGCTCCCTCGAATCCGGTACGGGTGCGCTTCGACAGGTTCGAGCTGGACGAGGCGAACGCAACCTTGCTACGCGGCGGGAAAGCCGTTGCGCTCGCGCCAACGCCCTTTGCCGTGCTGTGCGCGCTTGTGCGGCAGCCGGCATCCCTGCTCACCAAGCTGGCATTACTGGATGAGGTATGGGGCCACCGGTTCGTCAGTAACTCGGTTTTGAAGACCGCCATCAGCGATCTGAGGGCGGTGCTTGACGACGATGCCCGGCGCCCGCGCTTCATCGAAACGGTGTCGCGACGAGGCTATCGTTTCATTGCCGCCACCACCGCGATACGCGCCTCATCGCCGGCAGGCACGACCGTTGCGCCACACCGCTCGTTGCAGGCACCGCTCTTCATCGGCCGCACGAAAGCGCTGTCGCAGCTTCGCAGCGCCTGGGAAACTGCGTGCGGCGGCAGGCGCGCGGTTGTCTGGGTTGCGGGCGAGCCGGGGATCGGCAAGACCACACTGATCGAGCATTTCGTCTCCGGGCTCGGCGAAGTCGCCTGTGCGCGCGGGCAGTGCGTGGAGCACTACGGTATCGGCGAGCCGTATCTTCCTGTCCTCGAAGCCATCGCTGAGCTGTGCCGCAGCGACAGCGCAGTGCCGACCCTGTTGCGCGCCGTGGCTCCGACCTGGCTGCTGCAGCTACCGTGGCTCAGCACCGCCAAAGAGCGCGACGCACTGCGACGGGAGCTCGCGGGCGCCCGCCCGGAGCGCATGCTGCGCGAGATGGGCGAGCTGCTCGACCGCTACACGGCGAATCGTCCTTTGCTGCTCATCACGGAGGACTTGCACTGGAGCGATCACGCGACCGTGCAGCTCATGGACTACATCGCCCGCCGCCGCGGCCGTTCTCG
>CAVRUT010000008.1:0-157810 GCA_963724465.1 uncultured Acidobacteriota bacterium | reverse complement strand
TGAGGGCCGCGAGCGTTCGGTCGAGGAGGTCAAGGAACGGGTCCAGAGCTATCTGCCGGCCACGGCCGGGGCGGCACATGATTAGGCAGGGTCGTCGGGCCGTGCTGGCGGTCGTCGTCGGCGTTGCCGCCGGCGTCGCGGCTCGAGAGCTCCGGGGCGAACTGGGCGACCCCTTCCGCGGCCAGTCGCTCTTCGTCGAGAAGGGATGCGTTCAGTGCCATGCCGTGCGCGGCAGCGGTGGACGCATCGGACCGGACCTGGGCCGCACGGCGGTGAAAGGCTCCTTCTTCGAGCTCGCCGCCGGAATGTGGAACCACGCCGGGGTCATGGAGAGCAAGATGCAGGAGGCGCGAATCACGCGCCCGTCGTTTCAGAACGATGAACTGGGCGACCTGATCGCCTTTCTCTATTTCCTGAACTATTTCGACGAGCCAGGCGATCCGCGCGTGGGCAAGGTGCTCTTTGCACAGAAACATTGCATCCAGTGCCACCGCATCGGCCGCGAAGGTGGAACGGCGGGGCCGCCACTGGACCGGCTTCCCCGCGGAACGGCCCCGCTGCGCATCGCGCAGGACCTCTGGAACCACGGACCCGTCATGGTGCCTGCCATCAAGCGCACCGGAATGGATGTGCCGAAGTTCGAAGGCAGCGAAATCGTCGACCTTTTCGCCTACCTCCGGAGCCAGGGCCCGCGGCAGGCCGCGCGGGAGTTCCGCTCGGCGGGAGATCCCGAGCGCGGAAAGAAAGTCTTTGCCGACAAGGGCTGTGCCCGCTGCCACGCTGTTTTCGGCCGCGGTTCTGCGATCGGTCCAGACCTGGGGAAGGCGGAGCTGCGCGGAAGCGTGACCCAGCTGGCCGGCCGGATGTGGAACCACTGGCCGGCCATGGCCGAGGCGATGGGAGCTCTGGGCATGGCGCCGCCGAAATTCCGGGACGAGGAGATGGCGGATCTGTTTGCGCATCTCTTTCTCTCCCGCTACGGCGGACGGCCCGGCGACCTCGTGAGGGGAGAGGCGGTGTACCGGGCGAAGGGCTGTGCCGCGTGCCACGGGCACCGCGGAGAGGGCAACATCGGCCCCGCCCTGGGCCAATTCGTGGCGGGCGTACCGAAGGAACGCATAGCGCAGCTGATGTGGAACCACGCTCCGCAGATGAGCGAGAAGATGAGCGCCTACAGTGTTCCCTGGCCCAGCTTCGAGGCGGACGAGATGGCCAACCTCTTCGCCTTTCTCGAGACCGGCCTGCAATCCGCGCCCGTGAAAAGCAATCGTCCTCGGGGCCCTGCCGAAACATCCGGACGTGTCGCCGAAAAGACTCCTGCCCCCGAACAGCCACCAAAGAGGAACGATCCATGAATCCTCGTGGGCGGTCTGGCGCTTCTGTTGGTCGCCTGGGCGGGAGCCGAAACTCCAACATACGTTGGCGCGAAGAAATGCAGGGCCTGCCATCTCAAGCAGTTTCAGACATGGGAGCAGACGAAGATGGCAAGGTCCTTCGAGCTGCCCGCGCCGGGGTGGCGTCGGGGGCCAAAAAGAAGGCCAACCTGGATCCTCTCGCCGGGATCGCGAGTGTCGTGCCGTTCGAGCTGGCCAAGCTCGCGCGTCGGCGGGGCTCGTCGCAGTCGCCCGCCGAGCGTCCTGACCTCGCGGCGCCTCGAGGTTTCTAGTCGGCCACCTCTTCTTGGCCGATGCGCCGGCGCGCGACCCATTTGCGCAGCTCCTCGAGAACGACCATGGCCAGGGCGAACGGCAGGAAGAAGAGCCACACCCTGGCGGGAAGGGGGGCCGTTCCGAGGACGGCGTTTCCCCACGGCGTGTAGTTGGCCAGAAGGACGAGCCCGATCTCGAGCAGGACTCCCCAGAGAATCAGCGGGTTGCCGAACAGACCGGTCGAAAAGACCGATCGAACGGAGCTGCGGCACAGGAACACGTTGACGATCTGCAGGGCGACGATGGCGCTCAGGCACGCCGTGGTGGCCTGGAGGTAGAGCGGGTCGTGGGTCGTGAGCTCCTGCCCGTACGTCCAGCCGGCGCCGCGCCGGTCCGAGCGGTCTGGTCAGACCGTCGACTCGGAACTCCCGGCAGAGAGGAAGCACGGACTCGGGCGCCCCCTTGCAGAAGAGGATCGGCCCCTCCGGCGTCTCGCACACGACGCTGTGCCGCATGCGCTGGTCGAAGGGGATCGCGTCGACCTGTCGCAGGCCGGCCAGCCCGGGCAGAGCCTGTCGGGCCATCGCGGCGAGTGGCTTCGGATGACGACAGCCCCTGTTCCGTGCTGCGAATTCCGGTGAGGGCGTCCCGGACCGAGAGTTGGTGAAGCCTCATCGCCAGAGGAGCAGGCCGAGTCCGGAGCCGAGGGCGAGCAGCACGAAGGCGAGAAGGGCGAGCTGCTGCGCCGGGATGATCCGGGACGTCGTTTCCGGGTGTGCACGCAGGACTCGGGCGGCGCGCGCCGCGGGAAGCCCGCCCGCCGCCCCGAGCCAGACTCCGGCGGGAGCGTCCCGGAAGGGGAGCGCGACCAGGATCGCGAAGGCCGACGCTGCGAGGGCTGCAAACAACGTTGCCGCTCGCGCGCGGCCCAGACGGACGACGAGGGTTCGCTTTCCCGCCCGGGCGTCGGCGTTGGCGTCCGGAAATTCGTTGACGACGAGAAAGTCGGCGATGAGCAGACCCAGGACGACGGAGAGCCCCACGACCCAGAGGGCAACTCGGCCTCGCTGGACGAGGTAGGTCCCGGAGACGACGAGCGGGCCGTAGGCGAGCCAGACGGCCGCCTCGCCGAGCCCCCGGTACGCCAGGCGAAGCGGCGCCCAGTGGTAGAAGAGAGCGGCTGCCACTCCCAGGATCCCGAGAGGAAGCACTTGCCGACCGCGCGCGAAGACGATCCAGAGACCGACGGCAATCCCGGCTGCATAACAGACGATCGCGATCGCCGCGGTCTGACGCTGCGTCAGCAGGCCGTCCACGAGGACGCGCTTTCCGCCGGAGAATGGACTGCGGTCCTCCGGCGCGACGGCGAGGTCGGCCCCCGAGCCGAAATCCACGATCTCGCCGGAGGCGTTCTTCGCGACCTCGATCGCAAAGACGCCGACGACGGTCGCGGCGAGCCAGGGGAGCGAGAGGGGACCATCGTGCGCCGCAGCGCAAGCGCCGAGAAGGATCCCGCTGAAGGAGGCGAGCGAAATCTTCGGGTCCGCGAGCCGCCAGAGGCCCGCGCCGAAGCGGGGGCTCATGGGCCCGGGCTGGGTGGCTTACGGCGGTCGAGGTCGCGGATCTTCGCGACGAGGGCCGCGATGGAGAGCCCGATGAGGGCCAGCGACACGACGAGGCCCTTGCGCCGGAAGTCCCGCTCGTGCCGGAGGCGAACCGCTTCGGCCCGGGCGGTGCGGGCGATGGTCAGGCCGCCGGCCACGGTCTGCTGCACAGCGTAGGGATGGAACAGGTGGACGTCCGCCCGCGCTTTCGTGAGGGCCTCGTCGGCCCGGGAGAGATCGAACTGGGCGCGCGCCACGAGCATTCCGGCCTCGGCCTCGCGCTGGAGCGCCGCCTTTGCGGCGTCGGTCTCCTTCTTGAGCGCGAGGATGTCGTTGTACATGGCCGCCGCGGAACGGGCACCCTCCGTTCCCGCCTCGTGGCAGGCGACACACTTGCCCTCCTTGCCGGTCGAGAGGAACGCATCGGTGGGGTGCACGATCTCGTGGTTCTCGTGGCACGTGACGCAGCCGGGCAGGCCCATCTGAGCGAACGCCTCCTGGTGCGGGCTCGCCTTGAACTGTTCGGCGAAAATGGTGTGGCAGGTCCCGCAGACGTTCGAGACGGACCCCACCTGCGGCGGCGCGGCGCCGTGGTTGCCGTGGCAGGAGTTGCACGTCGGCGAGGACAGGTCGCCCTTCTTCATGAGCCCTTCGGCGTGCACGCTCTTCGAGTATTTTGCGTAGATGTCGGCGGGCAGCTTGTGGGCGACCATCAGCTTCGCATTCCCGTGGCAGTGGTTGCAGGTTTGGGCGATGCGGGTGGGATAGACCGGCGAGCGCGTGTCCTTGACCGGCAGGATGCCGTGGGCGCCGTGGCAGCTGGCGCACGTAGCGACGCTCTCGTCGCCGCGCAGGAGGGCCTTGCCGTGCCCGCTCGTGCGGTATTCGGCGAGCTGGTCCACGCGCTCCGAGGGGTTGAAGCGCTTCATCGCTGCCGCGTCGGCGTGGCAGGTGCCGCACAGCGTCGGGATGTCCTTCGGCGACGGCTTGCCCCGGAATCCCTTCTTCGGATCGTGCGCGAGGTCCATGTCCTGCGTGCGGGGGTCGCCTCCGTGGCAGTTGGCGCAGGTAAAGCCCGAGCGCGCGTGGATGTCGTCGGCGAAGAGCTTGGCCGGCGGGCTGACGCGGGCGTCGTCGAGCGCCAGGTGGCAGTCGACGCACCCGATCGCTTCGGCGGCCTTCGGAGGCGGCGTGGGCGCAGGCGGCGCAGGCGGGACGGCGTGCGCGGCCAGGGCGCCGGCGAAGAGGGCGGCGAAGAGGGCGAGCCGCCGCCTCATGGTGCCGCCTGCCCGGGCGCAGGCTGGAGCGCCAGGACGGTCAGAACGAGGGCCGCGAGGAGGACGACGAGCGCCATCCGGTTCCACCAGGGCGACGGGCGCCCGAGGGAGGCCTTCCGGTCGAGCAACGGCACCAGCACGAGGACGGCGGCCAGCGCTCCGAAAAAGAAGACGCCGAGCATCTCCCCGGGCAGCCCCGCGATTTCGGCGGGCAGGTACTTGAGGAATTGAAACATCGAGAGGAAGTACCACTCGGGCCGGATTCCGGCCGGCGCGGGGGCAAAGGGCTCGGCCTTCTGGCCGAGTTCCCACGGGAGTAAGGCGGCGAGTCCGGCGAGCAGGGCCACCGCGATCAACCAGCCCACCATATCGCGCAGGAGAAAGTCCGGCACGAACTTCATCGCCCGGGGCTTCTTCCGCTCGACCGAGAGCGGCACGCTCATGCCCTTCTGCTGGACGAGGACGAGGTGCGCGCCGAGCAGGAGCGTCGTGATCGCCGGAAGGATCGCGACGTGGATGCCGTAGAAGCGCGACAGGGTGGCGCCGGTGACGTCGGAGCCGCCCCGGAGGATCCGCGACAGCAGGGGCCCGATCCCGGGAAGCTGGGCGGGGACGTCGGTCCCGACCTTCGTCGCGAAGAAGGCGAGCGTGTTCCAGGGCAGAAGGTAGCCCGAGAACCCGAAGCCGAGGGCGATGAAGAGAAGCAGGGCCCCGGTGATCCAGGTCATCTCGCGCGGCTGCCCGGTACGCCTTGAGGAAGTAGACGGACGCCATGTGCAGGACGATCACGCCCACGAAGATGTTGGCGCCCCACGAATGGATCGAGCGGATCAGCCATCCGAACGGGACCTCGGCCATGATGTACTGGACGCTCTCGAAGGCCTCGGCCGCGCTTGGGCGGTAGTAGAGAAGCAACAGAATCCCGGTGGCCACCTGCACGAGGAAGAGGAAGAGGGCCATCCCGCCGAGGTAGTAGAAGATCGTGTGCCGGTGGATCGGGACTTCCTTCTTCGCCGCCAGATGGGCGATCCCGTCCCATCCGATCCGGTCCTTGAGCCAGGCGGCCGGGGACTGGCGCGCGGCAGCGGGGCCGTCAGGCGCGCCGGATGACAACCTTGTCTCCCCGCACGGCGACCTCGAGCTGCGTCAGCGGCCTCGGAGGAGGCCCGGAGATGTTGGTGCCGTTGGCGTCGTAAACGCCGTTGTGGCAGGCGCACCAGATGTCGCTGCGCGTCCGTCCGGTACTGGACGGTGCAGGCGAGGTGGGTGCACGTGGCGGTCAGGGCCTTGAGCTCGCCCGTGGCCGTGCGGAAGAGGATCACCGGTTTGCCGGCGAAGGGAACGATCCGGCCCGAGTTGGGCAGGATGTCCGAAGCCTTCACGTCGAGCTCGATCTCGGAGAGGGAGGGCTCGGAGCTCACGGGCGGAACGAGGTATCGAAGGACCGGATAGAGAAAGGAGACGAACGCGGCACCGAGGCTCGTGCCGAGCAGGTACGTGATCCACCGGCGGCGGGAGTGCTGCGGGTCTGCGACGTCCATCGAAGTTGGGCACAGCTTATGACCGGGGACGGGGGACGGAGTGATGAATCTGCATCAGGCCGGCAAACGCTCGGCGCCGCAGGATGAAAGGGGGGGAGCCATGAGCCTCCAGGCGAGCGTCTTTCCGGGAATTCGCGACTACCTCGCGGCGCGGTTCGGTCCCGAGGCGCGGGACGCCATCGTCGAGCCCCTGGTCGGCAAGGCCTCGGGCATCAAGGAGGGGGGATACGGAATTCCCTACCGGGTGCGGTGGCGGTCGGCCGCCGGCCCGCGGACCCTTGTCCTCGAGACGGTCCGCCCGGGACAGTTCGGGCACGAGGACCGGTCCGACCGGGCCGCGCTGGTCCTTCGGGCCTTCGACGAATCCGGAACCCTTCCCGGCCACGTCGCTCCCGTGGACGTGGGGGCCTTCAGGGCGACGGGGCCGCCGGTCAGCCTGGGCGACAGTGGCGAGTTTTTCATCCTGACCGAGTTTTCCGAGGGAGAGCCCTACGCCGCGGACTTCGACCGCATCGCCGCGGCCGGCCGCCTCGAGGCGGTCGATACCGCCCGGGTGCGTACCCTGGCCGACTATCTCGCCGACATCCACCGCTCGCCGGCCTCCCATCCGTCCTGGTACCGGCGCCGGCTGCGGGAGCTCGTCGGTTCGGGCGAATGCATCGCGGGCGTCGCCGACTCCTACCCGGTCCCAGCGGGCTTCATCGACGCGGCGCTCCTCGGCAGGGTCGAGGCGCTGGCCCTCGGCTGGCGATACAGGCTGCGGGAGCGCTCCGATCGCCTGAGGACGATCCACGGCGACTTTCATCCCTGGAACATCCTGTTTCGCTCCGGGACCGATTTCACGGTCCTCGACCGCAGCCGCGGGGCCCTCGGCGACCCGGCCGACGATGTCGCTTCGCTCTCGGTCAACTTCCTGTTCTTCGCGCTCCGGACGAACGGGGGATTCTCGGGCCCGTTCGCGGAGCTCTTCCGGCTCTTCTGGGACCGGTACCGGGAGCGCTCCGGCGACGCGGAGCTCGGAGACGTCATCGCGCCGCACTTCGCGTTCCGCGCCCTCGTGGTCGCCAGCCCGATCTGGTACCCCCGGGAGCCGGAGGAGCTGCGGCGCAAGCTCTTCCGGTTTCTGCTTTCGGTTCTCGAGGCCGACCGTTTCGAGATCGAGAGAGTTTCCGAATACCTCATCCGCGAGGCTCCATGAGCTGGGCCGTCTGGCTGACGGGCCCTCCCGCTTCTGGCAAGTCCACGGTCGCCCGCGCGCTCGAGGAAGAGCTCTCGGCCGCGGGTATCCACGCCGTCGTACTGGAGTCCGACGCGCTGCGCCGAGTGCTGACTCCCGAGCCGACCTACGAGACCCGAAGAGCGTGACCGCTTCTACCGCGAAGTCGCCGGCCTCGCAGCGCTTCTCGTCGATCAGGGATTTCCGGTCATCGTGGACGCGACCGCGCCGAGACGCGCGCACCGCGACCGCCTGCGCGATAGCGTCGGCCGCTTCCTGGAAATCCTCGTCACGGCGCCTCTGGAAATTCGCCAGGCGCGGGATCCCAAGGGGCTCTACCGGCGCGCACGCATGGGACAGGCGCCCCATCTGCCGGGGGCGACCGAGGCCTACGAGCCGCCCGAGAGGCCCGATCTGGTCGTTTCCGGAACCGAAGCGCCGGAGAAAAGCGCGCGCGCCATTCGCGCGCTGATCGCCGAGCGTTTCGACGGCTCCGAAATTTGATGCATCTGGCTCATGACAGCGGCCGCGGCGTGTTGCATGCTGCGAGCGTGAAGTCAATTGCAAAGGAGGCTGGTATGAATCTCATTCGTTATGAACCGACCACCAACTATCCGCACTTCCGGGAATTGGAGGAGATGTCCGATCGCCTGAACCGCATGTTCGGCACCTGGACGCGGCCCGCCACCGGAAAGGAATCGTTGACCCTCGCGGATTGGATGCCCTGCGTGGACATCCAGGAGACGGAGAACGAATACCTGATCAAGGCGGAGCTCCCCGAGGTCAAGAAGGAAGACGTGAAGGTCACGGTCGAGAACGGGATCCTGACCCTGCAGGGCGAACGCAGGCAGGAGAAAGAGGAGAAAGGAAAGAAGTTCCATCGCGTGGAGCGGTCCTATGGAACGTTCCTCCGGACCTTCACGGTGCCCGTGGACGCGGACGACACGAAGGTGGCGGCAGACTTCAAAGAAGGCATTCTCCGTGTGCATCTTCCCAAGACGGAGAAGTCGCGGCCCAAGGCCATCGAGGTCAAAGTCGCTTCCTGATCCCGCGGCCACATCCGAAGCCGCCCCGACGGGGCGGCGCCTCGCGGCCGGTCCTCTCAGGGCCGGCCGCTTCTTTTCGGGCTCCGGCTAGGAGGCCTGGGGAGACCTCGGGTCGCCGCGGAATCCGGGGAACCGATCGCGCCACGCGTGAACGACGTGACAGCGCCAGCAGACGCGCTGGTACGTCGCGAGGACCTCGGCGAGGTTCTCGGGCGTCACGTCCTCCCACTCGACGGTCTTGCGGTCGGGCGTCAGGAGGGCCGGCTTGTACTCGAGCCAGTGAACTTCGCCGATCTCCCGGTTGCAGATCCCGCAGGACGAGCCCCGGTACCAGTCGACGAGCATCGTTCGAACGAAACACTCGGCCGGAGCGGCCTCGATCTGGGACAGGCACGCCTGGCCGCAGCCCTTGCGCTCGGGCCACCGCGAGCACTCCGAAAGCCGCAGGTCCGGTTCCCCGATCGCGGACGAGGCGGCGGCGTGGCGGCCATCCACGCGAACGGCAGCCGGCATCGCCGTCTCGGGACAGGTCACGACCCTCGGGCCCCGGTACCGGAAGTAGGCGCGGCCGCCCAGAAAGACGAGGGGGATGAGAGAGAGGGCAAGCAGGCCGAGGAACAGCAACCAGATCGTCATGGGTCACCCCACCGCTCCGATCTTAGGGGGCGGGTGACTCCCGCGCTTGATCCAAGTGCATCAACCGGGGGCGGTTCACCAGCCGAGCGCGGCGACGGTCACGCCGACGCTGGCGATGACCGCTCCGGCCACGGCGTCTCCGTATCGGTCGAGCCATGCCGATCGGAAGAGGCGAACGCCCGCCCGCGCCGGGAGGACGAGTGCGACCATCGTCGCGAGGGTCGCCAGTTCGTAGACGAGGACGACCACGGTGGTGCGCAGCGCCCCGAGCGGAGCGGCGGCGAAGAGAAGCGGGATCACGGCCACGCAGGGGTCGGCCGAAAACAGCAGAAACAGAGTCCAGGCGGTCGTGCGTCCGGGATCGTGGACGTGATCGTAGTGGTCGTGGGAGTGGCCGTGAAGTTTCTTTCCGAGCCTACGCCGCAGTCCCCAGATCCCGTACGCGACGCCGAAGCCGATGAGCAGGAGGCCGGAGACGGCCTCCATCCGCGCTCCGAAGCTCTCGATCATTCGGATTCCGAAGACGAGCCCGAGCAAGCCGAGCAGGGCGGAGGCCGTGACGTGCCCGAAGCCGCACAGAAGGGTGACCCGCGCGGTCCGGCCGAGGCTCCAGCCGCGGGCGCGGGACAGGACCGCGAAAGGGACCCAGTGGTCGGGAGCCAGGGTGTGAAGGCTTCCGACCGTGGCCGCCCCAAGGGCGAGTGCGGCGAAGAGCCCCTCGCTCACGCCGACACCCGCGAGGCGGGGGCCGTGCGTCCGGCGGCCGGCCGGCGCGCCTCGAGCCACTCGAGCCACGCGTCGAGCCCCTCACCCGTGCGAGCCGAGAGGGCGATGACCCGGGGCTCGGGCATGACCCGCGCGAGAGCGTCCTCGATCGTGGCGACGCTCACCTCCGGCAGGTGCGGCAGGAGGTCGGTCTTGGTGAGCAGGACGAGGTCCGCCTTGCGGAACATGACCGGGTACTTGAGCGGCTTGTCGTCGCCCTCGGTCACCGATAACGCGACGACGCTGAATGCCTGGCCGAGGTCGTACACGGCGGGGCATACCAGGTTGCCGACGTTCTCGATGAACAGAAGGTCGAGGTCCGAGACCGGGAAGCCGTGGAGGGCGCGGTGCACGAGCTCGGCGTCGAGGTGACAGGCCGATCCGGTCGTGATCGACACGGAAGGGATCCCGGCGAGCATGAGGCGCTGCGCGTCCCGGTCGGTCTCGAGATCCCCGGCCAGGGCGCCGAGGCGCAGGCGCCCGTGGAAGGCGCGGGCCGTCGCCTCGAGAACGGCGGTCTTGCCGGCACCGGGCGAACCCATGAGGTTGATGGCGAGCGTGCCGTGCCCCGCAAAGTGCTCCCGGTTGTGCCGCGCGGTCCGGTCGTTGCCGGCGAGGATACGGTCGTGGACCTCGACGGGGACGATCTCCGGGTCGCCGCATCCGCACGAATCACACATCGGAAACCTCCATTTCGATCCGGTCCAGAACGATTTCGTCGCCGGCCGCCAGGCGGGCGGGGACGGCGCAGTTCGGGCAGCGCAGGATGGCTCCGCGGGGCAATGGCGCGCCGCACGACGGGCACTCCCACCGCGCCGGGACGGGGACGATCGAGAGATCGGCGTTCTCGCAAAGGGTCCGATCGCGGAAGACCCCGTAGGCGGTGCGCAGCAGCTCGATCTCGACGCCGGCGAGCCTCGCCGATGCGCACGTGGAGATGGCGTACGGAGCAGGTCCCGCGGCCCGCGGTTTCGGCCTCGACCCGCTCGAGCAGCGCCTGCACGATCGCGTATTCGTGCACGGTCAGCGGCTCCCGAACCGCGCGGGACGGCGCTCGAAGAAGCTCGCCAGCCCCTCGGCGAAGTCGGGGCCGTCGGCGATGCGCGCGAGCTCCTCGAGCTCGCGGTCGAGGTGATGGTCGAGGCGGTCGACGCCCGCCGCCTGGTTGACGCAGGCCCTTGGCGACCGCGACCGCCTGCGCCGGGCCGGCGGCGAGGCGCCGGGCGACCTCGAGCACCTCCGCGTCGAAGCGCTCGGTCGGGAAGACGGCGTTGACGAGGCCGTACTCGAGCGCGCGAGCGGCGTCGAGCCTCGGATTCAGGAGCACGAGCTCCATGGCTCGGCGCAGACCGAGCAGGCGAGGCAGGAAGAAGGTGGAGCTCTCGGCCCCCGTCAGGCCCGTCTTACCGTACGCCCACTCGAAGGAGGCCCGGTCCGAGGCGTAGACGAGGTCGCACGCCATCGCGATGCCGAAGCCCCCGGCCGCCGCGATCCCGTCCACGGCCGCGACGAAGGGCTTGGGCGCGCGCTTGATCTCCGAGATCGTGCTGTGGATGTACTCGAGGATCTGCTTGAACACCTCACCGTATCCCGCGGGCGTGGGCGGCCGGCCTGGAGGTACGCGAGCTCGCCGCTCTCGCCGCCCGCCCGGATGGACTTCAGGTCGGCGCCGCTGCAGAAGATGCCGGCGACGCCGCGAACCACGACGGCGCGCACGGAGGCGTCTCGGGCGAGCAGGAGGCCGGCTTTGCGAAAGTCCCGCGCCGTCGCGACGTCGAGCGAATTGAAGCGTTCGGGGCGATCGATCGTCAGCAGGGCGACGGCGCCCTCGCGCTCGACGCGGATGTGCGTCATGGCCGCGCGCCCAGGGCGAACGCGAGCGGGCGGTCCTCGGCCCCCGCGCCGCCCCGCAGGCGGGCGATCGCGCCCGTCAGGAGGGGCCCCCACGCGACCGAGAGCATCCACTCCTCGTGGGCGTGGGCGTAGGCGTTGACGGCGTGGAGGTTCCCGGTGCGGCGCAGGTCGGCGACGAGGGGGGAGACCGGGAAGGGGCGGGAGCGCAGCAGGATCGGGCCGTCGTCGAGCCGCTCGGTCACGACGTGCGCGGTGGCCCTCGTCTCGGTCTCGCCGGCGCGGATGGAGTCGCGCACGGCGCGCAAGGCCCGGATAGAGCGGCCGCCCGTCGGGCCGCGTGCGCGCGAGGTCGCTTCCGTGCACGTTGACGATCCGGGCGGGGAACGCCTCGAGGATCGGATCGGTCAGGACGTAGAGATAGCTCGAAAGCAGGACGAAGTCGGGCCGGTACGGGGCGAGCCGCTCGGCCGTCGCAAGGTCGTAATCGCGGCGGGCGGCCATGTCGGACAGCCGCAGCCCTCGCGCCGAGAGGAAGGCGTGGATCGGATGTACGACCAGGGGGACTCGCAGTCGGGCCGTCGGGGCTCTCGCCGAGAGTCCCTCCTCGGAGGTGGTCAGGGCGCAGACGAGGTCGAATTCCCGCCGGCGGTGTCCCGCGAGGAGATTCTCGAGGCCCGGGCAACGCCGGGAAAAGAGGACCGCGACGCGGGGGCGCAGCGTCAGCATATGCGCGGCAGCGGTTCGCCCTCGGGCTCGGCCAGCAGCCGGCGCCCGAAGCCGGTGTCGAGGACGATGGATCCGGGCCGCTCGGCCACACACGTGCCGACGGCGCGCGCTTCCCGGCCGAGAGGGTGTGCGCGCAGGGCCGCGAGGACGAGGTCGACCGCCTCCGGCCGGACGCCGAGCACCGCCTTGCCCTCGTTGGCGACGTGGAGCGGGTCGATGCCGAGCAGGTCCGCCGCGGCCCGGACGGCGTCGTGCACGGGGACCTCTCGTCTCCTCGAGAATGATCCCCACGCGGCTCTTCTCGGCCATCTCGTGGAGCGCCGACGAGAGCCCTCCCCGCGTCGGATCCTTCATCGCGACGACGGCGCCCTCGGCGGCGTCGAGCGCGGCGCGGACGAGCCCGTTGATCGGCGCGACGTCGGAGGACAGCTCGCCCTCGAGGGCGAGCGCGTGACGAGCCGCCATGATGGCGAGGCCGTGGTCCCCGATCGCGCCGGTGACGAGGATCCGGTCGCCCGGCGGAGAGCCCGCAGTCCGGGACCACGCGGTCCGTCAGGCCGATCCCGGTCGTGTTGAGGACGATGCCGTCGATCTCTCCGCGGCCCATGACCTTCGTGTCGCCGGTCACGATGGCGGCGCCGGCCTCCCGGCAGGCCTCGCGAATCGAGGCCTGGATGCGCTCGAGGTCGGCGCGCGGGAATCCCTCCTCGATGACGACCGCGCAGGTCAGCGCGAGGACCTCGGTCGCGCCCATCATCGCGAGGTCGTTGACCGTGCCGCGACACCGAGAGCCGGCCGATGTCGCCGCCCGGGAAAAAGACGGGATGGACGACGTGCGAGTCGGTCGTGACGACAAGCTAGCGGTCTCCGAGCCAGAGCGCCGCGCCGTCGTCCATCGCCGCGGCGCCGATCCCGCGGGCGGGAGGCGCCGGGAGGTCCTTGAGGAAAACGTCCTCGATCAGGGCGCGCATCGCGCGGCCCGCCGGCGCCCTGTTTCAGGGTCACGCGCTCTTCGAGCGAGGCCGCGAGGGTCTTCATCGAGGCTTCTCCGAGGTTCGGGAATGCCGCCGTACTGGTGCCAGATCTTGCAGGTGCCCTCGCTCGAGACCATGCAGGCGCCCACGGGCGTGTCGGGGAGGCACTCCCGGCCGAAGAGGGTGCAGTCGGTCGGGGACGCGATTCCGGACATGATGTCCCCGCAGATGCAGCTGGCGGCCAGGGTGGGCGGCGCGTAGTCCCAGAGCGCCCGTCAGGTCGATCTGGAAGCGGCGGCGGGCGTCGAGGTGCGCCCAGGCGTCGGTCAGGCGCAGGTTGCCGTTCGGGACGTGGGCGATGCCGCGCCAGCGCCCGCCGACCGGGCCGGAAGACGCTCCAGAGCTCGTCCTGCGCGCGGCGGTTCCCCTCGCGCGTGACGCAGCGGGGAAACATGTTGACGACGCGCGGCGCGCCGTCGCGCACGAGCTCGAGCAGGCGCGCGAGGCCCGAGAGGATGTCGAGCGGCTCGAAGCCCGCGACGACGACCGGGATGCGGTGCCGCTCGACGAAGGCCTCGAAGATGCCCCAACCGGTGATCGTCGCCGCGTGGCCGGCCGCGAGGAATCCCTCGACCCGGGTCTGCGGCATCTCGGCCACGATCTCCATGACGGGCGGGATGTACTTGTGGGCGGAGAGGACGGAGAAGTTCGGGGGCACGGGGCCTCGGACCACGGCCGCGGTCGCGACGGCGGTCGTCTCGAACCGGTCGCGAAGAAGACGACCTCCTTCGTCTCGCCGCGGGCGATCTCGACGGCCTGAGCCGCGCTGTAGACGACCCGGATGTCGGCGCCCGCGGCCTGGGCGTCGGCGAGCGACATCACCGTTCCCGGAACCTTGACCATGTCCCCGTAGGTGGCGATGACGACGCCCTGGCGCGCCAGGGCCACGCCCTCGTCCACCTCGGGCATGTCGGTGATGCAGACCGGGCAGCCCGGGCCCATGATGACGTTGAGCGCCTTCGGGAAGTTGGCCCGCAGGCCCCAGCGGGCGATCGCCTGCTCGTGGCTGCCGCAGACGTGCATGACGGAGACCGGCGAGCGGCCGATCTCGGCGGTCAGGGCGCGCGAGCCGGGCGGACAGCCGCCGGGCGAGCTCCGGGTTGCGGAACTTCACCTCCCGGGCCGCGGCGTCAATTCTGGGGATCGGCATCGCCGCCCTCCCGCCTGGTGCCCGCGAGCTCTCCGCGCACGTCGGCCGCCATGAGGTCGTCCTTGCGCGCCTCGGCCAGCAGCGTCTCGTAGAGGGCCAGCGTCTCGCCGATCTCCTCGGCCGGGATCCTGCGGATCGCGAAGCCGACGTGGTTGAGGATGTAGTCGCCCGGCGCCACGGGCTGGTCCACGACGTCGAGCCGCACCTGGCGGCGCACGCCCCAGAAGTCGACGGTGGCGTCGAGGCCCTCGACCTCCACGACGCGGCCGGGAACGCCGAGGCACATCAGAGACCTCCGTTTCTCGAGCGGGCGACGGCCGCGGCGACGACGGCCTGGCCGACGGCAAGACCTCCGTCGCCCGGAGGAACGTCGCCGTGCAGGTGAACGGGAAGGGCCGGGGAGAGCTCGCGCACGAGCCCCTCGGCGAGCATCGCGTTCTGGAAGCAGCCTCCCGTGAGCACGACGGGAAGCAGACCCACGGTCTCGGCCGCCGCGCGTACGGCCGCCGCGGTGGCTCGGACGAGGGTGTTGTGGAACCGGGCCGAGATCTGCGCCGGCCCCTCGCCGGAGGCGTGGTCGGCGGTGGCGGCGCGCACGAGGAGCCGCAGGTCGATCACGGAGAGGCCTCCCTCGCCGGGCGCGAGCTCGAAGGGATACGAGGCCGCCTCGTCGGGATCGGCCGTCGAGATTCCACTCAAGGGCGACCTGGCCCTCGTAGCGCGAGACGGGCGGCCGAGAAAGAGAGACCCGAGCGCATCGAAGTAACGCCCGAGGCCGTGGGCCGGCGGCGACTGGATGCCGCGCGAGGCCATCTGGCGCACGAGCTCGAGGCGGCGCGCCGGGACCTGCGAGAAGAGTGCGAACGCTTCCAGCGGCGGATCGCCTTCGAAGGCGTCGTCGAGAAGCGCGACGGCGATCCGCCAGACCTCGCGGATCGCCCGGTCGGCGCCCGGAAGGCGAATCGGACGGAGGGTCGCGAGGCGGTCGAAGCGCTCCTCGGTCGCGAGCAGGATCTCGCCGCCCCAGCTCGAGCCGTCCGGCCCGTACCCCGTGCCGTCGTACGCGACGCCGAGGACCGGTCCCGCGAGGCCGTGCTCGGCCATGGCGCTGACGACGTGGGCGTGGTGATGCTGGACCGCGATCCGCAGGGGCGCCGGCCTCCCGAGCGCGTAGGCGGTCGAGGCGTAGAGCGGGTGAAGGTCGTGCGCCAGGATCTCCGGAGAAACGCCGAGAAAGCGTTCCGCGCGGTCCACGGCCTCTTCGAAGGCGCGCACGGCGTCGAGGCCGTCGAGGTCGCCGATGTGCGGCCCGGGGTAGGCCATGTCGCCCACTCCGATGCAGAACGTGTTCTTCAGGTGCCCGCCGCAGGCGAGGACGGGCCGCTCGAAGGGGCGACGCACCGGGATGCCCCGCGGGACGTAGCCGCGGGAGCGCCGGAAGACGACCGGACGTCCCGCGACGACGCGGGCCACGGAGTCGTCCGAGCGCGACGCGATGTCGCGGTCGTGTAGCAGGAAGAGGTCGGCGACCCCGGCCAGGCGCTCGAGGGCCTCCCCGTTGTCGCAGACGATCGGCTCGTCCGAGAGGTTGCCGGACGTCATGACGAGGGGACGGCCGGCGTCGGCGAGGAGGAGATGATGGAGCGGAGAGTAGGCCAGAAGCAGGCCGAGCAGGGGATTGCCGGGCGCGACCTCGGGGGCCACGGCCGAGCCCGGGAGCCTGGGCACGAGCACGATCGGCCGCTCGACGGAGCACAGGAGATCCCGCTCCTTGTCGCCGAGGACGCCGAGGCGGCCCGCCGCCGCCGCATCCCGGACCATCACGGCGAAGGGCTTTTCTTCGCGCCGCTTGTGAACCCGCAGGCGCGCGACCGCGGCGGGCAGCGTTGCGTCGCAGGCCAGATGAAATCCGCCGACGCCCTTGATCGCGACGACGAGCCCCGAGGCGAGGGCGCGGGCGGCGGCCGCGAGCGGGTCCGTCCCGTCGAGCTCCCGTCCGTCGGCCGAGACCGCCGTCAGGCACGGCCCGCACTTCGGGCAGGCGTTCGGCTGCGCGTGAAAACGCCGGTCGAGCGGCGACTCGTATTCGCGGAGGCAGTCCGCGCACATCCGAAAGGCCGACATCGTCGTCGCCGGGCGGTCGTACGGGACGCCGTGCGCGATCGTGAACCGCGGGCCGCAGTTGGTGCAGTTCGTGAACGGGTAGCGGTAGCGCCGGTCGGAGGGGTCGAAGACCTCCGCCAGGCAGGCGTCGCAGGTCGCGAGGTCCGGTGGAATGGAGACGCGGCGGCCTCCTTCGTCGCGGCTGGCGACGATTTCGAAATCGTGAGCGGGCTCCGCGGGGATCCTGTGCCAGTGGATCTCTCGGATGCGCGCGGCCGGAGGGGGGCTCGACTGCAGGCGCGACAGGAAGCTGTCGAGTGCCTCGCCGCCGCCGAACGCCTCGATGGTCACGCCCCGCGCTCCGTTGGAGACGCGGCCGGCCACGCCCTCCTCCCGGGCGAGGCGGTAGACCCAGGGCCGGAATCCCACGCCCTGAACGGTGCCCGCGATCTCGATCCGCCGACCCTGTCGCGTCATGGCTTGCGGGAGGCGGCGAGAAGGTACGCCGTCAGGTCCCAGGTCTGTCCGTCGTCGAGCGCCTTCCACGCGGGCATCGCGGTGCCGGGAGATCCCTCCCGGATGACGGAGAACACGCGGCGCGGGCTCGTCCGCTCGCGCCAGGCCGCGTCCGTAAAGTCGCGGGGCTGGCTGGAGAGGCCCTGGCGGCGGACGCCGTGGCCGTCGGCGCGGTCTCCGTGGCAGAGGGCGCAGTGCTCGAGAAAGAGGGCCCGGCCGCGGTCCCGGGCCTCCGGCGACTCCAGCCGGTCGTCCGGAACGGCCAGCCGCCGGTACGCCTCCGGCAGGCCGGAGTCCGGCCCCTTACAGGCCGAAAACGCGAGCGACATCGCCAAGAGGCCGCAGAGCCTTCTCATCGTCCGTTCTCCGAGCGAACGCGTGACCCATGCGGGCCGCCTCGGCCAGGACGGCCTCCACGAGTCGCGGCAGGCCCTTCTCCACGGCGGCCGACCGCTCCACTCCGAGGCCGAGGGTCTGGGGGACGAGGCCGAGCAGCACGAGGCGGCGGGGATAGCGGTCGTGGAGCCGCGCGCCGTCGAGCAGGTCGGCCACGCCGACCTGGTGGGGAGAGAGGCGGTTCAGAACCGCGGGCGCCACCTCGTCGCCGGTCAACCGCACGAGCGAGCCGGTGGGCGCGTCGTCCTGGATCGCGTCGACGAGGATGACGTCGCTTGCGTCCTCGACCAGAGGCAGCAGGGTCAGGCCGAGGGTCCCCCCGTCGAGGACGAGGGCGTCCGGGGGAGCTTCCCAGTCGCGTTCGAGCCTCGCGACCGCGGCCGCCCCGAGCCCGTCGTCCCCGCACAGGAGGTTGCCGAGCCCGAGGACCAGCAGGGACGTCGGCTTATTCATGGTCTTCCTTGCGCGAGAGGAAGCGGTAGCCCGAGTACACCACGTCGTCGCGGTGGACGAACTTGTAGCCCGAGAAGATCGACTCGATCGTCGCGTTGCCTTCGACCTGGGACATCAGGATCGCGCTGTAGACGTGGTGCACGGCGAAGCCCCAGATCAGCCACATTCCGACGTGGTGGATCCAGCGGGCGGCCTGCGGCCCGCCGTAGATCGGCAAGAGGAAGGAGAAGAACCGCGCGGGCGAATGGTACGACGCGTTGACCGTGTAAAGCGCCATGCCCGTGCCGATCATCGTCAGGTAGAGAAGGAAGACGAGTGTGTAGGTGAGTCCGGCGAGCGGGTTGTGGCCGACGAAGCCGGGGGGCTTGCGCAGGCCGAAGAGGTAGTACTTGAGGACCGGGGCCGAAGGCTTCCCGCCGCCGCTTGGCGACGGGAATGAACTTGTTCCAGCGGGAGAAGCGGTTGCCCGTGAACATCCAGATGATCCGCACGAGGACGGCCATCGTGAAGACGATCGCCGAGTAGAAGTGGATCGTCTTGGCCGTTCCCATGACGAACACGTTGCGGGCTTCGCCGGCCGAGATGAGGAAGGGCCGGCCGATGTAGAGCCCCGTCCACGACAGGAAGAAGATCGAGATCACGATCAGCCAGTGCGACAGGCGCACGGGCCATTCCCAGACGTAAAAGCGGACGAGGTCGGTGTCGGCCGGGGGCGGGACGGTCGAGGGGTCGACGAGAGGCCGGGCAGTGCTCATAGGACTCTCACCTGCGCGAGCTCGCGCCGTTGCGCGTCGACGACGTGGACGCCGCACGCGATGCAGGGGTCGAAGGAGTGCACGGTCCGCAGGATCTCGAGGGGCTGCGTGGGGTCGTGGATGGGCGTGCCGAGCAGCGCCTCTTCGTAGGGGCCCCGTTTGCCCGAGGCGTCCCGCGGTCCGGCGTTCCAGGTGCTCGGGACCACGCACTGGTAGTTGGCGATCTGTCCGTCGCGGATGTGGACCCAGTGGCCGAGCGCCCCCCGCGGCGCCTCGTGGAATCCGGCGCCCGAGGCCTCGCGCGGCCACGTGCTCGGCTCCCACTTGGAGTTGTCGGCGATGCGCAGCTCCCGCCGGGCCATGTTGTCGGCGAGGCCGTTCACCCAGTCGTCCATCTTCTCGACGAGGACCTGCGTCTCGATGCCCCGCGCGGCGACGCGGCCGAGTGTCGAGAAGAGCGCTTCGGGCCCCACGCCGAGCTTGCCGAGCACTACGGTGACGAGCTCCTTGACGCGCGGCTGCCCCGAGCCGTAGGCCACGAGCATCCGCGCGAGCGGGCCGACCTCCATCGGCTCGCCGTCGTAGCGGGGCGACTTCAGCCAGCTGTACTTGGCCCCGGTCTCCAGGCGCTCGTAGGGAGGCTTCGGACCGGTGTACTTCGGCTTCGTCTCGCCCTGGAAGGGATGGAGGCCCTTGTCGTCGCCCCCGTCGTACTCGTACCAGGAGTGCTTGACCTGTTCGGTGATCTTCGACGGGTCGAACTTCTCGATCTTCGAGAGGTCCCGTTTGCGGATCACTCCTGGCGGCAGGAAGAGCTTCGCGTTCGCGCCGTCCTCCTCCGGGTACTCGCCGTAGACGAGGTAGTTGCCCACGCCGGCGCCGTAGCCGGCCCACTCCTTGTAAAAGGAGGCGATCGCGAGAAGATCAGGAATGTAAACCTTCGTGACGAAGTCGCGACCCTTCTTGATGAGCTCCTGCATCGCAGCGATCGAGCCGGCGTTCAACGACGCCTGCCGGTCCGGGTCGATCGGTGTCGCCATGCCGCCGACGAGGAAGCTCTGGAGGTGCGGGTTCTTGCCGCCGAGGATGGCGTGGATCTTGATGAACTCGCGCTGCCAGTCGAGGGCCTCGAGGTAGTGGGCCACGGCCATGAGGTTCGCCTCGGCGGGGAGCTTGTAGGCGGGGTGGCCCCAGTAGGCGTTGGCGAAGGGGCCGAGCTGCCCGCGCTCGACGAACGCCTTGATCCGCTGCTGGACGCCGGTGAAGTAGGTCGTGCTCGAGAGCGGCCAGTCCGAGATCGACTGCGCCAGGGCCGAGGTCTTCGCCGGGTCGGCCGAGAGGGCCGACACGATGTCCACCCAGTCGAGCGCGTGGAGATGGTAGAAGTGAATGACGTGGTCCTGAACGCACTGCGCGGAGATGATCAGGTTGCGCAGGAGCCGGGCGTTGGGCGGGGGAGCGGCGCCGATGGCGTTCTCGACCGCGCGGATGGACGCGATGGCGTGAACGGTGGTGCAGACGCCGCAGATGCGCTGGGTGAAGGCCCAGGCGTCGCGCGGGTCGCGGCCCTTGAGGATCAACTCCACGCCCCGGAACATGGTGGCGGAGGACCAGGCATCCTGGACCTTCCCGCCGTCCACCTCGGTCTCGATGCGCAGGTGGCCCTCGATGCGAGTGACGGGATCGACGACGACGTGCGTCATGACCGCTCTCCTTTCTCCCCGGCCGGCTTTTCGGGCGGCTCGGGCAGGTGGCGGGGCGGCTGGCCCGCCTTCCAGCGCTTGGCGAGCGAGATCAGGCCGTGCGTGGCGAACGCGGCGCCGACGCCGACTGTGGCCCACGCTCCGACCTTGTCGATGTCGGACTGGACGCCGAAGCCCGGGATCCCGGAGAGGTGCCGGTAGAACGGCGTCATCCGATCCCAGAAGTCGGGCTCCGCGCAGCCGATGCAGGGGTGCCCGCAGCCGATCGGCCAGTTGGTCCCTTCATTCCAGCGCACGTTCGGGCAGTTCTGGAAGGAGACCGGTCCCTTGCAGCCCATCTTGTAGAGGCAGTAGCCGGTGCGGTGTCCTTCGTCGCCCCACGCCTCGACGTACTGTCCCGCGTCGTAGTGGGCGCGGCGCTCGCAGTTGTCGTGGATGGCCTTGCCGTAGGCGAAGAGCGGCCGGCGATACGCGTCGGTCGGCGGAAGGCTCTTGAACGTGAGGTAGTAGACGACGAGCGCCGTCAGGTTCTCGGCGTTGGCCGGACAGGCCGAGAGGTTGATGAGGTTCTTGACGCCCGGCACGGCGTCGGCCACGCCGAGCGCTCCCGTCGGGTTGGGGGCCGCGGCGGGGAGTCCCCCGAAAGTCGCGCAGGTTCCCATGGCGATCGTGGCCAGGGCGTTGCCGCAGACCTCGCGAGCGATGTCGATGGCGGCCCGGCCCGCCGATCGTGCAATAGGCGCCGTTCTCGCCCGTCGGGATGGAGCCCTCGACGATGGCGATGTACTTGCCCTTGTGGTCCTTGACCGCCTTGGCCAGGTTCTCCTCGGCGCGATTGCCGGCGGCGGCCATGATCGTCTCGTGGTAGTCGACCGAGAGCGTGTCGAGCACGATCTCGGCGACCGTCGGACGGCTGGCTCGCAGGAACGACTCGGTGTTGCCGCAGCAGTCCTGGAACTCGAGCCAGACGAGTACGGGCTTCTCGGTCTTCTGGATCTCGGCCGCGATGCGCGCGCCGACGCTCTTCGGAAGCGCCAGCGCCGAGGCCATCACGCCGCAGAAGCCCATGAAGTCGCGGCGCGAAACCCCTTTGCGGTCGAGCTCCTCCAGGAACCAGTTGCTGGACGCGGTCATGGGCGATGCCTCCTTCCGGCTTCGGGCCGTGGTTGTGGGGAGGGCGCGCGCCCCGCCCGGAGGCGGGGGGCGGCGTCGGGGGAGTGCGGAGGGGCCCGGCGATGGAATCTGGCGCGGCGTGGGAGTTCGCTGAGGGAGCACCAGGATCTCGGGTCACGGGCCCTCCGGCTTTCGACCACCATAGGTCGAGCCCCGGAGGCGGCCATGATGCACCTGCATCAATTTGGAAGGGGGGCGCCCTGGGCGCCCCAGGCCGCGCGATCGGCTACTTCAGGCCGAGGTCGGCGAGAACCTTGGGGTTCTCCTCCTCCATGGCGAGCACCTGGTGGCAGGCCGAGCAGTCGTCGTTGATGATGCGGCCGTCGGAGCTCTTGTGCTTGCCGTCGTGGCAGCGGAAGCAGCCGAGGAAGTCCTCGTGGCCGATGTTGTTCGGGTGCGTCCCCCAGGTGATCCGCATCTCCGGGAAGATGTTGCGCAGGTAGATCGCCTTCACCTGCTCGGCCGCCGTCTCGACCGCCGCCCGCTCGGTCTGGTAGACCGAGGGATACTTGGTCTTGTAGAACTCGCCGAGGGCGCGCGGAATCTGCTCGGAGGCGGCCGCCCGGTCGGCGTAGGTCGCCTTCAGGGCAGCGACGGCCTCGCGCTTGACGAAGGGCAGCCTGGGGCTGATCCGCCCTGAGGCCATGGCCTCGTCGACCGCCCTTTCCGGCATCTGGAAGGCGTGCGTGGGGCGGTTGTGGCAATCCATGCAGTCCATCTTGCGGCGAGGGGCGTTGGCGAGCTCCGCGGTCGTCGCTTTCGAATCGGTCGACAGATACTCGATCTTCTTGCCGGCGTCGTCGGTGTAGGTGACGAGGGGGATGACCTGGCGGCGGCCGTCCGTCGACACGTACTCGATGCGCTCGGTCGTGTCGAGGTGCCGGCCGTGGATGCCGACGAGGCCCTGGGAGGTCCGCCCGCCGATCTTCAGCAGCAGGACGCTCGTCACCGGCGTGTTCTTCTCGTCATCGGCGTACTTGGTCCGGACGAGAAACTTGTCGCCGGTGAACTTCTGGGGCCAGTGGCAGTGCTCGCACGTGTCCCGCGCGGGGCGCAGGTCCTGGACCGGCGAGGGAATCGGCCGGGAGTAGGTCTTGAAGGCGACGGCGTAGAGCTGCCGCAGGCCCGAGATCTTGGCCTTCACGAACCAGGGCGCGCCGGGCCCGATGTGGCACTCGACGCAGGCCACCCGCGAGTGGGGCGAGTTCGTGTAGGCCGTGAACTCCGGCTGCATCACGGTGTGGCAGGTCTGGCCGCAGAACTGTGTGGAGTCCATGTACTCGACGGCCTGGTAAGACGCGGTTCCCATGATGGAGAAGTTGACGAAGGAGAGGAACAGGACGAGGATCACGGCCCGGCGCAGCAGGCGGTTTCGAAAGTCGATCGGCGGATAGCTGGTCGGAAGCTCCCCCTTTTGCTTGAGCTTTCGGCGGCGCAGCACCGCTCCGAGAGGCATCAGGATCAGGCCCAGCACGAAGACCGCGGGGAGGATGAGGAAGAACAGGATGCTGTAGTAGGGGTGCGGGGCGCCCCCCCGGGCGATCAGGTAGGCCCAGAAGGCGAGAAGGGTGACGGCGGAGCTCGTTGTCAGGATGACGCCGGTGATCGTCGTCGGGTTCTGGCCGAGGAAGACAGCCGTGCGAACCCGCGGGTTCTCCGAGAAGCGGCTCATGGCTCAGAGTCTCCTATGGTCGATTTCCGGGAGAGTCTATCGGTAGACGAAGAGCGTCGCGTAGAGCATCAGGACGATCAGGAAGAGGCCGATCCCGAGCGCCGTGAAGCCCAATCGCCGCCAGTTCCGGCTGACCGAGGGGAGAGGCGCCGGCATCAGCAGGCCCTCGAGCTCGCCGCTCTCGACCAGCTCCTCGTACTCGCGCGGGCGGTCGTTCTTGAACTCCTCGAGCGGCACGCCGCCGGTGAAGATCACCGTGTCCATCGGGAACTTCTCCGGCCGGAAGTGCGTGTTGAAGAAGTGGACGGTGAAGATGAAGCCGACCGCGAGCAGCGCCTCGTCGCTGTGGATGATGGTCGCGACGTTGAGCATCCAGCCCGGCAGGACGCGGGTGAAGAACGTCGGGAACCACAGCAGCAGGCCGGTCGTCGCCGATCACCGCCACGCCCCAGAACACGGCGAAGTAGTCGAACTTCTCCCAGTAGGTCCAGCGGCCGTACTCGGGGCGCGGGCCCTTGCCCGACGAACCACTTGAGCGAGCCGACGAACTCCCGCCAGTCGCGGCCGTTGAACAGCATGCTCTCGGGGCCGATGATGAACTCGCGCCAGCTCTTGCCGCTCGCGCCGCTTCTGCCGCACCAGGTCCCAGAGGTGGAGGCCGAAGTAGGTGAAGGTGACGACGGCGCAGAAGCGGTGGATGAGGCCGGCCGCCTCGAAGCCGCCGAGCAGCTGCGCGAGCACCTTGGCCCACGGCGCGTAGGAGAACTTCAGGGTCATGCCGGTGAGCGCCAGGCCGAGGAAGCTCACGATCACCATCAGGTGCAGGTTGCGGTGGAACGGTCGGGAAGCGGCGCACGTAGACCCCCGACGGCCTCGGAGCTCGTCGCGAACGGCCGCGGCGGTACTGGAGCGAGCGCGGCAGCCAGGCCGCCGTGTGCATGCCCGCGATGGCGAGCGTGCCGACCAGCAGCGCCGTCATGCCCCAGAACGTGTAGAACAGGAACGGGTACTTGCTTCGGGTCGTGGTGCGTGGCGTGCGTCAGGTAGCCGGCGAAGTGGCGGTTCGAGCCGGGGTGGCACTTGCCGCAGGTCTTGACGATGTTCGCGCGGCTCAGGTGGGAGCGCGGGTCGGTCACCGGCAGGATGTCGTGCGCGCCGTGGCAGTCGTAGCACTTGGCGGTCTTCAGGTAGCCGAGCTTGGAGACCTTGCCGTGGTAGGTGTCGAAGTAGCGTCTCGGTGATCTCCTCGTGGCAGCGGCCGCACTGGTCCATGATGTGGAGCCGGAAGTTCGAGAGGTCGGTGCGCTGGATGCTGTGCGCGGAGTGGCAGTCGCTGCAGACCGGCAGCTTCTTGTCGGTGTGCGTCACCGCCGGGGAGTGGACGCTGGCGCTGAACAGCTCGTAGATGCCGCGGTGGCACTTGCGCGCAGGTCTGGGCGACGTTGGCGCGGTTCACGCGTCGAGCGCGGATCGGCGGCCGGCAGCTCGCCGTGGGCGCGTGTGGCAGTCGGCGCAGTTGGCGGTCACGGTGAGCCCGCTCTCCAGCAGCCCCTTGCCGTGGATGCTCTCCATGTAGTTCTCGACGATGCTGCCGCTGGGCCCCCGTGTAGCGCACCGCGGCCTTCTGCCCCGTGCGATGGCAGTTGCCGCAGAGGGCGGGGACGTTGCGCGAGAAGGTCGGCGAGTTGGAGTCGTTCTTGCCGAGCGTGCCGTGGGTGCCGTGGCAGTCGGCGCAGGCCGGCGCGTCGGGGCTGCCCTGCGCGGCGAGCTGGCCGTGCGTGCTCTCGCGGTACTGCTCGACCGTCGCGGCGTGGCAGATCGGAGCAGTCCACCTTTGGCCGCCATCGTGCGGCACGGCCGCGTCGCATCGGCGGGGTCGCCGCCGGTGTGGCACTGGACGCAGGCGATCTGCGCGTGGCGCGAGTGCGCCAGCTCGGCCTTGTTGACGAACAGCGAGACGGTCTCGCCGCCCCGCGCAGCCTGGAGCTTCGGGTCGCCGTGGCAGCGCAGGCAGTCCTGGTCGGCCATGCCCTGCGTGTAGAAGACCTTGCGCACCTTGTGCGGCGCGTGGCAGTCCACGCAGGCCGGAATCAGGTGCGGCTGCTTCTCCCACAGCTCGCCGCGGATCACCTTGCGGTGCACGGCCTCGATCTGCGCGTGGCACTGCGTGCAGGTCTTCGACGATGTTCTGCTTGGCGATCGAGGAGCGCGGGTCGGTGTGCGGCAGCACGAAGTGCGCGGTGTGGCAGCTGGTGCAGACGGCGGTGACGGTCAGGCCCTTCTTGAACAGGCCCTCGCCGTGGATGCTGTCCATGTAGTTGCCGAGGATGTTGGTCTGCGGGATCTGGCGCGTCATGCTGACGGGCGAGCCCTCGCGGTGGCAGCCGCCGCAGAGGCGCGGGATCTCCATGGTGGACGTCGGCGAGCCGGCGGCGGAGGGGCGCAGGACGTCGTGCGTGCCGTGGCAGCCCTTGCAGCCCGGAGCGCGAGCGGATCGCCCGCGGCGGCCTTCCGCCGTGCAGGCTCTCGGCGTACTGCTTCTGCTCGTCGGAGTGGCACGCTCCGCAGTCGACCTGCGCCAGCTTCTCGGGGTGGGGAAGCTCCTTGATGTCGCCGTGGCAGGAGGTGCAGTCGAGGGCGGCGTGGGGCGAGGCCTTCAGCGCGGCGGCATTGAAGTTCGGTGCTTCGCCCGGGCGCCGCTTGCCCGCGCTCGGTCCGGGCTCATGGCAGGAGGCGCAATCCTCGGAGCTCGGCGGCGCAGCGTCCTGGCCGGGAAGGGCGGAGGCGAGCGTCAGGAGCGCCGCCGCGAGCCAGGCCGCCTTCTCGACTCTCCTCACTTCTCACCCGGGGCCGGGCCGTTCTCGCCTTTTCGAGCGGCGTGCTCGCGAAGTCGTTCGAGCTCCAGAGGATGCTCTTCCTCCATCTCGCGCTCGGTCAGCATTCCCGTCAGCCAGGCCATGTTCATCGGATAGGCGTCGGGATTGAAGATGACGTAGTACAGGTGCCAGACGAGGATGGCGAGTGTCGCGAGCCAGGCCTCGTAGAAGTGGATCGTGCGGGAAACGTCGTAGCCGAGTTTCGTGAGCAGCCCGATGAACGTGTTGTCGAACCACATGACGGCCCCGGTGGCGGCCATCACGAGCGTGCCCCAGACGAGGGCCCAGTACTCGCTCTTCTCGATGTAGCTGAAGCGGTCGAATCTGGGCTTCGCCGGGGAGAGGCCCGTGTTGTACTTGAGGACCGCGATCGCGTCACGCAGGTCCTGACGGCGCCACCAGACGTCGCGAAGGAACTGGCGCCCCCGGACGGTCAGCGTGACGTAGGCGACGTGGTAGAGGCTCGCCGCCACCATCACGACCGCGGAGATCCGATGGAGCACTCTGCGGACGTCGAAGGCGGCCGGCGAGAAGCGGCGCAGGGCGACGACCCACCACGCGTCCGGGTAGCGGAGCATGAAGCCCGTCACGGCGAGCAGGACGAAGCTCACCGTGAGGGCCCCGTGCTGCAGGCGCTCGTCGAGGGTCATGCGGAGGTAGAGTCCGCGGCCCGCCGGCGGCTCGACGAGCTCGCCCCGCCGGATCTGGAGGTGCCTCCTGGACTTTCGAAGAAAGTCGAGAAGGTTGTGGAGCAGCATCCCGCCGACGACCACGACGATCAGGATGATGTAGAGCGTGCCGACCCAGTAGAGGAGGGGCTCCTCTTTCCTGGCGGTGGAGTCGACGTGGACCTTTCCGGTGCCGAACCGGGCGTTGGCCCCGGGATGGCATCCCGAAACCCCGCAGGTCCTGGCGAGATTGGCCCGGTTCACCCGGGAGGCCGGGTTCGAGGAGGGAAGAATGTCGTGGGTGCCGTGGCAGCTGGCGCAGTTGGCCACCTCGACGACGCCGCCCCGCGCGGCGAGGCCGTGATAGCTGTCGGCGAACGTCTGCGTCCGGTTGCGTGGGAGGTTCCACTTGTCGGTGACCTTCACCGAGGCGTGGCACGGGGTGCACACGCGGGCCGACACGTTCGCGGCCGAGACCGGCGAAAGCGGATTTTTCGGCGAGAGGATGCCGTGCTCGCCGTGGCAGTCGGTGCAGGCCGGGGCGTCCTTGTTGCCTTTCCGGATCGCGATTCCATGGACGCTCGCGTCGTACTGACGGCTCTCGGGCTCGTGGCAACGCGCGCACACCTGCTCGACTCGCATCTTGTTGACCTTCGAGGTGGAGTCGAAACCGTACCGGACGTCGTGAGCGCCGTGACAGTCGATGCAGGTCGGCGCCCGTGCGTCGCCGCGCGCGAGCGCCGCCCCGTGGACGCTGTGCTCGTAGGACTCGATGAATCCGCGCGTGAACGCGCCGCCCTCGCGGACGGCCTTGTCCCGGAGATGGCAGGAGAGGCAGAGTCGTTCCTGGGCGAGCTTGCGCGCGGCGGGCTGCTCGGCCGAGCCGGACGTCACGGGGGAGCGATGGCACGCGAGGCACGCCGGGGCCCGGGGAGTGCCGGCGAGGACGCCCTTGCCGTGCTCCGACGCAAGGAATCGGGCGTTCACGTCGGCGTGGCAGGTTCCACAGGCGGCGGCCTGGCGGGACGGGGCAAACTGAAAGGCGGCATCCTTGACGGCGACGACGTCGTGGCTCCCGTGACAGGACGCGCAGGGCACCTCCGATTTGCCCTGGCCGGCGGCCGCTCGAGCGATTCCGGGATGAAACGGGTGCGAAGCGCCGACGGCATCGTGGCAGGCGGCGCAGACGACCGGCTTCAGGCGTTCCTTGTGTGGAAAGTCGGAGGTCTTCGCGAGGTCGGCGTGACAGTCGACGCAGGCGAGGCCGGCCTGGCCGTGGACGGAGGCCGCGAACGGCTTCTCGGCCACGAAGATCGACCGGCCGTCGGCCCGCTTCGCCCCGGCGTCGCCGTGGCAGGCCTGACAGTCGGCGTTCGACGCGGGCTTGACGGGCGCCGCAGAAAGGACAGCGGCTCCGGCGCAGAGGGAGAGCGTGGCGAGGAGGATGGTTCGCATAGGTTGCACCGGGCGTTGCGACCCGGGAGGACCGGACTGGAGGTCTCCGCGCGACCCGTCGAGCGAAGACCTCCTCGGCATTGCTATTTCTTGTCGGCCGGGTAGTCCTTGAGCCAGGCGACGTCCACTTCCTTGGCCTTGCGGCTGTCCTTCTGGTCGACGAGCCACTTGCCGCGGTCGTTGTAGGTCACCGCACCCTTTTTCGGCATCTTCTCGGCGTGGCAGTAGAGGCAGTTCTCGGCCGGGAAGCCCAGCTCCTTGGCCTTCTTCTGCATGTTCATCGTGGCCGAAGACGGCGACACCACCAGCATGCCGCCGAGACCGGCCAGCAGCACCGCCGCCAGCCCGAGACGCGACCCTTTGTTGATCACGACGACCTCCTCAGATTGCCGGACGTTACTTTCCCGGGTAGTCCTTGGCCCACGCGCCGTCGACGGTCTTGGCGCCCTTCTTTTCCTTCTGGGCTTGGAGCCACTGACCCCGCTCGTTCAACTGCTTCTGGCCCTCGCCCTTCTTGGGCAGCGCAACGGTGTGGCAGAACTGGCAGTTCTTGGCGTCCACACCCGCGGCCTTGGCCTGCTTCTGAATGTCCATGTTCGCCGTCGATGTGGCGGAGAGGCCGATCCATCCACACCATACGAGAAGGGCCACCATCGCGGCGATCCGGGTTCCTCTGCTTCTCATCCAAAATCCTCCTTCTCCGTGACGCTCATCGCGGCCGGAAAAATGTCGCGGGATTGCGTGTCATCGCAGGTTCGAGGATAGGGGGCCGGGAGGTGCGGGCAATGATGCGTATGCATCAGGGGGCCGCCGACGGCCCTGCGCGGGCCGGGCGTGGGCGTCAAACGAGACCGGAAGAGTCCGATGCGCGGGAGGACGCGTGGAAGAAAAGGATACGGGGCGGGCCTCGTCGTGTTGCGGGCCTCGCCCCTAGAAACGCGGAGACCGGAGAGCTACTTCTTCGGGTAGTCCTTGGCCCAGGCTCCATCGACGGCCTTGGCGCCCTTCTTGTCCTTCTCGGCCACCAGCCACTTGCCCAGGTCGTTCAACTCTTTCTGCCCCTCGCCCTTCTTTGGCAGCGCGACGGTGTGGCACGTCTGACAGTTCTTGGCATCGACGCCGACGGCCTTAGCCTGCTTCTGAATGTCCATCGTGGCCGTCGATGTGGCGGAGAGGCCGATCCATCCGCACCACACGAGAAGGGCCACCATCGCGGCGATCCTGGTTCCCTTGGTAGTCATCCAGCGTCCTCCTTTTTCCGCGGGGAATTCCGCGGGCGCAGGAGAATCGTACCAGCTATGGGCGCCAGTGCAGCCCGACGTAATAGCGGTTGCCGTTGTAGTCTGCGAGCGGGCCCGCCTGGTCGAAGGCGACGCGCCTCGTTGTACTTGTCCTCCATCCATTCGAAGTTGACGCCGAGGTTCGGAGTGAAGAAGTACTCCGCCAGGACGCGGGCGCGACCCACGGTAAAGGGGATGGAGCCGTTGTTGTTCATCCAGAGGTACCCCCCGTCGAGCGAGAAACAGTTCCACTGGTAATGGACGCCGCCCTCCCAGGTGTGGCCGAACTCCTGATCCTCGGTCTGGACGATGTCGAAGTTCTGGGGGACGCGGATGAGGATCTTGCGGTTCGTCAGGAACTCCCCGCCCGAGCCGCGCAGCGTGAGCACGTCCTTCAGAAGGGTGACTTCGACGTCGGCCTGGAACTCGCGGACCTTCGTGCTGTAGCCGATCTGGACGATGTCGTCGTCGGCGTGGGTTTCGCGGAAGAAGGCGCCGACCTTCAGGAAATCCTTGAACGTGTAGACGCCTCGGAAGTTGTAGCGGTCCCGGTTGATGTAGTCGGTCCGGAAGATCGGGACGTCGGCGGAGTCGTGGTGGTAATCGGCGGTCAGCGTCAGTCCCCACTGCGAAAAGGTGGCGCCGCCGCCGTAGGTGTTGACCCGCCGCTCGAAGCGGCCGCCCTGGCCGCCCGGGACCACGATCTCGGAGGCGTCGGGCGCGGCGGTCACGTTCTGCTGCGTCTGGGACCATCCGGCGTTGACGGAGAAAGGCCCGAGCATGCGGGCCGTGACGCCGGCGTCGTAGACGCGCGACATGTCGCCGACCACGGTGAGGGCGTTGATCTGGCGCAGCAGGTCGCCCGTGCTCTGGCCGGCGTAAGTCACGGTGTTCAGGAAGAGCGTGGAGATCAGGGCCTGCCCGTCGAGGACGCGTTTGCCCTCGGCCCATCCTCCCGCGAGGCCCACGTTCTGGAAAAGCGTCACCTCGGCGCGCGCGGAGGCCCGCCAGTTGTCGGTCCGCGACCTGGAGTTGACATTCTCGGCCAGTCCCGAGAAGAACCGGGCGATCTCGAAGGACACGAATTTGCCGGCATCGGCCTCGACGTACCGCGTCTCGTTGCTGCCGTCAGCCTTGATGTACGTGCCGGTGAGCTTCAGGCGCCCGAAGAGATTCCCCGTGATCCAGGCATTCGTGACGGGCGTGTTGATCTTGTTGTTCTCGACGGCACCGATGGCATCGGCGCTGATGGTCTGGCCGAGGATGGGCGTCGTGACGTTGCCGTCTCCCGCGCCCGGAGCGAGCGCCGAGATGCTCTTCCAGCGGTACTGACGGTAGCCCTGCGTGAAGCCCGCCTGAACCGCGCCGAAGTTGAAGCCGAGGCCCACGCGCCAGAGCTCGTCGATCGACTCGACCTGCTGGTTCAGGAGGAATTCGTTGCCGCCGAGGTGATAGGTCGTCGTGCCGGGGCCGTCGTAGGTGTTGCGCGTGTAGCCGAGCAGGGGAGTGATGACCTTTCCGGGCAGGAGCTCGAGCTGGGCGTCGTAGATGTTGCGGATCCGGTTCCACGTCTGTTGGCCCGGGATGACGTCAGGAAGGAAGGGGTTCGCGAATGCGGGCAGGGCGCTGTAGAGGTCCGTTTCGCGCCAGGTAAACGTCAGGCGGAAGACGTTGGTCTGCGCGGCCAGCAAACGAAGCTGCCCGGCGGGCCCGGCACCGACGTCCGAGGCGTCCACGTGAAGGGTGTCGAGGAAGCCGACGGGGCCCATCGACGTGTAGTTGAGGGAGCGCAACAGCACCCCGGGGCGGTCGTTGATCTGCGTGCGGTACATCTGGTCGTTGCCGGTCACGTCCACCCAGCGGTATCCGAGCTCGACGTCGACGGGGATCGCCTGTGCGCTCAGAAGGGCGGTGCACAGTAGGACGGCCGCCAGGGCCACCAGGTAGGGAAGCAGCCGTTGAGCTTTTCTCATGGCGGCCTCCTATTTCAGCAGCTGCGGCGACACGTTGGAGCCGTGGACGGCCACGTGGCATGTCGTGCAGTTGCGGTAGCGGGGAAGGTTGAGGTTGTGGAAGGACGGCGGCTGCGAGCCGTAGGTCTTCGGGCCTCCCGTCTGGGAGTGGCACGAGAGACAGAGCTGGTCGACGCGCGCCCACTGGAGCATGTTCGGGTTGTTCGACCCGTGGTTCTGGTGGCACGAGAGGCAGTCGCCGCCCGAGCCCGAGACGTGCTGGAAGACGAAGGGGCCGCGCTTTTCGGCGTGGCAGTTCAAGCAGGGCAGGTCGCCCTGGATCGTCATCTTGACCGGCTCGCCCCGGCGGGCGTGCGGCCCGTGGCAATCCAGGCAGGTCATCCCGCCGCGGTCGAGCCGGTGCGTGTACGGCTTGTTCTTGAAGGACGCGGTCTGGTTCGCGTGGCACGTCGCGCAGAGCTCGCCGGGTGCCTTGGCGAGCAGAACTTCGGTCTTCGCGATGGACTTGTGGATCGAGTGGCAGGTCAGACAATTGACGGTGGCCGTGTTGGAGTGGTAGCCCATCGAGAACGAGTCGTGCGGGCCGGGAGTCTTCTCGTGGCACGCCAGGCAGTCCTGCGCGCCGGACACGCCCTTGAGCGCGTGAATCAGGCTCGCGTCGCCCCCCGCCTCCATGTGCTTGACGCCGTCGCCATGGCAGGTCGTGCAGGCGTCGTTGGGGTCGGGCCGCTTCTCGCCGTGCGGGACCCGTGCGTGGGGATTGCTCGCGAAGGCCTGGACGAGCTCCGTGTGGCAATCGGCGCACTTCGGCGCTTCCTGCGCCGTCGAGCTCGTCACCGTGGTGGCCGCGGGCGCCGGCGCGGCCGTCTGACCCGAGGCGGCTCCCGAAACCAGGAGAACCGCCAGGGTCAGCGCCGCCGGCGCGAGCGGAAGAGTGGACCGGTGCTTCATCACACCCTCACTCCTTCCTGAAAAAATAGGAGGAGCGGTCTTGCGACCGCTCCTACTGAGCGTGAACCTTGTCGACCGCGAAATCCGTACCCGGTCCATGGCAGACGGCGCAGGCTTCGCCGAACGGCGCCGTCATCAAGTACGCATGGGCAGCGGCCGCCTTCGTGTCGTGGCAGCCGAGACAGGCGGCCCCGAAGTGCTCCATCGGCGTGTACCAGTCCTTCGGCGTTTGCGTCGCGAGGAGGCCCGGCGGCGGGTTCTCGCTGACCTGCTCGGTGCCGACGCCGTCCGCGTCGGTGGTGTGGCACTTCTGGCAATCCCGCCGGTCGCCCGGGAAGCGGACGTCGTTGAAGCTGTTGTCGCCGATGCTGTAGTCGTGCGTCAGCTCCGCCCCGGTGTGGATCTTGTGGATCATGCGCTTGAAGTCGATCGACTCGGGGGGCTCGGACCCGTCGTTCCCGTTCGGGTTGTGGCAGAAGACGCACTCCTGCGGGTTGAGCCGATTGGAGCCATGGAGCATCAGCTTGTCGTGGCAGACATTGCACTTGGCGATATCCACGACCACGCGGCGAGGCACCGCCACCGAGTCCGTCACGGCGGCGTAGAAGACCGGATTGAACGCCGCATCCCTCACGGTCGTGGGCCCGAGGCGGGGCGCCGGGTTGAGCGTCACCACGAGCCGCGCTTCGATCGAGAAGCCCCAGGTGCCCGTCGCGTCCGCGGGGATCGCGGCCTTGAACGTGTAGCTGTAGTTCGATCCGCTCACCGTCGCGCCGTCCGCGCGCTCACGGATCTGAGGAGGGACCGAGTAGTCGGTGGTCGGACCGGACATGACGAGGTTCAGGCCGCTGCTCGTGGTTCCGTTGGAGTTAAGGACCGTGAAGGCGGACGGAGGGATGGGCGTCCCGTCGTTCTGTGTGAGGGTGAAGAGCACCGTGGGGTTCTGCCCCGGCGCCGTGTTGGTCACCGAGGCGATCTGGGCCTTCACGCCCTTCAGCTGTGTCGACTTGAAGGGAACCGTGTGGGCGCCGAGGATCGAGGCGTCCCACTCGGCGCCGTTCTGGGGGACGTGGCAGGAGGCGCAGGCCGAGTCGTCCGCCTGCGGGCCGCCGGCATGGTTCTCGCCGGTCACCCAGTTGATGTTGTCGTGGCAGGCACCGCAGGGGGTGCGGGCCGGATAGGTGAAGTAGTTGGCGAACTGCGTGCCCCCCTCCTCCGGCGTCGCCCCCTTCTTGTGGCAGGTGTCGCAGTTGCGGATGTCCTTCGGAAACACGACCGTCGAGTAGTCGGCGGGGATGTCGCTGTGACCGATGATCACGTACGGCGTTCCGGCCTGGACGCTCGGGAGGTTCTCACCGCGGTGGATCTTGTGGATCATCTCGCGGAAGTTGAGCGTATGGCCGGTGTCGGGGTCGATCGTCTGCGGGTTGTGGCAGGTCACGCACAGTTTAACGTCCTGACGTGAGCCGCCGTGCGCCGCGAGCGGGTTGTGGCATTCGTTGCAGTTTCCGTTGAGCGTCTTGTCCCAGAACTCGGTGCGGGGTCACTTTGTCGGGGCGAAAGTCGTACACGACGTTGTCGTAGTAGTTCTTGCCGACGATGTCGGTGGTGTTGCGCGATGCGTAGATCGCGAGCGAGTGCGTCTTCGTCTGATCGAAGCCCGCCGGCAGCGCCGTCTTGAAGCGATAGATCGAGTGTCCCAAGTCGATGTCCGTCCAGGTCCCGCCGGAATCGGTCCCCGCCTGGTCCGTCTCGCTGCCGTTGATGTTGCTCTTGACGTGTCTCGTCGTGTACGCCGTGTAGTACCGCGTTCCGGCGTCCCACCACGCGAGAATCTGGCTGATCGAGAGCGTGCCCGGCGTCACCTTTCCGTTGCGGTCGAGTGGCTGACCGAGGTCGTCGGTGAACGAGAGATCGACGACCGGGCGCCGGTCCTCCGGGGGGATCGTGATTCTGTTGACGGTGATGTGGAAGCCGGGGCGGATGTAGCCGAACTCGTCGGCAGTCAGCCAGTACTCCTTCTGCTGCGGCGCGTAAATCGCCTTCGGATCGGAGGACTGAGTGCCCGCGCGCGACACGACCTGTGTGACGCGCGTGTTCGACATCGGCAGGATGACGAGCGCCCCCGCCGTCATCGCCATCACCAGAGCGCCACGAAGCGACTTCATGACATTACCTCCTCGTCCGGAAGCAGCCGGATTCGAGTCTGTGATTCAAAAGGACCGTATGGTTTCGCATCTGTCCGTTCAAGCTTTTTCTCTGAGAATCTTTGTCTCCCGAAACGGCTCGCCAGGGGATGATGTGTTTGCATCAATCTGGGTGGTCACGACGACCGACCGCCCCAGGAGCTCGGCGCAGAACTGCGCCAACGTTTCGTTCGAAAATTCGTGCCAGCCCCTGCAGGGGCCGGGCGCCGCGGACCTCGCGTCGCAAGTCAGGCGCACCCGCTGGACGAGCTGCTCGGAGAGTTCCCAGAGATCGGCCAGGCGTTCCATCTGGGGGCGCGAGAGGTGCGTGCTTTCGCCCAGGATGGCCTTCCAGCGGCGATGAAACTCGTGGTCATTCCACTGGCGGAAGCCGCGGCAGAAGATTCCGCGTTCGGCTGCGACCTGGCAGGTCGAGTGCTCGCTGTCGGAGAGCCGGTTCAGGCAGCTTCGCAGCGCGGCGATCGCCTGTTCGCGAGTCCAGATCACGGAAGGCGGGGCCTCGTCGGGGGCCGTCAAGGCCGCCGCCGGAGCCGGGGCGGCCGGACGACGGTGACCGGGCGCGTGGCGAGATAGATGAGCCGCAACGCGACGCCCCCGACGACCCACTCGCGCAGAGTGTCGCGGCCTTCGCTGCCGATGACCACGAGGTCCGCCTTCATCCGATCGGACTCGCGCCGGATCGCCTCGGGGATCGACTCCTGCGGGCGGGCTCCGACCACGTGCAGGTCCGCGGGCACGCCCGTGCGCCGAAGCGTCCGCGCCGCCGCGGCGAGCGAGTTCTCGGCTCGCTGGAGCGACTCCTGCGCTCCGGGCCCGCGCCTCTCGGCAGCGACGGTGATCACGGTCAGAACCGTTCCTGGTGTCGCGGCGAGGTCGGCGGCGAATCGAAGCGCAGCATTGCCTCCACGCGAGCCGTCCGTTGCGACCAGGACTTTCCGTTTGCGGGAGGGAGATTGTTGGCGAGCCACGGACCATCATTTAGCAGCCGGCGTTCCGGCGGGGCATGATGCATTTGTACCAAAATGATGAGCCGCCCCGACCGAGGCTAGTAGACGATCCTTCTCGACCGGCGGGGCGCGGCCCGGCGCTCCACCCGGATGCGCGCGTCGAGGACGCGGGCGCCATGGGAAAGGACCTTGACCGGATTCAGGTCCATCTCTCGGACCTCCGGGCACGCCTCGACGAGGGCCGAGACCCTTAGAAGGAGTTCGCGCAGGGCCGCCTCGTCGGCTTTCGGCGCCCCGCGGTAGCCGCGCAGCAGCGCCGTGCCGCGGACTTCCTCGAGCATCGCCGCGGCGTCCGAGTCGGTGAGCGGGTGGAGGCGAAACGCCGCGTCCGAGAGCAGCTCGACGAGTGTGCCACCGCTGCCGTAGACGACGAGAGGGCCGAACGTCGGGTCCCGCACGACGCCGACGATGACCTCGACTCCGCCCGTCACCATAGGCTGCACCAGGAAGGCGGTGAGGCCGTCGAGCCGGGAGGCCATCTGCTCGGCGGCCGCGCGGACGGCCCCGGCGTTCTCGAGTCCGAGGCGTACTCCACCGACCTCGGTCTTGTGCAAAATGGCCGGGCCCACCGCCTTCAGCACGACCGGGAATCCGACCTCGCCGGCGACGTGGGCCGCCGCGGCGGGGTCGGGCGCCAGGAGCAGGGGCGCGGCCGGCACGCCGAAGGCGGCGAGAAGGCGGTTGCATTCCAGGGGGTCGAGCCAGCCGCCTCCGCGACCGAGCGCGGCCTCGACGACGGCGCGCGCGTCGTCCGGGCGCAGGTCCCCGAATTCCGGAACCGAACCGGGCGGGCGCCGTCGCCACTGCCCGTACTCCACCGCCCGCGCCAGGGCCATCGCGGCGGGTTCGGGGAAGGCGTAGCTCGGAATCGGCTGAAGAATTGCCGGGGCGCCGCGTGCGCTCATGAAGATGGCGAGGACCGGCTTGTCGCCCGCGTCGCGAGTTCCCTCGACGATGGCTCGCGCGACCGTCTCGGCATCGGTGGCGATCGGAGGAATGAAGATCGCGAGCACGCTGTCCACGCCGACGTCGGCGAGGACCAGGCGCAGCGTGCGGACGTAGTGGTCGGGCGGGGCGGCCGCGAGCATGTCCACGGGATTCGCCACGCTCGCCGCCGCGGGAAGAAAGACGCGCAGGGCGGCCGTCGTTTCCGAGGAGAGAGAGGGCAGCTCGAGCCCCTGCGCCTCGCAGGCGTCGGCGGCCAGGATCCCCGGGCCGCCCGCGTTGGTCACGATCGCGACCCGGCGCCCCCCGGGCACGGGCTGGTGGGCCAGCAGGGCGGCGACATCGAAGAGCTCCTCGAGCGTGCCCGTCCGGATGACGCCGGCCTGCCGGAAGAGGGCGTCCACGACGGCGTCGCTCTCGGCGAGCGCGCCCGTGTGGGAGGAGGCGGCGCGGGCGCCGGCCCGCGACCGGCCGGCCTTGACGGCGACGATCGGCTTGCGCCGCGCGACCCGGCGCGCGATTCGGGCGAACACGCCCGGACTGCCGAAGCTCTCGAGGTAGAGCAGGATCACGTCGGTGCGGGGATCCTCGGCCCAGTACTGCACGAGGTCGTTCGAGGAGACGTCCGCCTTGTTTCCCACCGAGACGAACGTCGAGATGCCGAGGTTCAGGCGCGAGGCGTAGTCCAGGAGGGCCAGGCCGAGCGCCCCGCTCTGCGACGAGAGGCCCACGCGACCCTCCGGCGGGTAAGTCGGCGCGAAGGTGGCGTTCAGGCGAACCTCCGGGTTCGTGTTGACGAGCCCCATGCAGTTGGGGCCGACCATGCGCATTCCGGCGTCGCGGACCTTCTCGAGCAACGCGGCCTCGCGCCTGCGGCCCTCCTCGCCCGTTTCGCTGAAGCCGGCGGTGATCACGACGACTCCCTTGACGCTTCCGGCGGCGCAGTCGTCGATCGCCGCCGGGACCAGGGCGGCGGGCACGCAGATGACCGCGAGGTCCACCGGCCCCGGCACGTCGGCGAGGCGGGCGTAACAGCGCACGCCCTCGATGTCCGTTGCCGACGGGTTGATCGGGTACACCGGTCCGCGAAATCCGGCCGCCAGGACGTTGTGGAGGACCTCCGCGCCGATCTTGCCGCGCTCGCGGCTGGCGCCGATGACCGCGACCGACCGGGGCTCGAAGAGCCGCGCCATGGACGCGGCGGCGGCCTTCTCCGAGCGGTCCGCCGACTTTTCCTCGAAGTCCGCCGTCGGAATCAGCTCGACGACGATGCGTTCGCCTCCGTCGCCCGCCCGCCTGCGCATGGGGAAACCGCAGTTGGCGAAGACATCGAGCATGCGCGGGTTGGATCCCGGGGCGCGGGCCTCGAACGTCCCGATCCCGCGCGCCCGGGCGATCTCGGCCAGGCGTTCGAGAAGGCGCGTTCCGATGCCCTGGCCCTGCAGCGTTTCTTCGACGGCGAAGGTCACTTCCGCCCGCCCGGGGTCGGACGGGTCGCGCCGGTAGTGCCCCGCGGCGACGATTCGGCCCGCCCCCTCGCCGACGTATCCGTAGCGATCCCGGTAGTCCACCGCGCAGGCCGAGGCGGCCGTCGTCGCGTCCGGCCGGTCGATGCCGAAGAACCGGAAGTACGCGCTGTCGGCCGGCAGGCGCCGCTCGAACTCGAGCAGGGCCTGGGCGTCCGAGGGCCGGACGGGCCGAAGGCGCAGGGTCGAGCCGGAGCGCAGGACGACATCGGACCCCTCGTGAGCGGGGTAGCCCTCCGTCGTTCCCGCCGAGTCGCATAGCGCGGTGCGGACCTCGTCCGGCTGCATCAAGGCCTCCCGAGGCCCTTTCTAACATTACGGGAGTCCGGGCGGACGGAGAGGGCCCGGCTCGCCGCGGGTCGGCGGTAGGATCGCCGCGATGCCCGCGGTCGTGACCCTCACCCTCAATCCTGCCATCGACGAGTCGGCGAGCGTCGCGCAGGTGCTGTCGGAGCGCAAGCTCCGGTGCGGCCCGGCGCGGTACGAGCCGGGCGGGGGCGGCATCAACGTGTCGCGCGTGCTGAGCAGGCTCGGCGACGATGCACCGGCCATCTATCCGGCGGGCGGTCCAGCCGGGGAGCGGCTCTCCCGGCTCCTCGACGAGGAGGGCGTGACCCGCTGGCCGGTCCGGATCGAGGGCTGGACGAGGGAGAACCTCAACATTCTCGAGGAGTCGAGCGGGCGTCAGTATCGTTTCTGCCGGGAGGGGCCGGCGTTGTCGCCCGAGGACGTCGAGCGCTGCGTCGGCTTGGTCCGGGGCGTGCGGCCGGCGCCCGCCTTCCTCGTCGCGTCCGGCAGCCTGCCGCCGGGAGTCGCGCCGGACTTCTATGCGCGCATGGCCCGCCTCGCGAGGGAGTCCGGCACGCGCCTCGTCCTCGACGCCTCGGGCGAGGCGCTCAAGATGGCCGCCCGGACAGGCGTCTTTCTCCTGAAGCCGAGCCTGAGGGAGTTCCAGGACCTCATGGAGGCCCCCGGCGCCGACGAGGCGCGGCTCGTCGAGCTCGGCCGGGAGCTGGTCGCGCGGGGCGGGTGCGACCTGCTCGTCCTGTCTCTGGGGTCGGGCGGTGCGCTCTGGATCGCGGCCGAAGGCGAGGGCCGCGTCTCCGCCCCGTCCGTGCCGGTCTCGAGCAGCGTCGGCGCCGGAGACAGCATGGTCGCGGGAATGATCCACCGCCTGCTTCGCGGAAGCGAGGTCGGAGTTGCCGTTCGGTACGGTGTCGCGGCGGCGGCCGCGTCCGTGACGATGCCTGGCACGGCACTCTGCCGTGCGGAGGACGTGGAACGTCTCTACGGCGCGATGCTCTGAATCAGGCCGTCGGCGCCAGCCGGCGGAGCCAGCCCGGCGCGATGCGCTCCCGCCGAAGCGTCGCCATGACCCGTTCCGGCGTGCCCCAGTCGCTCCAGCTGACCGGGGGCAGTTGAGAGACGGCGAGCCGACCGGGGGCCGAGGCGAGCACGGACTTCGAGAAGTTCGCCGCGGTCGCCGCACCGTAGGCGCTTTCGATGGCCCCGGCCTCGCCCTCGCATCCGACAAAGGCGCGGATGCGCTCCAGCCTTTCGTAAAGCTCCGGCAGCGCACGCTTTCCCGCCTCGAGGACGGCCGAGACCTTCGCGACCATCACGAAGGTGTTCCACAGGCCGCCCCGCTCGAAACAGGCGCGGGCCTCCGCCGGAGATGGCTTCTCGACGAAGCGCTCGACCGTCCGGATGCCGCCGGCCGCATTCCTTTCGAGCTCGATGCCCGGTTCGATCCAGCCATAGCCCGTTTCGGGCGAGTCCGGCGCGGCGGCCAGGAGGACGATCCGGTCCTCATGGCGCTCGACGGCCGTCGCGAGGGACGCGACGTGACGCATGAATGTGGCTTCGTCGGCGACGAAGTGGTCCGACGGAAACACGGCGACGCTGGCTCGCGGATCGCGCCACGAGATCCAGAGGGCGGGCAGGAGAATCCCGGCTGCGGTGCCGCGATCGCACGGCTGCTCGAGGACCCTGGCGGGAGGCGATGCCGAAAACTCGCACGCAAGAAACGGCGCGTGGGTCCTCGTCGTGACGACGACGGTGCGGGCGGCCGGGACCGCCAGAGCGACTCGGTCGAGCGTCTGTCGCAGAAGCGATCGCGAACCCACGATCACCGCGTACTGCTTCGGACGCCCGTCCGAGTGAATCCGTTCGACGAGGGGGCGCAGCCGCGTTCCTTCGCCGCCGGCCAGGACGATGGCCCACAGACGCTCGCCGGGACGGGAAAGGCTCACCACCGCCTCATCCTCTCGCACCAACCCGAGCGACATGATGGACGCCCCCGGGCGAAGAAACATGATTCAAGTCCATCAGGGGTCCGCGAAGCAAGCGTGAAGTGCGGGGGAAGGCCACGTGAGCTCGAACAATTGATGCGTTTGCATTAATCCAGCGGTATCCGGCGGGACGAGACTCGCCGCATGAACATCCAGCCGCAGATCAACGTTCGCGATCTCGAGAATGCCGCCGAGGTCGAGGAGAAGGTCCTCGGGCGCGCCCTGCGCCTCGAGCGCTACTCGGACGAAATCCAGCGCTGCCAGGTCTGGGTCGAAGCGCCGCACGGCCACCACCGGCGCGGTCGACTGTGCGACGTGCGCATCCGCATCACCGTGCCGAACGAGGAGATCGTCGTCGAGAACCAGCCCCGGGACGAGGACGTCCACGTCGCGATTCGAAACGCCTTCGACGCCGCGCGCCGCCGGCTGGAGGACTACGCTCGGCGGCGGCGTGGCGACATCAAGAGTCACAGGCCTCCGGCGCAAGTCCGGTCGGCCGAGGAAGGGGGGAGCTGAGATGCGTCCCATGCAGGTGCGCGATCTGATGACCGACACGGTGTTCACCCTGAGGCCCCAGGACGACCTGGCCGCCCTTTACGACCTGATGGACGCCAAGCACATCCGCCACGTGCCGATCGTGGACCGGGAGCGGGAGCTCGTGGGCCTGGTGACCCACCGCGACCTCTCGCGCAGCGCGCTCGGCCCCCAGGACGACGTGCCGCTGTCGCTGCAGCGGGAGATGCTTCGCCGGCGCAAGGTCCGCGAGATCATGGCGACCGAGGTCGACACGATCGAGCCGGACGAGGACCTTCGAGTGGCCGCGGAGATGCTCATCGAAAACAAGATCGGCTGCCTGCCCGTGGTGGAGGGGACGCACCTGGTCGGCATCCTGACCGAGTCGGATTTCGTCCGCCATTACGTGCAGGGCTCCTAGGAGGCGACATGAAACCACTTCGAAACATTATGGTGGCCACCGACTTTTCGGCGGCCTCGCGGCCGGCGTTGCGCCGCGCCATGGAGCTGGCTCTGGCCAACGAGGCGGCCCTCTGGATCGTTCACGTGGCGGCCCCGCCCGGACCGATGTCCCCCGACGGGTACGTGCTGCCGCGCATCTACGAGGAGATGGACCTCGCCATCCGCACCGACGCGCAGAAGCGCCTGCGGGTGATGCTCGCTCGGGCTCGCAAGGTCGGAGTTCGCGGCCGAGCCCTGCTCCTGAAGGGCGTGGCCCACGAGGCGATCGTTCGGGCGGCGCGCGCCCATCACGCCGACATGATCGTCATGGGGACCCACGGCCGGACGGGTGTGGCCCGGTTCTTCGTGGGAAGCGTCGCGGCCCGGGTCGTGGCCGTGGCGTCCTGCCCGGTGCTGACCGTCCGGGGACGCTAGAATGGGCCGGCCATGAGAGAACAGCGCAAGCGCAAGGCGCTCTACGTGAACCGGCGGGAGGAGCTCTACCCGGCCGCTCTTCTCGAGAAGGAGCGCTCGGCGGGCAAGACGAAGAAGAAGCCGGCCGCTCGCAAGGGGCCCGCCGGCTCCGTCCGCTCGAAGACCGCCCGGTAGCCTGCGTGGAGACCGCGCCGGCGACGCCCAGCGGACGGGCTCGGCTGCCGCGCTGGCTCCTGTGGCTCGCGGGGCTCGCGGCCGCTGCCGTCGCGCTGCGCCTGACGGTCCTGCGGCCGGCCGCAGTTCCGGTGACGGTCTTCCGCGTCGCGCCGGGTCGCGTCGAGGACAGCGTGACCAACAGCAAGGCCGGCACCATCAAGTCGCGCCGCAGAGCGACGCTTTCCTCGGAGCTCGGAGGACGGGTCATCGAGCTGCCGGCCCGCAAGGGCCGGGCCGTCAAGCGCGGCGACGTCCTCATGCGCGTGGCGGACGCGGACTATCGCGCGCAGGTCGAGGTGGGGCAGAGCGGCCTCGAGGCGGCGCGGGCCTCCCGAGTCGAGGCCTGCCGGACGGCCGAGCAGCTCGACCGCCAGCTCGCGCGCAACCGCGCACTCGCCCGCGACCAGCTCGTCTCGGCGGAGCTCCTCGATCAGCTGCAAAGCCAGCGCGACGCCGCCGCCGCGGCGTGCGAGGGCGCGGCCGCCCGGATCCGGCAGGCCGAAGCCACCCTGGACGTCGCCCGCGTGAACCTCGCGAAGACCGTCCTGCGCGCGCCCTTCGACGGCGTCGTCGCGGACGTGACGACGGAGCTCGGCGAGTGGATCACCCCTTCGCCGCCGGGCCTGCCGATTCCTCCGGTGATCGTGCTGCTCGACACGGACTCGATCTACGTCAGCGCGCCCATGGACGAGGTGGACGTCGGAAAGGTCCGTGTCGGGCAGCCGGTCCGGATCACGCTGGATGCCTACCCCGGTCGCGCCTTTGCGGGGCGCGTCACGCGCGTGGCGCCCTACGTGATCGATACGCAGGAGCAGAATCGGACCTTCGAGATCGAGGCCGAGTTCGACGACCGGGCCTTCGCCCGAAAACTTCTGCCCGGGACTTCCGCCGACGTCGAGGTCATTCTGGACGAGCGGGACGGGGTGCTGCGGATCCCGAGTTATGCGCTGCTCGAAGGCGGACGGGTTCTCGTCCTGCGCTCGGGCCGGCTCGAAGCGCAAAAGGTCGAAACCGGCCTGCAGAACTGGCAATTCGTCGAAGTGAAGACAGGGCTCAAGGCCGGGGACCCGGTCGTCGTCTCGCTCGACCGGGCGGAGGTCAAGGAGGGAGCCCGCGCGAGCATCGCCGCGGAAGCCCCGCGGTGATCGAGCTCGACGCCATCGGACGCGACTTTGCCGTGGGCGACACGGTGGTTCACGCCCTGCAGGGCGTGGCCCTCTCGATTCCGGACGGCGACTACTGCTCCATCATGGGGCCCTCGGGGTCCGGGAAATCCACCCTGCTCAACATCCTCGGCTGCCTGGACCGGCCGACCGCGGAACGTACCGTCTCGACGGCCAGGACGTGGGGCAGCTCGACGACGAAACGCTGTCTCGGATCCGCGGTCACCGGATCGGGTTCGTGTTCCAGTTCTACCACCTGGTCCCGCGGCTGACGGCCGCCGCCAACGTCGAGCTTCCGATGATCTTCGCGGGCGTCGAGAGGCGAGAGCGCTCCGGGCGCGTGGCACGGGCTCTCGAGTCCGTGGGATTGACCGGGCGAGCCCGGCATCTGTCGGAGCAGTTGTCGGGCGGGGAGCGGCAGCGCGTGGCCATCGCCCGTGCGGTCGTCATGGGGCCGTCGGTGCTGCTGGCCGACGAACCGACGGGCAATCTCGACAGCGCGGCGGGCGGCGAAATCGTGAACCTTCTCGAGAGCATGAATGCGCGCGGCCTGACCCTCGTCGTCGTCACCCACGACCCGGACGTCGGGCGCCGCGCGAGGCACCGCATCCGGCTGGTGGACGGCGCGGTCGCCTCCGAAGATCGGGACGCCCCGCAAGATGCCGCGGGGCGCGCACCATGAGTCCGCGAGACGTTCTCGCGTTTTCGGCAGGCGCCCTCCGCGGGCACCGCCTTCGTACGGGGCTCTCGCTTCTCGGTGTCGCGATTGGCGTGGCCTCGGTCGTCCTGTTGACGAGTCTCGGCGAGGGCGCCCGCCTCTACGTGACCGGCGAGTTTGCCTCGCTGGGGAGCAACCTGGTCATCGTCCTTCCGGGAAAGACCGAGACGACGGGCGTCACCCCGTTCATTTCCGGGGCCCCGCACGATCTGACGCTCGCCGACTCCGAAGCGATCCGCCGACGCGTTCCGCAGGTTCGACGGGTCGCCCCCGTCGCCTTCGGGACGGCCCCGGCCCGCTTCGGCGAGCGCAGTCGGGACCTGGCCGTGGCCGGCACGACTTCCGATTTCCTCGGCGTCCGTAACATTCGCCTGCAGGTCGGCCGTTACCTGCCGGCCGGAGACGCGGCGCGGGGGCAGAAGGTGTGCGTCATCGGCGCCAAGGTGCAGCGCGAGCTCTTCGGCGCGCAGAACCCTCTCGGGGAAGCCCTGCGCCTCGGTCAGGAGCGGTTTCGGATCATCGGGGTCATGGCGCCTCGAGGCATGTCGATCGGGATGGACCTCGACGACATCGTCCAGATCCCGGTCTCCCAGGCGCTCCGCATGTTCAATCAGTCGAGCCTCTTCCGGATCCTCGTGGAGGCTCGAGCCAACGCCGAGATCCCTGCCGCAAAGGCGGCAATCGTGGCGGTGCTCCGCGAGCGCCATGCCGGCGAAGAGGACGTCACCCTGCTGACCCAGGATTCGGTGCTTGCGACCTTCGGCCGCATCCTGGCGATTCTCACCGCGGCGCTGGCGGGAATCGCCGCGATCTCGCTCACGGTGGCCGGCATCGGGATCATGAACGTGATGCTGGTCGCGGTGTCCGAGCGCACGAGGGAGATCGGTCTTCTCAAGGCGCTTGGTGTCACGCGGAGGCAGATCGTCGCCGTTTTCCTGGTCGAGTCCGCAATCCTTTCGACCGCCGGGGGGGCGGCGGGCCTTGCGGTGGCGTTCGGTGCGGCCGGGCTCCTGCGCGGCATGTTCCCGGCATTTCCAGTGGAGCCCCCGGGATGGGCCGTCGTGTCGGCCGTGATCGTGTCCCTTTCCGTCGGGCTTCTCTTCGGGGCGATGCCCGCGCGACGCGCGGCCGGGCTCGATCCCATCCGGGCCCTGTCGCGCCGGTGATGGGATGAGTGCGCGCGAGCTGTTGAAGCTCGCCGGAGGGGCGATTGCGGCACACCGGCTCCGGTCGGGGCTCACGGTGCTCGGAATCGTGATCGGCATCGCCTCCGTAATCCTCCTCACGTCTCTCGGGGAGGGGACCCGCCGCTACATCCTCGAGGAGTTCTCGCAGTTCGGGACGAACCTGATCGCGATCAACAAGGGAAAGACGGCGACGAGCGGGATGCCGGGGGCCATCGGCGGGACCGTCCGCAAGTTGACGATCGAGGACGCAGAGGCGTTGCGGAGGGTGCGGGGAGTCGAGAAGCTCGTGCCCGTGACCTTCGGCTCGGCGCGCGTCGAGGCGGGCGAGCGCGGGCGCGACGTCATCATCTACGGGGTGACCTCCGACGTGCCGGACGTCTGGAGGTTTCGCGTGCGGCAGGGGCGATTCCTGCCGCCCGGGGATCCTCGTCGCGGCGCGCCGCTGGCGGTCCTCGGTCCCAAGCTCAAGCAGGAGATCTTCGGCGACGGAAATCCGCTGGGCGAGCACGTGCGGATCGGGGGGGCGCGATTTCTCGTCGTCGGCGTGATGGAGCCGAAGGGGCAGTTTCTGGGCTTCGACATGGACGACACGGCCTACGTTCCGGTCGCGAGCGCCCAGGCCCTCTTCCATCGCGACGAATTGACGGAGATCGACGTTCTGTTCTCGCGCGAGGTCTCGCCCGAGCGGGTCAAGCAGGGTCTCCGGCGGGTCCTCATGGATCGGCACGGGGAGGAGGACTTCACCATCACCACCCAGACGGAAATGCTCGACGTGCTCGGCCGCGTCCTGTCGGTCGTCAGCCTCGCCGTCGGGGGGATCGCCGCCATCTCGCTGCTGGTGGGCGCCATCGGGATTCTGACGATGATGTGGATCTCGGTCGGCGAACGAACGGGCGAGATCGGCCTCGTGCGCGCGATCGGCGCCACGCGGCGGCAGGTCCTCCAGCTCTTCCTCGTGGAGGCGGCGCTGCTCTCGGCGGCCGGCGGAGCAATCGGGGTCGCGGCCGGGCTCGGGATCGGCGGACTGCTGCGTGTCGCGTCGCCGGGCCTGCCCCTCCACACGGCGCCGGTCTTCGTGGTTGCGGCGCTCGCCGTGAGCCTGCTGGTCGGCCTTCTCTCGGGCGTGCTGCCGGCGCGGCGCGCGGCGGTGCTCGATCCCCTGGAGGCGCTTCGGGCCGAGTGAGGCCGGTGCCTCAGCGGGAGCGGGAGGACCTCTTCGCGGAGGTCTTCGCGCCGGCGGAACGCTTCGAGGCCGGGGAGGCCTGTGGCGCCCGCGGCTTCTGCCTCGGCAGGTCGGTGACCGAGGGCAGGGCCCGGGATTCGGGTCCGACCAGGCCGTGCTGATAGGCGAAAGCCACGGCGGCGAGCTTCGTGTGCACGTCGAGCTTGGAGAGGATCTTCGCGATGTGGTTGCGCACAGTGACCGGGGAGATGAACAGCTCCGCGGCGATCCCGTCGGTCGTCAGACCCTGCGCCATCTTGCGCAGGATCTCCTGCTCGCGGTCGGTGAGCGACGCCACCTCCCCGGCGGCGGTCCGCAGGGCGGGACGGGGAGTAGGCCCCTCGTCCACCGCTTCCGCGAGCTCGCGCTCGAGGGGCGAGGCAGGCGCCTCCGGGTCCCGGAGGACGTGGACGATCGTCGCGAGGGAGGGATGGCCGCCCGAGATCGCGAACGGCGTCACGGAGACGCGGCGTGTCGCGCCGCCGGCGACGGGCACGTCGATCAGAAAGGTGTGGAGCTCCTCGTTCGGGTGGGTGCGGGCCTGGCTGCTGACGGGGCACGAGACGCCGCAGTAGCGGTTCCCGTGCACGTCGCGCCCGCAGAGGACGTCGTAGCACCGGCGGCCGAGCACCTGGTAGGCGGGCCGGCCGAGCAGGCGCTCGCACGCCTTGTTCCAGAGGATGACGAGATCGTTTCCGTCGAAGGCGAAAACCGCCTCACCGCTCTGTGCGATGCGTTCGAGCACCTCGACCGGGCGTGACATCCGTGCAAATCCTATCCTGTTTTGGCGGCAGCTGGCGTTCGTCCAGATTTGCTCCCCCCGGAACGGCCCGGCCGGACGCTGAAGTAAGCTCCATTTTCCGAGGAGGTTGGGCCCCTCATGCCGACGGGACGCGGGGCGGACGTGGATGGATGAGTCGCTGGCGGTCCGCCTGGCGGTGTCGCTTGGAATCGGCCTCCTGATCGGGGCGGAGAGAGAGCGCCGCAAGGGCTCGGGCCCCGACCGGGCCCCCGCCGGCCTGAGGACCTTTGCCGTGACCGCGCTCGTCGGGGGCGTGAGCCTCGCCTTCGGCGGCGAGGCCGTGCTCGTCGCGGCCGCCCTCGTCGTGGGGGCGCTCGCCACCGTCGCCTACGCGCGCGGCCGCGACAAGGACCCGGGCATCACCTCGGAGGTCAGCCTCGTGGCCACGCTCCTGCTCGGCGCGCTCGCCGTGCGAGATCCGGCCCTTGCGGCGGCGCTCGCGGTACTCACGACGATCCTGCTCGCCTCCCGAACCCGGCTCCACCGGTTCGTCGGCAAGGTCCTGACCGAGCAGGAGCTGCACGACGCCCTCCTCTTCGGGGCGGCGATCCTCGTCGTGTTGCCCCTCACCCCGGACCGGGGCCTCGGCCCGTTCGGCGTCCTGAATCCGAGGACGGTCTGGCGGATGGTCGTCGTCGTCATGGCGGCGAGCGGCGCCGGATACGTCGCGCTCCGGGCCCTCGGGCCCCGCTACGGCCTGCCGCTGGCGGGCCTCGCGTCGGGATTCGTGTCGAGCGCGGCCACGATCGCGGCGATGGGAAAGCGCTCCGCGGCCGAGAGGCGCATCTCGGGCGCCGCGGTCGCAGGGGCGGTTCTGTCGACCGTGGCGACCGTCGTGCAGATGGTGGCATTGCTCGCCGTGACGAGTCCGGCCTGCCTCGCCGCGCTGGCGAGACCGCTCGCGGCCGCCGGGGCTGCCGCAATCGTGTACGGCGCCGCCTTCGCGATCCGCGCCGCGCGAACGACCTCGGCCGGAAGCATCGGGTCCGGACGGGCGTTCGACCTGCGAACCGCCATTCTCTTTTCCGCGGTCGTGTCCGCCGTCATGCTGGGTGCCGCCGCGGTCAACGCTCGCTTCGGCGAGCGGGGGCTCGCCCTCGCCGCCGGCGCGGCGGGGTTCGCGGACACGCATTCGCCCGCAGCGTCGGTCGCCGCGCTCGTCGCGTCCGGCCGCATCGCGGCGGCGTCCTCGATCCTGCCCATCCTCGCGGCGCTGACGGCCAACACGGTCACCAAGGCCGTTCTCGCCGCCGCCGCGGGAGGCAGGCGCTTTGCGCTCGAGGTCGTGCCCGGGCTCCTCCTCGTGATCCTCGCGGCCTGGGCGGCCGCTCTGCCTCTGCCCTGAGACGCCTCGAGCGGTCAGGGACCCGGCGGCAGCTTCAGCGTGCGGCGCATCAGCCCGTCGAGCCAGCGATCGGGAAGCGCCGCGCGCATGGGGATGAGGATTCGAGCCATCATCCCGGCCGGATAACGCGCGCGCGGGCGCGGGGCCTCGATCGCGTCCACGATGATGCGCGCGATCGCCTCGGCCGGCAGCTTGCCGGCCTGGAACTCCGCGTCCATCGCGCGCTCTGCCAGCGCGTAGAGCTCGCGGTAGGGCCCGGGGCGGGAGAGCAGCGGAGCCACGACCGAGCGGGCTCGGTCGCCGAAGCGGGTCACGACGGGCCCCGGCTCGACGAGGACGACGCGGATCCCGAAGGGCCCGAGCTCGACGCGCAACGCGTCGGAGACGGCCTCGAGGGCGTGCTTCGTGGAGCTGTAGGGGGCGGCGAAGGGCACCGCCGCCCGGCCTGCCACGGACGAGACGTTGACGATCGTCCCGCTCCCGGCCTTGCGCATCGCGGGCAGGACGGCCTGCGTCACGGCGATGGCGCCGAAGAGGTTGACCTCGAACTGCTCCCGCCACTCGTCGAGCGTGACCTCCTCGACCGCGCCGTACTGCCCGTAGCCGGCGTTGTTCACGAGAGCGTCGATGCGGCCGGCCCGCGAGAGCGCCGCCTCTACGGCGGACCGAATTGAGCCGCCGTCGGTCACGTCGAGCGCCAGGGCCTCGAGGTTCTCGCGCCGTTCGAGCTCGGCGAGATCGTTGCGGTTGCGCGCCGAAGCGAAAACGCGATGGCCGCGCAGCGCCGCCTCGAGCGCGGTGGCCCTGCCGATGCCGGAAGAGCATCCCGTGACGAGGATCACGCGCTCGCTGGGCACGCCGGGATGTTACCCTCTCGGGAGGGGGCGCGAGGCTACGAAGAGTGCGGTCCGATCGGGTCGGTCGGCGCCGTCCGCGGGACGGGCAAGCCTCCCTGCGCCAGCGACTTGCGACGGTAAACCCGCGCCCCGCCGGCTCGTCTAATCGCATGTGCCCGCACTGGCGATGATCCCGCGCGAGACGCCTTCGGCCGTCGACGAGGCCCGCCTCATCCGGGAGATCCGCGAAGGTCGGACGGATCTCTTCGAGCACTTCGTGCGGCGCTACCAGAGGAAGATCACCCGCATCGCCTTCCGTTTCCTGCGCGACGCGGGGGAGGCCGACTGCGCGGCGCAGGAGAGCTTCCTGCGCGCCTACCAGTACCTCGACGACTTTCGCGAGGGTTCGACTTTCGAGACGTGGCTGACGCGGATCTGCATCAACTGGTGCAAGGACCGCCTCAAGCGCCGCCGGCTCGTCGTCTTCTTCCACCAGGCTCCGGCTCGCGATGACGAGGCGGGGCAGGAGCCGGGGGATGTGGCTCCGGCCGCCGATCCCTCGCCCGAGCGCCGGGCCGCGGGCCGCGAAATCCGCGAGCGCCTGGGCGCGGCCATGGAGGCGCTGTCGCCCCGGCAGCGCGCGATCTTCGCGATGAAGCACTTCGAGGAGATGTCGATTCCCGAGATCGCGGACCTGACGGGCCTGGATGCGGGAACGATCAAGTCGCATCTCTTCCGTGCCGCTCAAAAGATCCGAGAGCGGCTTGCGGATCTTCAGACGTAGAGGCGGCACATGGACCAGCACAGGCCGGATCTCGAAACCCACCTGACGGACGCGCAGCTCTTCGCTCTCGCCGCGCCCGCGGCCGGCGAACCCGAGGCGCTTCCGCGACATCTGTCGCGCTGCCGCGCCTGCAGCCGCGCCCTCCAGGACTGGAAGACGGCGGTTCGGGAATTCGCCCGGGAGGAAACGGGCGAGCTCGATCGGCGCACGCCCGAAGAGTGGCGAGCGGCCGAAGAGGCCACGATGGCGGCCATCCGCCGCGCCGGGCGCCCGCGGCGCCGCCGGCATCCCGTGCGGTGGATCGCCGGGATCGCCGCGATCGGTCGTGCTGGCAATCCTCCTCGTTTCCGGACGCCGGAGCGCGCCGACTGCGGTCCCCGTCCCGACCCCCGCGGCGGAGGAGCTCTCGGCCGCCGACCGCGCGGACGACGAGCTGCTGCGACAGGCCTCGTACCTGGCGGGAGGCGGGGACGAGGAAAGCGACGTCCCCACGGAGGACAGGTTGTGAAGAAGGCGGCGCTCGCTCTTGCGGCGCTCTGGTTTGCGGCCGGACCGGCGCTCGCCCAGCAGACGTTCGCCGACGGAAAGTGGTGGAAACGACCGCGCATCGCTCAGGCGCTGGAGCTGACGCCGTCCCAGTCGGCCGAGCTCGAGAAGATCTTCGCAAAAAGCCGGCCGAAGCTGATCGACCTGAAGGCCGACCTGGAGAAGAAGCAGTTCGAGTTCGATCAGGCGATGACCGAGGAGAGGACCGACCGCAAGCTCGTCGAGGCAAAGATCGAGGCCCGGGAGCGGGCGCGTGCGAGCCTGCAGAAAGAGCTCACGCTCATGGAGCTCGACATGCGGCAGGTCCTGACGTCCGAGCAGCGGGAGAAGGCGCAGCAGCTGCGCGCCGAGATCCGGCAGCGCATTCAGGAGCGCCGCCGCCAGGTGCGCGACGGCGACTGGAGTTCGGACTATCCCGCGCCGCCGCGCGGCGAGGGCAGGAAGGGCCAGCCACCCCGGCCGAGCCCGAGCCCCTAACCGTCAGCTGTCAGCCGTCGCGGAAGCGCTCCTCTTTCCAGGGGTCTCCGCGCATGTGATACCCGTTCTCTTCCCAGAACCCGGCCCGGTCCTCGCGAACGAGCTCGAGGCCGCTCGCCCACTTCGCGCCCTTCCAGAAGTAGAGGTGCGGGATCACGATGCGCATCGGCGCGCCGTGCTCCGCCGTCAGCGGCTGACCGGAGTGGTGCGTGGCGAGGAGGTTCTCGTCGCGGTCGAAGTCCTCGAGGGGCACGTTTGTCGTCCAGCCTCCCACGGCGTGCTCGACGACGAAGCGCGCCAGCGGGGTCGGCCTTGCGAGGCGCAGCACTTCGCGCACCGGGACGCCCTCCCACTCGTTGTCGAGCCGGGTCCAGTGCGTCACGCAGTGGACGTCGTTCTTGCGCGCGGCGCGGGGCAGCTTCTGGAACTCGTCCCAGGTCCACGAGACGGGATTCTCGACCTCGCCCCAGACCGAGAACTTCCAGGTCGAGAGGTCGACCTTCGGGACCGCTCCGAAGTGCAGGACCGGCCACTGCTGCGTCACGAATTGGCCGGGCGGCACCCGCGACGGGTCCGGGTTCGGGAAGCGGATGTTCGGGTTCTTCCGGATGATCATGAGGCTAGTATCCCTTCGATGGACGCCGCGACGCGCCGAAAGATCGAGGATTACGTGCGCCCTCTCGCGGTCGGCCTGGACGGCGTCACGAATTACGGCGACGTCGAGCGGATGGTTTCCGCGGCCGAGGCGGTGGCGCAGGGAACGGCCGGGCTCGACGGAAACATGGTCTTCCTGCTGGCCGTCTTCTCCGGGCAGGAGAGGTGGGTTTCCAGGATGGGGCATCGCAGCCGCACCGAGCTCTTCCTCGCCTCGCTCGGGGTGCCGCATCCGACGGTCCGGGCGCTCTTCCGGGGGCTCGCGCGCTTCGAGACGGCGCCCGCTTCGCCCGAGGAGGAGGTCGTGCACGATGCGGTGCGGCTGGAGGCCATGGGAGCCTACGGCATCGCGCGAGGGCTCGCCGACGCCTACCGGGAGCGACTCGACATCCTCGAGATGGCGGAGGCGATCGAGAAGGCGGCGGCCGCGCCGCTTCTGACGGAGAGGGGGCGGCGGCTCGCCTCGGGCCGGCGGGCCCTGATGGAGCAGTTCGCCCGGAGCCTGCGGGAGGAGCGCGCACAGTTTTCCGGAGCCCCGAAACGAGGCGGCGCGGCTACTTGAGCGAGGTCCCGCCGTCCACGCGCAGGACCTGTCCCGTGATGAACGAGGGACCGGAGCAGAGGAAGAGAACGGCCGCTGCGACGTCCGACGGCTCACCGTTTCTCCGGAGCGGAGCCTGCTTCGCCCAGCGAGCGGCCTGCTCGGGGCTCGTTCCTTCCGGCACGAGAACCGTTCCGGGCGCCACGGCGTTGACCGAGACCTCGGGTGCGAGCTCGACGGCGAGTGCTCGCACGAGGCCCTCGACGGCGGCCTTCGACACCGAGTGGGCGAGGTAGCCCTTGGCCGGGGTGATGGCGAGGAAGTCGGAGACCAGGACGACGCGGCCCCGTCGGGCCCGCAGATGGGCGGCCGCCTCGCGGGCGAGCAGGAAGCCCGCGCGCGCATTCACGTTCATCGCGTCGTCCCAGAGAATCGCGTCGGTTTCTTCGAGCGAGGCGCGGTGAAAGTTCGCGGCCGAGTGGACGAGCAGATCGAGGCCGCCGAGGGCGGAGGAAGCCGAGCGCACCAGGTCGCTGCACTCGCCGGGTCGGGCAAGATCGGCGCCGAGCGCGACGGCCCTCCGGCCGCCGGCGCGAATCGCGGCGGCGACTTCCTGCGCGGCCGCATCGGATCCCCGGTAGTGCACGGCCACGTCGGCGCCGGCCCCGGCGAGGGCGAGGGCGATGGCGCGTCCGACCCGCACCCCCGCCCCGGTGACGAGCGCAATGCGCCCCTCCAGCGGCTTTCCGTTCACGGCAGCGGGCGCGAGGGCGCGGCCTGAGGGCGCGAGACGCCGACCGGACCCTTTCGCACGTAGGCGGCCGGGTCGGCCATGAGCCGTCCGTTCTCGAGGAAAGCGCTCCACTCCGCCCCGAGCGCCCAGAAGTGCGTAGCGACCGCCGTGAGCGACGCCGTCAGGTGGACCCAGGAGGGCAGGGCCCTCGTGTGCGCGGCGCCGCCGAGGACGAAGACGGCGATCGCGGAAAGCAGGGCAAAGGTCGCCGGCGGAGACGTGCGCCGCTTCAGGTCGCGCAGGACCCCGAGCACGGCGCGGCGGTCCGGCTCGGGAAAGCCCCCGATCTCGTCCTTGACCAGGCGGCCGGTTCCGATGAAGAAGAAGATGACCATGGACTGCGAGAAGAGCGAGAGGAGCACGGTCGGGATGGCGTAAGCGACGTGCTTCGTCACCAGGAAGCGTGCGGCCGGGCTCGCCTGCGCCAGGTGCGTCGCGACGACGAACCCCTGCACCGACGTCAGCAGGAAGCCCGCCAGAGCGAGCACCGTCCCGGCCAGCAGGGCGATTGCCATGGCCGGAGAGCCTAACGCACTCGGGCGTTTCGATAGATGCGGGCTAACCTTGACCGGCCCCGGGGGGCGGGACACAATCGGGCGGGAGGGACCATGAGCGAGCCCCGGACACTGTGCGACGTCTTCGTCGCGGCGGCGGCCTGCGGAAAGCCGGACCTCCTGATCTCGAAGGTCGCCGGCGTCTGGAAACCGATCTCGGCGGCCGACTTCGGCTTCACCGTCCGCGCCCTCTCTCTCGGCCTGAACGGCCTCGGCGTCCAGCCCGGCGACCGCGTGGCGATCCTCTCGGAGAACCGGCCCGAGTGGGCCATGGCCGACTACGCGATCCTGTGCGCGGGCGCCTGGTCGGTACCGATCTACCCGACGCTGCCCGCGGGACAGGTCGCGCCGCTTCTCGGGGACTGCGGCGCCAGAGCGATCTTCGTCTCCTCCCTCGAGCAGCTCGGCAAGATCCTGACGATCAAGTCGCAGTGCCCGAGCCTCGACCACGTAATCCTCATCGACGGCCATCCTCCCCGCGAGCCCGGCTACACGACGTTCCACGAGGTGGTGGACCGGGGCCGGCCGACGCTCGAAATGAGCCCCGGGGTCTTCGACCAGCGCGCGGCCCGCGTCAAACCCGACGACGTCGCCACGATCATCTACACCTCGGGCACGACCGGCGAGCCCAAGGGGGCGATGCTCACCCACGGCAACTTCGTCTCGAACGTCGTCACGGGCTGCGAGGTCATCCCGTTCACGGCCGACGCCGTCGCCCTCTCGTTCCTGCCGCTGTCCCACGTGTTCGAGCGGATGCTCGACTATGCCTACCTCCACAAGACGGCCTCGATCGCCTACGCGGAGTCGATCGAAAAGCTGGCGGCGAACTTCCTCGAGGTCAACCCGCACTGCTTCGGCGCCGTGCCGCGGGTCTACGAGAAGGTCTACGACAAGATCACGGCGAAGGCCGCGGCGGGCGGGGCCCTGAAGAAGCGCCTCTTCGACTGGGCCGTCGGCGTCGGGCGCCGGCGCGTCGCCTACGCCGAGCGGGGCGAGGCGCTGCCGGGGGGCCTCGCGCGCAAGGCGAAGATCGCCGACGCCCTCGTCCTGAAAAAGATCCGGGCGGCCCTCGGCACGAGGTTCCGGTTCGCGGTCTCGGGCGGCGCCCCGCTCTCGCGCGACCTCGCCGAGTTCTTCATCGGCGCCGGCGTCCAGATCTACGAGGGCTACGGCCTGACGGAGACCTCGCCCGTCATCTGCGTGAACGGCCCGGGCCGATGGAGGCTCGGGACCGTCGGGCGGGCGCTGCGGGGCATCGAGGTGGAGATCGCGGACGACGGCGAGATCCTCACCCGCGGCCCCCACATCATGAAGGGCTACTTCAACAAGCCCGAGGCGACGGCCGAGGCGATCGACCGCGAGGGCTGGTTCCACACGGGCGACATCGGGGAGCTCAAGCGACGGCTTCCTGGCGATCACGGACCGCAAGAAGGACCTGATCGTTCTCGCCGGTGGCAAGAAGGCCGCGCCGCAGCCGATCGAGAACGAACTGAAGAAGTCGCCGTTCATCACGCTCCCGATCGTGATCGGCGACCGCCAGAAGTTCCTCGCGGCGCTCATCGTCCCGAACTTCGAGCGCCTGAAACAGTGGGCCGCGGCCGGCCGGCTCGACGTCGCCTGGGACGCGCTCGACGCGCATCCGGACGTCCGGAGGCTCTTCCAGACCGAGATCGACGCCTACAACGCCGACCGGCCCCACCACGAGCAGATCCGGGCCTTCGCGCTGCTTCCCGCCGACCTGACGATCGAGGACGGCTCGATCACGCCGACCCTCAAGGTGAAGCGGCGGATCCTCGAGAACCGGTACGCCTCCCTCATCGAGGCCATGTACGCCGCGGCCGGCAAGCCCAATGTCGCGTGACGTCGTCGTCGTCGACGGAGTCCGCACGCCCTACGCGAGGGCAGGCACCGAGCTCAAGGACGTGTCCGCCGCGGACCTCGGGCGGATCGTCGTGACGGAACTGCTGGCGCGGACCGAATTCGACCCGGCGGGCCTCGACCAGGTCATCTTCGGCAACATCGCTCAGCCCCCCGACGCCGTCAACGTGGCTCGGGTCGCCGCGCTGAAGGCGGGGGTGCCGGCTTCCGTGCCGGCCTTCACGGTCAACCGCCTCTGCGGCTCCGGGCTCGAGTCGATCGTCGACGCCTACTACCGCATCGCAGCCGGCGACGCCGAGGCGATCGTAGCGGGGGGCATCGAGTCCATGTCGCAGATCCCGCTGCTCTATTCCCACGAGAGCCAGGAGGTCTTCACCGAGGTCTTTACGGCGAGGGACGTCGGAGGGCGTCTGGCCGCGGCGACGAGGTTCCGGCCGCGGCACTTCAAGCCCGAGATCGGCCTGCAGATGGGGCTGACGGACGCCGTCTGCGGTCTCAACATGGGGGAGACGGCGGAGGTGCTGGCCAAGGAGAACCGAATCACCCGCGAGGAGCAGGACGCCTTCGCCCTGCGGTCGCACCAGAGGGTGACGCTGGCGCGTTCGAAGCTCGCCGAGGAGATCGTGCCGGTCCCGATCCCGCCGCGCTACGAGGGCATGTCCACCCGGGACAACGGCGTCCGCGAGAACCAATCGCTCGAGGCCCTCGCGAAGCTGAAGCCCTACTTCGACCGGAAGTTCGGCACCGTGACGGCCGGCAACTCCTCGCAGATCACCGACGGCGGTGCGGCGGTCCTCGTGATGAGCGCCGGGGCGGCGAAGGCCCGCGGGTACCACCCGCTCGGCCGGATCCGGGGCTTCGCCTTCTGCGCCCTGGAACCGGAGCGGATGGGCCTCGGCCCGGCGGTGGCGACACCCCTGGCGCTCAAGAAGGCCGGCCTTTCGTGGCAGGACATCGGTCTCGTCGAGATCAACGAGGCGTTCGCCGCGCAGGTGCTGGCCTGCGCCAGGGTCTTTCCGTCGGCAGCCTGGCACGCGAAGTACGGCACGGGCGGGCCCATCGGCGAGATCGACTGGGAGCGGACGAACGTCAACGGGGGAGCAATCGCCCTCGGGCATCCGGTGGGTTCGTCCGCGAACCGGATGGTGACGACGATCCTGAAGGAGATGCGGCGCAGGGGCACTCAGTTCGGCCTCGTGACCATGTGCATCGGCGGCGGCCAGGGCGGCGCGGCCGTCGTGGAGCTGCTTTGAGGAATTCGCCCATCATCCCCCTGGAAAGAGGATGAGCGCCTTCGAGCTCCAGATCGAGGAGGACGGCCTCGCCGTCCTGACGTTCGACCTGCCGGGCGAGAAGGTCAACAAGTTCTCGAGCGCGGTCGTCGGGGAGCTCGGTGACGTCCTGGTCCGCCTGGCCCGGGAGGCGCGGATACGCGGGCTGCTGGTCCGCAGCGGCAAGCCCGACGTCTTCATCGCGGGGGCCGACGTCAAGGAGTTCTCGAGCATCAAGCCGGAGGACGCGCGCACGGCCGTCGAGCGGGTGCAGTCGCTCTTCGAGCAGCTCGCGAACCTCCCCTATCCGACGGTTGCGGCGATCAACGGCGCCTGCCTCGGCGGAGGCACGGAGTTCGCGCTCGCGTGCGACTACCGGCTCATGTCGGACTCGAAGAAGGCTCAGATCGGCCTGCCGGAGGTGCGCCTGGGGATCTTTCCCGCCTGGGGCGGCTGCACGCGCCTTCCGCGGACGGTCGGGCTCGCGGCCGCCCTCGACCTGATCCTGACGGGAAAGTCGCTGGACGCTCGGCGGGCCAGGAAGATCGGCCTCGTGGACGAGGCGGTCCCGGCGACCATCCTGGAAGACTGGTCGCGCCGGTTCGCAAGGTCGAAGCTCGGCGGCGGAAAGCCCCGCGCGCGAAGGCGGCCGACGTCCCTCGGCGATCGCGCGCTCGAGGGCACGCCGGTCGGCCGCAGGCTCGTCTTCAAGAAGGCCCGCGAGGGCGTGATCGAGCAGACGGGCGGGCACTACCCGGCGCCTCTCGAGGCCCTCGAGGTCGTCGAGGAAAGCTACGGGCGGCCCGTGGCCGACGGCCTCGCGATCGAGGCGCGCCACATCGGCCTGGTCTTCGGCGGCGAGGTCCAGCGCAACCTGCTCAACATCTTCTTCCTGACCGAGGAAGTGAAGAAAGAATCCGGCGTCGGCGACCCGTCCGTCCGGCCGGCGGGGGTTGCCCGGGTCGGCGTCCTCGGTGCGGGCGTGATGGGGGGCGGGATCGCGCAGCTTGCCGCCGACAAGGGGATGCCGGCCCGCATGAAGGACATCCAGCCGGAGGCCCTCGCTCACGGCTACGCCGCGGCCTCCGCCGTCTGGAAGGAGGCCGTGCGCAAGCGGCGCCTCACGCCCCGCGAGATGGGCGCGCAAAATGGACCTGCTCTCCGGGACGCTCGACTACTCCGGCTTTCGGCGCTGCGAGGTCACGATCGAGGCGGTCGTCGAGAAGCTCGCCGTCAAGCGGGCCGTCCTCAAGGAATGGGAGGAGGCCGTCCCGAGCACGGCGATCTTCGCGTCGAACACGTCGACGCTGCCGATCACCGAGATCGCCGTGGGCGCCGTCGAGCCGGGACGCGTCGTCGGAATGCACTTCTTCAATCCCGTTCACCGGATGCCCCTGGTGGAGGTGATCCGAGGGGAGCGCACGAGCGACGAGACGGTCGCGACGATCTTCGCGCTCGCGAAGATCCTGGGCAAGACGCCGGTCGTCGTCCGCGACGCCCCGGGGTTCCTCGTCAACCGGATCCTCGCGCCGTACCTCTCCGAGGCCGTGCGGCTCGTGCAGGAGGGCTGCCGGATCGAGGACGTGGACGCCGCCATGACGCGATTCGGCATGCCGGTCGGGCCGCTCGCGCTGCTCGACGACGTGGGCCTCGACGTCGCGGCCAAAGGGCGGCGAGGTGCTCCAGGCCGCGTTCCCCGAGCGCCTGAAGATGGGGGGCGAAGAGGCCCTGGCGGCGGCAGGGCGCCTCGGCCGCAAGAGCGGCAAGGGCTTCTACGAATACGCGGCGGGCAGCCGACGCGGGCCGGCGCGGGAGGCCTACGAGGCCCTGCGCGTGGAGCGCCGCGACAAGTCGCCGCTTCCCTCCGGGGTCATCGAGGCCCGGCTCGTCCTCCCGATGATCAACGAGGCGGCCTTCTGCCTCGAGGACCGCATCGTGACGGACGCGGCGCGCCTCGACCTCGCGATGATCTTCGGCACGGGCTTCCCGCCGTTCCGCGGCGGTCTCCTGCGCCACGCGGACTCGATCGGCCTCGGCCGCGTCTTCTCGCGGCTCGACGACCTCGCCGAGCGCCTCGGCCCTCGCTTTGCGCCCGCGGACCTGATCCACGAGCTCGCCAACGCCCGGAAGGGCTTCTATCCCGACTCCTCAACCGCAACCAGGGAGATCGCGCCATGACCGACCGTCAGACCGCCACCGCTCCGGTCGAGACCCGCCTCGTCCCCGTCGTCAAGTCGCTCTTCGCCGGAGAGATCCCGGAAGACTCGGTCTTCCCGTTTCCGGAGATCGAGGCCTCGGAGAAGGAGACGATTTCGGCGTTCCTCGACTCCTTTCGAGCCTTCGCGAAGGACCACATCGATTCGGCGAAGATCGAGCGCGAGCACCGCATCGCCCCGGAGGTGATCCGAGGCCTCGCGGAGCTCGGCACGTTCGGAATGGCGATTCCCGAGGCGTACGGCGGCTACGGATTCTCGGCCTCGGCCTACTGCCGCGTGACCGAGGAGATCGGCCGCACCGACGCCGCCCTCGGGATCCTCATCGGAGGCCACCAGTCGATCGGCCTGAAGGGGCTCCTGCTCTACGGGACCGAGGAGCAGAAGAAGAAATGGCTCCCGAAGCTCGCCTCCGGCGAGATGATCGCGGCCTTCGCCCTGACCGAGCCCGAGGCGGGCTCCGACGCGGCGTCCATCAAGACGACCGCCGTGTACGACGAGAAGACGAAGGAGTTCGTCCTCAACGGCACCAAGCACTGGATCTCCAACGGCGGCTTCGCCGAGTTCTTCACGGTCTTCGCCAAGGACGTGAAGCTCGAGGCGGCCGACGAGCACCGGAAGATCACGGCCTTCGTCGTGACGAAGGACCTGGGCGGCGTGACGCCGGGCAAGGAGGAGAGAAAGCTCGGGCTGAAGGGCTCGTCCACCGTGCCGATCGAGCTCGAGAACGTCCGGGTGCCCGCCTTCAACGTCCTCGGCGAGCGGGGCCAGGGCTTCAAGATCGCGGTCGAGATCCTGAACACCGGCCGGACCTCGCTCGCGGCCGGCTGCATCGGCGGCTCGAAGGTCATGCTGAAGGCGGCCGCGCTGCACGCCACGCAGCGCAAGCAGTTCCAGACGAGGATCGCCGACTTCGAGATGATCCGCGCCAAGTTCGCGCGCATGGTGGTCTCGACCTACGCGCTCGAGTCCATGGTGTACCTCACGGCGGGCCTGATCGACCGCGGCCTCGAGGACTACTCGCTCGAGGGGGCCTGCTGCAAGATCTTCGGAACCGAGGCGGTCTGGCGCAACATCAACGACGCGCTGCAGATCGCCGGGGGCAACGGGTTCATGGAGGAGTACCCCTACGAAAAGGCGCTGCGCGACTCGCGCATCAACATGATCTTCGAGGGGACCAACGAGATCCTCCGGGTCCTCGTGGCGCTCTCGGGAATGCGCGACGTCGGCGAGGACCTGAAGGAGGTGGGCCGGGCGCTGAAGGCCCCGCTCTCCTCGCTGGGCATCCTCTCGGAGTACGCGGCGAAGAAGTTCCGTGGCGCCGTGACGCCGGGCAGGCTGACGAAGATCGCTCCGGAGCTCGCCGCGCAGGGCGAGCTCGTCGCCCGCTACGCCCGGGCCGCCAGCGGTGCCGTCGAGACGCTGCTGCGCAAGTACGGCAAGGGCGTCATCGCGAAGGAGTACCACCAGGAGCGCCTGGCGAACGTGGCGATCGACCTGTACGCCTCGCTCGCCGTCCTCTCGCGGGCGACGGCCGCGATCGCGAGGCACGGGCGCCGGGAAGGCGGCCGACGAGGTGCGCGTGGCGAAGGCCTTCGTCGAGGGCGCGAAGTACCGCATGGTCGGGCACCTCAAGGAGATGGACAAGAATCGCGACGCGGAGCAGACCGCAATCTCGGAAACCGCGTACTCGTCGCTCGGGTACGCCTTCTCGCTGTGGGAGTGAAAATGACGAAGAGAGCTCTGTCGATCTCGTGATCGCGGCGCTGGTCGCGGGCGGCGCGGTCCTGGCCGGCGCCGAGCAGGCTCCGGAAAAGGCGGCGGAGGCGTCGGCGACGGCGTGGCTCGGGATCGTGGACGCGGGCAGGTACGGCAGAGAGCTGGGACTCGGCCGCCGCCCTCTTCAAGCAGGCGATGACGCGTTCCCAGTGGGAGGCCGCGCTCGACAAGGTGCGGCGCCCGCTCGGCAAGGTCCTGTCGCGCAAGCTGCGCGGTGCGAAGTTTCTGACCGAGGTCCCGAACGCGCCGGCCGGCGAGTACGTCGTCATCCAGTTCGACACGAGCTTCGAGCACATGCCGTCGGCCACCGAGACGGTGACGCCGATGAAGGACAAGGACGGCGTCTGGAGGGTCTCGGGCTACTACATCAGGTAGTTTTCTCCTGCTTCTGACCCTCGTGCACATCACGGCGACACGAGAGAGGACGAGGAGAGCCGCGCGCTCGTCGGTCTCTCCTTCCGGTTCTAACGCGGCCGGACCGCGAAATGGTTCGGGACGCCGTATCCCTCGCCGGGGAAGATCCCGTGCGCGAGGCCCGCGCGCAGGTACGCGATCGCGCGCGGGATCGCGTCCTCGAGGTCCCTTCCGAGGGCGAGATTCGCCGCGATCGCGGAGGACAGCGTGCACCCCGTCCCGTGCGTGGCGCGGGTCGGAGGCGCGGCGCGACGAACTCGGTGAAGAACCGCCCGTCGAAGAAGAGGTCGCGGACCTCGACGCCACGGGTATGGCCGCCCTTGAGGAGGACGGCGCGGGCGCCCAGTTCGACGATGAGACCGGCGGCCAGCCGCCGGTCGCCGCCGGTCCGGATGCGGATCCCCGCCAGGGCCTCGGCCTCCGGGACGTTGGGCGTCGCGAGGTCGCACAGCGGAAGGAGGTCGCGGCGCAGGCTCGCGAGGGCCGCCGCCGACAGGAGACGGGCGCCGGTCTTGGAGACCATGACGGGGTCGAGCACCACGTTGCGGGCGCGGTGGCGGACGAGGCCCTCGGCGACCGTACGAATGCGCGGGCGGTCGAAGAGCATTCCGATCTTGACGGCGCGCGGGTCGAAGTCCTCGAATACGGCGTCCATCTGCAGTGCCAGAAAGCGGGTCGAGAGGGTTTCGACGGCCCGAACCCCCAGGGTATTCTGGGCGGTCAAGGCGGCGATCACGGTCGTCCCGTAGACGCCATGGGCTGCGAAGGTCAGCAGGTCCGCCTGGATCCCGGCACCCCCACCCGAGTCCGAGGCCGCGATCGAGACGGCCGAAACGGGACGGGCCCGACGCGCGCCGGGACGCTTCTTCATAGAATGGAGATCTTATGACCCCCGAGGAAGGGCCTCTTACGATCACGGCGGAAGCGGCCGAGCGCCTTCGGGCCGGGGCCGACTTTTCCCGGGCGGTCCTTTGCGTCCGGCACCTGCTCGGCTGCGGCGGCACCGGCTTCCGGATCTCGGTCGAGGAAAACGCCCCCGACGAAGGCCACCGGTTCGACGCCTCGGGCATTCCGGTGGTCATGGACGAGCTCGCCTTCCGGACCCTGAGGGGCGCGGTCCTCGAGGTCGATCCCGACCCGGCCGGAGAGGGCTACCGCCTGGATCATCCGGACGCGGTGATGACGACCTTCTGCTGATGGCCGTACCGTGAGTGGGAGGGAAAGGGACCCGGCCGGCCGGGCATCGCCGCTCGAGATGTCGCCCGAGGAGTTCCGAGCGGCCGGGCACGGCCTGGTGGACAGGGTCGCGGATTTCCTCGGGACGCTGGCTTCGAGGCCCGTCGCGCCGGGCCTCGAGCCCGCCGAGATCCGGAAGCGCCTAGGGGGAGCCGGCGCGCCCGCGGAAGGCCAACCCGCGTCCCGTCTCCTCGACGAGGCCGCGTCCCTTCTCTTCGAAGGCTCCGTGTTTCCCGGGCACCCGCGATTTCTCGGCTACGTGGTGGGCGCGGGCGCGCCGATCGGAGCGCTCGCGGACCTTCTCGCCGCGTCCGTCAATCAAAACGTCGGAGCCTGGCACCTGGCGCCGATGGCGACCGAGATCGAGGCGCAGTCGGTGCGCTGGATCGCCGAGATGCTCGGCCTACCGGCCGGCAGCGGCGGCCTGCTCACGAGCGGCGGCAACATGGCGAACTTCGTGGGCTTCCTCGCAGGGCGGCGCGCAAAGGCGCCCTGGGACATTCGAACCGAAGGCGTCTTGCCGGCCGGCGCCCCCCGCCTTTGCTTCTACGCCTCGAGCGAGACGCACACGTGGGTTCAGAAGGCCGCCGATCTCTTCGGGCTCGGCACCGACGCACTCCACTGGGTCAAGACCGACGCGGAAGAGCGCCTGGACCTCGTCGATCTCGAGAGGCAAATCCGCGAGGACCGCGCCGCGGGGCTCTTCCCGTTTCTCGTCGTCGGCAGCGGGGGCACCGTCTCGACGGGTGCCGTGGACCCCCTGCCGCGGCTGGCCGAGGTCTGCCGCCGCGAGGGTCTCTGGTTCCACGTGGACGCGGCCTACGGCGGGTTCGCGGCGCAAGCCGAGGGGGCCCCCCCGGACCTGGGGGGCCTCCCCCTGGCCGACTCCGTCGCCGTGGACCCGCACAAGTGGATGTATGTCCCCCTCGAGGCGGGCTGCGCGCTCGTGCGCGATCGAGGGCTCCTGCGCGCGACCTTCGAGTTTCGGCCCCCCTACTACCCCGCGCCGGAGGAGGACGAGGAACTGATCGACTTCCACTCCCTGGGCCCCCAGAACTCGCGGAGCCTGCGGGCCCTCAAGGTCTGGCTGGCGCTGCGCATGGCCGGGCAGCGGGGCTACCGAACGATGATCGCCGAGGACCTGGCCCTGGCCCGCCGGCTGTTCGAGGGGGTCTCGAGCCATCCGGAGCTCGAGGCCTTCACGCTCGGCCTCTCGATCACGACCTTTCGTTACGTACCGCGGGACCTCGCCGCGAGCGCCGCGCCTCCGGACGAGGAGTACCTGGACCGCCTGAACGCGGCGCTCGTCGAACGCCTCCAGGGGGGCGGCGAGATCTATCTCTCCAACGCGGTCGTGCGCGGGAGATATCTTCTGCGCACCTGCATCGTGAACTTTCGGACGTCGGAGCGCGACATCGCGGCCATCCCGGAGATCGTGGCACGCGCGGGGCGGGCGCTCGATCGGGAGTTGCGCCCGGCGCGCTAAGGCGCCGTGCGGAAGAGGGGAAAGCATGCGACGTCCTTCGAAGCGTCCGCAAACGCTCGGGCTCGCGGTCGCCGCGGCGGTCGGGCTTCTGGCTTGCGCGGCACGGGCGGCCGTCTTCACGCCGGAGGACGTGGCGAGGACGCGGTGGGTCTCGCACGTCGCCATGTCACCCGACGGCTCGCAGATCGCCTACGTGCTCGCGGTGCCCAGGCGCCCGGTCGCGGAGAACGACGGCCCGGCGTGGGCGGAGCTCCACGTCGTGGGTCGGGAGGGAGCGCCTCGGCCGTTTCTGACAGGGGAGGTCAACGTCTCGGAAATCGGCTGGACGCCCGACGGAAAAGCGATCACCTTCCTCGCGAAGCGTGGCAAGGACGAGGCGCAGTCCCTGTACGCGATCCCGGCCTCAGGCGGAGAGGCAAGACGCCTCGCCGGCCTCCCGACGGAGATCTCCGGCTACAGCCTGAGCCCCGACGGACGACGCGTCGCGCTTCTTGCGAAGGAGGAGACCCCGAAGGCCCGGAAAGAGCTCGAGAAGAAGGGATTCACGCAGGAAGTCGTGGACGAGAGCGCCAGACCGGTCAGGATCTGGGTCGCGGACCTCGGTGTCCCGGAAGCGAAGCCGAAGCTGCTCGACGTCGCGGGTTCGGCGTCCGAGCTCCACTGGAGTCCGGCGGGCGCGCGCCTGGTCGTCGCGCTCGCTCCGACGTCCCTGATCGACGACACCTACATGGCGCGGCGAATCGCCGTCCTCGATGCCGACTCGGGCGCCGTGCTCGCGCGCGTCGACAACCCCGGCAAGCTCGGGGCCATCGCCTGGAGCCCGGACGGCCGGAACATCGCCTTCGTGTCCGCCGCCGACCCGAACGATCCGTCCGCCGGACGGCTCATGGTCGCGCCCGGCTCGGGCGGGGCGCCACGTGACGTTCTGCCGGGTTACGAGGGCAACGTCGCGCACTTCGCCTGGCAAAGCCCGGACTTCGTCATGTACATCGGCGACGAGGGCGTCTGGACGACCTTCGGGAAGGTGCGCCCCGACGGCTCCGGGCAGAAGACGATCCTCGGGCCGGGTGGCGCAATTCTCACGGCCGTCGGCCTGGCGGGCGACGGCCTGTCGGCAGCGATGATCGGGCAGACCCCACGGCATCCGTCGGAGGTCTTCCTGATGAAGCACGGCGAGGCCGCGCCCCGTCGGCTGACGGATTCCAATCCGTGGCTCGCGGACGTGCGCCTCGCCCCACAGGAGGTCGTGAAGTTCCGCGCTCGCGACGGCCTCGCGCTCGAGGGCCTGTTGATTCGGCCGCTCGACGAGAAGCCGGGGTCGCGCTGCCCGCTGATCCTCGACGTCCACGGCGGCCCCGAGTCTCACTATCGCAACGGCTGGCTTACGGGTTACGCCGAGCCCGGCCAGCTCGGCGCGGCCCGCGGCTTCGTGGTCTTTTACCCGAACTACCGCGGCTCGACGGGGCGGGGTGTCGCATTTTCGAAGATGGGGCAGGCCGACGCGGCAGGCAAGGAGTTCGACGATCTGGTGGACGCCGTGGACCACCTGATCGCGACGGGGCTCGTGGATCGGGCGAGGGTCGGAGTCACCGGGGGCTCGTACGGCGGATACGCGACCGCCTGGTGCGCGACGCGCTACTCGGACCGATTTGCGGCGGGCGTCATGTTCGTCGGGATCTCGGACATGGTGTCCAAGGCCGGGACGACGGAGATTCCGAACGAGGAATATCTGGTTCACTCGCGCAAGCACGCGTGGGAGGACTGGCAGTACAGGCTCGAGCGAAGCCCCATCTACTACGTCGAGAAGGCGCACACGCCGCTTCTCATCCTCGACGGGAAGGACGATCCGCGCGTGCACCCGAGCCAGTCGCTCGTGCTGTACCGGTACCTGAAGGCTCTCGACCATGCGCCGGTCCGGCTCGTCTACTACCCGGGAGAGCAGCACGGCAACCGCCGTGCCGCCTCCCGCTACGACTACAACCTGCGAATGATCCAGTGGTTCGAGCACTACCTCGAGGGGCCGGGCGGCGCGGCACCGCCGTACGAACTCGAGTACGGGAGCGCGGGGGATCCGGCGGCGGGGCGTTGAAGAGCTAATCGCCCGTGGGGCGCGGACGGGAGACGGGCCGGATGTGCAGCGCCTCGTTGACGAGGAACGCGGGTCCAATCAGCAGATGGACGAGATTGCGAAAGAAGGCGGGCCGGCGCTTCTCGTAGACCGCGTGGCCGATTCCCTGGAAGATCCAGCCGACGACGAAGGCCGCCAGTCCGATCCGCCAGTTGCCGGCGAAGCGGGACGCGAGGTCGAGCAGCACGTCGGCGGCCGTGACGGCGATTCCGAGGACGACGTCGAGCGAGAGGTAGTAGCCGAAGGACAGCCCGATGAGGAGCTCGGCGGCCGTCCAGGGGCGGGCGATCGGGATCGTCCCGAGCATGGATAGGACGCCGAAGACGATGAGCGTGATGCCGACGGCGTGGCAGGCAAGATTACCGCGGGTGCGGTGGGCCACGGCGTAGTCGGCCAGAAGGGCGTCCACGCGCTCCATGGACGACGAGTATAGTTTTTTCGATGCGGGGGATGCGCCTGGATCATGCCGCTCCGGCCGAGGAGGCGCCGCTGCATGCGGTCGACGTTTCTGCGGCCGAGCCCGGGCCCGGAGAAGTCGCGATCGCCGTCGAGGCCTGCGGCGTCTGCCGCACGGACCTCCACATCGTCGAGGGAGAGGTCGCGGCGCACCTGCCCGTCGTTCCCGGTCACCAGGCCGCCGGCCGCGTGGCCGCGCTCGGCCGGGGCGTCGAGGGATTCGCGATTGGCGACGCCGTCGGCGTGGGGTGGCTCGCCGCCACCTGCGGGCGGTGCGTGTTCTGCCGCTCGGGGCGCGAGAATCTCTGCGTCGGCGCTTCCTTCACCGGGCGCGATCGCGACGGCGGTTACGCGGAGCGCATGGTCGCCTCGGCCCGCTGGGTGTATCGCCTGCCCGCCGGGTTCGCGGCCCGGGAGGCGGCTCCGCTGCTGTGCGCCGGCATCATCGGCTACCGCTCGCTGCGCCTTTCGCAGATCGCGCCGGGCGGCCGACTCGGGCTCTTCGGTTTCGGCGCGTCGGCCCACCTGGCGATCCAGGTCGCCAGGCACTGGGGATGCGAAGTGTTCGCGTTCACGCGCGAGGCACATCACCGGGATCTCGCCCGCCGCATGGGGGCCGTGTGGGCGGGCGAGGCATTCGAGGACCCCGGGGTCGCGCTCGACGCGGCCGTGACGTTCGCCCCGGCCGGCGAGCTCGTGCCCCTTTCCCTCTCGCGCCTGGCCCGCGGAGGCACGGTCGCCGTGAACGCAATTCACATGAGCCCCATCCCCTCGTTCGACTACGAGACGCTGTACGGAGAGCGCTGTGCGCGCAGCGTCATGAACTACACCCGGCAGGACGCGGAGGAGTTTCTCGTCCTGGCGGCCGCGATCCCGGTGCGCGCCGAAACCGAAGTCCACCCGCTCGAGGAGGCGAACGCGGCGCTCCTGCGGGTCAAGCGGGGCGAGGTGCAGGGGGCGGCGGTGCTGGAGGTCTGAGGCCGGTCACTCGATCAGCACGAACAGCCGTCGCGGCCGGTCGCCCGGAGCAAATCGCAGGGCGAGCAGAGCGTCGGAAGGTCTCGCGCTGCCCGGCACCCCGGCCTCGGCCGCTTCGGTTCTTGAGAGGTGGTCCTTGCCAGCGGAGGGCTGGACCTCCTGCACGCGGCCCCCGGGATCGACGACGACCAGAAACTCCTGGCCGCGCAAGGGCGCGAGTTGCTCGTCGTCCGGGCGCGAGACGACGCCGGGAGCCGGTCCCCCGTCGTCGGCGCGGCGCACCGTGAGCCTCGGGGGCGAGGCGGACGCATCCGCCACGTTCGCGGCTCCTCGTTCGGTGCCCCGAGACTCGAGCGAGCTCGCCCGGCGACGCAGCGCGGGCGCGACGGCTTTCGCTTCGGCACCCTGAGACGCGAAGCGCTTCGCCTCGTCGTCGGCGGGCGCCTCGGCTGCCGGCGCAAGCCTGGCTGCCACCTCGGACCTGTCGGCCCTGTCGGCGGGAGCGGGAGGCGCGGGCGCCTCTGCCGGGGCGGCGGGGGGAGGAGGCGCGCTGACGGGCCGCTCCTTTGCGGCTCCCGTCGTCGCCGTCGCGTCCAGTATGTGCGCGTTAATGGCGGACGGGGACGCGGGCACCGGGCCCTGGCGGCGCAGCAGCAGCGGAGCCGACAGAAGTACGACGAGCAGCGCGGCGACGAAGATGCCCGCCCAGCGCACGTCGATCCCGAACATGACGCCGAACGGGCGCCGCGAGGGGGACTGCGCACGGATCTTTCGCAGGATGCGGGCCGAGAGATCCACGGCGGGCGGCGCCGTCGGAGAGGAGCGAAACGCGGCGAGCGTCGCCGCGAACGCGTCGGAGGCACGACGGCACTCCTCGCACCGGGAGCGGTGGGCCTCGAAGGCCGCGCGCTCGGATGCGTCGAGCTCGCCGTCGTAGAGGCGCGAGAGAAACTCGGGAGACCGCGCGGCGTGGATCGTTTCGGTCATGGCAACCTTCCCGAAAGCAGGGGCGTCAGGATCTCCTTCAACTGTCCGCGGCCGCGGGCGATCCGCGACTTGACCGTGCCGACCGGGAGCGCGAGCGACACCGCGATCTCTTCGTAGCTCCACTCCTCGATGTCGCGGAGCACGACCGGCATGCGGAAGTCCGGCGGCAGGAGCTTCAGGGCCTCCGCGACGACGCGCCGGGACTCGCGTTTGCGCGCGTCCTCCTCGGGGCCGGCGCCGGGCGCGCGGGGCTCGGTCTCGGGGCGCTCGTCGGGGTTCGGCGCGAAGACCCGGCGGAAGCGGCTGCGCGAGCGGTAGCGGTTCTTGACGGCGTTGTCGGCGATGGCCGCCAGCCAGGCTCGCGGCGGGGCCTCCCCGCGGAACCGCGAGAGCCCGCGGTAGGCCTTCACGAAAACCTCCTGGGTCATGTCGTCCGCGTCGTCCTCGCCGATGGCGCGCGCCATCCACCGGTGCACGGTCGCCGTGTGGCGGCGCACGAAATCGCCGAAGGCGTCGTCGTCGCCCTGGCGCGCCGAGGCGAGAAGCTCTTCGTCGGTGCTCTCCGGTTGCGTCAAGGGCGAATCGCGCCGCGCGGGCGCCGCGGGCGCGATTCTACGGCGGATCCGGCCCGCACTAGCGGTGCCGGTAGGGGTCTGGTGCGTACGCGTGCTCGAAGCCGCGGGCGCCATCCCGGGCCAGCAGCTCCTCGTCCTGCCGCGAGAGGACGCCGAGGCGAACCAGCTCGGGTCGGAACTCGTAGCGGATGGCGATGCGCGCCGCCGGCGTCGAGTCCTCCTCGAAGGCCACCCACTGCACCGGGAACCTGGTCCTGTCGCCGATTCCGGTGGAGGCGTAGTTGTCGGCCTGTCGGTGCCTTCTCGGCCGGGGCCGACGGCGGGACAGCGGGACCGGCGCCAGCTTCGGCCTGCGCGGTTTCGGCCCGGCTCCCCGAGTGGGGGGCGTCCTTCGCGACCGGCTTCGGCTCGAGCCGCTTCTCGCGGAAGAAGACCGCCTCGATCGTGCCGACGTTGGCCGTGTCCCCGAGCCACGCCGCGTACCCTTTCGAGGTCTCGGTGAAGAAGAACTTCCGGGCCGTTTCGCCGGAGACCTGCCAGCCCGGGATGTCCGCCGTCTGGCCGGGAGCGAGGACCCACTTGGTCGCCGCGAGCTCCGTCGTGCGCCTGGCGTCCACGACGTTGCGACCGTCCACGGAAAGGGCCACGGCCACGCGTTCTGAAGTCGGGTTGGACAGTCGGATCGTGAATTCCTTCCCCTTCAGCGCCTCGATGTAGACGCGCCCCCGGGCGCAGTATTCGGGCACGGGCGTCCCATCGACGAGCACCGATACGGAGAAATTCCCCTGGCCGTGAGCCCTCAGAGCGGACGAGGCGCAGAACGCGATGAGGCACCCAATCCCGATTTGCAGTGAGCGTGTCATGGCATCCCCTCCGCAAGAGGAGACACCGGAATCCTTCGCCGGTTCCCGGCGCTAGGCCGGCAGGCCCGTCTTGAGGACCTGCTCCATCCGGGCCGAAAACGTGTCGAGCTCGTCCAGCGTCGTGTAGACGCTCGGCGTGATCCGCAGGCCGTTGAACTCCTTGTGCACGATGGGGGTCGTCATGATGCGGTGCTTGTCCCAGAGGTAGGCCTGCAGCTTCTCGGTGTCGACGCCCTCGACATGAATCATCGCGATGCCGCAGGACTCGGTGTCGTTCAGGGGCGTGAGGATCCTGACGCGGGGGTCGGCGGCGGCAAGGCGCAGCGCCCAGCGGTCCCGCAGGAAGCGCAGCCGGGCGGCCTTCCGCTCAGCGCCGATTCCGCGGTTGAACGCGATCGCCGCGGCGATGGCGTTGTGGTTGGCGGCCGGGTGCGTTCCGATTTCTTCGTACTTGCGAACGTTCTCGTCCATGGAGGCGGGCGCCGCCATCAGTGGCCAGATGTTCTTCTGTCTGTCCTTGCGGACGTAGAGGAAGCCCGTCCCGATGGGCGCGAAGAGCCACTTGTGCAGGCTCGTCGCGTAGTAGTCGCACTCGAGGTCGTCCCGCTTGAAGGGGAACTGCGCGAAGGCGTGGGCGCCGTCCACGAAGACCTCGATTCCGTGCTCGCGGCCGAGCCGGACGATGTCGCGCACCGGCAGAATCTGCCCTGTCAGGTTCGTGATGTGGGTGACCTCGATGACGCGTGTCCGCGGGGTGATCGCCTTGCGGAAGCGCTCGACGATGTCGGCGTTCGACGGTGGCGGCACCGGGAAGGAGATCTGCTTGAGGACGATACCCTCGCGGCGGACGCGCTGCTCCCAGGACGTGACCATGCGGGGATAGTTCTGGTTCGTCTGGATGACTTCGTCGCCCGGCTTGAGGTCGATGCCGAAGATGAGGGTCTCGAGCGACTCGGAGGCGTTGCGCGTGATCGCCATCTCTTCGGGATCGCACCCGAACTCGGCGGCGAGCTCGCGCCGGCAGGATTCGATGCGAGGCTCGAGGACAGTCCACATCTGGTAGACGGGGATCTCGTTGGAAAAGCGAAGGTCGCGGATCATCTGGTCCAGGACGTGGGCGGGTGCGGGGCTGCAGCCTCCGTTGTTGAGGTTGATGAGGGTCCGGTCCACATCGAACGCTTCCTGGATCGAGGCCCAGTACGTTTCGTCCATCGCGAGCTCGCCGGCCTTCCTCCCCGCGGCGGCCTTTCCCGCTCGGGCGATCCGCGCGAGCGCGTCCCCGCGAAAAGCGGCCAGGGCCGCGACTCCGGTCAGGCCGTTCAGAAGCGTCCGGCGGTCGAGCTTCATGTGTCCTCCGCAAAGCGTTAGAGGCATCCTATCGCGGCAAGTTATGGCCGACCTCACCCGTGATGAGGCGCGCCCCCCGTTCGTAGGCGAAATAGGCCCAGGCCCACTCCAGCATCACGATCACGCGGTTGCGGAAGCCGATGAGGTAGAAGATGTGGACGAAGCACCACAGCAGCCATGCGGTCAGGCCCGAGAACTTGAGGCCCGCGAGCTCGGCCACGGCGGCCGCCCGGCCGATCACGGCCATGGTGCCCTTGTCCGCGTAGTGGAAGGGGAGTCGGGGCCGCCCGGCGAGCGAGAAGAGGATGTTGCGCGCGGCGGCCCGGCCCTGCTGCATGGCGACGGGGGAGAGACCGGGCAATGGTCGGCCGGTCTGGTGGAGGAAGATCGAAAGATCTCCGATGACGAAGACCTCCGGATGGCCGGGAACCGAGAGGTCCGGCTCGACGAGCGCGCGGCCGGCGTTGTCGAGAGGCGTGCCGAGTGACTTTGCGAGCGGCGAAGCGGCCACGCCCGCGGCCCACAGGACGGTCCGCGCGCCGATGCGCTCGCCCATCAGGGAGACGCCTCCGGCATCCACGCCGGTGACGGGAGAGCCCGTGCGGACTTCGACGCCGCGCGAGCGGAGGGTCGCCGAGGCGCGCTCGGAGCTCCGCGGCGCGTACGCGGAGAGGATGCGGGGGCCTGCCTCGACCAGGACGATCCGCGCCTCGCGGGGATCGATCGCACGGAAATCGCTGACGAGAACGTGGCGTGAGATCTCGGCGATCGCCCCGGCGAGCTCGACACCCGTCGGACCCCCGCCCACGATGACGAAGGTGAGGAGGTCGCGGCGAGCGCCGGGGTCCGTCTCGCGCTCCGCGAGCTCGAAGGCGAGAAGGATCCTTCGGCGGATGGCGAGCGCGTCCTCGAGGGTCTTCAGGCCGGGTGCGTTCTTCTCCCACGCGTCGTGGCCGAAGTAGGCGTGGCCGGCGCCGGCGGCGAGGATGAGGAAGTCGTATCCGAGCATGCCGTCGGCGAGCTCGACCTGGCGTTTCACGACGTCGATGGCGACGACCTCGGCGAGCAGGACGCGCGCGTTCTGCTGACGGCGAAGGACCGAACGAATCGGGTAGGCGATGTCGCCGGGAGAAAGCCCCGCCGTGGCCACCTGGTAGAGGAGCGGCTGAAAGAGGTGATGGTTACGGCGATCGACGACCGTCACCCGCACGGGAGCCCCGGCCAGTCTTCGCGCCGCGGCGAGGCCGCCGAAACCGGCGCCGACGACGACGACACGGGGTCCCGGAGGTCTTACGCTCATGGGCCGTCCCTACTCTATCTGTCTGAGCCGGAAGGGAAATCGCGCCGGGCCGAAAAAAGGGGATACCCTCTCGCTCCGGTTGTGGTGCAATGATGTCGATTCGATTTGGCTCGGCGGTCGAGCCCGCTTCGAAAGGAGTTGAGAAGTCTTATGGCTACCTCCAACGTTCCCGCCCGCGTCCCCGAGCGCCAGCCCGAGCCCAACTCGACTTCACGCCCGGCCGCGTGGCGGCAGGAGAGGAAGCCGAGCCGGTTCGTGATCAAGATTGGCGGGATGATTCCCGTCTAAGACCGCTCCTTTCCAAGCAGCTCAATCAGAAGGGCTTCGGGTTTTGGGGCCCCGGCAGGTTGCCGGGTCTCAGGGTGTGGTGTACCCTTTCAGGATTCCATGGAGAGCCCGTTCTCGCGTCGGCCGGTTGAGGTCGAGTCCGTTTTCACCCGGACTCTGGACGTAATCCACTCGGCGCTCGTGGCGTACTACCGCCTCAGCGACGAGGAAGCGAAGGGAGCCGAAGAGGACCTCTTCATCTGGTTCCAGAGACTGTCGCGGCGTGGGGGGGCAGGCCAGATGCCGATCAAGCTGCTTCGCATCTCGCTCCTGTCGGCCGCGTGCCAGTACGGACGCTCGTTCCAGCTCTGGAAGCTGGGAGGCGAGCAATCGGGCGACACCGATCTCAACGACATTCTCGCCCGGGAGCCTGACGAGGTCGCGAACGATCTCGATCGGCGCTTCGAGGAGGACCGGTCATGACGGGCCGTGTGTTGAGCTTTCCGCACCGACCGCTGTCCTCGGAGGCGGGGCTGAGAGCGGCCGAACGAGTGCTTGCAACGCCTCTGGAGGAACGCACGGCCAAGACGCGCACGCTCCACCTGGAGGATCCGGAGACTCTTCTGGCGCTCTGCGGGATCCTTCGAGACCGGGTGACGACGTCTCCATCGAGTGTCCGCGACGAGGCCGAGTTCTTGTACCGATTCATCGAGAGCCCGAGGCGCGAAATCGGCCTCTTCGATGAGCGCGACTACTTTCTGGGTGAGACGGCTCTCATCGCCGGCGCCGCATGTCGGTGCTTGTCTCAGCGCGAGGATGCCTGGATCTGGTTCGATCGTGCAGAAGCCGGGTTTCGGCACACCATGAACGCTCCGGCTGAACTCTCGCGGCTGGCATACCAGCGGCTTGCCGAGCGCCTCGAAGAAAGACAGCTAGACCTCGTGATCGAGCTTCTCCCGTCGCTCCAAGAGAGCTTCCAGAAACTCGGCATGCCGGAGGATGCCCTCAAGTGCCGGTTCCTCGAGGGGCTGGCGCACATCGAGAAGGACGAGGCTGCGGCGGCCGTGGCCGTGTTCAACCAGATTTGTGTCGAGGCGGAGGAGCGAGGCAACGACCAGTTGCTCTCTCAGGCATACGTCAATCTCATTCACGCCCACGGCATGCTGGGAGAGGCGACCGCGGCCATCGAGGCTTCTCGTCGGGCCCTTCCAATTCTCAAGCGGTTGGACAGCAGGATCGGGCTCGGGAAGGTCCACTGGGGCCTCGCGATTCTCCTGCGGGAGAGCGGCCACTATGCCGAGGCCATCGACTCCTACCGCAAGGCCCAGGAAGACTTCGAGGTTCTCGGCATGCGCGCGGACGTCGCCGCGCTGAACCTCGTCGTCGCCGACCTCCTGCTCGAGGCGGGCAAGGACCGGGACGCGCTACAAGAGATTTCCGAGGCCCTTCCCGTCATCGCGGAGCTCAAGATGGCACCCGAGGGCATGGCCGCGCTTTCCCTCGTGCGCGAGTCCGTGCGCCGCCAGGAGATCAACCGCCAGGCCCTGCGCGAGCTCCACGGCTACTTCCAGGAGTTGCAGAACTAACTCCCGGCCGCGTCGGGCTCCCGGCTCATCCCTCCCGCGAGTGGCGCATGATCGTCTTGCGCTTCGGGCTCCTGCGCCGCGCGGGCTTCTTCTTCGCGGCGCGCTTTGCGGACTTGCGTGGCTTCTTCATGGCTGAATGCTACCGCCGGCGGCCGCGGCGGCGATCCCGCGCAGCATTCGGGCGAAGACGAAACGGTGGAGAGGGTAGGACTCGACGGCCTCGACGCCGGCCATCGCCCGTCTGGCGGCCTCGGGGTCGGCGGCGTCGCCGCTGACGATCTCCGTCGAGGCGAGGGCGATTCCGGCCAGCGCTTCGGGACGGCGGACGAAGCAGCGCGGTTTCACGCCGCGCCGCTCGAGCTCCCTCAGGAGCCGGCCTCCGACGTATCCCGTCGCTCCCGTCGGCAGAACCCGTGGCATTTCCGCATCCTAGTCCCGCGGGCGGCGGGGGCGTTGGTCTGTCGAACGGGCTAACATCGCGCCGTGCCACGCGTCCTGCTGCTCCTGCCGACGACGAGCTATCGAATCCCGGACTTTCTCGCCGCGGCCTCGAGGCTCGGGGTGGACGTGACGGTCGCCGCGGAGGAAGCGAGCACGATGGAACTCCTGAATCCGTCGGGGCTCCTGACGCTCGACTTCGGGGATCTCGCGGCTTGCGCCGGTCGCGTGGAGGAGTTTGCGCGTGAGCATCCGCTGGCGGGGGTCGTGGGCGTGGACGAGAGGACGGTGGTGGCCGCGGCCGCGATTGCCGAGCGCCTGGCCCTTCCGCATGCGCCGGTTTCCGCCGTCCTGGCGGCCGGGAACAAGGGCCTGATGCGCGAGCGGCTGGCCGCGGCGGGGGTGCCGGCGCCGCAGCATTGGCTCTTCCCGACCGATGAGGATCCGGCGCTCGCCGCCCGACACGTTCGCTTTCCGTGCGTGCTCAAGCCCACGTTTCTGGCCGCCAGCCGCGGCGTCATCCGGGCCGACGACCTGCGCGGGTTCGTGGAGGCCTGGCGCCGCATCGAGGGGATCCTCGAGGCGCCCGAGGTCGCGCAGAGGGGAGGGGCGGCGGCGGGAGAGATCCTGGTCGAGACTTTCGTGCCGGGCCTCGAGGTCGCGCTCGAGGGTCTTCTCACGCGTGGAGAGCTCCGGGTGCTGGCCCTCTTCGACAAGCCGGACCCTCTCGACGGCCCCTTCTTCGAGGAGACGATCTACGTCACGCCCTCGCGGCTGCCCGGCGACATCCAGGAGCGCTGCGCCGAGGCCGCGGCGTCCGGGGCGCGCGCCCTGGGGCTCGAGCACGGCCCGACGCACGCCGAAATGCGGGTCAACGAGGACGGCGTGTGGATGATCGAGATCGCCGCCCGCTCGATCGGAGGGCTGTGCTCGCGGGCGCTGCGATTCGGCACCGGGATTTCTCTCGAGGAGCTCATCCTGCGGCACGCGCTTGGTCTCGAGGCCGGACCAGCCGACCGCGAGCGGCGCGCCGCCGGCGTCATGATGATCCCGATTCCGCAGGATGGTGTGCTCGAGGAGGTTCGGGGGCTCGAGTCCGCCCGCGCGATTCCGGGAATCGAGGAAGTGACGATCACGGCGCACGCGGGACAGCGGCTCGTGCGCCTGCCCGAAGGAGACCGCTATCTCGGGTTCATCTTCTCGAGAGCGGAGGCGCCGGATCGCGCCGAGGCCGCCCTGCGCGAGGCCCACGCGCGGCTGGAGTTTCGGATCGGGTAGAAGGCGAGTCGGGCGAAACGGGTACGGGATCCCTCGGCGCTCACGCGCCTCGGGATGACCGCGCCGCGTGCGGCGGCGCGGTCACTTGGAGGGGGCGTAGTAGGGGTTGCGGCCGGCCGCGTGGTCGGTCGTGTCCAGGATCTCCCCGACGAGCGGGGCGAGGTCCCGAATGGCCTTCTCGATGCCCTGCTTGAGCGTCACGTCCGCGGCGCCGCAGCCCTGGCAGCCGCCGCCGAGCCGGAGGTAGACGTTGTTGCGGCGGACGTCGATGAGTTCGACGAAGCCCCCGTGCTGCGCCACGGCGGGATTGATCTGCCGGTCGAGGAGGTCCCGGATCACCCACTTGAGATCGCCCTCGGAGGGCAGGTCTCGCAGGTAGTCGGTCGCCACGACGGGCAGGCCGGAGCGGATGTGCTTGCGGATGACGTTGCCGATGCCGAGGGCCGGCCAGTCCACCGGCTCGCCGGCGCTGACGGTGACCGTGTTGTCGGCGATCAAGACGGAATCGACGCCCGGAATGGCGAGAAGGTCGGCGGCGAGGGGAGACTGCCGGGCGGCGTCCGGGCCCGAGAAGTGAGCCGATTCGCCCGGAAAGAGAGGCCGGTCGACGACGAAAGCGCAGCGATCGCCGTTCTGCGACGGCTCGCCGGTGATCCTGATCTCGGCATCCATGGCGCGAGCCAGTATAGCGCCACGGCCGCGTTTGACGGGCCCGGCGGCCTCGGACATAATGCGCCGTTTTTGGAGATCGATCGAAAATGACCCAGAAGATCCGACGCCAGGACCTGAAGCGCAACGAGCTTGCCGAGACGATGGGCAAGACCGTCGAGTACGTGAGCGGCCACCGCCGGGGTTTCACGGAGGCCATCGCGATTGCCGCCGCGGCCGGACTCCTGGTGGCGGGCTTCTTTCTCTACAGGGCCTGGGTCGAACGGTCGGCGGGACGAAGCCTCTCGGAGGCACTCGCGATCCTCGACACGCCGCTCGCCTCCGAGCAGCCCGGCGCCACGAAGACGTTCGCGTCGGCGGCCGAACGGCGCACCCAGGCGGAGAAGCTCCTCCAGAAGGCGGCCTCCCACGGCTCGACGCCGTCGGGACGCGCGGCACAGGTCATCCTCGCCGCGGGAGGCGCGGACAAGTCGGGACAGTCCGTGGAGGTTTTCGAGAAAGCCGCGCGGCAGTCGCACTCGGAGAGTGCGGCTGCGGCCGAAATCGACGCCGCGAAATCGCTCGCCGCGCAGGGTAAGACGACCGAGGCGATCGACCGCTTGAAGCGCGCCATCGAGTCGCCGGTCTCGGCGGCGCCCAAGGACGCCCTGCTCTTCACGCTCGCCCAGATCTACGAGCAAAGCGGCTCCCCGGCCGACGCGCGCGCGACCTACCAGCGGCTCATCACCGACTACCCGAACTCGCCTTACCGCGCGGATGCGCGGCAAAAGGTCCCGCTGTCTTAACTTTCCTCCACGGCGTCCTGGTCGCCTCGGCCGGCCTGGGCGGCCTCTGCCTGGCCCTGTTCGCGCTCAACGCCGTCACGATGCCGCGCCTCTCGCCGGCTGGACCCGGCGTTCGGGGAGGGCCCCGCGTCTCGGTCGTGATCCCCGCTCGCAACGAGGAGCGGACGATCGAGAAGGCGGTTCGCTCGCACCTCGGCCAGGACTATCCGGACCTGGAGGTCATCGTCGTGGAGGACCGATCGAGCGACGCCACGGCCGCCGTCCTGGCGCGGCTCGCGGCGGAGGACCGGCGGCTGACCGTTGTGCCGGGGTCGGAACCCCCGCCGGACTGGCTGGGAAAGCCCCACGCCCTCTTCCAGGGAGCCGCCCGGGCCCGCGGCGACCTTTTCCTGTTCGCCGACGCCGACGTCCTTTACGGCCCGAAGGCGCTTTCCGAATCGGTCGCCCTTCTCGAGCGGCGAGGGCTCGACCTTCTCGCGCTCTTTCCGAAGCTCGAAATGGCAGGGTTCTGGGAGAACGTTCTCATGCCGTATCTCGCCGAGTCCTACTTCTTCGGTCCGGCCTTCCTGCTCAACTCCGATTCGCAGAAGTGGTTCGCGGTGGGCGGAGGCGCGGGCATGCTCCTGCGCGCCGGGGCGTACCGGGCCGCCGGCGGGCACGAGGAGCTGCGCAACTCCGTGATCGACGACATGCACCTGGCCACCCGGGTTCGCCGGTCCGGCGGCCGGTGCCGCATGGCGCGCGCCGACGATCGCGTCCGGGTCAGGATGTATCGCGGCTTTCGGGATGTCTTCGACGGCTTCACGAAGAACCTCGCTTACGTCTTCGAGCGGCTGGGCGGGCGTCCTTCTCGCGGCATGGACCGCCTTCACGCTGATCGCCCGGATCGCTCCGGCGGCCGTGCTTCTTGCCGCGGCGGCGGGAGCGCCGGTCGCGTCCGCAGACGTCCGCCTGGCGGCGGTCGCCTTCGGGTTGCTCGCGCTGGCGCGCGTCGGCCTCGCGGCGTTCCTGCGATATCCGCTCTGGGCCTCCCTGACCCAGCCGATCATGGCGGCCGTCTGGGGGGCAATGGCGCTTCGCTCGATGGCGTGGCGAGTATGGCGCCGCGAGATCCGGTGGCGCGGGCGCCGGTACCACGCCTCGCGGGCCGGTTTCTGACGGCCGCACCGGCCCCGGCTTAGAATCGCGCCGTGCTATACCGATTCGACCACGTTCGCAAGAGCTACGGCCCCAAGGAGGTGCTCCGGGACGTCACCTGGCAGCACAACCCGGGGGAGAAGGTCGGCCTCGTCGGCCGCAACGGGGCGGGCAAGACGACCCTCCTGCGGATTGCCCTCGGCCGCGAGGAGCCCGACGCGGGCGAATTCATCAAGGCAAACGCCGTGCGCATCGCCACGGTGGACCAGGCCCTGCCTTCCGACCTCGGTGAGAAGCTCCACGACTTCGTGGCGGGGGCCTTCGCCGCCCTCCACGCCATCGAGTCGGAGATGCGGCACCTCGAGCACCGGATGGCCGAGGGCGGCGACTCGGCCGCCGTCCACGACCGATACGACGCGCTCTCCCATCGCTTCGAGAACGAGGGCGGGTACGAAATGGTGGCCGAGGTGGAGAAGGCGCTGTCGGGCCTGGGCTTCGATCGGCCGGATTTCGAACGGCCCCTCGAGGAGCTCTCGGGCGGCCAGAAGAACCGCGCGATGCTCGCAAGAGCGATCCTCTCGTCGCCGGACGTCCTGCTCCTCGACGAGCCGACCAACCACCTCGATTTCCAGGCCGTCGAGTTCCTCGAGGAGTACCTCGCCCGGTCGCGCCGGGCCTATCTCGTCGTGACCCACGACCGGCGGTTCCTCGACCGCGTCGCCGAGGAGATCGTGGACCTCGAGAACGGGCGGCTGACGGCCTACTCGGGCGGCTATACGTCCTACCGCCGCCAGAAAGCGGAGCGCCTGCTGACGGCCACGCGCGCCTTCGAGAAGCAGCAGGAGTTCATCGAGAAGGAGCAGGAGTACATCCGCCGCAACATCGCCGGCGTCAACTCGCGCCAGGCAAAGGGCCGGCGCACGAAGCTTGCCCGCGTCGAGCGGGTCGAGAAGCCCGAGGGCGACACGACGGCCGTGGCCTTCCGGTTCGACGCCGCGCGTATCGGCGGCCGCATCTTTCTCCGCGCCAAGGGCCTCGACGCGGGTTACGCACCGGGTGCGCCCATCGTGCGTGGCGCGTCCTTCGAGCTCCTGCGCGGGGAGCGCCTCGCGATCCTGGGCGAGAACGGGACCGGCAAGACGACGCTGCTGAAGACGCTGGCCGGCCGGCTCGCGCCGCTTGGAGGCAGCGCGACGACCGGGCACGACGTCTCGATCGGCTACTACGATCAGGAGCTGCGGGACCTCGACCCGAAGCGCCGGGCCATCGACGCGGTCTGGGACCAGCACCCCAACGAGACCGAGGAGTCCGTTCGTTCCTATCTCGCGCGGTTCGCCTTTCGGGGCGACGACGTCTTCTCCCGGATCGAGGGGCTCTCGGGCGGCGAGAAGGGCAGGCTCACCCTGGCCGTCGTCATGAAGCAGCGGCACAACCTTCTCCTGCTGGACGAGCCGACCAACCACCTCGACCTCGATTCGCGTGAAGCGCTCGAGGAGTCGCTCGACGACTTTCCGGGCTCGATCGTGTTCGTCTCTCACGATCGCGCGTTCATCGATCGACTGGCCACCCGAGTCATCGACCTGAGAGAGGGCCGCGCCCTGCTGCTGCCCGGAAATTACACGGAGACCGCCGATGCGCGCGCCGAGCGCCGACGCCGGCCCGAGCCGACGGGGCCGACAGCCGAACGCGAGGTCTCGCCCGCTCCGATGCCTGTGGAGGCCGCGCCCCCGGGGTCCGCGAAGCCGGCGGCTCGCCCGGCGCGGCGCGCCGAGTCGGCGGAGGACAAGGAGGCGGCGCGCAGACGCCGCCGGATCAGGTCGCTCGAGGAGAAGATCGAGGCGCTCGAGGCGGACGTGGAAGCCCTCGAGACCCGGCTCTGGGACGAGGCGCTCACGCTCGGGCCCGTGGCCGCCCACGAGCTCTCGAAGCGGAAGTCCGCGAAGAAGCTGGAGCTCGACGCTCTGGTCGAGGAGTGGGCTCGGCTGTCGGAGGAAGCGGACGCCCCCGCTCCGCGCCCCTCATGACCGACGCCGTCGGCTCCCAGGGGGCGGCCATCATCGCCATCGGCAGCGAGATGCTCGGGCCGCTGCGGCAGGACACGAACTCGCTCTGGCTGTCCGCCCGCCTCGAGGAGCTGGGCATCCCCGTCGTGCGCAAGTCGATCGTCGGGGACGACCCGGCCCTGCTCGGAGACGAGCTGTCGTTCGCGGCTCGCTCCGCACGCTACATTTTCACCACGGGAGGGCTCGGGCCGACCGCGGACGACGTCACGGTGACCGCGGTCGCCGGGTGGCTCGGCGCCCGGCTCGAGCGCGACGAGGCCTTCCTCGAGAAGATGCGCCGGAGGTTTGCCCGACGCGGTTTCGAGATGCCGGCCTGCAACGCCAAGCAGGCCGATTTCATCGCGGGGGCCAGGGTCCTCGAGAACCCGAGGGGGACCGCGCCCGGGTTCTGGGCCAAGCGCGAGGGAGTCGAGATCGTCATCCTGCCGGGCGTCCCCTCGGAGATGCGCGAGATCATGGAGTCGAGCGTGCTGCCGGTGCTCCGGGAGCGCTCCGCAGGCGTGGTCGGCCGGCGCCGGGTCCTCCGGATCGCCGGAATGGGCGAGTCCGCCGTCGAGGAGCTCGTGGCCCCCGTCTACGCGAAGTGGAAGGACGATCCCGTCACCATCCTGGCCTCGCCCGGGGAGGTCCAGCTGCACCTGGCGGTGCGCGGAGAGCCGGGTGCGGCCGACGCGAAGCTCGAAGCGATGGAGGCGGACTTCCGGGGCGTGCTCGGCTCGCGGATCTTCGGAGAAGACTCGGAGGACCTGGCCCGGGTCGTCGGGCGCCTGTTGCGGGAAAGCCGCCGGACGGTCGCATTCGCGGAGTCGTGCACCGGCGGCATGGTCGCTTCGCTCGTAACGGAGGTTCCGGGCTCGAGCGAGTACTTCCTCGGTGCGGTCGTCACCTATGCGAACGCCGCCAAGGAGAGCCTGCTCGGGGTCCCGTTCGCCACGCTGAGCGAACGGGGAGCGGTCTCCGAGGAGGCGGCCCTGGCCATGGCGCGCGGCGCCCGCGAGCGGTTCGACGCCGACATCGCCGTGTCCGTCACGGGGATCGCGGGACCCGACGGTGGCTCGGCCGAGAAGCCCGTGGGCACGGTGCACTTCTGCCTGGCGGCCCGGGAGGGGGCAACGCTGCTGAAGAAACGGCTCTTCGTCGGTGATCGCGGGGTCGTTCGCCGGGCGGCATCCATCCAGGCATTGGAGCTGCTGCGGCGGTATCTCTCGGGACAAGAGGCGTGAGAGCCTTCCTCGCCGTTCCGGCCGACGCCGCCTGGGTCGAGAGCGCCCGGGAGTTCACGGCGCGGATGCGGCCGCTCCTGCCCGGCGCCGCGTGGACGCAGCCCGGGAACTGGCACGTGACGGTGCGGTTTCTCGGCGAGATCACCGAGGAGGCGGCGGGCCGGTTCTCGGACCGCATCGCCCTAGCGGCATCGGAGCTCGTCCAGACCGAGCTGCCGCCCACGGGGCCGGTCGTCTTTCCGCCCCGCGGCCGCCCGCGAGTGCTCGGAATCGGCTTCGGAGCGGGGGAGTCCCTCGCCGAGGTCGCGCGGGCTGCGGAGGAGGCGGCTCGCGCGATCGGGTGTGATCCGGAAGGGCGGCCGTTTCACCCGCATGTAACGCTCGCACGGCTGCGCGACCCCTGGCCGCCGGCCGCCGTCGAGAAGTACTGCGAGTCGGCCCGCGCCTGGGCTTTTCCCGTGTCGCGCGTCCGTTCCGTCGTCCTGTATCGGAGCCGGCTCGATGCGGCCGGCGCCGTTCACACGCCGCTTCGCAGCTGGACGGCGGCCGGCGGGGGCGTGGAGGCGCCAGCATGAACGCCTGGGCGGCCCTTCTCGTCGGCGTCGGATATCTGCTCGGCTCTCTCTCGTTCGCGGTGCTGCTCGTGCGCCTTAAGACGGGCCGCGACATCCGGACCGAGGGCTCGGGCAACGCGGGTGCGACCAACGTTCTCCGGGCGCACGGCAGAGGGCTGGCGCTCGTGGTCGCGGCGCTCGACATCGGCAAGGGGGCCGCGGCCGTCCTCCTCGTCCGCCTCGCGACGGCGGACCAGCGCTACGCGGCTGCGGCCGGGTTTGCGGCCGTCCTCGGCCACGTCTTTCCCCTCTACTACGGCTTCCGCGGGGGGAAGGGGGTCGCGACCGCGGTCGGCGCGTTCGCCGTCCTGGCGCCCCTGGCGACCCTCGTGTGCGTGGCCCTCTTCGTCGCGATCGTTGCCGCGACCCGCTACGTGTCTCTGGGCTCGGTCGTCGCGATGGCCCTCCTGCCGCCCGTGGCGGGCGGACTCTTCCATGCGAGTGGGCCCGTCGTCGTCGCGGCCGCGGCCACGGCCGTTCTCGTCGTCCTAAAACACCGCGAGAACTTGAAGCGCCTGGCCGAGGGGACCGAGCGCAAGCTGGGGCAGAAATGACGACGCGCGTCGCGATCCTCGGCGCTGGGTCGTGGGGAACGGCCCTGACGATCGAGCTCGCGCGCTCGGGCCACGACGTCCTCCTCTGGGGCCGCGATCCCGAGGTTGCGGCGCGCATCCGGGCCGACGGGTATCATCCCCGCCGCCTCAAGGGGTACCCGATTCCGCCGGCGGCGCGCGTCAGCGCGGATCTCGCGGAGGCGTTCGCGTTCGGGCAGACGATCCTGGTCGCCGTCCCCTGCGCGTCCCTGAGGCCGCTGCTCGACCTGTCGCCCGGGGGATCGGGCCGGGGACTCTCCATCGTTTCGACCGGCAAGGGCATCGAGCCGGACACGTTGAAGCGCATGTCGGAGATCCTCGTCGAGAGCTACCCCGAAGCCGCGGTCGCCGCGCTCTCGGGCCCCACCTTCGCCGAGGGCGTCGCGAAGGGCGATCCCACCGCCGCGGTGATCGCGTCGAGAGACGCGGCCGCCGCCGAGGTGCTGCAGGGCACCCTGTCGAGCCCGACGCTCCGGCTCTACCGGTCGGACGACCTCGTGGGGGTCGAGCTCGCCGGGGCGCTCAAGAACGTCGTCGCGATCGCGGCAGGCATCATCTCGGGCCTGGGCTTCGGGCCCAACACGCTCGCGGCCCTCGTCACGCGGGGACTCGCCGAAATCGGCCGCATCGTCCTCTCGCGAGGCGGCCAGGATCGCACCATCCAGGGGCTGGCCGGGATCGGGGACCTGATGCTGACCTGCACCGGCTCTCAGTCGCGCAACCGCTTCGTCGGCGAGCAGATCGGGAAGGGCCGCGGGCTCGCGGACGTCCTCGTCGAGCTTCCCGAGGTGGCCGAGGGAGCGCGAACCTGCCTGGCCGTGCCGCGCCTGGCCGCAGCGGCCGGGGTCGAGGCGCCGATCGCCGATGCGGTGGTGCAGGTCCTGTATGAAGGGGTTCCGGCGCGCGAGGCCGTCGAGCGGCTGATGACGCGCGCGCTACGTCCCGAGTGAGTGCCCCCTAGGAGGCCTTCTTCGCGGGCTCGAGGACCCGGATCGGCAGCACCACCGCCTGAAGCCCAGCGAACTGTAGCCGTCGCTGGATGGCGAAGGCCGTCTCGTTGTGCAGGACGCGGTAGTAGAACCGATCGTTCTCGAAGACGAGCTGCCCGAGGTAGAAGATCGAGCGCGGGAACTCCTTGCGCACTTCCTCGCAGAGCTCGACGACCGACTGCACGGCCTCGGTGCCGATCTCGAAGCGGTACTCCGCCTTGAAGCCGAGACGGTGGGCGAACTCGACGTATTTCTGGAGGTCTTCGACGGTGTGTTGCTTGAGCGCCTCGACCTCGGACCGGCCCTTGAAGATCGCGGAGTCGATCACGCCGACCGAGACGAAAACATAGCTCTTGTACTGGTGCGGGAAGAGCGTCTGGACGGAGAGCACCGTGTGGACGCCGAGCCCCGAGAAGCCGTTGACCAGCATGACCGCGACCGGCTCCTCGCGCCGGATCTGCCCGGCCTCGTGCTCGTGGGGGCGCACCGGGATGTCGAGAAGCTGCTCGTCGAGGCGGCGCAACTGTTCTCGGACGCGCAGATAGTGGCGCTTGATCAAGAAGGCGAGGGCGACGAGCAGGGCCGTGACCACGAGGGTCATCCAGCCCCCCTCGAAAGCCTTCTCGTAGATCGTGATGATCAGGATGCCCACGCACAGGATTGCCCCGGCGCCGTGGAGCAAGAGGCCCTTCTTCCACGCCGCGTCGCGTCCGCGCTCCTCCAGCCAGTGACGCGTCATGCCGATCAGAGTCAGGCTGAATGTGACGAAGACGTTGATGGCGTACATGACGAGCAGACTCGAGACCGAGCCGTGCGTGTACCAGAGCGTGGCGACTGCCGCGAGGCCCATCAGCCAGATGCCGTTGTTGGTTACGAGGCGGTCGGAGAGCTGGGCGAATCGGCGGGGCGCCCAGGAGTCCACGGCCATGTTGGCGAGGATGCGGGGGCCGTCGAGGAATCCCGTCTGAGCGGCGACGAAGAGAATCGCGCCGGCCGCGATGAGCGTCAGAATGACGAGGAGCTGGCCGACGGCGAAGCCGCCGAGCGACCATTTGCCGAAGACGTTCTCGGCGAGGATGGCGTTCATGACGCGGGCCGGGTGGGGACGCGCGCCGGTCAGCAGGTACCCGAGGATGATCCCCGACGCCGTGAAGGCGAGCGACACGGCCATGTAGAGCATCGTGCGCTTGGCGTTGGGGACCTTGGGCTCGCGCAGGATCTGGACCCCGTTCGAGACCGCCTCGATGCCGGTGTAGGCGCCGGCGCCCAGCGAGTAGGCCCTCAGCATGATGAAGATCATCGGCATGAAGCCGATCGCGGCCGCGGTCGCACTCGCCTCTCGGACGGCGCCCGAGTAGACGCTGGGCAGCTGCGTCAGGTGCGTGCCGAGGGCCACGAGGATCATGAGGAAGTGGGTGCCGATGAAGACGAGAAAGATCGGAACGAGGATCTGAACGCTCTCCTTGACGCCGCGCAGGTTCAGGAGAATGAGGACGCCGAGGACGACGAACTTGAAGAAGAACCGGCTCGGACTCCAGGACACCGGGAGGATGCTGAAGATCTGATCCACGCCCGAGGCCACGGAGGTCGAAATCGTGAGGACGTAGTCGAAGATGAGGGCGCAGCCCGACACGACGCCGAATCGAGGTCCGAGCAGCTTGGTGGCGACGAGATAGCCGCCGCCGCCGCCGGGGAAGAGCTCGATGACCTTGCTGTAGCAGGCCGAGATGATCAGGACGGTGGCGGCGATCATGAGTGCGAGGAAGACGGCGAGATAGGCGTGCGAGCCGAGCGCCTTGAACCCTTCCTCGGGTCCGTAGGCCGAGGAGGACAGCCCGTCCGCGCCCAGGCCGACCCAGGCGAGAAAGGCGGCCAGCGTCACGCTGTGGAAGACGCGGGGATCCATCGGATCCCTCGCCTTCCCGACGAGGATGGTCTTGATTGTGTTGGGCAAAACTCTGGCCACCGTCTCGGGGCGGGCGGGATTATGTTTTTGGGGTCGGCGCAAGTCAAACGGGGCAGGCTCCGTGTGGTACGGTTTAGGGTCCCATGCCGGCCGGAAAGCCCCCGGAAGTCGTACGCGAGAAGGTGGATGCGATCGGTGGCGGTCGTGTTTCGTGCGCGCTCGTCTTCGACCGCGAGCTCTCGCGGGAGGAGATCGCGCGCTTCTACCTCGTCGAGAACCAGGACCGGCCCGCGCCCATGGATTTCGACGTGGCCGGCCGCGTGGTCGCCTGGGAGTGCCGGCGGGAAGACGAAGCGCGGTGGCGCTTGGCGATCGAGATCTTCCTCGTGAAGTCCTTTCGGGCCGACGCCGGAGCACAAACCGACGCGGGCGCGCGCGGCCGATCCTCTTCCCGGCCCGCAGAGCAATAGGGCGATCGCGCCCGCCCGAGGCGCCCGGCGGCCATGTTATTTTTGCCGTTTCGCGACGGCCCCATCGTCTAGAGGTTAGGACACGGCTCTTTCAAGGCCGCGGCACGGGTTCGAGTCCCGTTGGGGCCGCCACTTCTCCGCATCGGGCTCGTCGGCGTCTTCGGCGCGGGCTGAGCCAGCCGCCGGGTTGGAGTCGTGCTGCCGGGTCGACCTGGATGTTGCGGATCGGTGAATGTGGTAAGAACTGGCTGGCACTGCGCGGTGCAAAACGGAGGCGCGACTCCAGCTTTGAGGCAGATCGCACATGACGAAGAGATTCCTCATCGAGGTTCCGCACGAAGAGACGACGGTGGCCTGTGCTCGGGTCGTGGACGTCTTTCTCAGGACCGGATCCCATCTCTTGAGCAACGCAGATTGGGGATGCAAAGACGGGGAGCACAAGGCCTGGATGGTGGTGGAGGTGGACAGCAAGGCTGAGGCCCGGGGCATCGTCCCTCCGGCATTCCGCGAGCGGGCGAAGGTCGTGCAGCTCAATACGTTCACGATGCAGGAGATCGAGGACATCCTTCGACACCACGCGACCTAGCCGCACTCGCCGCGCCACTTTGGTTTGGTACGGCGTCAGAAAATCTGGAGCGCGGCCCAGATGCTGCCCGGCAGGTCCGAGAGGAGTCTCATGCCGGTCGTCGCCAGGATGGCGCCGGCGTCCGTGATCAGGGTGCCCTCGACGCCCGGAGCGTCCTCGATGAGCGCCAGCCCGGCTTCGGCCCCGAGCAGGAAGGCCGCGGTGGCGAAACGGCCCGCCCGGAAGGCCGACGCGGCGATCGTTGTCACGGACGAGAGGCCGCGCGCCGGCCAGCCGGTCCGAGCGTCCAGGATGTGGTGGTACCGAACGCCGTCCTTGACGAATCCCCGCTCGTAGTCGCCCGAGGTGGCGATTCCGGCGCCGCCGAGGGCGCGCACGGCGAAACGGCAACGGCCGCGGTCGCGAGGGTCGGCGACGCCGACCTTCCAGGGATGGCCGTCTCCCCGGCTGCCGATCGTTCGCACGTCGCCCGCGAAGTTGACGATGGCGGAGCGGATTCCCTCTTCCTCGAGGATCCGGGCGGCGCGGTCGACCGCGTATTCCTTGCCGACACCGCCGAGGTCGATCTCCATGCCCGGTTTGCGCAGGAAGACGGTGCGGTCCCGAACCGACACGGATTCGGCATCCACCAGGGGAAGCACTGCCTCGACCTCCTCCGGGGAGGGGACACGGCCTCCCTTGAAGTCCCACACGCGGCGCAGCGCGCCCACGGTCGGATCGAAACGTCCGCCCGTCATTTCCGCCAGGTCGAGGGCCGAGCGCACGAGCATTTCGGTCTCCTCGTCCACGGCGACCGGTGTGCGCCCGGCATTGCGGTTGATCTCTGAGACGACGCTCGATTCGCGATACCTGGAGAACTTCGTCTCGATGCGTCGCGCCTCGGTCTCGACCGCGCGCGCCAGCCGCTCCGCCCGCTCCACTCCGCCGTCGTCCACGAACTCCACGACGCCGCTTCCTCCCATCAGGGGGAAGCGGCGCGTGTACAGGACGCGTCCCGCGGGCTCCCTCAGTACGTCCACACGAGGCCGAAGGTGACCGTCGTGACCGTCATGTCGGCAGGGGACACGGAGGTCCTGCCGCGCTCACCCTCGGTCGTGGTAACGAGGGTGATGGGATCTCGGCCATGCTGGGACAGAATCGTGACGCCGACGTTGGCGCTGAGGGACTCGTACAGGCGCCGCGTGACCGTCAGGCCGCCCATGAAGCTTCCGAAGGGAGAGAGCCGGTAGTCGGAGGACATGTAGGGCTGGGCCACGAGGAAGCGGTTGGCGAAGAAGTACGCACCGGTCTGGGTGTAGAAGCGGATCTCGGGAGAGACGATCCAGTCGGCATCGACCTTGTGGTTGTAGGTCACGTCGAGCGTGCTCGCGTGGACGGACCAGTCGTCGTAGTAGTAACGGTACAGGACGTTGACCGAGGCGCCCCACAGGAAGTAGTGGCTGTACTTGGCGACGATTGTGCGCCGCGAGCGCGTGTCGGGCCGGGAGTCGGGGGCGGTTTCGTTGGTGGTGTCGGGTCGAATCGGGACGACCTTGTAAGGATCGTTGAGATAGCCCGAGAGGTTCATCAGGGAGACCGAGACGTCGGCCAGATCCCTTTCGCCGAGGATCCACGTCCAGCCGAGGGAAAAGCCGTTGGTGTCCTTGGGGAGATGCTGCCCGACCTCGGGGCCCGAGACGGGCGAAACGGTGTCGCGGGAGAAAGCGACTCCGAGGTGGAGCGTGGCGCGTCCGCCGAGCAGGGTCCAGGCGTCGGAGAAGCCGAAGCTCTTGGCCGTGTAGTCGTTCTCCTGGGCGTAGTTGAGGTTGACGGTCGGGAGATTGGCTCCGAAGCGGCGGCCGTAGGTCAGGCCTACCGACTTGCGCTGGTCCTGATATTGCGCCTCGGGGATGTTGCCGCTGGCCGTCACCGTGCCGGAGGCCGACGTCGTCACGTCCGAGGTCGGGTAGGCCCCGGTGGGAGAAGCGCCCGAGATCGAGTCGTAACCGAGGGTCAGGCTGAGCTCTCCGCCGGTCTTTCCGAAGTCCTGGTTCCAGAGGATCACCGGGTTCAAGACCTGGGTTCGGCCCGCCGACTCCTTGTAGAGGAGGAACTGGGCGTTGACGGAGGACTGGCCGTGCGCCTCGCGAGCGGCGAAGGCTCCGATGCCGGCGGCGATCCAGGGCAAGTCGCGACTCGCACGCCCAGAGCGCCGGCGCGCCGGGCGCCCTGCCGGCTCAGTTACAGCCACAGCCGCCTCCGGAAGCGCCGCCGTCTCCGGCGGCGGCCTCCTTGCTCGCGTGGATGTGCTCCTTGAAGAGCCGCGTCACCGCGTCGCCGTCCAGGCTCATGATCGGGTCGGCGAGATACCCGCGTTGCCAGGCCTTGATGCCGCTCGTCGCCTCGAGGTCCGTCGACACGCGAACGTCCGTTCCGGGCGGAAGGGGGGCGCCGGCGAGCAGGGTCGCGACCGCCGCCTCGAGCCTGGCGTGCGTCCGGCTGTCGCCGCCCTCGAATCGTGCGGCCACTCGGCCGTCGCGGTCGAGAAGGAAGGTCGTGGGCATCGCGACGACGTTGAACGCCTCTCCTGATTTGCCGGAGGGGTCGCGGACAACGAGGAAGTCGGCCGGCACGTCGTCGAGGAAGGCCGCCACGGCGTCCTCGTTGTCCTCGAGCGTGAGGCCGACGACGCTCAGGCCCTCCGACGCGTACTTACGTTGCAGCGAGTTGAAGAAGGGGAAGCTCGTTCGGCAGGGAATGCACCACGAGGCCCAGAAGTCGAGCACCACGACCCTGCCCTTGAGGGACTCGAGCGCGAAGGGGCGGCCGTCGAGCCGTCGGATGCGAAGGGGGAGCGGTCGGTTCGCCTGCCGGGGCGCCTGCCGGAACGGCCAAAACGGAACCGGCTGCAAGGAGGCAGCACAGGGCTAGCCGTCCTCTCTCCCGGGTCTTGCCAATGGCGACCGTCTTCATCGGATGCCGGGAGACCAGTGTCGTGCAAACGCGAGGCCACGCCCCCTGGAAGCTCTGGTTGGAGAAACGTCCTTGCAGGAGGCCATGTTGTGATGCGCGCACCGAGCAGTGGCGCCCGTTCACTGACCTCGGCGGGTGTCACCGCGTCCCTTCGAAGGGATGAACAAAGAGCCCGCGGCTGGCGGGGCGCCGGTCCGTTGCGTACGGGGACCTCGGGCGGAATTCGGAACTTGCGCTCTCTACGGCCCCGGCGGTGAGGACGCGCTCGTGATCGCAATGCTCGCTTCGAGCGGTATCTTTGCCGGCGGAAAGCACTGCTGGTCGTTGCAAGCCTGGTACGAAAGAGCCCCCGCGATCGACGCCTGCCCTCGCGCCGCCGCGGGCAACGCGAGATCCGTCTCGAACCGAACGGTTCCTTCGTAGACGCGCAGCGGCTTCTCAGAGAAAGAGAAGCGTCGCTCGACGTGGGCCGGGTAGTGGACCGGCGAGAGCGTGCCGGCCGACGTCGTGAGGTCAAGATCGGTGGGGACGAGGAACGTTTCGGACGGCGTGTGACTGTTGACGTGCCATGTCGGTCCCAGCGTTAGCTCGATCGTCAGGGTCGCCTTCGAGCCCGCGGCCAGGCTCGACGGAGCGACGATCCGAGCCCGAACATCGGGTTTTTGGGCGAGGAGGGGAAGCGCGCAAGCCGCGAGCGCGAAGGCGGCAGCGATCGCCGGGAATCGCCGCGAGATCGGCGAGAGTCTCATGAGGTTTCCACCTCCCGTCTCCATGCTCCGGCTCTGCGGCCGGCCGGCCCAAGATACGCCATTTCCTGGTCTCCCGAGACATGATCCGGCGCGGGATTCCGATCCGGGTAGACTGGTTCGATGTCGTTCGTCCAGGCCTTCGTCCTCGGAGCCATCCAGGGCCTGACGGAGTTCGTGCCGGTTTCTTCGACGGCCCATCTCTTCCTCGCCCAGGCGATGATGGGGATCCGCAACGACGAGACGGCGCTGTCGTTCGACATCGTCCTGCACCTCGGGACCGTTGCAGCGCTGATGGCTTCGACGCGACGCGAGCTCACGAGTCTCCTCGCCGAGGCCTTCCGCTGGGTCCGCGGCGAGCCGGCTCGCGACCCGGCCGCGCGGGCCCTGCTGCTGCCCATCGCGGTCGGGACCGTGCCGGGCGTTCTCGCGGGCCTGTTCCTGCTCAAGAGGTTCGAGGAGGCGCGGTCCCTCGGCCTCATCGGCGCCTCCATGCTCGTCGCGTGTGGGTATTTCTTTCTGGCCGAGGGCCTGTCCGACCGTCGAAACGGCGTCGATCGGCATCTGGAAGACCTGGAGGCGCGCGACGGATTCTGGATCGGGCTGGCGCAGGCGGCGGCCGGTCTGATGGCGGGGTTTTCGAGGTCGGGGTTCACGATCGCGACCGGAAAGCTCCGGCGCTTCAACCGGCAGGACGCCGCGCGCTTCTCGTTCCTCCTGGCGCTGCCGATCATCCTCGGCGCCGGCGCGAAGGCGCTTCTGGACCTGCGCAAGACGCCGGGACCCGCCGCGAGCGGCGCCCTGCTGCTGACCGGATTCGCCGCCGCCGCGGTCTTCGGCTACGCCGCGATCGAGCTCCTGCTGAAGTTCCTGAAGACCCACAGCCTCCGGCCCTTCGGCGTCTACCTCGGGCTGCTCGGGCTCGGCCTCGTCCTCGCAACGGCGTTTCCGGGACTCGTGCCTTTTCTTGCTCGCTGATCCGAAAGTGCCATACTGGCGGCATGCAAAGAGCGAGACCGTCGGGACTGTTGGCGGCATCCCGTGCTCGTCCTCCTGGGGGCGGCCTGCGCCCAGAATCAGGCGGCCAAGCAGGCGTGGGCCGAGGCGCAGACGAAGGGCCAGTACAAGGTGCGGCTGACGACCAACGCGGAGTCCGTGGTCGGGGTCTGCAAGTTCGTCATGATGATCGAGCCGGAGCAGGACCCGGTCGGCATGGTTTCCGAGACGCAATACGCGGAGTATTTCCGAACCCACGCCGTCTACAAGGGCGCGGACACCGTTCTCGTCCGGGGCGGCAAGATCGGCGAGGCCTACATCTGCGGCCCTGGCCCGCTCAATCCCGACGGAACGCTCAGGACCACCTACGATACCCCTCCCCAGCATCCCTGACCGCCGTAATATGATGCGCATCACTGTGGCCCTGAAGGAGCCCGTGCTCTGCCGGTTGGCGGCGGCCGTTGCCGCAATCGGCGTCCTGGCCTCGGCGCCGGCGCTGGCCGAGGTCCGTTTCCTGTCCCCGGGATCCGGCGAGGCCCTCTCTCCCGGGACGATCGTCGAAGTGCGTTGGACCTCGCTGTGCGGCGCGGCGCGGGAGGGGCGGCTCGACGAGTCCGAGCTCGTCCTCTCGCTGGACGGCGGAAGGACGTTTCCGGTTCGCGTCAGCCCCGAGCTGCGGGCCTGCGCCTCCCGCTTCCTCTGGAAGGTGCCGGCATTGCCGGCCGACCACGCACGCCTCGCGCTGCGCGCCGGTGCCGAGGAGCGCGACGAGACGGAGGCGATCGAGGTCCTGACCTCGGATTTCCGGATCCTTCCGGACCCCGACGGCCGCGTCGAGGAGCTACGCCGGCGCACCGCGGAGATGTGGACGCCGTTCGATCCCTCGGCGCTGACGGCCGAGGACCTTCTCGAACAGGCCCTGTCCGCCGCCCGCAGCGAGATCGGGGTGCCGACCGCGTTGCCCGAGGCGGCGATGCCGACACCGTCCACAGCGCCTCGACCCGGAGGCGCCGCGAACCGCACTTCGATCGCTCGCGTCGACCCGGCGAGCCGCGTCTCGTCCTCTTCGGCCCGCCCGGCCGGCGGACACACCCCGCTGCGGCTATAGGCCGCGCCCCTCGCCTCGCTGAAGGGACCCGCCCCCGACTTGGGGAGGCTGCCGGCGGCCGCGCTCGCGCGCGGGCCCGACCGACGGCCGTTTTCTCCGGGGGTGCAGCGCGTTCTTTCGCCGAGCTCGCAACCCGGATTTTCACGCGGCTCGTGCGGACCTCCGTACGCACGAGCCGCCTTTTTCTTTGCGGGCGAAAGGGCGCCCGGCGCGCCGAATCGCCGCGTTCCTGGATTAGAATCCCGCGATGCTTCGGGCTCCCTTTCCACAGCGCCCGCGTGTCGCCGTGTTCCTGGCGGGGCTCGGTCTCGCTTCCGTGGCGGCGGCCGAGGGACGCTTCACCACTCCATCCCGAAGGGAAGCTTTCGCGGTGGGCGCGACGGTCGACGTGCGATGGTCCGCCGTGTGCCGCGGCGCGGAAGGAGAAAGCGAAAGCGAGCTGGTTCTCTCGCTCGATGGCGGCGTCACGTTTCCGATCCGGCTGACCCCGGAGATGTCGCCGTGCGCGACCGGTTTCCAGTGGCGGGTTCCGGCCCTCAGGACCGCGCATGGGCGCCTGGCCCTGCGCAGGGGGTCCGGCGAGGAGAGCGAGGACGAACGCCTGGATCTCGTGAGCGAAGAGTTCGCGATTGTCGCCCCCGACGCCGAGCCCCCCGAGGACCTCACTCGCGGTCCGCGGGAGTGGTGGACGAGACAGGCGCTCGATGGCGACGGCGCACAGCAGCTGCCGGCCGCGTCGATGGCCGGCGACGCCGAGGAGCTCGTGGCTCCGGGCGCCACGGTGGAGGCCACCGAACCGCCGGCGCCCGTCCTCACGAGCCCGGCGGCTGCGGCTGCGGCGCTCTCGGAGGGCGCCCGGGAAGGGCGACCGCCGTCGACCCACTCGATCGCCTCGAAGTCGGTCGCTCCTCTCCCGCTGCGGCTCTAGAACCCTTCCTCCCGGTCGTTTCCCCAGGAATCCCACAACGGAGGAGGGAACGCTCATGAAACGGAGTATTGTGCGCCGCCTCGGCGGCGCGTGCCTGGTTCTCTCTGGATTTGCAGCGTCGGGAGCGCTTTTCGCGCAGAGCCCGACGCCCTCTCCCACGCCTTCGCCGACTCCGGCCGCGTCGCCTCAGCTCGAGCCCGTCAACGAGGAAGTCGTCGTCTCGGCGACCAAAATGGCCCAGGAGCCGGTGGACATCTCGGGCGACATCACCGTCATCTCGGGGGAGGAACTGCGGCGGCGCGGCACGACGACGCTGGCCGACGCCCTTCAGGACGTCGTCGGCCTGGACACCGGAAACGGCTCCGACAACGGGCCACGGCTGCCGAACATCGGTCTGTACGGCATCAAGGAGTTCGACGCCCTCATGGTCACCGTCGACGGAGTTCCGGTCGGCGGGCCCTTCAACCCGAACCTCGCGCAGGTGCCGGTCGAGAACATCGACCGCATCGAGATCACGCGAGGGCCGCAGGGGACCCTGTACGGCGTGTCGGCGTTCGCCGGCATGATCGCGATCTACACGAACCAGAACCGGGGCGCCGGCGACGTCTGGGGAAGCGCCCGGGTCGGCGGCTTCGGCCAGTTCGAGCAGGGCTACGGGCAGGTCAACGTCGGCACGCAGGTCAACAAGGACCTGACACTCAACCTCTCGGGCTGGATGCAGAGGGGCGACGGCTGGCAGCAACGCACGGACCTCGCGCGCGACCAGTTGCTCGTCTCGGCCAACCAGGTCTGGGGCCAGACGAAGCTCGGCGTCTCGGTTCTCTATCTTCGCGACACGAACTTCTGGGGCTCGCCGACGCCGGTGGACGCCGGTGAGGTCGTGCCCGGCTTCCAGATCGACGACAACTACGCGGTAGGAGGTGCCCGTGTGGATCACCACACGATCGGCGTGTTCACGAACTTCTCGACGCCGATCTCGAAAACGCTGACCTTCGAGAACGTTCTCGGCTTCACCCAGGACACCGGGGACTCGATCCGCTCGTGGACGAACGGTTACGAGGGAAACACCGCGACGGCCGAGGGCATCGCGCTGTATCCGACGGAGACGACCTGGTACGAGGACGCGCACGTGGTGGCCTCCTTCGAGGCGGCCGGCACGCACAAACTCGTGGGGGGCGCCTCCCTGACGTGGGGGCGGACGGTCGCCGACGGACACGGGTTCGACTTCCAGCTCCAGGTGACGCCCTTCCCGGTCGTGCCGAACTACGGCGACATTCCGTACGGCGACAACCGCAACTTCAATGACCAGAGGACGTTCGTGGGCCTCTACGTCAACGACCAGTGGACGCCGGTGTGGTGGTTCACGCTCGGTGCTGGAGCCCGCTACGACATCACGTCGGAGAAGCTCCACGTCTTCCAGCAGGAGATTGGCGATCCGAATTTCGACGTCGTGGACGAAACGAGCAACGAGAACGCGTGGTCGGGCGGCGTGTCGGGCCTGTTCCGCATTCTGCAGAGGCCGGCCGGCCAGCTCGACACTCTGAACGTCTGGGGATCCTGGAAGCACAACTTCAAGCCGAGCGCGCCCAACCTCTCCGAGGCCGAGTCGGCCGAGATCCTTTTGCCGGAGACGACACAGGGCGAGGAGTTCGGCATCAAGACGACCTGGTTCGACAATGCGCTGTCGTTCAACGTGACCGGCTTCTACTACATCTTCAACAACCTCGTCGTGAGCATCCTCGGCCCCACCGGCGAGCCGATCCTCACGAACGCAGGCAAAGAGCGGTTCGAAGGGACGGAGTTCGAGCTCGGATATGCGATGCCCTTTCTCAGGTCCCTCTCGTTCTACGGCGGCTACGCGCATCACGCCGCAAACTTCGTTCAATTCACATTCTTCACGCCCGACGGACAGTTTCGCGACGTCGGCGGCAAACGCCTCGAGCTTGTGCCACGCGACTTCTGGAACCTCAAGTTCGTCCTCGCGCCCCGGGAGGGGGTCGGCGGTTTCGTCGCGCTACGTCACGAGAACCACCGGCCCCTGAACCGGCGCAACACCTTCTACACGCCGAGCTTCTACAGCCTCGACGCCGGCGTCTCGTTCGGCTGCCAGAACTTCCTGGTCTCGGTGACCGGCCGCAATCTGACGGACTCGCGCCCCTACACGACGGAGAGCGAAATCGGCGACAGCCAGTTCTACGTCGCGGCGCCGCGCGGAGTCTCGGCGGAACTTTCGTTCCGGTTCTAGGCCCTCGTTCCGTTCACCCCCTCTCCCCTCGTCGCGGGGGAGAGGGCGTCTCGTTTGGGCGGCCCAAGGCCGCGGCTGCCGGACCGGCCGGTACGCGACGCCGAGGCTGCCGAGGAGGAAGGAGTACGCGTCCGTCTCCTCGCCGATCTTCTCGTCGAGGGAGCTCCGATTCCTTACAGCCATCGGTAGTCGTCCCCGCACAACGGTGTCGAAGTACGAGTCGTCGACCGGTTTCTTCTCGCAGGGGGGCGGGGCGGTCGGAGGCGTCATGGGCGACAGGAGCGCGGCGAAAAGCACCAGGGCGCGTCGCATGCAAGTCCCTCCGGAAAAAGGTGATGCCTCGTCGAGCGGCGCGATTCTACATGCCCGGAATGTTCATGTTGCGTTCATCTGGACCGGCGTAGCTTCCTTCTCGTGATGCAAGTAGGCATCGCGAAAAAGGAGATGAAGTCCATGAAGAAGTTCCTCGTTCTCGCTCTCGCTCTCGCGCTCCCGGTTGCGGCGATCGCCCAGCAGTCCACGGCCCCGGCCCCGACGGCAAAGCCGGCCGCCTCCTCCTCGGCGAAGAGCGAAGCCCCGAAGCCGGAGGCCACGAAGACCTCGAAGAAGTCCCACAAGAAGAGCTCCAAGCACACGGCGCAGCCGACCCCGGCCCCCAAGCAGTAAGGTTGGGACTCCGGCCTCGAGCCGGATCACGAACCGCGCGACGCGCCGGGAGACCGGCGCGTCGTTTGTTTTGGACGGCCCGTCCCTCGTCCCCGCCGGGCCTCTGCTACGCTTCGGCGCGTGACCGCCCGCGACGTGCATTCGTTCGCAAACCCCGCGGAGGTTCGGGTCCGGCACGTCGAGCTCGACCTCGACGTGGATTTCGGGCGGAGGGTTCTGGCGGGCTCGGCGATCCTGCACCTGGACCGCCGGAAGCCCGACGCCGGGCACCTCGACCTGGACACCAGGGGCCTCGACGTCGCGACCGCCGAGAGGGGCCGGGCCGGCGGCTCCTGGTCGGCGGCTCGGCACGAGGTGGGGCCGTCGGACCCCATTCTGGGTGCTCGCCTGTCGATCGAGCTCGCTCCGGGCGATGACCGCGTCCGCGTGGCGTACGTGACCCGCCCCGCCGCCTCGGGGCTGCAGTGGCTCGAGCCCGCGCAGACCGCCGGGAGGAGACACCCCTTTCTATTCTCCCAGTCGCAGGCTATCCACGCGCGCAGCTGGGTTCCGGTCCAGGACACTCCCGCGGTGCGAGTCACCTACGAGGCGACGGTGCGCACGCCGCCGGATCTCGTCGCGCTCATGGGCGCCGCGGGAAACACGACCGGGCAGCGCGGCGGGACCTACCGGTTCCGGATGCCGCAGCGGATCCCGGCGTACCTCATGGCGATCGCGGCAGGGGACATCGGCTTTGCGCCGCTCGGCGATCGCAGCGGCGTCTACGCGGAGCCCTCCGTCGTCGCCCGGGCCGCCTCGGAGTTCGCCGATACCGAGCGCATGATCGCTGCGGCGGAGAGGCTGTATGGCCCCTACCGGTGGGACCGTTACGACATCCTCGTGCTGCCGCCGAGCTTTCCGTTCGGCGGGATGGAGAACCCGCGGCTGACCTTTGCCACGCCCACGGTGCTGGCCGGCGACCGGAGCCTCGTCGCCCTCATCGCCCACGAGCTCGCGCATTCCTGGTCCGGAAACCTCGTCACGAACGCGACCTGGAGCGATTTCTGGCTCAACGAGGGTTTCACGACGTACATCGAGCGGCGCCTCGTGGAAGAGGTCTACGGGCCCGAGACGGCCGGGATGGAGGCCGTTCTCGGCCGGCAGGACCTCGAGGACGAGATCGCCCGGCTCGACGACCGCGACGAAATTCTCCACATCGACCTCGCGGGCCGCGATCCCGATGAGGGCGCTACCCGCCTGCCGTACGAGAAGGGTGCGCTTTTCCTGCGCTCGCTCGAGGAACTCTTCGGGCGCGCGCGCTTCGACGAGTTCCTCTGCGGGTACTTCGACCATTTCGCATTCCAGAGCATCGTGACCGCCGACTTCGTCGGCTACTTGTGCGAGCACCTCCTCGCGCAGGACGGCGCGAAGGCCGCCTCAGTGCCACTCGAGGAGTGGATCGAGCGCCCTGGCCTGCCGGCGACGGCGCCCCGGCCGACATCGGAGGCCTTGCGCCGCGTGGCCGGGGCGGCCGGGGAGTGGGCCGCGGGCCAGCCGGAGACGGCGAGGGCCGCGTTTCCGGCCTGGACGACCCACGAGCGGCTCCAGTTCCTTCGACGACTGCCGTCGCCGCTCGCGCCGGAGCGCCTGCGCGAGGTCGACGAGGCCTTCGCGTTGACCGCCTCGGAAAACGCCGAGATCGCCTTTCAGTGGCTTCTCATGGCGATCCGGGGCGGTTACGGGGCGACGGACGCGCGGCTCGAGCAGTTTCTCGTCTCGATCGGGCGCCGGAAATTCATCAAGCCGCTTTACGAGGAGCTCGTGAAGACGGAGGCGGGCCGGGTGCGCGCCCGCGAGATCTACCGGAAGGCCCGTCCGGGTTACCATCCCATCGCGGTGGACACCGTGGACCGGATCGTCGGGAGCGTGGCGTGAGCCCGGCCGGGCGCGAGGGCGCGCGGCACCTCGAGAGCGCCTGCCCGCTCGATTGCCCGGACGCCTGCAGCCTCGACGTCACCGTGGCCGAAGGCAGGGTGGTCGAGATCGGAGGCTCGGAGAAGAACCCCGTGACCCGCGGCTACATCTGCGCGAAGGTACGGCGCTACCCGGAGCACATGTACGGCGCGGCGCGCATTCTCCAGCCCGGCTTTCGCACGGGCCGGAAGGGCGAGGGCGCGTTCCGGAGAGCGACCTGGGACGAGGCGCTGGGTGTCGTGGCGGAGCGCATGAAGGCGATCCGCCAGGGACGCGGCGGCGAGGGGATCCTGCCCTTCTCCTACGGCGGCTCGAACGGCTACATCTCCCAGGACACGACCGACGCCCGGCTCTTCTACCGGCTCGGCGCGTCGCGCCTGCTGCGCACGGTGTGCGCCGCGCCGTCGGGCCGCGCCGCGATGGGGCTCTACGGCAAGATGCCCGGCGTCGCTTACCAGGACTACGCCCACGCGAGGCTGGTGATCGTGTGGGGCATGAATCCGTCGGTGTCCGGCATCCATCTGGTCCCGTACATCCAGGAGGCGCAGAAGCGCGGGGCGCGCCTGGTGGTCGTGGACCCGCGCCGCACCCGGCTGGCGCAGGGCGCGGACCTTCACCTGGCTCTTCGACCGGGCACCGACCTGCCGCTCGCCCTCGCGGTCATTCGGTGGCTCTTCGCCGAGGGAAGGGCCGACCGGAAATTCCTGGCGCGGCATGCCCGTGGCGCCGAGGAGCTCGAGCGGCGCGCCGGAACCTGGACGGTCGAAAGCGCGGCGTCGGAGTGCGGAGTCCCGGCCGCGGACATCGAGGCCTTCGCGCGCCTCTACGCCGAGACGAATCCGGCCGCGCTGCGCTGCGGCTGGGGCCCGGAGCGCAATCGCAACGGAGGCTCGGCCATAGCGGCGATCCTCGCGATTCCGGCGGTGGCGGGCAAGTTCGGGGTGCGGGGCGGCGGCTACACGCTCTCGAACTCGGGCGCCTGGAAGGAGATCGACGGGATGGCGGCCGCCCGCGCGCAGGAGCCCGCCACGCGGCAGGTCAACATGAACCGCCTCGGCGCGGCACTGGCGGAGAAGGGCCGAGACTCCGTGGACCTGCTCTTCGTCTACAACGCGAACCCGCTCATGACGATCCCCGACCAGGAGCGCGTGCGCGCGGGCCTCGAGCGGGAGGACCTCTTCACGGTCGTGTTCGACCCGGTCATGACCGACACCGCCCGGTACGCGGACGTGATTCTGCCCGCCGCGACCTTCCTCGAGCGAACCGAGATCTCCCGCGGCTACGGGGCATTCGTGCTCCAGAAGGCCGATGCCGTCGTAGCCCCGGCCGGGCAGGCACGCCCGAACCACGAGGTCTTCGCGGATCTCTGCCGGCGCACGGGGGTTGCGCTCGCCGGGGACCCGGAGTCGGCCGAAGAGATCGGCGGCGCGATCGTCGCCTCCAGCCGGCGCGGGCCGGACCTCGCCCGAGACCTCGAGCGCGGCGGGATCGCCTTTCTCGAGGAGGGTGCCACCCCCGTGCAGTTCGTGGACTCCTTTCCGCGCACGACCGACCGAAAGATCCACCTGGTGCCCGAGGCCCTCGACCGCGAGGCGCCGCACGGCCTCTACCACTACGAGCCCGATCCGGCGGGACCGCGGTTTCCGCTCGCCCTCATTTCGCCGGCGACCGACCGCACCATCAGCTCGACGCTCGGAGAGCTCCACCGGGCCGCCGTGCCGCTGGCCATGAACCCCGATGACGCTCGCGCCCGCGGGCTCGAGGACGGCGATCGCGTGCGTGTCTTCAACGGGCTCGGGTCCGTCCGCTGCCGGGCGCGCGTGGACCCGGGGATTCGCGCGGGCGTCGTCTTTCTTCCGAAGGGGCTCTGGAGCCACAACACCGACAGCGGCACGACGGCGACCGCGCTGTCGCCGGACACGCTGACGGACCTCGCGGGCGGCGCGTGCTTCAACGACGCGCGCGTCGAGGTCGAGCGGCTCGGCGGGGCGTGACGGCGACGGGCGGCCTGGCCGCCGAACGGGCATCCAACAAGGGCCGGCTTCGGTCGGCGCTCCTCTTGACGGTCGGCGTTCTCGCGGTCGAGGTCGCGGGCGGGCTCGTCTCGGGCAGTCTCGCGCTGCTCGCGGACGCCACGCACATGTTCGCCGACGTCGCCGCCCTGACCCTCGCATGGGCGAGTATGGCGCTCGGTGATCGCGCCCCCACCGGACGCCACACGTTCGGACTCGCGCGAGCGGAGGTTCTCGCGGCGTTCGTGAACGCCGAGATCCTGCTCGTCGCCTCGCTCGCGATTCTCTGGGAGGCGTCGCAGCGCTTCCGCGCGCCCGGGCCGATCCAGACCGGGCTCATGCTCGGCGTGGCGGCGGTGGGCCTCGTGGCAAACGTCGCGGCCGCGCGCCTCCTGCAGGCAGGGCGCAAGGGGAGCCTGGGGGTTCGGGCCGCCTACCTCGAAGTCCTCACCGACGCCCTCGCCTCCCTGGCGGTCATCGTGGCCGCGGCCGTCATGGCCCGGACGCGCTGGTACGGCCTGGACGCCCTGCTCTCGGGGGCGATCGCGGTCGTCATCCTGCCGCGGGGCTTCGGGATCCTGCGCGAGGCGGCCCACATCCTGCTCGAGGGGGCCCCGGCGGACATCGACATCCCGCGCCTGCGCACGGCGATCCTCGAGGTTCCCGGCGTCGAGGAGATTCACGACGTGCACTTCTGGACGCTCACTTCCGGCCTCCACTCGGCGAGCGTGCACATCCGCGCGGCCCCGCGCAGCGCGCGCAGCGAGGTGCTCTCTGGCGTGCAACGGGTCCTGCGCGAGGAGAGCGGCGTGGACCACGCCACGATCCAGATCGAACAGGGGGACGAGACCGTCTGCCACGTCGCGCCCGAGCACGCCTGAAGGGCCGGGCCCGCACCCGACGGAGGAGGACCGATGCCACAAACGCCCCACATCGAGCAGCACTTTACGGCGAGCGATTCCGTGCGGGACGTGGTCATCGGGATGTCCGACGGTCTCACCGTCCCCTTCGCCCTCGCGGCGGGCCTTTCCGGCGCCGTGGCCTCGACCGGCATCATCGTGACGGCGGGGCTCGCCGAGCTGGCGGCCGGCGCCATCGCGATGGGCCTCGGGGGCTATCTCGCGGGCCGCAGCGACGCCGAGCACTACACGAGCGAGCGCGAGCGCGAGCACCGCGAGGTCCGGGAGAAGCCGGGGGTCGAGGCGAAGGAGGTCGGCGACATCTTCCGCGGCTACGGGCTCTCGGACGATGAGGTGGCGCCGATTCTGCGGGCCTTCCGGAAGCGCCCGCAGGAGTGGATCGATTTCATGATGCGATTCGAGCTCGGCCTCGAGAGGCCGGACCCTGGCCGCGCGCTCCGAAGCGCGCTCACGATCGGAGGCGCGTATGCGGTGGGAGGCCTCATTCCGCTCGTGCCGTACATCCTGCTCGGGGACGCGGCGAAGGCGCTGGGCATCTCGGTCGGTGTCACGCTCGCGGCGCTCGCCGTCTTCGGCTTCGTCAAGGGACGCTTCACCGGGGCCAGACCCTGGAAGAGCGCCCTGCAGACCGCGCTCATCGGCGGCGTCGCGGCCGCGGCGGCGTTCGCGATCGCGCGGGCCGTCGGTTAGAGCGCCCGAATGACCGAGCGGGGCGCCTCCGGTCCTCCCGCTTCGGGGCCTCCGCAAGACGGTCTTTCGAGCGAGGAGGCCGGGCGCCGTCTTCGCGAGTTCGGGCCCAACGAGCCGGCGGTCCGGCGGCGTCGCGGCTTCCTCGCGCAGGCCGGCCCGCAGATCTTGAACCCGCTGGTCGGGGTCCTGCTGGCGGCCAGCGCCATCTCCTTCGCGCTCGGGCAGCTCCTCAACGCCTCGATCATCGTCCTGATGGTGGCGCTGTCGGTCGCGCTCAACCTGTTCCAGACCTATCGGTCCATGCGGGCGGCGGACACGCTGCGCGAGAGGGTGGCGCCGAAGGCGGCCGTCCGGAGGGACGGCGAGTGGGTCGAGCTGCCCCGGCGCGAGCTCGTGCCCGGCGACCTCGTGGGCGTGTCGGCCGGAGATCTGGTGCCGGCCGATGCGCGACTGGTCGAGGCCCACGCCCTGCACCTCCAGGAGGCGGCCTTGACGGGCGAGTCGCTCCCCGTCGCAAAGGCGGTGTCCGCGGGCGCGTCGGGCACCGTGCTGCTCGGCACCTCGGTCGTGAGTGGAACGGCGACGGCGCTCGTGACGGCCACCGGGAGGCAGACGGAGTTCGGCGAGGTTGCGGCGCGGCTGGCGGAGCGCCCGCCGGAGAACGCGTTCGAGCGCGGGATCCGCGAGTTCGGCGTGCTCATCATGCGTACGGTCGTCTTCCTGGTGCTCTTCGTGCTCCTCGTCAACCTCCTGCTTCGCCGCGATCCCCTCGAGTCACTCCTCTTCGCGGTCGCGCTGGCCGTGGGCATGACGCCCGAGTTTCTCCCGATGATCACGACGGTGACACTCGCTAGCGGGGCCGTGCGCATGGCGCGCCGGAAGGTCGTGGTCAAGCATCTGGCGGCGATCCAGAACCTCGGGTCGATCGACATCCTCTGCAGCGACAAGACGGGCACGCTGACGGTGGGGAAGATGGCGCTCGCCGCGTCCCTGGACGGCTTCGGCGGTCCGTCGGGCCGCGCCCGGGACCTCGGGCTCCGTCAACAGCCTGCTCGCGTGCGGGGATCCGCAGTCCGCTCGACGCGGCCCTGCTCGGCGAGCCCCGCACCGTGCCGCCGGGCTGGGGCAAGCGCGACGAGATCCCCTTCGACTTCGAGCGCCGGCGTCTCTCGGTCGTGGTCGACACTCCGGAGGGCGTTCTGCTGATCTCGAAGGGGGCGCCGGAGGGGCTGCTTCCGCTGTGCGCTTGGCTGGAGACCGCCGACGGCCTTTGCGTGCTCGACGCCGAGGCCCGGGAGCGCTGTGCCGGGACCTACCGCGAGCTCTGCGGGAGAGGCCAGCGGGTCCTGGCGGTGGCCTTTCGATCCCTCGGGCCACAGGCGTCCTACGGCGAAGTCGACGAGACGGGGCTGACGCTGGCGGGCTTTCTTGCGTTCGACGACCCCGTCCTCGAGGACGCCGCGGGGATGCTCAAGACGCTGCGGCGGGATGGCGTCAGCGTGAAGATCCTGACGGGAGACAACGAGCTCGTCGCGCGGCACGTCTGCTCCCGGGTGGGCCTGGACGCCGAGGCCATGGTTCTTGGCGAAGACCTCGACAAGACGAGCGACGCCGCGCTCGGAGCCCTGGCGGAGCAGACCTCGATCTTCGCCCGCGTGTCGCCGCGCCAGAAAAACCGGATTCTCCTGGCCCTGAAGGGGCGAGGCCACGTCGTCGGCTTTCTCGGGGACGGGATCAACGACGCCCCGTCGCTGCACGCTGCGGACGTCGGCATCTCGGTGGCCGGCGGTGTCGAGGCCGCCCGGGAAGCGGCGGAGATCATCCTGCTCGAGCGCGGCCTGGGCGTCCTGCACGGCGGGATCGTCGAGGGGCGCAAGGCCTTCGGCAACGTCATGAAGTACCTGTTGATGGGCACGTCCTCGAATTTCGGCAACATGCTGAGCATGGCCGTCGCCTCGCTCTTCCTGCCGTTTCTTCCGATGCTGCCGACGCAGATCCTCCTGAACAACTTTCTCTACGACCTGGCGCAGGTCAGCATCCCGACCGACCACGTGGACAGGACGTACATCCGCAAGCCCCGCCGGTGGGACGTGCGCCTCGTGCGCGACTTCATGATCGCGATTGGGCCGATCAGCTCGGTGTTCGACTTCGTGACGTTCTTCGTGCTGCTGAGCGTCTTCCACGCGGACGCCGCCCTCTTCCACACCGGCTGGTTCGTCGAGTCGCTGGCGACCCAGACCCTCGTGCTCTTCGTGATCCGGACGGCCGGCAATCCGCTGCGGAGCCGTCCGAGCCTCCCGCTCGCGGCGACGACGCTTGGGGTGGTGGCGGTCGCCGTGCTGCTTCCATACACGCCGCTGGCAGAGCCTCTCGGATTCCGCCCGTTGCCCGGGCGATACCTCATCTTCGTTGCGGCCCTCACGGCCGCTTATCTGCTGGCCGTGGACGCCGTCAAGCGTCGGCTGATGCGCCGGCTCGCGAGCTAGGTCGGGCATGACCCGGGCGAAGCGGCCGCGCCGATGGATTCCCGAGCTGCGCCCTCGGCCCGGCCGGCGCCTGCCCAGGGAGCTTCGCGCTGACCGCGTCGGACGCCTTGCCGACGCCCTGCCGGCAGGACTGGGGGACCCTGGCTTCGAGGCCCTGATGCGGTGCATCGACGACAGCCCGTTTCATCGCGGCAATCGTGTCGAGGTCTTCTTTGGCGGCGACGCCGCCTTCGAGTCGATGCTCGAAGCGGTTGCAGGAGCCGCCGCCGAGATCTTGCTCGAGTCCTACATTCTCCGGGACGACGCGACGGGAAGGCGCTTCCAGGAGGCCCTCGTCGCGGTCGCCCGGCGCGGCGTCACCGTGCGGGTCCTCGCCGACGCGCTCGGCTCGTTCGGGACGCGCACGGCGTACTGGCGGGAGTTCGCCCGCGCCGGGATCGAGGCGCGCCTCTTCCACCCCCTCGGCGTTCCCCTCCGATTCCTGAGGTACCGGGACCACCGCAAGATCGTGGTCGTGGACCGGCGCGTGGCCTACACGGGCGGCATGAACATCGGCGACGAGTACGGGTCCTCGGTTCTTCCGGCGCAGCGGGTCTTTCGGGACACCCACGCCCGGGTCGACGGCCCCGCCGCCGGCGAGATGGTCGCCGTCTTTCGCGAGGGTTGGGGCCGGGCGGGAGGGTCGCCGATGGCGATCGCGCCGCTCGAGGCGTCTGGCGGGCCCGGGGCCCGGCGTCATGGTCCTCGATTCCCGCCCGGGACGGGGCGCCCGGGAGGTGGCGGCGGCCCTGGCGGCGATCGTCGGCGCCTCGCGGCGCAGGCTGTGGTTGACGGCGGCTTACTTCGCACCGCGTTCGCGCGTGATTCCCATCCTCGGCGCCGCGGCCGACCGCGGCGTGGACGTGAGGCTGCTGGTTCCCGGAAAGAGCGACGTGCCGATCGTCCGCCACGCCGGCCACGGGTTCTTCTCGGCCCTCCTGTCTCGCGGCGTGAGGATCTTCGAGTACCAGCCGGCCATCCTTCACGCCAAGACGCTGGTCGCCGACGGGCGTCTCACGGTGGTCGGGTCGAGCAACCTCGACTTTCGTTCGTTCGAGCGCAACGCCGAGTGCAACTTCGCCATCCTCGACGAGAGCATCGCTGCCCGGATGGAAGGCGCAGTTCGAGCGAGGATACCGCCCGGGCGGTCGAGATCCGCGCGGCGCCGTGGCGGAAGCGGTCCTGGTTCCACCGGCTCGGCGACGCCGCGGCCCGCCGCCTGGCGCCGTTGCTCTGAACGGGCTATCTGGGGCGCCGGGAGGGCACCACGAGCACCGGAATCGGGGAACGTGCGAGGACGCGCTGCGCGGTGCTGCCGAGGAAGAGCGAGGAAACGGCGCCGCGGCCGCGATTGCCCAGGACGACGAGGTCGTAACCCCGGGCGGCTTCCTTGCAGAGGGCGAGCTCCGGCACTCCCGAGAGGACGAGCGGGCGCTCGTCGGAGACCGCCAGGCCTGCGAGACGGCGGGCATAGTGCTCCGCCACGCGGGCGCGAAGGTTGCCGGCCGGCGACCGCAGCAGATCGCCGCGCTCTTCGGCGACGGCCGCCCGCACGTCGGACGTGGGCCGTACGTGGGCGAGGATCAGCGCCGCGCCGGTCTTGCGGGCCAGCGCGCGGGCCGCGGCCAGGGCGCGGCGCGAGGCCCGCGAGAAGTCGGTCGCCACGAGGTATCTGTCCCGCTGTGCCATCGGGCGAAGCCTAACACTCGATGAAACCTCGGGGTGCGGCCCGGCAGTGGCGTAGGATGCCGCCTCGAACGGGGGAGGTCATGAAGTTCCTGTCCGGAGTGTTCTTCGGAATCCTCGCCGTGGTCGTCGGCATGGCCGCGGTCGTGGCGACGGGCGTGATCGACCCGGCCGCGAGCCTGCCGCCCGGACCCGTCGAAACCCGGATCGCGCGGTTCGCGCTCGACCGGTCGGTGGCCCGCCGCGCTCCGAGGGCCCCGAATCCCTTGAAGGCCGGCCCCGACGTGCTGCGCGCGGGTTTGGCGCACTACAAGCACATGTGCGTGGGCTGCCACGGCGCCCCGGGAGTGGATGCGTCCGAGGCCGGCGAGGGCCTGAATCCGCCGGCCCCCGACCTGACACTCGGGCGGGTGCAGAAGCGCACGGACGGAGAGCTCTTCTGGCTGGTCCAGAACGGTATCCGGATGACGGGCATGCCGGCCTTCGGGCCCACGCACAAGGACCAGGAGATCTGGAAGATCGTGGCCTTCCTTCGCCATCTGCCGGCGCTCGCGCCCGAGGAGGAGAAGGAGCTCGGTGAACCGACGGCGTCAGGCGACTGAGGCGGAGCCGGCTTCGAGTCCCGAGCGGATCACGTCGGCGACCGAGATGCCGCCCCGGTAGTTTCCGAGAAACCGAAGCCCCGGCCAGCGTGCTTCGGCCGCGGCGAGGGTCGCGATCCGCTCCTCGTGCCCGCGCTCGTACTGCGGGATCGCCCTATCCCAGCGCGTGAGCAGCACGACTTGCGGAGCGCCGCGAACCAGGCCCTCCGACTCGAGATCCCGGGCGGCGAGCTCCACGAGCTCCGCGTCCGGCAGCGCCAGGGCGCCGGGATCCCGCGTGCCGCCCATGAAGACCGTCAGGAGCACGCGTCCCGTCGGCGCCCGTCCCGCAAAAAGGCTCGAGCTCCAAACCGCGCCGAGGATGCGGCGGCCCGGGTCGGGGCAGACGAGGTGGCCGAACCCGGAAAGCGGCCGGGCGAGGGCCTTCTCGGGCCAGGACAAATGCAGGACGGCGAGCGGGGGATGCGGTACGGCCGACAGGGAGCGCGCAGCCTCGGGGGCGAAGCCCGCGACGACGCCGGCCGCGCGATAGGCCGGGGCGGCGACGAACACCCGGTCGGCCTCGAAGGGCCCGGTCGCAGCGTGGACCGTCCAGCCGCCACCGTTTCGCGGCTCGACCGCCTTGACGTCGCAGTCGGGCCGGAACGCCGGACCGAGCCTGGCGGCGAGTGTTTGCGGCAGAGTCTCGAGCCCCTCGCGGAAGGAGACCAGTCCCGCGCGGCGTCGGGGGGCCCGGCGGCTTCGAGCGACGGCCGGCGATCGCACCCTTGAGGAGGCTTCCGTGCTCGCGCTCCCAGCGCACGAGCGAGGGAAACGCCGCCGAGGCCGAAAGGCGCGCGGCGCTGCCCGCGAAGATCCCCGCGACGAACGGCTCGACGAGGCGGTCCGCGGCCTCGGGACCGAGGCGGCGGGCGACGAAGTCGCGCACGGTCTCGTCGGGTTGCGGCGCGGCCCGGCGGAAGGGCTCGGAGAGGAGACGCCACTTGCCGCCTCCCGTCAGAAGTTTCGAGCGGATCAGGGAGGCCGGCGACATCGGGAGCGGATGCAGGACACCGCCGAAGTCCACGTACCGGGGCGCCCTGGGATCGGCGAGGAGTACCTCGCCGGACAGGCCGAGCTCGTCGATGAGCTGCCAGAGCTCGGGGGCGGAGCGGACGGTGTTGGGGCCGGCCTCGAGCAGGAACCCGTCGCGGGACAGCGTGCGCACGGCGCCGCCCGCGCGGCGCGAGCCTTCGAGCACGATCACCTCCCGCCCGGAGCGCGCGAGCGCCCAGGCGGCCGAGAGGCCCGAGAGGCCGGCGCCGACGACGACCGTGGGGAGGCTCATGCGGCCCAGAAGGTCTCTGCCGAGCGAACGAGGTCGGCGAGCGCCCGCAGAAAGACGGGGCGGTCGTTCAATCCCCGCGTGCGGCGAAAATGCTCGATGCCGGCCGCGCGTGCCTGCCCCGCGAAGAGCTGGTCGATCTCCTGCAGCGTCTCGACGTGATCGGTGACGAAGGCGATCGGCACGACCAGCACCTGCCGCTGACGCCGGTGCCCGAGCTCGGCGAGGACTTCGGAAGTGGGCGGGCCCAGCCACTCGACGGGGCCGAGCTTCGACTGGTAGGCCAGAGTCACGGCACCTTTCCAATCGAGTCGCGCGAGGATCGCGCGCATGCTCGCTTCGACCTCGGAGGCGTATGGGTCGCCTTCCTTCGTGACGAGCTTTTTCGGGATCGAGTGGGCCGAGAAGACGAGCTGGACGGCCTCGGGGCGGGGATCGGGGAACTTCGCAAGCTCTTCCCGGATTCCGTCGGCATGGGCCTCGACGAAGAGCGGGTGGGTCGGAAAGGATCCGAGCTCGTCGAGGTGCGCCCCGGGCGCGAAGCGGCGCACCGCTGCGCGGCTGCGCTCCAGTGCCCCCTTGGTCGTCGTCAGGGAGTACTGGGGGTAGAGGGGGAGCGCCAGGAAGCGGTCCACGCCGGAGGCAGCGAGGTCCCGGACGACGTCCTCGACGAGAGGGGCGGAGCACGTCATGGCGGCCCGCACCAGCGCGCCGCGCCCCTCGGCGGCGAGGAGCTGCTCCGTGCCGGAGGCCTGTTGCTCGGTCAGCCTCCGGATCGGCGATCCGCCCCCGATCGAGGCGTAGAGCGCCCGGGAGGCCTTCTTGCGCCCGAGGGCGATGGTGGCGGCGATGCCCTTGCGCAAGAGCGCCGGCCTGACGCGGATGACGTCGGGGTCCGAGAAGAGGCGATAGAGGAAGGCCGGAACGTCCTCGAGCGTCTCGGGCCCGCCGAGCTGGAGGAACAGGACGGCGCGGCGCGTCACAGCGTCTTCGAAAAGACGGGCTTGTCCGGGCTCGCCTCCAGGTACGCGTCGAAGGGCATCGCGAGGTTGCGCAGGAAGACGCGGCCGAGCGCCGTCGCACGGACTTCGTCGCGGGAGAGCTCGACGAGGCCGTCCGCGGCGCAGGGCCCGAGGTCCCGCAGGGCGGACCCGAAGGTCTCGTCGAAGTCGATGCCGAAGCGGGCCTCGATCTCGCGCTTGACGATGACGCCGTGGCACAGGAGGTTCCCGATGACCGTGCGGCGCAGCTCGTCGTCGGCCGTGAGCCGTGCGCCCCGGAAGGTGGCGGCGCCCTCCTCCGAGACGGCCAGGGAGTAGGCGGCCAGCTCGCGGCGGTTCTGCACGTAGTGGGAGCCGACCGAGCCGATCGCGCTCATGCCGAACCCGATCAGATCGGTGCCGGCCTTGGTCGTGTAGCCCTGGAAGTTGCGGTGAAGAGTGCGGTCGCGGCGCGCCCGCGCGAGCTCGTCGTCGGGACGGGCGAAGTGGTCCATGCCGATGTACTCGAAGCCGGCGTCCGAGAAGCGCTCGAGCGCCGTGCGGAAGATGCCGAACTTCGTCTCCTCGTCGGGCAGGTAGGGCAGCAGCACGTTCTGGTGCTTCTTCATCCAAGGGACGTTGGCGTACGAGTAGACGGCCAGGCGGTCGGGAGCGATCTCCAGCACGCGGTCGATCGTCGTGGAGAAGCTCTCGGGCGTCTGGTACGGCAGCCCGAAGATGAGGTCCATGTTGACGCTCGGAAATCCCAGGCCGCGGGCCTCCTCGACGAGGCGGCGCGTGGCCTCGTAGGGCTGGATCCGGTTGATGGACTTCTGGACCGTCGGGTCGAAGTCCTGCACGCCCATGCTGAGGCGGTTGAACCCGAGGCCCGCGAGGACCTCGAGGTGGGCGCGCGTCGTGACGCGGGGATCGACCTCCACGCCGAGCTCGGCGTCGGGCGCGAGGCGGAAGCGGTCGAGGATGCGCCGCCCGAGCTTCTCGAGAAGTTCGGGGGGGAAGTAGGTCGGGGTGCCGCCGCCCCAGTGGAGCTGCACGACCGGGCGGCCGCTGCCGGCCCGGTCGGCGACCCAGTCGATCTCGCGCGCGAGGACGTCGAAGTAGGGGTGCTCGAGGCCGTGCTTGCTGCCCGTGATGACGACCGTGCAGCCGCAGAAGTAGCAGAGCCGCTCGCAAAACGGCAGGTGGAAGTACAGGGAAAGTGGCGACGGGCTCGCAGCGGCCGCGCTCTCGGCGAGGATCGTCTCGTAGTCGGGCGCGCCGTAGTTCTCCTTCCAGACGGGTGCGGTCGGATAGGAGGTGTAGCGGGGGCCCTGCACGTTGTAGCGCCGCAGGAGGTCGACCGAGACGTCCGCGGGCCTCATCGGGCCACCGCCTCCGCCGTTCGCGGGGCCGGCACGAGAGGCGCCCTGGCGGCGTCGAAGAAGGCCTCGGCGCATTCGAGCCGCGCGCTCGGCAGGATCCCGTGGCCCAGGTTCACCACGTGGGCGAGGCCGCCCGTTTCCGCGATCATCGCTCGGGTACGGCGGCGGACATCCTCGACGGTGCCGCCGAGGGCGGCCGGGTCGAGGTTGCCCTGAAGGGCCCGGCCGGGAAGGCGGCGCCGCACCTCGGACAGGGGAAGGCGCCAGTCGACGGAGAGAACGTCCGCACCGGAGGAAGCCATGGCCTCGAGGAGATGGCCGGAACCGTTGACGTACAGGATCACGGGAGCCGAGCCACGCCGGATCCCGGCGATCGCCCGGGCCGCGGCGGGTAGGGCCCACTGCCGATAATCCTCCGCCGAGAGCTCGCCGGCCCACGTGTCGAAGAGCTGGACGGCGCGGGCTCCTGAGGCGATCTGGAAGGACAGCACGTCCGCGGCCACGTCGGCGAGCAGGTCGAGGAGCCGGCGCAGGGTTTCGCGGTCGCGCGCCATCATCTCCTTGATGACGGCGAAGCTGCGCGAGCCTCCGCCCTCGACGAGGTAGGAGGCGAGCGTCCAGGGCGCGCCGCAGAACCCGAGCACCGCAGCGCGCCCGCCGACCTCGCGGGCAATCCGCTCGAGGATCTCTCCCGTGAACCCGATCCTGTCGGCGGGATCGAAGCGCGCAAGGCGGGCCACGTCCGAGGCGGACCGGACGGGCTCCGGCAAATGGGGTCCACCGTCCCCGAACTCGACCCGCGCGCCCATGGCCTCGACGGGGACGAGGATGTCGGAGAAGAAGATGACGCCGTCGGGCGAAAAGCGCCGGAAGGGCTGCAGCGAGACCTCGGCGGCCAGGTCCACGGAATGGCAGAGCTCCAGGAAGGAGACGCGTTCGCGGACCTCGCGGTACTCGGGAAGGTAGCGGCCCGCCTGGCGCATCATCCACACGGGCGGCCGGTCCACGGGCCTGCCGGAGCAGGCGGCGAGGAAGCGCTCGGATGAGGGCGCTGTGCGGATTCGTCATCCGAGCAGCTGCCGCAGGACGTACGGAAGGATTCCGCCGTGCCGGTAGTAATCGGTTTCGATCGGCGTGTCGATGCGGACCCGCAGCGCGAGCCGGGTCACCGATCCGTCGGCCCGGCGGATTTCGAAGGGCGTCTCCTGGCGCGGCGACAAGCCCCCGAGCGAGGCCTTCGAGTTCGAAGGTCTCGGTGCCGTCGAGGCCGAGCGAGGCCGCATTGGTTCCGTCGGGGAACTGGAGCGGCAGGACGCCCATCCCGACGAGGTTCGAGCGGTGGATGCGCTCGTAGCTCTGCGCCACGACCGCGCGCACGCCGAGCAGGCGCGTGCCCTTCGCCGCCCAGTCGCGCGAGCTCCCGGTCCCGTACTCCTGGCCGGCGAAGACGACGAGCGGCACGCCCTCCTTCTGGTAGCGCATCGCCGCGTCGTAGATCGGCATCTGCTCCCCGTCCGGCTGGTGGCGCGTCACGCCGCCCTCGACGCCGGGGACCATGAGGTTCTTGATGCGCACGTTGGCGAACGTCCCGCGGGTCATGACGCGGTCGTTGCCGCGCCGGGAGCCGTAGCTGTTGAAGTCGGCCGGCGCGACCCCGAGCGACTGGAGGTAGACGCCCGCCGGCGACGCTCGCCTTGATCGCCCCGGCCGGGCTGATGTGGTCGGTCGTCACCGAGTCGCCGAAGATTGCCAGGGCCCGCGCGCCGCGGATGTCGGAGAGCGGCGACGGCTCGAGCGAGAAGCCCTCGAAGAAGGGCGGCTGCTGGATGTAGGTGGACTGCGGGTCCCATGCGTAGACCGTGCCGGTCGCCGCCGGGATCTCCCTCCAGAGGGGGTTGGCGGCTGCGAGGTCCGCGTACAGGCGGCGGTAGGTGGCGGCATCCACTGAGGCGAGCAGAGCCTGCTGGACCTCGGCGGTCGTCGGCCAGACGTCCCGGAGGAAGACGGGCTTGCCGTCGCGGCCGACGCCGATCGGCTCGGACGTCATGTCGATGTCCGCGCGTCCGGCCAGGGCGAACGCCACGACCAGCGGCGGGCTCATCAGGAAGTTCGCCTTGATGTTCTGGTGGATCCGGGCCTCGAAATTGCGGTTGCCCGAGAGGACCGCGGCCGTGACCAGGTCGTTCTGCGTCACGGCCTGCTCGATCCCGGAGTCGAGGGGCCCCGAGTTTCCGATGCACGTCGTGCAGCCGTAGCCCACGACGTGGAAGCCCAGGCGGTCGAGATAGGGCTGCAGGCCGGTCTTCGCCAGGTACTCGGTCACGACGCGCGATCCGGGCGCGAGCGAGGCCTTGACGCGCGGGGACACGAAGAGTCCCCGCTCGACGGCCTTCTTCGCCACAAGGCCCGCGGCGAGCATGACGCTCGGATTCGAGGTGTTCGTGCACGACGTGATCGCGGCGATCAGGACGTCCCCGTGGCCGACGTCCACGCGCGTGGCCGAGGCGCCGCCCGGTACAGCCACGTCGGGCGTGGGACGGTTGTTGGCCATCTCGTCCTCGGTCGACGCGCTGGTGTTGTGGGACCTTGCCGCGGCGACGCTGACCGGGGCCTGGCTTCCGCCGCCGCGAATCGGGCGCCCGAGGGTGGCGGGAAAGCGCCGCGAAATCGACCCCGCCTCCTTGCCATAGCCGTTCTCGCCGACCGGCTTCGAGAGGAGCTCATGGAAGCGGGCCTTGAGCTCCGGCAGCGCGATGCGGTCCTGCGGGCGCTTCGGGCCGGAGACGCTCGGCCTCACGGTCCCGAGGTCGAACTCGAGCGTCTCGGTGTAGTCGCAGTCGCCCTGGCGCGGGATGCCGAAGAGGCCCTGGGCCAGGTAGTAGTTGCGGAAGGTGTCGACGTGCTCGCGGCTGCGGCCCGTCGCGAGCAGGTAGCGGCACGACTCCTCGTCGACCGGGAAGTAGCCCATCGTGGCGCCGTACTCGGGCGCCATGTTCGCCACGGTGGCCCGGTCGGTGACGGGCAGCGACGCGGCGCCGTCGCCGAAGAACTCGACGAACTTGCCGACGACCTTGGCGCGACGCAGCATCTCCGTGACGGCGAGGACGAGGTCGGTCGCGGTGACGCCCTCGGCCATCCTCCCGTTCAGGTGGACGCCGACGACGTCGGGCGTCAGGAAGTACACGGGCTGGCCGAGCATCCCGGCCTCGGCCTCGATCCCGCCAACGCCCCACCCGACGATCCCGAGGCCGTTGATCATCGTCGTGTGCGAGTCGGTCCCGACGAGCGAGTCGGGGTAGTAGACGCCGTCCTTCGAGAGCACGCCCTGCGCGAGGTACTCGAGGTTGACCTGGTGGACGATGCCGATACCCGGGGGCACGACCTCGAAGCCGCGGAACGCCTGCATGCCCCACTTGAGGAACTCGTACCGCGCGCGGTTGCGCTCGAACTCGATCCGCATGTTCGCGCTGAGGGCGTCGGGAGTGGACCACTCGTCGACCTGGACGGAGTGGTCGACGACCAGGGCCACCGGGACGAGGGGTTCGATCACCTTCGGGTCCCGGCCGAGCCCGGCGACGGCCGACCGCATGGCCGCGAGGTCCACGAGCAGAGGCACGCCCGTGAAGTCCTGGAGGACGATGCGCGCGACGACGAAGGGGACCTCGGCGGTTCGCTCGGCGCGAGGCTTCCAGGCGGCGAGCGCCCGCACGTCCTCCTGCTTGACGCGCCGGCCGTCGCAGTTGCGCAGCAGGGCCTCGAGGACGACGCGGATAGAGACGGGAAGGCGCCGGACGTCCCCCAGGCCCTCCTCTTCGAGCCGCGGAAGCGAGTAGAAACTTCCGCTGCCTCCGGAGCCGAGCGGGAAGCTCTGGCGGGTGCGTTCGAATTCGGCCATCCCCGCTATCGTATTACGCGCGGCGCCTCCTGCTAAAATCCCGTCCGCCGATGGTTTCCCATCTGCTCGGATGGCTCGCGGTCGCGTTTTACGTGGGTGCGGAGGCCATGGCGATCCTCGCTCTCGTCGCCCCTCGCGAGCGCTTCGCCTGGCTGACACCCGCGCTCGTCGCGGCAGGGCTCGCCTTCCAGTTCCGCGACCTGCTGGTGAGGGCCCGCGCACTGGGCTCGGTCCCGTACCGTACGCTCGGGGGCTCGGTGTCGCTCTTCGGTTGGATGCTCGGAATCGCGTTTCTCGTCCTTCTCCTCCGACACCGCGAGCGGGCGATCGGGCCCTTCCTGATCCCGTTCATCGTCCTGACGACCGCCGTGGCCCTGCTGCTCCCGGACTCGACGGCCGCGCCCGCGGAGGGCACGCACGGTCCGCTCTTCGCGCTTCACGTGACGCTTGCGATCCTGGCCTACGCGGCCTTCACGTTCTCCTTCGTGCTCTCGCTTCTCTACCTGATCCAGAACCGGCAGCTGCGCCGGCGCCAGACGGGGATCCTGTTCGCGCGGCTGCCCGCTCTCGAGGTGATCAGCCGCATGAACCGGACGAGCGTCTCGATCGGCCTGACGTCCCTGGCAGCGTCGCTCGTCATCGGTCTCGTGCGCGCCCGGATGCTCTGGGCGAGCCTGGCCGACCCGAAGATCGCGTTCGCGCTGATCACGGTGGCCGTCTACGGTCTGCTGCTCCTGATGGAGCGGCGCGGGTGGGAGGGGCCGCGGGTCGCGCTTCTCTCGATCCTCGGCTTCGGCATCGTGATGTTCTCCTACACCATCGTCAACATGTACCTGAGCCGGTCGCACCGCTTCCGATGAGCAGCACGGGCGAGGCCAGGCTTCTGCTCCTCGGCTGGAACTTCCGGACGGCGGCGTTGTCGGTGCGGGAGCGCGTCGCCTTCTCGGCCGACGAGGTGCGCGAGGCCCTCGACCGGATCCGCGGAGAGGGGCTGGTGACCGAAGGGGTCATCGTCTCGACCTGCAACCGCAGCGAGATCTACGGGGTGTCCGAAGGGGCCGGAACGAGCGAGCACCTCACGCGCCTCATCTCCGAGTGGCGGGGCCTCGACGTCCGGGAAGCGGCGGCGGGGAGCTTTTACCGCGAGGGGGCGGAGGCCGCGCGCCACCTCTTCCGCGTGGCTGCGGGACTCGACTCGCTGGCGCTCGGCGAAAGCGAGGTGCTCGGCCAGGTTCGGACCGCGCTGCGCCTGGCCAGGGAGGCCGGCGCCACGCGCTCGGTCCTCCACCGGATGTTCGAGACCGCCGTCTCGGCGGGCAAGCGCGTCCGGACCGAGACCGAGATCGCGCGCCACCCACTTTCGGTCCCGGCCATCGGCTTCGAGCTCGCCACCAAGGTCTTCGGCGACATGGCCGAGCGCACGCTTCTGGTCCTCGGTGCGGGAGAGACCGGAACTCTCTTCGCCGAGCAGGCCGTGGAAGCCGGCGTGCGCGACGTGCGCGTCGCCAACCGCAGCTCCGCACGCGCCGAGGAGCTCGCCCGGCGCGTCAATGGCCGCGCCGTGCCGTGGGAGTCCCTGGCCCCCGCCCTTCCCGAGGCCGACGTCGTCGTCGGGACGACGGCGAGCTCGGAGCCGGTCGTCCGCCGTTCGGACGTCGAGGCGGCGATGCGGGAGCGGCGCGGCAGGCCGATGTTCTTTCTCGACCTCGCCATGCCCCGCGATTTCGAGCCCGGCGTGGGCGAGCTCTACAACGTGTACGCGTACGGCCTCGACGACCTTCACGAGGTCGCCGAGGAGAACCGCCGTCGCCGCAGCCGCGAGGTTCCCCGCGCCGAGGCCCTCCTCGAGGAGGACCTCGCGAAGTTCCTGGCCTGGTTCGGCAACCTGGCCGTGGTGCCGACGTTGAACGACCTCCAGGCGCGCCTGGCCGCCCTGCGCGATGCCGAGCTCGCGCGCGTCCCGGCGGGGGAGCGCGAGAGATTCCGGGTCTTCGCAGACTCGATCGCGGCGAAGCTCCTGCACGAACCTCTGAGGCGCCTGAAGTCCGAGGCCGACGCCTCGCGCAAGCTCGACCGGGTCGAGGCCGTGCGCCACCTCTTCGACCTCGACAAATGAGGCTGAAGCTCGGCGCCCGAGGCAGCGCGCTTTCGCTCGCCCAGGCCTCTCTGGTACAGCGGGCTCTCGGGGGCGAGGAGGCGATCGAACTCGTCACGGTGCGCACGACCGGCGACCGCCTCTCGGCCGACGGCGCGCCGATCGGTTGGAAAGGCGACTTCACGAAGGAACTCGACGAGGCTCTCCTCGAGGGCCGCGTGGATTTCGCCGTGCACAGTCTGAAGGACGTGCCCTCGGACCTGCCGGCCGGCCTCGTCCTCGCCTCGGTCCCGGAGCGCCAGGATCCGCGGGACGCCTTGATCTCGTACCCATGGAGGGCCTTCGCGGACCTTCCGCCGGGGGCGCGCGTGGGCACCTCGAGCCCGAGGCGCCAGGCGCAGCTACGCTTGGCCCGGCCGGACCTCGAGGTGCTCGAGGCGCGAGGAAACGTGGACACGCGGATCCGTAGGCTGCGCGAGGGGCGCTTCGACGCCATCGTTCTGGCGCGGGCAGGCCTGGCGCGTCTCGGGAGGCTCGACGAGATCGTCGAGGTGTTCGACGAGAGCGTGCTTCTACCCGCCGTGGGGCAGGGAGCGCTCGCGATCGTCACGCGCCGGGGCGATCCGGCGGCAGTCGCCGCCGTGGGCCGACTCGACCACGGGCCTTCTCACGCCGAGGTGCTGGCCGAGCGGGCCTTCCTCGCGGAACTCGAGGCCGGGTGCCGAGCGCCGGTGGCCGGCCGGGCGCGAGTCGAGGAGGGCTCGATCTGGATCAGAGGCGCCGTCTTTTCCTCGGACGGGTCCCGCGTGCTCCGCGGCGAGCGGCGCGGCCGGACCGGGGAAGCCGAGCCGATCGGCCGCGCTCTGGCCGAAGAGCTCCTCGGCCGCGGGGCGGCGGAACTGGTGGCGGAGGCCGAGGGCTGATGCCCCCGCGCGCCCTGGTCGTGCGGTCGGGCGCGAGGTCTTTTCTGGAATCCGCCGCGCCCCCGCGCATCGAGATCCTCGAGCGCGTCAGCCACACGATCGAACCGGTCGCCGTCGCGGAGGTCGAGCTCCAGGAGCCCGCCGACCTCGCGATCTTCACGAGCCAGGTCGCGGTCGCGCACGGCCTCTCGGGGCGGACGGCGAGAGTCGCTGCGGCGCTGCCTCGCGGCGGCGCGGATCGTGGCGGTCGGCCCGGCGACGGACGCGGCCCTCAGGTCGTCGGGCCTCGTCCCGGAGGTCGTCGCGGGAGGGTCCGCCGAGGCCGTGCTCGAGGCCCTTCCGCGGAGGCTCGACGGCTTGCGCGTGCTGCTTCCCTGCGGCGAGGACGCTTCGGCGGCGCTTCCCGAGGCCCTTCGGCGACGCGGCGCCGCCGTGACCCGATGTGTCGTCTACCGCAAGGTGGCTAATCCCCCGGACGCGGCGCTCGCGAGGGAGGTCCTCGAGCGGCCCTTTGCCGCGTTCTGCGCGACGTCGCCCTCGGCCGCCCGCTGGCTCTTCGACGCCGCTGGGGCCTCGGGGCGTCGAGCGGCTTCAGTCGACGCCGGCCGTGGCGCTCGGGCCGTCCACGCGGGTGTTTCTGGCCGAGCGCGGCGTGGCCCGGATCGCCGTCGCCGAGGAGGCCGGCTTCGCCTCGGCGCTCCGGCTGCTCGAGACCCTTGCCACGGGACCGGCGGGGAAATAGGCTGCGGCGGCGATGGCGAACTTTCCGGAGATCCGCCCCCGCCGGCTGCGGCGCACGCCCGCCCTTCGGGGCCTCGTGCGCGAGACGCGGCTGTCGCCCGAGCAGTTCGTGGCGCCGCTCTTCGTGCGCCAGGGCAGGGGCCTTCGCGAGGCGATCTCCTCGCTGCCGGGAGTGCACCGGCTGTCGCCCGACGAGGCCGTCGCCGAGGCCGAACGGCTTCGGGTCGACGGTATCGGCGCCGTCATCCTCTTCGGAATCCCGGAGCGCAAGGACGAGATCGGGAGCGAGGCCTGGAACGAGGCGGGGCCGCTCCAGGAGACCGTCCGCCGTCTCAAGAGCGAGGTCCCCGGGCTGGCCGTCCTGACGGACGTCTGTCTCGACGAGTACACCTCGCACGGGCACTGCGGCGTGGTTCGCGACGGCGACGTGGACAACGACGCCACGCTGCCGCTTCTCGCGAAGACCGCGGTCTCGCATGCCCGTGCGGGCGCGGACGTCGTGGCGCCGTCGGACATGATGGACGGGCGGGTGGCCGCTATCCGACGCGAGCTCGACGGGGCGGGGTTCTCCGGGGTCGCGATCCTCTCGTATGCCGCCAAGGCCGCCTCGGCGTTCTACGGCCCGTTCCGCGAGGCCGCCGACTCGGCGCCGAGGTTCGGGGACCGGCGCAGCTACCAGATGGACGGCGCCAATCGACGCGAGGCGATGCGCGAGATCGCGCTCGACGTCGAGGAAGGGGCCGACGCCGTGATGGTCAAGCCGGCGCTCGCCTACCTCGACGTCATCCGGGACGCGCGCGAGCGCTTCGACCTGCCGATCGCGGCCTACAACGTGTCCGGGGAGTACGCGATGGTCAAGGCCGCCGCGGCCAACGGCTGGATCGACGAGAAGCGGATCGTTCTCGAGACCCTGACCTCCATCGTCCGCGCCGGGGCGGACTTCGTCCTGACCTACCACGCCGGGGACGCGGCGCGCTGGCTGAAGGAAGGCTCCTAGTTCCGGCTTCGGGGTTCAGGTCATGAAGAAGAAAGACGGCCGAGCCGGGAACCGGAAGCTGTCCGGCGCCAATTCGTCCCGACTCTTTCGCCGCGCGCAGGCCGTGATGCCGGGCGGCGTCAGCTCTCCGGTACGCTCCTTTGCCTCGGTCGGGGGCGAGCCGTTCTTCGTGGCGTCGGCCCGGGGCTCCCGCGTGCGCGACGCAGACGGCCGCTCGTACCTCGACTACGTGTGCTCCTACGGCCCGCACCTTTTCGGCCACGGCCCGGCCTTCGTGCAGCGCGCCCTCCACCGCGCGTCGCGGAGGGGGACTTCGTACGGGGCGCCGACCGAGCTTGAAGTACGCCTGGCCGAGAGGGTCGTCCGCATGGTTCCCTCGATCGAGATGGTGCGCTTCGTCAGCTCGGGCACCGAAGCGACGATGAGCGCCGTGCGGCTGGCCCGCGCCGCGACCGGGCGAAGGCGCATCGTCAAGGCCGAGGGCGGGTACCATGGCCACGGCGACTCATTTCTCGTGGCGGCCGGGTCGGGACTGGCGACGCTTGGGATCGCCGGCAGCCCCGGGGTGCCCGACGAGCTCGCGGCCCTCACGACTGTGGTTCCGTACAACGACGCTTCGGCCCTCGATGCGGCCTTCAAGCGCTTTCCCGGCGAGATCGCGGCCGTCATCCTCGAGCCCGTCGCGGCCAACATGGGCCTGGTCCTTCCGCAGGACGGCTATCTGGCGGCCGTCCGAGAGCTCACGGCGGGCCACGGCGCCGTGCTCATCTTCGACGAAGTTATCTCGGGGTTCCGGCTCTCCGCCGGCGGCGCGCAGGAGGTCTACGGCGTCACACCGGACCTGACCACCCTCGGAAAGATTCTCGGCGGCGGACTGCCGGTGGGCGCCTACGGCGGTCGAAGGGACCTCATGGAGCGGATGGCTCCTATCGGGCCGGTCTACCAGGCTGGAACCCTCTCGGGTAATCCCCTGGCCATGTCAGCCGGGATTGCGATGCTGGACGAGATCGCCCGCCGCCCTCCCTACGCTGCGCTCGAGAACAAGGGAGCGATGCTCGAGTCCCTGCTCGGCGCGGAGATCGAGAAGCGCGGGCTTTCCGGCCGCCTGTGCGTGACGCGTGCGGGCTCCCTCCTGACCGTTTTTTTCGCTCCCGGGCCGATGCGCGACTTCGCCGACGTCAAACGGTCCAACGTGAAGCGCTACGCCGCCTTCTTCCACGCCATGCGGGAACGCGGCATCTTTCTCCCGCCGGCCCAGTTCGAGGCATGGTTCGTCTCGACCGCGCACACGGAGGCCGAGATCCGCCGCACGGCCCGGATGGCGGGCGAGAGCCTGGACGCCGCCTTCGCCTGAGGCCGCGCCGCTACTCGGCGCCCGGCTGCCGGAACTTCCGGAACCCGTCGTGCCGCATCCGCCGCAGCTCGTCGGTCTCGGACTCGACCCAGGGCAGCGGAAAGCCCAGCCTCTGGAGGGTTCGGCCCGCGATCTCCAGCGAGCTTTCGAACTCCTCGGCGACCACCTCGTCGGCGCCGGCGGCGGCCAGCGCCGGGATGTCGGCGAGATAGCGGGTCCTCGCGAGAAGGAGCAGGTTCGGCGCCAGGCTGCGGCAGTGGCGCAGCGTCTGCCGCGTGGTCCGGGGATCCGAGAGCAGGACGATCGCAGCCCGCGCCTTCTCGAGCCCGGCCCGGCGCAGGACGCGGTCGTTGGTCGAATCTCCGTACTCGATGGGCACGCCGCGTTTGCGGCCGCGGCGCACCCGGTCGGGATCGAGGTCGATGACGCGGAACGGGACCCCGGCGCGGCGCAGCACCCGGGCGACGGTCTCGCCCATGTGACCGAATCCGATCACCACCACGTGGTCCTCGGTTGCGCCGCCGTCGCGCGGGCGACTCCGAGCGCCGCTCGCTCGCGCGGCTCGCAGCGCGACGGCGTGGCTCGCCTCCGAGAGGAAGGGAGTTGCGATCATCGTGACGATTGCCGCCGCCAGGAAGACCTGGTAGGCCGACGGCGAGATGAGGCCGACGGCGAGCCCCTGGCGCAAGAGGACGAAGGAAAACTCGCCGATCTGCGCCAGGGACAGGCCCACGACGAGGGCGACGCGAAAGCCGTAACCCAGTGCGAGCACGGCGCCGCCCCCGGCGATGGTCTTCCAGACGAGGATGAGGGCGAGCAGCACGCCGACCAGGACTGGCTGCTCGAGGAGCACGCGCGGCTCGAAGAGCATTCCGATCGACACGAAGAAGATGGCGCTGAAGGCGTCGCGAAAGGCGGCGATGTCCGCCATCGCCTGGTGGCCGTACTCGGATTCCGAGAGGACGAGACCCGCAAGGAAGGCGCCGAGCGGCGGCCGAGAGGCCCGCCCAGGACGTGGCCAGCGCCGAGCCGAGTACGAGGAAAAGGACGGCGACGACGAAGATCTCCTTCTGGCGGGTGCCGACCAGCGCACCGAGGAAACGCGGGACGACCACCCGGGCGGCGACGAGCAGCGCGCCGGCGGCCAGGGCGGTCTTGAGCAGTGCCACGAGGACGGGGCCGGCCCCGGATCCGCCGCGACCGGCGAGGAACTCGAGAGACAGGAGCATCGGAACGACCGCGAGGTCCTGGAGGATCAGGATGCCGATCAGGAACCTCCCGTGCGGCGAGTCGATCTCCCGGCGGTCGGCCAGCAGCTTCAGGACGATGGCCGTAGACGAGAGAGCCACGAGATAGCCGGCGAAGAGGCTTCCGGCGGCCGGGATGCCGCGGGCCCGAGCCACCACGAAGACGAGGGCGATCGTCCCGACGACCTGGATCGGGCCGGCGACCGACACGATGCGCCCGAGTCGGCGCAGGTTGCCGAGCGAAAGCTCGAGCCCGATCGTGAAGAGCAGCAGAACCACGCCGAGCTCGGCCAGGGTCTCGACGACGTGCACGTCGCGCACGAGGCCGAGGCCGAAGGGGCCGAGCAGCGCGCCGGCGGCGAGGAAGCCGATCAGCGGCGGCTGGCGGAGGCGATGGAGGACGTACGCCGCGCCGAGCGCGGCGAGGAAGATGAGGGCGAGTGGGCCGAGGAAGTCCGGCGCCTGCATGGACGGATTATGAGCGATCGGCGATCTCTGGTAGCCTCGACCGCAGTCCGTCATGAGTGTCGAAGCCGCAGTCACATCGGCGCAAGGCACGCCGGCGAGGCACCCGCGCGGCCTCTACGTCCTGTTCGCCACCGAGATGTGGGAGCGCTTCAGCTTCTACACGATGCTGGCGCTCTTCACGCTCTACCTGCAGGACAAGACGGAGGGCTTCGGGTGGACGGACGCTCGGGCCACGACCCTTCGGGCCAACTACCTGCTGTTCGTCTTCTTCAGCCCGCTGATCGGTGGCTGGCTCGCGGACCGCAAGCTCGGCTACCGGCGCGCCGTAATGATCGGCGGCGTATTCTTCATGGCCGGGCACGTGCTGCTGGCCTTCCCGTCGGTCGAGGTCATGTACGCGGCGCTCGTCTGCCTCGTGATCGGCAACGGTCTCTTCAAGCCGAACGTCTCGACGATCGTCGGCAACCTCTATCCCGAAGGGAAGCCACCTGCGGGACCGCGCGTACAACATCTTCTACATGGGCATCAACCTCGGCGCCACGATGGGTCCGATCGTCGTCGAGTTCGTCCGCGGAGAAGTACGGCTTTCATCCCGCCTTTGCCGTCGCGGCGGGCGGCATGGTGATCTCGGTCCTGACGCTGATCGTCTTCCGGAAGGACATCGAGCCCGGCGACCGATCGCCCGACGGAAAGACGGAGGACGTCGAGGACGCGGGACCGCCGACGGCGATCGACGCGGTGCCCGAAGGCCGTCGCATCGTTCGCCCTCATCGTCATCTACCTGGTCTCCATCGTGTTCTGGATGCTCTTCTTCCAGAACGGCTCGACACTGACCTACTGGGCCAACGACAACACGAACTGGAGCTTCTCCGGCATCATCTCCAACGCCATCGAGCCGTTCTTCGTGATCGCGTTCTCGATCCCGCTGGTGCTGCTTTGGAAGTGGCTCGACCGACGCGGCAAGGAGCCGGCCACCACGACCAAGATCGCGCTCGGAATGTTCCTCATGGCCGCGGCCTACGCCGTCATGATCGTTGCGGGAAAGGCCGGGGGCGACACGGGGAAGGTCTCGCCATGGTGGCTCGTCGGCTGCTACGCACTGATGGGCCTGGCGGAGATCACGCTGTCGCCCATGGCGCTTTCCCTGGTGTCCAAGGTGGCGCCGCAGCGGTTCCGGGCTCTGATGATGGGGGCGTGGTTCGTCGCCACGGGCCTGGGCGGCAAGCTGACCCAGATCGGCGTGTACTGGACGGAGTGGAGCCACTCGACCTTTTTCACCGTGCTCGCGGCAATGTCTCTGGCGACGGCGCTCCTGCTCGTCGCGGTGCTCAGGCCCTTGAAGCGGGCGATGCCTGGCGTCTGATCGAGCTGCGGCTCGCAGCGTGGGAGGAGCGCCTTCCGGGCCGCTCGCCGGGCTGCGCGCCGCCCTCGAGGCCGGCTAGGGAGAGACCGGCGGCAGGCCGGCGAGAAAGGGCGCGTCCGCCCGCCAGATCGTCTCTTCGCGGCGGGGCCCCGTCGAGAGGAAGGCGGCGGGTGCGCCGATCGCGTCCTCGAGGGCTCTGACGTAGCGTCGGGCAGCGGCCGGGAGCTCCTCGTAGCGGGTCGCGCCGGTCGTCATGGACTTCCATCCGGGCAGGCGTTCGAGCACGGGCTCCAGCCTCGCCACGTCCTCGGCGAGAGGGGGCAGGTCCGAGACGGGCTTTCCGTCGAGGCGATATCCCACACAGACCGGGATCTCGTCGAGCTCGTCGAGACAGTCGAGCTTCGTGATGGCCACTGCCGCCGCCCCTGAGAGCTCGACGGCGGTGCGGGTCACGACGGCGTCGAACCAGCCGGTGCGGCGGGGCCGGCCCGTGGACGTGCCGAACTCGTTGCCCCGCTTGCGCAGGAACTCGCCGGTCGCGTCGTCGAGCTCCGTCGGGAAGGGGCCAGCGCCGACGCGCGTGGTGTAGGCCTTGATCACGAGGAGGCTCGCGTCGAGCGAGCGAGGGGCGATCGCGAGCCCCGATGCCACGGCGGCCGACGTGCAGTGCGAGGACGTCACGAACGGGTAGGTCCCCGACGAGAGGTCGAGCATCGCCCCGTGCGCGCCCTCGGCGAGCAGCGTCGCCCCGGCCTTGAGGCGGTCGCGCAGGTAGCGGCCGGTGTCGGCCACGTGTGGCGCCAGACGCTCCGCGGCGGCCCGCAGGGCAGCGACGACCTCCTTCGGCGGGGGAACGTCGCGTTCTCCGAGGACCCGGAGGAGGGCGCCGGTCTCGGCGTGGGCCGCTTCGACGCGGACCGCGAGAGTCTGGGCCCGGTAGAGCTCGGCGACGCGCACGGCGCGGCGCGCAGCGACGGCCTCGTAGGCCGGGCCGATCCCGCGCAGCGTCGTTCCGATCTTCGCGTCGCCCGCGGCGCGTTCGCGGGCGGCGTCGAGGAGGCGGTGGTAGGGGAGGATCACCGCGGCCCGGTCGGAGAGCAGGAGGTTGTCACCCACCGCGACACCAGCCGCTCGCACGGACTCGATCTCGGCCAGAAGGGCCTCCAGGTCCACGACGACTCCGGGCCCGATGACGCCCGTGCGGCCGCGCACGATGCCGGCGGGAAGCAGGTGGAGGGCGAAGTGCTGGCTCCCGAACTTGACTGTGTGTCCGGCGTTGTGCCCGCCGTGGTACCGCGCGACCACGTCGAAGCGGTCGGCCAGCAGGTCCACGACCTTGCCCTTGCCTTCGTCGCCCCATTGTCCGCCCAGGACGGCCAGCACCTTCACGTCGTCGCTCCTCGTGTGTGGAGAAAAGCAGCGAAGGCTAGCACACGCCCGACCTTCGGGGCGCGGCCTCCGACATAGAATCCCGAGCGCATGAAATCCCTGCGGCTCTCGGGCGCGGGCCTGACCCTGGACGATCTCGTCGCGGTCTCGAGGCGCGAGGCGAGGGCGTCTCTCTCGCCTTCGGCGCGCCGGGCCATGGCGGCCTCGCGGCGGGTCGTGGACCGCGCCATCCGCCGCGGGGCAAAAGTTTATGGTGTGACGACCGGCTTCGGGAAGTTTGCCGACGTGGCGATTGGCCCGGGAGAGATCGCCGAGCTCCAGCGCAACCTGATTCGCAGCCACGCGGCGGGCGTCGGCGCGCCCCTGGAGGCCCCCGCCGTTCGGGCGATGATGCTCCTTCGCGCCAACGCGCTCGCGCGGGGCAACTCCGGCATCCGCGTCGCGACGGTCGAGACGCTGCTGGCGATGCTCGCGGCCGACGTGCTGCCGGTCATCCCGTCGCAGGGTTCGGTGGGAGCGTCGGGGGACCTCGCCCCTCTCTCGCATTTGGCCCTCGCTCTCATGGGCGAGGGGCGCGTGCGCGTCCGGGGCCGGGAAGGGCCCTCAGGCCGGGCGCTCCGGCGGGCGCGCATCCGGCCCGTGGTGCTCGCCGCCAAGGAGGGCCTCGCCCTCATCAACGGCGTGCAGATGTCGGTGGCGGTCGGCGGGCTCGCTCTGGCGCGCGCGATCGAGCTCGCCCGCGTGGCGGACGTGATCGGAGCGGCGTCCGTGGACGCCTCCCGCGGATCGGATACGGCCTTCGATCCGCGCATCGTCGCGGCCCGGCCTCACCCCGGGGCGGCTGCGAGCGCGAAGAACCTTCGCATGCTACTGAGGGGCAGCGCCATCCGTGAGTCCCACCGTGGCTGCGGAAGGGTCCAGGACAACTACGCGCTGCGCTGCGTGCCGCAGGTTCACGGCGCCGCCCGCGACGCGTTCTGGCACGCGAGGTCCGTCCTCGAGCGGGAGATGAACAGCGCGACCGACAATCCGCTCGTCTTCGCCGGGCGCGGCGACATCCTCTCGGGCGGAAACTTCCACGGGGCGCCGGTCGGCCTCGTCCTCGACTACGCGACCATCGCGGCGGCGGATCTCGCCTCGATCTCCGAGCGCCGGATCGAGAAGCTCGTCAACCCCGCCCTCTCGGACCTGCCGGCCTTCCTCGTGCGCGAGGGCGGGCTTCACTCGGGGCTGATGATGGCGCAGGTCACGGCGGCCGGTCTGGTCTCCGAGTGCAAGATCCTGGCTCACCCGGCCTCGGTGGATTCGATCCCCACGTCGGCGGCCAAGGAGGACCACGTCTCGATGTCGCCGATCGCCGCGCGGAAGTTCGCCGCCGTCGTCGAGAACCTCGAACGCGTTCTCGCGATCGAGGCGATCGCCGCCTTCCAGGCCATGGAGTTCCTGCGCCCGCTCGTCTCCTCGGCTCCGATCGAGAGGGTCCGGCGCGAGTTTCGCCGCGTCGTCCGACCGTGGAACCGGGACCGGGAAATGCACGTGGACATCGAGAGAGCCCGGCGTTTTCTCGGCGACGCGGCGATGGCCCGAGGCGATCGCTCCCCTCGCGTAGGGGTCGGATTCGGCCACCCGGGCCATATAATCCGGCCGTGACGACGAGCGTCCTCGCTTCGGCCCGCACGGTCCGCGCCGCCCGCGGAACGGAACTGCGCTGCCGTGGCTGGGCCCAGGAAGCCGCGCTGCGGATGCTCGAGAACAACCTCGACCCGGAAAACGCGGAGCGCCCCGAGGAGCTGATCGTCTATGGCGGAACGGGGCGCGCGGCCCGCAACTGGGAGTGTTTCGACACAATCGTCGCGACGCTCAAGCGCCTCAAGGGCAACGAGACCATGCTCGTGCAGTCGGGCAAGGCCGTCGGAGTGTTCGAGACCCACGAGGACGCTCCGCGCGTTCTGATCTCCAACTCGATGCTCGTCCCGGCCTGGGCCACGGGGGAGGAGTTCCGGCGCCTGGAGGGCCTGGGCCTGACGATGTACGGGCAGATGACGGCGGGGTCCTGGATCTACATCGGCAGTCAGGGCATCGTGCAGGGAACCTTCGAGACGTTTGCCGAGGCCGGCCGCCGCGACCTCGGCGGAGAGCTCGGCGGGCGCCTGGTCGTCACGGCGGGACTCGGCGGGATGGGCGGCGCGCAGCCTCTGGCGGCCACGATGAACGGGGCCGTCGCGCTCGTCGCCGAGGTCGATCCCGAGCGCATCGAGAAGCGCCTGCGCACGCGGTACCTCGACGAGAAGGAGATGCAGATCGATCGCGCCATCGACCGGGCCCTCGCGGCAAGAGAGGCGAGGCGGGCGGTCTCGATCGGGGTCGAGTGCAACGCCGTGGAGCTGCTCGAGCGGCTGCTCGAGCGCGGCGTCCTTCCCGACCTCGTCACGGACCAGACCTCCGCCCACGACGAGTTGAACGGCTACGTGCCCCGGGGCGGGGCGCTCGCCGATCTCGTTCGCCTGCGGCGGGAGGATCCCAAGGCGTACATCGCGCGGGCCTACGCCACGATGGCCGACCACATGCGCGCCCTGCTCGAGCTCAAGCGGCGCGGAGCCGTCGTCTTCGACTACGGGAACAACCTGCGCGGCCAGGCCATGAAGGCCGGGGTCGAGGAGGCGTTTCGGGTGGGCGGGTTCGTGCCCCTCTACATCCGCCCCCTCTTCTGCGAGGGCAAGGGGCCGTTCCGCTGGGCGGCCCTCTCCGGGGATCCGGAGGATATCCGCACGACCGACCGCGCTCTCCTCGAGCTCTTCTCGCACGACGCGGGTCTGAAGCGCTGGCTCGAGCTGGCTGCCGAGCGCATCGCGTTCCAGGGGCTGCCGGCGCGGATCTGCTGGCTGGGTTACGGAGAACGCCATCGCGCGGGCCTCCTTTTCAACGAGCTCGTGCGGACGGGCAAGGTCCGCGCACCGATCGTGATCGGCCGGGACCATCTGGACTCGGGGTCCGTCGCCTCTCCGAACCGCGAGACCGAGGGAATGCGCGACGGCTCGGACGCGATCGCCGACTGGCCGATCCTGAACGCGCTCCTGAACACCGCCGCAGGAGCGACGTGGGTCTCGCTACACCACGGGGGCGGCGTCGGGATCGGCTACTCGATCCACGCCGGCATGGTCGTCGTCGCCGACGGCACCGACGGCGCGGCGCGGCGGTTGCGCCGGGTCCTGACGACCGACCCGGGGACGGGAGTGATGCGCCATGCCGACGCCGGTTATCCCGAGGCGATCCGGACGGCGCGCGAGCGGGGAGTGGACCTGCCCTTTCTCGGCTGACCGGCGCGCGGGGTGACGTTGCAACGCCGGGCGCTTCTCGCCGCCGCTTCTCTCGTCGCCCTCGCGTCCCTTCTCTGGCTGGACGGGTGGTACGCGGCTGCCGGGCCGGGCCGCATCGCCGGCGCCCCCGAAGTCCCTCTCCCGCGCGCTCGGCGAGGTCGCCGTCGACCTTTCACGGCGGGCCCACGCGCTGGCAGCCGACGCCGAGGTGGCACGATCCCTCGAGGGGGGAGGGATCGTGCTGCAGAGGCAGGCGCTCTTCGCCGCGGCGCGAGATGCGATGGCGGGGGCGGCGCCCGGAAGCTGGATCGCGCTCGCGGACCCCGAGGGAAACGTCCTCGCCTGGTGGGGAGAGGCGCCGACACGAATGCCGGCCCCGCCGGGGTCGGGCTCCCTGTCGGTCCGATGGACCGCGACGCGCATGGAACTCGCGCGCTGGCGGACTGCCGGCAGCGGGGCCTTTTCGGGAATCATCTGCGCGGCCCGATCCGTCCCCTTCGAAGCCCCGGGCTTCGGCCGGGCGCTCGCCCTCGGCTCCGAGGCCATGGACTGGGAAGCCGTCGCTCCCGCCCCCGGCCGGCCGCCGATTCTCTCCGAGGCCTCTACGGCCTTCGTCGCCGCGCGGCGGGGGGCCGAGCCGGCGGCCGCCGGCGCAGGCTCTCGAGCGGCGGGACTGGCTCTGGTGATCCTGGCCGCTCTGCCGCTGCTGGCCAAGGGACCGCGGTGGGTGGGCTGGGGACTTGCGCTCGTTTTCCTCGCGAGCGTCGCCTGGGCGCACGCCGCGGGCCACGCCCTCGCTTCGAGCGAGATCTGGGTCCTGGCTCTCGGCCCCATGCTGCTGCCGGAGGGGCTGGCGCTGTTGCACCAGCGGGATGGGGCCGGCCCGTGGCGAGTTCCTTCGGGCTTCGCGCTGCTCGCCCTCGGGATCCTCGAGGCCCGGAGGGTCGACGTGCCGGACCTCGTGCCCGGGCTTTCCCTTTCGAGCGCCGCCTTCTTCGATCTCGTCGCCCTGACGGCGCTGTTCGGCTCGGCTCTCGCGATCGGAGCGTCAGGGGGAGGGAAACCCCGGCGGGGCGCAACGGGCATCGCCGTTTTCCTCACGGCCACCGTACTGGTGCTCGGCCTGGCCCTGGTCTCGCGATGGCCGCTCTTTCCCGTTTGCGTTGCCGCGGCCGCCGTGTTCGCCTACGAGCTCTGGAGGCGCTCGATCGCGGGCGTCGGGCCCCGAGGGGCTCTCGGGCCCTTTCGCCTCACGGCGGCGGCGGCCCTTCTCGTCGTTCTCGTCGCGGCGCCGTGCCACGCCCACGACCGCGCGGTGGCGGCTTTCCGGGCGGCGTCAGCGATCCGTCTGCCCGATCCACGACGCATCTCGGCCGGAGCGGTGGTCTCCGTACGGCGCTCCTTAGAGCGGGTCGAGCGCTTCGACCTCGCGCGGGACCTGCCCGCGCCCCTGCCGGAGGTCGACCTCTCCGACCTCGCGTACCGACTGTGGCGCGAAGGCGAGGAGGAGCCCGCGGCGGCCACCCTGATCGCATACGAAGTGTTCGACGACTCGGGTTTTCTGCGCAGCCGCTTCTCTCTGATCCCCGACGTGGACCTGACGGGGACGGCCGAAGAAGGGTCCGCCGTCATCGACCGCCACCGCGTGGCCGTGGTCCGGCGGCGCTCCTTCCTCTCCAACGGGGGCTCGCGGTGGGGGCATGTGGCCGTGGCGGTCGCGGACTGGCCGGGATGGGACCCGCTGCCCGCGCGTCTGGCTGTCTACCGCCGCCTCGTGGGCGGCGAGGTTTCGACGGTTCAGGAGCCGCGGCCGGTCCTCGCCCTCTACGGGCCGGACGGCGCCCGGCGCGAGGAAGGCCCCGAGCTGCCCCGTACCATGATCGGGCGCGTGCGAGCGGCCCGGGCGCCGGTTCCCATCCGGACCCGCTATCGCGGCGAGGAGCTGCTGGGAGAGCTGCGTCCCCTGAAGGACGGTTTCCAGCTCGTGGCGATTCCGGGGCCCGGCTTTCTCGAGCGCCTCCTGGCATCCACGCAGTTGCTGGCGGCCGCCGCCATCCTCTATGTCCTCGGGGCCCTGGTGGTGGTCTGGCGGCACGCGACGCGCCGTCGGCCGCCCGCAGAGCTCTTCCCGGCGGCGGGCCGCAGTTTCCGAGGCCGCCTCGTGGGCCTCTTCGTCCTGTCGGTGATGGTGCCTCTGACGGCCGTCACGTTCTTTCTGCGCTCCTCGATCGCCACCCGCACTCGCCAGGACACGCTCGACCACGGACGCACGGCGCTCGAGACGGCCCGGCGTGTCCTCGACGATTACCTTCCGACGGCCGAGGCGACCCTCGGACGGCTGGGGCTCGTGGACGACACCCTTCTCTCCTGGCTCGCCAACGCCGTGGGTTACGACCTCTCGGTGTATTCGCCGGAGGCCCGACTGGTTGCGACGTCCCGCCGCGACCTCTACGCGGCGAGCCTGCTTCCCCAGCGTGTGCCGGGAGCGACCTACGCGGCGATCGGTCTCGGGGCGGCGCGCGAGCGTACGGACGCGCGGCTGATCGCCGGGAGCCGCTTCGAGGAAATCACGACGGAGCTCGCCTCCCTGCCCGGGGTCCCGGGCGTACGCAGCCCGGGCCTCCTCTCGCTGCTGCTCCTGCCGCAGCAGCGCGTGGCCGAGGCCGAGGCCGCGCAACTGACGGCGGCGGTTTCGGCGTTCAGCCTCCTCGTCTTCCTCGTGTCGGCCGCGATTGCCGGGCGGCTGGCGGTCCGTGTCGCCCGGCCCGTGGCCGATCTCGTGGAGGGAACGCGCGCGGTCGCCCGCGGCGACTTCTCACCCCGGCTCGCGGAGCCGCCCGACGAGGAGCTCAAGGAGCTCGTGCGGGCATTTCTCTTCATGTCCCGGAGCCTGAAGGAGCAGACGGACGCGCTTTCGCGGGAGAAGGAGAGGCTCGCGACTCTGCTTTCGCAGCTGACCGCGGGCGTCGTGGCCTACGGCGACGACGGTCGAGTGCTTCTCGCCAACCCGGCCGCGGGCCGGCTCGGAGGGGGACGGGCCGATGGGGCGACCCTCGCGGACCTCTTTCCGGGAGACGCGATGGGGGGAGTGCGCGAAACCCTGGGTCGCGCTGGCGACGACGGCGTTTCGGCGGAGCTCGAGCTCCCGGGTGGCGCGCGATGGCGCCTGGTTACCGTGCCGCTGCCGCTCGGTGGCGCCGGCGCCCGCATGGCGGTCATCGAGGACGTGTCGGACCTGGTCCGCTCCAACCGCCTGGCCGCCTGGGCGGAGATGGCCCGCATGATCGCGCACGAGATCAAGAACCCGTTGACTCCCATCCGGCTCTCGGTCGAACATCTGCGCGAGGTCTGGAAGCGCGGCTCGCCCGGGTTCGACCGCGTCCTCGAGGAGTGCGTGCAGAACGTCCTGCGGCAAACGGAGACGCTCCGGCACTCGGCGGCCGAGTTTTCGGACTACGCTCGGCTCCCGAGGCCCGAGATGCTCTCGATCGACGTCTCCGCGCTGCTCGCCGAGGCCGCCGCAGCCTATGGCGGAGCGAGAGGGGTCCGCATCTCGGTCGAGGCGAGTCCGGGGTTGCGCGCCCTGGGTGACGCGCGCCTGCTGTCGCGGGTGCTCTCGAACCTTCTCGGTAACTCCGTCGAGGCCCTGGGAGGCGGCGGAGCGATCCGGCTCTCGGCGCGCCCACACGGCGGGGGCGTAGAGGTCGCCGTCGAGGACGACGGGCCGGGGGTCGCTCCGGAGATTCTGCCGCGCCTCTTCGACCCCTACTTTTCCGCCAAGAGCGGGGGCACGGGGCTCGGACTGGCCATCGCCAAGAAGATCGTCGAAGAGCACGGCGGTTCGATCGCGGCCGAGAACCTCGTGCCGGCGGGCCTGCGCGTGCGGTTCGACCTGTCGGCCGCCGGAGAGGCCGGGGGCCGCCCATGACACGACGACCTCTCGTCGCGGCGGCGCTCGCGGCCCTGCTGTGGGCAGGCTGCCGGAAGCAACCGGCGCGCGATGCGGCGGAGGTCCACGTTCCGAAGGGGGACGTGATCTGGCTCGTGGACCCGAAGGCCGCCGCCGACCCGGCCCTCGACGGCGAGCTCGGACGGATCGGGGCCGCGGCCGTCTTCCTGCCGGCCGGAACGCTCGGACCGTCGGCCGGTTCCGCGCACTTCGAGCCCGCGACGCTGCCACCGAGGCCGTTTGAGCACGTGGCGACCGTGCTGGTCGTGAAGCCTACCGAGGCGCTCGCGAGCGCCCTCACGAGCTCAGAAGGGCCGGAACCCGGGCCGCTCGCGACCTCTGCGGCGAGCGCACTCTCCAGCATGATCACGGGCGGGGCATACGGCCGGGTGGTAGGCGTCCACCTCGACTCTCCATTCGCGCCCGGGGCGGCAGGGCGCTACGCCGCCCTGATCACGGCCCTCAGACGAGCACTTCCTGCCGGAACGTTCGTCTCCATCTCGTTGACGGCGCTCCCATCCGCCGAGGAGGACCGAAAGAAGCTCGCGCCTCTTCTGAGTGCCGCGGACGCGCTGGTGGCGTTCGTGTTCGGCAACGGGCCGCGCGTGGACCCGCTCGCGACCGATGCCCTGCGCCGGCCCTGGTGGGCCGCGTATGACACGCGGACGACGGGCGAAATCCGTGGCGCCGACGGGCAGTCGCGGGGAAGCGTTCCCGGCCGCCTGGTCGAGCCTCTCTCGGGAAGCGGCCGCTTTCAGTTCGAAAACGACCTGTCCGTCAACGACGCCAGCATCTCGGCCTTCACGCTCACGGCCCGGGCGCCCGTGCGACAGGACGGCCTCGCGCTCGAGCCCGGCGACCGGATCGCCTTCCGCCTGCCCGCCGTCTCGGAGATGCTGTTCCAGCTCGGATCGAACCCGGCAGGCAAGCGGTACGCGCTCGGCCGAGCTCTTCTGTTCGAGGGCGCGACCGAGACCGAGCGCGTCTTCGATCTGGCGGCCCTCGAGGACGTCCTTCTCGGGCGATCGCTCGCTCCCGTCCTGGAAGCGAGCGTGACACCGGCCGGACGCGGCGCGATCGCGGTGGACCTCGTCAACAAGAGCCACCACGCCTCGGTCGTGTCGCGCGTGGACAACTGGGTCGAGGTGGACCTCGCTCCCGCGCACGCGGCCGACGTGCAGCTCGGCGGATTCGACCGGTACGAGGTGTACGACCGCTCGGGTCAAGCCGTGACACCGGGCCGAGCGACCACGGTTCGCCTGTTCGAAACGTTCGTCGCTCCGCTCGAGACCGTGACCCCGGCGCGCATCGTGGTCCGCGGTACGCTGCCGGCCGGATGCTGCCCGCATCGGGTCCACGCGATGTCTGCGGCCGGACCGGAGGTCGCGACCGACTGGGCCGGGCCGCCTCCGCCGCCGACCCCTGAGCCGAAGAAGTCGGCGCCTAGCCGGAAGAGAGGGTAGGAGGGGGCTCCTTCCGGCGGAAGAACCCGACGAGCTTGCCGGCCGGTCCCGAGGCGGCGAAGACGAGCGCCAGGGTGACGAGCGCGAGCTCCGGCCGGTAGGCGACGACGGCGAAGAAAAGGGCGATGGCGGGCAGGATCCACGCCGGGCGGCGGCGCTTCAGGTCGAGGTCCTTGAAGGACCGGTAGCGGATCGTCGAGATCATCAAATAGGACAGGACGACGGTCAGGGCGAGAAGCCCGCCCATCCACATGCGCGAGACGAGGCGCTCCGGCGTTGCCAGGACGATCGTGGCTACCGTGCCCGCCGCCGCCGGGATCGGCAGCCCGACGAAGTACCGCTTGTCCACCACGTGTACCTGGATGTTGAACCGCGCCAGCCGCATCGACCCGCAGACGACGAAGAGAAACGACGCCATCCAGCCGAGGCGGTGGAAGTCGGCGAGCCCCCATGAGTAGGCGAGCACCGCGGGTGCGACGCCGAAGGAGACGAGGTCGGCCAGCGAGTCGTATTCCTCGCCGAACTTCGAGGTCGAGTGGGTCATCCGAGCGATGCGGCCGTCGAGGGCGTCGAGGACGCCCGCGGCGATGATCAGGACGGCGGCGAGCTCGAAGGTGCCGCGGATCGAGCACCAGAGCGAGAGATAGCCGCAGAAGAGGTTGCCGACCGTGAAGAGCGTCGGCAGGATGAAGAGCCCGCGGGAGAGTCGCTCGCGGGACAGACCCGGCACGTCAGCCGCTCCGGGGCCAGCGGGCGACCGCCGTCCTGCCGGCCTTCAGCTTGTCGCCCGGCTTCACGAGCACCTCGGCGCCGTCCGGGACGAACAGGTCGACGCGCGAGCCAAACCGGATGAGGCCGATGCGCTGTCCACGCCGGAGCGAGTCTCCCACGCGCGGGTAGAAGACGATCCGCCGCGCCAGTGCCCCAGCGATCTGCTTGAACGTGACGCTGCCGGGCGCCGCGACGAGCGTGATCCGGTTCTGTTCGTTCTCGACCGAGGCCTTGTCGGAGAACGCCGCGCCCTTGCGGCCGCGGATGTACGCGTAGTCCCCGAGACGCCCGGAGACGGGGGCCCGGTTCACGTGGCAGTTGAACACCGACATGAACACCGACAATCGCCTCCGCGCGCCCGCCGGCGCCTCCGGGGACTCGGCGACCGAGAGGACCGTGCCGTCGGCCGGAGACACGATCGTGTCCTCGCCGCCCTCCGGCACGCGCTCGGGGTCCCGGAAGAACTGGAGGAGAAAGAGCGTCGCCGCCCCCAAAACGGCTGCCGCCAGCGGGTAGCCGGTCAACCCGGCCACGCCCCCGGCGGCGAGCGGCGGAACGATGAAGGCCCAGCCTTCGCGGGCGATCGGAACCCTCAGCTGGCGACCTCCTCGCGGCGATGCCGGGCGATGGCTTCCATCCGGTCCTTGAGAAGAAGTTTCTCCTTCTTCAGGCGCTTCTCCTCCATCTCCTCGTCCTCGGAGAGGCGGGATTTTTCGGCCAGCTCGTGCAGGCGAGCCTCGTGGTGGCGGTGCTCTTCGCGAAGGCGGCGAAATTCGGGGTCGGACACGGCGATCTCGCTGTTCCCGTATTCCATCGGGTCAATCCTCCTTGTCTTGTGTTCGAGAAAAGAGGGCGAGGCGGGTCACGGCCTAAGTCTAGCCCCGGGTCGGGGGGGATTCAACGGGGGTTTAAGTCCGTAACCGGTAAGCAGTAAACGCTGAGGGGCGAGCGAGAAACGGGAATACGGCCTACCCCCCGGCCAGAGACAGAACGAGGACGAGCGCGTCTTCGCCGTCCTGGTAGTAGGCGCGGCGCCGGTAGGCCTCCGAGAAGCCGTAGGACTTGTAGAACTCGCGGGCCGCGACGTTCGAAACCCGCACCTCCAGCGTGATCGCGGTCGAGCTCATCGAGCGCGCCCGAGCCAGGGCGTCCTCGAAGAGGAGCCGTCCGTACCCCTGCCGGCGCAGGCGCAAATCGATCGCGATCTTGTTGATGTGGAACTCCTCGTAGAGCGAGACGGCGAAGAGATAGCCGCCGACCCGCGGCTCGCCGCCCTCGTCGCTGACGAGAACGCGCAGGTAGCGGTGGGGCTCGACGAGCTCGCTCGCGAAGAACTCCCGCTTCCACGGAACGGGAAAAGACTCGGCCTCGATGCGCGCGATCTCGTCCAGGTCGAAGTGGCCGGGGGGGCGCAGGCGGTAGGGCCGCTGCTGCGGCTCACGCAGCGCCATGCCTCTCCTCGGCCGCGCTCGGCCGGGAATAGATCGCGGCGAGCGGGCGGGACGAACCGAGCTCCTGTCTCGGGTTTCTCGCGACGGCTGCGGCCAGCGCCCCCGCCACCCGCGCCGCGAGCGCGCGGCCGGGGCGACCAGCGTCTCCGGAAGGGTGACCACGCGGTCCGAGGCGGCGAAGGACCCGACGGCTTCGGCACGCACGAGCACGGCCGGGGCAAGGGAGCGGGCGCGCGGCTCCGAGAGATCGAACCTCTCGCAAATCCGGTCGCCCCGTCCGGCGTCGAGGACGGCCACGACACGTTCGCCGCCCGCCGCCCTCGCCGCTTCGGCGATGGCCTCGAGGGTGGAGACGGCCTCGACCGGGATGCCCAGGGCGCGGCCAAAGCCCCAGGCCGTGGCCAGTCCGACGCGAAGCCCGGTGAACGAGCCCGGCCCGGCGCAGACACCGATCCGTTCGCATGCTTCGAGGGGGCGGCCGCCAGCGGCGAGCACGCGCCGGACCGCGGGAAGAAGCTCCTCCGAAGCGCGGCGGTCTTCCGGGAGCGGTTCTTCGAAGAGTCGTCCGTCGCAGAGCAGCGCGACCGCCGGCCTGGGGCTGGCGGTGTCGAGGGCAAGCACGATCATGGTCTTGAACGGGTTCGGGCGAGCGCCGCGGCCCCTGGGGCTATGCTAGCACCCCGTGAGCGCTCCGACCCCGCGCGTGACTCCGATGCTTCGGCAGTACTTCGAGATGAAAAACCGCGTCCCGGACGCGATCCTCCTGTACCGCATGGGGGACTTCTACGAGATGTTCTTCGACGACGCGAAGGACGCTGCCCCGCTGCTCGGCATCGCCCTGACCCGGCGTCACAAGGACTCCGACATCGAGGCCCCCATGTGCGGGGTGCCGCACCAGAGCGTCGAGCACCACATCTCGAAGCTGGTCTCGGCCGGCCGCAAGGTCGCCGTCTGCGACCAGGTCGAGGACCCGCGGGCCGCGAAGGGGCTCGTGCGGCGCGACATCACCCGCGTGGTCACGCCCGGCACGGTGCTCGACGCCGAGTCTCTCGTTCCCGACGCTCCCTCGTATCTGGCCGCGCTCGCACCCGGCGAGCCCGACTGGGGCCTGGCCTTCCTCGATCTCTCGACCGGGCGCTTCCACGCCGGGACGGCGAAAGCCTCGCGGGTTGCGGACGCGCTTGCGCTCTTCCGACCGCGGGAGATCCTGCTGCCCGAGGCCGCGGCGGAACCGGAGTTCCGGGCCACGCTCTCGCGGCGCAGCGCGGCGTGGTGGCACGCCGCCCCGCGAGACGTCTCGGGGTTCGCGTCCCTCGCGTCCGCCGCCCGGGAGGCCGCTTCGGGGGCGCTCGCCTACGCCCACGAGATGCGACCCGGCCGCCTCGAGCACGTCGGTCCGCCCGCCGCGCTTTCGTTCGGATCGAGAATGGGTCTCGACGCCTCGGCCATCGCGACGCTCGAGCTCTTCGAGTCGTCCGACGGCGCGAAGGAGCGAGGCCTTCTCGCCCTCGTGGACCGCACACGGACTCCCCTCGGCGCTCGGGCGCTGCGGGAGGCCCTCGCGCACCCGTCGCTCGACCCGGTCGAGCTCGAGGCGCGCTGGGACGCGGTCGAGGAGCTCCTCGCGCGGCCGGACGCCGCCGAGGCCCTCCAGACCTCGCTCGACTCGGTCGGCGACCTCGAGAGGCGGTTTGCCCGCATTGCGGTCGGCACGGCGGGACCGCGCGACGTCGCGGCTCTCGGCGCCGGGCTCGGGGCCGTGCCCTCGGTCCTTCGGGCCGCATCCGCGCTCTCGGCGGGCCGGTTTCGATCGCTCTGCGAATCCGTCCCGGATACCACGGACTGCGCGTCGAGGATCGAGGCTGCACTGGCGCCGGACCCGCCCGTTCTCGCCTCGGCCGGGGGCGTCATCCGCGAAGGGGCCAACGCCGAGCTCGACGGCTTGAGGGCCCTGCGGCGCGACGCGCAAGGGGCGCTGCTCGCGATCGAGGCCGACGAGCGGCGGCGCTCGGGCATCGCGACCGTCAAGGTGCGCTTCAACCGCGTCTTCGGCTACTCGCTCGAGGTCTCCAACACCCACCGCGAGAGGGTCCCGGCCGAGTGGGTGCGCCGGCAGTCCCTGGCCAACGCCGAGCGGTACGTCACGCCGGCCCTGAAGGAGCTCGAGGAGAAGATTCTCGGCGCCGAGGACCGCATCGGCGAGATCGAGTCGAGGCTGTACGGGGAGCTGCTGGCCGAGCTCGCGCGGGCCGGGGAACGGATCGCGCGAACCGCCGCCGCCATGGGCGAGCTCGACCTCTTCGCCTCGCTCGCCGCGGTCGCGCGCGCGGGCCGGTGGGTGCGCCCGAAGCTCTCGGCAGCTCCGCGGCTGCGGATCGTCGCCGGCCGCCATCCCCTGGTCGAAAGCCTCCGCCGCGAGGAACCCTTCGTCCCCAACGACACGGACCTGTCTTCCGAGCGCCGGATCCAGCTCGTCACCGGGCCCAACATGGGTGGCAAGTCCACGTATCTGCGGCAGGTCGCGACGATCGTGCTGCTGGCGCAGGCGGGCTCTTTCGTTCCCGCCGAGGAGGCCGAGCTTTCGGTCGTGGACCGCGTGTTCACCCGAGTCGGAGCGGCCGACTACCTGTCGCGCGGCGAGTCCACGTTCATGGTCGAGATGCTCGAGTCGGCGGCAATCCTGCGCGAGGCGTCTCCGAGAAGCCTGGTGATCCTGGACGAGGTCGGGCGCGGCACCTCCACGTTCGACGGCCTCTCGATCGCCTGGGCCCTCCTCGAGCACCTGCACGACACGCCCGAGAGGGCGGGCTTCGTGCTCTTCGCGACGCACTACCACGAGCTGACCGAGATCGCGCTCGTCCGGCCGGCCGTCGTCAACACGACCATGGCGGTGCGCGAGGTCGGCCGCAAGGTCGTCTTCCTGCGCAAGGTCGTCCCGGGCGCGGCCGACCGCAGCTACGGAATTCACGTCGCCGAGCTCGCCGGACTGCCCGCGGCCGTCACGGCACGGGCGCGCGAAGTGCTCGCCAACCTGGAGAAGCAGGAGCTCGACGTGCAGGGGGCTCCGGTACTCGCCCGCACACAGGGCCAGAGTGCAGGAGGAGGTCAATTCCTGCTCTTTTCGGCCGAGGAAGAGCTGGCCCTCGAGAAGTTGCGGGCGCTCGACGTGAACCAGATGACGCCGGTCGCGGCGCTCTCGCTCCTGGCGGCCCTGCAGGAGCGGTTGAAGGGCAAGTGACCTCGCGCCTCTTCGGCGTGGGCCTGGCCGGCCCGGCGCTCGAACATTCCGAGCGGAGGACGCTCGCGGCGCTGCCTCCCTGGGGCGTGATCCTCTTCCAGCGCAATCTCGAGAACCTCGACGGCCTCGCCCGACTCGCCGCGGAGCTCCGAGACCTCCAGATCGAGCACCTGCTTCTGGACCAGGAGGGTGGGCCCGTCGATCGCCTGCGCGAGCTGGTGGCTCCCGCGCCCTCTCTCCAGACGGTTTCGCGAGCCGGGGCCGCGCGGCGCGCGGGGGCCGCGGCCGGCGCGATGCTGGCGCGGCTCGGCTTCGACGTGGACCTGGCCCCGGTGGTGGACCGCGGCGTTGCAGGCGCCGGAGCGCTCGTTCTCGGCGAGCGCTGCGTGTCGGCGGACCCGGAGGAGATCGTCCGCGGCGCGGGGAGCTTCCTCGACGGCCTGCACAGCCAGGGGGTGGGAGGTTGCCTCAAGCACTTCCCGGGGCTCGGTCGCGCGATCTGCGACACCCACGCGGCTCTCCCGATCGTGCCGACGGACCCCGAGGAGAAGGCCCTCGACCTCGAGCCCTTTGCCGCGCTGATGGACCGTGCGCGGGCCGTGATGGTCTCGCATGCGGCCGGGCCCGACGGCGTTCCGGCGTCGCTGTCGGAGGAAGTCGCAACCGGACTTCTGCGCGAGGGCCTCGGCTTCACCGGAGCGGCCTTCTCGGACGACCTCGAGATGGGCGCCCTGTCCGAGTTCGGCGGCCTGCCCGAGCGTTGCGCGAGGGCGAGCGCAGCCGGCTGCGACCTCCTGCTCGTGTGCCGTCGGATCGAGGAGTACGCTCCGTGCGTCGAGGCCGTGGAACGGTCGGTCCCGGGGAGGCGGCGGGCCGAAGCGGCGGCCCGCCTCGAAGGTTACGCCCACCACCTGGCGTCGCTGCGCCATGCCGCGGGAAGCTCCGAGGTCACGCTCGCCGCGGTTCGTGCCGAGTTGACGGCCCTGGCCTGAGAGCGCGGCCCGGTGCCGCCCTGCTAGGGCCCTTCGACGGTCACCATGCGTGCGCGGGAGCACGACTGCCGCAGCGCGTTGGCCTCTTCGTACTCCGACGATGCCCACCACTCCCGGGCCCGCTCGAGCGATGGAAACTCGAGGATGACGATGCGATCCGGCCCGGCGTCCCCTTCGAGGACGTCCGTGCGCCCGCCCCGCGAGAGATAGCGGCCGCGTCCGCGGTGATGGCCCGCGGGGCGAGCCGCTTGTACTCTTCGAAGCGCGTGGGGTCCCGGACTTCGACCTCGACCACGACGTACGCCGGCACGGCCTAGAACGGCACGTCGTCGTCGTAGCCGCCGCCGGCAGGAGCCGGCTCGGGCGTTTCGGCGACCTCGCGGGCCGCGCCCGCCCGAGCCCCGTCCTGGCGCGGCGAGAGCATGACGACGTTGGAGGCTTTGATCTCGGTCTTGTAGCGCTTCTGCCCGTTCTGGTCTTCCCAGCTGCGGGTCTGGAGGCTGCCCTCGACGTAGACCATCTTGCCCTTGTGGAGGTATTCGCCGCAGATCTGGGCGAGCTTCTCCCAGGCCACGATGTCGTGCCATTCGGTGCGCTCCTGCTTGGCGCCCGAGGCGTCCTTCCAGGCGGTCGTCGTCGCGAGCGAGAAGCGCGCGAGCGACGTGCCCTGCGGGGTCGTCCGGATCTCCGGGTCCTTTCCGAGGTTTCCGATCAGGATCACTTTGTTCACGCTGGCCATGTGTTCGCCCTCCTTTCAGGTACTGACACGATATTCCACTTTCCGTCGGACAGATGATGTCCGGGCTAGAATCGCGGGCAAGCGCATGACGGCGACCGAAATCGACGAGGCCCGGGGGCGTCTGGTCCGCTCGGCCTCGACGATCACGCCGCTGACCCTCGTCTCCCGGGTGACGGGATACCTGCGCGACAAGGTCATCGCCGTCACGCTCGGTGCCGGGATGCGGACCGATGCCTTCTTCGTGGCTTTCCGGATCCCCAACATGCTGCGCGAGATCATCGGGGAAGGGGCGATGTCCTCGGCGGTCATTCCGGTCTATGCCGAAGTCTCGCACGAGCGCAGCGCCGAGGAGGCCCGGGCGTTCGTCGGGCGGGTGGCCGGCACGTTCGCCCTGATCCTGACCGCGATCACGGCGGCCGGAATCCTCGCGTCTCCGTGGCTCGTTGAGCTGCTCGCCGCGCAGTTCCACGGCGTGCCCGGCAAGTTCGAGCTGACCGTTCTTCTCAACCGGTGGATCTTCCCCTACATCCTCCTCGTCTCGCTGGCCGCGCTCTGCCAGGCCCTGCTCAACGCTCACCACCGCTTCGCGGCGGCGGCCGCGGCCCCGATCCTCTTGAACGTTTCGCTCATCCTGGCCGCGCTCTTCGTCTCGCCGAGGCTCGCCGAGCCGACGTACGGCCTGGCAGCCGGCGTGCTCGCGGGAGGGGTCCTGCAGATCGCGATCCAGGTGCCTCAGCTCAGACGGCTGAAGGCGGTTGGTCGCCCCGCGCTCGGCTGGCGGGACCCCGCCGTGCGCTCGGTGCTGCTGCTCATGTCCCCGCGGCTGCTCGCCTACGGGATCAACACCGTCAACGCGGTCGTCTCGACGCGCTTTGCGGCGGGCCTGGGCAACGCGAGCGTCTCGCACCTCTACTACGCCAACCGCCTCAAGGAACTCGTCCTCGGCGGGTTCGCCGTGTCGGTCGCGACGGCGATCCTGCCGATGCTCTCCCGGCAGGCGATGGCGCCCGACCGGGGGCCCTTCAAGGACAACCTCGCCTTCGCGCTGAGGCTGATCGCCTTCGTGACCGTTCCCGCCAGCGTGGGCCTCGTGGCGCTCCAGGTCCCCATCGTGCGCGTGCTCTTTCAGGGAGGGCGTTTCGGGGACGCCGACACGCAGGCGACGGCCGGAGCGCTCGCGACCCTGTCGCTCGGCCTCTTCTTCTTCGCCGGGATCCGCGTCGTGGTGCCCGCTTTCTATGCCCTCAAGAACACGACGCTGCCCGTGGCGGCGGCGCTGGCCGACGCGGCCGTCTTCATTCTCCTCTGCAGCGTTCTGACGCGGCCGATGGGCCTGCCCGGCATCGGCCTCGCTGCCTCCGCAGCCGCCGCCGTCAACGTCGGCGTCCTGATGACGGCGCTGCGCCGCCGCGAAGGGCCGCTGCGCGGCCGGGCGATCGCGGGGTCGCTGACGCGGATCGCCGCGGCGTCGGCGGCGATGGGCGCGTTCCTCTGGGCGGCGTCGCGCGTGGTCCCCGGGAAGGCGTATTCGGGATGGCGGGGGGCGGGGCTCCTCGCGCTGGTGATCGGCCTGGCGACGGTCTGCTACTGGCTGGCCGCTCACTGGCTCGGAGCGCCGGAACCCGAGGAGCTCAGGCGGGTGGCCTCTCGCCGCCGGCGCACATGAGGCTCGTGGTCCAGCGTGTCTCGCGGGCGGCGGTCCGCGTGGACGGCCGGACGGTCGGCGAGATCGGCCGGGGATTTCTCGTGCTCGTCGGCGCCGAGGTGGGCGACGCCCCGGAGACGGCCGACGAGGCGGCCCTCAAAGTGGCGGGCCTGCGGGTCTTCGACGACGAGGCCGGAAAGATGAACCTCGCCCTGGCCGACGTCGGAGGCGCCGTGCTCGCCGTCTCGCAGTTCACGCTGGCCGCCGACCTCTCGCGCGGCCGGCGGCCCGGTTTCGAGCGGGCGTTGCGCGGCCCCGAGGCCGAGCCGATTTACGAGCGCTTCGTCGCCGCGTTGCGGACGGAGGGCCTCACGGTCGCGACCGGCGTCTTCGGGGCGGCCATGGAGGTCGAGCTCGTGAACGACGGGCCGGCGACGTTCCTGCTGGAGCTGCCGCGCCGAGCCGCGGGCTCGAGTTAGATCATCCGGATCGGCGTCAGCGAGAAACACACCAGGAAGACCGCGACGCACAGGAGCGCGACGAGGGTTCGGCCGAAGTCGAGGGGCTCGTCGTCGTCGTCGACCGGCGGGTGGGCGATGCCCGTGACGGCCGCGACGACGAGCGGCAACACGAGCCACACCGCCGAGCTCGTGACGCCCGCGAGCACGCACAGGGCGAGCGCCACGCCCGAGGCGATCGGCTGGCGCTTGCCGAGTGCGGCGCGCAGAACGTGGCCGCCGTCGAGCTGCCCGATCGGGAGCAGGTTCAGGCAGGTCACGAGAAGGGCGAACCAGGCCGCCATGAACGTCGGATGCTCGTGGACCGTGGCGCTCGAGTACGGGCCGATTTCGGCCCAACGCTGCGCCCAGCGCACGACGAGCGGGTAGTCGAAGAGCACGGTGCCCTCCGTCAGCGGCGTCGTGGAGGGCCGCGGTCGCGCCACGCCGTACACGAGAAACGGCAGCGCCGTGAAGAATCCGGCCAGGGGACCCGCGGCGCCGACGTCGAGCAACTGTCGCTTGCGACGGATCGGCTCCTTGATCCGGATCACTGCCCCGAAGGTGCCGACGAGGTTGAGAAACGGCGAGGGGATGAAGTAGGGCAGCGTCGCGGCCAGGCCGTAGCGGCGGCACATCGCGTAGTGCCCGAGCTCGTGGACACCCAGGATCAGCAGCAGCGGGATGGAGAAGGGCAGGCCGTCCGAGAACCGCCCGCCGAGAAGCGGCCCACCGCCCTTCGTGAACGCGGCGCCGCCCGCGAGCGTCGTCGTGACGAAGGTTGCGGCGAGGAGCCCCAGGTGGAAGAGGGGATGCTCGAGGACGCGGCGCCATCCCCGCGGCCCGGGAGGCGCCTCGGCAAACGGATCGCCGGCGGGGCCGTCCACTAAGAGGGGAGGGCCTTGCGCAGCTCGAGCAGGAGCCGGGCGAGGGAGGCGCCGAGTACGCTCGACGCGATCTCGAGCGAGCGGTAGTCCTCGTCGGAGAGAGGAGCTCCCAGCCGATCGGCGTAGAGAAAGGCGACGAGGCGGTCCTTGATCCGGACCGGGAAAACGGCGCAGGACACGGCGGCCTTGTCCCCGAGCAGGGCCGCGAGCTTGGGGGGAACGAGAATGCGCGAGAGCGCGCCCTTGTGGGGCGAACCGGACAGCTTGACGAAGGCGAAGATCGAGGGCTCGCCCCACGGGATGTGGATCGCCGAAACCTGGTCCCGCGTCAGACCGCCGCCGCGCGCGGTCCAGCCGTGAATCCCGTCCTGGCCCGACGTGAGGAGGGCCGCGCGGGGCAGAAGTCCGCAGACGGTCTCCAGGGTGGACTCGGCGAGGCGGTCGCGGGCCGGCGAGCGGGGCTCCGGCGGAGGTTGCGCGGCCGGGCGGGCGCCCCACATCGAGCGGAGATTGGACTCCCCGGCCTCGGCCGGAGCCGCCTTCCACATTCCATCGGCGAGCTCGTCCGGCGTGAGGGGATGGGGCGGCGTGAAGTCCGGGAGCAGATCGGCCGTGTCGGCGAGCTCGCCCTGCGGTTGCTCGGCCGAGATGAAGGGCGCAGCGTAGCTGACCGGGTGCGGAGCTTCCGCCTCCGCACCGGGCGTGATTGCGATCGGGCGCCCTCGCGGACTCGTGAACCGGCCCATCAGGGGAGTGGGAGCGGGCTGCGTCGCGCGGGTCTTGTAGAGGCGTCGCTCCTCGTTGCGCTCGAGCTTGTGGAGCACGCCCCGAAACTCGATCGGGATCGGGCGCCCGTAGAAGAGGTGGAAGGCCTGCAGCAGGCGGACCTCGGAGATGACGGCCGGAACGACGGGTCGGTTCGTGACCGCCGAGACCTCGTCCACCGCCGCGAGATTCGAGGGGTTCTTGAACGCGACGCGAATGCCGCGGCCTTCGAGCGCGTAGGGAACCGCTCCGAGACGGACGGCCGCGCGTTCCGGCAGCAGGCGGACAATGTGAGGCGGCGCCTTCAGGATGTCGGCCCACGTGACGTAGTCGCATCGGTGGATCGCCGACAGGGCCCGCAGCAGATTATCTTCGGGAAGAAGGTCGCGGTCGAGGAGGATGGTGCCCAGGCGGAACGGTTCGCCGGTGTGCCGTTGAAAACCGAGCGCGCTCTGCACCGCCATTTCCGACACGATGCCGTCCGCAACGAGGAGCTCGCCGATTCGGGGCATGGCCGGAATTCTACTTTTTGCTAAGGCAGATCCCGCAAGTCTTTTCCCGGCTTGAACCGGATCGTGTTCCCGGGCGGAATCGAGACCTCGACGCCCGTCTTGGGGTTGCGGCCGATGCCACGCTTGCGCCGCTTGACCTGGAAGACTCCGAACCCCCGCAGCTCGATGCGGTCCCCCGCCCCGAGGGCAGAGCGCATGGCCTCTATCACCGTCTCGACGGCCGTCGCGGCCTTGGCTCGCGGAATCTGGGCGAGGTCCACCACCCGGTCCACGATGTCGGCTTTGATCATGACTTCCTCCGGGATTAGGGAGGATTATATAACCTGCTTTTTCTTCAATCGGATGGAGGCCGCCAGCGCGGCCGCGGCGGCCCCCGCGAGCTCTCGGAGATAGGTCAGGTCCGCGGGGGTCGCCCCCTGCGCGCTGGCGCATTCGGCATACAAGAAAGCCACGGTTTTCTCCCGCATCCGCACCGGCTGGACCACGCATTCCGCCGGCCAGCCACCGAGGGCCGCCGCGACCGCGTCGTGACGGGGAAGGGGAGGCAGGGGTCCGAGGTAGAAGGCCTGCCCCATGCGGACGTTCAGGAAGACCGACGGCTCGGTCCAGGGGATCTCGAGGGCGCCGAGGGCGCGAATGTCCACGCGCTCGCCGGCCCCGCTCCATCCCACGACGGCGTCGCTGCGGGCGGCGAACACGGCGCTCCTGGCGAAGCGCCGCCGGAGTGCGCCCAGAGCGGCATCGAAGACCCCGTCCCGGTCCCGCGCGGAGAGCATCTCCCTGAAGTCCGCAGCCGAAGGCATTCCGGCCACGGGTGCGGCGGGAGGAGCCGCCTCGTGCGGCGTGGCGCCGGCTCGCCTCCACGGAACCGGCGATTGTGCGGGCGGCGGTATCGCGACCGGCGTCTCCGAGCCCGGAAGCTCTTCCCATGGTATGGACTCGGGCTCCCCGTCGAGAGAGTCGGAGGGCGCAACGGGAATCCCGCCCCAGCCCACGGCGGGCAGATCGGGGATGCTCCCGGCCGCGGATGGCAGGCCCTCGGCGGCGGCCCGCCGGCGCTGGGGCACCGGCTCCCCTGGCAACGGCGCCGCGGCGCTCGAGAAGTCGGGCGGGGGCGGCAGGGGCTGTTTGATCACCGAGGGCGCCAACGGGCGCGACAGCTTTTCGGCCAGGATCGCAAAGCGCGGCGTGCGGCGCTCGCCGTAGTACTTCTCGAGCGCCTGGTAGATCCGCACCTCGGGCGCGGCCGCGGGGACGATCTTCTTGCCCGTCACGAAGAAGAGCTCGTCCAGGATTCGCAGGTTGGACGGGTCGCGCAGGGCGACGCGGACGAACCCCTCGCCCAGCTCCACCGGCACGGCCGAGTGGCGAATCGCGAACTTTGCCGGCAGCGCGGCAACCACCGCGGGGGGCAGCGCCCCGAGGCCCCCGCGCCAGGGGACGTACTCGCAGCCGTGCTGCTCGGCGAGGGCGTTGCCGACGTCGTCTTCGGACACCGACCCCCTCTCGAGCAGGAGCGTCCCGATGCGGCCGCCGGTGAACCCCTGGACCGCCAGGGCGCGGTGCACGCTTTCCTCGGTGACCGCACCGGCCCGAACCAGAAGAACGCCCAGTCGCGGCATGCGCTGCTCGATTATGGCGTACCTGGCGACGAAAGGAGCCGCTCATCGCCGGGAGCGTTCTTCTCCCAGTACCGGAACCGCCGGGAGTCGATCAGCCTCAGGGACCCGCCGTCACTGCGCTCCCACCGCGCGAGGCGCTGCGGAAACGCGGCTTCGAAGTCGAGCGTGTCGCGGCGGTCGCCGCGAACGAGAGTCACTCGCCAGGCCGCCGGCGGCCCGAGGCGGGACACCGAGAGCCGCGCCTCGGAGATGGCCGGGGCGGCCGGGTGCGACACAAAGAGGGATTCGACGACGCGCACGGTCGCCTCGTGCGTGCGCTCGAAGTCCAGACCGCGCAGCCTCAAGGGGAGCGCGTCGTAGAAGAGCGCGTCGCCCGGGTCGAACGGGGCGTCGAGGTCTCCGGGGTCCTCGAAATACGTCCGGATCGCGGCGATGGGCTTATCCCTTCGCCACTCGACGAACGTGTTGCCGCACCACTCGTGGCTGGTGACCGTCAGCTTGATCGGATCGAGCCGCTCCGCGCCGAGGAACACCGACAGCATCTGCTGGTAGGTGTAGACGCCGGTCGGGACCGACCGGACCTGGTTGAGCTTGAGCACGCGCACGGTCGGCCGTCCGTCCGGGCGGTCGGGCTTGACGAGGCGGTCCCGCAGGAGATCCTCGGCGACGACGATGAGAACCGCCCGGGAGTCCCGGGCTATGCCGTAGCGCACGTCGCGGGCGTCGTACCGGGACACTTCGGCATTGCCGTCGTTCCAGAGCGGAGCGATGCCGAAGCCGGGCTTCCACACGAGGCCGCCGGACGGGGCGGGCGAGGCCAGGGCGAGCGCCAGCGAGAGGATCAGCGACATGCACACTCCGCGCGCGGCCGAAGCCGCTCGAGCCTCAGAGCATATCGCCCGCGGGAGCGGCGGCGGGCCGCGACGATCGTGCTAAATTGCGTTGGTGACGACGAGGTCCGCAAGCCTGCTCCTGGCGCTCGTTCTCGCGCGTCCCGCGGGCGCGAGCGACCCCCTGGTGGAGAGCCGCAAGGCTTTCCTCGCGGCCCGCGCGGCGATCGCCGACGGCCGATACCAGGATGCCCTCGCGCTCTACCGCAAGGTCCTCGCGATCGTCCCGAACGACGCGATCGTGCACCTCGAGTACGCCCAGCTGCTGCGGGACCTCAACGTCGGCGACGAGGCGACGCGACAGGCGAGGGAGGCCGTGCGGCTCGACCCGAACCTCGCCGAGGCGCGGCGCTTGCTCGGCTCGCTCGAGCTCGCGGCCGCCGAGAAGGAACCGGCGCGCCTGCCGACGGCCATCGACGAGCTTTCGGCCGCCCACCGGCTCGCCCCGTCGGATGCGGGCACGTCGGTGGCCCTGGCGCGCGCCCTGCTCGCGGCCGACCGCGCCGGCGAAGCCGCCGCGATCCTCGACGAGCTCCCGGAGCTCTCGGGGCAGCCGGCGATCCAGCGGCTCAAGGCCGAGGCGAAGGCGAAGAGCGGACACTACCGAGAGGCCGAGGAGCTCTACCGCTCGCTCTGGGAGGCCGACCCGGGCGACCGCGAGATCGCCGCGGCCCTCATCGACCTCTACGAAGACGAGGACAAGCTCGACGAGGCGCTCGCGGTGCTCGAGAAGCTCGCCGCGCGGGACCCCGAGAACCCCGCGGTCGGAGAGCGGATCGTCCTCGACCTGGCCCGGGCGGGCCGCTTTCCCGAGTCCGAGCAGCGCGCGCGAGAGCTCGTGGCCCGGCGACCCGAGAACCGCGCCGGGCAGCGGCTGCTCGCGACCGTCCTGTTCGAGCGGGGCAACACGGCCGAGGGCGAGAAGATCCTGCGGGCCCTCCTCGAGGCCGACGCGGACGACCCGGGAGCGCGCCGCGCGCTCGCGTCGGAGCTCGTGCGGGAGCGGCGTTTCGACGAGGGTCGCGCGATGTACGAGGAGATCCTCCGCCGCGCGGGCGACGATCCGCGAAAGGCCGACGCGCGGACCTCCGCCATGGTGGAGCTCGGCTTCATCGCGTACCTCGAGAAGGACTACGCCGACGCGCGCCGCACCCTCGCCCCTCTCGCCCTGTCGGGCGGGCAGGTGAACGACCGCGCCGCGCGGATTCTGCTCGCCGCCGACCGCGACAGCGAAGACTTCGCGGACGGACGGGAGCGCGCGCAGGTCCTTCGCCGCGGCCCGGCCGCTCGACCCCGAGTGGGAGGCCGAGACCGCGGAGTTCCAGTTTCGCCTGGGCGAAACGAAAGCCGCCGAGGCGACGCTCGACGCGCTCGGCGCATCCGGCCAGCTCGAGAAGATGATGGCCGCCGCCGACGCGTACGGGCGCCTGAAGCACTACGACGCGGCCGTGCGGATCGCCCGCGAGGCCTGCGCAAAGTTCCCGGAGTCTACCGAGGCGCTCTTTCGCCTCGGGTCGAGCCTGGAGCGCGCCGGCGATCCCGCCGAAGCCGAGAAGGTCTTCCTGAAGCTGCTGGCCCTGCGCCCGAACGACTCGGCGACGTTGAACTACCTGGGCTACATGTGGGCCGACCAGGGCGTCCAGCTCGAGCGCGCCAAGGAGATGCTCGAGAAGGCCGTCGCGCGCGAGCCGCGCAACGCCGCGTACCTCGACTCGCTCGGCTGGGCGTACTTCCGGCTCGGGCAGCTTCAGAGACGCCGAAAGAACCTCCGGGAGGCGTACCGGCGCGAGCCCGGAGATCCCACGATCGAAGAGCACATCGGCGATCTCGAAGCCCGGCAGGGCAACCTCGAGGGCGCCATCCGCCACTGGGAAAAGGCCCTCGAGCTCAAGCACGAGGAGCCCGATCGGGTCCGCGAGAAGCTGCAGCGCGCCCGGGCGCCCGTCTCGCAGCGTTGACCGCTCGCGCGCCCTCGCTCTCTGTCCGCGGCTCGCCTCGCTCTGCGCGCTCGCCGCCTGCGCGACCGAGCCGCCCGGCGCGGCACTTCGCCGCCGGCGAGCCCGGACGACGCTCGCGAGGCGCTCGCGGCGTGGGCCTCCGTTCGGAGCGCGCGCGACGAGCCTGCCGCCGTCGCGCCTGCTCTACGACGCGCGCATGGGGACCGGCGCGCGCCGTCGGTGCCGGGAACCCTCGCCGTCACCTACGACGGGAGGGCCGTCGTGACGGCGTCGCTGACGGGACCCTTCGGCTCGCGCATCGCGGAGTACCGCGACGGGCGGCTGACGGGACAGGACCGGAAGGCGTTCGTCGTGGACCCGGAGGCGCTGCGCTCCGTTCTGGCCGGAGTCTGGAACGGCGGGTCGCCGGCCGGTCGACGGCCGCGACGGCGCGGCCATTGCCTGCTCGCGTTCGACGGCGGGGACGCGCGGGTCGTCGCGGTCCTCGACGTGGCGAGCCGCAGCCTCGTTTCGATGGACGTCTCGGGCCGCCGGGCCACCTCGTCGTCGACTACACGGGGGCGTCGAGCCCTGGCCGGCGCGCATCGCCCTGCGGGACGAACGATCGGAGAGGAGCCTCGCCCTCAAGCTCGTCGCGGTCGAGCCCATCGGAGCCGCCGGCGGAGCGCGGGGCTGATGACGCTCGCGGCCGAGGCGCCGGCCAAGGTCAACCGCGAGCTGCGGGTCGGCGGATCGCGGCCGGACGGGTACCACGAGATCCGCTCGCGCATCGTGTCGATCGACCTCGCGGACCGGCTCTCGCGCCGACGAGCCCGCGGAGCTCGAGTTCTCGTGCGACGACCCGTCCGTCCCCCTCGGCCCGGAGAACCTGGTCGTGCGTGCCGCGAGCTTCTGGCCGCGCCGCGCCGGATCGCGCCCCGCGCCCGCCTCCGCCTCGAAAAGCGCGTGCCCATGGGCGGCGGGCTCGGAGGCGGGAGCGCGGACGCGGCCGTCGCCCTTCGGCTGCTCGCGCGGCTCTGGGGCTTCGACGACGACGTGCGCGAGGCCCTGCCGGAGCTCGCGGCCCGGCTCGGAAGCGACGTCCCGTTCTTTCTGACGGCGGGGAGGCGGACGTGGCCGGGCGGGGCGAGAGCGTGACGCCCCGTCGAGGACGGCCGGACGACGGGCTGCTGCTGCTCGTGCCGCCGTTTTCGATCTCGACGGCCGCCGTCTACCGCGCCTATGCCGGCCGCGGGACGCTGCCCGAGCGGCCTCGAGGTCGCCGGCCGGAGCGCACGGGTTTCTTCGGGCCCGAACGATTTGACCGCCGCCGTGCTACAAGTAGAGCCCAGGATGGAGGCGTACCTCGCGTCCGCCGCCCGCGTCAGCGACCCGACTACGCCGTCAGCGGATCCGGATCCACGATCGCCCTGCAGGCGCCGCCCCGGAGCCCGCGAGGAGCTGGCCGCCGTCATCCCGACGCGCGACTCTTCGCTGCCGGACCCTCACCCGCGAGGCCTATCGACGCGCGGACCAACCCCAAGGAGGTCCCCGATGAACATCACGCAGGTGAAGGTCTTTCCCGTCAACGAGGAGAAGCTCAAGGCCTACGTCTCGATCGTGCTCGACGAGTGCTTCCTGGTCTCCGACCTGAAGGTCATTCAGGGGCCCAACGGCCTCTTCATCTCGATGCCGTCCAAGCGCAAGAAGAACGGCGAGTTCAAGGACGTCGCCCATCCACTCAACCGCGAGACGCGCGAGATGATGGAGAAGCACATCCTGGAGGAGTACGACCGGGTCAAGGCGGCTGCGCCGCCGACTCCCGTTCCGCCCGCGCCGCCGGAAGCTCCGCCCGAGGCCGACCCGGCCGCTCGAGTAGAATTCGCAAAGAAGGGCATCGTCGTTTGTTCCGAAACTTGGGCCGGGCGAGAAACCGGCCGGGGAGGCGGAGATGAAGACGCGAATCCCGAAGCTCTCTTCGACGGCGCTGACTATGGCCGTGTGCATGCTGGTCGCGTACGGATCCTTCGCGCAGACCGCGCGGACTCGGGTCGGGCACCACCCTCTCGCTCCGGACGCGCTGGTCCTCGTAGGCGGTCAGGCCTCCGCGCAGCCGAACTTCGGGACACAGAACCTCATCATCGAGATGATCGGCTCCGAATCCTTCCTTCCGTTGAACGACGGGTCGCTGGGCTATCACCAGATCGGCGGCGTATACCGGTACTCCAGCGACACGCTCGTTGCGCCGCTCGGCATGCTTCCGAACGGAGCGCTCCTTAAGTCCTTCACCGTGTACTACTTCGATATCGATCCGTCAAACGACTTTGAGCTCAGCTTCTGCCGCTCGAAGCGCGACACGATCACCGGATTGAACGCCGACACCGAATGCCTCGTGACCTTTTCGTCCTCGGGCACGCCGGGCTATGCGTCCGCCCTCGTTCCGGTTCCGGACCAGTACCAGACGATCCTGCGTCAGTTCGACTCGGACGGCAACGGGCTGGAAGAGTCGGTCTACGACTACTACGTCCTGGTCGACACTTGGGCCCCGGCCAGCGGGGGCGCCTTCGTCGACTCGGTGCGCGCGAACTGGCGTCGCCAGGTCAGTCCCGCGCCCGCCGCGGCGACGTTCAACGACGTGCCGACGACCGACCCCGTGCGTTCCAGTACATCGAGGCGCTCGCCGCCTCGGGCATCACCGCCGGCTGCGGCGTCGCGCCGCCGCTCACTGTCCGGACTCGCGCTGACGCGCCGGCAGATGGCGGTCTTCCTCGCCAAGGCGCTCGGTCTGCACTGGCACCCGTATCCGTACTAGCGGGCGGCTTCTCCGCCCGCCGGGTACAATCGTCGTTGCTGCACCGATTGGGGCGTCGCCAAATTGGTAAGGCACCGGCCTTTGGAGCCGGCATTTCTAGGTTCGAGTCCTAGCGCCCCAGCCAACTACCCACCGCTGCCTACCTGAAAGGGCCGAGAAATCGGCCCTTTCGCTTTGTTAATCGGTCGTCGCCGGTAGGCGGTTCGCAGAAAGGCTCGCAGAAAGTCCAGGGCATCTTGGGAGAATGCAGCACGCACGGCGGCGTATGATTCGGACAGCAAGACCTCAAGAGGAATCGAGCCGATGCACGGCGGACGCCATTCACAGCTCCGGCGGAGATTACAGACAGCGCCGACCGCGCCAATTTCTCCACCGCCGAGGTCTTAGACAGCGAGTCGCGCTTCGTTTGCCCTCGACGCATGGGCTGTCTAAGTCATATTAGGCGACGGGGCAGCCTGTCGGCCAGATAAGCGAGGCGTGATATGAGTTGGCTCGTTGCCCTTGCAGTGGCAATGATCGCGTCGGTGTTGATCTACAGAGATGCCAGCTCATTGGAGGAGCGTGGCGCGCGGGTTACGCCAGCACTCTGGGCAGTTTTGGTGTTTCTAGCACTGATCTTGGCCCTGCCCGCTTACATTATTCTTCGCCTCACGGTTTGGCGGCGGCAGATCCAGACGCGGAAGCGAGCTCCCGATGAAGTCGCTCGTCAGGTGAGGTGAGGAATGTCGCCGCCGCCTAACACGCGCGTGCAGCGGACTCGCTCGTCGGCTTCGCCTCCTCGCTCGCCGCTGACGCGCAACCCGTTAGGCGGCCTGAAGACTGAGGTACGGATCAGGGAGGGCCACAGATGAAAAGGCTCGTCGGATTGCTGGCAACACTGAGTTTTGCGATGTTGGCGTTGTCGGAGGAGGTGGTAAAGCCGACCGCGGAGCGGGGCTCCGCGCCGCTTATGGTGTCATACGGGGAGCTGAAGTGGATCGAGCTTCCCGAGGTAAAGGGAACGCAGTTCGCAGCCATCTCAGGTGACCCCAAGACGGGGCCGTTTACGCAGATGCGCAGGGTTCCTGCAGGAACTGACAATCCGCTGCACACACACAGCAACCAGATTACGAACGTGATCATCCAGGGTGTGTTGTACACCGGAGTGAACTCGGCGGCCGCCAAGGACTTTGGTCTAGGGTCTGTCATCGTCATGCCAGCAAACTGGGTGCACGTGAGTGGCTGCCGCCCCGGAAGCGATTGCGTGTTCTACCAAGAGGGGAAGGGGAAGTTCGACTACCACCCCGCTCCGGCGTCGACTTCCAAGTAGCAGCAGGATGATTATTCCACCACCATCCAGCATGCATGACTGGCCGCCTAACACGCGCATGCAGCGGACTCGCTCATCGCCTTCGGCTCTTCGCTCGCCGCTGATGCGCTGCCCGTTAGGCGGCGGAGTCCATCGTCTGGCGTCAGCGTCTTCCGGCCACAAGGAAAGGAGAACACTCATGCGCAGCGCTTTCTGCTGGAGGCTCTCTGCCCTCGCCGCACTCTTCGCTCTAGCGGCATCCGCGCAGGCGCAGACAGCCAAAGTGTGGAGCTATGAAGAGTTAGAGTGGAAGGCAGACAAGGCGTTGCCGTCCGTCCAAAGCGTGCCGCTTTGGGGCGACCCCGCAACGGGTGAGCATGCAATGCTGCGCAAGTTTCCGGCCGGCTTCGCTCCGCCGCCGCACCGGCACCCGGCGACCGAACGCGTTGTAGTTGTCTCTGGAACCATCCTGGTTCGGTACGGTGGCTCGCAGGAAAAGAAGCTCGGGCCAGGTTCGTATTCGGAAATACCAGCGAATATGGTCCACGCGGTAAAGTGCCTGGAGGGCGCTGCATGCGTGTTTCTCTTAGCATCTCCAGGTCCCTTCGCCATTATTCCAGCTTCACCGGGTGACAAAAGGTGATCCGGAAGTGGCCGCCGCCTAACACGCGCGTGCAGCGGACTCGCTCTTCGCCTTCGGCTCATCGCTCGCCGCTGACGCGCTGCCCGTTAGGCCGCACCAAGCCATGAGGTGGCTCAGAGTCTCGCTGTCGTCGCAGGTAATTCTCGCCGGCTACTTTCAGGCCATCCAGTGGCTCCCACTCGGCAGGTGGAACTACCAGCCTGGGTTCACGCCGCTCGGCGTAGAGGCGATCCACGGTCGTGCGACCGGCCAGGATGTTCTCTTGATGGCTGCCTTCATGTGCCCTCGTAGCCTTCTGGTTTGCCTATTCGAAGGGCTTGCGGTGGATAATGTGAATCTGCACACTTGGCTACGCAACATGGCTCACGCTGCAGATCAAGACGTGGTGGGTTGCCTACGTGTTCGGAGCCAGTGAGTCATGGGCGCGGGTATATCAACGAGCCTTCAGTCACTCTACGCAGCTGCTTGCCGTCCTCTGGCCGCCATCTTCCACCCGACGGGATGCACCTGGTTCTACAACTTCTTCTCACGGCAGCGGTCATTCCGGCAGTAGTCGGTTTGCTGAAGACGTCTGGAGTGACTCCACATGAGCACATTCGACTCCGATGCGGCCTAACACTCGCGTGCAGCGGAGTCGCTCGTCGCCTTCGGCTCTTCGCTCGGCACTGACGCGCAGCCCATTAGGCGGTCGGAATGACGAGGATGATTCCCAAGACATGGAGAGATCACGACCAGGTTCTTCCGCCGGGTACGATCCACACCCGTGGAGGTTTCCGAACCCGGCACTGCTGGAAGGCCCGACGCGCGGAGAAGGTTCACGCTGGGATCGAGGTTCTCGATGAAGCACCTTTGCCTCGAGGGGACTGGAAGGCGCGGACGTCTGCTTTATTAGGCCCTACACCGCCGCGTTGAAGGGGAGTCGACTGGTCGGCTCGGGGAGCATGACTGCGTAGCAATCTTGCGGGAGTCCGGCGGCCGCCTCGTCTTCCGTCAATGTTCGAGGTTGACATCAACGCGGCTAGGAAAAGCTGCGACGGCGCGGCTATCGCGACATCAACACTCGGCCCGACGACTGTGCCGATGCGGCTGCCCGAGGTTGCCGGCGGGCGGGGCCGCCTAACACGCGCGTGCAGCGGACTCGCTCATCGCCTTCGGCTCTTCGCTCGCCGCTGACGCGCTACCCGTTAGGCGCCGCCAGGTGCATAACCGCCCCTGTCGCGGCGTGGCGGCAGTCATTCCAGTCTCTAAGCCTCAATACTTCAGCAGTTGCGAGCCGAAGATGGTTCCCGGTTACCCTCAAACAGTTCTGGTCGACCCGAAAGACCTGGCCCGCGATTCAAACACCCTGCAAAAGATGTGAGCCCTCTCAAAGCCCCCAGTCTCCGGCAGCTTCGCCGCTACGCGATCGCGCGCAGCCTTTTCCAGGCCACCAGCCTGCCGCGGGCCATTGCGCGCCTGGGCTTTGTCCAGGCCGACCCGATGCGGGCGCCCGCTCGCGCCCAGGATCTGATCCTCGCGCAGCGCGTCAAGGACTATCGCGCCGGCGAGCTGGAGCGCCGCTACCCGCGCCTGGCGATCGAAGAGGCCTTCTTCGTCAACTACGGTTTCCTGCCTCGCGAGACCCTGGCCCTGCTGCATCCGCGCGGGGCGCCGCGCGCCTGGGACGCCAGGATGCGGGCGCGCGCCGAGGAGGTGCTGGCCTTTGTGCGCCAGCATGGTCGCACCCGCCCCAGGGACGTGCAGGCGCATTTCGACCATGGCCGCATCAAGCGCTGGGGCGGCGACCTGAACGTCAGCGCGCATCTGCTGGAGGGCCTGCACTATCGCGGGCTGCTGCGCGTCGAGCGGCGCGAGGCCGGCACCCGGGTCTACCAGGCGATCGAGCACCCGCCGCAGGACGACAGCCCCGAGGCCCGGCTCGCGCGCGCCGGTCGGTTGCTGGACATGGTGGTGCAGCTCTACGCGCCGCTGCCTGCGGCCAGCCTGGGCTATCTGTGCGGACTGCTGCGCTATGGAGTGCCGCACCTGGCCGCCGAGGCGCGGCAGGTCCAGGAGCACGCCAGATCCCGCTATGCCCATGCCCAGGTCGACGGCCTGCTGTGGTTCTGGCCGCAGGGCGAGAAGCCCGCGGCCGCCCGGCACCCGGTCGACGACAGGCTGCGCTTCCTCGCGCCCTTCGACCCCGTGGTCTGGGACCGGCGGCGCTTCCAGTTGTTCTGGGGCTGGGAATACAAGCTGGAGGCCTATGTGCCGGCCCACCAGCGCCGCATGGGCCATTACGCGATGCCCATGCTATGGGGCGAGCAAATGCTGGGCTGGGCCAATCTGAAGGTGGTCGATGGCCGGCTGCAGCACGAGCTGGGCTTCGCCGGCCCGCGGCCGCGCGGCAGCGCCTTTCGGCTGGCGCTGGACGAGGCGTTGCAGCAGATGCGGGAGTTTCTGGAGCTCTAGTACGCTCGTCGATGTGCAGAGACACAAGGCCGATAAGCGTCATGGCGCGAGCGTCAGGAAGCGCGATGAGCACCTCGCAAAGGTGCTCGCAGAAAGTCAGGCTGTCGTCGCAAAAAGTCCCGTCGATTTGCTCAACTGACTTGGTCGGGATGCCGGGATTCAAACCCGGCGGCGTCGCCTAACGCGCGCATGCAGCGGACTGGCTCATCGCCTTCGGCTCTTCGCGAGCCGCTGACGCGCCGACCGTTAGGCCGCGTTGGTTGGCGAGCAGAGTGAATGTCATCGGTGGTGAAGTCGATGTCAACGACGATGTCACGCGGCCTGCGGCAGGAGAATGAGATAGAGCTTGGTTGGGAGTGCGAACAGGACTCAGACTCTGCGCGCAGGTCGGCTCGGCGCTCGGCACGGCCGTCCGGTGTGAAGCGATGGGGGATGCCGTGACGACGCGGCGAAGCCTTACGATCTCCTCGAGGTTGACCGCTTGCGGTACGGTCCTCCTCGCCCTGACCCTGGTTGCGATGGCTTGGCCGATTTCCGGCCAGCCGGTCAAGCGATCTTCTCGGG
>CAVRUT010000007.1:0-31467 GCA_963724465.1 uncultured Acidobacteriota bacterium | reverse complement strand
GCAGGGCCCGGTCGCCTCCCAGGAAGCCATCAAGGAGCTCGGGACCAACGGCGGCGGGTTCTTCAATGCCAACTCCTCGCACCCCTACGAGAACCCCACACCCGGAACCAACTTCCTCGAGATGCTGCTGATCTTCACGGTGGGCGCCGGACTGACCAACACGCTCGGCCGAATGACCGGCTCCGTGAAGCACGGCTGGGCGGTCTTCGGGGCCATGGCCCTGATGTTCCTGGTCGGCGTCTTCATCTGCGAGGTCGCCGAGCAGAAGGGCAACCCGATCCACCAGAATCTCGGCGTCGCGGCGCTGCCCACGGCCGGCGGGACCGGCGGCAACATGGAGGGCAAGGAGGTCCGCTTCGGGATCGGCGACTCCGCCCTCTTCGCCACGATCACGACGGACGCCTCCTGCGGCGCCATCAACTCCTGGCACGACTCGTTCACGCCGATCGGAGGCCTCGTGCCGCTGGCCAACATCGCGTCGGGCGAGATCATCGTCGGCGGCGTGGGCGCGGGCCTGTACGGGATGTTCCTGTTCATCGTCCTCTCCGTCTTCATCGCGGGCCTGATGGTCGGCCGCACGCCCGAATACCTGGGCAAGAAGATCGAAGCCCACGAGGTCAAGCTCGCCATGCTGTCGGTCCTGATCCTGACGCTCTGCATCCTGGGCTTCACGGCGGCGTCGGCGGTTCTCCCTGCGGGACTTGCGACCCTGAACAACAAGGGCCCTCACGGTTTCTCGGAAATCCTCTACGCCTTCGAATCGGGGGCCGGCAACAACGGCTCCGCGTTCGCAGGACTGGGCGCCAACACGCTCTGGTACAACACGACCCTGGGATTGGACATGTTCTTCGGCCGCTTCTTCATGCTGATCCCGATCCTGGGAATCGCCGGCTCGCTCGCGGCCAAGAAGAAGGTCCCCGAATCCGCCGGCACGTTCCCGGTCACCGGCCCGCTCTTCTCGGTCCTGCTCGTCAGCGTCATCCTGATCGTGGGAGCGCTGACCTTCTTCCCTGCCTTCTCGCTGGGGCCCATCGTGGAGCAGCTCCTGATGAAGGCCGGGACTCTCTTCTAGGAGGATGCACGTGGCTCACCCTCGACGCACCGCCCTTTTCGACCGCGCGATCGTTCGCGCCGCGATCCGCGATTCGTTCGGGAAGCTCGCCCCGCGCGTGCAGGCGCAGAACCCGGTCATGTTCGTCGTGCTGGTCGGGGCGGTCCTGGTCAGCGTCCTGCTCGTGCGCGACGTCGTCCGCGGCAGGGACGTCCTGTTCAACGTCCAGATCGCGCTATGGCTCTGGTTCACGCTCCTCTTCGCGAACTTCGCCGAGGCCATGGCCGAAGGACGCGGCAAGGCGCAGGCCGACGCCCTGCGCCGCGGGCGCACCGAGACGATGGCCCGCCGCCTGACGCCGAAAGGGCGAGGAATCCGTTCCCGCGACGAGCCTTCGGAAGGGAGACCGCGTCGTCGTCGAAGCGGGACAGGTCATTCCCGGCGACGGAACCGTGGTCGAGGGCATCGCCTCCGTGGACGAATCGGCCATCACCGGCGAATCGGCGCCCGTCATCCGCGAGTCGGGAGGCGACCGTTCCGCCGTCACGGGCGGCACGCGCGTTCTCTCGGACCGGATCGTCGTAGAGATCACGTCCGACCCGGGCGAGACCTTCCTCGACCGGATGATCGCCCTCGTCGAAGGCGCCTCGCGCCAGAAGACCCCCAACGAAATCGCTCTCTCGATCCTGCTCGCCGGGCTGACGATCGTCTTCCTGATCGCCACGGTGACGCTGCGTCCGTTCGCCCTCTATGCGAAGGGGCGTCGCAACGACGCCGGTCCTCATCGCTCTGCTCGTGTGCCTGATCCCGACGACGATCGGCGGCCTGCTCTCCGCCATCGGCATCGCGGGCATGGACCGCGTCCTCCAGCACAACGTGCTCGCCATGTCCGGCCGCGCCGTCGAGGCGGCCGGCGACGTCAACGTCCTGCTGCTCGACAAGACCGGGACGATCACGCTCGGCAACCGCCAGGCGACCGAGTTCTTCCCGCGCCCCACGTGCTTCCGGGCGACCTGGCCGAGGGCGCGCAGCTCTCGTCCCTGTCCGACGAGACGCCCGGAGGGCCGCTCGATCGTCGTTCTCGCCAAGGACCAGTTCGGCCTGCGCGCGCGCCGGATGGAGGGCATGAAGTTCATTCCTTTCTCGGCGCCAGACGCGCATGTCGGGCGTGGACTTCAACGGGCGCCAGATCCGCAAGGGCGCGGGCGACTCGGTCGCCGACTGGGTGCGCGCGCCAGGGGGCACGATCGACCCCGTGGTGTCAGACCTGCTGAACAAGATCTCCGCCGAGGGCGCGACGCCGCTCCTCGTCGCCGACGGCCCCCGCGTGCTCGGCGTCGTCGCCCTGCGCGACGTCGTCAAGGCCGGCATGCGGGACCGCTTCGACCGGCTCCGGGCCATGGGCATCCAGACGATCATGATCACGGGCGACAACCCGCTGACCGCCGCCGCGATCGCTCGCGAGGCGGGCGTCGACGACTTCCTCGCCCAGGCCACGCCCGAGCAGAAGCTCGCCCTGATCCGCAAGGAGCAGGAGGGCGGCAACCTCGTGGCCATGACGGGCGACGGCACGAACGACGCTCCGGCCCTCGCGCAGGCCGACGTCGGCGTCGCGATGAACACCGGCACCCAGGCGGCGCGCGAGGCCGGCAACATGGTGGACCTCGACTCGAACCCGACCAAGCTGATCGAGATCGTCGAGATCGGCAAGCAGCTCCTGATGACCCGGGGGTCGCTGACGACCTTTTCGATCGCCAACGACGTGGCCAAGTACTTCGCGATCCTGCCCGGCGATGTTCGCGGCGACCTATCCGGCGCTGAACGCCCTGAACGTCATGCGGCTCGGCAACCCGAAGTCGGCGATCCTCTCGGCCGTCATCTTCAACGCGCTGATCATCGTCGCCCTCATCCCGCTGGCGCTGCGGGGCGTCAAGTACCGCCCCCTGGGCGCCGCGCGAATCCTGCGCCCGCAATCTCTGGATCTACGGCGTCGGCGGGGTCATCGTGCCGTTTCTGGGAATCAAGCTGATCGACTGGATCGTTCTGGCGCTCCATCTCGCATGAGGAAGATGTCATGAAACTCATCGTTCGTTCGACCCTTTACGTCGTCGTCCTGACCGTCCTCCTCGGCGGGGCCTACCCGGCGGCCGTCACCGGCGTGTCGCGGCTCTTCTGGAAGGACAAGGCCAACGGCTCGTTCGTGACGGCCGGCGGCCGGGTCGTCGGCTCGGAGCTCATCGGCCAGAGCTTCAAGAGCCCCGGCTACCTGCACTCCCGCCCCTCCGCGGCCGGCAAGGACGGCTACGACGCCACGGCATCCACGGGGACGAACAAGGGGCCGACCGACGCCGATCTCGCGAAGGCGATCGCCGCGGCCGTGGCCGCGGCGCGCGAGGACCGCCCGGGCGACACGCGCCCCGTCCCCGCGGACCTGGTGACCACCTCGGCCTCCGGCTTCGACCCGCACCTCTCCCCGGACGCCGCCTTCTGGCAGGCTGCGCGCATCGCGAAAGCGCGCGGGGTGCCGAGGAGAAGGTGGCCGAGGTCATCCGGCGGCACGTCGAACCGCGCACACTGGGTCTTCTGGGAGAGCCGAGGGTGAACGTTCTGCTGACCAACCTCGACCTCGACCGTTCGCTTCCGGCAGCCCATTAGAATGGGACGATGCCGCAGGAAGAGTCCCGGCGAACCTCCCCGGACGTCTTCCTCCGGCTTCTTGAGAAGTCCCGCCGCGGCAAGCTCAAGATCTACATCGGCCACGCGGCGGGCGTCGGGAAGACCTACCAGATGCTCGAGGACGCGCACGCTCTCAAGAAGCAGGGCGTGGACGTCGTCGCCGGCTTCGTCGAGACGCACGGCCGGGCCGAGACCGCCGAGCGCGTGGCCGGGCTCGAGGTCATTCCGCGCAGGGCGATTTCCTACAAGGGCAAGGACCTCGAGGAGATGGACCTGCCGGCCATCCTGAAGCGCAAGCCCGAGGTCGTCATCGTGGACGAGCTCGCCCACACCAACGTCCCCGGCACCGAAAACGCCAAGCGCTACCAGGACGTCGAGGACCTGCTCGCCGCGGGCATCTCGGTCATGACGGCTGTCAACATCCAGCACTTCGAGTCGCTCCAGGACATCGTCTCGCGGGTGACGGGCGTCGACGTCCAGGAACGCGTGCCGGACCGGATCCTGAGGCAGGCCGACGCGATCGTGAACGTGGACCTGCCGTCCGAGGAGCTGCGCGAACGGCTCAAGGCCGGGAAGATCTACCCGGCGGAGCGCATCGGCCCGGCGCTCGAGAATTTCTTCACCGAGGAGAACCTCGCCTCGCTCCGGGAGCTCGCGATGCGCCAGATCGCGGACCGCCTCGAGGCGGAGCGGCGCGGCCCGCACGCCACGGCCGCGACCGAGCCCGTCGGCACCAAGGCGATGGTGGCGATGTCCTCGAATCCCGACACGACCCGGCTCCTCCTGCGGCGGGCGTCGGCGCTCGCCGGCAAGCTCAACACGAACTGGTTTGCGGTCTACGTTCGAACGCCCCGGGACAGCCCTCAGCGGATGTCCGCCCGCGAGCACCGGCTCCTCTCCGAAAATGTGACGCTCGCCATGGAGCTCGGCGCCAAGGTCGTCTGGCTTTCTTCGGAAAGCGTGGCCCAGGAACTGCTGCGCTTCGCCCGCGAGCACGGCATCACGCTCGCCATCTTCGGCAAGACCCGCCGTCCGTGGTGGATGGGCCTCGCGCGACGCAGCCCCATCGAGACGTTTGCGAGCGCGGGAACGGGGATCGACGTCTACGAGATCGAGACCGAGGGCCGCGCCGATTGAGCTGAAACCGCGTCGATGCCGGCCCGTAGCGCCCGCGTATGCGCAGGCGTCGTCCCGCAGCAGCCGCCCACGATCCGGGCGCCGAGCCCGATCCACCCCTGTGCCTGCCGGGCGTAGTCCTCGGGCTCGAGCTCTTCCGTGAAGCTCCAGCCAGGGCCCTCGGCGGGCAGCCCCAGATTGCCGTAGGCGACGAGGGGGTGCCCCGGCAGAGCGGCGGCGAGCAGGGCGAGGTCGCCCGCGAGGCGCGCGGCCGCGACGCAGTTGATTCCGATCGCGGCGGGCTCGAGGGCCGCCAGCGCGGCCGCGGCACCTGCGATCCCATCGCCCGAAAGCAGCTTTCCCGCCCCGTCCGTGACCAGCGAGACCACGACCGGAACGCCGGTCGCCTTCGCGGCGCGCACCGCGGCCGCCGCTTCGCGGAGCGTGTTGTGTGTCTCGGCCAGGATCAGGTCCACGCCCGCCTCGGCGAGAAAACGCGCCTGCGCGCCATGCTCGCGCTCGAGCGCGGCGTCGTCCGGAACGAGATCCGGCCGGTAACAGTCCTCGAGGGGCGAGAGCGATCCCGCGACCAAGACCTCCCGTCCCGGCGCGGCAGCGGCCTGGTGGGCGAGGCGCACGGCCAGCGCCGACAGCTCGCCGGCGCGGTCGCCGAGGCCGGCCTTTGCCAGGGTGCGGGCGTGCGTTCGAAACGTATTGGTCGTCAGAATGTCGGCCCCGGCGGAGACCTCGTCGCAGTGGATCGTCCACACGAGCTCGGGATCCTCGACGAGCGGGCGGGCGCTCCAGAGAGGCAGGGTTGTCCTGGCTTCTCGCCGCTGGAGCTCGGTCCCCATCGCCGCGTCGAGCAGCAGGGGCGGACCGGACCGCAGCCGCTCGAGGAACCGCTTCGACAGTACTCCCATGAATTCGGGTCCAGTCTACAGGAACTCCTAATAAAATAAGGCCAGAGTCACGTCTGGCCTTATTAACTAAGGCCTTCTCGCTGCTGCTCCCGACCGCCTCAATACGTCTCGAGATACTTCTCCGTCTCCCACGGCTGCACTCGTGAGATGTACTCCGCCCACTCGCCGCGCTTGGCCTCGAGGAAGTGCGTGAGGATGTGCTCGCCGAGGGCGTCGGTGACGACCTCGTCCTTCTCGAGGTTGTCGAGCGCCTCGGAGAGATTGGCCGGAAGCTGGTCGATTCGCAGGCGCCGTTTCTCGCGCTCGCTCATCTTGAAGATATTCCGATCCACGGGTTCGCCGGCATCCATGCGGTTCTTCACGCCGTCGAGGCCCGAGGCCAGCATGACGCCGAACGCGAGGTAAGGATTGCACGACGGGTCGGGCATGCGGACCTCGATCCGGGTTCCCATGCCGCGGCGAGCCGGGACGCGGACCAGGGGCGAGCGGTTACGCATGGACCAGGCCACGTTGATCGGGGCCTCGTAACCCGGCACCAGGCGCTTGTACGAGTTCACGAGGGGGTTCGTGATCGCCACGAAGGCACGCGCGTGGCGCAGGATGCCGCCCGTGTAGTGCAGCGCGGTCTTCGAGAGCTGGTACTTCGCCTTGGCGTCGTAGAAGACGTTGTTGCCCTTCTTGTCGAGGAAGGACTGGTGAACGTGCATCCCGGAGCCGTTGATGCCGTAGATCGGCTTCGGCATGAACGTGGCGTGCAGGCCGTGGTCCATTGCGACCTTCTTGACGATGAAGCGGAAGGTCGAGACCCGGTCGGCCGTCGTGACCGCGTCGGCATACTTGAAGTCGATCTCGTGCTGGCCGGGGGCGACCTCGTGATGCGCGGCCTCCACTTCGAAGCCCATCTGCTCGAGGGCGAGGACGATGTCGCGGCGGGCTTCCTCGCCGCGGTCGACGGGAGTCAGGTCGAAATAGGCGCCCTCGTCGTGCGTGTCCACGATGGGGTCGCCGTTGGCATCGCGCCGGAAGAGGAAGAACTCGGCCTCGGGGCCCGTGACCATGGTGTAGCCGAGGGCCGAGGCCTTGTCCATCTGCTTCTTCAACGTCATCCGCGGACAGCCGGAGAACGGCGTGCCGTCGGGGTTGTAGACGTCGCAGATCAGGCGCCCGACCTTCTCGCCGTTCGAATGCGCCCAGGGATAGATCGCGAACGAATCGAGATCCGGCACGAGGTTCATGTCGGATTCCTCGATCCGGGTGAAGCCCTCGATCGAGGAGCCGTCGAACTGGATCTCGCCGTCGAGGGCCTTGGTGAACTGCGAACTCGGCAGCTCGACGTTCTTGATCACCCCGAAAATGTCGGTGAACTGCAGGCGCATGAACCGGACGTTCTCCGCCTCGCACACTTTGAGAATCTCGGATTTCGAGAGCCCCGGACCCGCCGCATCGAACTTCAGGACCTTCGCCTTTGCCATGCCGCCCCCTTTTTTTGACGTTGAAGCAAGATCTTATGGCCATTTCCGCAGAAATCAAGGTCCAATTTGCGAATTTGACACAAAAAAGTGGCCGCTTGTGCACATTTTCGTGTGCACCGCGCCCGCCGTCGGCCCCTGACTCCCTGCCTTCCGCCGGCTACAATTGCCGCCGTGACGGCAGGACGCTGGCCCGCCCGCGAAGAAGCTCGCGCGCTCCTCTTCGAGTTCACGCAGTCCGACGCTCTGCGCAAGCACGGGCGGGCCGTCGAGGAAGCCATGCGGGCGTGCGCGCGGCGAGCGGGCGTCACCGACCCCGCCGAGATCGAGCGCTGGGGAATCGTGGGCCTCCTCCACGACTTCGACTACGAGCAGAACCCCACCGAGGACACCCATTTGCACGTGGGAGGCCGCGTCCTGCGGGAGCGGGGCTACGCCGAGGAGATGGTCGAGGCGATCCAGTCGCACGCCGACTACATGAAGATCCCCCGCGACACGCCCCTGAAGAGGGCGATCTACGCCTGCGACGAGCTCGTCGGCTTCATCGGGGCCTGCGTCAAGGTCAGGCCGACGAAGAAGATCGCCGACCTGCCGGCCTCGTCGGTCGTCAAACGTCTGAAGGACAAGGCTTTCGCCCGTTCGGTGGACCGCTCCTACGTGTACGGGGGGGCCGAGGCCCTGGGGGTTCCCCTCGAGGAGCACATCGGCTTCCTCATCGAGACCTTGAAGCCGATCGCCGACGAAATCGGGCTCTAGTGGTATAAATAGCGCTCCCCGTTCGTAACTCAAAGCCGCTCGCAGGAAAGGACTTGTTTCCATGAGCACCGTCGAGACGATTTCTCCGAGGACGATCCGGGCGCGATCCATCGCCAGAGACCTCTCGGGCGAGCAGCTGCGCGCACTGGCCCGCTCGGGGGAGAAGACGACCGAGTACGGGTCGCCCGTTTACGCCACCCGCATCAAGAACCGGTCCGCGAAGAAGACTTACATCGTCGCCGACGGCGTTTCCGTCGGCGTCATGCAGCAGCCCATCGAGACCGCCCGCGCCGCGGAGAAGATCCGGGAGGTCCAGGAGGCTCTGTCCAAAATGGACCTCATCCAGGTGGACCGTCGGATGGGCATGAACCACGAGGTCCCGATCCACTGCCGCCTTTTCGTGCCGAAGGAGTACGCCCGGATCGCCTACATGTGGCACAACATGCTCTTCCCATCGAAGTCCTCGCAGGAGCCGGACTTCATCTCGGTCTACGTCCCCGATTGGCCCGAGACGCTCATCTTCTGCGACGTCAACCAGGGCTACACGTACATCCTCGGCACCGACTACCCCGGGGAGGCGAAGAAGTCGATGCTGCGGCAGGCCATGTATTGGATCAAGCGCAAGGGCGGCCTCGGCCTCCATGCGGGCTCGAAGATTCTCCGCGTCCTCGGTTCCGACGGCGAGCTGCGCGACGTCGGCTTCCTGCTCTTCGGGCTCTCCGGGACCGGGCAAGACGACGCTCACGCTGCACGACCACGGCCTCCAGGAACCCGAAAAGGCGATCATCAAGCAGGACGACGTCGTCCTGCTGACGCGCGACGGGCGGGCCTTCGGGACGGAGGACGGCTTCTACATCAAGACCGAGGGCCTCGAGCCGTCGCAGACGGTCCTCTGGGGCGCGGCCACGCACCCGACTGCGGCCTACGAGAACATCCGGGTCGGCGACGACGGCAAGGTGGACTTCCTCGACACCTCCCTGACCTCCAACGGCCGCGGCGTCGTGCTCCGGCGCTACATCAAGGGCACGGGCGACGGCATCGACCTCGAGAAGGCGAACAAGATCGTCTTCATCACGCGCCGAAACGACGTCGTCCCGGTCTGCGCGCGCCTGACCTCCGAGCAGGCGGCGGCGTACTTCATGCTGGGCGAGTCGATCGAGACCTCGGCCGGCGACCCGTCGAAGGCCGGCCAGGCCAAGCGCGAGGTCGGCACGAACCCGTTCATCGTGGGCCCCGAGGCGGAAGAGGGCAACCGGGTCCTGCAGATCCTCCGCGAGAACCCGGACATGCACGCCTACATCCTGAACACGGGTTCGATCGGCGCGAAGGCGGGCTCGTCGGGCGAAAAGATCACGATCAAGATCTCGACCGAGATCATGAAGCAAATCGCCAAGGAGGGGATCCGGTGGGAGAAGGACCCCGACTGGGGCTACGAAGTGCCGAAGGAAGTCCCCGGAGTCGATCTCGCCAAGTACGACCCCCGCCAGCACTACTCGCCGTCCGAGTACGCCGCGCTGGTCGACAAGCTACGGGCCGAACGGCGCGAGTGGCTGGCGAAGTTCCCGGGGCTGGAACCGGTGATTCCGAAAGCGGTCGAGAAGGCTGGCTAAGGAACGCCTGTCCGGCGCCTAGAGGGATCCCTCGGGCTTCGCCCTCGGGATGACATTGGACCGGTCCATCGCGCCGCGAAGCGCCTTCGGCCACTGAGCCTCTCGTCCAACCGGCGCCCTCCCTGTGTCATCCCGAGCGCAGCGAGGGATCCCTTTCTTAGACGTACCGAGACTCGAAAGGGATCCCTCGGCGCTACGCCCCTCGGGATGACCGCGCCGGCTTCGCTGGCGCAGGTCACTCTCCCAGGTACGCTTCCTTCACCTTCGGGTTTGCCGCCACTTCCGCCGACGTCCCCTCGAGCGCCACGCGCCCGGTCTCGAGGACGTAGGCGCGGTCGGAGTTGCGCAGCGCCGCGTTGGCGTTCTGCTCGACGAGCAGCACCGGAACGCCGGCGCGGTGGATCTCGACAATCGCCTCGAAGATGGCGTGGACGACGATCGGCGCAAGTCCGAGCGAGGGCTCGTCGAGCAGCAGGACCCTCGGCCTCGACATCAGGGCCCGGCCGATCGCCAGCATCTGCTGCTCGCCTCCCGAAAGTGTGCCGGCCGTCTGCCGGAGGCGCTCCTTGAGGCGCGGGAAGAGCGCATACACCTTCTCGTAGTCCGCGGCGGCGCCGTCATCGCGCCGGGCGTAGGCGCCCATCTCGAGGTTCTCCTGTACCGAGAGGTTGGCGAAGACGATCCGCCCTTCCGGGACGAGGACGAGCCCCTCGCGCACGAGCCGGTGGGTCGGGACCGCGCGCGTCGGCTCTCCCCGGTAACGCACCTCGCCGCTGGCCGGAGACACGAGCCCCATGATCGCCCGAAGGGTCGTCGTCTTGCCGGCGCCGTTGGCCCCGATCAGCGTGACGATTTCCCCTTCGGCCAGGCTGAGCGACACCCCCTTGAGCGCGCTGATCGCGCCGTAGGAGACCGAAAGGTCCCGAACCTCCAGGATCGGGCTCATGCGCCCCCCAGGTAGGCCTCGATGACCTTCGGGTCCCGCTGGATCTGCGCGGGCGGGCCGATCGCGATGGTCGAGCCGTAGTCGAGCACGTGCACCGTCTCGCAGATGCCCATGACCACCTTCATGTTGTGCTCGACGAGCAGGATCGCCATTCCGAAGCGGTCCCGGATCCAGCGGATCAGGTCCATGAGCTCGGTGGACTCGTGCGGATTCATCCCCGCGGCCGGCTCGTCGAGAAGGAGCAAGCGAGGGGCGGTCGCCATCGCCCGGGCGATCTCGAGGCGCCTCTGGCTGCCGTAGGGCAGGTTCTTCGCGCGCTCGGCCGCAAGGTGGTCGAGCTTGAAGATCCTCAAGAGCTCGAGGCTCTCGCGGGCGACCCGCTCCTCCTCCTCCCGGTGCGGCCGGCGTCCGAAGCACCGCCGTCGTGAGCGTCGTCGCCTGGCGGCAGTCGAAGGCGACCTTGACGTTGTCGAGGACCGACATCTCGCCGAAGAGGCGGATGTTCTGAAACGTGCGCGCGATCCCCCGCCGGGTGATCCGCCCGCACCGCTCGCCCGCGATCGGGCTGCCCTCGAACAGGATCTGGCCCGAGGTCGGAACGTAGACGCCCGTGATGACGTTGAAGACGGTGGTCTTGCCGGCGCCGTTGGGCCCGATGAGGCCGTAGAGCTGGCCAGGAGCGAGCGCGAGCTCGAGCTCGTTGACGGCGTACAGGCCGCCGAACCGCATCGTCACCCGCGACAGTTGGAGGATGGACATGGGCGGGACGGAAGTTTAGGCGTTGCCCGTCGTGCCAGGCGCCGCACCGATCGAGCGGCGCCGCTTGGTCAGGAACGTCACGAACTCCTTGTGCCCGAGGATCCCCTGCGGCCGGACGATCATCAGAACGATCAGGAGAAAGGAGAAGAGAACCATCCGATACTGCGCAAACTGGCGCAGGCCCTCGGTCAGGGAGATAAAAAGCACCGCGCCGAGCACCGAGCCGCTGATCGAGCCGAGTCCCCCGATGACGATCATGATGATGATCTCGAAGGAGCGCAGGAAGGTGAACGACTTCGGGTGCACGTACATCAGGTAGTGGGCGAACAGGCCTCCGGCGATGCCCGCCATCGCCGAGGACACGACGAAGGAGATCACCTTCGCCCGCGTCGTGTGGACGCCCATCGCCTCCGCCGCGATCTCGTCCTCGCGGATGGCCACGAGGGTGCGCCCGAAGGACGAGTGCACGATCCGGTAGACCACGAGGATGGACAATGCGGCGAACAGGTAGATCCAGAAGAAGTTCGCCAGCTTCGGGATCCCCGAATAGCCGCGGGCGCCGCCCACGGCGTCGAAGCTCTCGATGACGACTCGGATGATCTCGCCGAAGCCGAGCGTCACGATGGCGAGATAGTCGCCGCGCAGACGGAGCGAGGGCACGCCGACGAAGAACCCGGCAACCGCGGCGAAGAGCGCGCCGACCGACAGCGCCAGGAGAAGCACGGCGCTTTCCTGCATGAAGGAGGGAAGGAAGCCGAGCATCGCCCGCAGCCTCTCCCCGACGGTCACCGTGAAGAAGGCCGAGGCATAGGCGCCGATCGCCATGAACCCCGCGTGCCCGATCGAGAACTGGCCGGTGAAGCCGTTGATGAGGTTCAGGCTGACCGCCAGGGTGATGTTGATACCGGCGAGGCACAGGACCTGGAGGAGGTACGGCTGCATGGCCACGCCCGGCACGAGAGATCCGCTGAAGAGGGCGCCGAGCAGCAGAAGCGCCACGAAAATCCCCGCGGCCGCCAGCCGCCCCTTCACACCTTCTCCTTGTGCACGCGGCCGAGCAGGCCCTGGGGCCGCAGGATGAGCACGAGGATCAGGATCCCGAAGGCGATCGCGTCGCGGTACGCCGAGGAGAGGTACCCGACCACCAGGACCTCCGAGGTGCCGATGAGCAGGCCCCCGAGCACCGCCCCCGGGATGGATCCGATGCCTCCAAGGACAGCGGCGACGAACGCCTTGAGGCCGTACACGATCCCCATGAGCGGGTCGATCTTCGGGATCTGCATTCCGATGAGCACGCCGCCGGCCGCCGCGAGCGCCGATCCGAGCGCGAAGGTCACTGAGATGATCCAGTCCGTCGAGATGCCCATGAGCCTGGCCGCGTCGAGGCTGAAGGACACGGCGCGCATTGCCTTTCCGGTGCGGGTCTTCATGATGAAGAGGCGCAGCAGGATCATGAGCAAGAATCGACACGGCGATCACGGTGACCTGTTCGCTCGTCAGCCGCACCCCGGCGACGTGGAAGTCCGCGCGCGGCGCAAGAGACGGGAAAAACCGCGGATCGGGCCCGAAGACGAGCTGCGCCACGTTCTCGATGAACAGGGACACTCCGATCGCCGTGATCAGCAGCGTCAGCCGTGCCTCGCGGCGCACCGGCCGGTACGCCAGTCGCTCGATCAGGATCCCGAGCAGCGCGCAGGCGACCATGGACCCGACCATCACGAGAAAGGCCGAGGCGATCGAGGGTTGCCCGCCCTGGAGCATGCGCGAGAGGTAGTAGCCCACGTAGGCGCCGACCATGTACACGTCGCCGTGGGCGAAGTTGATCAGCCGCAGAACGCCGTAGACCATCGTGTAGCCGAGGGCGATCAGGGCGTAAATCGACCCGAGCGACAGGCCGTTGACCAGTTGCTGGAGAAAAGTCGTCATGCGGAGGAGCCGCCCGTCCCTGCCCTCTCCGCCGCCGCCCGGGTGCCTACAGCTTCACCGCCTCGGGCTTGATCGTCTCGACCAGCAGGAACTTCCCGTTCTCGATCTTGAGGATCACGGCCGGCTTGACGGCATTGCGGTCCGCGTTGATCGTGATCGAGCCGGTCACTCCGGGGAAATCCTTCGTGGCCGCGATGGCGTCGCGCACCTTCGGCCCGTCCGTCGACCCGGCCTTTTCGATGGAGGCCGCGAGGACGCGGGCCGCGTCGTAGGCCAGCGCCGCCAGCGCGTCCGGGGTCTGGCCGTACTTCGCCTTGTAGTCCGCCACGAACTTCTGGACCGCCGGATTCGGATCGTCGGTCGAGTAGTGGTTCGAGAAGTAGCAGCCGTTCAGGGACGGCCCGCCGATCTCCCAGAGCTTGGGCGAGTCCCAGCCGTCGCCGCCGAGGAACGGCACCGTGATCCCGAGCTCGCGCGCCTGGTGGACGATCGTGCCGACCTCGGTGTAGTAGCCCGGCAGGTAGACGGCCTCGGGATTGGCGGCCTTGATGGCCGTCAGCTGAGCGCGGAAGTCGGAGTCGCCCTGGCTGTAGGACTGCTCGACGACGACCTCGCCGCCGAGCTGGCGGAACTGCTGGCGGAAGAACGTCTGAAGGCCGACCGAGTAGTCGCTGCGCACGTCCACGAGGATCGCGACCTTCTTCAACTTCAGCGTGTCGGCCGCGAACTTGGCCATGACCGCGCCCTGGAACGGGTCGATGAAGCACACGCGGAAGATGTAATTGCCGACCTGCGTGACGCGCGGGTTGGTCGAGGAGGGCGAGATCATCGGAATCTGGTTCGACTGGCAGATCGGCGCGGCGGCCAGCGAGTGGGAGGAGGCCACGTGGCCGAGGACCGACGACACGCCGTTCTGGTTGATCAGCTTGGTGACGACGGTGCCGGCTTCCTCGGGCTTGGACTGGTCGTCTTCGACCAGAAGCTTGATCTGCTTGCCGAGCACGCCGCCCTTCTTGTTGATCTCCTCGAAAGCGAGCTCGGAGCCGTTCTTCGTGGAGATGCCGAAGGTCGCGATGCCCCCGGTCAGCGAGCCGTACTCGCCGATCAGGATCTCTTTCTGGGACCCCTTGGAGCCGCAGGACACGCTGCCGGCCAGAGCCACCGCCAGACAGGCGGCGGCGAGCACTCGAATCCTCATGGTTCAGGACCCTCCTCGTCTCCGGATTGCGGAAAGACGGCGTATTCTTTCGCAGAGGGCGCCGGAAGTCAAAACATCCTTTCTGTCAATGCCTTAGGCTAGAATTCCCCCCCGAGAGAGACGAGAGAGAGGCACACCTCCATTCGCGACAGCCGCTTGCAACCCATCGACGCACGTCCCCCCGCTCCGAGGTCCGAGCCCGCCCCCCGCATTCGCCCGCGCAGCGAGCACCCGATCTCGAGGTCGCAGATCGATCCGGACGCGCTCAAGGTGCTCTACCGCCTGCACGGCGGGGGCTACAAGGGGTACCTCGTCGGAGGCAGCGTCCGGGATCTCCTGCTCTCCCGCGTGCCCAAGGACTTCGACGTGGGCACGGACGCCCACCCGGCGGCGCTGCGGAAGCTCTTTCGCAACTGCCGGATGATCGGCCGCCGGTTCCGGCTCGCGCACATCCTGTTCGCCAACGGGAAGGTCGTCGAGGTCGCGACGTTCCGCCGCAGGCCGGACCCGGTACTCGACCCGGAGGGCCACGAGCTCCTCCAGACCTCGGACAACACATTCGGGACACCCCGCGAAGACGCCCTGCGAAGGGACTTCACGATCAACGGCCTCTTCTACGACATCTCGGACTTTTCGATCATCGACTACGTCGGCGGCCTCGACGACCTCGAGGCGGGCCTGGTGCGGACGATCGGGGACCCCGACATCCGCTTCCAGGAGGATCCCGTCCGGATGATGCGCGCCGTCGAATTCGCCAGCCGGCTCGGCTTCGCGATCACGCCGGATTCCTACGAAGCGATCCTGCGCCACCGCAAGGAGATCGTGAAGTCGGCCCCGCCCCGCGTGACCGAGGAGCTCGCCCAGGCGCTTCGAGGCGGGCACGCCCTGCCCACGCTGCTGCTCATGCGCGAGGTGGGACTGCTCGATGCGCTCCTGCCTGAGCTGGCGGCCGTGCTCCGGCAGATCGACCCCGACCACGCGCGCGGGACGGGGCACCTGTACTGGGCGCTGCTCGACGTGCTCGACGCGGAAAGGCGGCGCGGCCGGGTCTTCGAGGACGCCGTTCTCTTCGCGCTTCTCTACCTGCCGATCGTGCGCGCCCGGGTGCGCGAGATCGCGCCCGACGGCGATCCCGACCCGAACCGCCTCGCGATCATCATCGAGGACGTCGTGTCGCCGCTGGCCTTCCGCATGTCCCTGCCGCGGGCGGCGACCGACCGGATCAAGCAGGCCCTTTCGATCGTCGGCAAGCTCTCGCACCGGCCCGACGCAAAAGTAGCCACGCGGCGGCTGGCGCTGCGCGACGCCTTCGCCACGGCGCTCGACATCTTCGAGCTGACTGCCATGGCCACCGGGCGCGGCCAGGAGCTCGTCCGCGACTGGCGGGCGGTGCAGGCGCGCATCGCGCGGGCGCGCGAGTCGGGCGAAATCCCCGCTCCCCCACCGCCTCCCCCGCAGCGCCGTCGCCGCCGCGGCGGCCGCGGCCGCCGGGCCACCCCGTAGAAAATCCGAAATCCGAAAACCCGAAGACCAGGCCTCGGCAAGGACCAGGTATTCGAATTTCGAGTTTCGAATTTCGTGCTGCCTCGCGGATAGAATCCGCCCATGTTCCTCTCATCCAACTTCCTCGGCATTCCCCCCGAAGAAAACACACTCGAGAAGAGCCGCGTAGCGGTCCTGCCGTGCCCGTACGAGCGCACCGTCTCCTACGGCGTCGGGACGAAGAACGGCCCCGCCGCGATCCTCGAGGCTTCGCACTACGTCGAGCTCTACGACGACGAGCTCGACGAGGAGGTCTACCGCATCGGGGTCCACACGCTGCCGGCCTGGCTGCCCGACAACATGGAGCCGGAGGCCTGCGTCGCGGGGCTCGAGAAGGTCGTCGCGGACCTGCTCGGCAAGGACCGCTTCGTCCTGACCCTCGGCGGCGAGCATTCGATCGCGCCAGGACCCATCCGAGCCCACCGGGTAAAGCACCCGAAGATGTCCATCCTCCATTTCGACGCGCACGGCGATCTGCGCGACGAGTACGAGGGCCAGAAGTACTCCCACGCCTGCGCCGCGCGCCGCTGGGTGGAGCTCGGGATCCCCTCCGTACACGTCGGCATCCGATCGATCTCGAAGGAGGAGATCGCCTACGTGCGGGAGAGCGGGACGATGATCGTCTCCAACCGCGAGATGCACCGCTCCGACGCCTGGCTGGAGAAGGCCCTGAAGAAGCTCACCGGCGAGGTCTACGTCACGTTCGACGTGGACTTCTTCGACGGCTCGCTCGTTCCCGCCACGGGGACTCCCGAGCCCGGCGGTGGAACGTACGACCAGGCCCTCTCGATCCTCCGGCGGGTAGCCTCCGAGCGCCGGATCGTGGGCGCAGACGTCGTCGAGCATGCCCCGCTGGCCGGCAACCGGGCCCCCGACTTCATGATCGCCAAGCTCTGCTACAAGCTGCTCGGATACGCCTTCTTCCCGGAAAAGGCCCGGCACCCGGTCCTCTCGCCGGCATAAAGCCTTGTGGCCCAGTGACTTTCGCCAGGGGCTCCTGCGGTTCCGGCGGCGAACTTTCCGCGCCCGCCTGCGTCTAGTCGCAATGAGGGCAGTGTGAGCACCAGCACGAGCGACGAAAAAGGCCTGGTCGCCCGCTGCCGCGACGGCAACGACGACGCCTGGAGGGAGCTGGTGGACCGGTTCGGGCAGAAGGTTTTCGCGATCGCGTACCACTTCACATTGAAGCGCGAGGACGCCGAGGAGCTGTCTCAGGAGATCTTCCTGAAGCTCTTCGAGAACCTGCACCGCTACGACGGCGGATTCCCGCTCGTCGCCTGGATCCTCTCGGTCTCCCGCAACCTGTGCATCGACCGATACCGGCGGCGCAAGCGCGAGAAGTCCTTCCGCTTCGTTTCGGACGAGGCGGTGACCGCGCTGCTCAAGTCCGACGACGACCCGGCGAGCATGGCTCTGAAGAAAGAGCGTACCCAAATGCTCTTCTCGGCGCTCTCCGACGTCCCGGAAGACCTCGCCGAAATCCTGATCCTGCGGGACCTGAACGGGCTCGCATACGACGAGATCGGAAAGGCCCTGGAGCTGCCGGAAGGGACCGTCAAGTCGCGCCTCTTCCGGGCGCGCGCCGAAGTGGCCCGCAAGATCCGCGAGAGGCACGAGAACAAGAGCGCGCCCGGCGCCTTCGCCTCGATCGCCGTGGCCGCGGCGGGGCTCGTATGAGCTGCCGCGAGCTCGAGCGCCTCTTCGTCGCGGGCGCGCCGGATGCCGACGCCCTCGCGCATCGCGCCGGCTGCTCGGAGTGCGCACCGTCTCGGGGCGGACCTCGACCGGACGGCAACTCTCGTTTCGGGCCTCCAGCCTCCGGCATGGAGCCCGCGCCTGCGTCAGTCCCTCCTCGACATCCCGCGGACGACCGTTTCGTGCGAGGCGGCCGACGCCCTCGTCGCGAGCCTGGTCGAGGACGAAATCGCCGACGCCGACGAGAAGCGCCTGCGCAACCACCTCTCCCGCTGCGCCGGGTGCACGGAAGCGGCGGAGGCGCTCTTCGTGATGCGCAGCCTCGCCGCCCCCGAGCCGCCGCCCTGGCTCTCGACGCGTCTTGCGGCGGCGCGCCCGCCGAAGAAGACGTCCTTCTGGAGGTCGGCCTTCTCGGGAAAGATGGTCGTCGCGTACGCCTACACGGCCGCCGTCCTGGTCATGGTGATGGGCCTGAATCCGACGTCGGTGGTGCGCAAGGCGGGCTTCGCGAGCCTCGGCGAGAGCACGCGCAACGTGGTCACCGTCGCGCAGAGCTCGCTCGGCGACCGGCTCGGCGCGGTCCAGGAAAGAGCGCTCCGCACGCTCGCGGTCTGGAAGGGGCACGTCTTCGGCTACGGCCGGGCCGCCGTGTCCAACGCCATCGCCATTGTCTGGAGGCCGGAGCAGAAGAAGCCGCCCACCAACCGTCCCCGCCTCGGCAAGGAGGGCGGAGCGGCCGCGGCGTCCGACGAGTTTCAACTGGCGGGCAACCCGAACCGAGAACCTTTGCCCGCCCGATTTCGTGTGTAAGTAGCGACGACGGAAGTCGACGAGGAGAGTGAGATGAACGAGACATTTAGTTCCCAGCCCGCGGCGCCCCAGCCGGCCCCGGCTCCGGCAGCCGCACCCCCGCCGCCGGCCGCCGTCCCGTACCCGGTCGTCGTGGACCGCAAGTCCCCCGCCCTGGCCGGGTTCCTTTCGATGTTCCCCGGCCTCGGCCACCTGTACCTCGGCCTCTATCCCAGAGCGTTTGCCGTGGGCGGCGCGTTCATCCTGGGGATCATGATGACGTCGCACGGGGGGCCGGGCGAGTTCTTCGGGCCGCTGATCGCCTTCGTCTGGTTCTTCGCCATCATCGACGCGGTGCGGCAGGCAAAGGCCATCAACCGCGGCGAGTTGATCGAGTCGGGCGTTGCGCCCGAGCAGCAGATCCGCAAGGCCGCCGCGGGCACGGCCGGCCTGACCTGGGGCGTCATCCTCGTCGGGCTCGGCGCGCTGCTCCTGATCGACCGCTACTTCGAGATCGACTGGTCCTTCATGTCGGAGTGGGGCGGCCCGGCGGCCTTCATCCTCCTCGGGCTCGTGCTGATCGTCAGCCACGTGCGCAAGCGCCGGCGCGAGAACGAGACGCACGAGGGGATGCCGCCGAGAAGCCAGTAGACAGGAAGCAGAAAACAGGAAGCGAGAAGCGGGAGACGAAAGTCTCCCGCTTCGAGTTTCAGCGGCGCTTGAAGTACTTCTCGAGGTCCTCTTCGGACATCGAGAGGACCACGGGGCGCCCGTGGGGGCAGGTGAATCGGTCCTTCGTCTTCGCCCAGTCCGAGACGAGGTGGCGGATCTCTTCGGGCGCGAGGTGGTACCGGATCGTGACGGCCGAGCGACAGGCGAGGCTCGCGGCGAGGCGGTCGCGCCGCTGGCCTTCGTCCGTGGTGCCGGCCTCGGCCGCCAACGAAGCGAGCGCGCTATGCAGTGTCTCTGCCGGATCGCGATCCGTCGCCTCGGCGGGCAGGGCGGCGATCGCGTAAGAGCGGCCCGACATCGGCTCGATCTCGAAGCCCGAGGCCGCGAGATCGGCGGCCCGCGTCCCGAGCGTCTCCACTTCTTCCGGGCTCGCCTCGAAGAGCACCCGCATGAGGAGCCTCTGAGAGAGGACGCGGCCCGACGCGATGCGGTCGCGGATGCGCTCGTAGAGGGTGCGCTCGTGCGCGGCGTGCTGGTCGATGACGAGCAGGCCCTCCGGACCGCTCGCCAGGATGAACGACTCGCGGTGCTGCCCGATCGGAACGATGTCCGGAATCTTCTTCTCGGCCGAGATCGCTGCGGCGGTCGCAGCAGCCTCCGTGCTCGGAGGGGGCGGGGCCGGGACCCCGACCGGTGCGCCCGACGGAGCGGCGAAGGGGTCCCGGTACGGCGCCGCCGGTTCCGCCACGACCGAGCCCGAGGGAACCGGCCGCAAGCGCCGCTCCTCTTTGCCCGCGAGCAGCGCCGAGTGCAGCGCATGATAGACGAGCCGGAAGGCGGTGGCCGCGTCGGCGAAACGGACCTGCGTCTTCGCGGGAGAGACGTTCACGTCCACGGCGCCGGGCTCGGCCGTCAGGTACAGGAACGCCCCGGGATGCCGGTCGATGCGGATGGCGTCGCGCGAACACTGTGCGATGGCGCGGGAGAGCGCCCTGTCCTCGACGGGGCGGCCGTTGACGAAGAGGTACTGGTAGCGGCGGCTCGGAAAGGTCACCGACCCGCGCGTCGTGTACCCCACCAGGCGCAGCCCCCCCGAGCGCGCCTCGAACATCTCGAGTTCTCCCAGGGTCGCCCGGCCGAAAACCTGAAGGATGCGCGCGCCGCGGTCCACGGCCGCCGGGGCGTCGAGCGTCTCGCGGCCGTTCGAGCGCAGCGAGAACGCGACCGCGTGGTTCGCGAGCGCGGCCTTCGTGACGGCCGCCGCCACGGCCCTGGCCTCGGCCTCCGGAGAGGAGAGGAACTTGCGCCGGGCCGGCGTCTTCGAAAATAGCCCCTCGACCAGCACGTCCGTGCCGCGGGGCCGGGCGGCGGGCTCCTCGGACTGCGGGCCGCCGTGCTCGATCCTCACCCGGATCGCTTCGGGCGACGAGCCGTCCGAGGTCGTCAGCGTCAGCTTCGAGACCGAGGCGATCGAGGGCAGGGCTTCTCCGCGGAAGCCGAACGTCTCGACCCGCATGAGATCTGCGTCGGACGAGATCTTGGAGGTCGCATGGCGCTCGAGCGAGAGTCGGGCGTCCTCGGCGGACATTCCCGAGCCGTCGTCGCGCACGAGGATCCGGTCCATGCCTCCCCCGTCCACCTCCACGTCCACGCGCGAGGCGCCGGCGTCGAGAGCGTTTTCGACGAGCTCCTTGACCGCCGAGGCCGGCCGCTCGACGACCTCCCCTGCCGCGATGCGATCGATAACAGGGCTCTCGAGGCGATGGATCCTGGGCACGGCCGAAGTGTACCGCCCGCCCGCCGCGCCGGATAGAATCCCGACAGTGCCTTCGGAACTCCGCGAAAGGGAACTTTGAGCCTCTCGCCCGGCACCCGTCTCGGCCCCTACGAGATCCTCGCGCCTTTGGGCGCGGGCGGCATGGGAGAGGTGTACCGCGCGCGGGACGGCAAGCTCAACCGCGATGTGGCCATCAAGGTGCTGCCCGACGCCTTCGCCGCGGACGCGGAGCGTCTGGCGCGTTTCCAGCGCGAGGCGCATGTCCTTGCGTCTCTCAACCATCCGAACATCGCGCATATCCACGGTTTCGAAGAATCGCCCGGCACGCGAGCGCTCGTACTGGAGCTGGTGGAAGGCGAGACGCTGGCGGAGAAGATCGGGTCCGGTCCAATTCCGATCGACGAGGCTCTCGCCGTTGCGCGGCAGATCGCCGACGCGCTGGAGGCCGCGCACGAGAAGGGAATCGTTCACCGGGACCTGAAGCCGGCCAACATCAAATTGACTCCGGAGGGCAAGGTCAAGGTGCTTGATTTCGGCCTCGCCAAGGCCCTGACCCGCGACGCCTCGTCCCCGGAGGTCTCTCACTCTCCAACGCTCACGGCCGCCGCCACGCAGGCGGGCGTCGTGATCGGGACGGCGGCGTACATGTCGCCCGAGCAGGCGCGCGGGAAACCCATCGACAAGCGGACGGATGTCTGGGCTTTCGGGGCCGTTCTCTACGAGATGCTGACGGGGCGCAAGGCGTTCGAGGGGGAGACGATCTCCGACACGCTGGCGGCGATCCTAAAGACCGAGCCAAGCTGGACGGCTCTTCCGGCATCGACGCCTCTTTCCGTCCGCCGGCTTTTGAGGCGTTGCCTCGACCGCGACCCGAAGCGACGGCTTCACGACATTGCCGACGCCCGGCTCGAGATCGACGCGGCCTCCGAGGAGCCTCCGACGGCGCCGCCGCAGCTGGCGTCTCCGCGCCGGCGCGGCGCGGGTCCATGGGCGCTCGTGGCTGCGGCCATCGCAGCGGCCGGCCTCGCTTCCCTGCTGACCTGGCGCTTCGCTCAGCATCCGGCAGGAGCCCGAATCCCCGTCGTCACGAAGCTCGCGCGTATCACGCGCGGCGGGGGCCACTCCGAGTGGCCGAGCTGGTCGCCCGACGGCAGCCTGCTCGCTTACGCCTCCGACCGCAGCGGCAACTTCGAGATCTACGTCCGCCGCGGAGACGCCGGCCAGGACGTCAACATCTCCAGCGACCCCGCACAGGACGTCCAGCCCGCCTTCTCCCCCGACGGAAACTCGGTTGCCTTCGTCTCGACGCGCTCGTCGAAGAGCGGCCTCATCCGGATCGGCGGCACGTACGGCCAGAACGTCCGCACGTTGGGAGGGGACCTCTGGACCGTGCCCACTCTGGGCGGAGCCGCGCGGCGCCTGGCCCCGGACGCCAATTTCCCAGCGTGGCGCCCGGACGGCAAGAGCATTCTCTACGTGAGCGGCCCGGAGGTCCGGCGTTCCATCATGGAGGTGCCATCCAGCGGCGGCGCGCCGCGCGCGGTGCTGCCGAGCGAGGCCTCGACGTGGGAAATCAGTAGGATCGCGTGCTCGCCGGACGGAAGATGGATCAGCCTCGAGACGCAGCCCGACGGCATCCTGTTGATGCCGGCCGGGGGCGGAAAGACGCACCCGCTGGTCGCCGGCGCGCTCGGCCATGCCTGGGATCCTTCGTCAAATCGGCTCTACTTCATCGTTCGCGATCCGCAGGGCGGCAGCCGGATCCAGTTCTTGGAGGTCTCGTCGAACGGCCAGGTCGCCGGGGGCGCGCCGTTCACCGTCAGCCTCATGACTACGGAAGTCCTGGAATTCGCGATCACCCGAGACGGCCTTCGGCTCGCGGTGCCGGAGCTCGAGGCCTCGCGCAACCTGACACGGCTGCCGCTCTCACCCGGAGGGGCAGCGCCCGCCGGCCCCGAGGAGCCGCTGACGAGCGGCCGAGTCACCGACAGCTATCCGAGCGTGTCGCCCGACGGCCGGCGAGTCGCCCTGGTGAGCGACACCCTCGGACACAAGGAAGTGGAGGTGCTCGACGTCGAGAGCCGCCGCCGTGAGAGGCTGCAGCTGCCGGGAGAGGACGTCGCGCAAGTGGGCACCGTCTGGATGCCGGACGGCCAGCGGCTGTTGATCAGCCGCTCCGAGGACGGCCAGCGCAGCTCGAACTGGATCGTGGCCCTCGACGGGAGCCGCGCGGAGCAGGTCTTCACGCGTTTGGCTCAGGGCGCCTTTGCGATCGGACCGTCGGCGGACGGGAAGAAATTGCTCTATTCGGATACGGTCAACGGCGTGCAGCAGATCTTCGCGTTCGATCTCGACACGCGCAAGGCGACCCAGCTCACGGATTCGCCGGGCGCGAAGTTCGACAGTGTCGTCTCGCCAGACGGACGATGGACGGCGATAACGGGCACCAAGGACGGCGTCGTGCAGCTGTTCAGCATGCCCGCCGCCGGCGGCCCGATGAAGCAGCTGACGACCGGCTACGAGCGGATGCGGCATCCCTTCTTTTCGCCGGATGGAAAGTGGATCTACATTCAGCCGAGCCACCGCAACATCTATCGCCTTCCGACCGAAGGCGGGCCGCTCCAGCAGGTCACCCACTTTCCCGACGCGGGACTCTTTCTGGAGGAGCCGACGATCTCGCCGGACGGACGATTCCTCTACTACTGTCGTGAGAACGGCGGCTCCTCGCTCTGGATCATGACGCTCGAGGACAAGGGGCGGCGCTAATGAGCCTGGCCGTGCGGCACGCGCCTGGGACCCTACGAGGTCCTCGCGCCGATCGGCGCGGGCGGGATGGGAGAGGTTTACCGGGCGAAGGATCCGAGACTCGGCAGGGACGTCGCAATCAAGGTCCTTCCGGCCTCCTTTTCGAGCGACGCCGATCGGCTGCGGCGATTCGAGCAGGAGGCGAAGGCCGCCGGGGTCCTGAACCATCCGAACATCACGGCCGTCTACGACATCGGATCTCACGACGGCGCGCCCTATGTCGTCCAGGAACTGCTCGAGGGCGAGACGCTGCGGCTGGCGCTGGCTTCCGGACACCTGCCGCCCCGCGCCGCCATCGACTACGCCACCCAGATCGCCCAGGGCCTCGCCGCCGCCCACGACAAGGGGATCGTCCACCGGGACTTGAAGCCCGAGAACCTGTTCGTCACCAAGGAGGGCCGCGTCAAAATCCTCGACTTCGGATTGGCGAAGCTGACCGAGGTCGGGCAATCCGGCGGTGCGACGAATCTTCCGACCGTCGCGTCGGGAACCGAGCCCGGCGTCGTTATGGGCACGCTCGGCTACATGTCTCCCGAGCAGGTCAAGGGACGGCCAGCCGATGCGCGCTCCGACATCTTCGCCTTCGGGGCGATCCTGTACGAGATGCTCTCGGGCAAGCGCGCGTTCCACACCGATTCGGCCGGCGAGACGATGGCCGCGATCCTGAAGGAGGATCCTCCCGACCTATCCGTCACCAACCAGAACGTCAGCCCGGGGCTTGAGCGCATTCTGCGCCACTGCCTCGAGAAGAACCCCGAGCGAAGGTTTCAGTCCGCCTCCGACATCGCTTTCGCCCTCGAGGCGCTGTCGGCTTTTCCGACCACGAGCGGCACGGCTCGAGGGCTACGACGGGCAACCGCGGGCGCGCCCGGGCCGCGCCCATTGTTGCGGCCGGACTGGCCGCTGCTCGCAGCGGGATTGCTCGCGGGATCCTGGGTCGCACTCGGCGGGACCCCTGCTCCGCCCACCTATCAGCGGCTCACCTACCGTCGCGGCTTCGTCAGCAACGCCCGCTTCGCCCCGGACGGCCAGACCATCCGTCTACAGCGCCGATTGGGACGGTGCGCCGTCCCGAATCTTCCTGACCCGCCCGGAGGGCCGCGAATCCACGGCGCTGCCCTTGCCGAGCGCCACGCTGCTCGCCGTTTCCTCGCGGGGTGAACTGGCCCTCCTCCTCGACCCGAAGGTCGACTACAACCTCTACAACCGCCGCGGGACGCTCGCGCTCGTCCCGCTCTCGGGAGGATCCCCCCGCGAGGTGCTGCGCGACGTCGCGGTCGGCCGATTGGGGCCCCGACGGGAAGGACCTCGCCGTCGTCCGGCAAGCCGGCGCGCGACAGCGGCTGGAGTATCCGCCCGGGCGCCTCGTGTATGAGAGCCCGACCTGGATCGTGTCGCCGCGCGTCTCTCCCCGCGGCGATCGCATCGGCTTCTACGAGGGTCTGCCCTTCAACGGCTATTCGCTCTCCGTCACCGACTCCCAGAGCCGCAAGACCGTGCTGGGCCCGATCCTGGCTGACTGGTGGAGCTGGCTGCCTGGTCGCCGAACGGCGACGAGATCTGGTTCCCGGCAAGCATCCCCGGCGCCGCTGAGGAAACGCCGATCATGGCGACTGACATGTCGGGCCGGCAGCGCCTCCTCGAACGCGGAGCGTTTACCGCCGACCTCGCGACGTCTCTCGGGACGGGAGAGCCCTGGTCACGTTCTTCGAATCAGCAAGAATGGACGCGCGGACTTCTCTGCGGGACAGAAGGCCGAATCCCGTCTGATCAGCCGGACGGATTTGCGGCTGGTCGACCTCTCCGAGGACGGCAAGCTGCTCGTCCTGCGCGACGCCCTTCTCCAGGGCACGCCGGGCGTCTGGATCGCCAGGGCGGACGACTCGCCGCCGATTCGACTGGGCGACGGCGTGACGCACGGCCTCTCGCCCGACGGCGCGTGGGTCCTCGCGAGCCGGCAGGGCAAGCTTGTGGCGCTGCCGACCGCGGCCGGAGCGCCGAGACCCGTGAGCGAAGGGTTCTTCGAGGCCATACGGTGGGCGAGCTGGTTCCGCGACGGCAGGAGGGTTCTGGTCTGGGGCCAGGCGAAAGGCGGGAAGACCGGCATCTTCGTCGTCGATTCGGAGGGTCACGAACCGAGGCGTGTCGCTCCGGAAGGATACGAGCTCGTCTCCGGGGGAAACGCGCTGTCGCCGAATGGGCTTCTTGTCGTCGCGCGCTCCCCGAGAATCAGGTCGTGCTCTGTCCCGTCGACGGAGGGCAACCCCGTTCCATACCGGGGCTCACTGGCTTCCTCGTGCCCGTCCAGTGGTCGGCAGACGGCAAGGGTTTCTACGTTTTCCGATTGGGCGAGATCCCGGCAAGGGTGGACAAGATCGACGTCGACAGCGGCCGCGCGACGCACTGGAAGGAGCTGGCGCCGCCCGACACCGCGGGCGTGTCCGCTCCGGGTGCTTGCGATGACGCCCGACGGAAAGTACTACGCGTACTCGTGCCAGCAGTACCTGAGCACGCTGTACCTCGTCGACCACCTCGAGTCGTGGCTGCGACCGACGTTCTGGTCGCGCCTGCTCGGCCGCTGAGCGCCCCTTCCTTCCTCGCGACAATTCATAGCTAGAGATTCGCCGGCGAACTCCGCGAAAGGAGTTCGGAACATGCGAAGGAAGTTCGTGCCGGTGCTCGCCCTCTGCGCTCTCGTGACAAGCAATTCTGTCAGCCGCGGCCAGAGCGGCCCCGACTCCGATCCGGACGGGGCTCCGGGATATGCCCGGAGCATCTTCGACCACGGGTCGCCCGACTCGGTCAACGTCTACAACGGGCAGCTTACGGTGCCGATCGCCCTCGGGCCCTCGTACCCGGTCGGACCGAAGCTGAAGTTCCAGGCGATGCTCACCTACAACTCGACCGTGTGGGAGTTCGGCAATCCCGGACCGGACGACCAGAGCGACCTCGGCCTCTACCAGCCGATCAAGGCCGACCCCTCGCTCGGTGCGGGCTGGAGCCTCACGGCCGGCGCGATCAAGCCCTGCGGCATCGTTCAGACCTCGCGCTGCTACGCAGGGCCCGACGGCTCCGAGCGCCAGTTCGACCAGTCGCCGGCGGCGAGCTTCTTCAAGACGAGCGAGGGGAGCCAGCTGCTGCTCCACGACCTCGGCGCGGCCGTCGGATACGAGATGTGGGATGGCGACGGCAACCGCTACACGTTCGGCTGGCGCGTGACCGGGTACGACGACCCGCCACAGAGCTACGTGTACGACCTCGGGCGGGGCCGCAACGGCTGGTACCTGACCGCGGTCTCCGACCCGTTCGGCAACGCGATCTCGCTCAGCTACTACAGCGGCCTCGGGGCCGCGAGCCCGTGCTGGACGCCGGGACACTGCCCAACCGCCGCGAACTCCTGGATCCTCAAGAACGTCAAGCGCGGCGCGACGATGCTCCTGACGGTCAACCTCGGAAGCGATCCGGGAGCCCCCGGAATCACGGATCTCGTCACGTCCCTCGACTTCGCCGTCTCGGGCGGCGCGACGGCCAGCTGGTCGCTCTTGCGCGGGACCGTCACCGTGACGCGGGGAGACCCCAACGCGCGTTCCCTGACGCTGCCCACGATCAACGCGATCAGGCTCCCCGGCGCGCCCGCGCTGCAGTACGCCTTCACGTGGAATGCCGGCGGCGCCGACTCGGGGTACGGGGGGCTCTTGAAAACGATGACGCTGCCGACCGGCGGCGTCGTCTCGTACGCCTGGGGCGCCTACAGCTTCTACCACGGCAGGACGGCGTCGCTGAGCGCCAACTGCGCACCCCTGGGCCCGCCCAACGACGCGGACGTCAGGCAGTCCGGGCGCCCGGCCCCGGGCGTCAAGACGAACGGCCCTGAGAAGGCGGAGATTCCGGAGCCGGCGATCCCTGGAACCGACTGCAGCCCACAGAACTCAAACCGCTGGCGGGACGGCGTGAGGGGCGTCGTGCGCCGCACGACGACCTTCGCGCGCGCCGACGGAACCCTCGTCGACGCCGTCACCGACTACGCCCAATACGCCTTCCCCTTCGGCGAGGGGGGGACGGTCTCGGACAATCGCGGACCCCAATCCCTCACGCTCGTGACGCAGCCCGCCGACCGGGACGGCCACCGTGTCGCGACGGCGACGCTCTTCTGGGGCGCGCGCAAGGGAACGGTGGGCGGCGGCACGCCCGGCGGCCGAGTCGGGGCCGACATCCGCGTCGCAACCTACGACCACGACCCCTATCCGGGCATGATCCTGCCCTTCCCGCAGCCGCTTTGCGGATCGGCCGCCGACGCATTGTGCGTCACCCATGCCGCGCGCGTCGTGCAGCGCGCCTACGAATACGACATCCCCGCGACCGAGGTCGGCGATCGCCGCCTCAGGACGGAAATCACGTACTACGGACCGACGGCAGCCGACGACAGCTGCTCCGGGTGCGCCAGTCACGTCGTCTCCTTCTCGAACTCGGGTGCGGACAGCTGGGAAGGCAATGGGCGGCACTACGGCGTCGAGGCCCACTCGGGCAACCTCGGCGGCGACGCCCGGACGGTCACGACCGACTGGGCGCCGGAGAACTGGACCACGATGCCCGCGCCGGGAGAGGTGGTCTTGCCGAATCTCGTGAACCAGCGCACGGAGTCGCAGGGCTCCTCGGTTGCCGAGCGCTACTTCGAATTCGACACGGCAACGGGGTTCCTGAAAGGCACAATCGTCTACGATCCGGCCAGAGACGTCGCGCTGGTCAACTGCCGCTACCCGGACGGCTCCGGCAATCTGGACAGGGAGCTCACCCGGACGCTCGCGTCGGCATCCGCTCCGTCGCGTACCTACTGCTCGATGACCTACGGATCCTTTCCGACGGTCGGTACCGATGGCGACCTGTTCGGAAAGGCCTACACGCATCAGAACGGCCAGCTCCTCACGGCGCGCTGGATCAACGGCTCGACCTCGGCCCCGACCTTCAACGTCCGCGACTTTGCGCGCGACGCCGCAACCGGATGGATCACCGCGTCGCGCGACACCACCGGTCTGACCACGGCCTACGCGTACGACTCCCTGGGGCGCGTCGCGACGGTCACGCCGCCGGCGGCGGCAGAGCTCAAGACGCGGACCTGTTACGAATCCTCCAACGCGACGACCGCCTACCGGGCGAGCGCGCCGCAGACCTGCCCCGTCCCGGCGACGAACGCTTCCGTCGCGACCTGGCAGCGCTACGACTACGACGGGCTCGGCCGTCTTGTGCGCGAGCAGCACCTCCAGCCGAACTCCTCGGTGAGCAAGCGGTTCACGCTCTACGACGGTGCGGGCCACGATTACTTCCAATCCGAGTGGGTCTCGAGCGCAACGTCCGAGACCCTCGTCGCCGACGTGGCGACGACCTGCGCTTTCGCCGGCGGAAACTCGACCACCGGGCGGGCCTCGAGCGCGCCCGGCACCTATCGCCTCTGCTGGGACCCCTTGGCCGGCCCCAGCAGATCGTGGGCGCGAAGCACTCCTCGCTCTCGGTCGTCTCCCGATCCGACGGGGCAATCCCCTACAGCGACACGTTCGAGCAGGTCACCGCGTACTGCGTCAACGGAACGTTTTCGACGCTCGCCGCTCCATCCTGCTCGTTGGGGGCCGTCGAATCCCGTCACGAGCACCCGCTTCGACGCCTTCGGCCGCGTGACGAGCGTGACCGAGCCGACGGGCGAGGCGACCAGCTACGGCTACGACGTGAACGGGAGGCTCATTTCGGTCGCGCAGGGTGCTCAGACGCGGTCCTTCGGCTACGACACGGCCGGGCTCCCGCGATCGGAGAAGACGCCGGAAGGCGGCCTCGTCACCTACTCGTCGGTCGGAAGCCTCGGCAACGTGCGGCAGGAGACGCGCCCGGGCGGCGTCGTAACGCGCCTCTTCGACTTTGCCGGGCGTATGACGGAGGAGGACGCCGGCGGGAGCAAGTACGTGGTCAACTGCTACGACGGCAAGGCGTCCTGCGCAGATGGGAGCGCCGGCGCCGGGGGCGGGACCTTTCCCTCGGGCAGGCTCACCCGCCGCTACGGATACAACCGAATCCCGACGATCGGCCCCGTCGTCGACGAGCAGTTCGAATACAGCGACGCCGGCGGGCGGCTCTCGAAACTGGTCACGGCCGCCGGAAACGGCGATCTCTCGGTCTCGGCGACGCAGACCTGGAGCTACGGCAACCTCGGGCTGGTCTCGAGCCACGGACATCCGCGGTCGACGGGCTCGTTCAGTGTCGCTCCGTCTTACGTCAACGGGCTGACCACGAGCATCGTCGCCAACGGCGCCAGCGTCGTCACGGCCGCGACCTACAGCCCCGCTGCGGGCCTCGCCTCGTGGACCGCGGCCAACACCGGAACGCCCGTCGTCACGACGATCGCGGCGGACGCGACGGGCCTGCCGCGGCCCGCGAGCATCTCGAATGCGCTGTGGTCGAGCGGCGCCTACCTGTACGACGGCGCCGGGAACATCCTGAAAATGGGAACCGAGCGACGTTTTCACCTACGACTCCCGCTCGCGCCTGCTCTCGTCGAAGTACGGCTCGACGACGCGGGTCTTCGGCTACGACCGCTACGGAAACCTCACGCAGAACGGCGCGGCCATCGGCATCGACCCTTCCACCAACCGGATCACGAGCGGGGGCGCCCGCTACGACGCAGACGGCAACATGCTCTCCTACAACGGGGACAACATGGTCTACGACTCGCTCGGCCGGCAGTACCGAAACAGCAACGCCGCAAGCAATGCGGTCTCCCTCTTCAACGGCGCCGGAGAACGGTCGCGAAGTTCCCGTCGAACTTGCCCGTCTTGCGCCGTGAGATGGCCCGCTACGTCGCGGAGGCGAACGTGCTGGCCAGGGGCTGGAGCCTCGCCTCCTGTGTAGGTCTTCGCCGACGTCTCCTGCTCGGATCCCGATGCGCGCCACATCCAGCTCATTTTCAACAAGGGCGTCACCAGCGGCTGCACGACGAATCCCCTCCAGTACTGCCCCGACGCGGCGCTGATCCGGGCGCAGGCGGCGGTCCCTCCTGGTCAGAGTCTGAGAGCCGACGGCTTCGCCCCTCCGGCCTGCCAGGGCACCTTCACGGACGTGCCGTGCTCGGGCACGTACCTCGGCCTTCGCGCCCTGGATCGAGCAGCTCTATCGAGACGGCGTCACCACCGGCTGCAGCACGAGCCCCCCTCCAGTTCTGTCCCCAGCAGCACGTCGGAGCATGGGAGATGCTGGTGTGGCTCTCGAGGGTGCCCGGAGCGGCACCGGCGGCTTTCTTGGAACGCCTCCATCCCGTGCCCCGGGGCTCCCCGTGCTCCTCTTTCCCGCGACGAACAGAATCGGCGTCGTGACGGAGATTCACCAGCTCGGCCAGGCTCTCCACGGCCACCCTGTCGGTGACCCGGGACAACGTCTTCCTCGGCAACCTCCTCGTCGCCTCGTACGTCGCCTCCCCCGCCGGGTGGCAGTACACGACCTCGGACCACCTCGGAAGTCCGCGAGTGGTCTTCAACCGTCCGGCCACTCGTCGAGACCCACAAGTACTGGCCGTACGGCGAGGACGCGAACGCGATTCCGCCGACCCAGCGCCTCGCCTACTGCCTCATGGAAAAGGACGACGGCGCCGCACGCTCCTACGACCACGCGCGGACGCACGATCACGTGGCGGGGCGGTTCCTGAGCCCGGACAGCGTAGGTGGCGGCCCCAGCAACCCGCAGTCGTGGAATCGATATGCGTACACGCTCGGCAACCCGAT
>CAVRUT010000006.1:0-42916 GCA_963724465.1 uncultured Acidobacteriota bacterium | reverse complement strand
GCTCACTGGCTTCCTCGTGCCCGTCCAGTGGTCGGCAGACGGCAAGGGTTTCTACGTTTTCCGATTGGGCGAGATCCCGGCAAGGGTGGACAAGATCGACGTCGACAGCGGCCGCGCGACGCACTGGAAGGAGCTGGCGCCGCCCGACACCGCGGGCGTGTCGCTCCGGGTGCTTGCGATGACGCCCGACGGAAAGTACTACGCGTACCCGTGCGAGCAGTACCTGAGCACGCTGTACCTCGTCGGCCACCTCGAGTCGTGGGCTGCGACCGACGTTCTGGTCGCGCCTGCTCGGCCGCTGAGCGCCCCTTCCTTCCTCGCGACAATTCATAGCTAGAGATTCGCCGGCGAACTCCGCGAAAGGAGTTCGGAACATGCGAAGGAAGTTCGTGCCGGTGCTCGCCCTCTGCGCTCTCGTGACAAGCAATTCTGTCAGCCGCGGCCAGAGCGGCCCCGACTCCGATCCGGACGGGGCTCCGGGATATGCCCGGAGCATCTTCGACCACGGGTCGCCCGACTCGGTCAACGTCTACAACGGGCAGCTTACGGTGCCGATCGCCCTCGGGCCCTCGTACCCGGTCGGACCGAAGCTGAAGTTCCAGGCGATGCTCACCTACAACTCGACCGTGTGGGAGTTCGGCAATCCCGGACCGGACGACCAGAGCGACCTCGGCCTCTACCAGCCGATCAAGGCCGACCCCTCGCTCGGTGCGGGCTGGAGCCTCACGGCCGGCGCGATCAAGCCCTGCGGCATCGTTCAGACCTCGCGCTGCTACGCAGGGCCCGACGGCTCCGAGCGCCAGTTCGACCAGTCGCCGGCGGCGAGCTTCTTCAAGACGAGCGAGGGGAGCGAGCTGCTGCTCCACGACCTCGGCGCGGCCGTCGGATACGAGATGTGGGATGGCGACGGCAACCGCTACACGTTCGGCTGGCGCGTGACCGGGTACGACGACCCGCCACAGAGCTACGTGTACGACCTCGGGCGGGGCCGCAACGGCTGGTACCTGACCGCGGTCTCCGACCCGTTCGGCAACGCGATCTCGCTCAGCTACTACAGCGGCCTCGGGGCCGCGAGCCCGTGCTGGACGCCGGGACACTGCCCAACCGCCGCGAACTCCTGGATCCTCAAGAACGTCAAGCGCGGCGCGACGATGCTCCTGACGGTCAACCTCGGAAGCGATCCGGGAGCCCCCGGAATCACGGATCTCGTCACGTCCCTCGACTTCGCCGTCTCGGGCGGCGCGACGGCCAGCTGGTCGCTCTTGCGCGGGACCGTCACCGTGACGCGGGGAGACCCCAACGCGCGTTCCCTGACGCTGCCCACGATCAACGCGATCAGGCTCCCCGGCGCGCCCGCGCTGCAGTACGCCTTCACGTGGAATGCCGGCGGCGCCGACTCGGGGTACGGGGGGGCTCTTGAAAACGATGACGCTGCCGACCGGCGGCGTCGTCTCGTACGCCGGGGTGCCTACAGCTTCTACCACGGCAGGACGGCGTCGCTGAGCGCCAACTGCGCACCCCTGGGCCCGCCCAACGACGCGGACGTCAGGCAGTCCGGGCGCCCGGCCCCGGGCGTCAAGACGAACGGCCCTGAGAAGGCGGAGATTCCGGAGCCGGCGATCCCTGGAACCGACTGCAGCCCACAGAACTCAAACCGCTGGCGGGACGGCGTGAGGGGCGTCGTGCGCCGCACGACGACCTTCGCGCGCGCCGACGGAACCCTCGTCGACGCCGTCACCGACTACGCCCAATACGCCTTCCCCTTCGGCGAGGGGGGGACGGTCTCGGACAATCGCGGACCCCAATCCCTCACGCTCGTGACGCAGCCCGCCGACCGGGACGGCCACCGTGTCGCGACGGCGACGCTCTTCTGGGGCGCGCGCAAGGGAACGGTGGGCGGCGGCACGCCCGGCGGCCGAGTCGGGCCGCCGACATCCGCGTCGCAACCTACGACCACGACCCGTATCCGGGCATGATCCTGCCCTTCCCGCAGCCGCTCTGCGGATCGGCCGCCGACGCATTGTGCGTCACCCATGCCGCGCGCGTCGTGCAGCGCGCCTACGAATACGACATCCCCGCGACCGAGGTCGGCAATCGCCGCCTCAGGACGGAGATCACGTACTACGGACCGACGGCAGCCGACGACAGCTGCTCCGGGTGCGCCAGTCACGTCGTCTCCTTCTCGAACTCGGGTGCGGACAGCTGGGAAGGCAATGGGCGGCACTACGGCGTCGAGGCCCACTCGGGCAACCTCGGCGGCGACGCCCGCACGGTCACGACCGACTGGGCGCCGGAGAACTGGACCACGATGCCCGCGCCGGGAGAGGTGGTCTTGCCGAATCTCGTGAACCAGCGCACGGAGTCGCAGGGCTCCTCGGTTGCCGAGCGCTACTTCGAATTCGACACGGCAACGGGGTTCCTGAAAGGCACAATCGTCTACGATCCGGCCAGAGACGTCGCGCTGGTCGACTGCCGCTACCCGGACGGCTCCGGCAATCTGGACAGGGGAGCTACCCGGACGCTCGCGTCGGCATCCGCTCCGTCGCGGACCTACTGCTCGATGACCTACGGATCCTTTCCGACGGTCGGTACGGATGGCGACCTGTTCGGAAAGGCCTACACGCATCAGAACGGCCAGCTCCTCACGGCGCGCTGGATCAACGGCTCGACCTCGGCCCCGACCTTCAACGTCCGCGACTTTGCGCGCGACGCGGCAACCGGATGGATCACCGCGTCGCGCGACACCGCCGGTCTGACCACGGCCTACGCGTACGATTCCCTGGGGCGCGTCGCGACGGTCACGCCGCCGGCGGCGGCAGAGCTCAAGACGCGGATCTGTTACGAATCCTCCAACGCGACGACCGCCTACCGGGCGAGCGCCCCGCAGACCTGCCCCGTCCCGGCGACGAACGCTTCCGTCGCGACCTGGCAGCGCTACGACTACGACGGGCTCGGCCGTCTCGTGCGCGAGCAGCACCTCCAGCCGACCTCCTCGGTGAGCAAGCGGTTCACGCTCTACGACGGTGCGGGCCACGATTACTTCCAATCCGAGTGGGTCTCGAGCGCAACGTCCGAGACTTCGTCGCCGACGTGGCGACGACCTGCGCTTTCGCCGGCGGAAACTCGACCACCGGGGCTCCTCGAGCGCGCCCGGCACCTATCGCCTCTGCTGGGCCCCTTTGGCCGGCCCCAGCAGATCGTGGGCGCGAAGCACTCCTCGCTCTCGGTGGTCTCCCGATCCGACGGGGCAATCCCCTACAGCGACACGTTCGAGCAGGTCACCGCGTACTGCGTCAACGGAACGTTTTCGACGCTCGCCGCTCCATCCTGCTCGTTGGGGGCCGTGAATCCCGTCACGAGCACCCGCTTCGACGCCTTCGGCCGCGTGACGAGCGTGACCGAGCCGACGGGCGAGCCGACCAGCTACGGCTACGACGTGAACGGGAGGCTCATTTCGGTCGCGCAGGGTGCTCAGACGCGGTCCTTCGGCTACGACACGGCCGGGCTCCCGCGATCGGAGAAGACGCCGGAAGGCGGCCTCGTCACCTACGCGTCGGTCGGGAGCCTCGGCAACGTGCGGCAGGAGGCGCGCCCGGGCGCCGTCGTAACGCGCCTCTTCGACTTTGCCGGGCGTATGACGGAGGAGGACGCCGGCGGGAGCAAGTACGTGGTCAACTGCTACGACGGCAAGGCCACCTGCGCAGATGGGAATCCGGGCACCGGGGGCGGGACCTTCCCCTCGGGCAGGCTCACCCGCCGCTACGGATACAACCGCATCCCGACGATCGGCCCCGTCGTCGACGAGCAGTTCGAATACAGCGACGCCGGCGGGCGGCTCTGAAACTGGTCACGGCCGCCGGAAACGGCGATCTCTCGGTCTCGGCGACGCAGACCTGGAGCTACGGCAACCTCGGGCTGGTCTCGAGCCACGGACATCCGCGGTCGACGGGCTCGTTCAGTGTCGCTCCGTCTTACGTCAACGGGCTGACCACGAGCATCGTCGCCAACGGCGCCAGCGTCGTCACGGCCGCGACCTACAGCCCCGCTGCGGGCCTCGCCTCGTGGACCGCGGCCAACACCGGAACGCCCGTCGTCACGACGATCGCGGCGGACGCGACGGGCCTGCCGCGGCCCGCGAGCATCTCGAATGCGCTGTGGTCGAGCGGCGCCTACCTGTACGACGGCGCCGGGAACATCCTGAAAATGGGAACCAGCGACGTTTTCACCTACGACTCCCGCTCGCGCCTGCTCTCGTCGAAGTACGGCTCGACGACGCGGGTCTTCGGCTACGACCGCTACGGAAACCTCACGCAGAACGGCGCGGCCATCGGCATCGACCCTTCCACCAACCGGATCACGAGCGGGGGCGCCCGCTACGACGCAGACGGCAACATGCTCTCCTACAACGGGGACAACATGGTCTACGACTCGCTCGGCCGGCAGTACCGAAACAGCAACGCCGCAAGCAATTGGGTCTCCCTCTTCAACGGCGCCGGAGAACGGGTCGCGAAGTTCCCGTCGAACTTGCCCGTCTTGCGCCGTGAGATGGCCCGCTACGTCGCGGAGGCGAACGTGCTGGCCAGGGGCTGGAGCCTCGCCTCCTGTGTGCAGGTCTTTGCCGACGTCTCCTGCTCGGATCCCGATGCGCGCCACATCCAGCTCATTTTCAACAAGGGCGTCACCAGCGGCTGCACGACGAATCCCCTCCAGTACTGCCCCGACGCGGCGCTGATCCGGGCGCAGGCGGCGGTCCTCCTGGTCAGGAGTTACAAGCCCGACGGCTTCGCCCCTCCGGCCTGCCAGGGCACCTTCACGGACGTGCCGTGCTCGGGCACGTACTCGGCCTTCGCGCCCTGGATCGAGCAGCTCTATCGAGACGGCGTCACCACCGGCTGCAGCACGAGCCCCCTCCAGTTCTGTCCCGGCAGCACCGTCGGAGAATGGGAGATGCTGGTGTGGCTCTCGAGGGTGCCCGGAGCGAGCGCCGGCAGCTTTCTTTGGAACGCCTACCATCCCGTGCCCCGGGGCTCCATCTATACTTTCCGCGACGAACAGAATCGCGTCGTGACGGAGATGGCGGCGGGCTCGAGCGGCTCCTCCACGGCCACCCTGTCGGTGACCCGGGACAACGTCTTCCTCGGCAACCTCCTCGTCGCCTCGTACGTCGCCTCCCCCGCCGGGTGGCAGTACACGACCTCGGACCACCTCGGAAGTCCGCGAGTGGTCTTCAACCAGTCCGGCCAGCTCGTCGAGACCCACAAGTACTGGCCGTACGGCGAGGACACGAACGCGATTCCGCCGACCCAGCGCCTCGCCTACTGCCTCATGGAAAAGGACGACGGCGCCGCACGCTCCTACGACCACGCGCGGACGCACGATCACGTGGCGGGGCGGTTCCTGAGCCCGGACAGCGTAGGTGGCGGCCCCAGCAACCCGCAGTCGTGGAATCGATATGCGTACACGCTCGGCAACCCGATGAAGCACATCGATCCGAACGGGCTGCTGACGATTCTGGTGCACGGAACTCAGTTTTTCAAACAGAATCCTGACCTTACGCCGGCAGGGTCATTCTTCAAACATGTCGCCAATACGGTGGGAGATCGCGCGGTAGCAGCCTTCAGCTGGTCAGGAGGCGACAATCACCCTTCCCGCGTTGCCGCGGCCAACGCGCTCGCCAACTTCATCAGGCATTACAAATTCGCGCCGGGGGAGCAGCTCAACATTGTCGCTCACAGCCACGGAGGGAACGTGGCGATTGCAGCTGTCAACGTCGGGTTGGTCCGAAGGGTGGACAACCTCGTCACGCTTGGAACACCCTCGGTCCCTGCTTACAGACTCAAAGGAGCCGGTGGGGTTGGCAACTGGATTAACGTCTTCAACCCGAACGATAAGGTCCAAACTCACGGAGGCGGCAGCGACATGAGCTCACCCCAGTCAGGCCCGGCGGCGAGAACGCACCCCGGGGCGGAGAACGTAAGCTGGGACGTAGATTTCGGTGACTTCGGATCCCACGAGGCGCTCCACAGCCCGGCCGCATGGGATTACACCCTTCCCTATCTGAATCTCTCACAGCGCGCTCCTCAGCAGTTCTTCCTGTGGGTGCACGAATGAAGAACACATCCAAGATCTCTTCGGGCCAGTGTCTCCTTCTCAACGGTTCTCTCCTACTTGTGGCGCTGACGCTCGCGAGCACGTACTACCCCGCCCTCGCGACCTTGGCCTATGGAATCCTCGGTGACGAAGTCGCTCCGGGCAGCTCGATGGGCTACTTTCGAGATCACTACGTCCTGCCAGGAAGTATCGTTCTGGCGGCCTGCTCGCTGGCAGCCCTGGCCATCGCCGCATCGAGAAGTCATACCGCCCTACATCGGGTGGTCATAGCAGCGTGGACCTTGATCGCGGCCGCATTGCTCGGCTCCTCAATCTGGTATTTCCGGACCCTTCACGCCGCCAGTAGTTACCGTGGATAGCGCCGCTATCTCGTGGGTGAGCGGTGCACACGTCAACCCTACGAGGCTGACGTGGTTCCACGGGTCAGGGGTGCACTGATGAACTTACGATCAAGACGCGAAGACTCACGGCTGACCCCGACCGCCTGTACAGCCTTCCTGATCACCGCAGCCGCCGCCTTGCTCGTGGGGCTCGGCGGCGATCTGTGAGATGCGGCCTCGGCTACCGCGCGTACACCGTCTTCCCGCCCACGACGGTCGCGTCTACCTCGATCTTCTCGAGGTCCTCGGGTTTCGCGCGGAAGGGATCGGCGGCGAGGATGACGAAGTCGGCGAGTTTGCCGGTCTCGAGCGACCCCTTCTCCTTCTCCTCGAACCCGGCGTAGGCGGCCGAGACGGTGTAGGCGCGCAGCGCTTCCTGGACCGAGATCTTCTGCTCGGGTACCCAGCCGCCGGGGTTCTTGCCGTCGATCGTGCGGCGCGTGACGGCGGCGGCGATCCCGAGGATGGGCGAGATAGGCGCGACGTCCCAGTCCGATCCGAAGGCGAGGGTCGCCTTGTCGTCGAGGAGGGAACGAAAAGCATAGGTCGTCCGCGATCGCTCCTTGCCCAGGCGCCGGTCTGCCCACCGGCCGTCGTCCACCGCGTGGTAGGGTTGCATCGAGGCGATGACGCCGAGCTCCGCGAAGCGCGGGATGTCGGCGGCGCGCAGGTGCTGGGCGTGCTCGATGCGGAAGCGCCGGTCGCGCGGTCCGTTTTGCTTCTCGACGCGCGCGTAGATGTCGAGGAGCTCCGAGTTCGCCCGGTCGCCGATCGCATGGACCTCGACCTGGAGGCCGGCCTTGTCCGCGCCCGAGATGTTCCCTTCGATCTTCAAGAGCGGAATCGCCTCGGCAGCGTAAACGCCGCGATTGCCGGGATCGTCGGCGAAGCCCTCGAACATGACGGCGGTGCCGGAACCGAGCGAACCGTCCATGAATCCCTTGACGCCGCCGATGCGAAGCCACTCGTCGTTCTTCATCGAAGACTGGAGCTCTTTCGCCTTCGGCCAGTCGGAAAGCGACGGTCGGTAGTTGACCCGCACCGTCAATTCCCCCGCGTCGCGCAATGCCGCCCAGGCGGGCACGTCCGCCGCGGTACCCGGCAAGTCCTGCACGGAGGTCACACCGAACCTGGCTGCGTTCTTCATGGCGGCCCGGAGCGCGGCCGCCATCTCGGCCGGAGAACGGGGCGGGCGCTTGACCCACACGAGATCCATGGCACCGTCCTTCAAGACGCCAGTCGGGTCGCCCTTCGCGTCCCGCACGATGACGCCGCCCGGCGGATCCGCCGTCGCCGGCGTCACGCCCGCAATCTTCAGCGCCAGGCTGTTGCAGACCATCATGTGGCCGTCCTGGCGCGAGAGGCACGCCGGGTGGTCGCCCGTGGCCGGATCGAGCAGGGCCTTCGTCGGGAGAACAGGCGGCGTCCACCGCGTCTCGTCCCACGCGCCGTCGGTCAGCCATTCGCCCGCCGGACGCGTCTTCGCGTACGCGGCGAGGATTCGCGTGAAGTCCGCAGGGTCGGCCGCCTTGCGCAGGTCCACCGCCAGCAGGTCGAAGCCGCCCCCGGACATGTGCGTGTGGCAATCGATGAAGCCAGGGACGACGCGCCGCCACTTGCCGTCGAGGACGACGGTCTTCGGGCCCTTGAGCGCCAGGATCTCCCGGTCCATTCCAACCGCGACGACCCGGCCGCCCCGCACTGCCAGGGCCTCCGCCTCCGGATTCTTCGGATCGCCCGTCCAGATCTTTGCGGACACGAGCACGAGGTCGGCCGGCGGCTCCGGAGGCGCCATCGCGAAGATGCCGGTCAAGAGAATCATGGCCAGCATGACAACAACACCTATGCCGTCGACGAGGTCCCGACGTTCTTCTCGGCCAGCGACGCCCGCGCCGCCGCGAGCCTGGCCACGGGCACCCGGAAGGGCGAGCACGAGACGTAGTCGAGGCCCACGTGGTTGAAGAACTCGATCGAGCGCGGATCGCCTCCGTGCTCGCCGCACACGCCGACCTTGAGCTTCGGCTTGACCTCGCGGCCGCGCCGCGTGCCGATGGCGACGAGCTCTCCCACCCCGTACTGGTCCAGGCTCGCAAACGGGTCCTCGGGGAGGATGCCCTCGGCGATGTAGACCGGTAGAAACGTACCCATGTCGTCGCGCGAGTAGCCGTAGGTCATCTGCGTCAGGTCGTTGGTGCCGAAGGAGAAGAAGTCGCAGTTCAGGGCGATGCGGTTGGCCCGCAGGGCCGCGCGCGGGATTTCGATCATCGTCCCTACCTTGTACGAGACCTTCTGGCCCGTCTCCGCGGTCACCTTCGTCGCGGCGTCCTCGACGAGGACCCGCAGGCGCTCGAACTCGCCCCGCGCGCCGACGAGCGGAATCATGATCTCCGGGTTCGGGTGCAGGCCCTCCTTGATCGCCGCCGCCGCCGCCTCGAAGATCGCGCGGACCTGCATCTCGTAGATCTCGGGGTTCGTGATGCCGAGCCGGCACCCACGGTGGCCGAGCATCGGGTTGGCTTCTTTCAACGCGTGGGTACGCTCGCGGACCTTCTCGATCGAAACGCCGAGATCGGTCGCCGTCCTCTGCATCGTTTCTTCGTCGTGGGGGAGGAACTCGTGCAGCGGCGGATCGAGGAGCCGCACCGTCACAGGCCGGTCCCCCATCTCGCGGAAGATGCCGAGGAAGTCCTCGCGCTGCATCGGGAGGATCTTCGCCAGCGCCGCGCGCCGCTGGTCGAGCGTCTCGGCCAAGATCATCTCGCGCACGGCGGTAATGCGCTTGGCTTCGAAGAACATGTGCTCCGTGCGGCACAACCCGATCCCCTCGGCCCCGAAGAGCCGCGCGACGCGGGCGTCGGTCGGCGTGTCGGCGTTGGCGCGGACACCGAGGCGCCGCCGCGCGTCCGCCCACTCGAGGATGCGCGTGAAGGCGCGGTAGACGGCCGAATCCTCCGGCCGGATCGTGCCCTCGAGGACGACCTGCAGCACTTCGGAGGGCTGTGTTGCGAGCTTCCCAGAAAGCACCTCTCCGGCGGTGCCGTCGATCGAGAGCCAGTCGCCCTCGGATGCTTCGAGATTTCCGGCCCGGATCTTGCCGCGCGCGTGGTCCACGGAGATCTCGCCCGCTCCGACGATGCAGGTCTTGCCCATGCCGCGCGCGACAACCGCAGCGTGCGAGGTCATGCCCCCCCGCGTCGTCAGAATCCCCTTGGCCGCGTGCATGCCAGCGATGTCTTCCGGAGACGTCTCCTCGCGCACGAGGATGGCGCTCTCGCCCCTGGCCGCCATTGCGACGGCGTGCTCGGCCGTGAGCGCGATCCGGCCGCACGCGGCGCCCGGGCCGGCCGGCAGCCCCCTGCCGAGCAGTCGCCCCTCCTTGATGGCGGCGGCCTTTTCCTTCACCGGAAAGATCGGCGCGAGAAGCTGGACGAGTTGTTCCGGCTCGACGCGAGCGACCGCCTCCTCGGCGTCGATCAGGCCCTCGTCCACCATGTCGGTCGCGATCCGAACGGCGGCAAACCCCGTGCGCTTGCCGTTGCGCGTCTGGAGCAGGTAGAGCTTCCCCTCCTCGATCGTGAACTCCAGGTCCTGCATGTCGCGGAAGCGCTTCTCGAGGCGCTCGCGCACGAGCTGCAGCTCGGCGTACGCCTTCGGCATCGTCTCCTCGAGCGAGAGGCCGGAGCCATTCGCGTTCAACGGGCGGGGGGTGCGGATGCCGGCAACGACATCCTCGCCCTGGGCGTTGGGGAGGAACTCGCCGTAGAAAATTCTCTCGCCACTCGACGGATCGCGCGTGAAGGCGACGCCAGTCGCGGAGGTCTCGCCGCGGTTGCCGAAGACCATGGCCTGGACGCTGACCGCGGTCCCCCAGTCGTCGGGAATGTGATGGAGCTTGCGGTAGGTCTTCGCGCGCTCGTTGTCCCAGGAGCGGAACACGGCACCGATCGCGCCCCAGAGCTGCTCGCGGGGGTCGTCCGGGAAGTCGTGGCCGGTTCGCTGTCGCACGATCTGCTCGTCGCGGCGCACGATCTCGGCGAGGTCGACCGCCGTCAGCTCCATGTCGGACTTCGCCCCGCGCGCCTTCTTGACCTCCTGCATCGCCTTCTCGAACTCGTGCCGGGGCACCCGCAGCACGACGTCGCCGTACATTTCGAGGAAGCGTCTCCGGCAGTCGAGCGCGAACCGCTCGCCCGACAGCCCCGCGAGGCCCTTGACGGTGCGGGAGGTCAAACCCAGGTTCAGGATGGTGTCCATCATGCCGGGCATCGAGGACCGGGCGCCCGACCGCACCGACACCAGGAGCGGGTTATCCGGATCGCCGAAGCGCTTGTCGGCATCGTGCTCGAGCTTGACGAGCGCCGACTCGACCTCGCCCCGGATGCCGTCGAGCGAGGCGCCCCGCGAGACGTCGGCGCACACCGAGGTCTCGATGGTGAAGCCCGGCGGCACCGGGATCCCGAGGGCCGTCATCTCCGCCAGCCCCGCGCCCTTGCCGCCGAGCGTTTCCTTGCCGAGGCCGGCTCCCTCGGCCACCCCGTTGCCGAACGAAAAGATGCGCTTCATTTTTCCACCACGATTTCGGAAAAATCGGCGAGTTTCGTGAACTCCTTCTGGATGGAGGCGAGCAGAGCGAGGCGGTTTCGCCGCAGGTCCTCCTGCGGGCAGTTCACCAGCACGTCGACGAAAAAGCGGTCGAGCGAGGGGGCGATCGAGGCGATCGTCTCCATCGCCTCGCGGTAGTGGCGCTCCGCGACGAAGTTCGCGATCGCCTGCCGGGCCTGAAGGAAGTCGCTCCCGAGCACGCGCTCGGCCTCCTCGCGATAGAGCTCCGGCGAGGGCGCGCCGTGGTCCTCGACGCCGACGATGTTGCGGATCCGCTTGAAGGCCAGGATGAGCGCGCGGAAGTCCATGTGGCGCCGCGCCTCGGAGAGCGCCCGCGCCCGGTCGGCCGCGTCCGCGAAGTCCCACACGCCCACGTTCAGGACGGCCGAGATCTCGTCGTAGCTGTGGCCGCGCCGCTCGAGCAAGCTCCTCAGCCGCTCCGCGAAGAACTTGCCGAGCTCCTCGACGGTCTCGTCGGGGCCGGGCCCCGAAAGCTCCGCGGGCAGCAGCGACAGGGCCTTGCGCGCGATGGGCCGCCAGTCCGTGCGCCACTTGCGCCCGATGGCGATCGCAACGACGCCCAGGGCCGCGCGACGCAGGCCGTACGGGTCCCTGGAGCCCGTCGGAACGAGGCCGATGCGAAAGAGCGCGCAGAGCGAGTCGAAGCGGTCGGCGAGCGAGAGGATCGCGCCCGAGGCCTCGCGCGGCGGGTCGTCCGACCCCGAGGCCGGCCGGTACTGGTCGTAGATCGCTTTCCACACCGCGTCCGGGTACCGCTCTCGGCGCGCGTAGATGCCGCCCATGATCCCCTGGAGGTCGGTGAACTCCTTGACGACCAGCGTCGTCAGGTCCGCCTTGCAAAGGAGGGCGGCCGTGCGCACCGGCTCGACGAGGTCCGCGCGGCCCGCCAACCTGGCGATCGCCTCGGCGACGTCCTGGATGCGCGCCGTCTTCTGACGGTAGTCGCCCAGCCGATCCTGGAAGGTCAGGCGCGAAAGCGAAGGCACCCGCGCCTCCAGGCGTTCCTGCACGTCGGCCTCGAAGAAGAAGCGCGCGTCCGCCAGCCGCGCGTTCAGGACCCACTCGCTGCCCTTGGCGATGAAGCCCTTGCGGTCCTCGGAGTTGTCCATGACGGCGATGAAGTGCGGCAGGAGGCCCGCGGGGCCCTGTACCGGCAGGTATTTCTGGTGCGTCCGCATGGACGTGACTGTGATCTCCTCGGGAAGCTCGAGAAACTCCGGCGCGAACGCGCCGCGCACGAGACCCGGCCACTCGACGAGGTCGGAGAGCGTGTTGGCGAGGTCCGCGTGCGCCTCGATCGAGCCGCCGACCTCTGCGGCGAGCTTGCGCGCCTTCTCGAGGATCAGGACGCGGCGCGCCTCGCCGTCCGGCTCGACGAAGGCCTTGCGCAGCCCGTCGAGATAGTCCTCGGCTCCCGTCACGCGGATCTCGCCCTCGGAGAGCACGCGGTGCCCGACCGTGCGGTCGCCCGCAGGAACCCCGAAGAGCTCCATCGGCACGACCCGGCCGCCCAGGACCGCGACGACGCCGCGCACGGGTCGGACGAACGAGCGGTCGCCGGCGCCCCAGCGCATGGTCTTCGGGAAGGTCAGCCCGCCGACCACTCGCGGCACGACTTCCGCGAGCACCTCGGAGGCGCCGCGCCCGGGGATCGACCGCCGGGCGGCCATGGTCTTGCCCCGCGGGGAGTCCACGACGACGAGGTCGGCGACGTCCACCTTCTGGGCCTTCGCGAAGCCCTCGGCGGCCTTCGTCGGCTTGCCGTCTGCGTCGAAGGCGTTCGCGGCCGCCGGCCCGAGCACCTCGGAGGCCCGGTCCTGCTGCCGCTCGGGAAGCCCGCGCAAGACGACGGCGAGGCGGCGCGGCGTCGCATAGGACTCGACAGAGGCGGGCGCGAGGCCCTCCTCGGCGAGGGCGTCGGAAAGACGGCGAGAAAGCTCCAGGCGCGCCGGCATCAGAACCGGCGCCGGGATCTCCTCCGTCCGTATCTCGAATACGAAGTCTTGGACGCTCACTCGGAATTGTTCCGCCGCCGGGCGCGGCCCGGCCGGCTGCACGTTCTACTGCCCCTCAAACCGCCGCCGGCTCCGGCTCCGAGAGCGGGAACCGAGATCCTTCCTTCCCGGACACGTAGGCCCGCGCGCAGGCGCAGGCGAGCTCGCGAATCCGCCGCACGATGCCGACGCGGTCGGTCGCCGAGACCGCGCCGCGCGCGTCGAGAATGTTGAACTGGTGCGAGCAGACGAGAGTGGCTTCGTAGGCGGGAAGGACCAGCCCGGCCTCGAGGCAGCGCCTGGCCTCCTTCTCATGGCCGTCGAGCATCATAGTCGCCAGCTCTACGTCGGCGACCTCGAAGTCGTACTTCGACATCTCGACCTCGTCGCGGCGCCGGACCTGCCCGTAGGAGAGCGTGTCGTTCCACATCACGTCGAAGACCGAGCTCGCCTTGGACAGAAACATCGCGATTCGCTCGAGCCCGTAGGTGATTTCCGCCGTGACGGGCAGGAGGTCGATACCGCCTGCCTGCTGGAAGTACGTGAACTGCGTGATCTCCATGCCGTCCATCACGACCTGCCAGCCCACGCCCCAGGCACCGAGCGTTGGCGACTCCCAGTTGTCCTCCTCGAAGCGCACGTCGTGCTCGGCGAGCACCAGCCCGAGCCGTTCGAGGCTGCGCAGGTACGTCTCCTGGACGTTCTCCGGCGAGGGCTTAAGCACGACCTGGAGCTGCATGTGCCGGCCGAGGCGCATCGGGTTTTCGCCATACCGCCCGTCGGCGGGCCGGCGCGACGGCTGCACGTAGGCGCACCGCCAGGGATCGGGCCCCAGGACCCGCAGAAACGTTGCCGGATGCATCGTGCCCGCGCCCACCGGGAGGTCGTAGGGCTGCTCGATCAGGCACCCCTCCCCCTCCCAGAACGCGGTCAGCTCCCGGATGAGCTTCTGCAGGGTGAATGCCCCGAAGCGCTCCGAGAGCGAATCAACGAAGTGGGCGTCATGCTTCATGTGGGTCTCGGAGGGAAGGCCGCGGCGGCTAGACACGGGAGATGACCTCCTCGGAAAACACTGGCCGCAGTTTATCCCAGCCGGGCTACCCCAGAACCTCGGCGAGCACGCGCTGGGACTTCAGCTCGTGGCCCAGGAAGTGACGGCGGGCGAGCCGCGTCATGCGCGCGATTTCCGCAAGTCCCGCGGGCCGCGCGCCGGCGTCGAGGGGCCCGGCAAGAAAGCCTGTCAGCGTGCGGTGGGCCTCGGGCGTAAGCCTCAGGACCTCCCCCTGCCGGCACTCGGGCCCGACGAAGCCCGGACGCCGCTCGTCGAAGAACAGCGCCCCGGACGCCTCGAGAGTTCGTCCGCAGCCTGCGCATTCGCGCGGCGAGGGAAAGAGGCCGGAGAGCTTGAGTATCCAGATGTCGAAGTAGGCCGCCGTCAGCGCCGCCGGCGCTCCGGCAAAGAGCGCATCCATGGCGTGGCGCGCGAGGCGGTAGAAGGGCTCGGCGGGATCCGACTCGGAAACGAAGGTTTCCAGGCTCTCGGCCAGCGTCGAGAGCAGGAGCGCCTTGTCGAGCTCCTTCGACAGGGCGAACGACGGCCGGATCGGGTCGGCCGCGTTGATCGAGACGAGCTCGCGCCCTTCCTTCTCGTAGTACACGACGCGCGCCTCGGTCATCGGCTCGAGCGCGCCCGAAAAACCGCTCCTTGCGCGGCGGGCGCCCCTGGCGACGCCCCGCTTCTTGCCGGCGTCGCGCGTCAGGAACGAGACGATGCGGTCGGTCTCCTTGAGCGCGTGGGTGCCGAGGATGAAGGAATCCGAGGAGTGGAGCCGCACGGTGCGATTATGATGAGCGGGAGCCCTCCAAAACTGCCTAATAAAATTAGGAAAACAATACTAGATACCTAATAACTTATGGCATCAGAAAAGACCGGCCGCATGGATCCCGGGGTCGTCGCGCTCGGCTGGGTTTCATTCCTGTCGGACGTCGCCTCCGACATGATTTATCCCCTCCTGCCCGACTTCCTGACACGAACGCTCCACGCCGGCCCCGCGGCCCTCGGGCTCATCGAGGGTGTTGCCGAGGCGACGGCCTCATTCATGAAGATGGCGTCGGGTTGGTGGTCGGACCGCGTACACAAGCGCAAGCCCATCGTCGCAGCCGGGTACTCGATCGCGGCAGTCGTCCGCCCCCTCATCGGCCTGGCGGCGAGCTGGGCGCAGGTGCTCGCGATCCGCTTCGCCGACCGGGTGGGCAAGGGCATCCGCACGTCCCCCCGCGACGCTCTGCTGGCGGACATGGTCCCGGCCGAGCAGCGCGGCCGCGCCTACGGGCTTCAGCGCGCGATGGACAATGCCGGCGCCGTGGCGGGGCCGCTGCTCGCGGCCCTCCTCCTCAAGTTTGTCTTCGACGACGAGCGCTCGGTCTTTCTGCTCGCTGCGATTCCCGGAGTGCTCGCCGTCGCCGTCCTGCTCGCCCGGGTGCGAGAGACTCCCCGCCGCGAGCAGGCCGCCGCCGGACCGCAGGCGCCCGCGGAGCGGCTTCCCCGGCGCTTCTGGACCGTCATCGGGATCTTCGTCCTTTTCACGCTGGCGAGCTCGACCGACGCCTTCCTGTTGTTGAAGGCGGGCGACGCGGGCGTGCCGCTCTGGCAGATCCCGCTCCTCTGGGCCCTCTTCAACGGGGTCAAGGCGGCCGGCGGGGTTCCGGGAGGGGCGCTCGCCGACCGGCTGGGACGGGTTCCGACGATCCTGGGGGGCTGGACCGTCTATGCGATCGCCTACGTCGGGTTCGCGTACGCGGCGCGGCCTTCTCAGATCTGGGGCCTCTTCGCGTTCTACGCCTTCTTCTACGCCCTGACCGAAGGGGCCGAACGCGCGCTCGTGGCCGACCTCGTTGCGCCGGCGTTCCGGGGACGAGCCTTCGGCGCCTTTCATGCGAGCATCGGATTCGCGGCGCTGCCCGCGTCCTTCTTCTTCGGCGTCCTGTGGAAGGCCTTCGGAGCCCGCGCGGCGTTTCTCGTCGGGGCCGCGATCGCGCTCGTCTCCGCCGTGGCACTCGGGGCCTGGCGTCTCGGGGCCGGGGGGACCGCGGAGGCCGTGGCGCGGGGAAACTGATACGATTCTTCGCGCCATGGGACCGGTCTGGCGGCTGATCAAGGGACAGAAGGACATGTGCCACCGCTGCGGGCGGGAGATCGTCGACTTCCCCGCTGTCGGCCGGGTCGTGGACTTCGAATTCAAGGCCGAAGAGAAGTACTGCTGGGACTGCTACCGCTACCTCACGCCCTTCGTGGACGACGTGGCGCCGATCTCGCAGGACCCCTTCCAGCCGGTGACCAAGCCCGCCATCCCGTGACGGAGTTCCTCTCGACCTTCCGGGGCTCGGACCTCGCGCCGATCGCCGAAAAGGTCCTCGCCGGACAGCGCCTCTCCTTCGACGACGGCGTCGCGCTCTTCGCGACCCGCGACTTCCTCGGCCTCGGGCGCCTGGCCAACCACGTGCGCGAGCGGCTTCACGGCAACTTCGCCTTCTACAACGTCAACCGCTACCTGAATCCCACCAACCTCTGCTGGGTGGACTGCGCGCTGTGCGCGTGGGCGAAAAAGGTCAACGAGCCCGGCGGCTACGAGATGGCGATCGACGAGTGCGTCGCCGAGGCCGGCAAGGGCTACAGCGAGGCGGTCACGGAGTTCCACATCGTCGGCGGACTCCATCCGACGTGGCCCTTCGAGTACTACACGGGGCTCCTCCGGGCCTTGAAGCGCCAGTTCCCGGGCGTGCACCTGAAGGCCTGGACGATGGTGGAGCTCGACTGGATCGCCCAGATCGGCGGGATGCCGGTCGGCGAGGCGATCCGCCGGCTGCGCGAGGCGGGGATGGACTCCTGCCCCGGCGGCGGTGCCGAGATCTTCGCGCGGCGTGTGCGTGACATCATCTGCAAGAACAAAATCTCGGGCGAGCGCTGGCTCGAGGTCGCGCGAGAGTGCCACCGCCAGGGCGTCAAGACCAACGCGACGATGCTCTACGGGCACGTCGAGACGGTCGAGGAGCGGGTGGACCACCTGCTGCGCCTGCGCGACCTGCAGGACGAGACCGGAGGGATCCCGGGGTTGATTCCGCTGGCGTTCCATCCCGAGAACACGCCGCTGGCCGACCTGCCGGCTTCGACCGGGCAGCTCGACCTTCGGGTGATCGCGGCCTCGCGCCTTCTTCTCGACAACGTCCCGCACATCAAGGCGTACTGGATCCAGATCGGTCCGAAGCTCGCGCAGGTCGCCCTCTTCTTCGGCGCGGACGACCTGGTGGGAACCGTCGTGGACGAGACGATTACGCACGCCGCCGGCGCCACGACGGCCTCGGGCCTGACGCGCACGGACTTCGAGAGAATCATCCGCGAATCCGGCCGCGAACCCTTTGAGCGGGATTCCCAGTATCGGCGAGTAACCCGCTCGAGCGGGCGACTGGAACCGATCTCAGCCTGAGTCACGGGTACGGGATACGGGATCTAACGCCTCACATCCCGCATCGCGCATCGCGCATCGCGCATCTCGCATCGCGCATCTCACAGTCACTGACTCGTGTCCACCGCCGTGTCCGTCGAGACGGAGAACTTCTTGTAGTCGCCGTACTCGAAGAAGGCGTCCACCTTCGCCCCGAAGACGAGCAGGACCTTCGCCGCGCCCGTGAAGCGGGCTTCGGCGGGCAGCCAGATCTCGTCGTTGACCTTGCGCCGGTAGAAGTAGGACGTGGCGCCCTTCTGGAGCCGCGCCACGCCGGCCGGCCCGACGCCCAGGTTTTCGAGCAGGCGCGCCTCGATGCGGGCGAGCTGCTTGTCCTCCTCGTCGATCCAGGCCCGGCCCGCGACCTTCTGGAGTACTTTCCCGCCCGCCGTCACGGGCTTGTACCCGGGCCGCGGCGCGAAGGCGATGACGATGTTCGAGCGCCCGTCGATCGTTTCGCGGCCCTCCATGACGAGATCGTCCATCCGGAAGAGCTCGTCGATGACTTCCTGCTCCTGGCGCCGCTCCTCTTCCTCTTTCGCGAGCCGTTTCTCGCGCGCGGCCGCGTCCTCCTCGGCGAGCCGGCGCTCGGACTTCTCGGTCCGCGCCTCCTGCCTGCGATCCTCCTCGGCGAGCTCTTCGGGCGAAAGGGGGACGTCGTCGCGGGCGACGAGCCGGCGGTACATCTTCCCGGGCTCCGCCGAGGGGTAGACCTCGAAGGTCCGGGTCTTCGTTTTCTTGACCGCGCCCTTGCCGTCCAGCCGATGTTCGATGCGCTTCTCCGTGAAGGTGTACTGCTCCACGAGCAGTCGGTCGCTCCTCAGGTTCTGCCGGACCTCTTCGAGGAAGGTCGTCGTGTCGGGAAGGGGACGCCCCTCGACGCCGTCGGCCGCCCGAAGGGCGAACGGCGCGATCCACAAAAGCGCCAAACCCGCAAGAATCAATCGCCTCATATGACCAGAAAACAGCGGCGCCCCACCGCGACATTCCGCATCGCGACAGAAGGAACGCGGCGCTCTCTCGCGTGCATATAATCCGGCTGACGGGCGCACCGAGCCCGACGGGAGGAAGGTCGCATGTCGCCAGAGCGAGGCTTCGCCGACTCGTCGATCGGCCGCAAGGTCATCATGGCCGTGACGGGGGCGATCCTCGTCGGGTTCGTCTTCGTCCACATGATCGGGAACCTGCAGGTTTACCTGGGGCCCGAGGCCCTCAACCACTACGGGGTCTTCCTGCGCGAGCTGCTCCACGGTTCCGGCATCTGGATCTTCCGGGCCGTGCTGCTCACGGCCGTCACGCTGCACATCTGGTCGGCCACGTCCCTGACGCTCTCCAGCCGCCGCGCCCGCCCGGAGGGGTACCGGATGGAGAAGTGGAAGGAATCCACCTACGCCTCGCGGACGATGCGCTGGGGCGGAGTCATCCTGCTCCTCTTCGTCATCTACCACCTGCTCCATTTCACGACCGGGACGGTGCACCCGAGCTTCATCGAGGGCGACGTGTACCACAACTTCATCGCAGGTTTCCGCGTTATCCCGGTTTCGATCTTCTACATCTTCGCCATGGTGGCGCTCGGCCTCCACCTGCGCCACGGCGTGTGGAGCATGTTCCAAACGCTCGGCGTCTCCCACCCGCGATACATCCGGGCCGCCCACGTCGGTGCCTGGATCTTCGCGGCCGTCATCGTCATCGGCAACATCTCCTTTCCCCTGGCGGTCCTCGCCGGGATCGTGAAGTAGCCCGAGGAGGTCTGACCGTGGAACTCAAGTCCAACATCCCCTCCGGGCCGCTCGAGAAGAAGTGGGACAAGCACCGTTTCGAGATGAAGCTCGTCAATCCGGCCAACAAGCGCAAGTACACGGTCATCATGGTCGGGTCGGGTCTGGCGGGCGCCGGCGGCGCTGCCTCCATGGCCGAGCTCGGCTACAACGTGAAGTGCTTCTGCTACCAGGATTCGCCGCGGAGGGCGCACTCGATCGCGGCGCAGGGCGGCATCAACGCCGCCAAGAACTACCACAACGACGGCGACAGCGTCTTCCGCCTGTTCTACGACACGATCAAGGGCGGGGACTTCCGGGCGCGCGAGGCCAACGTCCATCGCCTCGCCGAGGTCTCGGTGAACATCATCGATCAGTGCGTGGCGCTCGGCGTGCCCTTCGCCAGGGAGTACGGGGGGCTGCTGGACAACCGCTCCTTCGGCGGCGCGCAGGTCTCGCGCACCTTCTATGCCCGCGGCCAGACGGGCCAGCAGCTGCTGCTCGGCGCCTACCAGGCCCTCGAGCGCCAGATCGGCCTTGGGTCGGTCGAGATGTTCTCGCGCCACGAGATGCAGGAGCTGATCGTCGTGGATGGCCGGGCGCGCGGCATCGTCGTGCGCGACATGGTCACGGGCGAGGTCGAGACGCACATGGGGGACGCCGTGTGCCTGGCGACGGGCGGCTACGGCAACGTCTTTTACCTGGCGACATACGCCAAGGGCTGCAACGGGACGGCGATCTGGCGCGCGTACAAGAAGGGCGCGGCTTTCGCGAACCCGTGCTTCACCCAGATCCACCCGACCTGCATTCCGGTCACGGGCGAGTACCAGTCGAAGCTGACGCTCATGAGCGAGTCGCTGCGAAACGACGGGCGCATCTGGGTCCCGAAGGCCAAGGGCGACAAGCGCGCGCCGGGAGAGATCCCGGAGGCCGAGCGCGACTATTACCTGGAGCGCATGTACCCGAGCTTCGGCAATCTCGCGCCCCGGGACATCTCCTCGCGCGCGGCCAAGCGCGTGTGCGACGAGGGCCGCGGCGTTGGCCCGACGGGGTTCGGCGTCTACCTCGACTTCAAGGATGCGATCGGACGACTCGGCAAAGGCAAGATCGAGGAGAAGTACGGCAACCTCTTCGAGATGTACGAGCGCATAACCGACGAGGACCCGTACAAGGTGCCGATGCGCATCTACCCCGCCAGCCACTACACGATGGGCGGCCTCTGGGTGGACTACGACCTGATGAGCACAATCCCCGGGCTCTTCGTGCTCGGCGAGGCCAACTTCTCCGACCACGGCGCCAACCGCCTGGGCGCCTCGGCCCTGATGCAGGGCCTGGCCGACGGCTATTTCGTCATCCCGTACACGATCGGCAACTACCTCGCCCGCGAAAAATTCACGCCGGTGCCAGACGACCATGCCGAGGTCCGTGCCGCGCAGAAGGCGGTGGCCGAGAGGACGCAGCGCCTCCTGTCGGTCCGGGGCAAGCGCACCGTGACCTCCTTCCACCGCGAGCTCGGCAAGATCATGTGGGAGCACTGCGGCATGGCGCGGGACCGCAAGGGCCTCGAGGAGGGGATCGCGAAGATCCCGAATCTCCGCGAGGAGTTCTGGAAGAACGTCACCGTGCCGGGCTCGGGCGCCGAGCTGAACCAGTCCCTCGAGCACGCGGGCCGGGTTGCCGATTTCCTCGAGCTCGGCGAGCTCATGTGCCTCGACGCGCTCGAGCGCGACGAGTCCTGCGGCTCCCACTTCCGCACCGAGCACCAGATGCCCGACGGCGAGGCCAGGCGCAACGACAAGGACTTCTGCCACGTCGCGGCCTGGGAGTACGCCGGCGACGGGAAGAAGCCCAGCCGGCTCGTCGAGCCGCTGACCTACGAGAACGTAGAGCTGGCCGTGCGGAGCTACAAATGAACATCACGCTCAAGGTCTGGCGGCAGAAGGACGCGAAGTCGCCGGGCGACTTCGTCACGTACACGGCCAACGACATCAGCGAGGAGATGTCCTTCCTCGAGATGCTCGACGTCGTCAACGAGGGCCTCATCCAGAAGGGCGAGCAGCCCATCGCCTTCGACCACGACTGCCGCGAGGGCATCTGCGGCACCTGCGGCGTCGTCATCAACGGCCGGCCGCACGGCCCGCGCGAGCGGACGACGGCCTGCCAGCTCCACATGCGGACCTTCAAGAACGGCGACACGCTGACGATCGAGCCCTGGCGCGCGGAGGCGTTCCCGGTCCTCAAGGACCTCATCGTGGACCGCGGCGCCCTCGACCGCGTGATCGCGGCCGGGGGCTTCATCTCGGCCCCGATCGGCAGCGCTCCGGACGGCAACGCCATTCCCATCCGAAAGGAGAACGCCGACCTCGCCATGGACGCCGCGGCCTGCATCGGGTGCGGCGCCTGCGTGGCGGCCTGCCCGAACGCCTCGGCCATGCTCTTCGTCTCCGCCAAGGTCTCGCAGCTCGCCCTGCTGCCCCAGGGGCAGCCCGAGCGCTGGGAACGCGTCCGGAACATGGTCGCGCAGATGGACGCCGAGAGCTTCGGCACCTGCACCAACCACGGCGAATGCGAGGCAGCCTGCCCCAAGGGCATCCGCGTCGAGTTCATCGCCCGCATGAACGCCGACTTCGTCAAGGCCGCGCTGACCTCCGGCCGCCGCGCCGCCGGGGCGGGCGACAGCGAGCGGCGCCTGAGAACAGCATGACGGGATCCGGAAAGACCCGCACCGAGTCGGACACGATGGGCAAGGTCGAGGTGGCGGCCGACCGCTACTGGGGCGCTCAGACCCAGCGCTCCCTCGAGCACTTCAAGATCGGCGGCGAGCGGTTCCCGCGGGAGCTCATCCGCGCCCTCGGCATCCTCAAGAAGGCCTGCGCCATCGTCAACCAGGAGCGCGGGGCGCTTCCCGCCGAAAAGGCGAAGGCGATCCTCCAGGCGTCCGACGAGGTCATCGAGGGCAAGCTCGACGACCACTTCCCGCTCGTCGTCTGGCAGACGGGCAGCGGCACGCAGACCAACATGAACGCCAACGAGGTCATCTCGAACCGGGCGATCGAGATCCTCGGCGGCGAGATGGGCTCGAAGAAGCCCGTCCACCCGAACGACGACGTCAACAAGAGCCAGTCCTCCAACGACACCTTCCCGACCGCGATGCACATCGCGGCCGTCGAGCAGATCCGGCACCGCCTCGTGCCGGCCGTGCGGAAGCTGCGCGACACCCTCGACGGGAAGGCGAAGGCGTTCGCCGGGATCGTCAAGATCGGCCGTACCCACCTGCAGGACGCCGTGCCGATGACCCTCGGCCAGGAGATCTCGGGCTGGGTCTCCCAGCTCGACCATTGCCTGGCCCATCTCGACGAAGCGATGCCCCACCTCTACGAGCTCGCGCTCGGCGGCACCGCGGTCGGCACGGGCCTCAACGCTCCGGCCGACTTCGGCCACAAGGCGGCCAAAGAGATCGCGAAGCTCACGAATCTCCCCTTCGTCACGGCGCCCAACAAGTTCGAGGCCCTGGCCGCCCACGACGCGCTCGTGAACGCCCACGGGGCGATCCGCACGCTCGCCGCGGCGCTCATGAAGATCGCCAACGACGTCCGCTGGCTCGCCTCCGGGCCGCGCTCGGGCCTGGGCGAGCTCCGGATCCCCGAAAACGAGCCAGGTTCCTCAATCATGCCGGGCAAGGTCAACCCGACCCAGTCCGAGGCGCTGACCATGGTCTGCGCGCAGGTCTTCGGCAACGACGTCGCCGTCACGTTCGGCGGCGCCTCGGGCAACTTCGAGCTGAACGTCTACAAGCCGCTCATCATCTCCAACGTGCTGCGCTCGGTGAGGCTGCTGTCCGACGCGTGCGAAAGCTTCGAGGAGCACTGCGCGCGCGGCATCGAGCCCGACCACGAGCGCATCCGCGAGCACGTCGGCCGCTCGCTCATGCTCGTCACGGGCCTCGCCCCGCGCCTCGGCTACGACAAGGCCGCGCAGATCGCCAAGAAGGCGCACAAGGACGGCACGACGCTCAAGGAGGCCGCGCTGGCGCTCGGCCACCTCACCGCCGAAGAGTTCGACCGCGAGGTCAAGCCCGAGAACATGGTCGGCCCGGGCGACTGAGCATTGCCGAGGAGGGACGATGCCCGGAGCCGAGCAACCGATCCTGCAGTGGCCGGGCACCCACGCTCTCCTCTTCTCGGGGACCCGGCTGGCCCTCGCGGTGATGCTCGGTGCGATCGTCGGAATTCAGCGGGAGCGCGTCCACAGCACGGCGGGCCTGCGCACCCACATGCTCGTCTGCCTCGGCGCCGCGTTCTTCGTCCTGGCGGCCGTCGCCAGCGGCGGGACGTCCAGCGACGTCAGCCGCGTCGTCCAGGGGATCGTCGCGGGAGTGGGGTTCCTCGGTGCCGGCACGATCCTGAAAGTCAGCGAACGCTCCGAGGTCCACGGCCTGACGACGGCGGCGAGCATCTGGCTGACTGCCGCGATCGGCACCGGTGCCGGCCTCGGCCACGTCTGGCTCCCGGTCCTCGGCGCGGTCTTCGGCTTCGTCATCCTCGGCCCGATCGGGCGCCTCGAGAAGCACCGGCCCGCCAACGGGCCCGGTCAGTGAGGGCGAGACCGGGCGCGGCCGGTCACGCCGGCGGCTCGTAGACGAACACGACGTCGTCGGAGGCATCGCCGGCGCGGGCGCCCGTGCTTTCGTAGAGCCGGACGGCGGCTGTGTTGGCGCGGCTCGTGACGACCCACGTCTTCGTGACGCCTTCGCGACGGCAGTGCGCCTTCAGCTCCTCGATCAACGCGCGGCCCACGCCGCGCCGCCGGTGCGGCTCGGCGACCCCGATCTCGTAGAGGCAGACCATGTTCCGGTTGCGGTCCACGCGATCGAGTGCGTAGGCGAGCAGAAAACCCGCCGGTGCACCGCCGTCTTCGGTCACGATCAGGATGTTGTCCGGCCGCGCGAGAAATCTCCGGAGGTACGACTCGCCGAAGGACGGGTCCGCCCCGGAGCCCTTGACCCTGCGGACCGCGTCGACCGCGAGGTCGGCGTCCTCGGGCCCGAGACGCCTCACCCTCACGCCCCTACCGGCGGCCCTTCATCACGATCGTCTTGCCGATGGGCGCGAGCGCGATCTCGGCGAGTTTCAGGTGCTGGATGCCGAAGGGGATCCCGATGATCGTGACGAAGCACAACACGGCCGAGACGAGGTGGCCGATCGCGAGCCACAGGCCGAACAGCAGGAACCAGACGACATTGCCAATGACCCCGAGGGCTCCCGTGCCGACGTCGCTCCTGCCGGTCACGACGCTGCGGTCCGCCACGGCCCGGCCGAACGGGAGAAAGCAGAGCTTGCCGATCACGAAGCAGGCCCTCCCCCAGGGGATGCCGACGATCGAGACGAACGCGACGAGGCCGGCGAGCCACCACGCCAGGCCCATGACCACGCCGCCGCAGACGAGCCAGATGAGGTTGGCGAGGGCGTTGAGCATCAAGAAGTCTCCTCACCCTGTGAGTATTTCGCCGCCATCTTCCTGACCGTCGTCGCGTTGCGCAAGGTCGCAGGCTGTCCGAGCGCCCTTTCCAGCACCGCCCCGGAAACCTTCGAATCGCGACCCCGGCAGAGCCAGTAGAGCTCGCGGCCATGCACTCGAAAGCCGTCCAGAGGGGTCGCGAGGGCAAGCACCCGCTTTCGCGGCGCGGTGTCGACCTCGGTCCCGAGAAAGCCGATGTAGAGGGCGTGCCCCGGCCGGTCGAGCTCGGAGCGCGGGAAGGACCGGTGGGCGGCGATCTCCGCGATCTCCGCCGGCGTCCGGAGAAAGGTCGCCACAGCGTACCCGAGCCGCTCGCCGAGGTGCGCCGCGATCCGCCTCTCGAGGGCGGCCGGGCTCCTCGACTCTGCGTCGAAGACGACGTTGCCGCTCGCGATGAAGGTCTCGACTCCGGAGAAGCCGAGCTCCTCGAAGTGCCCCTTGAGCGTGCCCATCGTCACCGTGTGGCCGCCGACGTTGATCGCCCGCAGGAACGCGGCATAGCGCGGCATGCCCGTCAGCCCCCGGCCGCGAGCCGGTTGATGTCCGGCGTTTCCAGGATCCGCTTCGGATACCCCCCGGCCGCGAGCTGGATGAGCGCTCGCCCGACTGCGACCGTCGTCGTGACGGAGCCGGGTGCGACCCGCAGCAGCACCGGGTACAGCCAGCCGAGAACGGCGTATGCGGTCCGATACAGCGGCGTTTTCGAACGCACGCCCCGCATCGGATGGATGAACCCCGGGCGCAGCATGTAAGACGCCTCGAACGGCATGGCCAGGAGCGCGTTCTCGGTCCTCCCCTTCACCCGCGCCCACATGGTCCTCCCGCGCTCGGTGCTGTCGGTGCCGGCTCCGGAAATGTAGCAAAAGGTCGGGCGCGCGCCCGGGTCCAGAAACGCCCGGGCGGCCGCCAGAGTCAGGCCGTAGGTCAGGCGCGTGTACGCCTCCTCGCTCATGCCCGCCGAGGACACGCCGAGGCAGAAGAAGCAGGCGTCGGCGTCTGCGAACCGGGAGCGCAGCGGCGCGTAGTCGAAGAAGTCCTGGTGCAGGGCTTCCGTCAGCTTCGGGTGGCTGACGCCGCAGCGGGAGCGGCTCACGGCGACCACCGAATCGACTCGCGGATCGTCGAGGCACTCGAGAAGGACGCCCGCGCCCACCATGCCAGTGGCTCCGAAGAGGACGACCTTCATGGCGCCCCCCTCAGACCGTCAGGGCCCCGAGGGGCACCGGGCCGCTCGAGCGGCCGTCGCCGGTCACGGCACGCCGCACGAAGCTCGCCTGGCCGAGGTGATAGGCGGTGTGGGCGCACAGGTGCAGGAGAAACCGGTCGGTCCGGATCCGGACGCCGTTGACGGGCTCCGGATATTCGGCCTCGAGGCGATTCGGCGAAAGGCCCGGCAGGACGCCCCGGACGACACCGATCGCCGCGCGGATCTCCGCCTTCACGGCGTCCCTCGGGCCCATGCGGCGGCTGAACTCGAGGTCCCGGTTGCGGACGTAGCCCGTACCGCCGAGGATCGTGCCCACGAAGTACTGGAGATTCCCGGCGACGTGGAGGGCGAGGTTTCCGGCGGAATTCGCGATGCCGGCGGTCGTGCGCCACACGCCGGACTCGTCCGGGAAGAGGTCGAGCTCGCGCTCGAACGTCTCGAGCTCGCGAACGAGCAGGATCGACAGGCTACGTCCGAGCTCGGTCATCGGGCTTCCGGGGCTCCGGGCTAGGCCCCGCCCGCGATCCCGTACTTCTCGCCGAGCACGGCGAGATGGTGACGGACGTGCCCCACCATGATGTAGGCCAGGGCGCGGGCCGACACGGGGCTGCCGTTCGCGCTGCCCACGCTGAGCACCGCGCCGCCGTCGAGGTGGGCGAGCATCGAGACGTTCGCCTGGCGGAGGTGCTCGAACTCGTCGAGGATCTCGCGCAGGGTGTACCGATCGTGGCCCGCGTTGGCCGCGTAATCGTTCTCTTCGAACCCGGGAAGCGGCGTCGAGTCGCCGCGGGCGACGCAGAGCGCCCGGTAACCAAAGACGCGCTCGGCGTCGGTGACGTGGCCGAGCACTTCGCGGATGCTCCACTTGCCGGGGGCGTAGCGGAAGCCCGCCTGGTCCTCCGACTTCGCGAGCAGCGCCCGCAACTCGGAGGGCTGGCGCTCGAGGGCGGGCAGGGCGTCGTCCTCGGGAACGCGAGACACGTATCGCTCGAAGGCCGGATGGTATTCCGTCGGCGCGGGGCGGTCGATCTTCATCCGCGCATTATGCCTTCGCCGGCGGCTTGCCAGCCACCAACGCCGGAATCCTTTTCCCCACCCTCGAGACGAGCCAAAGGGTTCGAACCCGAGCAGGAAACCGGCTGCGAAGACGAGCCCTACGCCGCGCCCTCCCTGACCACACGCATCGGAGGAGCCCTTCTCAGCCTATCGTCGCGCCGCGCTCCGCAAGCAGCTCTCGGAGGACCGAGCGGTGGCAGCGGCTTTCGTCCGCGCAATAGCAGCCCACCGAAAACTCCGCGTGGCGCGACAGCGCGGCGAGCAGGTCCAGGACGCGGCTCGCGTCCGGCCGCTTCATCTCCGTCCGATACCGTCTGACGAAGGACCGCCAGGCCGGCTCGCACGTCGTCTTCAAGGCGACCCTGACGAGGCCCTCCGACGGCGCCAGGTTCGGCAGCCACACGTCGTCGATGCACGCGAGGCGAACTCGCTCTTCCTCACGCCGCGCGGGGGCCGCCCGCACGGTCCCGACGCGCAACCCCTCGCCCTTGCCCCGAGGAGATCCCAGGCGGACGATGCAACGGCCACCGCGCTCTACCCCGAGGCCTCGGCCACCCGCCCGGTGATCTCGTGACCCACGTACCGCGCGCGAAGATGGAGGAGGTCGTACTCCTCGCGGCAAATCGAAATCACGATTCCTGGAAACCGACAGATCTGGCACGTCCACACCCGCCGGTCAGGCGGAACCGGTCACCCACCAAAGTCATCTTCGTCCTCCGGGTCATCGACAACCTCTCCTCGCTTCGGGCGCCTTGATGTGCGCCATGCCAGCCATAGAGCGAAGGCGGCAAGGAGCGCCAAAGCTATCCATGCCATATCCCGACGCTCACCTCGGTCAGATATATACGCGAGTTTGAGACACTCGCGCTACGCGCACTACATGCCCTCGCGATCCGATTCGAGTGGGAGGAAGGTGTTGTAGCGAGAGTAAAACATGACCGTATTGAATCGATCCTCAGCTGAGGGTGCCTGTCCGCCGCGCCAGGCCGACCAGACCTCTATCGCCTCACGTGCTTGCCCCACGCTTAGTACCTGAGAAAGGGAGGGGTCGAGGGGACACGTAGGACTGCCCCCCTCACCGCGGGGACAGACCAAGGCGGGACTCTTTCGTCCCGCATCGACACCATGTTGCGCGTAGATGACCAGGGGATGAGATCGGTCGCTGTCTTCAAACTCGTCGAGCCGCTGGATTACCTCAATGAGCGTCCGTGTTGCCCTCATTTCTCGCCCGCGCTGTCTAACGCGTACTTAGCCTGCATCCCGAACGCGAGGGCCCGATCGGCCTCCTGCCTAAGCTCTCGACGGTCGGCGGATGGGCTGCAAAGTGCTGCGACCGAGCCTGATCGGCCGGCGCGATGGCGTCAAGACGGGGATGCAGCATCGGCGTTCCGGTTGGGCGATCATAGCGCGGCAGCGGCCGCGCAGGGCGCGGCGAAGTGGCCTACCCCGAGCGTCGCGACCAGCAGCGCCTTGATCGTGTGCATGCGGTTTTCCGCCTGGTCGAACACGATCGAGGCCGCGCGACTCGAAGACGTCTTCGGTCACCTCGAGCCGTTCATCCCGTACTTCTTGAACAACTCCTCGCCCTTGGTCGTCTCGCGGTTGTGGAACGCGGGCAGGCAGTGCATGAACTTCGCCTCGGGTTCCCGGTCGCCGCCATCAGCGCGCGCGTTGACCTGGTAGCGGCTTCAGGAGCTCGATCCGCTCGGCCCACTTCGCCGGCGGCTCGCCGAGCGACACCCACACGTCGGTATAGACGAAATCGCAACCCGACGGCCGCGCTTCGGGTCGTCGGTGACGAGCGATCCGCGCGCCCGAGTGCTTCGCGAGCGCGTGCGCGCGCGCCACGACCTTCGCCGGCCGGCCAGAGCGCCTTCGGCGCCGCAGAGGCGCACGTCCATCCCCATGAGCGCGCCGCGCGAGCAGGAGCGAGTTCCCCATGTTGTTGCGCGCGTCGCCCAGGTAGCAGAAGGCGATCTTCGACAGCGGCTTGTCGGAGTGCTCTTCCATCGTCATGAAGTCGGCCAGGATCTGCGTCGGGTGGGAATCGTCGGTCAGCCCGTTGTAGACCGGCACGCCGGCGTAGCTGCGCCAGCTCGTCCACGACCGACTGCGCGAACCCGCGGTACTCGATCGCGTCGTACATGCGGCCGAGCACGCGCGCCGTGTCCTTGATCGACTCCTTGTGGCCGATCTGCGACCCCGACGGGTCGAGGTAGGTCACGCCCATCCCCAGGTCGTACGCGGCGACCTCGAACGCGCAGCGCGTGCGCGTCGACGTCTTCTCGAAGATCAGGCAGATGTTCTTCCCGGCGAGCCGGCGCTGCTCGGTGCCTGCCGTCCTTTTCGCGCTTCAGGTCGCGCGAGAGGTCGAGCAGGAAGCGGATCTCCTCGGCGCGAGAATCCGAAAGCTCGAGGAGGCTGCGGTTGCGAAGATCGAACGGCATGGGCCTATTTTCTCCTAATCGGCGCGGTCGACCGATTCGCGGGCCCAGGGCGGCGGCGGGACGACGCCGACGAGGCGGTCGACCTCCGTCGTGATCGCGTCCACGGCCGCGCCGATCTTCTCGAGCGCCTCGGCGTCCGGCATGTCCGCGGGGATTGCGAAGGGCTCGCCGTACCCGACGACGCACCGCGAGAAGGGCTTGGGCACGAGGTAGCGGTCCCAGGACTTCAAGAACCAGGGCCGGCTGCTCGCGCCCGTGAAGGGCAGGATCCAGGCCCCCGTCTCGCGGGCGAGCCTCAGGACCCCAAGCTGGGCCACGCGCGGGGGCCCCTTCGGGCCGTCGATCGTCAGGGCCGCAGCATGGCGCGCACGAGGTCGATCATCTCCTGCAGGGCGGCGCCGCCGCGCTTGCCCGTCGACCCGCGGACGGGGATGTACCCGTTGCGGACGAGCCAGCGGGCGATGACCTCGCCGTCCTTGGAGCGGGAGGCCATCGTGACGATGTCCTCGTGCAGGTGCGCCAGGATGCACAACACCATGCGCCCGTGCCAGAGCGTGTAGACGAAGGGCACGCCCTTGGCCTTCAGGCCCCTCTCGCGCTCGGCGTGGATCTCGGTGATTCGAAACGAGGCGCGCAGAGCCCAGTATCCCGGCGCCGACGACGCCCGCCGCAAGACGCACTCCGATCACGCGGGACTCCCGGCTAGAATCGGGGCGCCGCGAAGTGCGCCGCCACCTTCTCGAAAACGCGCGGGATGATCCCGGGGACGTCCTTGACGCCCTTCGTGAACACGGCGAGGACGATCTCCAGCCGTTCGGCAGGGCGATCAGGCCGACGACGTGGTGGTAGTCGTACGCGTCGCCGGACTTGGCCCAGAGGCGGCTGCCCTTCGGCAGGCCTCTCCCCGCCAGGCGGGCGTCTTCGAGCTCGAGATCCTCGAGAGGTTTTTCGGCGGTGATGTCGCGCGCGAGAAAGGGCCATCATCTCGTCGGTCAGGCGCGGCCCCGCGACCTCGCCCCGCGCGATTTCTGGTACCCTTGACGCATCTCCACCACGGGGGCTCGCCGTGGAAGGGAACGGGGAGCAGCGACAGGGGGCGGAAGCGACCGTGGGCATGCACGGCACGCTGTCGGCGCTCCTGCACGAGATCGCCCAGGCGCCCGAGGTGGCGAAGGGGAGCGCCTCGGGATCTGGCGCTCTGGCCGAGCGCGGTGGTGGGGCGCTTCGAGCTGCTCCGGGAGATCGGTCGCGGCGCCTTCGGCGTGGTCTACGAGGCGCGGGACCGGGAGCTGGGGCGGAGCGTGGCGTTCAAGGCGGTGCGCGCCGGGGGCCAGTCAAGCCAGCGCGACGAGCTGCTGGCGGAAGCAGAGGCGGCGGCGAAGCTGTCCCACCCCAACATCGTCCACCTCTACGACTACGGGCGGTGCGAGCACGGACCGTACCTCATCCTGGAGCTTCTCCGGGGGGAGACGCTGGACGAGCGGCTGCGCCGAGGGCCGCTCCCGCTCCGGGAGGCGCTGCGGGTGGCCGTGGAGGTCTCGAGGGGCGTGGCGCACGCGCACCGGCAGGGAGTCGTGCACCGGGACCTGAAGCCCGGCAACGTCTTCCTGTGCGACGACGGACAGGTGAAGGTGCTGGACTTCGGGCTGGCCCTGGTCTTCGGGCGTGCCGGGCTGGCCGGGGGTACGCCGGCCTACATGGCTCCGGAGCAGGCGCGCGGCGAGATCGGAGACGAGCGCTCGGACGTCTATGCCCTGGGTGCGATGCTGGTCGAGGTGCTCACCGGCAGGCTTCCCTACGATCCGAAGGGCGAGCGGGGCGTGCCGCCGGGCGGCGCGGCACCGGGGATCCCCGGGACGCCGTCCGCGCTGGGGCGGATCCTGGACCGGATGCTGGCACGCGAGGCCGGAGAGCGGCCGGCGAGCGGTCAGGAGGCCCTGGAGGCCTTGGCCGCGCTCCAGAAGGTGGTGGAGCCGCGGCGCCGCGCCGTCGTGGCCTGGGCCCTGGCAGCTTGCGCCGCCGCGGCGGCGGTGGGATTGGCGCTGCGGCCGCCTAGGATCCCGGCGGGAAGGCTCTCGTGGCGGTGGCGGACACGGACAACCGCACCGGCGACCCGGACCTCGACGGCACCGGGGTCCTCCTCCAGTCGGCGCTGGAGCAGTCGCGGCGCGTGTCCCTCATGACGCGCTCGCGCCTCGTCACCTTGCTGCGGGAGGGAGGAAGGCCCGCCCCCGCGACCATCGGAGAGCCCGAGGCAAGGACCGCGGCGCGGATGGCCGGGGCCCAGGTCGTCCTGGTCCCGTTGGTCAGGCAGTCCGGGGAAGGATACGAGCTGCGCGTTCGCGCGTTGGATCCCTCCCGGAACCAGTCGCTCTTCGGCGTCCGCGAGCGGGCGCCGGCGAAGGCCAGCCTCTACGCTGCGATCGACCGGATCACGGCCGGCGTCCGCGAGGCGCTGCACGAGGAGGCGCGCGAGTCGCCGCGGAACCCGGTGAGCGCCGCCGCAGATCGCGCCCTCGAATCCCGAGGCGCTGCGGGCCTATGCAGAGGGAATGCGGCTCATCTCCGAGTATCGCTACGGCAAGGCGCAGACGTCCTTCGTGAAGGCGACCGCGGTGGACCCCGAGTTCCCGCTGCCGAGGTTGGCGATCCTCCAGGGCCAGATCGGGGTGTTCATCCTGACGTACATTGACGGCCAGGCCCTCGCCGCCCACGTCGAGGCGCTCCGGAGGACCCTGCATCGCCTTCCGGAGGGCGACCGGCCCTGGGCCGACTATCGTTCTCACGAAGATCGACGGGGGCTTCGGCAACCGAACCGAGGAGATCGCCTCCCTGGACCGCGCCATCGAGGCCCGGCCGGAGGATCCTCGGCCGTACGTCGCTGCCGCCAACATCCTGCTCTTCGAGCGCGGGGATCTCGAGGCGGCCCGCCCCTACGTGGACCGGGCCGTCGCCCTCGCGCCGGTCGAGGGAATGGGCGACGTGATCGACTACCTCGTCCTCGCGGAACGTCTCGACGAGGCGCTCGAGCAGGTGCACCGGTGGATGGACCTGTCGCCGACCGCCCCCCCGCTCCAGAACCTGGTCGCGGTCCATCTGGCCCGGGGCGAGATCCCTGAGGCCTTGGAGGTGGCGCGGCGAATGAACGCGCGCTGGAAACAGCTCGTCTTCCTGGAGGCCTTCCTCGAGGCGGGCGTCCCCGAGGAGGCCGAGGAGAGGATCGCCAAGGCCGGCTATCCCATCCCAGCCGACTGGCTGGCGCTGCGCGGCCGACTGCGAGAGGCCTTGGCCCGGATCGACGCAACGTACGACGATGGGTGGGTGCTCGGCGATTGTGTCAAGAGGGCTGGCGAACACTTTTGCCGCAGCCTGCTTCTCGCCCCGCGCGGCCAGCCGGACGCCATCTGGGCCGAGACCGAGAAGGCTCTCCTCTCCGGTAGCTCGAGCTTCGCGTGGCAGGCGGTCGTGCTCGCCGCCCTCGGCGACGTCGCCCGAGCCCAGGCACTCGTGGCGCACATCATCACGATCATCTCGCTGGCTTCCGCATGGCTCGGGCCATCCTGGCCTGGAAGCTCGGGGACCGGGAGGGCGCGCTCCGCTCACTCGCCGCCATCCAGCGCCCCTCCAGCGACGTCCACCGCGGGGAGATCCTGGCCGAGCTGGGACGCGACCGCGAAGCCATCGACGCCTTCCGGCGCTATCGCCGGTTGTCGGCCGGGGGGGGAAACGGCGCGGACTGGCTCCTCGACCCGTGGCTCTACCCTCGCAGCCTCTATCTCGAGGCCGCGGCGCTGGAGCGGCTCGGGGAGAGGGACGAGGCGCGCAAGGTCCTCGGCCGCCTCCTCCACCTCTGGGAGCGCGCAGACCCGGACCTTCCGCTGCTCGCCGAGATGAGAGCGCTTCAGAGGAAGCTCGCGCCGGCCCGATGAATCGACCCGCGACCCTGACCCCCGGGCTCAGGGCGCCGGCGGCTCGGGCGGCGGAGGAGCGTCGGGCAGGTCCGGCGCCGGGGCGCCGCCGAGCCCCAGCGCGCCGGCGATCGGGATCTGCGCGCGGATGACCAGCGCCACGAGGTCGGGGAGCGGGAGGCCCCACTCCTCCGCGCCCTTCGTGATGTAGCTCCGGTCCACCGAGCGGGCGAAGGCCTTCTCCTTCATGCGCTTCACCACCGACTCGACCGGCAGGTCCGCGACCTTCTTGGAGGGGCGGACGAGGGAGCAGGCACCCACGAACCCGGTGAGCTCGTCGGCCGCTAGGATGGCCTTCTCGATGGGCTCCACCCGCGGGATGTTGGTGTAGAAGGCGTGGCTGGCGATGGCCCGGACGATGGGCTCGGGCCAGCCGCGCTCGCGCAGGATTCCCATTCCCCGCCAGACGTGGTCCTGCTCGGTCGGGTACCTCTCGTAGTCGAAGTCGTGGACCAGGCCGACGATTCCCCAGGTCTCGAGCTCCGCCGGGTCGGAGACGCCGCGGCTCCGGGCCAGCTCGCGCATGGTGGCCTCCACCGCCAGACCGTGGCGGCGAAGCGGCTGCGACTTCGTGAACTCGGCGAGCAGGGACCAGGCGGCGGCGCGGGTGGGGATGGTCATGGGCCGATTCTACCGGGGGGCGGGCTGCGCTATACAGCGGCCATGCGCACCCTCCCCGCCTGGCTCCTCGCTTCCCTCCTCGCCCCGACCGGCGCCCTCGCCGCCGCGCCCTCCCCGGCGCGCCCCGTCCACACCTACTCGATCGTGGCCCGCGACCCGGCCACGGGGCAGCTCGGCGCCGCGGTCCAGTCTCACTGGTTCTCGGTCGGCGCCATCGTCACCTGGGCCGAGGCGGGGGTCGGCGCGGTGGCGACCCAGTCCTTCGTGGATCCGAGCTACGGCCCGCTCGGCCTCGCCCTCATGCGCTCCGGCCGCAGCGCACCCGACGCGCTCGCGGGGCTGCTCGCCGCCGACGGCGGCCGCGACGTCCGCCAGGTGGCGATGATCGACGCCCGGGGGGGCGTCGCCGCCCACACCGGGAAGAAGTGCATCGCCGAGGCGGGCCACCGCGTCGGCAAGGACTACTCGGTCCAGGCGAACCTCATGGCCAGCGACCGGGTGTGGCCGGCCATGGCGAAGGCCTTCGAGGAGGCGAAGGGGGACCTCGCCGACCGGATGCTCGCCGCCCTCGACGCGGCGCAGGCCGCGGGCGGCGACATCCGCGGTCAGCAGTCGGCGGCCCTGGTGGTGGTCGCCGGAACGCCCACCGGCCGGCCCTGGGACGACCGGGTGTTCGACCTCCGGGTCGAGGACAGCCCGCGGCCGCTCGAGGAGCTGCGGCGGCTCGTCGCCGTGGCGCGTGCCTACGGGCACATGAACGCGGGGGATCTCGCGGTCGAGCGCCAGGACGTCGCCGGGGCGATGCGAGAGTACGGCGCCGCCGAGAAGCTCCTGCCGAGGAGCGCCGAGGTCGTCTACTGGCACGCCGTTGCCCTCGCCGTCGCGGGACGGGTGGACGAGGCGCTGCCCCTCTTCGCGCGCGCCTTCGCCCTCGACCCCGCCTGGCGGACGCTCACCCCGAAGCTCCCGGCGGCGGGCCTCCTGCCCGACGACCCGGCCCTGATGCGGCGCATCGTCGAGTCGGGGGCGCCGGCGAAGGGACGTTGACCGCGGCTCGACTTCCGGGGCCGCGCCATGCTCTCATCCCGGGATCCCGCCCGGACCGGGGAACCGTGAGCCGCGCCAGAGCCGCCACCTTCGCCGCCGTCTCGACCGCACTCGTGGCGATCCCGGCCACCGCCTGGCTCGTGTCCTGGCAGGGCGAGCGCGGCGCGAGCCAGCTCGCCTTCACCAACGAGGGCACGGGCCTCGCGGCCACCGACGTGCAGGCGGCCCTCGCCGAGCTCTCCGGCCGCGTGAGGGCGGTCGAGTCGGGCCAGGCGGCCCTGCAGGGGTCGTCCGCCACGCAGGACGCGCGGCTCTCCACCGTGCAGGGCTCCGCCCAGGCGCAGGAGTCGCGGATCGACGCAAACGAGGTCCGGGTGGCCTCGCTCGAGTCCAGGGTGGCGGAGAGCACGCCGCACCGGCGGCGGCTCGACTACTCCGACTCCGCCACGGCCTCGAACGTCACCCCCGCGTACGCGCCGCTGCGCACGGTCGGGACCTTCGCCAAGTCGAGCGCCACGACGTCGGCGCTCCTCGTCTGGAGCACGCACGTGGACGCCGCCGGCGACCCCGGCTCCTTCTGCGACTTCCAGCTCCGGGTGGACGGGAGGCCCGACATCGAGGCGGAGGGCGGTGGCGGCCGGGCGGTCGTGTACGTCCCGCCGGGAGCGGCGGGGGGCTCCGGAACGGCCTCGGTGGCCGCCTACTTCACCCGCGTGGGGGCCGGCTCGCACACGGTGAGCATCTGGGTGCGGGGCTCCGCTCGGGAGTGCACCGAGAACTACGGGAACTTCCCGCGCGCGGTGCTGGTGGAAGAGGGGCCGCGCGGCTGAGGCGAGGGGCCGCGGCTACTTCTTCGCCTTCCCCCGCGCCAGGATCCTCTCCATCTCGTCCATGATGGCGTTCATCTCGCTCATCGCCGCGTCGAACGGGCGCGGAGGTCGTCATGTCCACGCCGGCGTCCTTGAGCAGGTCGATCGGGTACTTCGACGCCGCCGGCCGAGAGCATCTTGAGGTAGGCGTCGCGCGCCTGCGTCGCGGGCTTCTTCGCCGCCGCCTCGGCGCGCATGTGCCCGGCGATGGAGGTCGAGGCGATCGATGCTGGTGGCGTACTGGTAGACGTAGAAGTCGTAGTAGAAGTGCGGGATGTAGGCCCACTCGACCCCGTACGAGCGTCGTTCACCCTGCACACGCCCTGCGCGTCGCCGTAGTACTCGCGGACCAGGCCCAGGTACAGCTCGCTCAGCTTCTCGCCGGTGAGCGGCTCGCCCTGCTCGGCCAGCTCGTGGATCTTCAGCTCGAACTCGGCGAACAGCGTCTGGCGGAAGAGCGTCGTGCGCAGGTCGTCGAGGTGGCTGCCGAGCAGGAACGAGCCGCGTCGGTCGTCCTTGGTCTGGCCGAGCATGTAGTGGAACAGCAGGTTCTCGTTCAGCGTCGAGGCCACCTCGGCCACGAAGATCGTGTAGTCGTGCGTGGCGTAGGGCTGGTGCTGGTCGGCGAGGTAGGTGTGCATCGAGTGGCCCGACTCGTGGGCCAGCGTCGAGACCTCGTCGTAGCGCCCGTTGAAGTTCAGCAGCTGGTACGGGTGGACGCCGTAGACGCCGGTGCTGTAGGCGCCCGAGCGCTTGCCGGTGGTGGGCATCAAGTCGACCCAGCCGCTCTCGAAGCCCTTGCCGGAGCGTGTCCACGTAGTCGGTTCCCGAGCGGCGCGACGGCCTCGAGCATCAGGTCCATGGCCTGCTCGGGCGTGTAGCTCAGGTCCACCTTCTTGACGATCGGCGCGTAGAGGTCCTCGTAGCGCAGCTGGTCGACCCCCATCATGCGCTGCCGCAGCTCGAGGTAGCGGTGCAGCGTCGGCAGGTTCGCGTGCACGTCCGGCGATGAGCTGCGCGGTAGACGAGCGTCGGGATGTCGATCGTGGAACAGCGCCGCCTCGAGCGCAACTCCGAAGCTTGTGGACGTCCTTCTCGAAGACGTGCGTCTTGACCTGCGCGTCGAGGGTGGTGCCGATGGTGCGCTCGAACTCGCCGATACGCGCTCGAAGAACGCCTGCGAACACCGCGTCGCGGTCGGCGCGGTCGGGCGAGGCGCGGTAGTGCGTGATAGGCCGCGGCGTCGAGGCGCACCTTCTCGCCGGTCGAGAGCGTCACCTCGGGGTACGGCAAGTCGCGCGTCCTTGAAGATGTCGTAGGTGCGACTGGCCGGCGTCGGTGAGGTTCCCGGCCTGGGCGGCGATCTTCTCCTCGGGCGGCGCTCAGGGTGTGCGGCTTCCAGCGCAGGATGTCCTCCAGGTAGAGCGGAACTCGTTGAGCCGCGGCTCCGGCGGCGACGGAACTCGTCGACCCTGCCGGGTCGAGCGCCGAGGATCTCCGGGCGACGAAGGACGTAGCCGCGGCTCGGAAGTCGACCGCCCAGCTGCTCCGCGGCCTGCTGCATCTCGCGGGGCTGTGGCTGACCCGCGCGTGTCCTCGTCCGCGAGCTGGAGGCCGCGTAGACGTACGAGCCGCGTCAGACTCCCGGTCGACGTCCCGTACATCGGCGACGAGCGCCTTCTGCAGCGCCTCCGCCGACTCGCCCACGTGGCCGTCGTAGGCGGCGAGCTCCGGGATGCGCCTCGCGACGGACGTCCTTGGCCGCCGTCCAGGCCGCCTCGGACGGATACAGGTCGGCGAGGTTCCACTTGTACTTGTCGGGCACCTCCGAGCGCTCCGCGGCGAGCGGGGCGGCCGGCGCGGACAGGACCGCGGCCAGGACGAGGGCGAGTGTCGCGCGAGGCGTGTGCATGACGGATCTCCTGGCCAGTCGGGAAGGAGGCGGGAGCGGATCGGGATGGGGGTCAGCGCTGGCGGGCGAGCAGCCCGTCCGAGCGGGCGGTGAGCTCGCTCGTGCGCGCGAGCAGAGATCTGCACCTGGGTGTACAGCTCCTCGGCGACGGCGCCGCGCCCCGGGCTTGCCGCCACGTCGCCGAGCCGGGCGAGGAGGTCACCGACCTTGAGCAGGTGCTGGTGGGCGAGCAGGAGGTCGCGGCCGAGCCGCGCCCCGTGGCGGGAGTAGATGAGGCCGCTCTGGAAGAGCCGGGAGAGAGCCCGCTTGTTGGTGTCGAGGACCTTCCGCAGCCGTTCCTGGAAGTCGGAGAGCCTGCGGGCGTCGCGCGCCCGCGCCAGGTCGATGACCGGGGAGCCCCGCCTCCCTCTTCGCGTCGCCTGCGGCGTCGGCGTTCCCTCCGCATGCGAATCGTAGGTCCACCCGCGCGCGAGGGTCAATCGACCCGGACGCGGAGCGACGCACCAATCGGGTGTCCCTCGACACCGTGCGCCTTGACAACGTGCCGCGCGGCGGATCGTCGCCGCTCAGGCGGTCGCGGCCTTCACCAGCTCGGCCACCTTCTCGAGCGCCTGGTCGAGGCCGGCGGGGTTGGCGCCGCCGGCCTGGGCGAGCTCCGGCCTGCCGCCGCCGGAGCCGCCGACGAGCTTCGCCGCCTCGCGGACGAGGTCGCCCGCCTTGACGCGGCCGGTGAGGTCCTTCGTCACCGCGACGAGGAGGATGGCCTTCCCCTCCTGCTCGGCGCCGAGCGCCACCACGCCGCGGCCGAGCTTGTCGCGCAGCTTGTCGGCGAGGTCGCGCAGCGCCTTGCCGTCGCCCTCGACGCGCGCGGCCAGCACCTTCACGCCGTTCACCTCGCGGGCCCGCGCGGCGAGGTCGCCGGACCGGGCCGAGGTCACCTGACCCCTGGCGTCCTCGAGCGCCCGCTCCAGGTCCTTCACCCTCCGCTGCGTCGCCTCAATCTTCTGCGCCACCTCGAAGGCGCCGGCCTTGAGCAGCGCCGCCGCCCTCCGCCACTCCTCCTCCTCGCGCTGCGCGTGCTCGACCGCCCGGGGCCCGGTGTAGGCGACGATGCGGCGCACGCCAGCGGCGATCGACTCCTCGCTCGCGAGCTTGAAGAAGGCGATGTCGCCGGTCCTGCGGACGTGCGTGCCGCCGCACAGCTCCTTCGAGGGCCCGACTCCACCACCCGCACCTGGTCGCCGTACTTGTCGCCGAAGAACGCCAGGGCGCCGCTCGTGCGCGCCTCCTCGAGCCAGCACCTGGTTCGGGGCACGTTCTCCGGACCCGCTCGTTGGCCGCCCTCGACGGCGGCCAGTTCCTCCTCGGCGACGGCGGAGAAGTGGGAGAAGTCGAAGCGGAAGCGCCCCGGCTCCACCAGGGAGCCCGCCTGCTGCACGTGCGAGCCGAGCACCCGGCGCAGCGCCCAGTGCAGGACGTGGGTGCCGGAGTGCGCCCGCCGGATGCGCTGGCGCCGGTCGGCGTCGACCTGGAGCGTCGCCTCCTGGCCGACCCGCAGCACACCGGAGGCCACCTGCACCTTGTGCCCGTTGAGGCCGTGCACCGGGAACTGGGTGTCGGCCACCCGCCCCGACCCGGTGGCCGTCTCGAGCCGGCCCGAGTCGCCCACCTGCCCGCCCGACTCGGCGTAGAAGGGAGTGCGGTCGAGGTAGACCTCCACCTCCTCCCCGGCCCCAGCCTGCTCCACCGCCTCCCCGGCGCGCACCAGGCTCAGGATGCGCCCGGCGACTCGCCGCTCGTAGCCGACGAAGTCGTGGGGCCGAAGCGGTCGAGAATCTCCCGGTACACCGCGGCGGCGCCCTCGTCGGGGCCGCCCTTCCAGGCGGCGCGCGCCCGGCGGCGCTGCGCCTCCATCTCGCCCTCGTAGCCCGGGCGGTCGAGCCCGAAGCCCCGCTCGGCGGCGATCTCGGCGGTCAGCTCCACCGGGAAGCCGTAGGTGTCGTGGAGGCGGAAGGCCACCGGGCCCGGAACCGCCGTCCCGGCCTCCAGGCCGTCCAGCTCCCGCTCCAGCAGGGTGTACCCGCCCTCCAGGGTCCGCCGGAAGCGGACCTCCTCCCGCTCGGCGGTCTCCAGGATGCCCGCCTTCGCCTCGGCGATCGCCGGGTAGGCCTCTCCCATGAGGGCCACCGTGGCCTCCACCAGCGCCGGGGTGACCAGATCGGTCGCCCCCAGCGCCCAGGCGTGGCGCACCGCCCGGCGGATCAGGCGCCGCAGGACGTAGCCCCGCCCCTCATTGGAAGGCGACCACCCCGTCGGAGATGAGGAAGGTCGTGGCCCGCCCGTGGTCGGCCAGCAGGCGCAGGGCCACGTCGGAGCGTTCCTCGGCCCCGAACCGCGCCCCGGTGAGGCGCTCGGCGGCGGCCAGCACCGGCCGCACCAGGTCGGTGTCGAAGATGGTGGGGACGCCCTGGAGGATCATGGCGGCGCGCTCCAGGCCCATCCCGGTGTCGATGTTGCGCGACGGCAGGTCGCCCACCACGTGGTAGGGCTCGTCCTGGATGTGCTGCATGAACACCAGGTTCCACACCTCGATGAACCGGTGCTCCGCCGCCTCGCCGCCTTCGATGGGGCCGCCTGCGGGCCCGTAGGCCGGGCCGCGGTCGACGAAGATCTCCGACGAGGGGCCGCACGGCCCGGGGACGCCCATCTGCCAGAAGGTCCCCTGGGCGGCGCTGCCCCGCTGCGCGCCGTTGGCCGCACCCCCACCCCGTCGATCCAGATGGCGGCGGCTTCGTCGTCGTTCTCGAAGATGGTGAACCAGAGCACTTCGGGGTCCAGGCCCAGGTGCTCGGTGCACGAACTCGTACGCCCAGGGGATGGCCTTCTCCTTGAAGTAGTCGCCGAAGGAGAAGTTGCCCAGCATCTCGAAGAAGGTGGCGTGGCGGGAGGTGGTGCCCACGATGTCGATGTCGATGGTTGCCGCGGCAGGCACTTCTGCACCGACGTCGCCCGCCGGTACGGGGGCCGTTGCTCCCCCAGGAAGTACGGCTTGAAGGGGACCATGCCGGCGTTGGTCAGGAGCAGCGTGGGGTCGTCCTGCGGCACGAGCCCGCTCGACGGGACGCGGCGGTGGCCCGCTCGAAGAAGCGGAGGAACGCCTCAGAATATCGGCGGAGGAGAGGGTCTTCATGGCGTGGGCAGCTTGAATAACACCCGAAACGGCCGAATCCACCGCGCTCCGGGGCCTTTCCCTACGGCGCCGGGAGCGGGTCCGGCCCCGGCAGCTCCACCCGCCAGCGGCTGCCCTCCCGGACGAGGAGCACCTCGCGCGGCGGACGTCCCTCCTCCTCCACCCGCAGCACCGCGCGCTCGGCGTCCTGGCTCCGCACCTCGACCGACTTCACCGCGGGCGACGCAGGGCCGCGTCGCCGAGGAGGAGCGCGCGGCCGCTCGCCGGCACGACCCCCGGCGCGCGCGCCGCCGCCTCCCGGGCGCGGGCGTCGAGGCTTCTGGCTCGCCGTCGAGGAGCGGCCAGGCCTTGTCGGCCTCGCGCTCGGCCACGGCCCTCACGAGCGCGCGGTAGACCGCCTCCGGCCCCTGCTCGCGGGCGCAGCCCGGGAGCAGCGCGAGGAGCGGCAGGAGGGCGAGGGCGCGCATGGGCGGAGAGGATAGACCGGGGACACGGGATACGGCGAGGGGGCTGCAACTCGACGCGCGCTCGGGAGCCGCGATGCGACCCTCTTCCCGCTTGGCTCGCGTGTCCGCCGCCCTTCACGAAATCGTACACGCGATCCACGCCCGCCGCCACGGCGGCGGGGCCGAGCGCTCCCAGCAGCGCCGAGGCCACCGCCACCGCGACCGCGACGAGGTACAGCCAGGGGGAGAAGGCGAAGAAGCTCTCCGGCCGGAAGGGGAAGTCGGGGAGGAGGCGAGCCGCGGCCGCGTCGGAGCCGAGGGCCGCGAGGCACGAGGAGCGCTCCCGCCGCGCCGCCGGCAAGCCCCAGCATCCCGGCCTCGGCGAGCACGAGCGCCCGCACGTCCCCGGCCGTCGCCCCCACCGCCTCGAGGATGGCAATCTCCTTCGTCCGGGCCCGCACGCTCGCCGAGAGCGACTGGGCGATGGCGAGCGCGGCCAGCCCGCACATGAGCAGGGCGAGGAGCGCCAGCGCGCCGGTCGTCACCGAGACCACCGTTCCCACCCGCTCCGCCATGGCGCGGTCGCCTCGTCCACCGCGAAGCCCATGCGGCGGACCGCGGCCGCCACGCGAGGCACGTCGTCTGGAAGGGCGGCGAGCAGCGAGACCGCGCTGTATCCCTGGTCCGGCTTGCCGTACTCCTGGTGGAGGCGGCGCACCGTGTCGAGCGGCAGGGCCAGCATGTAGAGCGGCACGCGGTCGGAGAGCCCGGCGAGGAGGAGCCGGCCGTCGACGACCCGGTCCTCGGTCTTCTGCGGAACATGGAGAAGCCCACCTTCACCGGGAACTGCAGGCCCACGAGGGAGAGTCCCGGCGGCAGCCGCCGCAGGTTCCACGCCGGGGCGATGGTCTTGTTGTAAATCTCGACGACCCGACGCGAGGCGAGGGCCGGGATGGGCTGGGACGGCCCGCGGTCCTCGAACCCCTGGCCTCGCCCAGGTCCTGCGCGACGAGGCCGGGATCGACCCCCACCGCCGGGAGCTGGACCGTGAAGCCCTGCGGCCAGTTGATCGAGACGCCCTCGGGGCCGCGGGTCGCGGCGATGGGGACGCGGCAGTCGAGCCGGCGGAAGGCCCGCTCCACGCCGGGGATCGCACGCGGCGGAGCAGGCCACCGCCTCGTCGTCGAGCTGACCTCCCGCCGAGCACCGGGCCGAGCGAGACCGCCGGCGGCACGACGTCGACGAGGCGGGTCTCGCCCGGGAACATGT
>CAVRUT010000005.1:0-90191 GCA_963724465.1 uncultured Acidobacteriota bacterium | reverse complement strand
AGTGTCCTGTAACTGAAGTGTCATTTGCGTGGCGGATACGTCGACGGATCTGGGCTGCGGTCTTGGTCCAGACGAAGGGTTTTGGGTTCTCGTTCCAGGTTTTCGTGTAACGAAGGATGGCTCGCTCAAGGGCTGCGACGCTGAGGAAGGTGCCTCTTCGGATGGCTTCCTGTGTGATCCGAGCGAACCAGCGCTCCACGAGGTTAAGCCACGAGGCGCTGGTGGGGGTCAGGTGGATATGGAAGCGCGGATGCTGGGCGAGCCACTCTCTGACCGTCGGGTGTTTGTGAGTGCCGTAGTTGTCGCAGATCAAATGGATCTCTTTGCGACGGTACTTTCGGTCGAGGATCTTTAGGAAAGCCAGGAACTCCTGATGCGTGTGCTGGCGAAAACAGCGTTGGGAGACCTTGCCGGTGGAGACCTCCAGAGCCGCAAAGAGACTTGTCGTGCCGTGCCGAACGTAGTCGTGAGTCATCCGAGCTGGAAGGCCCGGTCGCATGGGCAGGATCGGCTGCGTGCGATCCAACGCTTGGATCTGCGACTTCTCGTCCACGCAGAGCACCAGCGCCTTTTCCGGCGGGTTCAGATACAGCCCGACGACGTCGGCCATCTTCCGATCAAAGTCCGGGTCCGTGCTGAACTTGAACGTCTCTACTCGATGCGGCTGCAGCCCGTGCTTCTTCCAGACACGGTGGATCGTCATGTGGCTGACCTTCAGGTGACGGGCCAGGCTGCGTGCACTCCAGTGCGTGGCCGCCTTGGGCGGCCTCATCGTCGCCGCCACGATCCGGGCTTCATCCGCCGCCGTGAACCGACGCGGTCGTCCGCTGCGATGGCGCGTGTGCAGCCCGGCGATCCTCTCCTCGGCAAACCGGCTTCGCCACTGACAAACGGTCATCTGCGAGACGCCAAACTGCCGCGCCATCGCCCTCACGCTCGTCCCCTCGGCGCTTGCCAAAATCACCCCGGCCCGCTTGGCCATCTGCTGCGGCGTCGAAGGAGCTCGAACCCAACCCTCCAAAACCCGCCGCTCTCCAGCCGTCAACTCGATCTGAAGCCCCACGTATCCCATGATACGCAGAACAACCAGATGCTAAATATATTTCAGTTACATGACACTAGAAGGTCTCCCTCAGAGGCCATTTCACCGCATGGATCGAGGTCGAGCGACCTCCACCGATCTTCAGAGCGCAGACCGTCCAGAAGGCTTTGGGAGCAGATGGTCGCCGATTCGATCCCGGCCGCCCCGACCATGTTTTCAAGGAGTTAGCGAGACCAGCCCCTCAGTGGCTTCTCATAGGTGCACTCACCCTGCACTGGAATCACGACTTTCGACCCGCTGTCTGAAAAGGCAAAAGAGCCGGAGCGGGCCGGCCTGATAGTCTTCTGCGATCTGTCGGCAGCGCGTTCATCGACTGGTCTCAGCACAGCCCTCGTCGTTGGTGAGCTGCGCGAAGAGTCCGCAAGCGGTACGAGCGCATGCCGCGCCCCGCCCGCGGCCCCCTCTTGACCTCCGCGGCGTTGGAACGAGCGCTGGGGGGCCAGGAGTGAGCAGAAAGCTATTTTCCTGCCCGGGGTGATTCTCGGAGGACCCTGGCGATCTTCGGTGAGGAGGGCTCTCAGCTCTGTAGTCCTACCTCACGCAGCGGCGCGTAGACGCGCCACTTCTCGCAACCATCTCCCGAAAAGCCTTGCCAACCGTCAACGATTCCGCAACTTGTATCGCGTCTTGGACGTCATGGTTTGGTGCAGGCCGCCGGGATCGTTCCGAAGAGTCTCTGCATCGTTGCAGTGACATCGACGGGGGCGCGGCCCGATTGAACGAGAGCGTCCTTGATCCGCTGGTTCATGGGCCAGGGCCAGAGCGGCTGGTTGGTGAGGTTGCCGTCCTTGTACTGGTAACAGAGGTTTGCCCCGCGGGAGGTGTTGAAGATGTTCTCGCCGGAAGCGTAGGCAGCCGGCGAGGAGCCCGACCAGACGTTGCTTCGATGCCACGAGCTGTGAAAGGAAGACTTTCCTCCGCCGAACGAAGTGATGTCGGAGGCGTGAAGGTTGGTAGCGATAGCGGGGGATTGCAGACCGTAGAGTCGCGAAGGGGATGACGGAGGTGTGGTTCCCGGCGCGATATAGGCGGCGGTGTCCTTGATCTCGACGGAGTCGAGCTTCATCACGAAGACGGCCTGGGAGGCCGCGTATTTGTCCGTGGACTGGATGTACGCAAGGCTGCCGAGCAGTCTGATGTCGGCGTTCTTGTCCCCTTCCAGTCCATCGAAACTGAAGATTCCGTACGGCGCTTGGACGGCGTAGTTGCCGTAGGTGCCGGCGCCCGCTCCCGTCCAGGGCGTGCCGTAGTAGTCCTTCAAGACGTAGGTCTGGGGCATGCCCTGGCCGCTCCACGTTCCCAGGCAATTCTCGCAGGTCAAATGGTAGTTGTTGTAAGCCAGTGTGTAGGTCATCTTCGGACCCACGACCGTCGAGCGCTCCCAGCGGCCCCAGGCGCGCCTGAGGGTCAGGTAGTCGCCGCCCTGGGACCCCGAAAAGATCTTGCGTGCCGTTCCCCAGCCGGCGACGTCTTCGAGCAGGTTGTACGAGCCATAGTGCACTCCGAAGATGTTCGTATTGCCGTCCGCGGCGTCCCAGGCGGCGACCCGCCGGATGACGTTATGGTTGGAGTGCTCGAGGTGCACCACGGTCTTCTCTGGCACAGCAGGCGTTGATTCCCTCGATGACGAACCAATCGTTGTACTGGAGCCAGACGGGACGGCGGCTGCCCTGCCCCGTGATCAGGACCTTGCCATCGTTGAGTGCCCGGATGGTAATGGGAATCCCCGACGGCGCCGTTTAGGCCCCAGGGTGGCACGATCATGCCTGCGCTGTCGGCGTAGGTCCCATCCATGAGGCAGAGGGTCTTGCCCGCTGTGGCGACCTTCCAGAAGGCGGAAACCCGGAAGGGCGAGGCGGCGGTGAGCCCATTCCCCGTGCCTGAGGGAGAGGCGTAATAGTTGCAGGTCGCCGCTTTGGAAGTCGCGCCGCCGAGTGCAACCAGCGCCGCCACGAGAAGCCCGATTCGCAGCTCACGCCCGAGGGAGGGGCCCCTCGGGTAACTCCGCGGACCCGACACCAATTCCTCACTCTCGTCTCTCGCTCCGCGCGTTGCTGACCGTTCCATGGACATGTGCTCCACCTCCTGAGTGAAAGAAGGACCATAGGCCGGCGGAGCGGCAGCAAGCTACTGTTCACGAGACCCGAAAGAGGCCAGGGCGAGCCTGTCAGCCAACCTGTTCGGTTGAACACATTTCGTGCTGAACCCTTGGGCGGGAGGAGTGATCTCGTTTCGTCCTTGTCCCCGACGCAAGTCGATGTACCTTGGTCTCCGCGTGGTGGGAGCCAGGGCGGGATCACGCGGTGGACTGGAGCGGGTTGACACTCAAAGCCTCATAAAGACACGCCGTGACGGCCAGTGTCTTGACCCCTCATTCGCCTTTGGAGAAGATGGTCGCCGGTTCGATCCCGGCCGCCCCGACCATGTTTTCAATGAGTTAGCGAGACCCGCCCTTCAGAGCCCGCTCATCGGTGCCCTCACGGTGCACTGGAATCACGACCTTCGACCAGCCGTCCGAGAAGGCGAAGAGCCGGAGCGGGCCGGCCTGACGGTCTTCTGCGATCTGTCGGCAGCGCGAACACGAGTTCATCGACGGGTCTCAGCACAGCCCTCGTCGTTGGTGAGCTGCACGAAGAGGTCCGCGAGCGGTACGAGCTTGACTCCGCCTTCTCTCCCGCCGGTGCCGCGATTGATCATTGGCCGGATACGCGAACGCCGCCGCCAGAGCGAACGGGCCGGCCGGGGTACATCGAGGAGGGTCGCAACGGAAGGATGGGGCGGCAAGCAACCCGACCGCCGCCGGAGGTCACGCAACCGCTGCCGGAGGTCGGGGCGCGCCGCCGCCCCCTAATATCATTCTACCGCAACTCTCCTGTAGGAGCGAAAAGGGGAGGGCACGGTTGGCTCGTAGAGGTTGAAGCGGTGAACCTATCCTCAATCTCGCACGCTTTCGGAGGGCCGAATGATCGCTGGCCGGAAGCCCCGCTTCGGTGGTGCCACTGCGTCGCCTCCTCGAAACCTTGCGAAGCGTACAACCCAGCGGGAGGACTCGGATGCTCTCCGCGCCTGTCAGAAAACTTACAGACGGCGGTCGTCTGAAGTTACTAGCGGATTGAACTAAATGGTTGGTCACATAAGTCGTAGAAGCCTGCTCTTTGTTATTGACAGTGAGCTTTGTGTGATAGGCTTTCGGACGTTGTAACAGGTTGAGGCGACCTCGGAACCTTGTCGTCGCCGTCTCTATCTCTCGGGCGCGCTCGGATCGTTTCCTTCTTTCCAAGGACTCAGGGAGTATTCGTCATGAACTTCGCACGAAACGTTCATTTTCAGCTCAAAAGCGGCAAAGAGAAAGAGTTCACAACTCTTTTCGAAAACGAAATCCTTCCGATGCTGCGGAAGCAAAATGGTTTTAAGGAAGAGCTGACGCTTGTCAACAAGGACAACGCCGTGGGCATCAGCCTTTGGGCCGACCGCTTAAGTGCCGAGAGCTACCAGACGACGACGTATCCGAAGATCGTCGAGAAGCTCAAGGGCGTCATCGTGGGCACGCCGAGAGTGGAGACCTACGAGGTGTTCGCGGGTGCCACGACCGTTCGGGTTGCTGCATAACCCTTACTTAGAAGCAAGCGCGTTTGCGCGCCTGCTTTCACGAGGCCCCGAAAGGGGCCTCTTTTTCTTATGTGCTCCGCGATGCTCTTGGGGAATCGGACGGTGACGCTGGGTCTGTGATAGAATTACTTTCCCGATTCCCTCTGACGGACCGAATCCATCCTCCAAGCGAGTGCCCGCCGCCGGTTTCGGCAAAGAAAGCGGGTCGTTATGGAACACGCCCTACGAAACTGGAAGTGCACAGCCTGCGGTCGGTCCAACGAGACCATCGTAGCGTTGGATGGGACGGCAAAGTGCTCGTACTGCTCCGGGAAGATTCGCATTCAACCCAATCAGGATTACTTGCATGCGTTTTCAGCACTTCATCCAGAAACGGCGATGCGGTCCGAGGGGCGCTGGTTATAGGGACTGCTCGGCTCCAACCAGCCCCTCCAAAGGCCCACTGACCTCCCCGGCGCCCCCCGGCCCTCCGTAAGCAGCCCCGGCGTTACGCGGGAGGCGCTTGGGAAACTTCTGCTTTCGAGCCACATTCATCTCCTGTTGCTTAGGGTCGAGGACGTATCCTATGCCCATGAAGAACAACCAGTTCCTGGCGCTCGCGGCTCTCGTGTTCGCCCTCGGGCTCGCCTCGGCCGCTTTCGCGGCGGCCCCGACCCTGACGGCGACGCCGGTCGCTGCGAGAGCGGTCAAGAGCTCGAAATCGAACTCCTCTGAACGCGTCGCCACGACGCCGACGCCGAAACCCGCCGAGGGGAAGCCCTCGAAAGAGCAACGGGCCGCCCCGACACCGAAGGCAAGCGGCGTAAACAGGTAGCGACTCCCAATGCCGAAGGCAACGAGTGAGTCCGCTGCACGCGCGTGTTGGGTGGCACCCTGTTATTCGCCCGACGACCGATAGGCCCACGCGCAAAGAGTTCCGGCAACCAGGGCCGCCACCCAGGAAATCCAGATCGGGATCGAAGTGCTGCCGACCTGTGCCGGCAGCTGTACGCTGCTCTAGTTCCCTGACCGAGAGCTATCAGCCCGAATACAACGCCAGAGACGGTTCGATAGCCACTGCGCTTCATCCTAGACCTCCTTCCCGAGTCACCCAGTGCCGCCTAGACGAGCGGCGCGTCAGCGGCGAGCGAAGAGCCGAAGGCGATGACCGGGTCCGCCTCATGGCTGCTGGTCGATTCGCACCTCGCGCATGTACAGAAAAAGCGGCAGACCGAGCGATACCCCGACCAACAGAATTGCGCAGAGCGGGACCCAGACCTGCCTGATGCCGACCCGCCGGCCCTCGACCCTGACGAACACCCAGAGGGCGGCGGCTGAGACGATCACGTCCATTCCAAAGAAGGCGCTGATCCGGTTCTCGAAGAGCTGCGCGACGAAGAGTTGAAGATCCAACCCGTGTTCACGAAGGAACGGTATGAACTGTGAGTAGGGAAGGACCGTGCCCAGAACGCAGAGGCAGAGATATAGGGTTTTGGCTTTCAAGGGACACCCCCCTTCAAGTTGTCCCACCGAATAGGCGAGCGAAGAGGCGGAGCCGACGACCGAGTCCGCTGCACGCGCGTCTTAGGCGGCTCGGCTTTCATCACGAGATGGACGCCGCTGCTGCGCTGGCCTGCTCCTTCCATCGTTGTTCGTTCACGCCCATCACGAGGAGCCACAGAATTAGCGCTCCTGCCCCGAGGAGACCAATAGCCAGAATGTAGGGGAACAGCTGGATTGCGAGCGGCCGGTACAGGAAGCTCAGCCAACCAAAACCTCCAACTATCCCCAGCGCGCCCAGAATTCGAGGCAGGAAGGTGGACCTGACCATGAGGTAGCCGTCCAGGAGGGCATGGAATCCGAGAAATACCAAGGCGACTCCAGCGCCCTGGTCATTCACCTTGAGAAAGAGGAGTGCCAGGGCCTGCAGCTGTTCCGCCTTAAATACACTCAGGTACTGCGTGCCTCCCAAGACGAGCAAGGGGGCGACAAAAAAGAGGCGGCTAAGAGTCTTGATGGTCCAACCAACGAGGCTGAAGAACGCTGCAAGCAAAGCGAGGCTCCTGCTCACCGGCTTGAGCAAGTGATAGAAGAGAGCTGTCACAACGATGCTGCACGCCGTTTCGATGAGGTAGGATGCGAAACCAATCCGAAATAGAGACTCGTGCGACAGGATGTTTTTCGCTGTAGCGGCGGCGTCGCCATATACAACAAACCGGCGGCTAATGAATTCGCCGAATCCTCCAAACAGTATGGTGAGCAAATAAAAGACACCGGCCATCCTGGCCTTGAAACGCGGGGACGCTTCTGCGATCCGATCCGTCATTACAGCTGTGCTCATGACTGTTCCTCCTGGACCCTTCCCAAGGCGCCTAAAGGTGGCGCGCCAGCGGCGAGCAAGGCTCAACTCTGGTCGCTGCCAAATTAGCGATCGTGGCAGGGTCGGAAGCTCGGATACCGGACATGTTGTCCGCTTGGTTACGCTGTCGCCGACTATATCGTTGCGGCGGGCACGGCTACGGTCCAGATCAGGCGTTTCCCCTGGTCCCGCAGCGCGAGGGGGTCGTAGGGCTGGTATTCGCGGGAAACGGCGACGGAGAGGACGTCGTGGCCCGCAAGAATCAACCGGCCTCATAGAGTTCGGGCCATAGCGCAGCTTGTCAATAGATGAAGATCGGCTGCTGACGCCTCAAAAGCGGAGGCACGCTCACTCTCGTCCTCCTGCGCCGGCTGGAGCTCGAAGACAATCGCATCTCGCATACTTCCAGTCTTGATCCTTCGCGCGAACGACACGATGGCCGCTTACCTGCATTGGTCCGACGTACATCGATTCAGGCGGGCCATGAAGGAAAAATCTGAAAAAACCTAGCGTTCCTGGCAGTCCGAAATGTCCAGACGACCCTCAGGGCGGCGTCGCCGGAAAGGCCGAGGTTGGACCAACCCGCTACCTTCCGCTCCTCACCCCCCGGAAGCCGGGGCCGCCAAACTTCTGGCCCCTGTAAGTAACCGGCAATGGGTGGAAGCCCGGTTTCTGATCTTCGGGGAACCGGGTTGCGCGCCCGCGCAACCAACCCGGCCGCCCCTTCTACCTGTACCGAAGGACAGGTATAATGGAGGCTCTTGAAACAAGGAATCCGCCTCACCGACGTGAAATGCGTCTGTGGCACCGCCCTCCGCGTGCGGTGGAACTCCGCATCGACTCCGAGCATCAGCAGGTACAAATTCCGCTGCCCACGATGCGAAGCCGTGCGACCCGCCGGCGGCTCGATCGTCGAGGTCTCGCGGTACCAGGACGGCCGATGGGAGCGCCTCGAGTCCGCGGAATGGAGCAGTCCGCCCTGGCGGGGCCGGCCGCCCGCGGCGCGCTGATTCATCGCCGACGCCGGACCGCGGCTGCCAGCTGAAGCGCTCACGGCCGCACCTCAGCCAGCCGATCCCGCACGAGCTCGCCCAGCACCGGCCCGGGACACATTCTGGCTGTTAGAATTCGAGCGGAATGGCCGACGATCACGCCAAAGCGGCAGCCGTGTCACAGGTTCGAGAGGCCCTTCTCTTCGGGGAGTCGGTTTCGATGGTTCGGTTGGGGCGAGGACTGCCCGAGATCGACCAGGTGCTCTACTGGCTTCGTGAAGACCGCGACCCGGACGTGATGACCAGGCTCAAAGAGCGCGGGACGGCTGCGGCCTTTGAGAAATGGGTGCGGGAGGCTGTTGCGGGCCTCCGCATAGTGGCGCTCGCCGATCCAAAGCATGGACGAGCGGCTGACAGCCTGGAGCAGGCGAGAATAGCTTTCGCGAAGGCCTACATGCCCCGGCAAGGCTAACTTGACGCTCGTCTGGTGGATCCCCAGCCGCTCGCCGATCTCACGTCCGTCAGCGGCTCGCGACAATAGGTAAGCAGGGCCGCCCGAGAGCCGCGTCGTCGGCAGCTCGTGCCGGTGCCGGTAGCGCCAGTCCCGCGACCGACCGAGCACCCGCAACACTTCGTCCGGCGAAAACGCACGGTCGCCTTCGGGGGCCTCATGGATCGCGGGGGCTGACGGCATAAGGACCTCCGTCCGAACCGCCGCCAGAGCGCCTTCTGGCCGCCTCACGGACCGGGCGAGCAGCGCCGCGAAGTCGGGCGAGGCCTTCATGCGGCCAACTCGACGGACGTAGAATTCGGCTCATGGACAGCCCGAGGAGAACGACGGTCGATTGTCCGGTCTGCAACGAAATGACCGACGTGACCATCCCTAAAGAAACCCCGCTCGGCACGGTGATCAGCGTTCCCTGCCCCGCCGGTCACCACTTCCGCATCCGCGTCGGCCAGACGGGAATCGATATCCTGCCCGAGGGGCGCAACACATAGGGCCCTGGGTTGCGCGCCCGAAATGCGAAGGCATTCCTGAGCGGTCGATGCTGGGCAATGAGAATGACCAGCCAAGAGCCTACGGCTTCGCCCTATGGGGCTACTCGAGTTGCTTGAAAGACGACGAGTTTCCACTCGCCGTTCTGCTTCACCCAGACGCGTGTTGCGAACGTCGCCACTGTATGGCTGCCTGTTGACGATCGTCTTGATAAGGCTAAATCATCCGAACATCGTCACGATCCACGACATCGGATCCTCCAACGGGATTTCCTTCATTCAGCGGTCTTCGCGAGGTTCGCCGACGAGCCCAGTCTGCCGCTCGGCCACGTCCCACAGGCGCGCGGCGTCCGCGTCGTTGGAACCGGCCGCGGAGGGGTCGGTCTCGCGGAAGCGCTTGAAGTAGCGACCCGTCACGCCGTCCAGGGCCGGGTCCGATGCGAGGCGCGTCACCGGTCTTGCGCCCCGCGCGGGCGAAGGGACCGCGCCACCGGCCAGCCAGAGCACGGCGAGGATCAGCGCCCGCAGAGGCCGCGGCACGTCGCGCCAGATGCGGGTGGCGATCGCGCCCGGATGGAGGGCGTTGACGGCGATCCCCGGCTCCCGCCGCGCGAGCTCGCGCGTGAAGAGGATCTGCGCGAGCTTGGAGTTTGCGTAGGCTCGATAGCCGCCATAGTTTCGCTCGAACTCTAGGTCGCCCCAGGCGATCCTCCCCGTGCGGTGGGCGTCGGAGCTGACGTTGACGACTCGGGGCTTCGCGCCGCGCCTCAGCGCCGGCAGGAGCAGGCGCGTCAGCAGGTATCCCCCGAGGAAGTTGGTCTGCCAGGTCAGCTCGTGGCCGTCGACCGACATCTGGCGCCTCCGGACGGCGACGCCCGCATTGTTGACGAGGACGTCGAGCGCCGCGTGCGAGGTCCCGAACTGCGCCGCCGCGTCGCGCACCGACCGAAACGAAGCCAGATCGAGGGACAGGACCTCCGCGACGCCGCCGTCGCTCGCGATGCGCGAGGCGACTTCGGCGCCCCGCACGGTGTCGCGGACCCCGAGGACGACGCGGGCGCCCATTTCGGCGAGCTGCCGGGCGGTCTCCAGGCCGATCCCTCCTGTTGAGCCCGTGACGAGCACGGTGCGGCCGGCCATTGTCTTCGCGGCTTCCATCGCGCCCGAATCCTACAGAAGCGCGGCCGTCAACGCTTCCGGGGGGATTCGGCACGTCGGCGGCTGGCGCGGATTCTCCATGGGCGGTAGGCTGTCATGGCGATTCGGGAGGTTGCGATGACGCGACGGCGACTTGCACTGGCACTTCTGCTCGCGGCAGGCATGGCGACCGCCGGACTCCTGCCTGCCCAGGAACCCGCCCCGACCGCGCCCGCCACGGTCGGACAGGTCCCTGCCGGGGTCCCCGCCCGCCCCTTCCGGTGGACCGACCCCGACGGCAAGCCGCTGCCGTTCAAGTCCGAGGACGAACTGCTCGTGTTCCTGCGCACCGCCGACGTCAAGTCGGAGAAGCAGGCCCCGGGCGGGCGTCACGCACCCGAGCAAGATCCTGCTCGAGAAGGACGGCATCCGCGCCGACGCCATCTTCCGAGACGTCAACGAGGAGAGGATACACGCCGACCTTCGGCGCCGGCCGGGACGACATGTACTTCCGCGACAACTACATCTACGAGCCCGCCGCCTACCAGCTGAGTCTCCTCCTCGGCCTCGACAACGTCCCGCCCGCGACCCTGCGCAAGATCGACAACAAGAACGGCAGCGTGCAGATCTGGGTCGAGAACGCCATGACCGAAAAGGCGAATGTTGACGCAGCAAGCTCCAGCCGCCCGACCCGCAGCGGTGGAACAAGCAGCTGCAGATGATCAACGTGTTCGACGCGCTCGTGTTCAACACCGACCGCAACAGCGGCAACATTCTGATCACGCCCGACTGGAAGCTCTGGATGATCGACCACACCCGGGCCTTCCGCCGGAATCCCTACCTCCAGAGGCCCGACTCGATCCATCAGTGCGAGCTCAGGATGTACGAGAGGCTCAAGGCGCTCGACGAGGCCGTCCGTGCGCGAGCGGCTCAAGGACTACCTCTCGCCCTTCGAGATCGACGCGCTGTTCACGCGGACGCAAGTTGCTCCTCGAACGGCTGGACAAGCTCATCGCCGAACGGGGCGCAGACAAGGTTCTCTACGTCTACATCGAGCCCCCGCCGCAGCAGCCGGAGAACCCGAAGTAAGGGGCGACGGCCCGGCAGCCGGGCGCGACGATCCGGGATCGCGCTCCGCGCTAACGGGGCGACTTTCGGTCGCCCGCCGCTTCCGCGAGCCGCCTCTTCGCCGCGCGCGCCGCCTCGCGCAAGAGCTCGTCCTCCGCGTCGAGGCAGGCCTCGACCTGGCCCGCCAGCTCGCTCATGCCGAGAGAGCCGACTGCGGAGATTCCGCAGGCCTTGAGCCAGAGGTCGCTCGCTCTCGACCAGCGCGGCGACCAGCTCGCCGGCGGTCGGCGCCTCCCCGCCCGGTGCGCTTGAGGATCGGAACGACGCGCTCGTCGAGCGGCGCCGTCGGGTCGAGCAGCGACACGAGGGTCTTGCGCAGGTCGCGGTCGATGGCGAGCTCGAGGAACTCGATGGCGTGGTCGCGGGCCGTGGCGTCGCTCGACCGCAGCCCGTAGTGAGCGCTGCGAAAGTCGGTTTCCGGGTAGAGGAGGCTCAGGATCCGGAAGATCCGCTCGATCTCCCGGTCGTGGCTCGCCTCCAGCCGCCGCATGACCTCCGTCGGCGCCGCCGGCACCGGGCCGGGGGCCTTGACCAGCCCGGCGACCGAGAGGATCTGGTTCGTGCGGCAGTGAAGCATCGTCTCGAAGCCGAGCGCCGCGCGAAGCCGGACCGGATCGATCGCCGTCCCCGGGTGTTCCTTGCGGAGATCGTTGAGCGCGCAGATCGTCCGGAAGCGCAGCTCGGGCTCGCTCTCGAGCAGATTCTCCTCGAGGGCGTTCGCCGCGGCCTGGCTTCCGATGCGCGCGAGCACGGCAGGGATCTCGAGCCGGCGGGAGAGCGCAGTGCCCCCATCGGTCAACTGGTCGCGCAGAGCGCCGAGGACCCGCTCGCCCATGCGCGACGAGAGCGTCGGCGGCCTCGTCCCGCACACGGGCGTCGCTCAGAAACTCGATCAGCTTCGGGGCCACGCGCCGCTTGCGCAGCTTCCCCGCCGCGCGCACCGCCGCCCGTACGACCTCGGGATCGTCGTCGGCGAGCAGAGCGTCGAGCTGGTCGTCGAACTCGTCGTCGCAGCATTCCGACGAGCGACGCGGCTTCGAGCCGCGCGCGCTTGCCCGCCTCCCCGCGCTCGGCGATCATCCGGTCCATCAGCATCCGCGCCTCCGGGAGGCGCTCGCGGTCGCCCGATTGCGCGAGAAACGTGACGATTCCCGAAGCGACCGAAAGGTCCTGGAAATCGTCGAGATTCTTGATCCGCGTCAGCGGATCGGCGGGCGCGTGGTGATCGAGGAAGAGCAGAGCCGCCGACCGCACGTCCGCGTCCGGATCGTGCAGCATCTCCTCGACCCGCGGCAGCGCCCAGAGGTCGCCGGCGGCGTCGAGGAGCTCGAGGGCGCGCCGGCGCACCGCCGGCGTCCTCGTGGCCGAGCAGGTCGCGCACGCCCGGGTGGGCCGGGGGGTTCTGCGAGGCGCCGAAGAGCTCCAGCGCGTAGAGCACCTGCTTCGGGTCCGGAGACGCGAGCTGCGTCGCCAGGATGTCGGCGGTGGACCGGTCGAGCACCGGAGCGAATTGCCGCTCGGCGTCGAGGCGCCGCTGTCGAATGCTCTCGAGCAGCGTGCCCGCGTAACGCCGCCGGGCTGCGACGGCGGAAGCGATCCAGCCGGCGATGAACACGAGGTTGACGAGCGAGACCCTCTGCGCCGACCAGTGGAGCCGGTCGGTGAAGATGGCGAGCGTGAAGCCGGACAGGCCGTCGCCGAGACGCCAGATGACGGTGTCGATGGTCGACTTTGCCTGGAGCTTGATGTCCGGGGGAATCGGCAGGTAGAGCAGCTCGACGGAGGACTTGTCGAGCGAGTAGCGCACGACCGAATCGCCTCCCTTGAGCAGGATCGCCGCCCCAAGCGTGCCGAGAGCGAAGACGCCGAGCTCGCTGCCGAAGAGCACCAGCGGCACGATCAGCAGCGCCGGCCCCAGGCCGAAACGGCGCAGGAACCGCGACGTCAGCAGCAGCTGGAGCGCGAGGCAGGCCACGCCCGCCCAGAAGTTGAACTGCCCGAAGAAGGCGGTCAGGGCGTTCTTGTCCGGGTAGGCGGCCTTGGCGATCGCCTTGAATTGCCACCCGGCGAAACAGGTCGCGAGCGACGACAGGGTGATCAGCGATGCGATCGAGACGAGGTACGGGGAGGAAAAGATGACCGCGAGGCTGTCGCGCAGGCTCTTCGAGGCGCGGCTCGGCGTGAGGCCTGGCGTCCGCCGACGGGCTCGCTCCCCTCTCCCGCCACAAGACCACGACGAGCGCGGCGCAGCCCACGATCCCGACCGCCATCACGAGCAGCAGGCTCTCGGTGCCCAGCCCCTTGATCCGGGCGAGCCGATCGGCGAGCAGGCCGGCGACGACCGCGCCGGAGACGCCGCCCGCGCCGACGAGCCCGAAGACGCGCTTTGCCTCCCGCGTGGTGAGCAGATAGTTCGCGAGCGTCCACACCTGCGTCGGCGCCAGCACGCCGAAGATCCCCACCCAGATGTAGAACGCCGGGTACTGCCAGTTGAGCGCCGGACGGAACTTCGCCAGATACCAGAACCCGCACTGGACGACTGCGAAGAGCAGCAGGCAACCGACCAGCAGGTCGCGCAGCACGGCGCGGCGGCCGATCGTCACGTAGGCGGCGATCACCAGACCCACCAGACAGAGCAATCGCCATGTCGGCGTAGGGCAGCTTCGAGGCCTTGAACACGTTCAGAAACAGGACGTCGCGCGTGATCTTGCCGAGCTGGTAGCACGTGATGATCAGGAAGAGATAGAGGAAGAGCAGCGCGCCGCGCCTCCCCTCGCCCCGCTGGAGGTTGAAAAGCCGTGCCAGGGTGTTGGACATGGTTGCGCCGCCCTCCCTCACCTCGAATGGGCCGACCGCGAGGACCCCTCGCCGATCTGCGCAAATGACGCGGCGGCCACCTTCTCGCGCGGGGGCTGCCAGATCATGCGACGCGGCTCGCCGGCATAGATCGCGCTCATGACGCCGCCGGCGATCTCGAGCGCCGAGCCCTTGCCGCCGGGGAAGAATGTCGAGTCGAGCATTCCGGTGTCGATCAGAAAGACGGCGCCACCGAAGCGGACGCGGATGTGCGCGTCCTTCTGGACCGTGTGCCCGACGACGAAGCTCTCGACGCCGGGCGGCAGGAGCCGCGGCATCTCGGCCTCGCCCTCGGCGTCGCTCCACTGGCTGTAGCCTCGAAACCAGAGAGGGCCGTCGGGGGAATTGATCGTCCAGCTCGCCCAGTCGAGATAATGCTCGTAGACGTTGCGCCGCTCGACGTCCGCGGGCGCCGGAGCATACGGTTGGCCGGCCCGCCCGGCGGCTGCGCGCGCGTTGGCCTCGTCGGCCGTCAGCACCTCGAGCTCTTCGCGTACTGCCCGCGACGTCTCCCCAAGGTCGTAGAACGGGAGGATCAGTCCCCGAGCCACGAAGAGCTGGCTGTCGGCGTCGAAGGTCGCGAGGTCTCCGTGCACGCGGCGGTCGATCTCTTCGAGCGAGGTCCCTGCGAGGGCGGGCGCGATGCCGCCATGCAGAAATGCGGCGCCCTGCAAGACGAAGCATGCGGGCCTCGAGCGCAGCCAGCGGCCATAGGTCCCGCCCGGACCGAACGCCTCCTGGTGCTCGAGGAAGCCCGGCGGATGAGCCCGGAGCCAGGTGTCCCGCTCCTCGGGCCCGGAGGGCGGCTCGGGCCGTCCGAGTTGCCGGGCACGCAGTTTCCGGAGGTCCCGAACTTGCAGCCAGGCGGCGGCGCGGCGCTTCTCCGACCCGGCGTCGGCGAACTCGGCGTAGTTCGCGGGAGCCACGTAGCGCAGGTCGCCGGTCATGTTCATGACCTCGTGGTTGCCGAGCAGGCACACGACTCGCCCGCCGTGCCTGGCGGCCTCCTGCTCGAGCTTCATGACGAAGTCGAGGGTGCCACGCATGTTCGGCCCGCGGTCGATCAGATCGCCGACCTGGACGAGGACCGTCTCGCCCCCCACCCAGGCGCCGGAAGCGTCGAGAACACCCGCCTCCGCGAGAATCTCCTTGAACGCGGCGAGGTCGCCGTGGACGTCGCCGACGGCCACGATGCGCGGCCCCGCCGCCGCGGCCGCCGTGGCGAGGCAGAGGCCGAGGCAGACGGCGAGAGCGACCACGAGCCCCCGGCGGGGCCCGGGGAGCCGGACCCGGGTTCCACGCATTACCCGAATTCTATAGAGATACGGATCCCGAGCCCCGCGAGCCCGTCCACGGTGTGGTACCCGACTGCCCGCCCGGCCGCTCAGCGCAGCGTGGCGAGGAGCTCCACGAGAATCAGCAGCACGATCGCCACTTCCAGCAGGAACATTCGCCGGTCCCGGGCCACGTCGAGCACGAGCTCGAGCGCCTCCTGGACGCTTCGCAGCTTCGACTCCATCGCCTCGTACCGGTCCGCCAGGTCGAATTGCGACCGGAGCTCCGAGTACAGGCGGTCCATCACGGGGTCGTCCCAGATCTCGTCGGGCTTGTCGAGCAGGTGGAGCACCCCGAGGACCTCGGTCCGCGTCACGATGGCTTCGCCGATGAAGCGGTGATGGAGTGCCATCCGCATCGGAACCGTCCCCCGGGCCTCGAGCTGGCCGACGAGAAGATGCGTCCGCGCGGACAGGCGCTCCACGATGCCCTCGTAGTACTCCATCGCGGCGCTCTGCGCGACCGTCAACGCCACGATGCGCGCTCTCTCCGGCGTGAGCCTGTCGATGTGCAGCGCGCCCTCCGACAGGCTCTGCGGGCCGCCTGTCTCCACGACCGAGAATTCCTCCCGGACCACCTCGGCCGTGAGCCCGGGATGCGCCCGACGCAGCCGCCCGAGCTCGCTCTCCTCATCCTCCCGGGACACGTCCTGGAAGACGGCCGCGCCGAAGGGATAGAGCGAGAGCTCTCCGCCGACCTCGAGCCTCGCGTGAAGCTCTCTTGGGGTCAGCTGGGCTCCGGGAAAGGCCGGCGCGAGGGCCTTCAGATTGAAGTTCTCGACGAACGCGACGGCCCGAAAGAGGTGGGCTCGGCCCTTGGGGTCGGGAGGCTCGAGGTTGGTCATACGCTCCACGATTCTGTCGGGGGCACCTCTTCGGAATCCTACAGCCGGGAGCCGGCGGCCCGCTCCGGCCCGTGGACGACTGATGAGAATAGCTCTCGCCGCGACGGCGTTTCCGTGTTCGAGTTGTCCCTGAAAGGAGGCACGAAAATGACGGAAAAGAAGACGACGCCGGAACCCCAAACTTCCGAGCAGAAGTCGCGGGCCTCTGAGGAAGAGGTTCCGCGCAAGAGGCGGCGCCACGGCTATCGCGGCTACCCACTCAGCAAGGAAGCGGGCGGCGTGCACTGGGGCCGGGGCTTCTCGGGAGTCGAACCCCTGGGAGGTGGAGGCTCGGTCCTCCCGCGAGCCGGAATCCTTACGGAAGAATCGACCAGGAGAACTCCGAAGTCCTAGGACGCGGGCCGATTCATACCCTCTTGACGTAGATCTCGCCGGCGATGGCGGGATCGACCGCGAGGGTCGTCTCGCCGAGGGCGAGGACGAAGGCGGGCACCTTCTGCTGGACGCGAACGCGCGCGCCCGGGACGATGCCGAGGTTCGTCAGGCGCGCGAGGCGTTCGCGCTCGCGCGGGACGATGTAGACGATCCGTCCCTCGGTGCCGGCGGGCAGCCGATCGAGCGGCTGGACGAGCGGCTCGATCGTCTGCGCAAGCTCGTGGCAGCAGGGACCCGGCGGAATCGGCTTTCCGTGCGGGCAGGCGCGGGGGTGCCCGAGAAACGAGCAGATCGCGTCGGCCAGCCCGGCGCCGAGGACGTGCTCCATGACGCAGGCCGTGCGGTTGACGGCGCTCTCGTCGCGCACCTCGAGAACCGTCGTGAAGAGGACCTCCGCCAGTCGGTGGCGGCGCACCTGGCGCTTGGCGAGCTCGCGCCCCTCGGATGTCAGCGCGACGCGGCCCGCGGCGACGCGGGCGAGGCCGCGGCGCGAGAGCTCGGCGAGCACAGCGTCGAGCACGGTGACCTCGCTCGACGCGCGCAGGTCCTCGATGCGGTCGAGCCCCTGCTCGCCGAGGGTCCAGAGCTCCTCGGCGACCTCCTCGATGTCCTGGTCGGCCAGATCGGGGTGCAGCATCAGGACTTCCTCCGCAGGCGCCGGTAGAGGCGCCCGAGCGCGTCCGCGATCCGCGAGGACCGCGGAAACTGAAAGCCGCAATTCGGGCAGCGCACGAGCTCACACCCGGTCTGCATCGGGCACGTCCCGCACACGAGCCCGCCGTGCGTGAAGCGGTTGCCGCAAAGCCCGCAGGTGAAGGCGCTCGCCTCCGTGGGGTGAGCGGGCAGGGGGACGAACGGGACTTCCTCGGGTTTCATCGCAGCGGCAGCGGCAAGGCCCGCAGGAAGGCGTTGAGCGCCGCCCCGACTCCGATCGCGAACGGAAACACGAACGCGGCGATCGCCGTGGCCGTCTTCCAGCCCCTCTCCTTGACGATCATGAAGAAGTTCGCGATGCACGGAATGAACAGCGTGATCGTGACCATCGCCACCAGCGACTGAACGGCGTCGATGCGGCCGTGCCGGGCCATGTCGAAGAGCCCGGCCGCGCCGAAGTCGCGCCGCAGAAAGCCGACGACGAAGGCGGGCGCCGTCTCCGAGGGAAGCCCGAGGACTCCCGTCAGGAGGGGCTTCGTCGCGCGCTCGACGAGGCCGACGAGCTTCAGCCGGTCGGCCACGAAGAGGATCGCCGTGCCCAGCACGAAGAGCGGAACGGCTTCGCGCAGGTACCACTCGATGCGCGCCAGCGTCTTGACCAGGAGGTTTCCCGGCCGCGGCAGGCGCAGGGGCGGCAGCTCGAGGACGAAGTCGCCGGTGCGGCCCGGCAGGACCCGGGCCGCGAGCTTCCCGACCGCAAAGAGAACGGCGAGCACGATGAACGCCCAGATTGCCAGCGCCAGCGGCGAAAGGCCGCCGAGCATGGCGAGGATCACGGTCAGCTGCGCCGAGCACGGCACGCCGAGAGCGAGCAGCAGGATCACGATCAGCCGCTCCTTCGGGGTCTCGAGGATGCGCGTCGTCAGGGTCGCCATCGTGTCGCAGCCCAGCCCGAGCACCATCGGCAGGACCGCCTTGCCGTTCAGGCCCATGGACTTGAAGAGGCGGTTGACCATGACCGCCAGGCGCGGCAGGTAGCCCGAGTCCTCGAGGACGCCGAAGGCGATGAAGAAGGTGCCGACGATCGGCAGCACGAGCGCGAGCGAGTACGCCAGGGCCATCGTCACGAACCCGTACGGCCCGACGAAGAAGTCGCGCACGATCGGCCACGGGATGGCGGCGTCGGCGAGCCGCGTGGCCGCCGGGCTGACGATCTTCCCGAAGAACCCGTTCTCCAGCAGGTCCACGAGCGTCCTCGCGCCGAAGACGCCGACGAAGAGATAGGAGAGGTAAAGCGCCGCCAGGAGCACGGGCACGCCCCAGACGGGGTGGGTCGTGGCGCGGTCGAAGCGGGCCACCAGGGCGCGCGTCGGCGCGGCGGCGGGCGCCCTTCGCGAGACGACCTCGCGGACGATCTGTCCCGCGGAGCGCAGGCGCGCCTCCTGGATGACGTAGCCGAGGTCCTCGCGGTACAGGCGGGAAAGTCGCGCCCGGATTCCCTCGAGCTTTGCGAGCGCGTCGTCGGCCATGTGAGCCCGCAGCCATGGTGTCAGGGTCTGGTCGCCGGCAAGCGCCGCCAGGGCGAGCGCTCTCGGCGAGAAGGAGCCCGCCGGCATCAGCGGGACCGCGGCGTCGAGGGCACGCTCGACAACGTCCGGATAGGCGACCCCCGCGGAGGCCGGCCGGGCGTTCTCGACGGCCGCGGCCAGTCGCGCAACGCCCTCGTGTCGGACGGCGACGGTCTCGACGACGTCCACGCCGAGCCAGGCCGCGAGCCTCCCCGACGTCGACGGCGATTCCCCGGGCCCGCGCCTCGTCCGTCATGTTGACGCAGAAGACGAACGGCAGGCCCGTCTCTGCGACCTCGAGGGCGAGGGTGAGGGCGCGCTCGAGGTTCTTCGCGTCGCCGACGAGGACGACCGCCGCGCCGTCGGCCGAGAGCAGGATGTCGCGCGTCACGCGCTCGTCCTCGGAGTAAGGGATGAGCGAGGCGGCCCCGGGGGTGTCGCGCACGGTGACGCGCCGTCCGGCGACGACCGCCGCGCCCTCCGAGACCTCCACGGTCGTCCCCGGATAGTTCGAGACCGTGACGTACGTTCCCGTCAGCGCGCCGAAGAGGACGCTCTTGCCGACGTTCGGATTGCCGACGAGAACGATCCCCGTCGGCGCGCGCGAGCCTGCCACGCCCGCGATGATACGTTGGCCGGCCGGGGACTCAGGGGGACGTGTCGTCGGCCGAAAGCGTCAGGGTCGGGTTCCTGACCGGATCGTTCACGGCGTCGAGCGCGGCGAAGACGATCCCGGTGTGAAAGAAGCTGCGCTCGGACCTGGTGAGATCGAGGGCGAGCAGGCCGGCCCCGGCCACGCGGAAGGCCCCGTCGAGCCTGTTCTCCGCAAGAAGCACGCCCGCGATCCGGGCGACCCGCTCGAGACTCGGCACCGACGCCGGGTCCTCGCCCTCGAGGATCCGGAAGAGGCAGCGCTCGGGCTCGTCCCGGCCGCTGACGTTCCGCCTTGCGGAGCACAGGCGCTCCGAGGCCCTACTTGCCCGGAGCGCCCGGCGGGACCGACGGCACCATGCCGCGCAAGGCGGCGACGTACCAGCGGTCGCCCTTCTTGACGGCGATGACCGTAGAGAGGCCGCTGCGCGACGCCAGCAGCTTCCCGGCGGACGTCCTTCATGCCGCTGATCTCGAATGCGCCGTCGGCAATGGCAACGTCGCGCCGCAGGAAGCGAACGCTCGTCAGCGGTGTGCGCCATCACTTCGCGTACGTGCCCATCGGGCCTCGACGAACAGGAAGAGGCCAACGACTGGCCGGGCACGCCGCCGCACGGCGCTCTGGCTCACCTCCGACGGAAACAGTGGCCGGGTCGCTTCGCCTTCGAATTGCTTTTACGCCTCGCGCCAGGGGGGGTCAAGGGCAGAGAGCCTGCCCGGCAGGATCAACGCCGCGCAAAGCGCGGCGTTGCCTACTGTCGGGGGTCTGCCTCTGGTGGTCGGCTCGAACCTGCGCAGACTTCGTCCGTCTGATGAGCCTCCTTCTCAAATTGGCCTGCCCGGGCGGATTCGAACCGCCGACCCTCGGCTTAGAAGGCCGATGCTCTGTCCGGGCTGAGCTACGGGCAGGTATGAGGATTATCCGCCAGACAGGTGGGTCCCATTTATCCACCCCATTTATCCACCCTGCCGCAGTGTCTTCCACCGAGCAAGATCCCCGTCGAGGGCCGCCAGCGTCTCCTTCAGGGTTTGCGTCTGGGCAGCGGTTGCCGGCGCGTCCGCGGCGTCGAGCTGGTTCAGGATCGTCGCGAGCGTTTTGTTCGTCCGGGAAAGATCGGTCTCGAGCGCCGCCGCGCCGGCGTCGCGCTCGCCCGCCGGCCCCTTCGACCCCTTGCGCTGCTTGCGAAGGGCGCGTACGCCTTCGAGCGCCTCGAAAGAGGTCGCCATCGCGGCGACGATCCGTTTCTCGACCCCGAGCTTCTCGGCGAACACCTCCGCCGGCACCGCCGTTCGCGGATCCGGCGTCACGACCAGGGCCTGCTCGGAGCGTTTTCCGCCGGCCGTCAGACGCACGGTGTAGCGCCCTGGCGCGACGAGGGGCCCGCGCGGCTCGATCGGCGTCTGTTCGCCATCCACCGCGGCGATCATGTACTCGTGTTCGGCGGCTTTCGGCCGCGCGTATCGCAGGTCCCAGACGAAGCGGTGGTGGCCAGGCGTCGTTGCGGGAGGCGCGGCGGGATTGAGCCACCTGTCCGTGAAATAGAGGCGGGCGTCGAGCTTCTCCGGCGGCTCGTTGCTCGAGAAGGCTCGCACCGTCTCGCCTTGCGCGTCCAGGATCTCGAGGGACACGACGTCCGCCGGAGACCGCAGGAGGTAGTCGATCACGGCGCCCGCGGGCGGGTTCTTCGCGATCGGTGTTTCGGGGGGCAGCGGCGTGTCGCGATTCTCGTTCGCGCGCACCCGCACGGCGGCCGCCGGAGCGAAGAGGTGGGACGGCGATGCCGCGGCTTCCGCCGTAAGCTGGCGCAGCGGCGACACGTCGTCGAGGACCCAAAGGGCGCGCCCCTGCGTCGCCGCGACGAGGTCGTTGCCGTGAACCGCGAGATCCCCCACCCATGCCGTCGGGAGGTTGAGCTGCAGCGGCTGCCACCGGTTTCCGTCGTCGAAGGAGACGAAGACCCCGGCGTCGGTGCCCGCGTAGATCAGGCCCCTGCGCACGGTGTCCGAGCGGACGACCGTCGTGAAGCATCCCGCGGGAAGACCGGCCGTGATCTCCTGCCACGCGGCTCCGTAGTCGCGCGTGCGGTAGACGTGCGGGGAGAAATCGTCGAGGCGGTGAGCGTCCACGGCAGCGTAGGCCGTGCCGGGCTCGATGGGCGACGCGTCGAGGGCGGCGACCTTGCTCCAGGCCGGAAGGCCCTTCGGCGTGACGTTCTGCCAGGTCTTTCCTCCGTCGCGCGTCAACTGGACGAGGCCGCTATCCGTCCCGACCCAGATCTCCTGCGCGTCGAGCGGCGAGAGCTCGAGCGCGAAGATCGTGCCGAAACCGCACGCCCGCGCGGCGGAGATCGCAACGTCTCCCGTGCAGCCCTTCGCTCCGGGCTCCGCGCCCGTCAGGTCGGGGCTCGCCTTTTCCCAGGTCTTGCCCCGGTCGAGCGAGCGCAGGAGAAACTGGGAGCCCGCGTAGAGCGCGTGCGGCGTCTTCGGCGACACGGCGATCGGAAAGCACCACGCCCAGCGGTAGGCCTCCGGCACGGGCCGTCGTCCGTACGTGCTTTCGACGGCGGGAGAAACGTGTTGCACCTCACCCGTGCGCGTGTCGAAGCGCGTGATCGTGCCGCCGAGCCCCGACCCGTAGACGACGAGCGGATCTTCCGGATCCGGCACGTCCCAGCCGCGCTCCTCTCCGCCGACCGGATGCCAGTCGCGATAGGTCAGGCTCCCGTAGTCGCTGCGCGTCGCGGCGCCCGCGGTCCCGCTGTCCTGCTGTCCGCTGTAGATCCAGTAGGGGAACCGGTCGTCGGTCTCGACGTGGTAGAACTGTCCGGTCGGCTGGTTGTACCAGTTGCTCCAGCTCTTGCCACCATTGAGTGTCACGACGGTCCCCTGATCCGCGGCGGTCACCATGCGTTCGGGATGCTTCGGGTTGATCCAGAGGAAATGGTAGTCGTCGCCTCCCGGAGCACCCTTGAAGAAGCGCAGGGTCTTGCCTCCGTCCTCCGACCGCCGAAGCGACTGACCCGTGAGGTACACGACGCTGGAATCGCGCGGATCCAGCGCGACGCGGTTCATGTAGCTCGAGGCGAGGCCCGGAGTCTCGTTGACCCGGCTCCACGTCGCGCCGGCGTCGTCGGAGCGATAAAGGCCCGCGACCGACGGCGAACCCGGCGCCGCCGGAATGGCGGGAGCGGCGTCCACGAGTGCGTACACCCGGCCCCCTTTGCCCGCCGCGAGGCCGATCCGCCCGAGAGGGGCCGCCGGCCACCCTCCGCCCGCGAGCTTCTTCCACGTCCGCCCACCGTCGAGGGACTTGTAGACGGCGCTCGCCGGACCCACGTCCGGAGTGAAGTACGACAGCCACGGGAAATTGCGCGCCTGCCACAGCGAGGCGTAGACGATCTCGGGGTTGTCGGGATCCGCGGCGAGGTCCGCGCCGCCGGTACCGTCGTCCACGAAGAGGACCTGGCTCCAGTTCCTGCCGCCGTCTTCGGTCCGGTAGATCCCGCGCTCGCGATTGGGGCCGAAGATGTGGCCGAGAGCGGCCACGACGACGACGTCGGCATGGCGCGGATCCACGAGGATGCTCCCGATGGCCCGCGTCGCGGAGAGGCCGAGATGCCTCCAGCTCGCGCCCCCGTCGTCCGAGCGGTAGACGCCGTCTCCCGAGGCGATGTCGTAGCGCGTCTGGATCTGACCGGTCCCGACGTAAAGGACCTTCGGGTCCGAGGGCGCGACCGCGAGGGCCCCGACCGACGCCGAGCCCGCGCGGTCGAAGATCGGCGCCCAGGTCTGCCCGGCGTCTTCCGTCTTCCACACCCCTCCGGCGGCGGCACCGAAGTAGTAGACCGCGGGATCGTCGGGCACTCCGGCCGCACACGTCGCCCAGCCGCCGCGGAACGGTCCGACGAGGCGCCAGCGCATGTCGGAATAGAGCGAGGCGTCGGCGGGCTGATCCGGCGCGGCCGCCGCCGCGAAGGGCAGAAGCGACAGACCTCCCAGGAGCACCGCACTCATTCGACGCATCGACACCTTCCTTCCTGGCGCGGGATTGTCGTATAGATGCACCCATGACGCTACCCACCGAACCCATCGGCAGCATTCCCCGGCCCTTCGAGCTCGTCGAGGGAATGAAGGCCTTCGGCGAGGGACGGATCGGGGCCGACGCGCTCGAGGCGCTCTTCGACGCGGCGGTGCGCGACACCATCCGCCGCTTCGAGGAGACCGGCTCCCCCGTCATCACCGACGGCGAGCAGAGAAAGCCGAGTTTCGCGACCTATCCGGTCCACGGCGCGAAAACCTAGCGCCGGGCGGCGTGACGATTCCCTTCAAGGACGGCCACACCCGGCAGCTGCCGGTCCTGACCTCCGGCCCCTTCCGCTACGCCGCGTACGCGGCGACGTATCTCGAGGGCGCGAAGAAATACGCACGCGTCCGGCTCAAGGAAGCCGTGATCTCCGCGTCGGCCCTTTCGCTCCTCTATCCGCAGGCGCGGCATCCCCGGCTATCCCGCGCGAGGCCTTCCTCGAGGACCTCGTGCGCGAGGCGGAGACGGACATCCGGCGCTGCCTGGCCGGCGGGGCGAGCGTCCAGATCGACTTCACGGAGGGGCGGCTCTGTATCAAGCTCGACCCCTCGAAGGGGCTCCTGAATTCGTTCGTCGACCTGAACAACCGCGTGCTCGAGCGGTTCACCGCCGAGGAGCGCCGGCACATCGGCGTGCACACCTGCCCGGGCGGCGACCGGGACTCGACGCACAGCGCCGACGTGGACTATGCGGAGCTTCTGCCGGCCCTCTTTCGCCTGAACGTCGGGAACTTCTTCGTCCAGCTCGCGAGCGAAGCGGACCGGCCGAGGGTGCTGAAGATCCTCGGGGCGCACGCGAAGGACGGCCGCCGCGTCTTCGTCGGCGTGACGGACCCGATCGACCCCCGCGTCGAGACGGCGGCCGAGGTGCGCGACCGGATCCTCGAGGCCGCGAAGTTCATCGACCCCGCCCACCTGGGCTCGACGGACGACTGCGGGTTCTCGCCCTTCGGCGACGACACGTCCACGTCGCGCGACACGGCCTTCGCCAAGATCCGCGCACGTGTCGAGGGCAACGCGATGGCGTCGAAGGAGCTGGGGGTCTAGAGAGCCGATCTATCTCTCGATGGCGACGCGCCTTACAGGTCCTCCAGCCGCACCTTCGTGTCGGCGTCCTTCCAGGCGGATTCGAACTGCGCCTGGGCCCACGCGGCGTCGGCCATTCGCTTCTGCGCCTTGAGGACCTCGGCCAGCCCGTACAGCGACCGGCCGTTTCGCGGATTCCTCTCGAGGTCGGCGCGAAAGACCTTTTCGGCCTCGGCGGCCTGCCCGTCGGCGAGCAGCGCCGCGCCGAGCGATTCCCGCACGGGGTAGTACCAGGCCGGCGGCTCGTCGTAGGCGAGCGCGTCCTCGGCGGCAACGGCCTTGACCCAGCTCGCGATCGCGGCCTTCCGGTCGCCCTTCGCCTCTGCGATGCGCGCGTCGAGGACGTTCGAGGCGACGGCGAAGAGAGCCGCCGCCGTGTTTTGCGGGCCCGCCATCACGCCCGACCCGAGGGCATCGCGCGCGACCGCGTACGCCTCGCGCAGAGCCTCCGCCTTCTTGACGTCCCCCGCCGCCGCGGCCGCCATCGCGCGCGCGTAGAGCCAGGTCGCCCGCAGGAGCGGCAGCCTCGGGCCCGGGATCCGGCATCTGGCGGATCTCGTCCCACTTGTGGAAGCGCAGCGCGACGAACGTCGGCTGCAGCAGGAACCCTTCGAGCATCGCCATCTCGGGCACGCCGGGCAGGACGTCCGCGAAGAGCACGTCCGCCGCCTTCTTCGCCGCGGCGTAGCGGCCGGCCATGCACGCCGCCGAGGACTCGAAGTGGACGTTGTGGTTGTAGTACATCATGGGGTACATGCCCTGCGCGCCCGTCGCGCGGATGTAGGCGCGGTCCACGTCGGCGGCGATCGCGTTCGCTTTCTCGGCCGCAACGTAGCTGCCGGTCCGCATGTAGATGTGGGCGGGCATGTGGACGAGGTGGCCCGCGGAGGGCACGAGGGTCTCGAGGCGCGCCGCCGAGGGCAGCGCCTTCTCCGGCTCGCGGGACGCCTCGACGGCGTGGATGTAGTAATGGTTCGCTCCGGGGTGCTGCGGGTCCCTCTTCAGGACCGACTCGAGGACCGCGACGATCTCGACGGTGTTTTCTCCCGGCTTTCCGTCGGGCGTCCAGAGCTTCCACGGGTTCAGGTTCATCAGGCTCTCGGCATAGAGCGTGGCCGCGTCGAGATCGTCGGGATAGCGCGCGGAGAGCTCCTTCATGGCCGCGGCATAGTCGCGGCCGAGCTTCGCCCTGTCGGCGGCGGCCGGATCCGCGACGTAGCGCACCGACAGGGCCTCGACGTACGCCCGCTCGTCGTCGGGCGCTCCCGCCGAAAGCGCAAGGGCCTTTTCGACCTCGGCGCGCGCCTTCTTCAACCGGTCCGCCTCCGGCTCGGGGTCGTTGTAGTTGGCGCCGAGCGCGAGCGCCATGCCCCAGTACGGCATCGGAGACTTCGGATCGAGCTCGGAAGCGCGCGCAAAGGAGCGGTACGCCTCCTCGTGGTTGAAGCCGAAGAGGAGCACGACGCCCTGGTCGAAGTACCTCTGGGCCTCTGCGCTCGAGGTCCGGATCGGGTGCCGGTGGGAGCCCATTCCGGGCAGCAGCTCCGCGGATTTCGGAGCCGGCGCGGGCGGCGTCTGCGCTCTCGTGATCGCGCAGAGACAGGCGAACGCAATGGCGAGAACGATCCGGCGCATGCGAGCCTCCAATGGAAACGGGCTGATTCTAAGGCCCGGGTGCGCGGCCGGAAGTAACGCCTTGTTTCTGAGCGAGTTCTGCGTTCGAACTCATGGGACGGCGAGCCCGCGCGTTCCTGGAATCGCCGGGCTGTGGTATTCGTTCCTACTTCGCCCGGCCCGACAGACGCGGCCGGCGCTTTCGTTGGAGGTCCCCCGATGAGTCTCTACAAGAAGAGCGGGTTCGGCCTGCTCGTGGCGATCCTGACCGCGAGCACCGACCTCGCGGCGACCCAGGCGGCGACAAAACCCGCCTCCAGGAAGCCGCCGGCGAAAGCGGCGGCCCCCGCTGCTGCGCCGGCCAGGCCCGAGAAGGTGACCTCGGTCGAGGGCATCACCGAGTACCGGCTCGGAAACGGCCTGCGCGTGCTGCTCTTCCCCGATCCCACCAAGGCCACGATCACGGTCAACATCACCTACATGGTCGGCTCCCGAAACGAGAGCTACGGCGAGACCGGGATGGCGCACCTGCTCGAGCACCTCGTCTTCAAGGGCACGCCCAACCACCCCAACATCCCTCAGGAGCTGACCGCGCACGGCGCGCGGCCGAACGGCTCGACGTGGTTCGACCGTACGAACTACTTCGAGACCTTCCAGGCGACCGACGAGAACCTCAAGTGGGCGCTCGACCTCGAAGCCGACCGGATGATCAACTCCTACATCGCCAGGAAGGACCTCGACAGCGAGATGACGGTGGTCCGCAACGAGTTCGAGCTCGGCGAGAACGACCCGGCCTCGATCCTCGAGGAGCGCGTCCTCTCGACGGCCTTCCTCTGGCACAACTACGGCCATTCCACGATCGGCGCAAGGTCCGACCTCGAGAACGTGCCGATCGACCGCCTCCAGAACTTCTACCGGACGTTCTACCAGCCGGACAACGCCGTCCTGCTCGTCGCCGGAAAGTTCGACGAGGCGAAAGACGCTCGAGCTCGTCAACCAGATCTTCGGGAAGATCCCGAAGCCGAGGCGGCCGCTACCGGCCTTCTACACGCTCGACCCGACGCAGGACGGCGAGCGCGTGATCACTCTCCAGCGCGTGGGCGACGTGCAGGCGATCGCGGCGGCGTACCACGTGCCGTCGGGCACGGACCCGTCGTCGGGAGCGGTCAACCTGCTCGAGCAGATCCTGACCGACACGCCGTCGGGGCGGCTCTACAAGGCGCTCGTCGAAACGAAGAAGGCGACGTCCGTGGGCGGCTACTTCATGGAGCTCCACGATCCCGGGTTCGTGATCTTCAACGCGGAGGTCCGCCAGGACCAGAGCGTCGAGGAGGCGAAGGCCGCCTTCGTCAAGACGCTCGACGCCGCGGCCGGGTCCGCGCCGATCACGAAGGAGGAAGTCGAGCGCGCCCGGGCCTCAATCCTCAAGAACATCGACCTGATGCTGAACAACGCCGACCGGGTCGGCCTGAACCTCTCCGAGTACATCGGCCAGGGCGACTGGAGACTCTTCTTCCTGAACCGCGACCGCATCCGCAAGGCCACGGTCGAGGACGTCCAGAAGGTCGCGACGGCCTATCTCAAGCCCTCCAACCGCACGCTCGGTGTCTTCCTGCCGACCGCAAAGCCCGACCGCGCCGAGGTTCCCCCGCCCGTCGCCGCGGCCGAGGTCGTCAAGGACTACAAGGGCGACGCCGCGATCGCGGCCGGAGAAGCCTTCGATCCCTCCCCCGCGAACATCGAGTCGCGCACGAAGCGCTCGGAGCTGCCGAGCGGCCTCAAGGTCGCCCTCCTCTCGAAGAAGACGCGGGGCGGCACGGTCGTCGCCTCGATGACGCTGCGTTTCGGCGACGAAAAGACCCTCGTGGGCAAGGCGACTTCCTCCGACCTCGCGGCCGACATGCTCCTGCGGGGTACGACGAAGCACACACGCCAGCAGATCCAGGACGAGCTCGACCGGTTGAAGGCGCGCGTGTCGGTTTCCGGCCGCCCCAACCAGGCGAACGTCTCGATCGAAACCATTCGCGAGAACTTCCCCGAGGTGTTGAAGCTCGTGGCCGAAGTGCTGCGCGAACCCGCCTTCCCCGCCAAGGAGTTCGCCGAGCTGCAGCAGGAAAACCTCGCTGCGATCGAGCAGCAGAAGAGCGAGCCCAACGCCCTTGCCCCCAACGTCTTCCAGCGCCACATGAACCCCTACCCGAAGGGAGACGTGCGCTACGTCGAGAGCTTCGACGAATCGCTCGAGGCCTACAAGACGGCGACCCTCGACGAGGCGAAGAAGTTCTACGGCGACTTCTACGGCGCCTCCGACGGCGAGCTCGCCGTCGTGGGCGACTTCGACGAAGCGACCGTGGGCAAGCTCGCAGCCGAGCTCTTCGGCGCCTGGAAGAGCCCGGCGCGATTCGAGCGCGTGCCCCAGCTCTACAAGGACGTCGCCGCCGAGAACAAGGCGCTCGAAACGCCCGACAAGGCCAACGCCTTCTTCATCGCCGGCCAGAACCTCCCTCTCAAGGACGAGGACCCGGACTACCCCGCCCTCGTGCTCGGCAACTACATGCTCGGCGGCGGGTTCCTGAACTCGCGCCTGGCGGTTCGCATTCGCCAGAAGGACGGGCTTTCCTACGGCGTCGCGTCGCAGCTCCAGGCCTCGCCGCTCGACCAGGCCGGCTCCTTCACGACCTTTGCGATCTACGCCCCCCAGAACGAGGCCAGGCTCGAGGCCGCCTTCAAGGAGGAGGTGGCCCGGGTCCTCAAGGACGGCTTCGAAGCCAAGGAGATCGCCGAGGCGAAGTCCGGGTGGCTGCAGTCGCGGCAGGTCTCTCGAGCGCAGGACCCGGCCCTCGCGCGGACACTCGCTGCCGACCTCTACATCAAGCGCACGCTCGCCTGGGACGCCGTCCTCGAGAAGAAGGTCGAGGCGCTGACGGGCGAGCAGATCCTGGCGGCGATGCGCAAGTACCTGGACCTGTCGAAGATGACGATCGTAAAGGCCGGCGACTTCGCCAAGGGCGCTGCCGCGCCGGCGCAGGGCCAGGCCCCCAAGAACTGATACCGTGGACCGGCGCGCCCTGATTCTGGTCGTCGTCCTGTCGGCCGGACCGGCGGCGGGCCTCGCGCTCGCCGACGACACGGCGCCCCCGGCGGCCCCGAAGGTGCCCCACATGCAAACCCTGCACGACGAGACTCTCAAGGACGACTACTTCTGGATGCGCGAGAGGGACAACCCGAAGGTCCGCGCGTTCCTCGAGGCCGAGAACGCGTATGCCGACGCCTTCATGAAGCCGACCGAGGCCTTCCGAAAGACTCTCTACGACGAGATGCTCGGGCGCATCAAGGAAACCGACCTTTCGGTGCCCTACCGCGACGGCGGCTGGTACTACTACTCGCGCACCGAGAAGGGCAAGCAGTACCCGATCTACTGCCGCAAGAAGGGCAGCGTCGAGGCGCCCGAGGAGGTCTACCTCGACGTCAACGCCCTGGCCGAGGGCGAGAAGTTCATGTCGATCGGCGCCCGAGAGGTCAGCGGCGACGGCACCCTCCTCGCCTACACGACGGACAACACCGGGTTTCGAGACTACACGCTCTGGATCAAGAACCTCGCGACGGGCAAGCTCTTCCCCGAGAAGGTCGCCCGCGTCTCGTCGGTCGCGTGGGCGACGGACAACAAGACGCTCTTCTACACGACGACCGACCCAGCCAAGCGGCCGTATCGGCTCTACCGCCACACGCTCGGAACCGATCCCTCGGCCGACGCCCTGCTCTATGAAGAGAAGGACGAGATGTTCCGCGTCTTCACCTTTCTCTCCCGCAGCAAGGCCTTCGTCCTGGTCGGCGCGGGCTCTCATACGGCCAGCGAGTGGCGGTTTCTTCCGGCCGATCAGCCGACGGCGGCGCTGCGCCTGATCTCCCCGCGCGAAAAGGACCACGAGTACTACGTGGACCACCGCGGCGACTCCTTCTACATCCGCACGAATAAGGGCTGCCGCAATTTCCGCGTCGTCACGACGCCGGTCGCCGACCCCGGCCAGCCGAACTGGAAAGAGATGCTGCCCTGCCGCGGCGACGTCATGGTCGAGGACATCGACATCTTCGCCGACTACGCCGTCTTCTCCGAACGCGAGGACGGCCTGCCGCGCCTCCGGGTCACGCCGTTCAAGACCGCCGCCTCCTACAGCGTCGAGTTCCCGGAGGCGATCTACGCGGCCTATCTCACGAACAACGTCGAGTTCGGCGCTACGACCCTGCGCTTCAACTATGAGTCCTTCACGACGCCGCCTTCGGTCTACGACTTCGACATGGCGACGAGAGAGCGAAAGCTCCGGAAGCAGTACGAGGTCCTCGGCGGCTACGATGCGTCACGCTACACGTCCGAGCGCCGCTACGCCACGGCCCCCGACGGAGCGCGCAGTCCCGATCTCGGTCGTCTACAAGAAGGGCCTGGTCGCCGACGGAAAGGCGCCCATGCTCCTGACGGCCTACGGTTCCTACGGCGCGCCCTGGGACGCCGAGTTCAACTCGAATCGCGTGAGCCTGCTCGACCGCGGCGTCGTCTTCGCCGTCGGCCACATCCGCGGGGGCGGCGACCTCGGCAAGGCCTGGCACGACCAGGGGCGGATGATGTCCAAGAAGAACACCTTCACCGATTTCATCGCCGTGGCCGAAGCGCTCATCGCCGACAAGTACACCTCAAAGGACCGCCTCGTCATCGAGGGCGTCTCGGCCGGCGGCCTCCTCATGGGCGCCGTGACGAACATGCGGCCGGACCTCTTCAAGGCGGTCGTCGCGCGCGTGCCCTTCGTCGACGTCATCAACTCGATGCTCGACGAGTCCCTGCCCCTGACGGTCGGCGAATTCGAGGAATGGGGCAACCCGAAGATCAAGGAGCAGTACGCGTACATGAAGTCGTACAGCCCCTACGACAACCTCGAGGCCAAGGCGTATCCGGCGATGCTGGTCAAGACGTCCTTCGACGACAGCCAGGTCATGTACTGGGAGCCGGCCAAGTACGTCGCGAAGCTCCGGACGCTCAAGACGGACCAGAACCCGCTCATCTTCAAGATCAACATGGCCGGCGGCCACGGCGGCTCGTCGGGCCGCTACGACCGCCTGAAGGAGATCGCGTTCGACTACGCGTTCATCCTCAAGGAAGTGGGGATCGAGAAGTGACGTCGTGAGGGCGCAAGCCTCCACGACGTCATCCCGAGGAGCGCGGCAACGAGGGATCCCGCACTCATCGAGCCACGGATCCCTCGTTGCCCTCGGGATGGCAATCCTCGCGATCCTCGTCCCCTCCCTCAGTGCCGCGGAGCCCGCCCCGCTCCAGGCGCGCTTTATCGGGAACATGGCCTTCGCGATCAGCGACGGGAAGACGACGCTCTATACGGACTTCCCCTACGAGTCGGGGTACTCGGGCTACATGACCTACGACTTCGGCGCCGTGCCGAAGGCGCCGGGAGCGCTGTGTCTGATCACGCACGGGCACCGCGACCATTTTGACGCGCCGCTCTTCGCAAAGATGGACGCGATGCTCATCGCCCCGCCCTCGGTCGAGGCGAAAATCGGGGTGACCCGGGTGATCCCGTTCGCCACGAAAATGTCGTATCGCGACATCGAGATCGAAGCCTTCCGCACGCCGCACGGCCCAATCGAGCACTACTCGTATCTTGTGACCTGGCACGGCCGCCGCCTCTACTTCACCGGCGACACCGACAGCCCCGACCAGCTTCTGGCCATGCGGGATCTCGACGTCGCCTTCGTCTCTCCCTGGTTGCTGGATGCAGTCCTCGAGAAGCAGGGACGCGTCGACGCCAGGCGCGTCGTCTGTTACCACCAGACTTCCGACGAGAAGGTGCAGGCCTTCCAGGACCGACTCGTCCCGCAGCAGAACCAGACGTTCGTGGTCGACGGCGCCACAAACCGGGAGCTGCCCGTCTCCGAGTTCCGCGCCCGGCGCACAGAAGCGATGCGCCGCGTTCCCGACGGGATCCTTCTCGTGCGCTCGCGCGGGTTCACCTTCCACTCCGATCAGGACTACCTTGCCGCTTTCCAGCAGGATCCGAACTTCTTCTACCTCACCGGACTTCCGAGCGCCGCCGGCGCCGTTCTCGCGATCGACGGCGCCGCGAAGGAGACGTGGCTCTTCGCGCCGGCGAGGCTCCGCGGCGCGGCGGGCCTTCTCGAGAATCTCCTCGTCGAGCAGGGCGACGCCGGCGCGAAGCGGCTCGGCCTCGACCACGTCGTCGACCGCAAGGACCTCGCGGCCTTCCTGGTGCGCCGTGAGCAAGCGAAGCCTCCCCTCATTCTCTATGCGCCGGGCGCCGGAGGCGAGCATGCCGCGCCGCCGCTCGAGGCGGCTCTCGACGACCCCGGGATGGCGTGGAGCCACGCCCTCGGCGAGATCTGGCCCCACTCGCGAATCCGGAATGCGAACGCGCTGCTCGCCGAGATGCGCCTCGTGAAGAGCCCGGCCGAGATCGAGGTCCTGCGCCGCGTCGGCAGGGCCAGCGCCGACGCCCTGCGCGCGGGACTCGAGGCGCTCGAGCCCGGCCGTGCGCAGCGGGAGGCGGAGGCGAGGGTCGTGTCGGCCTGCATCGCCGCCGGCGGCGAGGGGCCATCCTTCTGGCCCTGGGTGATGACCGGCCCCTCCAGCGCCTTCCCGGCGCCTTTCGAGTCGCTCGGCGACTATCGGCACTCGAACCGCACGATGAAGGCGGGCGAGGTCGTCCGCGTCGACGTGGGCTGCGACCTCGATCACTACAAGGGCGACGTCGGCCGCACCGCCCCGGTGTCCGGCCGATTCGACGCTGGCCAGCGCGAGACCTGGGACCTCCTCGTCGCGGCCTATCGTGCGGGGCTCGCGGTCTTTCGCGACGGGGCCCGACGGGACGACGTCTTCGCGGCCAGCCTGGCGGAGGTTCGCCGCCGACAGCCGGCCCTCGGCACGCCGCTCGGCAAGAAGGCCGCCGAAACGCTGCTGGCCACGGACGGCCTCCACTGGTGGGAGATCCACGGCGTCGGCCTCGACAGCGCCGAGGGCGCTCCGGAGGTCCTGCGCACCGGGATGACGGTCGATTTCGAGCCGATCTTCTCGGTCGACGGCCAGGGCTTCTACCTCGAGGACATGATCCTCGTCACGCCGAACGGCCACGAGATCCTGACGCCGGGGCTGCCCTACTCGACCGAGGAAATCGAGCGCGCCACCCGCCCGAGCCCGGGCCATCCCTAACCGATCGAGGCCCGAAATCAGGCCTTCTTGCGCACCGGTCAGTGGCCGTGCCCGCCGATGTATGGTGGTATTCTATCCACATGAAAGCTGTACAGGTCCTCTTCGACGAGCCGCTTCTGCGGCGCCTCGACGCCGACGAAGAAGTGCGGGAGCTCGGACGCTCCGCTGTGCTGCGCCGCGCCGCGGCCGAGTATCTGCGCAGGCGCCGCGCAAAGCGCGTCTCCGAGCAATACCGGAGGGCTTACTCTCCGTCGGGAGGCCTCGGCGACGAGTTCGCCGGCTGGGAGAACCAAGGCACGTGGCCCGAGAAGTAAACCGCGGAGAGATCTGGTCCTATCGCCTCTCGTCGCCCGACAAGCGCCGGCCCGTGCTCGTCCTGTCGCGGCAGGAGGTCATCGGGCTCCTGCACACGGTCATGGTCGCCCCTGTCACGTCCACGATCCGGGGAGCGCCGAGCGAAGTTCTCGTCGGCATCGACGAGGGTCTGAAACACCCCTCGGCCGTGAACCTCGATCACGTCCAGACCGTGGAGAAGAACCGCCTCACCGGTTTCGTGGGCAGCGTTGGCCCCCGCAAGATGTCGGAGGTCTGCCGCGCGCTCGCCGTCGCGGCGGGCTGCGACGGTTGATGCGCCGCGGATAGAATCCCGGCCACGTGACCCTCGCGGCCGGCTCCAAGCTCGGACCCTACGAGATCCTCGGCCAGATCGGCGCCGGGGGGATGGGGGAGGTGTACCGGGCGAGAGATCCGCGCCTCTCGCGCGAAGTGGCGATCAAGGTGCTGCCCTCGTCCTTCGCGCAGGAACCGGATCGTCTGCGCCGTTTCGAGCAGGAAGCCAAGGCGGCCGGGCTCTTGAATCATCCCAACGTCACCACCGTCTACGACATCGGGACGAACCCGACGGACGGCGCGCCCTACGTCGTCCAGGAGCTGCTCGAGGGCGAGACGCTGCGCTCGATCCTCGCGCGTGGGCGCCTCCCTCCGCGCCAGGCGATCGACTACGCGCTGCAGACGGCCCAGGGCCTTGCGGCCGCTCACGACAAGGGCATCATCCACCGCGACCTGAAGCCCGACAACCTCTTCGTCACCCGGGACGGCCGCGTCAAGATCCTGGACTTCGGGCTGGCCAAACTCCTCCAGCCCGAGACCCAGACGCTGCAACAGACCGCGGTCCCGACGGCGGCACCCGAGACCGAGCCCGGCGTCGTCCTCGGGACCCTGGGCTACATGGCCCCCGAACAGGTGCGCGGCAAGCCCGCCGACGCCCGCTCGGACATCTTTTCCTTCGGGGCGGTGCTCTACGAGATGCTCTCGGGCAGCCGAGCGTTCGCGGGCGAGTCCGCCGCCGACACGATGATGGCGATCCTCCGAGACGATCCGCCGGATCTCTCGATCGCCGACCCGACCATCTCGCCCGGCGTCGAGCGCGTCCTGAGGCACTGCCTCGAGAAAAACCCGGAGCAGAGGTTCCAGTCCGCCGGGGATCTCGCCTTCGGCATCGAAGAGAGCGCGTCCGGTGCTCGGCCACCGGGATCCGCCGTCCGCCCGACGGCCCGCGCCCTCCGCCCGGCTGCGATGGCCGCTCTCGTCCTGGCCGTGCTGCTCATCGTCCTGGCCACTAACGGGGGACTGCGACGCGAGCTCCTGGCAAGGCTCCGACCCGGCCGGGTCTCGTCGGTGGCCGTGCTCCCGCTGAGGGATCTGTCTCCCGAGCCGCGGCAGGAATACTTCGCCGACGGAATGACCGACGCCCTGACGGCGAGCCTGGCCCAGATCGGCGCGCTCAAGGTCATCTCGGGAACCTCCGCCATGCAGTACAAGGGGACGAAGAAGCCGTTGCCGGACATCGCCCGCGAGCTCGGTGTCGATGCGGTGCTGGAGGGCACGGTGGCGCGCGTCGGGGATCGGGTCCGGATCACATCCGAGCTGATCAATGCGCGCAGCGACACGCACCTCTGGGCGAAGACCTTCGAGAGCAACATGCAGGACGTCTTGACGCTGCAGGGCGAGGTGGCACGCGAGGTGGCCCGACAGGTCGAGGCGAACCTGACGACCGCGGAAACGGCTCGGCTGAGCGCGGAACGCCGCATCGACCCGCGAGCCTACGAAGCCTACCTGCTCGGCCGTTCGTTCCTCGACCGGGGAACGGAGGAGGACCTCGAGAAGGCGCTGGAGCAATTCAACCTGGCCCTCTCGATCGACAAGGACTACGCCGCCCCCTACGCCGGCATTGCCAGCTACTACTCGATCCTTCCGTTTTACAGCGCGCTTTCGCCGGCCGAAGTCTTCCCGAAGGCCCGCTCCGCGGCCCAGAAATCCCTGGAGCTCGACCCGAACCTCGCGGAAGCCCACGCCTCTCTCGCCTACATCCACGCCTACTTCGAGTGGGACTGGGCGCTGGCCGATCGAGAGTTCCGGAGGGCCCTCGAGCTCAGGCCGAGTCACGCCGACGTTCACTTCTCCTACAGCCGGTTCCTCGCAGCGGCCGGCCGGCCGGATGAGGCTCTCGGCGAGATCCGGCGCGCCGAGGAGCTGGATCCTCGGTCCCTCTCGCTCAGGGCGAACACGGCCCTGCTCTCCTACTTTCGAGGCCAGTACGAAGTGGCCCTTCAGAAGCTCCTGGAAATCCAGAAGCTGGACCCCAACGACCCGATCGTGCACTGGGGAATCGGCCTCGTCCACGAGCAGAAGCGAAGGTTTCCCGAGGCGATCTCTTCGATCCAGAAGGCCGCCAGTCTTTCGCCGAGCAAGAACTTCAAGGCGTCCCTGGCGCACGCCTATGCCCTCGCCGGTAAGTCCGCGGAAGCTCGAAAGGTCCTCGAAGAGCTCCAGGAGCAATCGCGCAAGGCCTATGTACCCTCCTACTACTCCGCGCTCATCCACGCGGGGCTGGGAGAGAAGGACCGAGCCTTCGAGTTTCTGGAGAGGGCCTATCAGGAGCGCTCGACCGTTCTCGCCTACCTGCCCCTCGATCCGAGGCTCGAGCCCCTGCGCTCGGATCCGCGATTCGCCGACCTTCTGCGGCGAACCGGCCGCGACGGGAGGGCTCCGAAACTCGCGAGAGCCCCGGGCCCGATGCCCCCGGGGATACTCGGCGGGATCGGATGACGCTCGCCGCCGGCTCGAAGCTCGGCCCCTACGAGATCCTCGCGCCGATCGGCGCCGGCGGGATGGGAGAGGTCTACCGCGCGAAGGACCCGCGGCTCGGGCGCGAGGTCGCGATCAAGGTCCTGCCGGCCTCCTTCTCGGCAGACGCCGATCGGCTGCGCCGCTTCGAGCAGGAGGCGAAGGCCGCCGGCGTCCTCAACCACCCGAACATCACCGCGGTCTACGACATCGGCTCGCACGACGGCGCGCCGTACGTCGTCCAGGAGCTGCTCGAGGGCGAGACCCTGCGGGCGGAGCTCGCGGCCGGCCGCTTCTCGCCGCGCAAGGCGATCGACTACGCCCTCCAGATCGCGCAGGGCCTCGCCGCGGCGCACGAGAAGGGGATCGTCCACCGGGACCTGAAGCCCGAGAACCTCTTCGTCACGAAAGACGGCCGCGTCAAGATCCTCGACTTCGGCCTGGCCAAGCTGACCGAGGTCGAGCCGGGCGCCAGGCGACGAACCTCCCGACCGCCGCGGCCGGCCACCGAGCCCGGCGTCGTCATGGGCACGCTCGGCTACATGTCTCCCGAGCAGGTCAAGGGCAAGCCGGCCGACGCGCGTCGGACATCTTCGCGTTCGGCGCCATCCTCTACGAGATGCTCTCGGGCAAGCGCGCCTTCCACGGCGACTCGGCCGGCGAGACGATGGCGGCGATCCTCAAGGAGGACCCGCCGGACCTTTCCGTCACCAACCAGAACATCTCCCCCGGCCTCGAGCGCATCGTCCGCCACTGCCTCGAGAAGAACCCCGAGCGAAGGTTCCAGTCCTCGAGCGACATCGCGTTCGCCCTTCAATCCCTCTCGGAAGGCTCCGGCGAGCGTCGTTGCCGGCGCGCTGGCCCCCGAGCCGCCGAATTCCCCGCGGCTTGCTCTGGGGCATTGCGGGACTTCTCGCCGGAGCGATCGCGGCGAGCCTGCTCACGATCGGGCACCGATCCGCTCGAGATCTCCCCGGGCCGGCCGATTCGTTTCGAAGTCGCTGCGCCGCAGAACCAGCGGGTCGTGGGGACCATCGCGCTCGCGCAAGACGGCAGCCGTCTGGCCTTCACCGCAAGGGAGCCGGGCGGCGCGACGATGCTCTGGATTCGCGCGCTCGGGGATCCCAGGGCGGAAATGTTGCGCGGAACCGAAGGCGCCGAGCTTCCTTTCTGGTCGCCCGACGGCAAGTCGGTGGGGTTCTTCGCCGGCGGAGAGCTCAAGCGAATCGCGATCTCCGGTGGGCCGCCCCAGACGGTCGCGCCCGCGACGCCGGACGTCCGCGGCGCATCCTGGGGCGCAGACGGCCGAATCGTCTTCGCCCCCACTTTCACCGGGCCCCTGATGCTGGTTTCCGCCTCGGGAGGAAAGCCCACGCCGGCCACGACCCTGGACAAGGGGCGAAACGAGGGCACGCATCGCTGGCCGTGGTTTCTCCCGGACGGACGGCATTTCCTCTACTACGCAGCCGAAGGCGGCGGAGCAGGAGCCCGGCGAGATCTTCGTGGGAGACCTCGGTTCGGGCAACGTGAAGCACATCACTCAGTCGAGCTCGCTCGCCGTCTACGCGTCCCCCGGATATCTCCTGTTCGTCCGCGGCGGCACTCTGGTCGCACAGGCATTCGACGCCGACCGTCTGGAGGTTCACGGAGACGCCGCCCCTCTCGGCGTGGATCTCCCTTCGAATGCGCAGGCAAGCGGCCAGCGAGCCCTTTCGGCGTCCCTGGACGGCACGCTTTCCTGGCGCACGCAACCGAGCTCGACGAGCCAGCCGGTCCTGTTCGATCGCCAGGGACACGAGATCGGCAGGCTCGCGGAGGCCGGCGCCTGGGACAGTCCTCGCCTCTCCCCGGACGGGCAGCGGCTGGCGATCGCGCGGGCGGTGACCGAGAGCAACGTCCGGGACATCTGGATGATCGACATCGCGCGAAACGTCGCCACGCGCATGACGCTCGACCCGGCGGACGACACGAACCCGATCTGGTCTCCGGACGGAACGCGACTGGTCTTCGACTCCACCCGCAAGGGAGCCTCGGGAGACCTCTACATCATGCGGGCCGACCAGCCGGGCAGCGAGGAGCTTCTTCTGGCGAGCGAAGGCTCGAAGACCCCCGAATCGTGGGCGCCGGACGGCCGCTCGCTGATCTTCAACGTCACCACCCCTCAAACCCGGCGGGACCTCTGGCTGCTTCCTCTCGAGGGGGATCGAAAGCCAGTTCCATTTCTGGCGACACCCTTCAACGAAAGTAATTCCCGTTTCTCTCCCGACGGCCGGTGGGTGGCATACACATCGGATGTCTCGGGCGCCTCGGAGGTCTACGTCCGGCCGTTCCGCGAAACCGGCGCCACCTGGAGGGTCTCGAACCGCGGCGGCCAGACGCCAGCCTGGAGAGGCGACGGCCGCGAGATCTACTACCTGGCGCCCGACGGCATGCTGATGGCCGCACGGGTGACAGGCGCCGCGCCCTTTCAGACCGAAGCCGCGGCGCCGCTCTTCAAGGTCGCCGTGCCCGAATATATCGATCCTCAGTACGACGTCTTCGCCGACGGCCAGCGCTTTCTCGTCAACCAGCAGATCTCGTCGAAGGAAGAGCCGATCAACGTGCTCGTCAACTGGGCCGCGGCCTTCAAGAAGCCATGACGCTTGCCGCCGGCCTCGAAGCTCGGACCCTACGAGGTCCTCGGCCAGATCGGCGCCGGGGGGATGCATCGAAAGGGATCTCCCGCATGCCTTTAGAGCGCGCGCTCAAGACCAAAGACCTCGTTCTCTTCAACGTCGCCGCGATCGTCGGCATGCGCTGGATCGCGCTCGCGGCGGCGAACGGGCCTTCGTCGCTATTTCTCTGGGTGCTGGCGGCCGTCGTTTTCTTCATTCCTCAGGGGTTCGCCGTGACGGCGCTCACGACGGCGATCCCCGAGGAAGGCGGGCTTTACGTCTGGACCTCGAAGGCCTTCGGGCACCGACAGGGCTTTCTCGCGGGCTGGCTCTACTGGGCCTCGAACATCACTTACTTTCCGACGCTGACTCTTTCGACCGTCGTCTTCGCTCTGTATGTCTTCGGAACGCGCTTCGCCAACCTCGAGCAGAGCCCGATCTACGCTGCGGGAGCGTCGCTCCTGCTGCTGGCGATCGCTCTCGTCTTCAACATCGTCGGGGTGAAGACGGGGAAGTGGGTCCAAAACATCGGGGGCCTTGCTCAGTGGCTGCCGTCCGGGGCGCTGCTCGTGGTCGGCATCATCGCCCTCGTCCACTCGGGCTCGGCGACGGCGATCACGGCGAGCTCCCTCATTCCCGACTTCGGCCAACTGCCGATGGTCCTCTTTTTCGCCAACCTCTGTTTCGGGTTCGCGGGACTGGAGCTCGCGCCGTGCATGGCCGACGAGGTCGTCGACCCCAAGAGGACCTTTCCTCGCGCGATCGTGATCTCGGGACTCTCGATCGCGGCGGTGCTACCTCACGGGCACGATCTCCCTGATGTGGGCGCTGCCGCCCGGCCAGATCTCGATCATCTCGGGCGTCAATCAGGCCATCACCAAAGCCGGAGCGCAGCACGGAATGTCGTGGCTGGGCCCGCCGGTGGCGCTACTGATGACTCTCGCGGGCCTCGGCGGCGTCGGCGCCTGGCTGATCGCGACGGCGCGCCTGCTTTTCGTCGGAGGCCTCGACCGGTACCTGCCGCCGATCTTCGCGAAGACCCATCCGAAGTGGAAGACGCCGTGGTTCGCGATGGCGTTCCAGGCCGCGTTCTCGGCGATCTTCATCGTCGCGGCCACTCAGGGGGACACGGTCAAGGGCGCGTACCTGAAGCTCGTCAACGCGACGCTCATCGTCTACTTCATCCCGTACATGTACATGTTCGCGTCGGCCATCAAGCTGCGCGCCGAGATCGGCCGGCAGCCCGGAGCGATTCCGGTGCCGGGCGGCAACGCCGGCAGCCTCTTCTGGAACGGCCTCGGATTCCTGACGACGGTCGTGGCGATCGTCCTCGCCCTGATCCCGCCCGCCGACAGCCCGAACAAGGCCGGTTTCTTCGTCGAGGTCTTCGTCGGCTCATTCGGCTTCCTCGGCGCAGGTTTCGTCCTCTACGCCCTCGCCGAGCGCCGCCGGCGCCGCTCCGAAAGCGCCGCGGCCGCCTGACCGGGCGATAGAATCCGCGGGAGATTCGGAGGGTCATGAGCCTCCTCCCGGGTACCCGTCTCGGTCCCTACGAGATCCTCGTGCCGCTCGGCGCGGGCGGGATGGGAGAGGTGCATCGAGCCCGGGACACGCGGCTTCAGCGCGACGTCGCGCTGAAGCTCATCTCCGACGCCCTGGCAAGCGATCCCGACCACCTGGCTCGCTTCGAGCGCGAAGCGCGGATGCTCGCGGCCCTCAACCATCCCAACATCGCTCAGATCTACGGCCTCGAGGAGCGCGACGGCATCCGCTTCCTGGTTCTGGAGCTCGTCGAGGGCGAATCGCTGGACATTCGGCTCGCTGGCGGCTCGCTCAAGGTCCCGGAGGCCCTCGACCTCGCGGCACAGATCGCCGACGCCCTCGCTGCCGCCCACGAAAAGGGCGTGATTCATCGCGACCTCAAACCCTCGAACGTTCGCGTGACGCCCGAGGGCCGGGCGAAGGTCCTCGACTTCGGCCTCGCCAAACCCGTAGACGCCCCGGCGGGCTCCGCCGTCGCGACCTCGCCGGTCTCGATGACGGCCGCCGGCACGATCCTGGGAACGCCCGCCTACATGAGCCCCGAGCAGGCACGGGCCCAGGCCGTCGACCACCGGACGGATCTCTGGTCGTTCGGCTGCCTCGTCTACGAAATGCTGACGGGCCGGCGCGCCTTCGCCGCCGCGACCGTTCCCGACTGCCTCGCCGCCATCCTTCACGACGAGCCCGAGTGGGGGCACCTGCCCCGCTCGACCCCGGCATCGGTTCGCCGCCTTCTGCGTCGATGCCTCGAGAAGGATCCCGAGCGGAGGATCAAGAGCGCGAAGGAAATCCGAGCGGAGATCCGAATGGCGCTCGAAAAACCGGGCCGCGGCCGCCGGACTTCCGCGTCGAGTCCCCGCGCGAGCCCGAGGCTGACGCAGCTGACGCTCTCGCGAGGCCTCGAGGAATCGCCCGCTTTCTCCCTTGCCGGCGACGAGCTCGCGTACGCCGCGGACTTCGAGGGCGTGCGGAAGATCTTCACACGCCTCGCCGCGGGCGGCGGCGAGACCCGCCTGACCGATGGCCCGTTCGACGACACCCAGCCGTCCTGGTCGGCCGAAGGGAAGACGATCGCGTTCGTGCGCGCTCGCCGGAGCCACCGGAAGCTCGAGCCGTCGGTCGTCTTCGGCGACTACTGGGACGGCGACATCTGGGCGATCGATCGCGCCACGGGCCGCGAGACGAAGCTCGTCCAGGACGCTTACAACCCGGCCTTCTCGCCCGACGGAAGCCGTATCGCCTTCGACGCGCCGTGGGCCGGACAGCGGCGCATCTGGGTGGTGGATGCGCTGGGGCACAACCCCAAGCAGCTGACGAGCGATACGTCCGAAGCCATCGCCCACGGGAGACCCCGGTGGTCGCCGGACGGACGCCGGATCGTCTTCCAGAGCCGGGAGAGCACCAAGTTCGACGTGCGGGTGGTGGACCTCGAGACCCAGAAGGTTTGGTGGGTGACCAACGACCTCTTCCAGGATCTCCAACCCGTCTGGTCTCCCTCCGGCCGCTTCATCTATTTCTCCTCGTATCGCAGCGGCGGCATGAACCTCTGGCGGATCGCCGTGTCTGCCGGTGGCAAGCCGCGCGGCGCTCCCCAGCAGGTGACGACCGGGGCGGGACAGGACCTCGAGCCCGCGCTTTCTTCGGATGGGGCGCGGCTGGCCTTCGCCATCCGCCGCCAGAACGCCGAGCTGTGGATCGCTCCCTGTGGATCCGGCGACCGGCCAACCGACCGGGCCTCCCCGCGAGACGATCGCAACCAATCGGGAGAATAGTCGCGGCGCCTGGTCGCCGGACGGCCGTTCGATCGCGTTCAACTCGGACCGCGCCGGAGAGATGAACATCTGGCTCTACGACCGAGCCGCCGGGTCGAGCCGGCAGCTCACCAGCGGCCCCGGGGGCGATTACCAGTCGAATTGGTCCCCGGACGGCAAGACGATCGCCTTCTTCTCCTCCCGCGCGGGAACCCCGGACATCTGGACCGTCGAGCCGGCCTCGGGCGCGCTGCGGCTGCTGACCGAAACCTTGTCCCTCGACATGAATCCGTCCTTCTCGCCCGATGCGCGCTTCGTCGCCTTTCAATCCGACCGCAGCGGACGGCTCGAAGTCTGGGTCATGCGGCCGGATGGCTCGGATCCGAGGCCTCTTTCGGACACCGGCACCGCGGGGCACTTCCTCCTCTGGACGAGGGATGCGAAAGCCGTCCTCTACCGCACGCCGGGAAGCAGCGCCCGCATGATGAAGGCCGCGCTGGCCGGAGGACCGCCCGAGCCGATGGGGGAGATCGCCGGCGGCGCGCACATGTCGTTTTCCCCGGATGGCTCGCGCATCATGGACGTGGTCGCTCACAAGGAGCTCTGGGTCTCGCCGCTCTTCGCCGTCACCCCGGAGAGAGTGTTCGAGTTCGACGATGCCGACGCGAGGATCGATTACCCGGTCTGGTCGCCCGACGGACACTGGGTCCTCTTCGACCGCTTCCGCCCGCAGGGCTCTGACATCTGGATGATGGAAGGCTTCGAGTGAATGGATGAGGGCGTCCGACACGGGGACCGATCGTCACTGCCGTTGGTCGAGTAAGGGATCCCTCGGTAATCGCCGGCCGTTGGCCGGCGCTGCCTACTGCTGAGGGCTTCCCTTCGATGGTCGGCTCGCTCGGAGGACCGTGCAGTGCGCTCGGCGTGGTCGAGCGCTGGGCGGTCACCTGATCGCGACCGCGAGCGTGTCATGGTGGAGGGCGATCAGGGTCCTCAGGTACGGCCCGATCGCCTTCGCACCGTCGAAGCCCGCGGCTCTGGCGGCCTCGTCCTGTCTTCGCCGGTGCAATGTCCGCGCCCTCGGCGTAGTGCCTCAGATCCCGGTAAGCGCCGATCGTGAAGAGATCCCAGGGCGCGCCCGCATCGCGCACGAAGATCAGATTCTGCGGCAGTCCCAGCCGCCTCGAGTAGTCGTTCTCCATCTCGCGCTGCCGGTAGAGGTCGCGCTGTCTTCCCGGAAGGGCCTCGAACATCTCGACGTGGAAGAAGCCGGCCCCGCCGAGCTCTCTCCGAACCTCCGGAAAGAGGCAACCCGAGGACGAAGACGTCCTCCTGCCACGCGACGTCCTCCTGGAGTTTCGCCAGGGCCGCTGCCGCCGCGGCGCGCGCCCCTTCCCGCTTCGCGATGCGCTCCGGCGCGTAGTACTCGGCGTAGCTTCCCATCGGAAACAGCAGCATCAGGTCCCAGCGGTCGCCCTGGCTGTGCCGCATCGCGATCGGCGGCTCGTCGCCGCTGTCCTTCGAGCCCGGCCAGCCCGCCTTGTAGAGGTCCACGACCTCGAGGAGCTTGCCCGGGGCCGCCTGGAACGAGGTCGTGCGATAGAGGTATCCAGCGGCAGCCGCCGGGGCGGGCGGCGTGGCGGACCGCAGCGAAAGCATGAGAACAGCGGCTAGCATCTTTCTACCATAATGGTAGAATTCTACCACCATGGGCCTGAACATCAAGGATCCCGAGACGGAGCGGCTCGCGGCCGAGGTTGCGAAGATGACAGGAGATTCTAAGACGGGCGCCATCCGATCTGCGCCTCGCCGACCGCAAGGAGCGCCTGGCCTACCGCCTCGGACGGAGGGACAAGCGCAAGGAGCTGCTTCGGATCCTCGAAGAGGAGATCTGGCCATCCATTCCCCGGTCCGTGATCGGCAAGAGGATCTCGAAGAGAGAGCAGGAAAAGATTCTCGGCTACGGTCCGGAGGGGTTCTGATCCTCGACACGTCGGCGCTGATCGCCATCCTGATCCGAGAGCCGGGCTGGGAAGATCTCTTCGACCGCTTGACTGCGTCACCGGCCGTGGGGGTTGGGGCCCCCACCCTCGCCGAGGCAAGTCTTGTCTTGACCACCCGCCTTGGCGTCGAGGGAAAGCGCCTCCTGGCACTTTTCGTCATGGAATCCGAGATCGCCGTCGTACCCTTCGGAGATGCCCACTGGAAGGCGGCCGCGGACGCCCACCGGCGATACGGCAAAGGCCTGCACCGCGCGGCCCTGAACTTCGGTGACTGCTTGAGCTACGCCGTCGCGAAGTTGGCGGGCCAGCCGCTCCTCTGCACGGGCTCCGATTTCGCGAAAACCGACGTCTCGATCGCCTGACTTCGGGCCCGTCCGAAGGCGTTTTTCGCCCGTCTGTGCTAACATTTTTGAATTACAGCGATGAAATTCACGAGTGTGTTGCGCGCAGCTTCTCGACCGCCGAGGCGGCCCGCCTGACTGGCCTGACGGCCAGGCAGCTCGACCATTGGGACCGGAAGGGATTCCTTCGCCCCTCGCTCGAACGGGCGAGCGGCTACGGCTCGAGCCGGCGCTACTCGTTCGCCGACGTCGTGCGCCTCCGGGTGGCGGCGCGCCTGCGCTCGAACGGCGTCGGGCTCGCCCGGATCCGCCGCTGCGCGGAGGCCCTGGCGCGCCTCGATCCGACGGCCGACCTCGGGCGAGCGCGCCTCCTGGTCGTCGGCTCGACCGTGCTCTGGGCGCGGTCGGATCGCGAGGTCGTGGATCTGCTTGAAAGACGGACAGCTCGTCCTGGTCTGCTCACTCGGAGACGCCGTGGCCGAGGCGGCCGGCGCCGTCGCCCGGCTCTCCCGCGAAGCCGAGCGAACAGATCTCCCGGCGCGGCACCGCGGCAAGAAGAGCACGTCGAGCCGCTGAAGAGGGCCCGGCCGCCGGGCAGGGACGGGAGGCGAATGCGGGAAACCGAAGACCTGGGCGCACGGATCGGCCGACTCGCGCGGCTCGGCCGCCAGCGCGACTTCTCTCTCTCCCGCTTCCAGAAGTCCCTCGACGCAATCGCCCGAAACGGCCAGCGCGGCGAGGTCCTCCGGCAACTGCTCGCCGACTGGACCGGCATCCCGTTCGACGCCGAGCGAGGCGCTCGAGCGCTGGGGCGAAATCGAGCGGCTCGTGTCGGGCCTGCGCGAGAAGCTCGGCTCCCCGCTCGGCCTGCAGACGGTGCTGCTCCATCACCTCCACAGCCAGAAGGGGATGATCAAGGAGCCGCGCCTGGTCTCCGAGGCGGACCTCGCCGTCCTGCGCGTCAACGCCATCACCGACCCGCTGACGGGCCTCTACAACCGGCGCTTCCTCGTGGATCACCTCTCGCGCGAGATCTCGCGGGCCGAGCGCTCGGAGGCCCTTCTCTCGATCGTGCTGATGGATCTGAAGGGCTTCAAGTCCATCAACGACCGCCTCGGCCATCCGGTCGGCGACAGCGTGCTCGTGCGCACGGCGCGCGTGATCCGCGAATCGCTGCGCGCCGTGGACGCCGGGTGCCGCTGGGGCGGCGACGAGTTCGTCCTCGTCCTGCCGAACACGGACATGTTCTCGGCGCTCGCCGTGGCCGAGCGCGTGAGGGAGAAGATCGGCGCGATGGCGCTGCCCGCCCGCGGCGGGGCTCGCGCTCGACCTGCACTACGGGGTGGCCTCCTATCCGCACGACGGCAAGAGCACGGACTTCTTCCTGAAGGTCGCCGACCTGCGGCTCTACCAGTGCCGCTCGCAATCGACGTTCGCGGCCTCGGCGCACCGGCTCCATCCGCGCTTTGCCCCCGAGGACATGAGCGTCCGCGTGGAGGAGAGGCGGCGGGGCGAAGCCTGGATCGCTCCGGTCGTGGACCTGTCCTACGGCGGCCTCGCCTTCCGCGCGAAGAGGCGCGACCGCTGGCCCCCCCGGTGGAAGGCCGAGATCATCCAGAAACACGATCCCGAGCGGCATCCGATCCGCCTGAAACCGATGCACTTTGCGCCGCTGCCGGGCGGGGGCGTGCGCGTAGGCTGCGCGTATGCGTAGTTCCGGGTTCCGGGCTCCTGGTTCCAGGCCTGGCGACCGCGAGGCGGGCGGGTGAAAAGCGCGGCCTTCGCCGCCCACCGCGCCGCCGCCTCCGGTCTCTTCACCCTCTTCACCCTCATCGCGATCGTGCTGGGGCTGGGCGAGCCGCGGCTGCTGGCGCTGGCGATGGGAGGGGCCCTGGCGTCGCTCCTGCTGCTGACGCGGCAAAACGTGCTCGAGTCGCTCGGTGTCTTCGCGGCCCCGCTCGCGGTCGTCGCGGACCTGGCGCTGCTCTTCTGCTCCATGTCCCTGACGGGAGGCGTTCTCTCGCCGTACGCGCTGCTGCTTCCGACGGGAGTCGCCCTCTCGTGGCACTGCGAGGGCAAGACCGCCGCGCGGTTCTTCGCCGTCGCCTCGCTCTTCGGCTGCGCCGCGCTCGTGACGCTCGGCCACCTGCCGACCTCGGGCGCCGTGCACCTCTTCCCGATCGTGGGCGTCGCCCTCGCGGCGCCCGCCCTGCTGGTCGCTCTGGAGATCGCGGGAGCGGCGCCGGCGGCTTCCGGTGTCGAGGCGCCGTCCGAGGCCGCTCCGGCTGACCGCCGTCCCACGGCCACGGTCGCGCCGGTCCGAGCGGCCCGCACCTGCGCCGGCACCGGCGTCCGGGAGAGCCCGAGCGCGACCGCGAGGCCGAGATCCTCCACGACCTGCGCTCGCCGCTCTCGGTCATCCGCGTCTACACGGACCTCATCCAGGAGGCCGCCCGCCGCGGCGAGCTGCCGAACCCGGACTACCTCGCCAACCTCGCGCGCGAGATCGAGCTGGCCGAGCGCCTCGTCGGCGCGCCCGCCCCGGTGCCCGAGCCCGCGGCGCCGCCGCCGCAGAACGCCGACCTCGTCGAGATCCTGGGCTCGCTCGCGACGGCCTACCGGCTCGCGCACGGCGGGCGCATCCGCATCGAGTTCATCGCCGAGCGCCCGCAGCTGCCGATCGCCGCCGACCCGGTCGCGCTGCAGCGCGCCTTCCGCAACGTGCTCGACAACGCCATCAAGTACACTCCGGACGGGGGCGAGGTGCGCATTCGCGCCGGCGCGGCCGGGCCCCAGGCCTTCGTCGTCGTCAAGGACACCGGAATGGGAATGAGCCCCGAGGAAAGAGCCCGTGCGTTCGACTACGCCTTCCGCGGCGCGGGCGCCCTCGCCTCGGGCACGCGCGGCAAGGGGCTCGGCCTCGCCGTGACCAAGGAGATCCTCGAATCCAACGGCGGCAAGATCTCGCTCTCGAGCGAGGCCGGCTACGGCTCCGAGGTCACGATCATGCTGCCGTTCCAGCGGGGCGGCCGGTGAAGCGGATCCTCGTGGTGGACGACGACCGCACGATCGCCGACGCGGTGCGCGAGATCCTCCTGCCCGAGGGCTTCGCCGTCGATTGCCCGACGGATCCCCGGGCGGCGCTCGTCGGGGCGATCCGCGACGCGCCGGACCTCGTCGATCCTCGACGTCAACATGCCGGGCATGACCGGCTGGGAGTTCTGCGCGATCCTCCGGCGCCAGTCCGCCACGCGCGAGGTCCCGGTGCTGTTCCTGACCGGGCGTTCCGAGGTCAAGGACCGGATCACCGCGATGCAGCTCGGCGGCTCGGATTTCCTGGCCAAGCCCTTCGGCGCCGACGAGCTCCGCCGCAAGGTGCGCTCGCTCGTTCACGAATCCCACGCCATGGAGGAAGGATGAAGGCGAGACGCCTCACCCCCGCGCCGGAAACGCCCGCGGAGGCCTTCGCGGGGATCGGCGACGCCACGCCCGAAACCCTCGAGGAGCTGCGCCGCGACCGCCTCGTCTTCGACGCGGTCACGCGCCTTCCGATCCATCCCTTCGACCATCCCTCGAAGGCCGACGAGCGGGTCGAGCACCTCGGCGTCATCTACCTTCAGATCGGCAAGTTCTTCGGCTTCGAGGAGCTGTTCGGGTGGGAGCAGTACGATCGCGTTCTCGCCGCCGTCTCCGAAAGTCTGCAGGACGACGTTCGGAGCTCGCGCCTGGCCCCGCTCGTCCACTCGATCCGCTACTCCGGCGCGGACGGTTTTTTCGTCCTCTACGACCTGCCGCCCGCCGGCAAGGGCCGCGCGCCGACCAGCCTCGAGGAGGAGGCCGCGCGCCTTCGCGCGAGCGTCGTGCGGAGGCTCCGCCAGACCCTCGAGGGCACGGCCTCCGACTTCCTGAACATCCTCGCCTCGAGTCTGACCGCCTCGGACAACCCGCGCGTGCGCCCCTCGCGCCACGTCATCCGAACGCTGCAGGAAGCCGTCAAGATCGTCGCGCAGCGGCAGACGAGCGAGAAGCTCGAGCTCTTCGCCGGGCTCAAGACGGTCATCGGCCAGAAGCAGCTGCGGCCCGCCTTCCAACCGGTCAGGCACCTGCCCGACGGGACGATCATGGGCTACGAGGCCCTGATCCGGGGTCCCCAGGGGTCCTCCCTCGAGCCGCCGACCGTCCTCTTTGCAGTTGCTCACGAGAACGAGATGGACGTGGAGCTCGAGACGCTCTGTCTCGAGACCATCTTCGCGAACCTGCCGCGGGCCGTCGGCGAGCGCCGCCTCTTCGTCAACGCCTCGGCGATGTTGCTGCGGCACCCGGTCTTCCTCGACGAGCGTAACCTCGCGGCCATCAACCGCAGCCACGGGGACGTGGTCGTCGAGATCTCCGAGAAGGAGATGGTTCGCGACTACGACTCGTTCCAGGAAGTCCTCACGCTCGTGCGGAGGGCGAAGATGAAGATCGCGATCGACGACGCGGGCTCGGGCTACTCGGGTCTCGAGACGATCCTGCACCTGAAGCCCGACTACATCAAGGTCGCCGACACGCTCGTGCGCAGCATCCACGCCGATCCCATCAAGCGGGAGATCATCGCGAGCCTCGACACCATCGGCAAGCGCATCGGCGCGACCCTCGTCGCCGAGGGCATCGAGGTCGAGCCCGAGAGAAAGACCCTCGTGGACCTCGGAATCGAGTTCGGCCAGGGTTTCCTGCTGGGGCGTCCCGCGTACCAGGTCAACGGCCGAGCCGTCCGCGCCTAGGCCCGGAGCGCCCCTGGCTGCCTTCGGCGGCCCGCTAGACGTCGCGAAGGCGCAGCGAGACGGCGGCGGGCACCTCCTCGACCGGGGCGGAAGCGGCGGCCTCCTCGCCTGACGGCGGCTTGACTCTGGTGCCCTTGCGGCGGCCGAGCTTGCGGCTCAAGGCGTCCATGACGATGTAGAAGACCGGCGTCACGTAGAGCGTCAGCGTCTGCGAGAAGAGGAGTCCTCCCACCACCGCCAGGCCGAGTGGCCGGCGCGACTCGGCGCCGGCGCCCGCGCCGAGCGCGATCGGGATGGTCCCCATCAGGGCGGCCATCGTCGTCATCATGATCGGGCGGAAGCGCACGAGGCATGCCTCGTAGATCGCCTTCTGCGGGCCCACGCCCTCGGCGCGCTGCGCCTCGATCGCGAAGTCCACCATCATGATGCCGTTCTTCTTGACGAGGCCGACGAGCATGATGATGCCGACGAACGCGTAGATCGACAGCTCCATCCGGAAAGCGAGCAGCGTCACGAGCGCCCCGAATCCTGCGAACGGCAGCGCCGTCAGGATCGTGATGGGGTGGATGAAGCTCTCGTACAGGATCCCGAGAACCATGTAGATGACGACGATCGCCACGATGAGAAGCCATCCCAGGCCCTGGACCGAGCTCTGAAACGCCTGGGCGGTGCCCTGGAAGCTCGTCTGGATCGTTGCCGGAAGCGTCTGGCGAGCGATCCGGTCGACGGCCGCCACGGCCTCGCCGAGAGCGACGCCGGGCTTCAGGTTGAAGGAGATCGAAACCGCGGGCAGCTGGCCCTGGTGCGTCACCGCGAGCGGTCCCGTGTTCTGGGTGATCGTCGCGAGCGAGGACAGCGGAACGAGCTGCCCGTCCTTGGACCGGACGTAGAGCAGCGAGATCGCGGACGCGTTCCCCTGGAACTCGGGGGCGAGCTCCATGATGACCTGGTACTGGTTGTTCGGGGCGTAGATCGTCGAGATCTGGCGCGTGCCGTAGGCCGTGTACAGCGCGTCCTCGATCGTGCGGCTCGAGATGCCCAGGGCCGCGGCGCGATCGCGATTGATGGCGATCGCGATCTGCGGGTTGGAGAGCTGCAGGTCGCTCGTCACGTCCTGGAGGCCCGGCACCGCGCGCATCTTCTGTTCGAGCAGCGGGGCGTACTTGTAGAGCTCGCCAGTGTCCGAGTCCTGCAACGTGTATTGGTACTGGCTCTTCGAGAGACTGCCGCCCAGCCGGATCGGCGGCGGCACCTGAAGATAGGTCCGGATGCCCGGAAGCTTCGCGAGCTTCGGGCGCAGGTCCTCGATGATCTGGTCCGCCGACCGCCTGCGCTCCGACCTCGGCTTCAGCTGGGCGAGCACGATGCCCGAGTTTCCGACGCTGATGCTCCCGCGCGGCCCGCAGCTCGACAGCAGGTTCGCGACGTCTGGATCCGATCGCACGATGGCGGCCACCTGCTGCTGTTTTTCCTTCATCGCGGGAAAGCCGATTCCCTGAGCGCCCTCGGTGAAGCCGAACACGAGGCCCTGGTCCTCGGTCGGGAGGAAGCCCTTGGGAATGGCCACGAACAGCCACCCGGTGGCCGCGAGCACCGCCGCCGATCCCGCCAGAACCTTGCCCGGGTGCCTCAGCGCCGGCCCGAGCGTACGGGCGTACATGCCGAGCATGACGTCGAATCCGCGCTCGGTCCACCGGTAGAGCGCACCATGTTTTTCCTCTCGCTCCGGCCTCAGGAACCGGCTGCAGAGCATCGGCGTCAACGACAGCGACACGAAGCCGGACACGAGGATCGCGACGCCGATCGTCACGGCGAATTCGCGGAAGAGCCGCCCGATGACGCCCCCCATGAACAGGACCGGGATGAAAACCGCCGCGAGCGAAATCGTCATGGACAGGATCGTGAACCCGATCTCCTTCGACCCCCGGAGGGCGGCCTCGAACGGTGCCTCCCCGCGCTCGATGTGCCGGTGGATGTTCTCGAGCATGACGATCGCATCGTCCACGACGAAGCCGACCGAGAGCGTCAGGGCCATGAGCGAGAGGTTGTCGAGGCTGTATCCGAGCACGTACATCACGGCGAACGTGCCGACGATCGAGAATGGCAGGGCGAGGCTCGGGATCACCGTGGCCGAGAGGTTGCGCAGGAAGAGGAAGATCACGAGCACCACGAGGCCGAGCGTGAGCAGGAGCGTGAACTTGACGTCGTCGACCGAGTTGCGAATCGAGACCGACCGATCGTAGAGAACGTGCAGGGAGGCGGAGGCGGGGAGCTGCTTCTGGAACGTCGGCAGCAGGCGCCGCACGGCCTCGGCCACCGCGACGGTGTTCTCGCCCGGCTGCTTGAAGATCGCGAGCGAGATCGAGCGCTCGTCGTTGTACCAGGCCGCGTTCTTGTCGTTCTCCACGCCGTCCTTGACGTCGCCGAGGTCCGAGATCCGCACCGGCGACCCGTTGCGGTAGGTCACGATGACCGGCCGGTAGCCGGCGGCGTCCAGCAGCTGCCCGCTCGCCTGTACGGTGAAGGAGGTCAGGGGGCCGTAGAGAATCCCGGTCGGCAGGTTGACGTTCGCGTTCTGGACGGCGGCGGCCGCCTCGTCGATGCCGATGCCGCGGCTGGCGAGCTGCCGGGGGTCGAGCTGGACGCGGACGGCGTACTTCTGCGGGCCGTAGACCTGCACCTGCGCGACGCCCGAGACCGTCGAGATGCGCTGGGCCATCATCGTCTCGCCGTAGTCGTCGAGCTGCGACAGCGGCAGCATTGCGGAGGTCAGCGTCAAGTAGAGGACCGGCTGGTCGGCCGGGTTGACCTTCTGGAAGGACGGCGGGGCGGGCATGTTGGGCGGCAGCTGCCGCCCGGCCGCCGAGATGGCGGACTGCACGTCGAGCGCCGCGCCGTCGAGGTTCCGCGAAAGGTTGAACTGGAGAATGATCTGCGTCGAGCCCTGCGTGCTCGAGGAGCTCATGTTGTCCAGGCCCGCGATCGTCGAGAACTGCCGCTCGAGCGGGGTCGCGACCGAAGAGGCCATCGTCTCGGGAGAGGCTCCCGGCAGGGCCGCCGAGACCTGGATCGTCGGGAAGTCCACGTTCGGCAGGTCGGACACGGGCAAGAGGCGGTAGCCCATGATCCCAAAGATGAGAATGCCGGCCATGACCAGGGTGGTCGTGACCGGACGGCGGATGAAGAGCTCGGAGATGTTCACGGTCGCCTGGCCTCCGCGGCCTTCTCGGCCTCGAGGATCTCGACCTTGCTGCCGGGGCGCAGGCGCAGCTGCCCGTCGGTGACGACCCGCTCGCCGGCGGCGAGTCCCTTGTCGATCACCGCCCCGTCCGCGAGGGTGCGGCCGACCGCCACGGGCCTCGGCTCGACGGTCTGATCCGCCTTGAGGACGTAGACGTAGGTGCCCTGCTGTCCGGTCTGCACGGCTCCCTGGGGCGCGACGACGGCGCCGGTCAGCGTCGAGAGCGTGATCAGGGCGTTGACGAACTCGCCGGGCCAGAGCACCCGGTCGGCGTTCAGGAAGGTGGCCTTCAGAGTGATCGTTCCCGTCGTCCGATCCACCGCGTTGTCGATGAACGTCAGCTCTCCACGGGAGAGCAGCCTGCCGGTCGAGGGATCCTCGGCGTCCACCGGAAGCCGCCCCTCCGCCTGACGGCGGCGGATCTCGGGAAGGTCGCGCTCGGGAACGGCTACGGCAACGTACACCGGCGCCACCTGGTTGATCGTCACGAGTGTCGCGTCGTTGGCCTTGACGACGTTGCCGGCCTGGACCATCACGACGCCCGTCCGGCCATCGAGCGGCGAACGGATCGAGCAGTAGCCAAGATCGAGCCTGGCCCTGTCCACGGAGGCTTCGTCGGCCCGAACGGTCGCGGCATAGGCCTGAGAGTTCGCCCGTACGCTGTCGTACTGCTGCTGCGTCACGTAGTCCTTTTTCACGAGGTCGGCGTAGCGCTTGACGTCGGCCTCGGCGTTCTCGAGCTGGGCGCGGTCGCGAGCGAGCGCACCCTGGGCCTGGGCGAGCGCGGCCTCGTAGGGGCGGGGGTCGATGGTGAAGAGAAGCTCGCCCTTGCGGACGTCCTGGCCCTCGCGAAAATGAACCTGCAGGATCTCCCCGTTGACGAGGGCGCGCACCGCGACGGTGTTGTACGGCTGCACGGAACCGACGTTGCGGATCTGGACCGGCACCGACTTCGCCACGACCGTGCCCACGCGGACGGGCACGAGCTCCGGGGCCGGGGCTTTCTGCGCCCGGGAGCAGGCCATACCGCAGGCCAGGAAGGTCACGGCGAAGGCGCGCCCGGCGCGGGGTGTCCTCATGGAATCTCCTGCTTCGTCGCCGTGACCCCGGTGATCTCCGCCGCCTTCGGAACGAGGGCGCCGGTCGCGTGGGCGAGTTGGGCCATGGCGAGAAACCAGAGCGACCGCGCCTGCACTTCCTCGGCCCGGGCCTGCGCGAGCGAGGCCTGTGTCGTGAGCAGATCGAGGATCGAGCCCACCCCGGCCTTATAGCGCCCGTCGGCCACCTCGGCCGACTGGAGAGCGCTCGCAAGCAGGTCGCGGGTCGTCCGGATCCGCTGGGTCGCCGTCTGCACCGCGTAGTAGCTCGCCCACACGTCGAGGATGACCCGATCCTCGACGAGCTCGGCGCTCGCCTTCGCTGCCTCGGCTTCCTCCTTCGCCTTCTGCGTCCGGTAAGCGACGTCGAAGCCCGTGAACACGGGGATGCGGAGCAGAAGCAGGCCCGAGTAGTTCGTCGAGAACGGATCGTTGCCCGGCAGCGAGTAGAAGGTCCGGTTGCCGCCGGCGGCCAGCGAAAGCTTGGGAAGGCCCTCGGCCTCGACGGAGCGGATCTTGCTCTGGGCCGCGAGCGCCGCGAAGCGGCTGGCCGCGAGGTCCGGCCGCTCGGCGACGGCCTTTGCGATCAGCTCGTCCACGTTTTTCTTGACTATGTCGACGGGGAGTTCCTGCGGCAGCTCTCCGACGTCCACGGGCACGGTCGCGGGAACGCCGACGGCGGTCGCCAGCGCCCCCCGGATGATCTGCACCTGACCCTCGGTGTCCTGCAGCTCGAGCTCCGCCTGCGAAACCGAGGTCCTCGCCTGCAGGACGTCGGCGATCGTCGCGACACCCGCGCGGTGGCGCTCCTCGGCGGCGTCGAGGCTTCGCCTGGCTTCGTCGAGGTTCGCCCTGCGCGCCAGGACGAGCGCCTTCGAGTTCAGGTATCCGTAGTAGGACTGCGCGATCGCCAGGACGACGTCCTGGATGGCCGCGTTGTGGCTCCAGTCGGCGGCGTAGAGAGCGCGCGTGGCTTCTTCGACGTCCGCCTGGCGCCCCCCGAAATCGAAGAGCAGCCACGAGGCGGCGACCGACGGCCCGTACGTGGTCTGGAGGTAAGTGAACTGGCCGCCGACGGCCGCCTGCTTCTGCCGCTCGAGCTGGCCGTCCACCTCGAAGATGGGGAAGTACAGCGACCGCTTCGCACCGACGTCGGCCGCCGCGGCGCGGGCAAAGGCCCAGGCCTCGCGCGTGGCGGGATTGGCGCGCAGTCCGATGTCCACGAGCTGCACGAGCGAGAGGGTCGTGCCCGGCCTGAGATACTCCTCGGGGACCTGCGGCGCGGCCCTGTCGGCCGGGGGCGGCGGCATCGCGGCCTGCGCCGGCGGAGTCCAGGGCTGCGCCGGCTGTGGCGAGACGGCTTCGCGCACGGTCTTCTCCGTGATCGCGGTGCAACCGGCGCAGGCGAGCAGAAGGATCGCGCCCGCGCGGCGGATCATGCTTCCCTCATCGCGACGCCGTTCAGGAAGACGTCCACCAGCTGTCGGACGACCTCCTCGAGCCGGTCGTCGCTTCGGTGAAAGAGGTTCATGGAACGGACCATCCCGAGAAAGAGGTCCGCGCCGATGCGCGCGTCGATGCCGCGGAACTCGCGCCGCTCGATGCCGGCGAGAATCGCTCCCTGCACGACGCGCAGAATCGGTTCGCGCCGCTTGACGAGCTCTTCCTCGAGCGCGGGAAAGCGCTCGTCGCGCTGGAAGAACGGGAGCAGATAGCGGCGTCCCCAGAACTGGTCGAGGATCGCGGTAGCGATGTGCTCGAGGCTCCGCCTCGCGGAGGGCTCGTCGCGTATCCGCTTCTCGAGTTCCGCTGCCAGGTTTTCCACGACGTGGAGGACCGTCGCGAAGTAGAGGTCCTCCTTGGTCTCGAAGTAGCGGTAGATCGTTCCCTTGCCGATCCCGGCGTCCGAGGCGATCGCGTCGATCAATACTTCGTGGAACGGCCGCGCCGCGAAGACGCGGGAGGCCGCATTGAGAATTGCAAGTTCCTTGCTTGCCGTTTTTACTCGTGCCATTCGTATTCCGGTACTGACCGGTCAGTTCTACACGATTACGGGCACGATCCGGCGAGGGTTTCCAGGGGCGACCAAAAAAGAGCTTGAGCTATGACGAAACTATAATAGATTACTTAACGTAGTTAAGTTTAGGAGGTGCGTTTTGGGCACGACCGAAAGACGGGAGCGCGAGCGTCAGGAACTCCGGACGCGGATTCTCGATGCCGCCCGCGAGCTCTTCGCCGAGCAGGGCTTCGAGGCCGTGACGATGCGCAAGATCGCCGAGAGGATCGAGTATTCGCCCACGGCCATCTACTTCCACTTCAGGGACAAGGAGGCCCTGCTCCAGGAGCTCTGCGACACGGACTTCGCCGCGCTGGCCCGGGAGTTCCAGAAGATCGCCCGCGTCGCCGACCCGGTCGAGCGGCTTCGCCAGATCGGCCGAGCGTACGTGGGCTTCGCCATCGAGTACCCCAACCACTACCGGCTCATGTTCATGACGCCCCATCCGGCCGCCCGGTGCGCCGAGGATAGCCGGATCCGCAAGGGCAACCCCGAGGAGGACGCCTACGCGTTCCTGCGGGCGACGGCGGAGGAGGCCATCGAGGCCGGGCGCCTGCGGCCCGCCTTCGAGGACGCCGACCTCGTGTCGCAGATGGTGTGGGCCGGCACGCACGGCGTCGTATCCCTCCACATCGCCAAGTGCAACGACGACTGGGTGGAGTGGCGCGACCGCCGCGAGACCGCCCACACGCTGATCGAAGTCATGATCCGCGGCCTCGCCCGAGAGGAGAAGTGACGTGGTCGATCTCGCCACGAAGAGCCTGCTTCACGACAAGCTGCGGTTCGTCATCACCGTGTCGGGCGTGGCCTTCGCCGTCACGCTCGTCTTCGTGCAGGTGGGCCTCTTTCTCGGCCTGCTCGACAACGCCTCCGTGACGATCGACCACATTTCCGCCGACCTCTGGGTCACCTCTCGCAACACGCCGAACGTGGACTTCGCCCATACGTTTCCCGAAACCTCGGTCCAGCGGGTTCGATCGGTGCCGGGTGTCGAGCGCGCGGACAACCTGATCGTCTGGTTCATGACCGTCAACCTGCCCTCGGGCGCCCAGGAGGGCACGCTCGTCTACGCCCTCGACGACTTTCACCGCTGGAACATCCCCTGGAACGTGGAGTCGGGCGAGCTCGACGACCTTAAGCGCGGCCAGTACTTCTTCCTCGACGGTTCCGCGGTGAAACGCTACGGTGCGTTCGCGCCGGGCGAATACCGCGAAATCCTCGGACAGCGCATGAAGATCATCGGCCGCACGCGCGACGCTCTCTCCTTCACGACGACGCCCATTTCCTTCATGGACTTCGAGCGGGCGCAGAAACTGTCGTCCCAGCAGCTGTCGAATCGCACGACCTACATTCTCGTCAAACTGGCTCCGGGGGCAGACGTGGCGGCCGTCAGGGCGAAGATCGCGCGGCGCCTGCCCTACAACGACGTCTACACCAGGAAAGAGTGGGCCGCGCGCTCGAGGCGCTACTGGGTCCAGTCGACCGGGATCGGCCTGAACATGTACATCACGGTCTTCCTCGGCTGCCTAGTCGGGATCGTCGTCGTCGCCCAGACGCTCTACACGTCCACGATGGAGCACATCAAGGAGTTCGGGACGGTCAAGGCCATCGGCGGCGGCAACCTCGACATCTACCGGATCCTGGGCAAGCAGGCCTCGATCGCCGCGATCGCCGGATTCGTGCTGGGCGCCCTGATGGCCTTCGCGATGCGGCCGGCGATCGCGAAGATCGACCTGAAGCTGATCATTCCGCCGAGCTTCGCCGCGATCGTGTTCGTCGGATCGATCGCCATGTGCCTGGGGGCCGCGATGATCTCGTTCAGGAAGGTCGCGTCGATCGATCCGGCGATGGTGTTTCGGGGTTGAGGAGATTGAGGATTTCGGATTTCGGATGTCGGATTTGAGGAGAGGTGCGATGAATGTGCTCGAAGCCGAAAGCGTCACGAAGGAGTTCAGCGAGGGACGGGAGAGCGTGACCGTTCTCCACGGGGTCTCGCTCGAGCTCGCCCGCGGCGAAATCGTGACGCTCGAGGGGCCCTCCGGCTCCGGGAAGACGACGCTGCTCTCGATCCTCGGCTGCATCCTCACGGCGTCCTCGGGCCGGGTCGTGGTCAACGGCGTAGAGGCCGATCCGGGAAACCCCCGGCGGCTGCCCGAGATCCGCCGCAGGTTCATCGGGTTCGTCTTCCAGCAGTTCAACCTCTTTCCGTCGCTGACCGCCCTCGAGAACGTCGAGTACGCCCTGAACGTCAAGGGCTCGAAGGGCGCCTGTGCCCGTACGGAAGCCGAGCGCGTCCTCGACGCGGTCGGCCTCTCCGACCGAAAGGCCTTTCTCCCGCGCGATCTCTCGGGCGGCCAGAAGCAGCGCATCGCCATCGCCCGGGCGCTGGCGGGCAGTTCGCCGATCCTGCTCGCCGACGAACCGACCGCCAATCTCGACTCGCACATCGGGAGCCAGATCCTCGAGATGTTCCGCGCGCTCGCGAAGAAGGAGGACCGCGCGCTCCTCATCGTCACCCACGACCCGAAGGTCCGAGCGATCTGCGACCGGGTCCTGCAGATCCGCGACGGCCTGGTCGCCGCCGACGGGCTGGCCGCGTAGCCCGGGCAACAGGAGGTCTTTCCGTGAACAAGAATCTCTGGAACCGCGCCCTCTGGCCCGTCCTGGGCCTCGGCCTTCTGGCCGTCGTCGCCCTGCAGGCCCGGGCCTCCGTCGGACCCTCCCGCAAGACCTCCCCGGCGGCGCCGGGGGTTCAGCCGGTGGCTCCGAGCCACGTCGCGGCCGAGGGGCGGGTCGTCGCCTATCCCGGCGCCGAGGTCGTGGTCGGAACCGACCTGGCCGGGACGATCGTATTGCTTAAAGTGCAGGAGAAAGAGAGGGTCCGCAAGGGGCAGCTGCTCGCGGAGCTGCGGTCGGACGACCACCGGGCCTCCCTCGCCGAGGCGCGCGCCCGGGTGACGGAGGCGGATGCGGACATCCGCCTCGCCGAGTCCGAGGTCGAGCGCGCTCGCACGCTCTGGGAGAAGGCGGTCGGCTCGCGCCAGGCGCTGGACAAGGCCGAGCGGGACGTCGAGGCCGCCCGCGCACGCCGGGCCACGGCCGCCGCGACGGCCGACCGCCTCGAAGCAGTCCTCGCGAAGACCCGGATCCTTTCGCCCATCGACGGCGTCGTAATCGCCCGCCACGCGGAGCCGGGCGAGACGCTCGAGGCGGGCAAGAAAATCCTGACGGTCGCCGACCTCTCGAAGACGCGGGTCGAAGCCGAGCTCGACGAGTTCGACGCCGGCCGCGTGCGTCTGAACGACGACGTCCGCATCACCGCCGAGGGATACGACGCTACCGCCTGGAGGGGCAGGGTCGAGGAAATCCCGGACACGGTCGTCGGCCGGCGCCTGAAGCCGCAGGACCCGGGAAAGCCCGAGGACACGCGCGTTCTCCTCGTGAAAGTCGCCCTGCTCGAACCCACTCCCCTGAAGCTCGGCCAGCGCGTGGAGATCCGGATCGAAAAACCCTGACGGGAGGCAACGTGGCGCACGACAAGGTCAAGAGGGTCCAGTGCCGGGGAGCGGATTGCGGGGGGCAGCTCGCACCGTCCGACTCCGCGGGAGACCGTGATTTTCTCGGCGAGCGGCTGGCGCATTTCGCGCTGGCGACGTTTCTGGCTTCGTCTGGCTTCTTTCTGGCCGGATTTCTCATCCACGGGCTCTGGCCGGCCGCCGGGGAACCGGCGCTGTCGCTCTGGCGGCCCGAGATGCTGTTTCACCTGGCCTCGATTGCCGTCCTGCTCGCGATGTGGCTGGCCGCGCGCCAGCCCGAGCTCTCCGAAAAGGCGCTGCGCCGGGTGGACGGCTTCGGCACGGTCCTCGCGATCGGCCTCTGCATCGGAATGGCCGGCAACATGCCGGCGGCGTGGCGGCCGGAGATGCTCGCTCTGCTCGTCGCCAACTCGATCCTGCTCTACCGCGCGGCGATGGTTCCGAGCCAGCCGCGCCGGACCGCCGTGGTCTCGACACTCGCCTCGCTGCCCATCCCGCTGCTCGCCTACGTCCTCTACGCTGGGGGCTCGCCACGGGAAACCTCGCAGGGCGCGGCCGTCGCGTGGTCCCTCCTCTGGGCCGTGCTCGGCATCGTCCTCTCGACGCTGGTCTCGTTCGTGACCTTCCGCCTGCGCTCGAGCGTCGTGCGCAACCGGCGTCTGGGTCAGTACACGCTAACCGAGAAGATCGGAGAGGGCGGAATGGGCATCGTCTATCGCGCCGAGCACGAGATGTTGCGCCGTCCCACGGCGATCAAGCTTCTGCCTCCAGGCCGCGCGGGCGAGGACAACCTCAAGCGATTCGAGCGGGAGGTCCAGCTCACCGCCCGCCTGACCAACCCGCACACTGTTTCCGTCTACGACTTCGGCCGCACGCCCGACGGCGTCTTCTACTACGTCATGGAATACCTCGACGGCGTGGACCTGGAAACCCTCGTCCGCGAGGCAGGACCGCTCGCGCCCGGGCGGGCCGTCCGGATATTGCGCCAGGTCTGCGCGGCGCTGGCGGAGGCCCACGGCATCGGGCTGATCCACCGGGACATCAAGCCCGCGAACATTCTGCTCTGCGAGCGCGGCGGCATTCCCGACATCGCCAAGGTCCTCGACTTCGGTCTCGTCAAGGACGTCTCGGACACGTCCAAAGCCGGACTGACCGAGGAGAACGTGCTCTTCGGCACTCCCCAGTACATGGCTCCCGAGGCGATCCGCGATTCGAAGAGCGCGGACCCTCGCAGTGACCTCTATGCGGTCGCCGCGGTCGGCTACTTTCTCCTGACGGGGACGCCCGTCTTCGCGGGAAGGAGCCCCCTCGAGACGATCCACCACCATTTGCAGACGGAGCCCGAGCCCCTGTCCCGTCGACTCGGACGCCCGGTGCCTTCAGAGCTCGAGGCCCTCATCCTCCGGTGCCTCTCCAAGGACGCCGACCAGAGGCCCGAGAGCGCAAAGGCCCTGGCGCGGGCCCTGGCGGCCTGCCAGGACGTGCCGCCGTGGGACGAAGGCGCCGCGCAGGGCTGGTGGCACGAGCGAGCGCGCTTGAAGAGCGCTGCAAAGACGGCGTGAGGAGGCCGGCCGCGCGCGGCCGCGTCCGCGTTACCATCCGCGGGTGAACTGGCTGCGCCGACTCGAGCGCCTCGCCTGGGCGGCGGGCATTCTGCTCGTCGCCTTCTGGGCCGCGGCGCGGATCCACTCGCGCGTCGGGTCGCGCAGGGACCTCGAGCGCTTCGCCGAAGTCCGACGCGCGCCGGCTGCCCGCGTTCTGCCCGGCGAGCCCTCCGGCCCCCCCGACTACACCCTGTGGTCGAAGGAGCGCGTCCAGGCCTACGAGGAGAGCCTCAAGCAGAAGACCTCCGACCCGCTCGGAGTCCTGCGCATCCCGGGGATCGGCCTCGAGGTGGCGGTTCTCGAAGGCACAGACGATTTCACGCTCAACCGCGCCGTCGGCCACATCGAGGACACCGCGAAGCCGGGGGAACGGGGCAACGTCGGCATCGCCGGGCACCGCGACGGCTTCTTTCGCGGCTTGAAGGACGTCGTGAAGGGCGACACGATGGAGCTCGAGACGGCGGCGGGCAGGCAGAGCTACCGCGTCGCCGACATCTGGATCGTCAAGCCCGAGGACATACAGGTCCTCGACCCGACGCCCGAGGCCGCGATCACGCTGGTCGCCTGCTACCCGTTCTACTTCGTCGGTCACGCTCCGCAGCGCTACATCGTTCGGGCGGTCATGCAGGAGCCTCTCGCCGCGAGCCGCCCGTAGCGCGTGACGCCCTCCGGCCCCAGGGCGCCCTACCTCGCACTCGTCCACCGGGACTACCGGCGCCTGATTGCCTCGCAGCTGCTGTCCCTCACGGGCTCTCAGATGCAGGTCGTGGCGATCAACTGGCACGTGTACCTCCTGACGAAGTCGCCGCTCGCCCTCGGCTTCGTGGGCCTGACCCGGGTCGTCCCGATCGTCGCCTTCTCGCTCTGGGGCGGCGTGGTGGCGGACCGCCACGACCGGCGTCGCGTGATGATCGCGACCCAGCTGGCGATGACGGCCGTCGCGCTCGCCCTGTGGGGGACGACCCTCACCAACCGTGAAACCCTGTGGCTCCTCTATGCCCTGAACGCGCTTTCGGCCTCGGCCGTCGCCTTCGACGGCCCGTCGCGTCAGGCCTTGATCCCGCGCCTCGTCCCGGCGGTGGACCTTCCGGGCGCGCTGTCGCTCAATCTCTCCGTCTTCCAGGCCTCGCTGATCGGGGGGCCGGCGCTGGCGGGTCTTCTCATCGCGCACGCCGGGGAGGGCACGCGGGGCCTCTCCCTCATCTACCTCCTGAACGCCGCGTCTTTTCTCGCCGTGATCTACGCACTGGCGACGATGCACACCTCGGGCGCTCCGACCTCCGAGAGCGGGCAGACCGAAGGCTGGTCCGCCCTGCACGAGGGCCTCCGCTTCGTCTTCACGACGCCGCTCATGGTGTGGACGATGGGGCTCGATTTCCTGGCCACGTTCTTCTCCGGGGCGACGTCGCTTTTGCCCATCTTCGCCGACCAGGTCCTGAAGGTCGGCGCGCGGGGCTACGGCATCCTCGCCGCGGCGCCCGCGGTTGGCGCGCTTGCGGGCTCGCTCTTTCTCTCGCTTCGACCGCTGCCCGCGCGCCAGGGCCGGATCTTCCTCTGGTCCGTGGCGGCGTACGGAGCGACGACGATCGTCTTCGGCCTGTCCCGCAGTTTCTGGCTCACGCTCGCCGCGCTCGGCGCCGTGGGCCTCTCGGACGCGATCTCGACCGTGATCCGGCAGACGCTGCGGCAGTTCATCACGCCGGACCGGCTCCGCGGGCGCATGACGTCCGTCAACATGATTTTTTTCATGGGGGGTCCTCAGCTCGGAGAGCTCGAGGCCGGGTTCGTCGCCTCGCTCTTCGCCTCGGCCGTCCTCGGCGTCACGGTTTCCGTCGTCTCGGGCGGCGTCGCGACGATCGCGATCACGGCAGCCGTCGCCGCCGCGTCGCCCGCCGTGCGGCGCTACGACTTCTGGAAGACGGGGCCGCCCGAGGCGCCCGTGCCGTCGGACAATTGACGACAGTATTAGTGTAGTAGTACACTAATACTGTGCTGCGCATCGACCCCTCCGACGCCGCGCCGATCTGGAGCCAGATCGAGGAGGGGCTGCGGCGGCTCGTGGCCTCCGGGGCGCTCGCGCCCGGCGCGGTCGTGCCCTCCGTGCGCGATCTGGCGAGGGAGCTTCGCGTCAACCCGGCGACCGTCGCGAAGGCCTACCAGCGCCTGGCGGAGGCCGGGGTGCTCACGGTCCGGCGCGGGGACGGCACGTACGTCGCGGATGCGCCGCCCGCCATGAGCCGGACCGAGCGAGCGCGTCTTCTGCGCGAGGCGGCGACCCGCTACGCCAGCCTGGCCTCGACGCTCGGCGTTGCGAAGGAGGAGGCGGCCGAGGCCCTCGCGGCCGCATGGAGGAAGGGGGCCAGACCGTGACGGACCCGATTCGCATCGAGGACCTGACCGTCCGGTACGGGCGCGCCGTGGCCTGTGCGGGCGTGACGCTCTCGGTCGCGCCCGGGATCGTCTACGCCCTGCTCGGAAGGAACGGCGCCGGCAAGTCCTCTCTGGTGCGGTGCCTTCTCGGGCAGCAGAGGCCTCATTCCGGACGAACCCTGCTCTTCGGAGCGGACTCCTGGACGGCACGCGCGTCCGCCATGGCGCGAATCGGCGTCGTGCCCGAGGAGCCGGACGCTCCGCCCTCGATGACGGCGCAAGAGCTCTCGAGGTTCTGCCGCCGCATCTCCGAACGCTGGGACACGGCCGCCGTCTCCTCGCGCCTTGCCCGATTCGGGGTGCCGGAGGGGACTCCCTTCGGCGGCCTCTCTAAGGGACAGAAGAGCGAAGTGATGCTGGCGCTCGCTCTCGGTCACGCGCCGGAACTGCTCGTCCTCGACGATCCGACCCTCGGTCTCGACGTCGTCGCCCGCCGCGCGCTGTACGACGAGATCGTCGGCGAGCTCGCCGACCGTGGCACGACGGTGTTCCTGACGACGCACGACCTGGCCGGATTCGAGGGCATCGTGACGCGGGCCGGCGTTCTCAAGGAAGGCCGGCTCGTCCTCGACGAGGACATGGAAACGCTGCGTGGACGGTTTCGCCGGATCCGGTACTCCAATCGCCTCACCGACACGCGCACGGTCTTCGGCACCGAGCTCGACGCCTTCGAGGCCGTGCGGGTTCAGGTTCGGGGCTGGGGCATCGACGCCGTCGTCTCGAACTTCGACGACGCCGTCTTCGAACGTTTCCGCGAGATCGACGGCGTCGAGGGCGCCTCCGCCGAGGCGTTGCCGCTGGAGGAGATCTTCCTCGCCGTCGCGGGAGAAGAGAAAGGGAGCACCCCATGAGCGGCTTCGTCGCGATCCTTCGACGAGAGATCCTCGAACGCAGGCGGGTCCTGGCGGCCGCCGCCGTGGCCAGCCTCGTTCCGCTCGTCATACCGGTGGCCCGCGGGCTCTCGGGAACCGACGCGGCCGAAGCCCGCTCCTGGACGGCCCTTCTGATCGCGGCGGCCTTTGCGGTGGGGCTCACGATCGCCCTCGGCGCCTCGATGCTCGTCCCCCGGATCGCGAGCCGGCGCATCGGGTTCGACCTCTCCCGGTCGGTATCGGCCGTCGCCATCTGGAGCGCAGCCCTGGCTGCAGCCGTCGCGCTGGCGACCGCGACGGCCGCGATCGTCTGGGCTCCCACCTGGCTCGCCGGCGCGAAACCGGTCCTGACGGAGCTCTTTCCCGGGCCGGTCCTGACGCGTCTGTGGCCCATCCTCGTGCTAGTCGCCCTCTTTCCGCTGTTCGGGCTCGTCCATTTCCTCACCCTGGCGTTTCGCTCCCGCTCTGCCCTGCTGGCGCTTGATGCGGCGCTCGCGGCCGCGGCATGGCTTGGACTCTCGGCCGCGCTTTCGCGCCTGCCGGCGTTCATGGCACCTTTTCCGTTCTTGATCGCCGCTCTTGGTTTCGCCCTGGTGGCGGCCACCGCCCTCGTCGTCGCGGGCTACGAGTCCCTCGCCCGCGGCCGCACGGACATCCGAGCTGCCCACCGCGCGGCTTCGCTGTGGCTCTGGATCGCGGTCGGCGCCGCGGTCGTTCTCGCCAACGCGTATTCGTCCTGGGTCCTGGCGGCCAAGCCCGCCGACCTGCTCGCCAGGGAACTCTGGGTCAGGCCCGCGGACACGGGTCCCTGGATCGAGGTCTCCGGACGGGCTCGCGGCGCCGACGCCCGGTTCCTCTACGACACGGGAACCGGCCGCTTTGCGCGCGCCAAGACGGTGGATTGGTGCGGCCCGGCGCTGTCCCGCGACGGCAACCGCGCCGCATGGATCGAGGGCCGTGATCGGGGCGGACCGTTTCCCATCTGGACGTGGCGCCTCGACGCCGTCAGTGCCAGACCCGCGCCGACGAAGCTGCTTCTGCGCGGCTACCCGTCGCTTCTGGAGTTGTCGGCGAACGGATCGCTTCTCGCGACCTGGGAGCTCGGCGTGTTCTCGGTCCACGATCTCGCCAAAGAGCGCACGCTCGTCTCAGCCCGCGTCCCAATCGGCGAGCGGGAGGAGGTACGGGGGCTTTTCGTCGGGGCCGACGCCTTTCGCCTCTATCGGGTCGGCGACAGGGCGATCGAGATCCTGCAGCTCGACCTCGGCTCGCGGGCTCTCAAGCGCCTGGGGAAAATCGAGGGGTCGGGCGGCCGCTACTTCGTCACCGACGAGAGGGGCGCCCGACTCCTCACTCTGGACGGTCCGGATCACCGCGTGCGCCTCTTCGACGGCACAACGGGCGCTCTTCTCGCCACACTCGCGCAGGAGCCGGTGGACAGCCGCTGGCCGGCGCTCCTGCCGGACGGTCGCATCGTCCTGTCGGAGCGCTCGTCCACGAAGCGCCGACTGCGCGTGTTCGGGCCCGACGGCCTGGAGACGGCGAGCGTTCCCCTGCCTCCGACAGCGCACGTCGCTCTGGGCGGCGAAGCCGCGCCGGGCCGGCTCTGCATCGGAATCGCGGACGAAAACTTTCACTACGCGACCTGGCTCGTCGATCTCGAGAACGGTTCGTTGAGCAATGTCGCGGACGGACTGCAGCCCGTCCGGGCGTTCGGGACCGCGCCCGGCCTCGGCAGCGACGCCACGAAGCTCTTTTACGGCCCGGACCAGCGATCCCTCGTCCGCTTCGACCCCCTGACCGGCGAGCGGCGGGTTCTGCTCGGCGGCCGTTAGCCACCTCTGCTATCGTCCCGCCCAAAATGTCGGCGGGCTTCGGTAGGCAAGACGGCGAGCTGACCTGCGACGGGGTGTCGCTCGAGGAGCTCGCCCGCGAGTTCGGGACACCGCTCTACGTCTACAGCTGGGCCTCCATCGAGGAGAATTTCCGGCGCTTTGAAGCCGCCTTCGCGGCGGTGCCGCACCTGGTCTGCTACGCCGCCAAGGCGAACTCGAGCCTCGCGATCCTGACGCGCCTCGCCCGGCTCGGGTCCGGTGCCGACGTGGTCTCGGGCGGGGAGCTCAGGGCGGCACTCCAATGCGGCATCCCGGCCGACCGGATCGTCTTCTCGGGAGTCGGCAAGACCGACGAGGAGATCGCATCTGGCGTGGACGCACGCATCCTCGCCTTCAACGCCGAGTCCGAGCGTGAGATCGAAAAGATCGACGCAATCGCGCGGCAGCACGGAGCTCTCGCCCGTGTCGCCCTGCGGGTGAACCCGGACATCGACGCGCGTTCGCACCCCTACATCTCGACGGGGCTCAAAGAGAACAAGTTCGGCGTGGACATCGCCCGCGCCCCCGAGGTCTTCGAGATGGCGCGCCGGCTTCCGAACCTGCGCATGGTCGGCGTCCAGGCTCACATCGGCAGCCAGATCCTCGCCGCCGAGCCTCTGGCCGAGACAGCCCGTGAGCTCTCGGAACTGGCCGCGACGCTGGCCGGGTCCGGATTCCCGATCGAGAGCCTCGACGTCGGCGGGGGAATCGGCATCGGCGAGTCGAGCCTCTCGCCGGAGACCTACGCGGCCGCCGTCCTGCCCTTTCTGACCGGCCGACGCTTTCGCGTCCTGATCGAGCCCGGGCGCGCGATCACCGGAAGGGCGGGAGTGCTCTTGACGCGCGTCCAGTATGTCAAGGAGGAACGCGGACGGACCTTCGTCGTGGCCGACGCGGGGATGAACGACCTGCTGCGGCCTGCGCTCTACCAGGCCATGCATTCGATCGAGAGGGTCAAGCCCGCTTCGGACGATCGGTTCGTCACCGCCGACGTCGTCGGGCCCGTCTGTGAAACCGCCGACAGCTTCCTGCGGGGCGCCCGGATCGTGCGGCCGCAGGAAGGTGACCTGCTCGCGATCCGCGACACCGGCGCGTACGGGTTCGTCATGGCATCCAATTACAACTTCCGACGCCGGCCCGCCGAGGTCCTCGTCGAGAACGGCGCGGCGAGGCTCGTCCGGCAACGGGAGACCTACGAAGACGTCGTCCGGCTCGAGCGCGCGTAGAATCACAGGACTGCGAGGTCATCGAGAATGAAATCGCTCGCCGCCGCGCTGTTGCTGGCCGCGCCGCTCTTTGCGGCCGAGGCGCCGCCGGTCCTGCGCCTGCCGGGCGCGGCCGACAAGGCGGTCACCCCCGAGGCGCTGCTCGGCCGCGACTCCCGGGATGTCCGCCTCGAGGACACGGACGGCAACGTCAAGGTCTACCACGGCATGCCGCTGCTCGAGGTGCTCGAGAAGAACGGCCTCGACTTGAAGACGATGGCCGGCGACCGCAAGACGGCAGCCGAAGTCGTCCTCGCGACGGCGCGCGACGGCTACACCGTCGTCTTCTCCGTCGGGGAGCTGCGAATGGCCCGGGCCAACCCGAGAGTCTTCCTCGTCGCCGAGACCTCGGCCGGGCCCCTGCCGGAAAACGAGGGCCCCGTGCGCTTGATCGTCTACGGCGACGTCGTCCGCTCGGCCTACGCCCTCGCCCGCATCGAGCTCAAGGTCCTGGCCGAAAACACACGGGCCGAGAAAAGGTAATGCCGGGAAGTCGCTAAAGCTCGCGGCGCGAGGAGTCTCCCGACCGAAGGAAGGGAGGAGGCTCGCGCCGCGGGAGCCGGAGCGCTGCGAGGGATCAGGCGCTCGGTCGAGCCCGCATCCGGGCGAGCCGAGCGCCGGTGCGCGCGAAGCGCGCAGATCCCTCGCAAGCGGAGGCGACGTGCTAGACTGCCCGGCCCACGGTGGGTGTAGCTCAGCCGGTTAGAGCGCCAGACTGTGGATCTGGATGTCGAGGGTTCGAATCCCTCCACTCACCCCAAAGGGTTCTCGCGTCGTTGCTTGCGCCCGTAGCTCAGTCCGGATAGAGCGTTAGCCTCCGGAGCTAAAGGTCGCGCGTTCGAATCGCGCCGGGCGCACCAAACTTTCAAGGATTTGGCCTACCCCTCCCCCGCCCCGAAGCCCCGATTCTCCGTGTCTTGTCCGTGTTTGCGAAGCGGGACTGCGTTGGAGGGCTCTCCGGCCTCCGCAGCGATTCGCGCCTCGACCTTCCGGAGCGTCTCCCGCTTGCCCTCCTCCGAAGCGATGTCGTAGCGCAAGAACGTCGAGATCGCCGATGCCCCCGGATCCCGTCGATGGGAGACCAACTTTGACACGACGGGCCCGCCGCGCCAAGACCATAGTGCGGTAAAGTCCAGCCTCGCTCGAGGAGCAGACTTGCTCGGAACAACGGTTTCTCACTACCGGATCGTTCGCGAGCTCGGTGCCGGCGGCATGGGCGTGGTGTACGAGGCGGAGGACACACGGCTCCGGCGAAACGTTGCGTTGAAGTTTCTCTCGTCGGAGCTCGCGCAGGACGCGCCCATGCTGGAGCGGTTCGAGCGCGAGGCGCGCGCGGCTTCGGCCTTGAACCACCCCGGCATCTGCACCGTGCACGCCATCGAACAGCACGAGGGCCAGTCGTTCATCGTGATGGAGCTCGTCGACGGCGAACCCCTCTCGACGCGGCTCGCCGGACAGCCGATGGAGATCGGGCAGCTCCTCGATCTCGGGATCCAGATGGCCGACGCGCTCGAGTCGGCGCACGCGAAGGGCATCGTCCACCGCGACTTGAAGCCGATGAACATGATGGTGACCTCCCGCGGCCAGGTGAAGATCCTCGATTTCGGCCTGGCGAAGTTCGAGGGCCCCGGCGCGGCGAGCGCCGAGACGACCTCTCCCACGGCGCCCCCGCGGGCGGACCTGACCGCGGCCGGGACCGTGTTCGGCACGGTCCACTACATGTCGCCGGAGCAGGCGCGCGGGCTGCCGACCGACGCCCGCACCGACCTCTTCTCGCTCGGCGCGATCCTCTACCAGATGGCCACCGGCGATCGGGCCTTCGAGGGCGACACCCAGGCGGTCGTCTTCGACGCGATCCTGAACCGCGACCCCCGGCCGCTCGCGGAGGTGAACCCGGCGATGCCCGAGGCGCTCGCGCCGATCCTCGAGAAGGCGCTCGAGAAGGACCGCAGCCTCCGCTACCAGACCGCGACGGAGCTGAAGACCGACCTCCTTCGACTGCGGAGGAAGCTCGAAGGGAGCCGGTCCGGCCCGGCCGCAGCCTCCGACTCGAAGGCGCCGGCCCGGCGCGCGGAGCGCTCGATCGCCGTCCTCTACTTCGAAAACCTCTCGGGGGTGAAGGAAGACGAGTACCTGCGGGACGGCATCACCGAGGACATCCTGACCGACCTCTCGAAGATCAAGGGCTTGAACGTCTTCCCGCGCACCACGGTGCTCGCCTTCCGCGACCAGAAGACGACCGCGTCGGACGTCAGCCGCCAGCTGCGGGCCGACTACGCGCTCGAGGGGAGCCTGCGCCGCGCCGGCAACCGGCTGCGGATCAATGCCCAGCTCGTGGACGCGGCCACCGGCTTCCCGGTCTGGTCGGAGCGATACGACCGCGAGATGTCCGACATCTTCGAGGTGCAGGACGAGATCGCGCACAAGATCGCAGAGGCGCTGCGAATCAAGCTCACTCCGCAGGAGCAGGCGGAGCTCGCGGCCAAGCCGACGGAGAACCTCCAGGCCTACGACCTCTACCTGCGGGGCCGCAGCTACGCCCGCCGGCGGACGACTCGGGACATGGAGTTCGCCCTTCAGATGTTCGAGAACGCGGTCACGCTCGATCCCAGCTTCGCCCTCGCCTGGGCGGCGATCGCGAACGGCTGCGCGCACGCCCAGTACTGGTCCGGGCCCGGCGGGACGTACATGGAGCGCGCCCAGTCGGCTTCGCTGCGGGCGGTCGCGCTCGCGCCCGACATTCCCGAAGTTCTCGTCTCCCAGGGCTGGATCCTCTACGCCGGCGGACGGTACGAGGACGCCGAGCGGCTGACCCGGGCCGCCATCGCGCGCAAGCGGGACTGCGAGGGGGCGTATTACCTCCTGCTGCGGGGGCTCTTCTCCGCCGGCAAGTACGAAGAGGTGGCCGCGCTGAAGGAGGAAGCGATCGAGGCGGCGGGCAGCGACTACAACGTCTATGTGCCGATCAGGAACGCGCTCGGCGCACTGGGAAGGGAAGACGCCAACCGCGACGTCCGGCGGCGCCAGCTTCAGGCGCTCGAGAGCCACCTGCGTGAGGTTCCGGAGGACGCGCGGGCGCGGATCCTCCTCGCCGGGGTGTACGCCCAGGAGGGGCGCTCCGAGGACTGCGGTCCGCGAGGCGAACCTGGCGATGGTGCTGAGACCGGACGAGGCCACCGTGCTCTACAACGCCGCCTGCACCTTCGCCAATCTCGGCAAGCGCGCCGAAGCGCTCGACGCCCTGCGGAAGGCCTGGGAGGCCGGCTTCAAGGACGCCGACTGGACGCGCCGCGACCCGGACCTTGCGAGCCTTCACGGGGACCCGGAATTCGAGAGGCTCTACCCAGCGCCGAAGGAAGGGACCTGAGATGCCTTACCCACTCCGCTCGAAAACCAGCCGGCAAGAGCGACAGGCGTTGACTCGCCCGATTCTCCGTGTTTTCTCCGTGTGTTGGGGAAAGTCGAGGAAAGTCCATGACAGGCGCCTGGAGCCAACTCGTTGATCTTTCTACTCTGAGCTATCGTCGGGTGTCGTCGGCTCCTCACCGTTCTCCCCTCCGGAGCTAAAGGTCGCGCGTTCGAATCGCGCCGGGCGCACCAATCTTTCCAAGGACCTAAGTCGTCATCCTGAGGCAGGGCTGGGCGCTTCGCCCCGGCCACCTTCGCCTTCGCCTCGGACCCCTGCACCAAAACTCGCGCGCTCATCGCCTTGAACCTGCTCGAGGAGGGCTACCCGCGCGAGCTACTTCGGGTCCTCGAGCAGGCCCTTTCCGGAGTTCAGAAAGCGCTCTCGGGACTCGAGAAAGACGGTCTCGTTGCCTCGAGGATGGCCGGTCGGCCGAGGCTCTATCGACTCAACGTCGCTACTTCGCACTCAAAGAGCTACGAACCTTCATGAGCCGTCTGGCGGAGCCTGAGGAGAGACTTCGGACGAAAATCGAGGATCTGCGGCGTCGGCGCAGAACAGCAGGGAAAAAGGCTGTAACGGTCGGCCTATACTCTCGTGAAGGTCTCCACGGTGTCATGAGGAACACGAGCTTAGTTGAGTTCTGATGACTCTAGCGCTCCGAGATTTGGGATGAAGACTTTGGGGCTGGCTGAGCTGCTGCACCCGCTCTCCACAGATGTGTTCATGTCCAGATACTGGCAAAAACGACCGTATGTGCGCCACGGTTCGCTAGAACGGTTCAAAGAGATCGCAACGATTCCGGCACTCCGCAGCATCGAGGCAATCTTGGAAGTGTGGCGTGGCACCGCGGAGGCCTGGGCACCGCGGGACACTAAGAACCCAGTGATTACGGCCGAGGCGGAACAGCTGTCTGACTTCTTCGAGAGCGGCTACACGCTTTATTTGTCCCATGTCGAAGAACACGTCCCTGCCCTGAAACCTCTCGCACGCCGTCTGGAACTCGATTTGGGCCTGAGAGGTGAAGAGGTGTTCTTTGAAGCATTCGCGTCAAAGGGAGCCGGATCGGCAGTTCATTTCGATCCGAACGTGACGATCAACATTCAGTTGATCGGCGCAAAACAATGGCAAATTGCAGAGAATAAGCATCTCAAACATCCGCACGCTGGCTGGAATGTTGGCACCGACGTGGACGACGAAATGAAGGCCTATTCGCGGCAACCCTTCCCGTCGAAGATGCCGAGGGGGTCCAGAAGGTTTGAAGCGCGACAAGGCACACTCGTGTATCTGCATCCGGGTTATTGGCACTCCACCGCCAATCACGAGCCGTCTTTGTCGCTCCTCTACACCATCAATCCGCCTTCATGGGCCGACCTTCTCGTCGATGAATTGAAGGCTCACCTAAACAAAGTTGATGACGCTCGAGAACTAGCCTTTGGCCTTGGGTCGACGGGCGGCCGGGACTGGCAGGGACAACGGCTTACGAAGTTAGTCCACGAAGTCTGTAATGCCGCGGATCGGATGAGTCCCGACCGCTTGCTCGCAAAGTGGGGCGCATCGCTAACGGCTTCCTTCGAGCGAAAAACTCCGCTCAAGTATCACACCCGGGTGGTAGAACGCCGAGGCGAGAAAAAGATTGTCTTGATCACGAAAGTCGGCCAAACGACAAGACGAACCGAGTTGCCTTTGGAAGGGGCATTAGCGCTGAGATACATGGCACGTAAGCGACGTTTCTATGGCCATGAGTTGGCGTCGGCAATGGAACGGACTTCCGCTGAAGACATCAGCGAGATCCTTAAGAAATTGGAGAAGTCAGGCCTCATCAAGAGAGACCGCCTTGCCCCGCGTCGTGGCGATCGGCGAAGGTCCACGCGGGTCGGGAGGCGAGTTGGCTGAGCGGGACGCCCGTGGCGGTCTTCTACCAGTCGGGTTGGTTGCTGACCCGCCGCAACTCGCCGATCCGGAGCAGCTTCCGGGGGATTGGTCGCGCCGCGAACGGGCAGCACCAGGAGCGAAATAGGAGAAACGACACGCGATCTGCGCCATACTGTCGGGGCGCGGCATCGAAATTCGCTTCTATTCCCGGAGGAGGGCCCAATGTCTCGATTTCGCGCCGTCGCCGGTCTGCTGTCGTTCGTGGTCGTCGCAGGCTGCGAGACCGTGCATCTGATTCAGGACCCTCCCGCGATTCCGCCGGCCTTCGCCGACAGCGCCGGAAACGACTTCAACGCGGGCCGCGTGCAGTCGATCGCGGTCAGTCCCGTCGATCGAAACCGCGCTCTCGTGGCGATGGAGTTCGGCGGCCTGTGGGGGACGATCAACGGCGGAGAGAACTGGTTCCGCATCTTTTCGCTGCCCGCGGTCATGGTCGGCGACGTCGAGTTCGGTGCCGACGGAACCACCGTGATCGCCACGGTCTTTCGAGACAACCAGGTCGCTAACGGCGGCGGCATCTACGTGAGTCATGACCGCGGCGGAAGCTGGACCCGGCCGGCGACCGGCGTCGTGCCGCCGACGCCGTCCATCACGCGCACGAGCGCGTATGGGGTTTCGCCGTCGCCCGACCAGAACGGTCTCTGGTACGTCGGCACGGACTTCGGCGTGGCGATCAGCACCGACAACGGCGACACCTGGACCCACAAGGCGCTCGAGCCGACGCTCCCGCCGATGGTGCAGGCGGTCCTGGCGTTCCCGAAGGGTCAGGTGCTCGCCCTCGCGTCCAACGCGCTTTATCGCAGCGACGATCGGGGCGGCACGTGGCGCAACGTGATCGCGGACTCTTTCTTCAGCGGGAACTTCCAGTACGGCGCGAACAAGATGGACCGCTCGCCTTACGCGCCGTGGGCCTTCATCCTCAGGGAGTATCACAACAACTCGCCGAGTGACCGTTTCGGCACGATCTGGTTCTATGAGCTCGACACGGACACGAAGACGTTGCTCACGACACCCCAGGGCAAATCGCGCGGTCCTTTCATACGCGTCACGAAGGAGCCGGGGCCCGAGTTTGGGCCGTGGCCCATCAAGGTCTGGACCGGCCATGGCTGGGATGGGTATCAGGTGACCCGGGCCACGGTGGAGGAGTTCCGAGCGCTGACCCAGGGGGACTGGACAAGCTACATCGCCACCGCCGGCATTCATGCCGACATGAGCGATCTGGGTGTGAATGCGGGTCTCAAGCCGACCTTCCTCGGCAGCGACGGCGGTCTCTTCAAGCCGCGCCCGCCGACGACGCCAGGGATCGGCGACTGGGTGAGCGCCGCCGTTCCCGGCAGCGGAATGAACTCGCTTCAGATCACGGATCTCGCCGGCACCAACATGGTGAGGCCCGACGGAGCGGTCCTGTCGACGTCGCTCTATTTCGGCACGCAGGACAACAACCTCTGGGCCTCCGCGGACGGCGGGAAGACGTGGCCGCGCAGCGATGCGGCGGAAGGCTACGACCTGGAGGTCCGTCCCGACGCCCGGCCGGGCGAGCCCATCACGGTGGGATACGTCGAGATCGGGGGCAACTGGGCCGAACAGTTCGCCGACGCGAACTTTCTCAACCAGCGGCTCGTTCCGGACATCGACCAGAACGGGCAGCCGCTCGATTCCGGTCAGATGAAGCAGGCGTTCTATCTCGAGCCGTCGGCGGGAGGCACGGCGACCAGTTGGGTGCGTCTCCGCATCGGGGGCGGACCGAGCAACGGGGTCTACGTTTCCACGAACGGCGGAAACACCTGGCGACGGCGCTTCGACCTCAACTTCGGCTGGGCCGGCTCGGTGCAACGCACGAACCTGAAGGGCGGCGTGCTCACCGAAGGGGTCGCCGCGCACGTGAACCCCGACGTCGTTACGGGCGGCCTACCGCGAGAGGGCGTGATGGCCTGGGTGTCGGTGTACCTCGGCACCGGCGGCATCGGGCTCGTCCCCCTATCCAATCTCTACGCCGATCGCGTGGACACGATCGACGACAGCGATGCCGTCCGTCTTCCGGGCGGCGGCAGTCTCGGGCGCCGCGCGGCGCAGTGGGATTCGCATGCGGTGTTCGGCGCCGATCCCTACGATTGGCGCTTCCTCATCGCGCCGGACGTCGTGGCCGGGGACGTGAAGGTGAGCCACGACGGCGGCCAGACGTGGGCGAAGGACCAGCGGCTCACGGCTCAGGTGCTCCAGGGCGGCCGGCTGAAGATGCGCGACATGGACGACTACCACATGCAGGTCACGAAGATCGCGTTCGATCCCTACCGGGAAGGGCGGATCCTCGTGGGCACTCGCGACGCGGGCGTGATCTGCACGACGGACGACGGGAAGACCTGGCGCACGATCAAGAACTCGGCGCGGATCAGCTACGTGACGGGGTTTCATTTCTATCCCAACGGCGCGGTCCACATCGCGAGCTGGGGCCATGGATTGTGGTTTCTCCAGAGAACTTCGGGTTGCTCCGAGACCGATCCGCCTTACTGGGATCGGCGCCCGCCGGTCGCGGACACTGAGGGGACCGTCGGCGTCCTAGCTCGCAAGCCGGAAGAGCCTCCGACTCCGCGGGGCGAAGCCTATCCCGGCCTCGCCAAGCTTTTCCTTTCGACGGCCTATCCCTCGAGCGGGGTCGCCGGGCTGGGCCCGGACAACGCGCTCGAGGTCTCGGGACGCGGCTTTCCCGCCGGCGAGAAGGTGACTCTGCGCATTCGAGAAATGAAGCTGCCGGAGCAAAGCTTGGCGGTCGGCAAGGACGGCGTGTTCTCGACGTCGTGGCGATTGCCCGAGGACCTGCCCTACGGGACGTTCACGATCGAGGCCGTCGCCGGACCGGAGGGCAAGATCCTCGCCGTCGCCGATTTCGTCAAGTCCTATTCGGACGAACCGCGGGAGAGACGCGACAACCCGCTCTAGATGTTGCTGCCCTCGAGGTTATTCACGCTGGAAGCCGGGCGGACGGAACGAGAGAGAACCGCCGCCCCGAGGGGCGGCGATCGGGAGGTCAGTGGCCAGCCGGTTCTTCAGCCCTATCCGGGCGGAGGATTCGGCGACCGAAGCCCTCCCGGCGGCTTGTGTCGTGAGGAGGCTCCGACCGGGGCAGACGCGGGTCAAGACTCGGAATGAGACTCGGGAAGTCCAACTCCGAGCCTGATCGCAATAAGTCGGCTCCCCGACAAATGTACAAAGGCGACACCCCGCGGCCCGGCGGAGGGTCGTAGATTCGAAACCTGGCCGAACCCTTCGGTGACAACCGCCCCGAATCGAGGGCGCCTCCCGCTATCTCCAGAACCGGTTCGATTCTCCGTGTTTTCTTCCTGTCTTGGCGAACGCTCCGGAAAGTCCTCGACAGACGCCCGGAGCTAAATCGTTGAGAAACCTACTCTGAGCTGTCCTCGGGTGTCGTCGACTCCTCCCCCTTCTCTCCTCCGGAGCTAAAGGTCGCGCGTTCGAATCGCGCCGGGCGCACCACATTCCTTCGGCGGGCATCGCCCGCCTCCTCGCACGGGATTCGGCAATCGGATAGTCTTCCGGTAAAGCGAGTCTGAGACTCGAGGAGGTGAGCGTGGCAGGAGCGAGGACGAAGAAGAAGACCCAAATCGAAAGGCTCAAGGCCGCGATCAAGGCCGAAAGAAAAAGGCGCAAGGCCACGAACGAACTCATGAAAGTGCTCAACCTCGAGATCAAGAAGCTCGTGAATACGGCAAGCAAATGGAAAACGTCGAAAACCTGTAAGTAACGCTCCTCGTGACAAGCCGTTAGGGCACAAGCGAACGGGGATGCGCCTCGTCAGAAGCCCCAATGTCGTCGCCTATTGGCGAGGAAGCCAATTTTGTCTCGAAGAGTTCGTCCGGCGCCGCCGGATCACAGCGGCGCCGCTGGTCGTTGAGCTCCTCGCGGAATTCGGCAAGCCGAGGTCGAGCCGTTCGGTCGCCAAGGCATTCATGACCTACACGCCGGCCTCCGTCGAGCGAGAGATTCGCAAGCTCGCAAACCTGGGGTTTCTCGTTCCGGCCACCGACCGGACCGCCCGCCGCGACGTGGCGGCGATGTGGAGAGGCTCCTGTCCGGCGGCTTACTCTCATTTCGCCGCTCGTGATGTCTCCTACGTGACGGACCCCGGGGAGCTGACGCGGGACTTCCGCCGCCGACTGGCGGAGGAGCCGCAGCCTCCTCTGTACAAAAGTTATCCCGGCCGGCCTCGCCTTCCTCTACCCGATCACGCCTCGACCGAGCACGGTCCGAGCCTGAGAAGCGCGCTCGAGCGACGCAGAACCGTGCGCGATTTCTCGCGCCGTCTCGTGCCGTTTCGAGATTTCGCAAGCATCATTCGGTGGACCTGGGGTCAGACGGGGTGGGTGGATGCCGGAATGCTCGGGAGGCTAATCTCCAAGACGAGCCCATCAGCGGGAGCCCGCCATCCGATCGAGTGTTATGTCGTGGCCTGGGGCGTCGAGGGACTGCCGGCGGGCCTCTATCACTACAACGTGCATGAGAATAGTCTCGAGCGCCTTCGGCGGGGCGACCTCCGCGAGGAGGCCGTCCGCCTCGCCGCCGGACAGAGCTGGATCCGACAGGCGGCCTTTCTGTGCATCATGACCGTGGTCGCTGACCGGCTCTTCTGGAAGTACTCCGCCGACGATTCGTACCGCTTGTTTTTCTTGGATGCCGGCCATCTGGCCCAGACTTTCACTCTTCTGGCGACTGCGAGCCGTCTCGGAGCCTTCACGACGGCTTCCATGAAGGAGAGCCGTATCGAGAAACTTCTCGGCCTGGATGGCGTTCGGGAATTTCCGGTCTACGTGTGCGGCGCCGGGATCGCACGTCATGGCCGACCCGAGGGCCACACGCGCCGAAAGGCACTACCGGCGTAGCGGCGCGGACCAGTTGACCACGACGGTGACGGGTGACGACGTCTGTCGCTCGACCGGGGTATTCACCAGGAACCGCCGGCCGTCGGCCGCAACGTCGAAGAGCCCTATATCGCTGGCGGAAGACCTCAAATGTATGTCGAACAGGCTCTCGATCGCGCCGTGCGTGACAGCCGACATGATCTTCGTCTTGGTCGCCATCAACTTGCGATCGGCACCGACGTAGAAGAGCTCTTGGCCGTCGGGACGCCATACCGGCTGCGTGCCTCCATCGACGGAAACTCGCCACTCCGCGCCGGGCGAGGGAAAGGAGCGTACGTACACTTCGCTTCTTCCCGAGTTGTCCGAGCAATAGGCGAGCCAGCGGCCATCGGGCGAGAAGCGACCGCTCGATTCGTTGAACGCCGTCTGGAGAACCGGCGTCGCGCCTCCGCCCGCGACCGAAAAGATCCAGACCTCGTGTTTTCCCCCGCGCTTGGAGCTGGTCTGCTCGTGGGCGCGTTCGCCGAAGACGTCAAAGGCGATGAAGCGGCCGTCGGCCGACCAGTCGGTCGGCGATTTATCGTTGCTCGACGTGAAGAGGGGCTCCTCGACTCCCGCGCCGTCCGTGCTCTTTCGGAAGAGGTCGAAGTGCCCGTTCCGGTTGGAGGAGAATACGATCTGGGCTCCGTCCGGGGACCAGACCGGGCTGTCGTGGACGAATTGTCCTGACGTCAGGCGCGTCAGAACGCCGCGCGCGAGATCGCCGAGCCAGATGTCGATGTCTCCGCTTCGGGGTTCCGTGATCTCCACCGCGAAGCGGCGTCCGCCTCGGTCGAGCCGGACCCCGGAGTAATTGCCCGGGCTCCCGACTGTCCCCACGCGAGCCCCGGTCCGATCGAGCCAGAAAAGCTCGGACTGCTCGAGGATTGCGCCCGCCTGATACGCCAGCAAGCCGGCGTTCGAAACCGAGAAGATCCCCATTCGGCGGTAGGGGTGGTAGCTGACCTGCTCCACGAGCGGAACCGGCGGCCCCCTTAACTGAAGAGAGACTGCGTCGAAGGCAGTAGCGAGGAGGGTGCCCTCCCGCACATAGAGCAGGAATCCGGGTGGAGCATAGAGAGCGTTCGAAATGTCCCGCACAAGCGGCCTCGCTGTCTTCGAGTCGAGTGATCCCACGGAGACTCCGTCGACGTCCGAGGGTCGGCTCGGGGTCCAGGCGAGAAAGAGGAAGTGCTGCCCGTCCGGCAGAAACTGCGGCCAGCGGTGGGTCGCGGTCGGTTGCGAGCCATCCACCTGTGTGACAGGAGCCGGCTTTCCCCCCGAAGCGGAAACGCGGAAGAGCGGGCCAGCGTTGTCCGGCGCAAACAGAATGACGCCTTGTTGGTTCCAGGTTCCACCCCGGCCGTTCGGCGCATCGCACAGGCTCTCGGCAGGACCGCCGGAAGCCTCGATGCGGCGCAGCTTTCCGTCGGCGAAGAACCCGATGGAGCGGCCATCGGGCGACCAGAAGGGGTAGGTCGCGCCGTCGGTTCCAGCCAGAGGCTTAGCCGTGACGCCGTCGAGCGGCCGGACCCAGAGCAGATCCCTTCCCGAGGCGTCCCGGACGCCGAAGACCACGCGACTCCCGTCGGGAGAGACGGCTATGGGCCCCGGCGAGGAGCTGCTGAAGTTGAACGCGGCCTTCTCGGGGGAAGCAGCGAAAGGCGTATCGGTCGCCCCGGAGCGGCGTCACGCCGAGGGCTGAGGAGCAGCAGAACTGCCGCAAGCACCGAAAGCCCGGCCACCAGCCAGGCTACGCGCTCCCGAAAGGCGCGGCGCCTCCAGCGGCCCCCGCGCAGCTGCTCAGCCCTCTCGACGGAGCTGCCAATTTCGGAAAGGTGAGCGCCGACGCTGGCGAGATCGCGGGCGAGGTCGCGCGTCGAGACGAAGCGGTCCCCGGAGTCCTTAGCGAGACATCGCTCGACAATCCAGGTGAGCGGAGGGGGCACGCCGGGCCGAGCCTGCGAAAGCGGCTCCGGCTCCTTCTCGAGGATCGCGAGGAGCGTGTCCGTGTCGGATCGCCCCGGGAACGCCTGTCGCCCGGTGGCCATCTCGTAGAGAACGGACCCCAAGGCAAACTGGTCGGATCGAAAGTCGATCGGCTCGCCTCGGGCCTGCTCGGGCGACATGTATGCCGTGGTCCCGACGACATACCCCGGCAGCGTTTTCGGACCGCTGAAGGTCCTCGCGTGCGTGTCCTCTGCGGGCGATTGTGGTGGAGCCGGCACCTTCGCAAGGCCAAAGTCGAGGATCTTGACGAAGCCTTCTCGGGAAATCATGATGTTCCCCGGCTTCAGGTCGCGGTGGATCACCCCCACTTCATGAGCGCTCGAGAGCCCGTCGGCGATTTGCTCGGCGACGTTCAGGAGCTTCTTGATCGGGAGCGGCCCCTTCGCCAGCAGCTCGGCCAGCGTCACGCCATCCACGAACTCCATCGCGATGTATGCGATCGAATCGGCGGAACCGATGTCATGGACCGTAAGGATGTTCGGGTGGTTCAGCGCCGAGGCTGCACGGGCCTCCGTTTCCAGTCGCTTCAACCGCTCGGGATCTGAAGCCAGCGCGGCTGGCAGGACCTTGATGGCGATGTCCCGGCCGAGCCGCGGGTCCCTTGCCCGATATACCTCTCCCATCCCACCGGCGCCGATCGGCGCGAGGATCTCGTAGGGGCCGAGATGGGTGCCAGGGGCGAGTGTCATCGAGTTCTCGAATCATACGTGCGCGGTCGTGACCGAGAGCGGAGGACTGCTCTCCCACGGCGCCGTTACGGCGCGCGAGGTCGGGATTCCTGCCGTCATGGCGGTGCCGGGTATCCTCGAAGCCATCGCCAATAGTGTCCGCGTCAACGGGACGGCAGGCTCCGTAGAAAAGCTACCCGGCCAGAGCCTACGGCTACGCCGTCCGCAGGGCCAGGATTGGGATAAACTCCGCCGCTCTCGTTCTTTGCGCGCTCACATCAGCTCGGACAGAGCCCTGGCCTCCGGAGCGCGTTCGAATCGCGCCGGGCGCACCATCTCCACCGATTGAGGAGCTACCCTTCACGCCGGACGCGGCCAGACGCGAGCCTTCCGAGGGCGGTCGAAGTCCCTCGGACTGATATGCTTAGCACACCGGTAATGCCTTCCAACCAACGGCGCGGTCTCAGCGCCAGGCATGTCTCTCGAACGGTCCTCCTCCTGGCCGGCGTCGCCCTGGCCCTGATCCTCGTGTGGAAAACGGGCTGGCCGGCGATCCAGGCCAACCTCGCCTCGATCGGCTGGTGGTTTTTCGGCCTGACCGCCCTCTACCTGCTGGCCGAGATCGCGTTCGTCTTGGGCTGGCGGTCGGTGATGGAGCCCCGACCCCCCCTGTCGAGCCTGCCGGATTTACTCCGCATTTATCTGGCCGGCAATGCGCTCGAACTACCTCGCCCCCGGCAGCGTCGCCGGAGAGCCCGTGCGCGCCAGCATGCTGCGCGACCGGCTGGAGACCTCCGGCGCGATCGCCTCGGTGACGATCTTCAAGCACGCGCACCTGCTCTCCCAGGTCTTCTTCGTCGCCAGCGGTCTTTTCGTCGCGGTCGTCTACTTCGACCTCCCCGGAGCCGTGCGCTGGGCGGCCCTGGCGAGCCTGATCGTGCTGTGCGGCCTGCTCGTCCTCATGACGTGGGCGCTGCAGAAGGGCAGCTTCGCACCCATCCTGTCGGCCCTGTGTCGCTTCAAGCCGCTGGCACGGCGGCTCGCCCGCCACCAGGAAGGGGCGCGGACCCTCGATGAGCTGATCCGGCGCTTTTACGCCGACCGGCGCCATCACTTCTTCTCGGCGGCCCGCTGGTGCCTGCTCGGCTGGTGCGGCGGGCTTCTGGAGACCTACCTCGTGCTGCGCCTGCTCGCTCCAGGCCGCGGCTGGGAAACCGCTTGCGCGGCCGAGTCGCTGGCGATGCTGCTTAACAACATGTTCCTCTTCGTTCCGGGCCGCGCCGGCACGGCGGAGGGGGTTCGTGCCGGCGTCTTCGTTCTGCTGGGGATGCCGGCCTCGACGGGAGTGGCGTACGGCCTCGTGCGCCGGGCCCGCGAACTTCTGTGGGTTCTGCCGGGCCTCGCCTTTCTCTGGCGCCGGCCGGCCGTCAGGGCGACGAGCGAGGTCGTCGCGAACGATTCGAAACTCGCCGGCTCAGGGCAGGCGCGATGACTTCTTCCACCCGAACCCCTCGCGACTGAGCCCGCGTCCTTCTCTTCGACTTCGGAGGCACGCTCGACGCGGAGGGCGTGCCCTGGAAGGACCGATTCTTCCGGCTCTCCCGCGACGAGGGGCTCGACGTGCGCGAGGAAGAGTTCGATACCGCTTTCTACGGTGCGACGGACTCGCTCGAGGGCAGGATCCCGGCGTCGACCGGCTTTCGCCAGACCGTCGAGCGGGTCGCCGACGGGCTGACCTCCCGGCTCAAACGCGACAACGCCCTCCTGCGCAGGATCGGAGATCGGTTCACGGAAGAGTCCCTGCGGCAGCTCGCACAGAGCGCGGCGCTCTTGTCCCGCCTGCGCGAACGGTACCGGATCGGGATCGTGTCCAACTTCTACGGAAACCTGCGGGCCGTGTGCGACGAGGTCGGCTTGAGTCCCTCGATCACGGTGGCCGTGGACTCGACTCTCGTGGGCTGCAAGAAACCCGACCCGCGGATCTTTCAGGCGGCCCTCGACGCCCTCGGCGCGTCGCCGGCGGAGGCGGTCTTCGTGGGCGACTCCCTCCGGCGAGACATGGCCGGGGCGCGGGCGATGGGAATGCGGCACGTGTGGCTGCGCCCGGAGGACCCCGCTGCCAACGGCGGCCCCTGCTGCCCGGAAGACCCCGTGATCGCGCGGCTGGCGGAGCTCCAGCAGCTGGACCTATGAAGACGAGGACCGCGGATACCCCGATCTACTGGGGCATCTTTCGGGAGCTCGAGCACTCGCCCGGCCGCGAGGCCGACGACGCCGGGATTCTGGAGGCCACGGGCCGCAGGCTCGAGGTAGCAGGGGCGGGAATCGTCGCTTACCGCTCGCCGGGATCGCTCACGGGCCGCGAGCGAACGCTGCCCTCTCTCGCCTTCTCGATGTGCGAAGGCGCGGCCGCGCTCGAGCGCCTGGGCGACTGGGAGCGCCGCGGAGTGTGCGTCGTCAACAGCTCGCGCTCGGTCGCCAACACGCACCGCGAACGGACGATCCTCCTGTTCGAGGGCCGGCGCATCCCGATGCCCGAGAGCCTTCTCGTGGATTGCGGTCGGACCGCTTCCCCGGGGCAAGGAGGAGGACCGGCTCTTCTCCGCGTGCTGGGTCAAGCAGGCGACCGAGCACAAGACGCGCGAGGGGGACGTGGTCTTTGCCACGGAGCCTGCTTCGGTCCGGGCCGCGCTCGATCGGCTCCGCAGCCGGGGGCTGCCGCGCGCCGTCGTCCAACGGCACGTGGAGGGCGACCTCGTGAAGTTCTACGGCGTCACGGATGCGGCGGCGCCGGCCGCTCACGACGAGACGCCCTCCGCGGCCTGGTTCGAGTGGTTCTATCCCAAAGAACACCCCGTGTGCGGGCACGCCTTCGACGCGCGGACCCTCCGCGACATCGCGTGCCGCGCGGCGCAGGCGCTCGAGCTCGACGTCTGGGGAGGCGACGCCATCGTCACGCCCGACGGAGAGATCTTCGTGATCGACGTCAACGCCTGGCCGAGCTTCGCGCTCTTCCGGGAGCAGGCGGCGGATCACATCGCCGCGCATCTGGCGGCGCGCCTGCGCCGGCTTGCGCGCGTGGCCGTATGACGGCGCCGGAAGCCGCGACACTGGTTCTGGCCGGATCCGGGGCCGCGTCCGCCGGGTCCGCGTCGGCGGAGACGGTTCTTCTGGGGTTGCCCCTCGTGCGCCGCACGGCGCTGGCGGCCTCGCGCGCCGGGTTCGACCGGGTGTACGTACTCGGGGCCGAGGCCGGACCATCGAGCCGGGCCATCGAAGGAACCGGCGCGCGTCCCTTTCCACGCGACGCCGCCGAGTCGGCGCTGCCGCCGGGTCGGATCGTGCTGCTGCCGGACCGGGTCGTCGCGAGCCCTCAATGGCTCCGCAGCCTTCGGGAGGCGCCCGCCGAGCCGGGACGTCTGCACCGCCTCGGTGCCGGAGCCATCGTCCGGACGACCGAGCCCGCGTCGCTCGCCCGCGCCCTGGCGCGCCAGTCGTGCCTGTCCGCCGTGGTGTCCGAATGGTCCGCGGCGCTGCCTCCGGGACCTCCCGCCGCCTCCCTTGCGCCGCCCCTCGAGGTGACGACGGACTCGGAGCTCGCAGCCGCGGAAGCTCTTCTCTTGAAGAGCCTCGTCAAGAAGGAAGACGGAATCGTCACGCGCTACGTCAGCCGGAAGATCTCCCTGGCGGTGACCCGGCGCCTTGCCCGCACGCGCGTCACCCCCAACGCGATGACGGTCGTGTGCGTGGCCCTGGGCCTGGCGGCGGCCTGGGCGTTTGCCTCCCCGGCGCTGCCCCGCCAGATCGCGGGCGGCCTGCTCTTCCTGCTGCACTCGGTCCTGGACGGCTGCGACGGCGAGATGGCGCGGTTGAAGTTCCAGGAGTCCCGCCTGGGCGGCATCCTCGACTTCTGGGGCGACAACCTCGTGCACGTCGGGGTCTTCTCCGCCTTCGCGCTCGCCTGGAGCTCCGCGAGCGGGCAGTCGTGGCCCCTCGTCCTCGGCGCCGTGGCCGTCTCCGGAACGGTCCTGTCCGCCGGCTTCATCTACAACTACGCCATGCGGCCCAGGGCCGGCGGCCGATCGCTTCTGGCGATCGCCTCGCCCAGGCGCCGGTCACAGATGACTCGGGTCCTCGACGCGGTGTCGGGCCGCGACTTCATCTACATCGTGATGGTCCTCTCCCTCTTCGGGAAGGCTTACTGGTTCCTGGCGGCGGCGTGTGTGGGAACTCCCGGGTTCTTCGTGGCTCTGCTCGTCTCCGCGTTCGTCAGCCCCGGGCTTCCGACCGCACCGCCCCTGTCACACCCCGGACAGCCGAGCCGGTCCGCCCGCTAGGAGCTTCCCCGCACCGGGGATCAGTAGGAGTAGTAGTGGTACGGGGCAGCCGGGCCGTACCACTTGTGGTTGGACAGGTTGTAGTAGGCCCCGATCTGCGTGTACGGAATCCGGAAGAAGCCGAAGAACGCGTAGAGGACCTGCCCCCACCAGGTCGTCTCCTGGACCCCCACGGCCTTCAGGATCTCCGGAAAGTTCAGGCCGAGCTCGAAGCCGACCTCCTGGTAGCGGGAAGGAAGGGGCGGAGCGTAGCCATAACCCCTCGTGAAGTAGACGACCGACGTCAGGAAGAACCGCGCGATGCCGGGCTTTCCGTGGAGGCGCGTGATCAGGCCTCCGAGCTTCAGGTCGCCGACGAAGATCTCGTCGTTGTAGCTGACACCGAGATATTCCTCGCTCGACCCGACGGCCCACTGTGGAATATCCCCGCCAGCCCCGCCGACCCGCAGGCCGAGCAGGTCCTGGAGGTGATTGCGCTGGATCAGCACGCCGGCCGCCGAGCCGAGAGCGTCGGCGGTGAGGTCCTGGAAGGAGAAGCCATACACGGAAGCGGCGTCGAACAATTCCACAGTCACGCCGCTCATGAACGCCGCGCCGAAGGCCAGCAGGGCGGACTGGTCTTGCGTGTGCCCCTGCCGCGTGTACACCTCGTAGAGTAGCCTCGAGACGCCGCTCGAAATGATGAAATGCGAGGTCTTGTCCGCTCCGCCGGCGTAGGTGTCGCGGCCGAACCAGCCCTCGTCGATGGTGTGGAAGCTCGTCCATCCGTACTTGAGAGGAGCCTCTATGCCCTGGGCCACGCCGCCAATGACCGCGGCGACCGTCCACAGGGTCGTCCCTGTCGTAAACAGCTTCTTCGGCGCAGGGGGCGGAGCGGCCTCGTGCGCGGGCGGCTGCTCCTGCCGGTCCTCGGCTTCGGGCGGCGCGGCGGGCACGAGTCCGAGATCCGGCCGGCCGCCGCCGCTCCACGGATACGAGTGTTCGAGATCTGCGATCCGAAGCCCCGGCTGGCCGTCCAGGCGGAAGTCCGAGAAGTAACGGGGGCGGGGCGGCGAGGCCGGAAAGAGGCGGAACTCGGCCGCCTTCGCGTCAGCCCCGGCCGCCGCGAGCGTCGCGGCCCACAGCATCGCCAGTCGCAGCCGCGCTTTGAGGGGAGCGGCTATGCCCCGGATCTTGCTCGGAATCATGCGTCGGTCTGATGGGCCGCCGCATTATCGCCGAATCGAGGATCGCCACAAGGACTCCGTTGCCCGAGAAATTCGGCGGGGTCCAGCGTGTAATCCTGCCGCCGGTTTTGGCGTTGCGTCAGCGCGGATAGCGCGGGACGGTCAGACCCAGACGACACCCACGGTCATCGGCGCCCCGGCCTGCGTCAGCGCGAAGAAGACCGAGGCCTCGTGGTCGCTCTCGCAGGCCCGGCAGCTGACGTCGACGATCTTTCCGGCCTCGACGTCGGCGGCGATGCGGGTCGCGTTCCGGGTCTGGCAGTCGGGGCAGGTCCAGCTCATTTCCGTGCTCTGTGTTCATCTCGCCCTCCATGGGCGGACGAGACCAGCCGCCGATGAGGTTTTCGCGAAGCTGCGCCGGGTACCAGGTAAATTGAAGCCGACCTTGGGGCCCGCGCCCGACCGGATATAGACTCCGCCGGCCGGCCATTCCGGCGGGCTTTGGCTCAACAGGCTCGAGTCGCGCGTCCCCCGGGGGATCAGGGTGCGATTTGCTCCGGGGGCCAGAGTGCGATAAAAGTTATGAAAGACTATCCGGGAATGACAGAAGCGACGATCAACCCGGTTCCGGGCGGGGATTTCTTCCACCCGGCGGCTCCGATCCCGCATGGCGGGCGGGCGAAGCGCATCCTGCAGGACCACCCGGAGGTCCGGGGCCTGATCGGGCAGAACCTCCAAGACGTTCTGGATCACCGTGGGCATCGTCGTGTTCCAGGTCGGCGGTGGCCTGGCTCCTGCGGTCGAGCCCCTGGTGGGTCATCGTCGCCGCGGGTGCCCTCGTCGGCGCCTTCGCCGACCACGCGGCCTGGGTGATCGTCCACGAGTGCACCCATAACCTCGTGTTCCGGTCGCCGATTGCCAACACCTTCACGGGCATGCTCGCCAACTTCCCGATCGTCGTGCCGAGCTCGGTGTTCTTCCAGCGGTACCACATGAAGCACCACGCCTACCTCGGCGTGTACGAGCACGACGCCGACGTCCCGCAACCGCTGGGAGGCGAAGCTCGTCGGCAACTCCTCCGTGCGCAAGGCGATCTGGCTCCTCCTCTTTCCGCTCGTGCAGCTGACGCGCCCCCCGCGCCTGAAGGAGCTGAGGCCGATCGACCACTGGGTCGTCATCAACTTCGTCATCCAGATGGCCTTCAACGCGGCCATCTTGTTCCTCATCAGCCCGGCGGCGCTCGGCTACCTCTTCGCCTCGTTCTTCTTCAGCGTCGGGGCGCATCCCCTGGGGGCGCGCTGGATCCAGGAGCACTACGTGCTCTTCCCGGGCCAGGAGACCAACAGCTACTACGGCCCGCTCAACCGGTTCCAGATGAACATCGGGTACCACAACGAGCACCACGACTTCCCCTCCGTGCCGTGGACCCAGCTTCCGGACGTCAAGCAGCTCGCGCCGGAGGCCTACGACACGCTCCGGTTCCACCCATCCTGGGCGCGGCTGACCTGGCAATTCATCTCGGACCCGCGCATCTCGCTCTACACGCGAAACGTCCGTGCGGACCGCGGCGACTTCCGCCTGGCCGAGGAGCTCCCGCCGCCGGGGCCCGGCCGACGGCGGCGCCACCGCCCGAATTCGGGCCCGGACCCGGGCCCCTCCTAGCCGGCTCTAGGGCGTCGGATTCACGACGCACGGCGGCTCCGAGCCGAGGACCGTGCGCGAGAGCTCGCCCCTCATCGCGAGTAACTGGACCCGCTCCTCGAAGGCCGCCAGGGCCGTCCTCGTCGCCTCTTCGTCGGCATCGGCCAGGGCCAGGCGCCGCTCGTCCACGACCGCGGCCTCGCCGCGCCCCTCGCGCGCGAGCAGTTCCGCGGTCGCCAGATCCTGTTCGGCAATTCCCTGGGCGCGGCGAGAAAGGCTGTGCTCGGCGTCGGCGCGGGCGACCGAGGCCTCCGCGCGCCGCACCGCGACCTCGAGGTCCGACTCGCGCGCTGCGCGCTCGGCCTGGGCGCGCAGGACGCTCGCCTTCGCCCTTGCCTCCGTGTCGTCGATCCGTCCACCGGCCCACACCGGGATCGCCAGCGAGACGCCGACGCTGAAGTCGTTTTCGTTGAAGCTGTTGTAGTACTTCGCGTAGTAGGACGGAAGCCTCTGATACTGGACGGAGGCCTCGATGGTCGGCCAGCGCTTGGCCGAGAGCTTGGCGGACTGGCCAAGCAGCTCGACCTGGCGGCCGAGCGACTTCAACTGCGGGTCGGCCGCGCGGGCCGCTTCCAGATTGTCGGCGGCGGAGACGTCCAGAAGCGCCGCCTCCGTGTCGCTCGACAGGCGCATCGGCGCGTTGGCCGGCCAGCCGACCAGACGCTTCAGCTCGAGACCGTCGAGGTCCCTGTCGGACTCGGCGTTCAAGAGCTTCTGTTTCGCGCGCGCGGCCTGCAGGCGCGCCCGCTCGACCTCGATTTCCGTCCTGCGCCCCTCGTCGAAGAGCGCGAGAGTCCGCTGGAGCGCTGCCTCGGCCGCGGTGAGCCCCTTGCGCGCGGCCTCGGCGCGCCGTTCGTCGGTCCAGCACTTCGCGTACACGGTCACGGCCGACCGCACCGTCTCGCCGCACCCGCTCTCGAGCGCGCCCTCGAGATCGGCCGCCTTCGCGGCGGCCTGCAGGGCGTCGTTCTTCTTCCACGGGTCCCAGATCGTCTGCCTCACGGCGATCGCGCCGTAGGCCGGCACGCTGCCCGCGACGAGGGTGGGCAGCGACGAGGAGTAGCCGGGCGTCGTCGAGACCCAGACCGACGGATGCAAAACGTCGGCCGCGACGCGGGCGGAAGCGTTGCCCTCCTCGCGAGCCGCCCGTGTGGCGGCGAGCTGCGGGGCCCGCTCGAGGGCGAGCTCGGCCGCGCGCTTCAGTGTCAGCGTCTCGGGCAACGCGGGAGCGGTCTGGGCCCGGGCGAGCGCGGCGCCGGCGAGGCCGGCCGCGAAGACCAGGCCGAACGGAACGAGGCGGCCACGGGGACGACGGCGATCATTCATGGTGCAAAGCCTCCGAAGGGTTCAGACTCGAAGCGCGGTAGGCCGGCACGGCGCCGAACACCACCGCCACCGCGCAGGAAAACAGGAACGCGATCAAGGCCGACCAGAGCGACACGTGGATGTCCAGACCCCGCACGAAGAGCCGGGTCAGGTAGGGCAGACCGAGGCCGATGGCGACGCCGATCGTCGCGCCCGCGACACCGAGCGAGAGCGCCTCGAACAAGAACTGACCGAGGATGTCGCGCCGCCTCGCCCCCACGGACATGCGCACGCCGATCTCCCGCGTGCGCTGCTCGACCGAGGCCAGAAGGATGTTCATGATCCCGACCCCCCCACAACGACCGACACGGCCGCGGCCAGGCCAAAGACCACGATGAGCCCGACGGAGATGGCCTTCGCCAGCCTCACGACCGAGGTCATGCTCTCGACCTCGTAGACGGATCCCGGGCGGTGCCGGTCGCGCAGGATCTCCTGAACGGCGCGGACGGACGCCGGCAGCTCCGAAAACTCGCGGGCTTCGGCAAAGAGCGTCTTCACCTGGTTGACCGGCGTGAAGTACCAGGCCACGGTGAGCGGCACGAGGATCGTCTCCGGCACGACCTCCCCGCGGCCGAGCGTGTCCACGGGCTCCTCGAATTCGCCGACGACCTGGAAAGTCGTTCCGAGCGTGCGGATCGTCTTGTCGGGCGAGTCGTCGTTGGCGAAGAGCTGCCGGTAGAGGTCCCGGTTGACCACGCAGACTCGGGCGCGCTCGCGCAGGTCGTCCTCGTCGAGAAATCGCCCGCGGAGAATGCGCATGTTCTTGCGCACCTGGCCGTAGTTCGCCATGACGCCGAGGACCGTCAGCGTCTTGACCTGCGACTGCACGGTGACGCTGCCCCGCAGCGTCAGGATCGCCGTGACGCCGGAAAAGAGGTCGCC
>CAVRUT010000004.1:0-324252 GCA_963724465.1 uncultured Acidobacteriota bacterium | reverse complement strand
CCCAGCTCTACGGCGACGGTCTCGACTACGAGTACCGGCCCGACGGCACGCCGACCGGCGAGACGATCCAACTCCGGTCGGGCGACTGGGCCGGCGACGGCACCTACAACGCGAGAACCGGAATGATCTGGCAGACCAACGTCGGCTACCTCGTCGGGGGCGCCGACCAATGCATCTTCGAGATCGATCCGGTCGCCGGGGTCGTCACGGGCAAACAGATCTGCGGTCCCTGGGGGAATTTCCCGCCGGTCGATGGGTTGGCCTACGACTACGCCACCGACACGTACTTCGCGGGCGATGCGCTCGGTGGGATCACCCACATCGACAGCGCCGGGAACGCTTCTCGACTCGGGAAGCATCGGACTGCAGATCACGGGGCTCGCCTACAACCCGACCACGCGGCATCTGTTCGTCGAGAGTCTTCGGCGGCGAGTTTCAACATCTACATCGTCGACCCGAGCAACGGCTATCTCCCGCTCAAGCGGTTTCTCGGTGAAGAGCGGCGGCGCGCCGTGCTCAACGGCGAGCGGCGTCAGCCTGGAGGCCGACTGCGTCGGCCGTCTCTGGATCTACGACGTGTTCCACAACCTGGTCTACGAGGTCGAATCGGGCGAGACGGGCTGGTGTGTCAACGACATCCCGTGGCTCTCGGAGAATCCGCCGTCGGGCACGATTCCGGGTGTGAGCGGCGCGGCCGCCAGTAACTCGCTGCCCGTCACGGTGACGTTCGATTCCACGGGCCTCTCCCCGGGCCTTCGCCTGCGGTCGCTGGTCTTCACGACGGACACGCCGACTCGGGTCGCCCCGGTGCCTGTGGACTTCACGGTGCTGTTCAACGACGTGCCGCCGGGGAAGTTCCCCTGGAACTACATCTACGGCGCGGCGGGAGCCGGGGTCATGCCGGGCTGCTCGCCGCAGGCGCCCTCGTTTACCTTCTGCCCGGGCCAGGTGGTGACGCGGCGCAGCATGGCCGGATTCATCGAGCGGGCGGTCCACGGCTCCCTGACGCCGCCGCCGGTCTACCTGGGTAAGTTCAGCGACGTCGCGCTCGGCAGCTTCAACGCCGACTACATCCAGGGCCTGTCGGACGATCGGATCACGTCGGGATGCGACGTGAATCCGCTGCGCTATTGCCCGGACGCTGCGGTGACGCGAGCGCAGGCGGCGGTCTTCGTGTGGAGGGCGCAGCACGGCTCGGAGCTTCCGCCGCCGTGCACGCCGCCGGGCACCTTTGCCGACGTGCCGTGCCCGGGCGGGTTCACGACGGACTACATCGAGGGCATCTACGCCGAGGGGATCACGAGCGGCTGCGGCAACGGGAACTACTGCCCGAACGCGAGCATCACGAACGCCCAGATGGCCGTCTTCCTCGTCAGGGCGTTCTCGATTCCCGTTCTGCCGTAGGGCGGACCCGAGCGGGGTTGTCTCCTCGATCGGACGTCAACCCGCGAGCGTCGCGTCGGGGTCCTCGACGAGCAGGCGGTTCACCTTCGCCGCCAGGATGAAGTCGTTTTCGTGGAGCCCGCCGATCTTGTGCGTCCAAAGGGTGAGGTCCACCTTGTTCCAGTGCACGGCGATGTCGGGGTGATGGCCTTCGCGCTCGGCGACCTCGGCTACGCGGTTGACGAACTTCATCGCCTCGACGAAGTCGCGGAACTCGAACCCGCGCTCGAGGCGGGTCGCGTTCTGTTCGAGCCGCCAGCCGGCCGCCCCGGCAAGAAGCTGCCGTGCGGCGTCGGCTTCGAGGGGCGCGACCCCTCCCCGGCAGGGTGCGCAGGACTTCGAAGCGAGACCCTCCATGTCGTCGACCATGTCCGCCGGGGATCCTACCGCGGAGCGCGATGCCGGAGTCTCGGGCAGCCGAAAGCCGCCGGCCCGCAGGCATTTGACCGCGGAGGCGCGATCCCTGATAATCCGCCTCCCTCGAGCGACTGGGAGGTCGTTCAATGGTAGGACAACTGGCTCTGGACCAGTGAATCGGGGTTCGAGTCCCTGCCTCCCAGCCAGATCTCCGTGCGCCGCAGCGGTCGTCCGACCCGCGGCCACGAGCCCGTCACCTAGGTTCGGCGTTTAAGCGCGAAGAAGGTCGCTGGGCGACATCGTGGCCCGCGACGAGGCGTCGGCAGCACCTTTTCAGCCAACGGACGCTCGCCCGGCAGACTCCAAGCGACCGGGCAATCTCACGTTCGCTGAGCCCCTGCGTGTAGTGCATGTCGTAGACCTGCCTCAGGCGTTTCGGGAGACCGTCGACGCGAGCATGCAAGAGGTGGTCGAGCTCGAGATCGTGTTCACGACGGCTCGTCAGGGCGGCGAGATCCTGGTCGTTTCGGAATGCGCGCGCCTTGCGACGCACCATGTCCACTGCCTTGTGGGTCGCCACACCAAAGATCCAGGCTGCGTTCACAGGAACCTGGGTCCCGGCCTGCCACACCGCTATTCGTAGCTCCTGAAGGAGTTCCGGTAGTTCGTCCTCTCGGAGCCCGTGCTGGCGCGCTACGCGAGCCGCCGCACGTCGAAGGTAGGGCGATTCCAACCATCCATCCCTGTTGGCCGGTTCCGATCCGGCCGGTTCCTTTTCGCCCCTCACGACAACGCCCATAGCACGCGCCCAAGAAGGCTATCAGAAACCGTCAGCGCCGATCTTCTAGCCCGGAAGGCCTGATTGCCACGATTTAAAAGAGTAGTACCTGTACTCTGCGTTTCCTTTTCTGCTTTACGGAGGACTCGATGAGGAACCCTTACCGAGGTAGTGCCCTGGCGATCCTTGTCCTGGTGGCCCTGAGTCTTTCCTGTTCGTCGCACCAACGCTCGGTCCAGGCCGCTCCGAAGCAGTCGGCGATGAAGGCCGGGGCTGTCGCCGCTTCCAGCGGTGCTCCGGTCGGCCCCAGGGCACTCGCGCCCGCGGAGGCCGCGGTCGAGGCAACGAACGGGCCCGTCTCCTTCGCAGCCGTCAGGGTGGGACAGACGCCCCCGCTCACCAGCATCCACGGCTCCACACAGGAGGCCGATCCGACCGTGAGCCAGCCCGGCCGAGAGGTCAACGAGCTCAACGTCGAGGAGGTCAAGAATTGGGCAAACCTCCCTTCGGGTCTCGGGAGGCTGCAGGCCAAGGCAGCCGCCATTCATGCCCTTCCAGCCCTGGCGACCCTGAGCCCCGCTCCCGGCCTGACCTTCGAGGGTAACAGCGCCGCCGACAACACCGCGGTCTTCGGCACCACGGTCGCTCCCCCGGATACGAACGGAGCGGTAGGCCCGAACCACTACGTGCAGATCACCAACGACCTCGTCGGGATCTACACGAAGTCGGGCGCCCTCGTCAGCCCCCCGGGAAAGTTCGCGCTGAGCAAGCTCTTCGCCTCGATCGGCGGCGTCTGCGCCACGACGGACGATGGAGACGTCATCGCCCAGTACGACAAGCTCGCCAACCGCTGGATCTTGAGCCAGTTCGGGTTTACGGGCCTCAACACGCCCCCGTACCACCAATGCGTCGCGATCTCGAAAACCTCGGATCCGACCGGCGCCTACTACGCCTACGATTTCCAGCTTCCTGGCCAGGAGTTTCCCGACTATCCCAAGCTCGCCACCTGGCCAAACGGCTACTTCATGTCGACCAACCAGTTCTTCCTGGGCGGGGACTTCGACGGCGCGGGCGCCTTTGCTTTCAACCGCGCGAAGATGCTGGTGGGCGACCCCTCGGCCAACGGCATCTACTTCAACCTGTGCTTTCAGGCCGGCCATTGCTCGCCCGAGCATCCCGAGGGAGTCTTCGGGATGCTGCCGTCGGATTTCGACGGCCTGACGCCACCGCCGGCAGGCGCGGTTGCGAATGTCTTCTCCTACCCGACGTCTGTCACGTTCGGGGATCCGGCGGACGGCCTGCGGGTCTTCGACTTCATTCCCAACTATGCAAACCCCGGGCTCTCCACGTTCACGGAAAGACCGGAAAGCACCTACGCGAGTCCCATCCCGGTCGCCGCCTGGGATCTTCGGGATCCGCCGGGACGGGGGGACATCTTTCAGCCGGCTCCGGCCACCGGTTCGGCCAACCGGCTGGATTCCGTCGCCTCCCGGATCATGCACCGGCTGCAATACCAGAACCTCGGGGGCACGGAGAATCTCATCTCGAACATTACCGTCAACGCCAGCGGCGTAACCCCGAACAACGCCACGAACTACAAGGCCGAGGTTCGCTACTTCCAGCTCTCCCGGTCGAGCCCCTCGGGACCCTTCTCGGTCACGGAGCAGGGCACGACGCCGTCCCCCGACGCCACGGAACGCTGGATGGCGAGCGCGGCGGCGGACAACTCGGGAGACATCGCGGTCGGATACTCGGCTTCGAGCCTCACGCTGTTCCCCTCCCTGAGGTACGCCGGCCGAACGCCCGCGGACCCGCCGGGGACCCTGGAGGACGAGCAGACGCTCTTTGCGGGCACGGGCGTGCAGCTCGCCACACAAAACCGCTGGGGCGACTACAGCGCGATGCAGGTCGATCCCTCGGACTTCTGCACGTTCTGGTACACCAACGAGTACTACAGCACGCCTGCCGGCACCCAATTCAACTGGCGCACCCGGATCGGCAACTTCAAGTTCCCGTCCTGCGTCTCGCCGGCGATGGGCAATCTCACCGGGAAGGTCACGTACTGTCAGAACGGCCAACCCATCACGGGAGCCGTCATCCAGGTCTCCGACGGGCACGGTGGCGGCACGATTTCCGACGGGACGTACGCGATCTCGCTTGCTCCCGGCACTTACACCGTCACGGCGGTCGATCCCGCGATCAACTGCGCCAACTCCGCCAGTCAGACCGTCACCATAAGCAATGGAGGCACGAGCTACGGCGAACTTCTGTCTGAGCGGAACTCCGCTGATCGATCTCGTCGGCGATTCGTTCGACGACAGCGCCGGGAACGGCAACGGCACCATCAACAGGAACGAGTGCTTCAAGGTCAACGCCGTCCTGAAGAACGACGGCTGTTTCCCCGAGACGGGAATCTCGGCCGTCGCTTTCGACCTCGACCCCCGGGGTGGTCGTCGATCAGAACGTCTCGGCCTATCCGAACCTGGCCATCAACGCGAGCGGCGGCAACCTGACGCCCTATGCAGCCCGCACGACTCCGAGCTTCGTCTGCGGCACCTCGATTGCCTTTACGCTGACGGAGACGTCACCCCTCGGCGGCGTACGCGTGTTCAACTTCAGCTTCCCGACGTGTGCCGGAGCGCCGGAGCCCTTCAGCGGGATTCTGGACAACACGGACGCTGTGGCCACCAATGGCCGGCTCGGTCGCAACGCCGTCGCGAGCGTCTGCGGGACGGCCAAGGGTTGCCCCGGCCCGATCACACCGATTACGCCCAAGTTCTTCGACACGTTCTCGTTCGCCAACTCGTCGGCAGTCTCGGAATGCTTGACGATCACGCTGGATCAGTCCGGCTGCACCGAACGCCCTCATCGCCGGCGCCTACCTGGACAGCTTCGACGGGACGAACCTCTGCACGAACTACCTCGGAGACGACGGAGCGAGCCCGGCCGTGGGTTCTTTCCAGGTCGACGTTCCCTCGGGACACAACCTGGTGCTCTCGGTTCAGCAGGTTACGAATGGTGTGTTCTGCGCTGCCGGTTACAGCGGCACCGTGTCCGGCTTCATCGACAACACGGATGCCGGCGGCGACACGCAGCCTCCGACGATCAGCGGCGTGTCCGCGGTTCCGTCGTCGCTGTGGCCGCCGAACAAGAAGATGGTGAAGGTCACGATCAACTACACGAGTGCTGACGCCTGCGGCGGACCGGTCGGCTGCACACTGTCCGTATCGAGCAACGAAGGCTCGTCCGCCGACTGGCAGGTCATCGACGCCCACCACGTCAACCTGCGGGCGGACCGCAACGGGAACGGCAACGGGCGGGTCTACACGATCACGATAGAGTGCACGGACGTCTCCGGGAACCAGAGCACTTCGCAGGTGCAGGTCACGGTTCCGCACGACCAGGGGCACTGAGGTCCCCAGTTTCGCTTCCGAGGGCCCGGCGCTAGGAGAGCGCCGGGCCTTTTCTTGTCCGTTCAGCCGCACGAACGGAGGCGGGCCAGCCGGCCCCGCGTCAGGGTGAAGGGGCCCAGGGTCTCGTCGGGATCCGATAGTCGCACGGACAGTGTCAGCGTCTGCCCCTCGAGCTTCCCCACGTACCGTGCGGGCACGCCCCGCTGCTGGTCCGGGCGCACCGGTCCGGGCCCTTCCCGAACGAAACGACCCGCCATGTCGAAACGGCCGTCTTCGTCCAGCGTAATCGGCCCCGCGATCGAGCCCGTTGCACAGTCGAAGCTGAGCTGAGCGCCGCCCTGGCTCGCCTCCAAGCCGGCACCCTCTCCTCCGAAGCTGCCGTTGAGCGAGCGCGCCTGTCCCTCCGAGGACGCGAAAGCGCCATGACTCGAGAGCGTCCAGGCCGCAAGGACCGTTGCGGCTGCGGAACCGAGCAACAAGGATTTCATTCGTATCCCCCCTTCGATCGCCAAAGACCCTAGGTTACAGGAGCTCGTCGGCGGAAGATGGCTCGGGGGGAGCGCTCCGCGTCCGTGGTGTCGTTGTCGGGCACGGCGTTTCGCCGGCCCACGATGTCGTCGACGAAGGGCGCGCGCCGGTCGGTGTACACTGAGCTCTCGTGAAGGACGCGAGCCTGACTTGATCCCCGCTCGCGTTGGGCGGCTCGCTTCGATTTCTCTTGGTGCTGCCTGTTTCGCCGCCCAGGCCTTCGCAGGGCCTCCCGCCGTCGGAACGGCCTTCCAATCGGTCAGGATTTCGGGCCAGAAGCTCGGATCGGCATACACCTCCAGCGGAGCCTCGCTCGAGTACACCGTCGTCTTTGATCCCGTCTCGGGCGTGTACCACCTCTGGTGCTTCACGGGAGCGACGGCCGACAAGCTCGGGGCGATTCTCCACGCGACGTCGCCAGACGGCATCGACTTCTCACCGACCGGGAACCTCAGCTACGCCGCGCCGCCGAACTTCGCCAGCTACGGTGCCATCGGAGAGCCGACTACCAGTTCCCTCGTGCCGTAAGCTACGGAGGTACCTGGAAACTCCTCCTGTGGACCCCCAATGCACAGACCTCTCCGAGCCCGTACGGCAGCTACAACTACAACGAAAGCGCCAACGACCTGGGTACCTCGCCGGGCAACCTGGCGGTGACGCACCAGGGTCCTGTAGCGGGGGGCACGTTTGGCCAGACGACTGGCTGGTATGGCCTTCTCGGTGGCAACCTCTTCGCGCAATACGACAACGTCGGGGGGATCGGGCGCTTTGCCTACACCGATGGGGCGCCACCGACGGTGCCGGCCGGGCCGCCCAACGCCACGAAGGATCTGATCACCGGGACGGGTTACGTGTACGGCCTCGGCGACTCCTCGAACCCCCTGGCCGTGTATCCGCACAACTCCGCCCGGACGATCGATCTCGGCGGCCGGCTGGGCACGTTCTACTCCATCCGGCACTGGTCGGATGGCTCCCGGGTCAACAAGCAGATCTACTACGTCGAGTCTACGGACGGCGGCGCCACGTGGACCGACCCGGTTGGGCTCTTTTCGGATGGCAACGCCGTCACGGTCGACGGTGCGCCAAACACCGGCAATTTCTCCCTGCCGGAAGTTGCGACAGGGCGTGCGGGGTTTGTTTTCTACTTCAGTACGACAGACAGTCAAGGCAGCGTCGTGGTCGCGACGAATGCTGCGGCGGCACCGGGATCGCCGGTCCCTGCCCTCGGCGCCCCCGCTGTTGTCTTGATGGTCCTCGCCCTGGGAATCACGGCGCTGATGATCCTTCGCCGGACGGCTGCCTGAGGAGTCGTTCTACTCCGGGGGCGCCACGGCGTCCGTCTCGCCGAGAGACCACTGGTGGTAGGCGTTGCCGACCTCGTCGACACTTCCATCGCGGACGATTCGGCCATGGTGCAGCCAGACGGCCCGGTCGCAGTTGTCGCGAATCTGGGTCAGGGAGTGCGAGACCAGCATGAACGTCTTGCCGCGCGCCTTGAGGCCGTCCATGCGCTCGTGGCACTTGCGCTGGAACTTTTCGTCGCCGACCGAGAGGGCCTCGTCCACGAGCAGGATGTCCGGGTCCACGTCGGTCGATACGGCAAAGGCCAGGCGCGCGGCCATCCCGGTCGAGAACGTGCGGATGGGAGCGTCGATGAAATCCTGGAGCTCGGCCCACTCGACGATCCGGTCGAGCCGGCGCCGCGTCTCGGCCCGCGAGAAACCGAGCAGCGCTCCCTGCAGCATGACGTTCTCACGGCCCGTGAGCTCGCCGTGGAAGGCGAGCCCGAGCTCGAGGATCGGCGCGATGCGGCCCGCCACGTAGACGCGGCCCTCTCCCGGGGGCAGGACGCGGGAGATGACGCGGAACAGCGTGCTCTTGCCGGCGCCGTTTCTTCCGATGACGCCGACGCGCTCTCCGGCGTTGACCGTGAGGTCGATCGCGTGGAGGGCCTCGAAGTCGTCGTACACGACCCGGCGCTTCACGCGCCGGATGGCATATTCCTTGAGCGAGAGGATGCGCTCGCGCGGCACGCGGTAGCGCAGCGTGACCTTGTCGAGCCGGATGACCGACGGCATCGGCGGTGTCAGCTCCAGTACGCCATGTCGTCCCGGCGGTGGCAGAAGAACATCCAGCCGGTGACGAAGACGGTCGCCGAGAGCGCCAGCGATGCGACGACGAGCCCCGACGAGGGGACTACACCGTCGTAGATCGGCGCGCGGAAGGTCTGAACGAGGTAGTACATCGGGTTCGCCCACAGCGCGAACCGGTACTTCGGCGGCACGATCGACGGGTGATAGACGATCGGCGTCAGAAAGAACCACGTCTGGACGACCACCAGATACATCTCCTTGATGTCGGCAAAGCGCGACGCCACCGTGAAGAGGATGAGCGAGAGGCCCGCGGTGAACAGCGCAGCGATGAAGACCGAGACGGGCAGAAAGACCCACGTCGCGTAGAGCGGAAACCGCGTCACGGCGAGGATGAGGACGAGCGGCACGAGAGAAAGGACCAGGTTGACGAGGCCCCCGCCGAGGGCGGAGGCGATGAAGACCGACCGCGGGACGAACATGCGCTTGGCGAGCTCGTTGGAGGCCTGCGTCTGGCCCGTTGCCGTGGACGTCGTCTGGGCGAAAAAGGTCCAGAGGATCGATCCCGTCATGAAGTAGACGGGGTAGTTCTGGATCGCCATCTTCAGGAGCGCCGAGAAGACCAGGGTGAGGGCGATCATGTTCAGGAGCGGCGCGAGCATCGTCCAGAAGATGCCGAGGACCGAGCGCTTGTAGCGCACCTTGATGTCGCGGATGACGAGCTCGTGAACCAGGCCCCGGTATCGCCAGAGGTTCGCGGCCTCTTCGATCCAGCGGGGGCGTTGGCGGGCGGAGTCGTAGACGGGGACGTCCGGGCGCACCGTTTCGGGGGCCTTGTTCACGGTTGGGGGCTCACGAATTCCGGCTTCCGATTCCCGATTCCCGGCTCACGGTGTCACGGCCGCGCTTCTCGGTCAACCACCGCTCGAGGGTCTGCGCGCGGATGTCCCAGGTGTTTTCCCTCGCGAAGTCGCGCTGGCGCCGCGCGCCCGGCGCGCCCTCGGCGGCGGCGGCCTCGATTTCCCGGACGAAGTCGGCGGCCGTGGCCGCCAGGCGCACGAGGCCCCGTCGCGCGAACGGCTCGAGCGACTCCATCGGGGTCGCGACCACGCTGCGTCCCGCGGCCGCGGCCTCGTAGAGCTTGACGGGGTCGGTCGCGTGCGTCAGTGCCGAAAGGCGGAAGGGGATGATCTCGACATCGAAGCGCGCGTGGTACTCCGGCATCTCCCGATGCGGCCGCTCGCCGCGGAAGACGAGGTTCGGAAGGCGAGGCACCTCGAGGCCGACGCCCTCGAGGCCGCCCACGATCTCGAAGCTCCAGGAGGGACGCAACTCGGCCAGGTCGGCCAGCAGCCCCATGTCGAACCACTCGTCCACGGCGCCGACGTAGCCGACGGTGAGGCTGCCGGACCAGATCTGTGGCGCCGGGATCTCGCTGAAGAGCTCGAAGTCGCACGCATTGGGCAGGAGGCGTGCGCGGGGGTTCCACGCCGCCATCTGCCGCCGGAGAGATTCGGAGGTGGCGACCACGAAATCGGCCGACGACGCGACGTCGCGCTCCGCGTCGGCGAGAATCCGAGGGCGGTTCGTCGGGAACTCCTCGTGTGCGTCCAGACAGTCGTAGACGATCCGCCACCCGAGCCGCTCCCGGATGGCCGCGGCCAGCGGCGCCCAGAACGGGGACTGGACGAGTAGGACGGGGTTCTGAAGGTCGAAGCGCGAGCGGGCGGCCTCCACTGCCGCGACCGCCTCGGCGAGGGGGCGGTTCTTGAGCCGGCGGTCGGCGGGGTCTTCGCGTCGGACGCCGGCGATGGGCAACAGGGTCACACCCGGCGCAACGCCCGTCGGCTCGTCGGGCTCCCCGGTTCCACGCAGCGAGCCGTAGAAGACCCGCATTCCCCGGCGGGCCAGGGCCTCCGCGAGCTGCTGCGGCCGCTGCCGCCGGTAGCTCCAGGCGATGACCGGAAGGACCAGAACGTCGGAGCGACCCGGTCGCGGCCGGCCCGGGTCGAAGTCGAAGCGGGCAAGCTCCACGGGGGGCTTGCGGATGCCGAGCAACCGCTCTGGAGGCACCAGCCGACGCAGCGCCCGCCGCCAGGCGATCGGGACCGCGCGTCGGCCGATGGCGTACATCCGACCGCGCAGGCCCGACTCCCACTCGGGTTTCATGCCGGTGGCGCGAAGGGGGTGAACGGCCGGCCGGCCAGGATTGCGGCGATCCTCTCGGAGGCGAGCCCGTCTCCGTAGGGGTTGGAAAGGCCGGTCATCGCCCGTCGCGCCGCGGGGTCGGACAGGAGCGCCGAGGCCCGCGAGACGATCTTCTCCTCGTCGGTGCCGACGAGCGCGGCCAGGCCCGCCTCGATGCCCTCGGGGCGCTCGGTCCTTTCGCGCAGCACCAGCACGGGCTTGCGGAAGGTCGGTGCCTCTTCCTGGATGCCCCCGGAATCCGTGAGGATGAGTCGCGCGCGCCTCATCAGCCGCACGAGCGCGAGATAGTCGAGGGGCTCGACGAGCTCGACGTTCGGCAGGCCCGCGTTGCGGCGGACGACGGGGCCGACGTTTGGGTTCGGATGGAGGACGTGGACGAAGCGCGTCGCGGGAAATGCGCGGGCGAGGCGTCCGACGGCCCGCACGACGCGCTCGAGGGGCTCCCCGAAGCTCTCGCGCCTGTGCGCGGTGACGAGGACGAGGTTCTCCTCCTCGGCCTCGCCGTCGCGGCCCGCGATGGCGAGCAGGGCGTCGACGACCGTGTTTCCCGTCAGATAGATCCTTCCGGCCGGCACCTCCTCGTCGGCGAGCGCCCGGGCGGCGCGGTGCGTCGGAACGAAGTTGGCGTCCGACACGAGGTCCACGACGCGGCGGTTCATCTCCTCGGGGAAGGGGTGCCGAAAGTCTCCCGTGCGCAGCCCGGCTTCCACGTGGCCGACGCGGACCCGCCGGTGGAAGGCCGCGAGCGCGGCGCACATCGCCGTCGTCGTGTCGCCCTGGACGAGGAGCCAGTCGGGTCTCTCGCTCTCGAGGACGCCGTCGAGCCCGGCGAAGACGCGGGAGGCGAGCTCGTTCATGTTCTGGTCGGGGCGCATGAGGTCGAGGTCGATGTCGGGCTCGAGCGAAAAGAGCGCGAGGGCCTGGTCGAGCATTTCGCGGTGCTGCGCGGTGGCGCAGAGGAGGACCTTGCAGCCGGGCTCCTGGCGGAGCCGCCGCACGACCGGAGCCATTTTGATGGCCTCCGGCCGTGTACCCACGACGACGACGAGCTTCATGAGATTCGCTTCCGGGCTCCGCAGGAGCCCGGCCGCAACCCTGCGGGCAGGGCGAGCCCCTTGGCATTGTACGGGCTTTGCCGCCCTCTCCGGGAGCGGAAAATGGCCCGACGGACGGCGGCGCCGGAGGTTACACTCTGCCTTCGAAGGCCATGATTCCCGAAGTGTTCGAGTGCCCCCGCTGCGAGCGGCAGTTCGTCATCGACAGCGTGCCCGACACCGGCAGCGAAGCGGTGCATTGCCCGCAGTGCAGCCGCTACCTCGGGGTGCGCGACATCGCATTCGTGCTGCGCGGCGAGCTCGACGAGATGATCGAGCGCCTGACCTTCGAGAAGGACCGGCTCGAGAAGGACGAGGCCGTCTACAGCCTCACCGACTGCGATCCCGAGATGCGCTATTACGGGCGTGAGGTGTCGCGGGTGATCCAGGTGCTGCGCGAGGCCCTGAAGGATCTCCACCACCTGCGCCAGGACTACAGGGTCAGGTCGTCCTAGGGCGTCCGGCCGCATCCCACCCTTAGGCGGGCGTGCGCGCCTTCGCGGCCTCGACGAACCGCCGCAGCCGCCGCAGACAGGTCTCCTTCCCCAGCAGCTCCACAACGTCGAAGAGCGGCGCGCCGACGGTCGTGCCGGTCAGGGCGAGGCGAGTGGGATGGATGAGCTTGCCGGCCGAGATCTGCTCGGCCTCCGCGGTCTGGCGCAGCGCCGCCTCCGTCGTCGCGGCGGACCAGTCGGCCTCGGGGAGGGCCTCGAGGACGGCGAGGAGCTTCTCGAGGTGCCGGGCCGCGTCGGGCTTGACGTGCTTCTTCCACCCCTCGGCCTCGTAGTCCGTGGGGTCGTGGGCGTAGGACGACAGGGCGCGGCCCATTTCGATCGTCGTCCGCACCCGGGGGCGGTGGAGCTCGATGGCGCGCAGAGCGACGGCGGGCTCGGGGACCCCGGCCGGAGCGTGTGGGAAGGAGCGACGCAGCAGCTCCTCGGCGGGCATCTGTGCGATGTACTGCGAGTTCATCCATAGGAGTTTCTCCGGGTCGAAGACCGACGGGGAGGCGCCGACCTTATCGAGCGAGAACTCGCGCTCCATTTCCTCGCGCGTCAGGATTTCGCGGTCGCCGCCGGGCGCCCATCCGAGCAGGGCCAGGAAGTTGAAGAGCGCCTCGGGCAGGATGCCCTCGTCGCGCCACTCCTCGACGGCCGCGGCGCCGTGGCGCTTGGAGAGCTTCTTGCGGTCGGTCCCGAGGATCATGCCGAGGTGCGCGAACTTCGGGATCGGGGCACCGAGCGCGCGGAAGAGCGCGACGTGCTTGGGCGTATTGGCGAGGTGGTCGTCGCCGCGGATCACATGGGTGATTGCCATGTCCGTGTCGTCGACGCAGACGCAGAAGTGATAGAGGGGATGCCCGTCGGAGCGCACGAGGACGAAGTCGTCCAGAGCGTCGGCCGGAAACTCGACGCGGCCCCGGATCAGGTCGTCCACGACGAGCGTCTCGTCCGGCATGCGGAGCCGGACGACGTGGCGCTCGCCGGCGCGCGCCCGGCGCTCGCCCTCCTCGAGCGGGATCGCGCGCGCCGCCCCCGAATAGCGATAGGCCCTTCCGGCCGCATCCGCCTTCCTGCGCTCGGCGTCGAGCTCCTCCGGCGTCTCGAACGCGCGATACGCCCTGCCTTCCCGGATCAGGCGGTCCGCCGCCTCCCGGTAGAGGTCGTAGCGGCGGGACTGGTAGAAGGGCCCCTCGTCGTAGCCGAGGCCCAGCCAGTCCATGGCGGAGAGAATCTGCGCGGTGAGCTCTTCGCGCGAGCGCTCGACGTCGGTGTCCTCGATGCGGAGGATGAACACGCCCCCGGTGTGCCGGGCAAAGAGCAGGTTGTAGAGCGCGGTCCGCGCCCCGCCGACGTGGAGCGAGCCCGTCGGGGAGGGGGCGAATCGGACGCGAGGGTGAGTCGGATCTTGCAAGGCGGCCGATGCTAGCGTAGGAGACTCCTCGCTTTCCAATCGTGGAGAAACGCGTGCAGACGGACGTCGAGAAGCAGCCCCTAAAGCGACGGTGGAGGGCCGACGCGGTCCTGGTGGCGGTTTCGGCCGTGTGGGGCGCCGACTTTGTCCTGGTCAAGAACCTGTTGGGCCTGGTCCCGGCGCTTCCGTTTCTCTTCTGGCGGTTCGCGCTGGCTACCGTGGTCGGAGCGCTCCTGCTTCCCGGTCGGCCGCGGACTCCCGGCCTCGTGCGGGACGGCCTCCTGCTCGGAGCGCTTTCCACCGTCGGCATGGGACTTCAGGTCGTCGGGCAGACGCTCACGACCGCATCGAACGCCTCCTTCCTGACCGGGCTCGCCTCGGTGTTGACGCCCGGCGCGGCCTTCCTCCTGCTGCGGAGGCTGCCCACGCTCGAGAACGGCCTCGGGATTTCGATCGCCGGCGCCGGTTTCGTCTTGATGACATTCCCCGCGGGCGGCGGAGCGGTCAACCGCGGGGATCTGCTCGTCTTCGGCTGTGCCGTCGCATGGGCGTTTTACATCGTCGAGCTCGCCGAGCGATCGCCGCGGCACGACGCCGCGTGGCTGACCGCGATCCAGATCGCCGTCGTGGCGGCGGCGGCCGGGGTGGCCGTGCTGGCGCTCGACGGGCCCGCAGGCCTGCGGGCCGGCATCCTTCCGGTCCTGACGCGGCCCGGCCTCGCCCTGCAGGTCGCGTTTCTCGCGGCCGTCGGGACGACCGCGACCTTTCTCTTCCAGGCGTGGGCCCAGGGCCAGATGTCCGCGACTCACGCGGCGATCATCTTCACGCTGGAGCCGGTCGTGACGGCCCTGCTGGCGGCCTGGTTCCTCGCTGAGCACCTCGCGCCGCGGGGCTGGGCGGGGGGCGTCCTCGTTCTCGCCGGGATCGTCGTGTCTGAGCTGAGGCTGCGTCCGGAGTTGCCCCCGTCGCGGCGCGAATAGTCTCCCGACCGAAGGGAGGGAGGAGGTTCGCGCCGCGGGAGCCGTAGCGCCGCGAGGGATCAGGCTTGCGGTCGGAGCCGGCATCCCGGCGAGCCGCAAGCCGATGCGCCGTGAGGCGCAGATCCCTCGCAAGCGAAGGCGACGGTCAGTCGAGCGGGAAAGTCAGCGAATACGAGAACCGCCCGCGGGCGACCTCCATGAGCAGGCTGTTCTTGTTGAAATCGCGCTGGAGCACCCGGTCGACGTCGTCGGGGCCGCGCACCGCCGTGCCGTTCAAGGAAAGCAGGACATCGCCGGACCTCAGTCCGGCCTGCGCCGCGAGGCTGTCCCGGTCCACGGACGCGATCCTGTACCCCTCCGGCGCCCGGTGCAGGGTCAGCCCGATCTCTTCGCGCAGGATCTGCGTGCCGATCCCGGCTGGCGGCGCCTCGCCCTGGACCGTCACCGTGCGCTCGGCCTGCTTGTTGCGCAGCACGAGCCTGAGCGGCAGGCCCGGGCCGCGCGTCGAGAGGACCGTCTCGAACGCCTCCTGCGAGTCGATCGCCGCCCCGTCCACCGAGACGATCAGGTCGCCCTCGCGGATCCCGGCGCGCGAGGCGGGGGAGTTGGGATAGACGACCCGGACGCGGAAGCCGCGGGGCCGGTTCTCCTCGCCGGAGACGAGCGTCTTGCCGCGCACGCCGATCCACACGGCCCGCACCTCGCCGTAGCGCAGAAGGTCGTCCACGATCCGCCGAGCGCGGTCGACGGGGATGGCGAAACCGATGCCCTGCGCACCGCCGATGATTGCCGTGGCGACGCCGACCATTTCGCCGTCCAGGTTGACGAGCGGGCCGCCCGAGTTTCCCGGGTTGATCGAGGCGTCCGTCTGGATGAAGTCGGTGTAAGTCTGGTTGTTCTCGCCCCGGACGCTGCGCCCCTTGGCCGAGACCACGCCTGCGGTGACGGTGTTGGAGAGGCCGAAGGGGTTCCCGATGGCGACGATCGTCTCGCCGATCATGAGGTCCGTCGAGGACCCGAGCTTCAGGGCCGGCAACGCCCCGGGCGGCTTGCGGACGCGCAGCACCGCCAGATCGTTGTCCGCGTCGGAGCCGACGACGTCGCATTCGAGCTCGAGACCCGCCTTCGTCATGGCCGTGATCTTGGAGGCGCCCGAGACGACGTGGTCGTTGGTCACGATGATGCCCTTGGAGTCGATGATCGCCCCGGAGCCGAGCGACTGGCTCGTGCGCTTGCGCGCGCGCCCGTCGAACCCGAAGAAGAAGTCGTCGAAGATCGAGGGGCGCTGGCGAAGGGTCTGCTCGGCCGAGATGTTGACCACGGCGGGGGAGACCTTCTCGACGACCTGCACGATCTCGGTGCGGCGGTTCGAGAGGGGAAGGCCCCAGGCCGGGGCCGCGGCCAGGCCGAACAGGACGGCAACGAGGCGTTTCACGCGCAGCACAACGGCGCATTCTGTCGGAGCATTCCGCCCAAAAGAAAGGCCCCGCCTTGCGGCGGGGCGAGGTGGAATCGAAAAGGCCCCTGACTACTTGGCCTTGACGTCGATCGTGTCGGCCTTCTTGCCGGTTGTTTCTCCAGCCGTGATCTTGATCGTGCGCGGTTTGGCGTCCTCGCGCTTGGGAAGCTCGACGCGAAGCAGGCCGTTGGAGAAGTCGGCCTTGATCTTCTCGCGGTCCACGTTGTTCGGGAGGCTGAAGCTCCGGACAAACTGTCCGTAGGAGCGCTCCACGCGGTGATAACTCCGGCCATCCGTCTCCTTCTCGAACTTGCGCTCGCCGCGGAGGGTCAGCATGCCGTTCTCGGTCTGGATCTCGATCTCCTCGTCTTTGAAGCCCGGCAGCTCCGCCGTGATGAGAATGCGGTCCTTCTCTTCGGCGATGTCGACGGGCGGAGCCCACGCGGCCAGGTTCATCTCGTCCTCCCGCTCGGGGCGGCCGACGGTGGCGCCGAAGGCGCGGTTGAAGCGGTCCTGCAGGCTCGCAATCTCTCGGTAGGGGTCCCAGCGAATCAGATTCATAAGTACCTCCATTGGTTGAAATGGGTCATACGGTCACGGGTACGGATTTCTTGTGGAGCTCGAGCGACGCGCCGTCCGGGGCGGCATCGAGCTCGGCGATGTCGCCGTCGCCGATCTCGCCCTGGAGCAGCCTCGCCGCCAGGACGTCGGAGACCTGCTTCTGAATGAGCCGTTTCAGGGGTCGCGCGCCGAACGTCGGGTCGTAGCCCCGGCCGGCCAGCAGGCGTTTGGCGGCGGGCGTCCAGGTCAAGAGGATCCCGCGCTCGAGCACCATCTTCGCCAGCGCCTCGAGCTGGATCTCGACGATTTTTTCGATCTCCTCGCGCGTCAGGCGGTGGAACACGATGACATCGTCGATCCGATTGAAGAACTCGGGCCGGAAGTGGCGCCGCAGGCCTTCCTCGATCTTGGCCTTGATCTCGGCCTCGTCGCGCGAGGACTCCTCGGCGATCCACTCGGAGCCGAGGTTGGAGGTCATGATGATGACCGTGTTCTTGAAGGAAACCACGCGCCCCTTTCCGTCGGTCAGACGGCCGTCGTCCAGCACCTGCAGAAGCACGTTGAAGACGTCCGGGTGCGCCTTCTCGATTTCGTCGAAGAGGACGACCGAATACGGCCGGCGGCGCACGGCCTCGGTCAGGCGGCCTCCCTCCTCGTAGCCCACGTAGCCCGGCGGGGCTCCGATCATCCGCGCCACCGAGTGCTTCTCCATGTACTCGGACATGTCGAGCCGGACCATCGCGTGCTCGTCGTCGAAGAGGAACTCCGCCAGCGCCCGCGCCAGCTCCGTCTTGCCGACGCCCGTTGGGCCGACGAAGAGGAAGGAGCCCAGCGGCTTCTTCGGGTCCGAGAGGCCCGCACGCGAGCGGCGGACGGCGTCGGCGATCGCGCGGACCGCCTCGTCCTGGCCGATGACCCGCTGGTGGAGGCGGTCCTCCATTTTCAGGAGCTTCTGGGACTCGCTTTCGATCATCCGGCTGACCGGAACTCCGGTCCACTTCGAGACGACGGTGGCGATGTCCTCTTCGGTGACCTCCTCGCGCAGCATCGGCTGGCCTTTCTGGAGGGCGGCGAGGCGCGCGTTCTCGGCGGCGAGCTCCTTTTCGAGCTGGGGGAGCCGGCCGTAGCGCAGCTCGGCCACCTTCTGGAGCTCGCCCTGCCGTTCTGTCTCGACGGCGTCCTGCTTGACCTTTTCGAGGGCTTCCTTGATCTGGCCGATCTTCTGGATGACGGCCTTCTCGGCGGACCACTTGGCCCGCAGCCGGCTCGACTCCTCGCGGGATTCCGAGAGCTGCCTCTCGATCTCGTCGAGTCGCTCGCCCGCCTCCTTCGTCTTTTCCTTCTGCAGTGCCCGCTTCTCGATCTCGAGCGAGACGATCCGGCGCTCGACCGCGTCGATCTCCGCCGGCACCGAGTCGATCTCCGTGCGCAGTCGCGCCGCGGCCTCGTCCACGAGGTCGATGGCCTTGTCGGGCAGGAAGCGGTCGGTGATGTAGCGGTGGGAGAGGCGCGCCGCGGCGACGAGGGCCCCGTCGGTGATGCGCACGCCGTGGTGGATCTCGTAGCGCTCCTGCAGGCCGCGGAGGATCGCGATCGTGTCCTCGACCGTCGGCTCGTCCACGTAGACGGGCTGGAACCGGCGCTCGAGCGCGGCGTCCTTCTCGACGTGCTTCTGGTACTCGGCGAGCGTCGTCGCGCCGATCGCGCGCAGCTCCCCGCGGGCCAGAGCGGGCTTGAGCATGTTCGACGCGTCCATGGCGCCCTCGGCCGCGCCGGCCCCCACCAGGGTGTGGAGCTCGTCGATGAAGAGAATGATCGTGCCCTGGGCTTCCTCGATCTCTTTCAGGACGGCCTTCAGCCGGTCTTCGAACTCTCCGCGGTACTTGGCGCCGGCGATCATGGCGCCGAGATCGAGCGAGACGACTCGCTTGTTCTTCAGGCCCTCGGGTACGTCGCCCATGTGAATCCGGCGCGCGAGCCCTTCGACGATGGCCGTCTTGCCGACACCGGGCTCGCCGATGAGGACCGGATTGTTCTTCGTGCGGCGCGAGAGGACCTGGACGACGCGGCGGATTTCCTCGTCGCGGCCGATGACCGGGTCGATCTTGCCCCGCCGGGCGAGATCGGTCAGGTCCCGCGTGTAGCGCTTCAGGGCCTGGAACTTGTCCTCCGGGTTCGGATCCGTGATGCGCGAGGAACCCCGGACTTCCTTCAGGGACTTGAGGAGGTCGTCCTTCTTGAGGCCCGCCTTCGAGAGCCTCTTCGCCGTGTCGCCTCCGGACTCGGCGAGGGCGAGGAGGAAGTGCTCGGTCGAGACGTATTCGTCGCCGAATTCCTTGGCAACCTCGAAAGCCCGATCGAAGACGCGCGAGAGATCGCGCGCCACGACGGCGTCCGCCGAGGCCCCGGAAACCTTGGGCCGGCGGTCGAGCTCGGCCTCGATTTCGCCGGCGAGCGTCTCGGGACTCGCGCCCAGCTTCTGGAGGACCGGGACGACCACACCGGCGTCCTGCCGGAGCAGGGCGAGCAGGAGGTGGTCCCCGGTCAGCTCGGCGTTACCCCGAGCGCGGGCGTCGCGCTGAGCCTCGTGAACGGCCTCCTGTGCCTTGATCGTGAGCTGGTCGAAGCGCATGTTCTTCCTTCCCGCCGAGCGGTCCTCCCTTGAGAAAACACGCCCGACTGGAGGCTGAAGGATAGTATCTGAGTGAATACATGTCAAGTTCAGACTGACAAAAATATTAGTCCCTATAACTCAACTATTTACGCTCTGTGTCCGAGCCGGATCTGCGAGCCCCGCCTCCCGAAAACCCTTTTCGCGCAAGAGGCACGCGTCGCAGGCTCCGCACGGCTGGCCCGCCGGTCCCGGTTCGTAGCAGGACGTGGTGAGCCCAAAGTCGAGGCCGAGCCGGGCGGCGAGCTTTACGATCTCGGCCTTCGTCATCCGCAGCAGTGGCGCCCGAACGCGGAAGGCGAGCCGGCCCTCGACCCCGGCCTTCGTGCCGAGGTTGGCCATCCTCTCGAAGGCCTCGAGAAACTCCGGCCGGCAGTCCGGGTAGCCCGAGTAGTCCAGGGCATTGGCGCCGATGAAGATGTCGCCCGAGCCCGTCACCTCGCCCCAGGCGACGGCGTGCGCGAGGAAGAGGGTGTTGCGGGCGGGGACGTACGTGATGGGGATCTGAGCGCCGTCGAGGGCGTGATGCGGAACGGCCAGCGAGGGATCGGTCAGCGCGGATGCACCCTTGCCGGGGAAGTCGAGGCGCACGACGCGGTGCTCGCGCACGCCGTAGCGATCGGCGATGAGGCGCGCCCGCTCGAGCTCGACCGCATGGCGCTGGCCGTAGTCGAAGGAGAGAGCGCGAATCTCGAGGCCTTCCTCGCGCGCGAGGAGCAGGCAGGTCGCCGAGTCGAGTCCGCCCGAGAGCAGGACGATGGCCGCGCGGCTCATCGGCCCGGCACGTCCCCCCACAGGATCTTGTGGAGTTGGAGCCCGAGTCGAATCGGTCTGCCTGAATCCCGGACCCATTGCGCCAGCTCGGCTGCCGGCAGCGTTCCCCAGGCCGGCGAGAAAGTCACGACCCGCCCGGCGTCGAGGTTCCTCTGGCGGACCATCGCGAGCGACCAGTCGAAGTCGCGCCGGTCGGCGATGACGAACTTCAGCTCGTCGTGGGCCTGCAGGAGCCCGAGGTTCTCGTCCAGGTTCGCGTGGCGCATGCCGCTGCCCGGGGCCTTCACGTCCACGATCTTGACGACGCGCGGATCGACGCGGTCGAGCGCGACGTGGCCCCCCGTCTCGAGGAGCACCGTTCGCCCGGCGGAAAGCAGGCGCTCCATCAGCGGGTACACGGCCTCCTGCTCGAGAGGCTCTCCCCCCGTGACCTCGACGAGGTCCGTGCCGAGCGCGAGCACCCGCTCGGCCGCCTCGGAGACGGTCATGTCGCCTCCTCCGTGGAAGGCGTAGGCCGTGTCGCACCAGACGCAGCGCAGCGAGCACCCGGTCAGCCGCACGAAGGAACACGGGAAGCCCGCCCGCGTCGATTCCCCCTGGATCGAGCGAAAGATCTCGGTGATCCGAAGCATCGGCTCCGTCACGGGACGACCCGGATCTTCCCGTGCAGCATGTTCATGCCGCAGGAAAACGAGAACTCGCCCTCGCGCTCGGGGGTGATTTCGATCGCGGTCCTGGTACCGGTCGGCAGGGAACGCCGGATCCGGAAGTCGGGGAGGACGACCTCGTCCGTGCAGGGGCTCGTGTCGCGGCGGTCGAAGACGAGCTTGAGGGGGACACCGCGCCTGGCGACGATGAGATCGGGCGCGTAGCCTCCGTCCACGACGATCGTGATCTCCGAGCCCGCGGCGGTCTCCCGGCGCTTGCCGAAGAAGAACACGAGAATGAAGACGACGAGCGCCGCCCCGACTCCGATCGCGGCGATCCGGTCGGGCGTCATGGGAGCCGCCTCTTCGCCAGCCGCAGGCTGTTGCCGACGACCGAGACGGAGGAGGCCGCCATCGCCGCCGAGGCGATCATGGGCGAGAGCATCCAGCCCGTGAAGGGGTACAGGACGCCCGCGGCGACCGGAATGCCGAGAGCGTTGTACAAGAAGGCGAAGAGCAGGTTCTGGCGGATCGTGGAGAGCGTGGCGCGCGAGAGCGCGACCGCGTCGGCCACCGACCCGAGGCTGCCCCCCACGAGAGTGACGTCGGAGGCCTCGATCGCGACGTCGGCCCCGGCGCCGATGGCGATCCCCACGTCGGCCTGCGCGAGCGCGGGCGCATCGTTGACGCCGTCGCCCACCATCGCGACGATCTCGCCGCGGGCCTGCAGCTCGCGCACGCGCGCCGCCTTGTCGGGGGCGAGGACCTCGGCGAAGACCTCTTCGATGCCCACTCGGTCCGCCACCGCCCGGGCCGTGTCGTCGCGGTCCCCGGTGAGCATGGCGACCTTCAGGCCCATCGCCCCGAGGCGCCGGACCGCATCCTTCGAGGTCGGCTTTTCGGGATCCGCGACCGCGAGAAGTCCGAGCAGCTTCCCTCCGGCTCCCACGAGAAGGGGAGTCTTTCCTTCGACCGCAAAGCGCGCGACGTCTTCGCGCACGGGCGCGACGTCGATCCCTTCCTCTTCCAGAAGCCGGACATTGCCGACCGCGATCCGTCGACCCGCGACCGTGCCGGTGACGCCGAAACCGGTGCGCGACGCAAAGGCCTCGACGGCCGGCCGGGCGATGCCCTTGTCGCGGGCGGCGGCCACGACGGCCTGCGCGAGCGGGTGGGCGGAGGCTTCCTCGAGCGCGGCCGCGAGCCCGAGCAGCTCCTCGTCGGGGACGCCGGCAACGTGGACGCGGTCGGTCAGGCGGGGCCTGCCTTCGGTGATCGTCCCGGTCTTGTCGAGGAGGACGAGCGTGACGCGGCGGGCCTTCTCGATGGCGTCGGCATCGCGAAAGAGGATGCCTGCGCGCGCACCGCGGCCCGTGCCGACCAGGATCGCCGTCGGTGTCGCGAGGCCGAGGGCACAGGGGCACGCGATGATCGAGGACCGAGGCGAATGCGATGGTCGCAAAGAGCGCGCGCGGCTCGGGGCCGAGCGACGTACCAGGCGACCCACGTGACGACGGCCGCCGCGAGCACCGCCGGCACGAAGACGCCGGAGATGCGGTCCGCGAGCTTCTGGATCGGGGGCTTGGAGGCCTGCGCCTCCTGGACGAGGCGCGCGATCTCGGCCAGCGCCGTCCGGCTGCCGACGGCCGTGGCCTCGACGTCGATGACGCCGGTGCCGTTCAGGGTTCCGCCGATGACGCGGTCGCCCTCGCCCTTCTCGACCGGCAGCGACTCGCCCGTGACCATGGACTCGTCCACTGCGGAGCGCCCGCTGCGCACGACCCCGTCCACCGGCACCGCGTCGCCGGGCTTCACGCGGAGGAGATCGCCGACACGGACCTCGGCGAGCGGCACCTCGCGCTCGACGCCGCTCTCGAGCCGGCGGGCCCGCTTCGGGGCGAGGTCGAGGAGCTTGCGTACGGCCTCGGAGGTGCGTCCCCGGGCCCGCGTCTCGAAATAGCGTCCGAGCAGGACGAGCGTCAGGATGACGCCGACCGCTTCGTAGTAGACGTGGCCCATCGGCCCGGGCGCGGCGGCCGCCATCGTCTCGGGAAAGAGCGTGGCCGCCGCCGAGAGAGCGAGCGCCGCGGTCGTGCCGATGGCGATCAGCGTGTCCATGTTCGCGGTTCGACGACGCAGGGTCCGGACGGCCCCCGACAGAAAGGGCGCCCCGGCCCAGAAATACACCGGGAGCGTGAGCGCGAGGAGCACGAGGTTGCGGCCCGGAAACGGCACGTCCGCCATCGACAGGACGGCGACCGGCAGCGTCAGCGCCGCGGCGACGATCGTCCGCCGAAGGACGTCGCGGGTCTCCCGGCGCGCCCGCGCCTCGTCTTCGCCCGGCGTCGTTTGCGGCCGCCGGGCGGGCTTCGTAACCGCTCGCGCGCACGGCAGCAACCAGCCGTCCGGCGTCGAGACTTTCGCCGCGGACCTCGGCCCGCGCCGTTCCGAGGTTGACGGACGCCTCGGAGACGCCCGGCACCGCGGCCAGGGCCTTCTCGATCGTCGTCACGCACGAGGCGCAGTGCATGCCTTCGAGGGCGAGGGAGAGACTTTCGCCGAGGACTGCGGGTGCCACGGTCGAGTGAGCCGGCGGCGACATCGGTGAGAGGGGCTGCCCGGCCTGCAGATACCGCTCCGGATCCCTGTCGAACGCCGCGGCACACCCGGGGGCGCAGAACAGGATCTCGCGGCCTCCGTGCTCGCGGCGCGCGCGGCGGCCGTGCGGGATCCACGGTCATTCCGCAGACGGGGTCGCGGGAGGGCTCGGCGCTAGGCGGCGTCATGCGCGAGCTCGGGAGCGGAGGCCGGCCGCCGGGCCTCGCCAGCGAGAGCGCCGCCGTGTCGGCGAAGCCGTTGAAGAAGACGAGGAGAAAGGGCAGCGGCGACCCAGTACCGGTAGCGCACCGCGAAGAGCGACGCACGCCAGGAAATACGCCGGCGAGCAGCGATCTCGCCGACGAGGGCGAGGCGTCGCGGAGGCCCGGTACTTCTTGGACCTCCACTCGCCCGTGGGCGCCCTCGATCGGTACTTCGGCGTCCGCACGAACTCGCCCCGGCGCTCGCGACAGGCCTTCGAGGACCGCCCGGGCGTTGTTGACCGAAAGCCCGATGCCCGAGCGACATCAGCAGCGGAAGGTTCGCGCAGAGCGACGGCGCCCCGCCCGGCCGAGCTCGCGCTGCGACGAGACGTAGAAGGCCAGAAACGAGAGGGTTGCGCCGAAGAAGAGAGGAAAGTCGAGGGCGACGAGCTTCTGCCACCCGATCCGATCCCGGATGACGATCGCGGGCACCAGAAGCAGGGCGAGCGCGAGCACGAGCAGATACGACGCGTTGTTGGTGAGATGGAAGAACGCCTCCACCTTGATCTTCCAGGGCAGCGGCTGCGCAAGATCGCGCGGCAGGATCTTGCGCGCGGTCTGGATCGAGCCCTTGGCCCAGCGGTGCTGCTGGCTCTTGAAGCCGTTCATGTCGACGGGCACCTCGGCGGGCGCCACGCAGTCCTTGAGGTAGACGAACCGCCAGCCCTGCAGCTGCGCGCGGTAGGAGAGGTCGAGGTCCTCGGTGAGCGTGTCCGACTGCCAGCCCCCGGCCTCCTCGAGGCAGCGCGCGCCGCCAGATGCCGGCGGTGCCGTTGAAGTTGAAGAAGCGCCCGGAGCGGTGGCGGGCCGTGTGCTCGATGACGAAGTGGCCGTCGAGCAGGATCGCCTGGACGCGGGTCAGGAGCGAGAAGTCGCGGTTCAGGTGCTCCCAGCGCGCCTGGACCATGCCGACCGCCGGGTCCGAGAAGTGGGGGAGGCACTCGCGCAGGATGTCGGGCAGAGGCACGAAGTCGGCGTCGAAGATGAGCAGGAACTCGCCCGGCGCCGCAGCGAGCCCGTCCGCGAGCGCGCCCGCCTTGAAGCCGTCGCGGTGGCGCCGCGGGTGCGGTGGGCGACGTCGAAGCCGCGCGGCCTGCAGCCGTTCGGCGGCCTCGCCGCGCGACCTCGCGCGTCTCGTCGGTCGAGTCGTCGAGGATCTGGATCTCGAGAAGCGCGCGCGGATAGTCGAGCGCCGCGACCGCCTCGACGAGGCGCTCCACGACGTAGACTTCGTTGTAGATGGGCAGCTGGACCGTGACGCGCGGCAGCGGGGTCGAGCGCGCCCGCCGGACGCGGCGGCGTGTGCCGGTGGCGGTAATAGAGATGGACCATCAAGGCGCGGTGCGAACGCCATAGACGGCGAGCAGCGCGAGCACCGCGTAGTAGGCCCCGAGGGTCAGCAGGGGGCCGGTTCCCGCCGTCATGGCGAGATTCCCGTTTCGGCGCGCCTCCCGCCATGGTTGGTCCTCGGCGCCGGAGAAGCGGTCGCGATCGGCCTCGTGCTCGCCCCGGACGCGCGAACCCACTGGCGTCGTACCTTCTGCTCTTCGCCGCGGGCTCCTTCATTGCACTCTTTGCGGCGCGCAGTTTATCCGGTTCGAGCCGGGCCTTCCTGCTGCTCTGCGGGGCCGTCCTGCGCCTGACGCTGCTCGCGGGCACTCCGGAGCTTTCCGACGACGTGCGCCGCTACGCGTGGGACGCGCGCGTCGCGGCGGCCGGGATCTCGCCGTACGCGCACGCGCCGTCGGACCCGAGGCTCGCGGGTGTCGCCCCGGAGCTTTCCGCCGGGCTTCCGCACGCCGACGTGCGGTCGGTGTATCCCCCGGTTGCGCAGGCGGCGTTTCGCGCGGGGCTGATGCTCGGCGGGGAGCGCGGCATTCGGGCCGTCTTCGCGGCCGCGGACCTCTCGATCGTCGCGCTGCTCTTTGGCCTGGGAGGGCCGGGTGCCGGCTTTGCGGCGGCTCTGTACGCCTTCCATCCCCTCGCGATCACCGCGAGCGCGCGCGAGGGACATCTGGATTCCCTGGGCGTGGCGCTCCTGCTCGCGTGCCTCGTCTTCGCGGGGAGGGACCGGCGGGCGCGCGCCGGCGTGGCGTTCGCGCTTTCGGTCCTGACGAAATACGTGCCCGCGTCGGCCGCGATGCCTCTGGCGCGACGGGGGCGGCTTCGATTCGCCGCGGCGGCGCTTGCCAGTGCGGCGGCGCTGTGGAGCGTCGCGACGCGCGAGGGCGTGACGCCGGTGGGAGGCCTCGGCGACTACGCGACGCGCTGGGAATTCAACTCCGCCGCCTATCCGGCGGTCGACGGGCCTGCTTCGAACGGACCGGGGCGGCCGGGCACGCCAGGGCCGCCTTCGAAACGCTGAAGGCCTGGCTCGGCCACCCGGCCTGGGCGCAGTCGGTCTACCCGTTCTTCTACGCGGGATTCCTCGCGCGCGCGGCGCTCGCGGTCGCCCTCGCGGCGGCGCTTCTGGCGATCGGTCTGCGCGTGACGGACACCGAGCGGGCCGTCTACGCCTCGCTCGCGGTCCTGCTCCTTGCGTCTCCGACGCTGCACCCGTGGTACCTGCTGTGGGTGCTGCCGTTCGCGGCGCGACGGCGCGATCCGGCGTTTCTCTACCTGTCCTTTGCGGTCGCGCTGTCCTATGCGCTGGTCCATCCCGTGGCCTGGCTGCCGCGCGCCCTGGTGTACGCATTCGAGTACGTTCCCTTTGCGCTCCTGCTCGCGCGGTCTTACCGCGCCAGGCCGGGATGAGCGGCCCCGTCCGCTACCGCGCCGTCGTTGCGTACGTCGGGACGCGGTTCCATGGGTGGCAGGTGCAGAAGAACGCTCCTCGCACCGTGCAGGGCGCTCTCCAGGACGCGCTCGGCCGGCTCGCGCGCGCTCCGGTGCGGGTCGAGGGGGCGAGCCGCACCGACGCGGGCGTTCACGCCGACGGCCAGGTCGCCCATTTCGACCTGCCCCGCCGTCGCGAGCCGCGCGCGATTCGCGACGCGGCCAACGACCGACTGCCCGAAGACGTGCGCGTGCTCGTCGTCGAAGAGGCCGCGCGGGACTTCCACGCGCGGTTCGACGCGGCCTGGAAGGAGTACCACTATCGCTGGAGCCGCGCGGCCGTGATCCCGCCGCGCGACGCCCCCTTCGTCGCGCCGATCTCGCCGCGCGCCGACGCTTCGCTCATGCGCGAGGCGGCGGCGAGCCTGCCCGGCGAGCGCGATTTCCGCGTCTTCGCGGTGGCGCTTCCTGCGGGGGAGTCGACGGTGAGGACCCTGCACTCCGTCGCCATCCGGGAGGAGGGCGACGAGCTCCAGGCCGTCTTTCGCGGCGACGGTTTCCTGCGCGGGATGGTGCGCTCGATCTGCGGCGTGCTGTCGGACGCGGCGCGGGGCCGGGTGCCCCCGGACCGGGCCGCGCGGCTGCTCGAGACCGGCGACCGCCGCCTCCTGTGCGCCAAGGCCGCCGCAAAGGGCCTGACGCTCCTGCGCGTGTTCTATGAACGGTCGCGTCTGTAGGCCGTAACGGCTGCAAAACGAGCTGCACAGTGCCTTAACGCTCGCGGCGCGAGAAGTCTTTCGACGAAGGAAGGGAGGAGGTTCGCGCCGCGGGAGCCGGAGCGCGCGAGGGGTCAGGCGTCCGGTCGAGCCCGCATCCGGGCGAGCAGGACGCCGGTGCGCCCAACGGGCGCAGACCCCGAGCAAGCGGAGGCGACGGGGGAGGCGACGAGTTACACTCTTTGGTGTGATCGACCTGGACGTACTGGCGCCGGCCGGCTCCTTCGAGCGGCAGTTGCTGGATGAGATCGACCTCGCCAAGCTGCCGCGGCACGTCGCCATCATCATGGATGGCAATGGCCGCTGGGCGAAGCAGCGGGGCTCGCCCCGGGTCGAAGGGCACCGCGCGGGGATCGCCTCGGTGCGCGAGACTGTCGAGACCTGCGCCCGGCTCGAGCTCGACGCCCTGACGCTCTACGCCTTCTCGGTCGAGAACTGGAAGCGCCCGCGCTTCGAGATCGTCACCCTCATGTCGCTCCTGAAGGAGTACCTCGCGAAGGAGCTCGGGAACCTCCTGAAGAACGACATCCGCTTCCGCGTCGTGGGGCGAATGAACGAGCTCGATCCGTCGGTGCAGAAGGCCCTTGCGCACGGTCTCGCCGCTACCTCTTCGTGCCGGGGCATGACGTTCAACATCGCCCTGAACTACGGCGGCCGGACCGAGATCGTGGACGCGTGCCGCTCGATCGCCAACGACGTCGTCTCGGGCCGGCTCACGCCCGAGCAGATCGACGAGGAGACGCTCGGCTCCCGCCTCGGGACGGCGGGACTGCCGGATCCCGACCTGCTCATCCGGACGAGCGGCGAGATGCGCGTGTCGAACTTCCTGCTCTGGCAGATCGCCTACAGCGAGATCTGGGTGACGCCGACGCTCTGGCCGGACTTTCGAAAGCGCCACCTCTTCGAGGCGATCCTCGACTTCCAGAAACGGGAGCGCCGCTACGGCGGCGTCATCAACGAAGGCCGGCCTTCGGAAGACAAGGCCCAGGCGGTAGACGGCAGACGGTAGACGCAAGAGTGGTCTCGTCGTCTCCCGTATCCCGTCTCCCGTTTCACCGCTCATGAAGCGCGAGGTCGCGGCGGCGGTCGCGATCCCGGTCGTTCTGGCGGTGCTGTTCCTCGCGCCGCCCATTCTCTTCAACGCGCTCGTCGCCCTCATCGCGCTCGGCGCCCTCTGGGAGTTCTATCGCATAGCCGAGAAGTCGGGCCACCCCGTCGCGAAAGCGCTCGGCATCGTCTTCGGCGGCCTCGTGCTCGGCGACGCTGCGGTGCTCTTCGGGCCGATCCACTTCCAGACGGCCTCGGGCCTGGTCGTCGACGTCGCCGCGAGGCAGCGACCGGGCGGCTGGTTCGCGCTGACGCTCGCCGGGGTGGCGCTGGCGGCGCTCGCCCCGCTCTTTGCCCGCGTGCCGCCGGCGATCGCGCTCGCCGGCGCCGGGGCCACGGCCTTCGGCGTTCTCTCGATCGCGTTGCCGGCGACGAGCCTGTGCTACCTGAGAAGCCATTCGCCGCGGTCCGTGCTCTTCCTGCTCGCGCTCGTGTGGGCGTGCGACTCCGCGGCGTATTACTTCGGGCGCCGCTTCGGCGCCCGTCGGCTCGCGCCGGTCGTGTCGCCGAAGAAGACCTGGGAGGGCTCGATCGCGGGGCTCGTCGCGGCGACGGCCTTCGGTGCCGTGGCCGGCGGCTGGTGGTTCGTTCCGGAGCTCGGTCCGGTGCGCGGGGCGCTGGCGGGCGCGCTCGCCTCGACGGCCGGCCAGCTCGGCGACCTCGTCGAGTCGCTGTGGAAGCGGGGGGCCGGCGTCAAGGACTCGGGAGCGTTTCTGCCGGGTCACGGCGGCTTTTTCGACCGCATCGACTCCCTGCTCTTCGCCGGCCCGGTCGTCGCCGCCTTCATCGCCTGGAGCTAGTGGCCGTCTACCTCCTGTCTCCTGCCAATATAATCACCCGTTGTCCATGAAATCCCTCTCGATCCTCGGCTCGACCGGCTCGATCGGCCGGTCCTCGCTCGACGTGGTGGCGGCCATGCCCGACCGGTTCCGGGTCGCCGCGCTCGCGGCCGGACGCTCGATCGAGAAGCTCGCCGAACAGGTCGCCCGCTTCCGGCCCCGGCTCGTCTCCATCGACCGGCCCGAGGACGTCTCGCGCCTCGAGCGCCTCCTGCCCGCCGGCCTCGGCTGCAGGATCGTCTCCGGCATGGAGGGGCTCGACGAGGCCGCCTGCCATCCCGAGGCGGACACGGTCGTCGGGGGGCTCGTCGGAGCCCTGGGGCTGCGGTCGGCGCATGCGGCGGTTCGCGCCGGCAAGCGGCTCGCGCTCGCCAACAAGGAGACGCTCGTCGTCGCGGGCGAGCTCATCCTGTCCGAGGCGAAGAAGAGCGGGGCGGAGCTGATTCCGGTCGACTCCGAGCACAGCGCCATCCACCAGGCCCTGCGCTCGGGTCTTCCAGGCGAGGCCGCGCGGCTGGTCCTGACGGCCTCCGGCGGCCCGTTCCGCGAGCGGCGCCTCGACACGTTCGACGCGATCACCGTCGAGGACGCGCTCGCGCACCCCACGTGGAAGATGGGGCCCAAGATCACGATCGATTCGGCGACGATGATGAACAAGGGCCTCGAGGTGATCGAGGCGCAATTCCTCTTCGGCCTGCCGGGCGAGAGGATCGACGTCGTCATCCACCCGCAGTCGCTCATCCACTCCTTCGTCGAGTTCGTGGACGGGTCGCTGGTGGCCCAGCTCGCGAAGAACGACATGAAGTTCCCGATCGTCTACGCGCTGTCCTACCCCGAGCGGCTGCCGAACGCCTTCGGGCGGCTCGATCTCGTGGCGCTCTCCCGACTGGATTTCTTCGAGGTCGACCCGCGCCGGTATCCGGCCCTCGAGCTCGCCCGACGGGCCCTGGCGGCCGGGGGCGGCATGCCGGCGGTCCTGAACGCCGCCAACGAGGTCGCCGTGGCGGCCTTCCTCGAGGGGAAGATTTCCTTCCCCGACATCGTTAACGTCGTTTCGGCGACCATGGAATCCACCGGCCGCAAGGCCGCCCCCGGCAGCCTCGAGGAGGCGGAGGAGGTCGATCGCGCGGCGCGCGAGGCGGCCCTTGCCCTCGTTCGCCGCCGCGCGACGGCCGTGGCCGCCCGTTAACGTCGCCTCAAGGAGCCCCGCTTGACGATCCTCGGCAACACGCTCGCCCTCATCGTGGTCCTGTCGGTTCTCGTGGTGGCCCACGAGTTCGGCCACTTCGCCGTCGCCAAGTGGTTTCGTTTCCCGGTCGAGATCTTCTCGGTCGGTTTCGGCAAGCGCCTCTTCGGGAGGAAGTGGCGCGGCACCGACTACCGGGTGTCGGCGATCCCGCTCGGCGGCTACGTGCGCGTGATCGGCCTCGGGCCCGACGAAACCACGGTCACCGAGGGCACCTCCCGGGAAGAGGCGCCCGCCGGCAAGCGCTGGCAGCGGGCGCTCGTGCTGCTCGCCGGGCCGGGGATGAACTTCGTGCTCGCCATCCTCCTCCACACGGCGGTCTTCGTCGTGGGCGTCCGAGTGCCGGCCTACGAACTCGACCGTCCGGTCATACGCGTCGTCGAGCCGGAGTCTCCCGGCGCGGCCGCGGGCTTCCGGCCCGGCGACCGCGTCGTCTCGATCAACGGCACCGAGACGCCGCGCTGGCGCGACGTCCTCTTCATCTTCGGCATGAGCGCCCGCGAGAAGCTCGACGTCGAGGTGGACCGGGCCGGAAACGGGGTCTTCCTCCAGGTGGTGCCCCGGCCGAAAACGAAGTACGACCTCGGGGACGTGGGGCTGCTGCCGGACTTCGGCACGGGCGTGCGGCCCCGGGTGGGGGCGGTGGTGTCCGGCTCGCCGGCCGAGAAGGCGGGAATGAAGGCGGGCGACGTCATCCTGTCGGTGGCGGGCCGGGAGATCAAGGGCGCCCCCGACCAGATCTTCACCAACTTCGTCGCCGCGGTCTCGGGCGCAGCGCCCGGGCCCTTTGCGATCGAGTACCTGCGCGGCGACAAGAAGGCCTCGACGATGGTCGCGCCCCGGCGGGACGCGGACGGTTCGTGGAAGGTGGGCGTTCAGGTGGGCGGAGACCTTCCCGAAGTGCTCGAACGATTCCCGGTGAAGCAGGCTTTCGTCGAGGGCTGGCGCCGCGTCGAGACGGACTTTCGGATGACGGTTTCGATCCTCGGCCGCCTCTTCCGCGGGCGCGCGAGCATGAAATCCATGTCGGGGCCGCTCGACATCGCCAAGTTCTCGGGCGAAGCGGCGCGGACGGGCGCCGTCCCGCTCGTGGCGCTGATGGCGGCAATCTCGCTGCAGCTCGGCATCTTCAACCTGCTTCCGATCCCGGTGCTCGACGGAGGGCACCTGTTCCTGCTCGGGCTCGAAAGCGCGGCGCGGCGCGACTTTTCCCTGCGCGTCAAGGAGCGCATCCTGCAGGTCGGGTTCGTGATGATCCTCGCGCTGCTCGCCGTCGTGCTCTACAACGACCTCGCCAAGAACCTGCCGACGGGGTGGTGGCCTTTTTGACGAGCCGGCGCTCGAGCCGCCTCGTCCGTTCAGCGAACGGGCAGCGCCGGTAGCTTCGGAAGATTGCGACTCGTTCCCGGCAGCGTCGCAAACGGTTCGCCCGGAGGCGCGGCCATCCCCTCGACGAGCCGGTGGAAATCGTTCCGAAACGCGAGGTCGCTGCCCCAGTAGTACGACCGGGTCGGGCAGGCGCCCTTCTCGGCGCAGACCGAGGCGACGGAGCAGGCGTGCCCGAAGGCTTCGACCCGGCCGCGGCGGGCCATGATCTCGCGCAGCTCCGCTCGAAATCGCTCGTACGCGGCCCCGCGCCAGATCTCGGCAAGCGAGCTCGCGCCGACGTTCCCGAGTTCGTGATCCTGGAGGATGCAACAGGTCACCGTGTCGCCGTTGGCGTTGACCGTCATCGAGTACCAGCCTACGAGGCAGAATTCGTGCAGCTCGGACGCCGCCCGCGCGCGGCCCGCCCCCCCGTCGAAGAGTTGCCGGTACTTCACGCGCGCACGGCAGGAGAGCGGTGCAGCGGCGAACACCCGCCGCTCGGCTTCGGCGATCTGCTCCGCGATCGACCGCTCCCAGAAGGAGAAGCGCTCGAGCCCCTCGAAGTAGTCCTGCGCCAGGACCGCCTCGTAGAGGCGGAGCATCTCGGCGGTTTCTTCGGGGGTCATCGTCGGCATGGGGCGCACGGGGTAGAGACCATTCAACCAGAATCGGTCGGCGCCGGTCTCGCGAAAGACCCGGTACATCTCGGGGAGCTGGCGATAGTTGTCGCGGTAGACGAGGAACTGCACTTTGATCATACAGTCGGCGCCCGTCTCGCGCTTCACGGCGGCGGCGCGCCGCACGTTCTCGACGACTCGGTCGAAGTTCTTCGGGGCGGTCTGCATCATGGCGGCATAGGACCCGGCCTCGGCGGTGTTCAAGGAGACGCAGATCTCGTCGCAGCCGGTTTCGAAGAGGGCGCGGACCACGGGCTCGGTCAGGAGCACTCCGTTCGTAGTCACGTCGGTGACGCGCAGGTTCCGCCGGCCGAGCCCGGCGATGAGCGCCGCGGCGTCCTTGCGAAAGAGGGGCTCCCCCCCGCCCATCAGGCGCACGCCCTTGACTCCGAGGTCGCGCATTTCGTCGAAGAGGGACTCGAGCCGGGCCGCGGAAAGCTCCATGTTGCCCGCCCGCACCTGGGCCGTGGAGCAGAAGAAGCAGTCGATGTTGCAGCGGTCCTGCCAGGAGAGCTCGACGACCCGCGGCGGAGGCGCCGCGGCGCCCTCCGCGATGCTGCGGAGGATCGAGGCCTTCTCCTTCTCGTCGAGGCGCTCCCAGGAGTAGGCCACGGCGGCATCTTACGCTCGGCCCGGCGGCCTCCACCCGGCTAGAATCGCGACAGGAATGCGCCGCTGACGATGGACGTGCTCGGGCTGTGGCTCGCCTACGGCGCGGCTGCCGCGATCGCCCTCTGGCTCGCCCGGCGGTACGCGGGCGGCGTGTCGGGCCGCGCCGGGACCCTCCTCGCCCTCCTGCCGCTCGCCTTCACGGGCAAGGCGATGCTCCTCGGCAGGCTCTACGGGCCCGCGGACCTCTTCTTCACGGCGGACCCCTGGAAGAACACCGCAGCCTCCCCGGGGATCGGAACGCCGCGCAATCCGATCCTCTCGGACCTCGCGTTCGCGAACCTCCCGTGGCGGGCCGCGCTGCAGGAGGCGGTCGCCAACGGCAGGGCGCCGCTCTGGAACCGGTTCGTGCTCGGAGGCAACCCGCTTCTCGGCGCGGCCCAGGCCGGGGTCTTCCATCCCTCGACCTGGCTCGGCCTCTGGCTGCCGCTGCCGCTCTCGTGGACGCTCTCGTGCACGTTCACCCTCTTTCTCGGCCTTCTCTCGGCCTTCCTCTTCCTGCGCGACTTCGAGCTCGGCGAGAGGGCGGCGCTCGCCGGCGCGGTGGGCTGGGGGTTTTCGACGTACGTCGTCTTCTGGGTCGGCTGGAGCGTGGGGCCCTCGACGGCGACCTTTCCGCTCCTGCTGCTCGGCCTGCGGCGCCTCGCGCGTGCGCCGGGAGGAGGCGGCCCCGGGCTGACGACGGCCGCGCTTTGCCTTTCGCTCTTCGGCGGGCACCCGGAATCCTTCTTTCACACGACCGCGGCGGGCGCCGTGTATTTCGCGTGGGAGCTTACGGGCTGCGGCCGACGAGCCGTACCGCGCGCGTTTGTCGGCGCCCTGGCGGCGGGAGGCCTCGCGCTTCTGCTTTGCGGGCCGCAGCTCTTTCCACTTCTGGAAGCCATCCCTCACTCGGCCGAGTACCAGGCGCGGCGAGCCGCGCTCGATGCCGGCGCGGCCCGCCAGTCGGTCCCGCTTTCCCAGGCCGCGGCCCGCTTGCTGCCCGACCTGCTCCCCTTCGCCCACGGGATCTACGGAAAGAGCGCCGTGGACGCGCGCCGCGAGGACGGCTCGGGCATGGCGCTCGGGTACGCGGGGGCCGTGCTCTTCCCTATGGCGCTCCTTGCCTTCGCCGGCAAGCCGCGCGCACGCGGGAGGGTTCTTTTCCTGGCCTTCTTGCTCGCCGGTCTGGCGTACGGCGCGAGCGCTCCGGGCCTGCTCGACCTCACCGCGCGCCTTCCGGGGTTCGCCCTCGCCCTGAACTACCGGCTCGTCTTTCTCTCGGGCCTCGGCCTGGCCGGCCTGGCGGCGCTCGGAACCGAGACGCTCTCGGAGCCCGGCGGACCGCGTCGGCTCGCGATCGCCTCCGCCGCGACTGCGGGTGTCCTCGTCGCAGCCTTTCTCGCCTCGCAACCGGTCTTCGCGGACCGGGGGCTCGGGGCCGGATTCGTTCGCAGGGAGTTTCTCTTCGAGGTCCTCCCGGTCGCCCTCCTCGGCATGGCGGCGGCCGGAGCGAGGCGACGGCCGCGCGTCGTCGCAGGCGCGGCGATCGCGTACCTCACCCTGCAACGCTTCCTCGAGATGGGCGGCACGTATCCGACCCTCCCTGCCGCAGCACTCGCGGTGCCCCTGCCGACGCTCGCGGCGCTGCCCCTCGGCAGCGACCCGTCCCGGATCGCAGCGACTGGAGGCGTTTTCCGCCCGAACGCGGCGGCGCTCTACCGCGTCGAGGACGTACGCGGGTACGAGTCGATCGTTCTCGACCGGTTTGCGGACACGTTTGCGCTCTGGTCGCGCCCGCAGCCGGCCTCCTTCAACCGCGTCGACGACCTCGGCCGACCCTTCCTCGGCTTTCTCAACGTGCGGTACGCGATCGGAGCGCCGGAGGAGCCCGTGCCCGGGGGCTGGGTCGAGCAGGCGCGCGGGGCCGAGCTCGCGGTCTTCGCGAACCCCGGAGCCCTGCCGCGCGCCTTCGTGCCCCGCGCCATCGAACGCGTGCCCGACGCGGTCGCCGCCATGGCGTCGGTGACCGACTTCGGACAAGCCGCCTTTCTCGAGGGGGCGGGAGATCCCGGGGGCCCGAACGGCGCCGCCACCCTCCGCGTGCGCGAGGTCGGCCCGGATCTCGTGGTCGAGGCCTCGGCGTCCTCGCGCGCGTTCGTGGCCACGTCCTTGCCGGACTGGCCCGGCTGGATTGCGGAGGAAGGCGGACGCCGGATCGCAACGACGGCCGTGAACCATGCCTTCGTCGGCTTCTGGGTTGAGCCGGGCGAGCACGTGGTCCGGCTCCGGTACCGTCCCCGGTCGTGGGCGTTCGGCGTCGGGACCTTCTTCGCGGGCGCCCTGACGTCGGTCCTGTTTGCCGTTCTGCGCCGGTCGCGCCTCTGACGCCGACGTCCACCGGTCGAGGTTCGTAGAACTGTCTGGATGGCCCACTTCGCGGCGGCGGTTTCGTGCCTTTCGGTTGCGGCCGCCGGCGTCTACGTGCTCTGCCGTCAGCTTTCCTGCGCGAGGCTGCCCGCCCTGTTCGGTGCGGCGGCATGGGCCTTCTCGGAGGAGCTGCTCGCGCCGGGCGCCCGCGCGACGGCCCTCGAGCCCGCCGGCCCCTCCGTCCTCGTGCCCTTCGCACTGACGGGCGTGTTCTCTCGCGAGCGGCGCCGCTGGCCCTTTCTCGCGCTGGCACTCGTGTGCCTGACGCTGCGCTGGCGGCTTCCTGCCGTCGGGACCGCCGGGAGCCGCGGAGAGCTCGAGGCGTTCGTGATCGCGGTCCTCGCCGGGCTCGGGGCGCAGCGGCTGTGGGACGGCGAGGGGGGCGCCGCCTTTCTCATCGGCGCCGCGGCGGCCCTCGTCGTTTCCGTCGGACGAGCGGACGCGGGGTTGGCGACGTGGCTCGTCGAGGCGATTCCTGCCGCCGCCGCGCTGGCCCTGGCCGCGCTCACGTCTCGGGAGGCGCGGGCGCGCGCGGGCCTGGTGGCCCTCGTCGCGCTCTTTGCCGTGCAGCGGGCGCTCGAGATCGGCGTCGAGGCGGCCACCGGTGGGCGGGCGGCGGCTACGGCGGCGAAGGCGCTGCGGGGTCCGTGACGGCGTCCCTGCGCCGCGAGCCTCCCAGGGACGCGACGCCGGCCGCGAGGATGCAGGCCGAGAGGGCCGGTTGCGAGACCCGTGGCGTCGTCCAGCTGATGCGCTCTCGCGGGTCGGTCGCGTCGTGCATGTAATCGAACGCGAGAAACCCGAGAAGGCCCAGGGTCAGGAAGAGCGCGGGGAGCAGGCGGGCGACGAACGGCCTGGAGGCGGCGAGCAGGGCAACCGGGATCGCCCACGAAAGCCAGCGCGTTCCGGCGTCGAGCTGCCGCAGCTCCGCTCCGAGGATCGCGGGCAGAAAGTCAGTCCGCAGCGCGAACAGCCCCCCGTGGGATCGGTAGCCGACGAAGAGGTCCGACCGCCACTGAAAGAAAAACCAGGTGCCAACCGCGAGGACGGGCGCAGCGACGAGCGGCAGCGTACGGACGAGGATGCGCCGATGGCCCTCGACGGCGTCGCGTGCCGCCGCCCCCGCGGCGACGAGGAGGGCCGCGACGGAGCCCTCGACCTTCGTCAGCGCCGCGGCGGCGAGCATCAGGCCGGGCAGGAAGCGGCTTTCGCCTCCGCCGTTCTCGGCGAGCAGCGCGGCGACCGCGATAGTCTCGAAGAAGAGGAGCGGCGCTTCGGCGTTGCCGCCCGAGAGGGAGAACGCGAGCGACGCCGCAAGAGCCGCGATCCAGAACGCGCCGACGGCCGCGGCGGCGTCGTCGGTCAGGCGCCGACGCAAGAGGTCCCGGAGCAGCGGCAGGGCCGCGGCGAGCCACACGAGGGACGTGGCGGGCACGAATCGCCAGGGCATCCGGCCGGCGGCCAGAGCGCCCCAGGCCTGGAGGACCGGAACGACGGGAGGATAGTCCGGCACGGCATGGCCGAAGAAGGGCCAGCGAAGGAGCTCGGCGTCGATGCCGCGGGTCTGGGCGAAGCGCGCCGCCTTCGCTCCCCAGAAGAAGAGGAAGTCGACGGACGTGGCGGCGGACGTCACGAGGGTCCAGCCGAGAAGCAGGAGCGAGACGCCGGCGACCCCCAGGGCTAGAGCGGCGACGCGCCGGGACCCTCGGAAAGCGGGCCGGTCCGGCGCCGGAGCGCGGGACCACAGGGTGCCGAGAACGAGAGAGGCGCACAGCGGCGGACCCGCCAGGGTCGGGACGGTCCAGGCCACTCCCGCGAGCGTGAGTAGCATCCCCGTGATCGTGAGCGCGAGGGACCCCATCGTGAGCGCCACGGCGGCCCGGGCGAGCGCCCCGGACCGCCGGACGGACGGGTGGAAGGCCGCGCCGATGCCGAGGGCCGGGATCGCGGCGAGAGCCGTCATGAAGGCAAGCGCATTCACGGCTCCGCCGTCCGTTCGTAGACGGCTCCGTTCGGGAGTTGTGCGACGAGACGGGCGCCGGGATCCGCGGGAGCGGAGAGGCGGTATTGGAGGACGTACCGGGCCCGTCGAGCTTCGAGCAGCGTCGGTGTGCCGTAGTAGGAGTGGGGCAGCGGCCGGTTCGCCGGGAAGAGCCCGATGGCCATCATGAACATCGCCATCTCGACGTCGGGGTCGGCGGCGAGCACGGTGAAACGGGATCCCTCGGGGAGAAAGGGGCGGCAGGACTCCAGGAAGAGCCACTGGCGCGCTCGCTCGGCGTCGATCCGGTCGATCGGGGTGACGGGAAGCAGCAGCTGGACGGCGATCGGCCGTGTCAGGCGGGGCGCGAGCGGAAAGAGGCAGAGCACGACCGCCCCGCCGAGCCAGAGGCGCACGAGCCTGGGCGAATCGGGCCGCGGCCGGCTCACGTGCGTGCGCCCGTCGCCGGGTCGGGTCCGGGGTCCGCAGACACGATCGCCAGGGCACAGAGCACCGGGACGGGAGCGAGCACGCGGGCGGCGGACCAGGCGATCCACTGCGACGGGTCCTCCGCGAGGTGGAAGTAGGTGAACACGAGGAATGCGGCGAGGGCCGCAGCGGTGCCCAGTGGCAGGAGAGCCCGGCGGCCCGGGCGTCCCGCCGCGAGCAGGCACACGAGCGGCACCGCGTAGGGAAGCCCTCTTCCGGTCGCGGCGAGCGCCCTGGGTATTTCACTGGCCACCGACGGCCAGTGATCGAGGTGCAGTTCGAAAAACGGTCCGTACTCCGAGTAGACGGAAAAGAGGCCGCGTGAGAGGCCGAAGGCGAACCAGGCGACGAGCGCAAGGGCGGTCGGCAGAAGCAGCCGCGCCGCAATCCTCGCCGATTCCGCCGGGCCCTTGCCGCGTCGGACGAGAAAGAGCGCCGTTGCCGCGAGGGCGAAGGGGAGGCCCTCCACCTTTGCCGCCGCGGCGCCGGAGAGTAACAGGCCCGCGAGGACCTGGATCGACACCTCGTCGGCGTCGCGTCGCAAGAGCAGGGCCATTGCGAGCGTTTCGAAGAAGAGCAGCGGCATGTCCCCGTTGCCCGCGATGTTCGACCGGATGCCGATGACGGCCAGGGCGGCGACGGCGAGGCCCGAACTGGCGCCGGCGATGGGTCGGGCCGCTGCGCCGGAGAGCACGCCCGGCAGGGCCGTCGCCAGGGCGCCGAGGAGAACGGGGAAGATCAGCGTGGCGCTCGTCCACGAGAAGCGGCCGGCCGCCATCGTCGCAAGGGCCTCGAGGTTTGCGACGAGCGGCGGGTAATAGGAGTGCATGTACTCGTGCGACGGGTCGGCGAGAAATGCGGTGTCCACGCCCCGGGCCATGGCGAACTCCTGCGCCTTGGGGCCCCAGAAGAAGAAGAGGTCCACAGAGCTCGCAGCGCCTGCGATCGTGGCTGCGAGCGCCGCGAGCACGCACAGCGCCGAAACTGCGCCGGCGAGCCTTGCCGCCTTCGCGGGAGGCTCGGGCCCGGGCTCGGGCGGGGCCGCCGCGCGGCCGAGAACCCCGGACAACCCCCACGCCAGAAGGGCGGCGGCGATTGCGACGGGGAGCGCGCGCCACGGGACGCCGGCCAGGGTGAAGAGCGTCATGGCAAAGGAGACTAGGGTCGCGCCGACACCCGCGGCGAGGACCGCGCGGGTCGCCGGACGGAACCCGCGATACGGCGCACGGCCGACGAGCGGAGCCCCGGCGACCGGAAGGAGGATCAGCGTCCCGAGCCATGCGATCGGGACCATCAGCGTCTGCCTCGGCGCCAGACGGTTCCGCTCGGCGTTTCGAGGACGAGGTCTCCGGCTGCTTCCCGCGGCTTCGGGCCCACGAGCACGAGGTACTCGGCCTCGTTCCAGATTTCGGGCGCCGTGAATCGGCCGAGCCAGGCGGCGGGCAGGATGCGCCGACCGGGCAGGAGCGAGACGGCGAGCCGGTGGTACCAGGTCTCGAGCATCGCGTCGGGCGGCTCGGTGCGCACGACGACGGCCGCCTTCTCGGGGAGGACGCCGACGGCCTCGGTCAGCAGAACATAGCCGGGGCGAAGGGCCCGCGAGGTGCTGCGGTCGAGCGGCGTGCGCGGCCGGCCGAGGCCTTCCTTCCAGGGAAGGCCCCAGAGCGCGAGGGCGCAGAGGAAGACGGCGCCGAGGAGGGGCGCGCGGGCCGCGCGCTCGGGGCGCGGTGCTCGCGGGGCCGGATCCACGGGCGTCCCTACGACGGCTTCTCCCGGCCTTCCCAGTGCTCGAGGAGCTCCTGTCCCACCGTCTTCGTTACGAAGATCTGCTTGAGGTAGTTGAGCGTCGTGACGGCCAGCGGCACACCGGCCGCCGAGAACGGAGCGCCGACCGCCGCCAGGGCCAGATGCCGGGCCTTCTCGGCCCCCGAGAATTCGGGGTTCCTCCAGTCGAGCACGCTGCCGTAGTACTTGAAGACCATGCGGTAGACGTCGGACAGGAGCATGCGAAAGCCCATCTCCATGCCCCAGACGAAACAGGCGCCGGTGCGCACCTTCTCCAGGAACTCGGAGACGGTCTGCGCCTCGGCGACGGTGTACACCCGCGCCAGCGGAGCCAGCGTGTGGGCGTCGGAGCCCGCGACGAGAGACACCGCGCCGCGCTTTTCGCGGACGACGGCCATGAGGTCTTCGACGAGCCGGTTGTGGTGCGAGGTCATCGCCCCGTTCTTGACCTCGAAGATGTCGAACATCCGGAGCATCTCCTCGAAGTAGTGGCGAGGGGAATTGCGCATCCGGTAGTTCTGGAACATGTGGTTGGCCGAAGCGATGATCTCTTGCTCGCGCAGGTACTGGTGGAGGTCGTAAATGTTGCGGCGACGGCGCTGGATCTCGTCGTGCTGCTTCTCGTCGATGTCGAACACGTTGACGTGGATCCGCTGGCGGGTCTCCGGGAACCAGGTCTCGACCTCCTCGGAGATGAAGAAGTCCTCGAGGTCCGGGTGGCGGTCGAGGAGGGCGAGGCAGCCATCGATGGAGTCGTGGTCGGTGATGGTGACGAAGTCCATCCCGCGCTCCTTGGCGAGGCGGTAGACCTCCTCGGGGCGGTTGTAGGAATCGCGGGTGTTGGCGATGCGGAAGTACTTGAATGTCGAGAAGACCGAATGGCAGTGCAGGTCGGCCTTGCGGAAGCGCCGGTCGGCAAACCACGCAGGCTGCTCGAAATCCCCTTCCCGTCTGGACGACACCTGTTTCGACCCCCCGCGGGCGCCCCGGTCGGTCCGCCCGGCGGCGCTCTAGTTCCGGCGCCCCGTTGAGAGTACCATCCCGTGTTAACTTCCCGCTGTGGGGCGGCTCGTCTTTCGTCTGTTTTACGGCGCTCTCCTGGTGACGGTCTTCGCGGGAGCCGTCTGGTTCGGCTTCCGGCGCGCGATCGTGGGCCGTTCCGTCACGGTTCCGGACCTGACCGGAAAGACCACGGAGGAGGCGTCGCGTGCGGCCCTCGCGGTCGGCCTTCAGGTCGTGGAGCAGGGCAGCCGGGCCCGCTACGACGAACGGGTCCCGAGCGGGCGTGTGCTGCTCCAGCAACCCGAGGCGGGCTCGCTCGCGAAGCCCTCGCAGGCGGTGCGGATCGTCCTTTCGCTCGGGGCGCGCGAGCTGCGCGTGCCGGAGCTGACGGGGCTCGCTCCCCGCGCCGCGGCCCTGAAGCTCTCGCGCGACGCCCTCGTGCTCGGGCCCGTCTCCTGGTATCGCGATCCGACGGCCCCCCAGGGGATCGTGGCGCAGGACGCGGAGGCGGAAACGCTGGCTGCGAAGGGGGAGCCCGTCCGCGTGCTGATGAGCCGCGGTGCTCCCGAGGCCCGGATCGTGATGCCCGACTTCGTCGGCAAGGACGCTCAGGCCGTCCGGGAGCGCCTGGAGAAATTCGGCTTCCGCGTGGGCAGCGCTCGCTTCGAGGTCTACGACGGCGTGCGGCCCAACACGGTCCTCAGGCAGTTTCCGCCGGCTGGCTATCCGCTGTCCAGCCGCGAGGTCGTGTCCCTGACGGTTTCGCGCTCCGCCGACCCGGGCGCCGCCGGTCCGAGGTCATGAAAGTCCGGATCGCGCCCTCGCTTCTCTCGGCCGATTTCGCGCGCCTCGCGGACGCCCTGGCCGTGGCGGAGGCGGGCGGGGCGGACCTCGTGCACGTGGACGTGATGGACGGCCACTTCGTGCCCAACCTCACGATCGGGCCGCCGGTTGTCCGAGCCCTGCGCAGGGCGACGCGCCTTCCGCTCGACGTGCACCTGATGATCGAGCGACCGGAGCGGACGCTTCTCGAGTACCTCGACGCCGGGGTCGAGTGGGTTTCCGTACACGTGGAATCCACGGCCCACCTCCAGCGCTGCCTCGACGTCATTCGCCGGGGCGGAGCGCGGGCGGGAGCCGCGCTGAATCCGGGGACCCCGACGCTGGCCCTCGCGTCGGCCTGGCGCGACGTGGACTACGCGGTGGTCATGTCCGTCAACCCGGGGTGGGGAGGGCAGCCGTTCCTCGAGCCTTCGATCGAGAAGGTGCGGCGATTGAAACGCGAAGCCGTGGAGGCGGGCAGCGCGCTGGCCATCGAGGTGGACGGCGGCGTCGGCGACGAGAACGCCGGGCCGCTCGCCGCCGCCGGGGCCGAGATCCTCGTCGCAGGAACGGCGGTCTACGGCGCCGCGGACCCCGCGGCGGCCATCGAGAGGCTCCGACGCTCCGCGGCAGGTCCGGCCGGGGCCTCGGCCGCACGATGAGGCGGCGCTGGGTCGAGGCCGTCGCGGCGATTGCGCTCGCCGCGGTCCTGGCCCCGGGGTGCTCGAGCTCGGGAGCGAAGAAGCCCGACAAGGTCACCCAGGAGCTGCTCACCCAGCCCAAGGAAGCTCTGTTCGAGAAGGGCAAGGCCCTCATCGCCAAGAAGAAGTACGACGAGGGGCGGAAGTATCTGAACTACGTCTTCGAGACGTACCCGAACGAGAATATGGGGCGCGAGGCCCTCCTGATGGTGGCCGACTCCTACTTTCAACAGAAAACCGCCGCGGCCTACACCGAGGCCCGCTATCGCTATCGCGACTACCTCAACCGATACCCGGGTGCGCCGAACCGCGACTATGCCCGCTACCAGTTCGCCTTCTGCTACGACAAGGAGCACGAGAGGCCGGACCGGGATCAGACGGCCACGCGCGAGGCGATCGAGCAGTATCGCGCCCTCATCCGGGAGTTCCCCGACTCGGGCTACGCGGGGGCGGCAAGGGAGAGAATCCGCCGCCTGACCGACCTGCTCGCCGAGCACGACTTCGGAGTCGGGTACTTCTATCTCCGCAAGGGCTCGACCGCCGCCGCCCTGTCCCGGTTCATCCAGGTGGAACAGCGGTTTCCCGACTACGGGTCCAAGGACAAGCTCTACTACTATCAGGGGATGGCCCTCGAGCGGCTGGGGCGCAAGGACGAGGCCCTCAGCTACTTCGGGAAGCTCGTGGAGGAGTTCCCGCAGAGCGAATACGCCGGGAAGGCCAAATCCAGACTTGGAAAGAAAACGGCGGAAAAGGCTCCGACGGCGGCCGTGGTGGTTGACACAAAGCCCTAAAGCCAGTAAATTTTAGGCTAGAAACCGCGAGTATCCGTATTTTTTAAGGAGTCGCCATGCGTCTCCCCGTTCGCATTGCCGGCCAACTGGTCCTCCTTCTGACGGCGGGAGCGGCCACCCTCTCCTCGCAGCAGGCGCCGGAGCTCGCCGGCGGAGGTCTTGCGACGAAGCCGCAAGGGATCACCCGGATCGAGCCGCTGGCGCCCCAGACGACCGAGGCCGCCCCACAGCCCCTCGGTTTCGAAGACGAGGTTTCCTGCTTCGGCTACATCGGTCCGGAGACCGAGCACTTCGCCGCCACGATCATCGGGGCCGAGAACGAGGCCGAGCAGGAGGACTTCACGGAGCACAACTTCCTGTACCTCGACGCCGGGTACGACCGCGGCCTCAAACCGGGGGACGAGTTCTGGATCGTCACGCCGGGCGACATCGTCTATCACCCCATTTCGAGCCAACCGATGGGCCGGTTCTACCAGTACCGGGGTCGGGCCCTGCTCGTGTGCATCGAGGGTCGCACGGCGGTGGTCCGAGTCACGCTCGCCTGCACCGACATCCCGATGGGCTCCTTTCTCAAGGCCTATGAGCCCGTGCCGATCCCCCTCGGTCGCCGGCAGCCCACCGCGGTCATGTGCGACCCGTCCACCGGCAAGGCGAAGGGGCGGATCGTCCTGACGCGAGACGGCGTCGTGGCCATCGGGACGGGCACCGACGTCATGATCGATCTCGGCCTCGCCGAGGGGCTTCAGCCGGGAGACCAGCTCTCGATCTTCCGGTATGCGAGCGGCTCGGACTACGGCCTCCGGCCCCAGGGCTCGTACTGGATGTACAAGCCACCGCCGGCGGGTGTCTCGGTCCCTCGGACGTACCTCGGCGATCTGGCGATTCTCTACATCGGCGACCGATGGGCCATGGCCCGGGTCATCGATTCGAGCCGGCTGATCGAGATCGGCGACCAGGTCGAGGTGAAATAGGACCGGCCTGCGACTTTGCCGGAAAAAATCAGGAGAGGCGCCCGGCGCCTCTTCTTTTTTTGGCGCCCGCGGGCTGGCACGAAAAATTGCCGACGGATCGCCGCGGCCACGCCTTCGTCTTCTCGCGCACTATCGCTTGCTCCAACCCTTTGCTAAGATGCGCCCCTCTTCCGTTTCGCATTCCTTGTTTTGGGGGAGGGCATCGTGAATCTGGACGGGCAGCTCCAGGAAATCATCGACGAACTTCTGGCGCACGGCATCTCTCTCGACCTCGCGAAGAAAGAGTTCGAGAAGAAGTACATCGTCGGCGCCGTGAAGCGTTCGTCGGGAAATCTCGGTCGCGCAGCGAGCTCCCTCGGCATTCACCGCAACACGCTGCGCAACAAAGTCGGGATCCTCAACATCCGCCTGCCGCGCGAGAAGTTCCGCGTCGCACCGGAAATCCAGATACCCAAGAAGAAGTGACAATCAATTGAACTGCGCGCTCGACGCCGATCGCCGTCGAGCCTCCTGGTGGATTGCGGGGGGGCCGGGGCGGGCTACTGCTTGGGCTTGTCCTGCGGGCGGCTCGTCGCCCTTGACCGAGTCCTTGAAATTGCGCAGACCCTGGCCAAGGCCCTTTCCGAGCTGCGGGAGCTTGTTCGCCCCGAAGATGATGATGACGATCAGCAGGATTATCAGAAGCTCCGGAACACCGAGTGAGCCGAACATCGTTATCTCCTTCGCGAGTCCTTCCCGGCGCCGTCCCCGGGAACCGTCAAGAGCTTAGCAGACCGGCATGAGGCGCGACGCGAGGACGGCAGCGAAGCGCCGGTCCTGCGGGCCGTGCCCGAGCAGCCGACGGACAAGGGCAAGCTCGGCAGGCAGGTAGCGGCGGTAGGTCTCGCCCTTGCCGAGCGCCACCGCGCGGGCAAATGTCCCGCAGACTTTCCAGGCACGCTGCAGCAGAACGCGCTCGAGGCGCGCGGCAAGACCGCGGGGCTCGAGGCCGCGGCGCACGGCGAAGCCGGCGATCACACGCGAGGCCCGAGCCTCGTCCATCCAGTCGAGGGTCGTTCGCTCCCAGAGGAGGGAGGCGAGGTCGTAGGAGTCGGGCCCGAGGCGCAGATCCTGGAAGTCGATGACCGCGACCCTCTTGCCGTCGGGGAAGAGGTTGTTGCCGTGAAAGTCGCGGTGGCAGAGCGCCGCGGGGTGGCCGAGGACTTCCGCGACGAGCGCGTCGGCCCAGGAATCGTGCGCCTCGCGTTCGTCGACGGAGAGAGGCCGCCTCTCGAGAATGTCGAAGACCGCTTCCCGGGCGAGGTCGAGCTCGCGGCGGAACAGAGCGGTGTCGAACGGCGGATTGATGCCGGGATCGGGCAGCCCCGCGATCACGGCGGCCGCATCGGCCGCGCGCCCGAGCCAGAGATCCCGCTCTCCGGCCGCGCGGGCACAGCGCGCCGCCAGGTCCTCGAGCCCGAGGTCCTCCTCGATCTGGTTGCCCCGGCCGTCGTCGGCGATGAGCGCGGGAACCCGGACCCTCTCTTTCAGGAGCGACTGCGCCGAAACCCAGCGCCGGCGCGAGCCGTCCTCCTCCGGAGGATAGACGACACCGATCGCGGTGCGTCCCTCGGGCAGATGCAGGCGGAAGTAGCGGCGCCGCCCCACGTCGCCGGCAAGGGCCTCGACGCGGAACGGTGCCAGACGGGTCCGACGGGCGAGCTCTTCCAGGCCGGCGACGTCGGAAGGGAACAGACGAAACCCTAACTCGTGCTCTTCGCCTGCGAGAGCAGGACCTTTTTGATGTGAACGGGCTGGTTGGGGCGGTCGTTGGCGCCGCGCGGGGCGTTGGCGATCTTGTCCGCGACCTCCATGCCGGAGATCACCTCGCCGAAGGCCGTGTACTGGCCGTCGAGGAAGTTCGAGTCCTTCACGACGACGAAGAACTGCGAGGACGCTGAATTGGGGTCCGACGAACGCGCCATCGACACGATGCCCCGCTTGTGCGGCGTGTCGTTGAACTCGGCCTTGATCCTGTTCGTGCCGTTGCCGCCGGTGCCGTAGGGGTGCGAGGAGTCCTCGGGCTTCTTGGTGTTCGGGTCGCCTCCCTGGATCATGAAGCCGGGGATCACCCGGTGGAAGAACGTGCCGTCGTAGAACCCGCTGGCCGAGAGGTCTACGAAGTTCTCGACGTGCTTGGGGGCTTTGTCGTAGAAGAACTTGATCTGGATCTCGCCCAGATCGGTCTGCAGCGTGGCGATCGTGTTGGCGTAGTCGAGGGCCACTTTCTTACCCTTTCCTTTCGCCGCCTGCAGGGCCGCGAGCGGCAGGGCGCAGGCGAGCATCAGAGCGATGGCAACGTGTTTTCTCACTTCGGCTCCTTTCCGAATCCGGCGAACGATAACAGAATCAGCGGGCTTGAGGCAGGCGGCGGGGCGCGGGCGGCGGGGGTAGGATTGGGGCATGTACGCCGCTCTTGCGCGCGCGGTTCTGGACGAGAGCGGGGCCGTTCGCGCGGCCACGGCGGTCGAGAAGTTGCGCCGCAGGCATCCGCGCGCCTCGCGCGACGAGCTCGCGGCGCGGGTGATCCGGCGGGCCGCCTTCCAGTGCGCGGCGGCGGGCGGACTGCTGGCCGGCCCGGCCGCATTTTTCGGCGCCATGCCCTTCGGGCCGGGTCTGGCCTACCAGGCGGTGACGCTGAACCGAATGGTCCTCTCCCTGGCGGCGATCTACGGCACGCGGAGCGGCGGTCGGGACCGCGTCGCCGCCGTCGCGGCGGGCCTCGCGGTCGGCCTCGGCTCGGAGCTCGGCCGGCAGGCGCTCGTGGGCGTGCTCCGCAGGGCGCTCGCCCGCCGCCCGAGCGCGCGGACGATCGCGGGCGCGCTCGCGGGCGGCGCGCTCGGGTACGGCGCGGCCTTCGCGGTCGGGCGGTTCGCGCAGGACGCGTTTGTCGGGCGGCGGCGGTTGCTCGCGCGTCTGGCGCGATGAGCGCGACGAAGGCCGACGTCGTCATCGTCGGCGGAGGCCTCGTCGGTTGCGCGCTCGCCGCGGAGCTCGCCGCGCGCGGCCGCCGCGTCACCGTCGTCGAGCGGGCCGAGCCGGGCGGAGAAGCCTCGGGCGCTGCGGCCGGCATGCTCACCCCCCAGTCCGAGGCCCGCGGGCCAGGCCCGTTCTTCGATCTCGCGCTCGAGAGCCGCGACCTTCATCCGGCCTGGGCGCGCCGGCTCGCCGAGGAGACGGGCGTGGACGTCGGCTACCGTCGGACCGGCCTCCTGCACTGCCGGTTCGAGGCGGGAGAGCCGACTCCGACCGCGGCCTTCGCCTGGCAGCGAGCGGCCGGTCTGGCCGTCGTCGAGCTCCGCAAGGAAGACCTCGCCACCGAGGCCGGCGGCCTCCTCTCGGCCGAGGTCCGCGACGCCGTCTTCTTTCCCGACGAGGCGGTCGTGGATCCGCGGCGCCTGACGCGCGCGGCCTGGCTCTGCGCCGTCAAACGCGGAGCCGTCGTCCGGACGGGAACTTCGGTCCTCGGTTTCCGGATCGAGAGGGGGACCTGCAGGGGTGTCGAGACCGACGCGGGTTCGATCGAGGCGGAGGCCGTCGTGGACGCGGCGGGAGCCTGGGCGGCGTTCGAGGGGCGCCTGCCCCTTTGGCTGCCGGTACGGCCGGTGAGGGGACAGATCGTCGCGTTGTCGTTGATCGGGCGGCCCCTCGAGACCATCGTCGCCTCGGACGACGTCTACGTGGTACCACGGTCGGACGGAACGGTGCTGCTCGGCTCCACGGTCGAGTTCGTCGGCTTCCACAAGGCGGTGACGGCCGACGCCGTGGGGCGCCTGATTGCCGCGGGCGCGCGGCTCGTTCCGGCGCTCGGATCGGCGCGGTTCGTGACGGCCTGGTCGGGGCTGCGGCCGGGAACTCCCGACGGGCTTCCGGTGCTCGGGGCAGGCCCCGTGCCCGGCCTTTTCTTTGCGGCGGGGCATTTCCGCAACGGCATCCTGCTGGCCCCGGTGACCGCCCGTATCCTGGCGGACCTGCTCACCGGGGGCCCCGCCCGCGACCTCTCTCCGTTCTCCGTCGAGCGATTTGCGCCGGTCCTGAGGATTGCGTGAGGCCGCCGGGACGCGTTCCCGTCCGGGATTTTCGGCTAGAATTGCGCCAAGAGACTCGGATCCATACCTCGTCGTGAGCGGACGCAAAGCACTTGAGACCGGGTCACGGGAAGGGAAAGACGCCACCATGAGAAGAGCGGTGTACTCGGGGCTTCGTCGCGCGGCCGACTCGCTCTGGCACTTCGCGCGCGCGGTGGATCGGCGCTTTCCCGAGGGCAGGTTCCAGCCGAAGTGGGCCCCGGCGCCGCTCCTGAAGCAGCGCGAGAAGACGTTCCCGCCGCTCGGCTTTCCCCGCAAGACGGATTCGCTGTGTCCCCGTTGCGTTTCCGAGGTCCGCGCCCAGATCCTCTCGGGCGAGGCCGACTGGAAGGTCCTGATCGAGGGCAAGCCCGGGGAGATCCCGGCCGAGATCGTCGAAGAAGATGGTCGCATCCTCATGAAAAAGGACTGTCCCAAGCACGGCCACTTCGAGGACGTCCTGTCCACGGACCCGGCCTTCTTCAAGCGTCTCGAGGCCATGTACCCCGGCCGGGACTTCGTCATTCCCAAGGACGGGCTCCACGAGCACGGGACGTCCTCGATCAAGTACGGCCGCGGAGCCGTCCTCACGATCGATCTGACCAATCGCTGCAACATGATGTGCGACCCCTGCTTCATGGACGCCAACCAGGTCGGCTACGTCCACGAGCTCGAGTGGGAGGACGTCCAGAAGCTGCTCGACGACGCGGCGTCCATCAAGCCGCGCCGCCAGCTGTCCGTTCAGTTCTCGGGCGGCGAGCCGACGCTCTCCCCGCACTTCCTGCCCGCGATCCGCTACGCTCGTCAGCTCGGCTATTTCTCGGTCCAGTGTGCGACCAACGGGGTTCGCTTCGCGCAGGACGAATCCTTCGCGCGGGAGGCGGCCGAGGCCGGCCTGCGCTTCGCGTACCTCCAGTTCGACGGCGTCGGCAACGAGCACAATCAGCACCGCAAGGTCGGCAACCTCTACGACGTCAAGCTGCGCGCGATCGAGAACCTGAGGAAGCACGGCATCGACATCACGCTCGTCGTGACGGTCGTCAACGGCGTCAACAACGATCAGGTCGGCGACATCCTGAGGTTCGCCCTCCGGAACATCGACAAGGTCAACGCCGTGGCGTTCCAGCCGGTCTCGTTCACGGGGCGCGACGAGGGCATCGACGACGACACGCGCAAGCGGCAGCGCTACACGCTCTCGCACCTGGCCCACGACGTGAAGGAACAGGCAGGCATCGGGGAGCCGATGCGCGACTGGTACCCCCTTTCGGCCTCCGGGCCGTTCTCGGACCTGAAGGACCTGCTCGGCGGGCTCGAGTCGGAGTGGGGCTCCTTCAAGTGCGGGTGCCATCCGAACTGCGGCATCGGCACGATGATGCTCGTCGAGGAAGAGACCCGGAAGGCCGTGACCGTCCCGTCGATCCTGAACGTGGACCGCATGCTCTCGGACATCAAGGCGATTACCGACTCGGGGCGCCGGAGAGCGTGGACGGCCGTCCAGGTCGGCCTCTCGATCCTGCGCAACCTGCGCCCCGAGGGAATTCCGGCCGGCCTCACGCCCTGGAAGGTCGCCAAGATCATGGACGGCCACACGGGAGGCAAGCTCGGCTTCGCGGAGAAGAACCGTTACCCGTGGCGGGTCTTCTTCATCGGCGGGATGTGGTTCCAGGACCTGTTCAACTACGACTTCCGCCGCACGGAGATGTGCATCATCCCGTACGCCACGCAGATGGGTGAGATTTCATTCTGTGCGTACAACACGGGAGTCGGATGGCGCAAGATCATCGAGGAGATGTTCCAGACCGCCTCGCTCGCCGACTGGTACAAGAAGAACGGCCGGCACGAGGTGTACGCGCGCGGCCGCAACGTGCCGCTTCCGGTCCTGCCCGGGCAGGCGGTGCCGGCGATGCCGTCGGCCCCGCGCCCCGCGGCCGCGGCGCAAGGTCCCGCCCTTCTTCCGGTCTACGGCGGCGCGCGCGGGGTCTGACCCCGTTCGGCCGTAGGGCGGCTTAGCCCCGTCGCCCCCAGCGCGGCTGCTGCTGGGCCGATGGAGCCGTACCGTGACGCGGTCCCGCCGGCCCGCGGGCGTGGGTCTGACCCCTTCGTTCCGGCCTTTGCGAAGCGCGGGCGTTCTGGGCGGCCTCGTGCGCGATCCGGCGCTCCGCCTTCTCCCTGGCGCGCTTGCGTTCCTCGGCCTTCCGGGCGCGGATCGCCGCGATTCGCTCGGCGATGGGCACCTCGAATCGCTCGACCGGCGCCCTGGTGTAGTCGAAGCCCGGCACCGTGATGCGCGGCAGCCGCTTGCCGATCTCGCGCTCGATGGCCGCCAGGTCGGTCGCCTCCTCCGGCGAGACGAACGTGAAGGCGTCGCCCGTCATCTCCGCACGCGCCGTGCGGCCCACGCGGTGAATGTAGTCGTCGGGCACGTTGGGGACGTCGAAATTGATGACGTGCGAGAGCGCCTCGACGTCGATGCCGCGCGCCGCGATGTCGGTTGCGACGAGGACCCGGTGCCGGCCTTCCTTGAACCCGGCCAGCGCCTGCGTGCGCTGCGCCTGCGTGCGGTTGCCGTGAATGCGCTCGCAGGACACACCCTTCTTCAGGAGGGTCTCGGCGAGGCGGTTCGCGCGGTGCTTGGTGCGCGTGAAGACGAGCACGTTCTTGATTTCTCCGCGCTTCAGGAGCTCGAGCAGCAGGGGCGCCTTCAGGTTCTGCGGGACGGGGTAGACCGCCTGCGTGATCCCGACGGCCGGGGCGGCCTTGCGTTCCTGGTTCACGGTGAACGGGCTCCTGAGCATCTCGCGGGTCAGCTGCGCGATCGGAGGCGGCATCGTCGCCGAGAAGAAGAGCGTCTGCCGCTTCACGGGGAGGTGCTTGAGCACCTTCCGGATGTCCGGCAGAAAGCCCATGTCGAGCATGCGGTCCGCCTCGTCGAGCACGAGGACCTCGAGGTGGTCGAGCTTCGCGTACGGGAACCGGAAGTGGTCGAGCAGCCGGCCCGGCGTGGCGACCAGGATGTCCGCGCCCGTGCGGAAGGCGTGCTCCTGCGGGCCCATCGAGACGCCGCCGAAGACGGCCGCGGACGAGATCGCCGTGTGGACGGTGAGCTCCCTGGCGTGTTCCTGGATCTGCGCGGCGAGCTCGCGGGTCGGCGTCAGGATGAGGGCCCGCGTCATGCCGCGCTTCTTCCCGATCAGTCGGTGAAGAATCGGGAGGAGGAACGCGGCGGTCTTTCCGCTGCCGGTCATGGCGCAGGCGAGCACGTCGCGCCCCTCCATGGCGGGCGGGATCGCGTCGTTCTGGATCGGCGTGGGCCGCGTGAAACCCATCTCGCGCACGCCGCGCAGGAGATCCGGATGGAGTCCGAATTGAGTGAAAGGCAAGGGGAATCCTCCTCGAGGAAAAGTCCGGCTGATTTTTCTTTGGGAACGGAGGATTCGCCGGCGAGGCCTACGTTCGTGGCTGCGGGCGGCCACGTCGGCCGGCCCATGGGAGCGCGAACAGTGTCACACTCGGGCCCGGAAGGCAAATCGAGGCCTCGGCGCTATCATCGGCGGCGTGACGAGGCTCTCGCGCACCGTCCGCGCCCTCGCCGCCGTCGCCGCGTTCGCAGAGGCCTGCCGCCGGGCGCCCGGCGCGGCGACTCCGGCGACGACACCCGCGTCGCCGACCGCGGCGTCCTACGTGCCCGGACTCGGCGAGCTGATGAGCCTGAACCAGATGCGCCACGCGAAGCTCTGGTTCGCGGGAGAGGCCGGCAACTGGAAGCTCGCGGCGTACGAGCTCGACGAGCTCAGGGAAGGTTTTGACGACGTCGTGCGCTATCACCCCTTGCACAAGGACTCTCCGGTACCGATCGGCGAGGCGGTCGAGAAGATCATGACCGAGCCGCTCGCCGAGGTCGGACGCGCCATCGAGAGGCAGGACCGCGAGGGATTCGCCCGCGCCTACGACGTCCTGACGGACGGCTGCAACCGCTGCCATCAGGCCACGAACTTCGGCTTCAACGTCGTACAGCGACCGACGTCGAATCCGTATGCCAACCAGTCGTTCGCGCCGAAGCGCTAGGCCCCCGTCAGTTTCGGTTCCAGACGCTCGAGAGTCGCCCGGTTGCGATCGGGGCCGTGGCCGAGGGCGATGTCGAATAGTGCGACGTGTCGTTGAAGAGCGACAACCGGGCGTGGGCGACGTCCTTGAAGTCGAGGATGTTCAGGGAAGCCGGGCTCTGGTCGAGGTGGTCTCGGTAGCGGCGCAGGTCGAAGCCGAGCAGCGAGCCGATCATCAAGCGGATCGTGGCCTTGTGAGACGCGACGAGCACCTGCTCGCCCGGATGGGCCGCGACGATCGCGAGCAGTGTCGGAATCGCGCGGGCCGCCACGGCGAGGCCGGTCTCGCCGCCGGACGGCGAGAAGGAGTAGGGGTCCGCTTCCCAGCGGGCGTACTCCTCGGGATACTCCCTCTCCACCGCGGCCCGCTTCTTGCCTTCCCAGTGGCCGTGCGAGATCTCGCGCAGGCCGTCTTTCGGGGTGACGGGCCTGCCGTGCGGCTCGGCGAGGATCCGGGCGGTCTCCATCGTGCGCCCGAGGGGGCTCGCGTACACGGCCGCGATGGGCTCGGGGGCCAGGCGCCGCGCGAGCTTGCGGAGCTGCTCGCGCCCGACATCGGAGAGCGGAACGTCGGTTTCGCCGGCAAAGGCGTCCTCCGCCGACAGCACGGTGGCGCCGTGGCGAACCAGATAGACCCGGGTGGCCCTCATCCCTTCACCTTCATGCCTTTCTTCGCGAGGAGCACCCGCAATCGCTCGCGCTGGTCCCCCTGGAGCTCGATCGAGCCCTCCCCGGCGGCGCCGCCGGTGCCGCAAGCCTTCTTCAACTCGCGGCAGAGCGCGTCCAGAAACGCGCGGTTGGCGGGCAGTCCGTCCACGACCGTCACGTGCTTGCCCGAGGCGCGGTTCTCGGCGCGCAGCTTGGCGGTGATCTTTTCCGGGACCGCCTCGTCCGGGGCAGCCAGGTTCTTCGAGCAGCGGCAGTCGTCCTGTGGCCAGCCGCAGCCGGGGCAGAGACGGCCCTGTCCGCTCGAGTAGACGAGTCGGCCCGGCCCCGCCATCAGGTGCCCTCCGCGCCGAACAGCGCGAGCAGGTCCCTGCCGTAGGCCTCGAGCTTGGCCGGGCCGATGCCGGGGATCTCGGAGAGGGCGTCCAGCGTCGAGGGCCGCGCGGCCGCGAGCGCGGCAAGCGTGCGATCGTGGAGGACGACGTAGGCGGGAACCGAGCGGCGCGCCGCCTCCCGGCGCCGCCACTGCCTCAACGCTTCGATTGCCGCCGGCTCAACGGCCGGCGCAGCGTCGACGACCTTCGGCGTCTTCCTCTTTCTCGCTTTCGGGCGCGGCGGCTCCGGAAGGGTGAGCGCGACTCGAGTCGTCCGTCCAGCCATGACGTCGCGCCCCGCGCGCGTCAGCGAGAGCGTTCGATAGACGTCGTCCGTTGCCGACAGGAGGCCTCCGCCCTGCGCGGCGTCGATCCAGTCGCCCACGGCTCTCGCGCTCTCACCCGCGAGGATGCCGGTGGTCGTGAGGCGGGTGAGCGCCTCGGGCAGCCCTTCGAGATCGCCCGTCAACATCGCCACGATCTTGCGCCTGCCCCAACGCTCCCCGGCTCGCGCCACGCCGGACAGGATCTTGCGCAGTCGGAGGAGGTTCTCGGCCGAAAGCTCTCGGCGGCGAAGGCAATTGCCGCAGAACCCGCAGTCGGGCGGCGCCTCGCGTTCGCCGAAGTAGCGGAGGATCGTCGCCCGGTAGCAGCCTGAGGAATCGGCGTAGGCGATCATGCGGGCGAGCTTCCTGCGGTCGAGCTCTCGCCGACGCTCCCTGTTCGAGGAGTCGTCGGCCTCGTCGGTCTGCTCGATCAGAAACTCCCGCGTGCGAACGTCCACGTAGTTCCAGAGCAGGATGGCGTCGGCGCGGCGGCCGTCGCGGCCGCCGCGGCCGATCTCCTGGTAGTAGGCCTCGAGCGAGCCGGGGATTTCGAAGTGCACGACGGCCTCGACGTCGGGCCGGTCGATGCCCATGCCGAAGGCGTTCGTGGCGCACACGACCGAGAGGGATCCGCCTGCAAATCCGTTCTGCACGCGCGTGCGCTCGGCCTCCTCCATCCCGGCGTGGTAGGCATCGGCGGCGAGGCCGGCCGCTCGGAGCGCCTCGGCGGCGCGCTCGGAGCTCTTGCGGGTAGCGGCGTAGACGAGGGCCCGGCGCCGCCCGACCAGGTCCGGAAGGAGAGCGCGTTTCTCGATCTCGCCCGAGACCCTCCGAACCTCGAGAAAGAGGTTCGGCCGGTCGAAGCCCGCGACGAAGATCTGCGGGCTCTCGAGGCCGAGGAGCTCGACGATGTCCTGGCGAACCTCCGGGGTGGCGGTGGCCGTGAACGCCAGGATCGGGGGCCGGCCCGGTTTCCCGTCGGCGCGGCGGCAACTCTTCGCCGCGTCGGCGAGCGCCCGGTAATCGGGCCGGAAGTCGTGGCCCCACTCGGAGACGCAGTGGGCCTCGTCGACCGCGAACCGGGCGAGCGGCACCGCCGCCAGGAGCCTCCGGAAGGACTCCGAGGCAAAACGTTCGGGGGCGACGTAAAGCAGGCGCAGCCGACCCTCTCGCATCGCCGTCTCGGCCGTCCGCCGTTGGGCGAGCGTGGCGAGCGAGTGAAGCGCCGCCGCCGCAACGCCCTTGCGGGCGAGCTCGTCCACCTGGTCCTTCATCAGGGCGATCAGCGGCGAAACCACGAGGGTCGGCCCCTCCAGGAGCAGGGCCGGAAGCTGATAGCCGATCGACTTTCCCGACCCGGTCGGCATGACCGCGAGCAGGTCGGAGCCCGCGAGAGCCGCACGCACGATCTCTTCCTGGCCGCGCCGGAAGGACCCGTGGCCGAAGTGCCGTCGGAGCGCGGCGCGGGGATCCATGGCGGCATTATGACGGCTGGCCGGCGCAGCCGTGTCGGCGGCGGAGGCGGCGTGCGGGGCGGGCGGGTTCGCGTGAGATACTGCGCGGGGAGCGAGTGCAGATCTTCCCCTTCCTGCTTCTGGCGGCGGCCCAACGGCCGCGGGTGTGTCTTCGGACGTCCAGGACCCCACGCAGACGGCGGCCCCGGGCATCCGGCTGACTCCGGAGGCCGAGCGGTCGCTCGGGCGACTCCATCCTGGGGCTGGAGCGGAACAAGACGAAGCTCTTCATGATGCCCGAGACCGCGGCCTGGGACCCGAAGTCCAAAGACGCGCGCGTGCGGTGGCTGAGGCGAATTTCGAGCTCGGGCACGGCCAGATCTCTCGCGCCCTGCCTCGCCGCACCCGCTTCTTGTGCTGAAATAGCGCTGGCGCGGCGCGGCCGGTCCGTGTAGGCTTCGCCGTTCTGCCCGGGCGCCGTCCGGGCGCGTTCCGAGCAAACCGAGGCCATGACCCCAAACGACGTCGTTTCCACCCCACCCGCGACCCGGGCCGACCGCCGGGGCATCGCCATCGTCGCGCACGTCGACCACGGCAAGACGACGCTCGTCGACGCCCTGCTCAAGCAGTGCGGCACATTCCGCGTCGGGCAGCACGTGGACGAGCTCGTCATGGACTCCGGGGAGCTCGAGAGGGAGCGCGGAATCACGATCCTGGCCAAGAACACGTCCGTCCACTACGAGGACGTGATCGTCAACATCGTGGACACGCCTGGCCACCGGGATTTCGGCTCGGAGGTCGAACGGATCCTGTCCATGGTGGAGGGCGTGCTGCTGCTCGTGGACGCCTCGGAAGGCCCGCTGCCCCAGACCCGGTTCGTCCTCAAGAAGGCCCTCGAGGGCGGCAAGCGCCCCATCGTGCTCATCAACAAGATCGACCGACCCGACGCGCGGACCCTCGAGGTCGAGGAGGAGATCCACGACCTCTTCCTGTCTCTCGCGACCGAGGAGCACCACCTCGAGTTCGAAGTCCTCTACGGCTCGGGCCGACTCGGATACGTCTCGAAGGATCCGAACGCCAAGTCCGGCGATCTTCGCCCGCTGCTCGACGCGATCCTCGAGCACATCCCCGCGCCGGCCGTGGGCGACTCTCCGTTCAAGATGATGGTGGCGAACATCGACTACTCGGACTACCTCGGGCGGCTGTCCGTCGGCCGGATCTTCTCGGGCACCGTTTCGAAGGCGACCGAGCTCGCGGCCGTGCGTCCCGACGGCTCGATCGTCGAGAAGGGGCGTGCCGGCAAGATCTACATGTTCGAGGGCATCACCCGGGTCGAGGTGACCGAGGCCTCCGCGGGGGACATCATCGTGCTCTCGGGCTTCCCGGACATCGAGATCGGCCAGACGATCCTGGATCTCGTCGACCCCACGCCGCTGTCCGGAATCCGCGTGGACGAGCCGACGCTCTCCATGGAGTTTCGAATCAACGATTCGCCGATGTCGGGCCTTTCGGGCAAGTACGTCACGAGTCGCCACCTGCTCGAGCGCCTGGAGAAGGAGCTCGAGAAGAACGTCGGCCTGCGCATGGAGAAGACCGGCGAGTCGGATTCCTTCCTCGTGCTCGGCCGCGGCGAGCTCTCGCTCGCCATTCTCGCCGAGACGATGCGCCGAGAGGGCTACGAGTTCGCGCTCGGGCGCCCGCAGGTCATCTTCCACCGCGGGGAGAACGGCGAGCTGCTCGAGCCCTACGAGGAGCTCGTCATCGACTGCGCGGAGGAGTTCACGGGCGCGGTCATCGCGGCTGTCGGCGAGCGCAAGGGCGAGCTCAAACACATGGGCAGGCACGGCGACCGGGCCCGCCTCGAGTTCACGATTCCGTCGCGGGGGCTCCTCGGCTTTCGCCTCGAGTTCCTGACGCTCACCAAGGGCACGGCCCTGATGAACCACCTTTTCGACCAGTACGGGCCCCATCGCGGCCCCCTCCCGAACCGGACGAAGGGGGCGATGATCGTCAAGGAGTCGGGCGAAGTGACGGCCTACGCCCTCGACCGGCTCGCCGAGCGGGGCATCTTCTTCGTCAAGCCGACCGAGAAAGTCTACGCGGGACAGATCGTGGGCGAGCAGGTCAAGGAAGGCGACATGGTGATCCAGCCGTGCGAGAAGAAGCACCTGACGAACATGCGCGCCTCCGGCTCCGACATGGCCATCAAACTGACCCCCGCGCGCGAGCTGACGATCGAGCAGGCCATCGAGTGGATCAACGACGACGAGCTGGTCGAGGTCGCTCCCGCCGCCATCCGCGTCCGCAAGCGCACACTCGACCACAGCCTGCGGCGCGTGAGGGCGAAGACCGCCGGGTAGCTCCTCGAACCCACTCGAGATCGGCGACGCAAGATCTCGCGGGCGAGTGCCTTCGGTGCCTCCCGGACTCTAGGCCGGACCGGGACGGTAGGTGGCGCGGTTCTCGGGCCCTTCCCAGACGGTCACTTCCGCGACCCGGGCCCAGCCGAGGGCGCCCGAGGCCTCGAGCCGCCGGGTGAAATGCAGGGCGAGGTTCTCGGCCGACGTGTTGCGGCCCCGGAAGGCCGGGTGCTCGTTGATGTAGGTGTAGTCGAGCTCCTTCGCGATCGCCTCGAGCGCCCGCTTCGCCGGGACGAAGTCCAAGGCGACGTCGTAGCGCTGGAGCTTTTCCGCCTCGAGCACCGCCTCGACGCGATACGAGTGCCCGTGGAGGGGCTCCGGCCCGCCTTCGTAGTCGAGCAGGTTGTGGGCGGCCTCGAAACGGGCCGTGACGGTGACGCGATACATCAGGCGAGAACCGTCGCTTCGCGCACGACGGACATCGAGATCTGGGCTTCCGGGGGGATCGCGAGGAGCGTCTCGAGCACCTTCCTCGCCGTCGCGGTCTCACCGGCGGCCTGGTCGAGGTTCACTTCGAAGCGCAGGCTGGCTCCCGAGGCGTCGGCCTCGAGCGAAAGCGCCCGCAGGGCGGGCATCGCCTCGCGCCAGCCGTTGGCGACGGCGTCGCCCGCCCGGCTGATCTGATCGTCCGAGGCCAGGCGCACGGCGTACCGGGCGCCCTTGACGGCCTTCGCGAGGGAGGGCTCGCCCTGCGCGAGCTCGCGCACGGCGAGCACCTCGACGCCCGGCGGCAGCTTTTCCGAGATGCGCGCCGCGGCGTCGGGGCCGAAGGGCGCGATCCCCTCGACGTCGAAGACCTCGTGCCGGCTCTCGAGGCCGAGCGCGAGCGCGGGCCCCATGGACAGCTTCATGTGCGGGTTGAAACCCTCCGAGTACCGGGCGGGCAGACCCGCGGCACGGATCGCGCGCTCGAGAACGTCCATCGTGTTGCGGTGCGAGAGAAAGCGCGCGTCGCCCGTCTTCGAGAAGGCGACTCGGTGGCGAAAGACGCGCTCGCCCTGGGGCGCCCGGCGCGCCGCGGAGGGCAGCTCCGGCATGGCCTTCTGACGGTATGCCGCTCCCTTGGCGACGTCCCGGTAAGCCGCGGGGTCGGTCGCGGGAGCCGTCGAGGCGCCGAACGTCGGCAGGGCTCCGGGCATCGCTTTCGCCAGCACCGTGTCCGTTCCGTTGCCCGGCACGCCGCAGGCGTAGCAGTGGCCCCACTTGCAGTCCTCGGTGCGCATCTCCTTCTTCGCCTTGAGGAGCTCGATCTGTAGCCAGCGCTTCTTGATCGAGACGTCGAGGACGTCCCACGGCAGGATCTCGTCCGGCTCGTACGCGCGCAGGTACGACTCCTTCGCGATGCCCTCGGCCTCGAAGGCCTTCATCCAGAGGTCGTATCGGAAATGTTCGGTCCAGCCGTCGAACCGCACGCCCGACTTCCAGGCCGTGTGGAGGATGCGGCCCGCGCGCCGGTCGCCCCGCGAGAGCACGCATTCGATCTCCGCCTCGCGGGGTTCGTGCCACTTCATCTTCGCGCCGCGCAGGTTTCTGAACTTCTCCTTCAGGTACGAGAGCTTGCGCTCGAGCGCTTCGACGCCGTCGAACGGCGCCCACTGGAAGGGAGTCCAGGACTTCGGCACGAAGGAGCCGACGGAGACGTTGACGTTCTTCCTGCCGTGCTTGCGCCCCTGGGCGAGGATTCCGGCGACGAGTGCGACGAGCTCGTCGAGGTCGGCGGAGGTTTCCGTCGGCAGCCCGATCATCGTGTAGACCTTGATCAGGTCCCAGCCGCGGGCGAAGGCGACGTCGGCCGCCTGGATCATGTCGTCGTTGGTGAACGTCTTGTTGATGACGCGGCGCAGGCGATCCGAGCCCGTCTCGGGCGCGAACGTAAAGCCCGACTTGCGGACCTCGGAGACCGCGTCCGCGAGCCCGACCGAGAAGGCCTCGGCGCGCAGGGACGGAAGAGAGATCGACACGCGTCGGTCGGAGAGCTGAGGAGCCAGGCACTTTACGAGCGGCTCGATCTGCGAGTAGTCGGCCGTCGAGAGGGACAGCAGTCCCACCTCGCTCCAGCCCGAATCGGCGATGAATTTCTTCGTCATCTCCGCGACGTCGCCCGGGTCGAGCTCGCGCACGGGCCGGTACCAGTAGCCGGCCTGGCAGAAGCGGCAGCCCTGCGTGCAGCCCCGCATGACCTCGAGTCCGAGGCGGTCCTGCACGATCTCGACGGAGGGGACCATGGGCCTTTCGGGGTAGTACTCGGGCTTCAACACCGGGACCCAGGTCCGCTTCGCCTTCCGGGGGGCGCGCGGTTCGTTCGGCGTGATCGCGGTGATGCGGCCTTCCGCGTCGTACGCGACGTCGTAGAGCGACGGGACGTAGACGCCCTCGATCTGCGCGAGCGCGACGAGGAGCTCCCGGCGCGAGATCCCGCGCGAGCGCCCGTCCCCGCAGGCGTCGAGGAAGACGTTCAGCGCCTCCTCGCCGTCGCCGACGAGGAAGGCGTCGAAAAAGTCGGCGATCGGCTCGGGGTTTGCCGTGCAGGGTCCGCCGCCCAGGACGATCGGGTCGGACTCGCCCCGCTCGCGCTGCCACACGGGCAGTCCGGCGAGGTCGAGCATGTTCAGGATGTTCGAGTAGTTGAGCTCGGCCTGAAGCGAGAACCCCAGGACGTCGAAGTCGCGGACCGGGGCAAAGGACTCCGTCGAGAAGAGCGGGATGCCCTGCTGCCGCATCTTCGCCTCGAGGTCCACCCACGGCGCGTAGACGCGCTCGCACGCAAATTCCGGGCGCCGGTTGACGAGCTCGTAGAGGATCTTCAACCCCGTGTGGCTCATCCCGATCTCGTAGGTGTCCGGGAAAGCGAGTGCCAGCGTCACCGAGGCCTTCGCGAGGTCCTTCCGGGTGACGTTTCTCTCGAGGCCGACGTACCGGCCCGGCTTCTCGACCGCCGGCAGGAGGGGCTCGAGCCGCGCACGCAAGGGGGCGTATCGCATCGAACTCCGAATTCTATGCGAGCCCCGCCGCCTCGGCCGCACGATCGCGCGACCCGGCCAGGCGCCCGGTTCTCCGCGGCGGCCGCCATCAGGGTGACAGCGCCGGAGAGGCCTCGTCCGAATTGGGGCCCGGGGTCCGGCGGTCAGAGGTACTTGAAGCCGCTCCCGGTGTTGAAGAGGACGATGCGCGAGGCGGCGTCGAGGGCGCCCGAGGCGAGCAGCGTCTTCGCCGCCGCCCAGACCGCCCCGCCCTCGGGCGCGACGAAGAGGCCCTCCGCCGCTCCGATCTCCTCGCAGGCGCGCCTCATCGCGTCGTCGGTCACGGCGACGGCCGAGCCGCCGGAGTCGCGAACGTACTTCAGGATCAGGTAGTCGGCGAACGGCTTCGGCACGCGCAAGCCCGAAGCGTACGTGTGCGCGTTCGGAAACTTCTCGGCGACCGCCTTTCCTTCGGCGAACGCTTTCGGGATGGGAGCGCAGCCCTCGGCCTGCACCGCGAACATCCGCGGGCGCGCGGAGCCGATCCAGCCGAGCTCCTCCATTTCCTCGAAGGCCTTCCACATGCCAATCAGGCCCGTTCCTCCGCCCGTGGGGTAAAGGATCGCGTCGGGCAGCGTCCAGCCGAAGTCCTCGGCGAGCTCGTAGCCCATCGTCTTCTTGCCCTCGACGCGGAAGGGTTCCTTCAGGGTCGAGACGTCGTGCCAGCCCTCGCGGGGGGCGAGCTCGGCGACGAGGCGGCCGCAGTCGTCGATGAGGCCGGGAACGAGGGTGACGTTGGCCCCGTAGCGCTCGCACTCGATTCGAAAGACGGGCGGGGTGTCCTCGGGCATGAAGACGTAGCATTCCATGGCGGCCCTCGCGGCGTAAGCGGCCGCGGCGCCTCCGGCGTTGCCGGCGGTGGGCAGCGCGATCTTCGTGTAGCCGAGCTCCTTCGCCTTCGACACCGCGGCCGAGAGCCCGCGGGCCTTGAACGACCCGGTTGGGTTCGCGGCCTCGTCCTTGATGTAGAGGTTGCGGAAGCCCGATCGCGCTCCGAGACGTCCGGCGCGGAGAAGCGGCGTGCCGCCCTCGCCGAGAGTGATGACGTTGTGGGGGTCCTCGATCGGCATCATCTCGTGCCAGCGCCAGATCGTGCGCGGCCGGCCGCTCGCCGCGTCGCGGTCGAGGAGCCCCGGGTGGTACCGGGGAAAGAGCGCGCCGCCGCATCCGGACGCGGCGCAGACGTTCACGCGGCGGTCGCGCTCGTACGCCGCACCGCACTTCGTGCAGACGAGGTGCGCGAGCCGGGAGAACATGCGAACAGCTTATCTTCGGACGGCGTGAAGCGGGAGCGCGGGGCGGCGGGTCGGGGCACAGGAATGGCGGGCGGGCGCGCGCGACAGAGCGTTCTGTCACTGGGTGCGACACGGAAGGATAGCACTTTTTGCTCCCGCAAAGATCCTTGATTCTCGCCGGAAGCGGAAGCGATAATCGCTGCGGCCATGGAACTCTCCGATCACCTTCGCGCGATGCTCAAGGAGCTGGGGCAGGCGATCAACGAGTCGATCTCGGGCTCCGGGCGCGTGCACGACTCCATCCAGAAGATCCGCGACGAGGGGTACAACCTCTACATGGTGCTCGACGCGAAGGTGGGCGTGAACAAGCGGGAGGGCCGATCGCGTTCGCGCCGCGCGACGGCGATCGCTTCGGCCGAGCCCGAGGAATCTTCGAGCTCGAGCGAGCGCGCCGCCTTCCGGATCAACCTGAAGGACCTGCGGTTTCTGAAGTCGCTCGGCATCGACCCCACGCGAAAGGTGCGCACCCGAAAGGCCCCCGTCCGCAAGGCCGCGAAGTAGCCCGGCGGCATAGACTCGCCCGGCATGGCTGAGAACGATCCCCTCGGCCTGGCGCCGTCCGCCTGGGAGACGCTCGTCGCGTCCTGGGGCCTTCCGCGGTACCGGGGACGCCAGCTGTTCGTCGCGATCCACCGGCGCGGTGTGCGCGAGTACGCCGCGATGAGGGAGCTTCCGGGGGGCCTGCGGGACCGGCTGTCGCGCGAGTTGCCGATTCGCCTTCCGGAGGTCGCGCGGCGCGAGGAGTCCTCCGACGGCAGCGTCAAGTTCGGGCTTCGCCTCTTCGACGGGGCGCTGATCGAGGCTGTGTACATGCCCGGCCGCGAGGCCTTCGCCCAGGTCAACGAGTTCACCGACGCCCGCACCGCCGCCCCGGAGCGGGGCTCGGAGGCGAGGGCTCGGGCGTCGACGCCGCCCGCCGAGAGATTCACCGTCTGCCTCTCGTCCCAGACCGGCTGTGCCGTGGACTGCGCCTTCTGCGTCACGGGCCGCCTCGGGGCGGGGCGCAATCTGACGGCGGGCGAAATCCTCGGCCAGCTCTACGCCGTGCTGGCCGAGACCGGGCGCACCACGCAAGGCCTGCGCATCGTCTTCATGGGGATGGGGGAGCCGTTTCTGAATCTCGAGGGAGTCGTTCCGGCGCTCGAGATCCTCTTCGAGATCCTGCCGCCCCGCCGGGTCACCGTGTCGACCTCCGGGATCACGTCGGCCTTCGCGGCGTTTGCGGCGCTGCCGCGGCGGCCGAACCTCGCCGTGTCGCTCAACGCCTCGGACGAGGCGACGCGGACGACGCTCATGCCGATCACGCGGACCTATCCGCTGCCGGGCCTCGTGGCCGCCATGCGCGCCTGGCCCCTCGAGCCCCGGCGGCGGATCCTCGCCGAGTACGTGCTCATCGCGGGCGTCAACGACCGGGAGGAGGACGCGCGGCGCCTCGCGAGGCTGCTCTCGGGGCTCGCGGTCAAGGTCAACGTCATCCCCCTGAACGAGGACCCGACGTACCTGCCCGGCTGGAAGCGCCCGGACGAGGCCGCGATCGACCGCTTCGTCCGCGTCCTCGCGGACGCGCGCGTCACGGTGACCGTGCGGCGCAGCAAGGGGCCCGACGCCTCCGCCGCGTGCGGTCAGCTGAAGGGCAGAACGGCGGACCCGAGGAAGCGGCGGGCTCAGGCGGGCAAGTAGGTTCCGAAGAACTCCTGCCACTTGCGCGCGTAGGCGATCTTCGCGGTCGCCGCCGGCTCGTCGTCGTGGTGGCAGTGGCCGGCGCCCGCGACGCTCCAGACCGCGCTGCGCGGCGGCAGGGCCGCCGCGAGCTCCCGCGTGAAGCGCGGCGGCACGAGGCGGTCGTTTTCGCCGTGCACGAGGAGGACGGGTGCCGTGACCCGGCCCACCGCGCGGATGGGATCCACCTGCTCGAGTCCTCCCGGGCCCGGCGCGAGGCCGAGCTCTTCACGGATCCGCGCGATGGCGCGCGCCACGGCCCAGCGGCTCGTCAGAGCCAAAAGCGGCGCCGGTAGACGCGTGGCCCGCGACAGATAGTGCCGCGCCATCTCGCGGGGCCTCCCGAATGGCGACTCGAGCCAGATCGCTCGGACGCCGGCGCGGTCGGCCGCGAACTCGAGGGCGACCGACGAGCCGGCGGAGCAGGAGTGGATGCCCATCCGTTCGACGTTCATGCCGAAGCCGTCGCGCGCGGCCGCGGCAGTCAGGGCAAGGTCCTCCTTTTCGAGAAATCCGAGCGTGAAGAACCTCCCGCCGCTTCGGCCGTGCCCGCGCAGGTCGGGCAAGAGAACGTTGTAGCCGAGCTTCAGGGCCCGCAGCGCGTCGGACTCCCACTCGCTCGCGTCACCGCCCTTTCCGTGGAGGAAGAGGATGGTCGCGCGCCGTTCCGGGTCCCCGGGCGAGGCGAACGTCGCCGCGAGCTCGACCGGCAGCCGGGGGCTTCCGGGGTGGCGCAGGTTGGCGACGAGGGTCGCGCTCGACTCGAGGGCCGCGAGCAGGTCCTCGTGCCGGCCCGGCGCCGGACCGAGCCCCTCGGGAGAGATGAGGCGCTTCGCGAGCGCGCGCGAGGCGAGGTAGGAGCCGGCCGCGTAGAACGCGCCTCCGGCGGCGGCCATCGAGACGGTCCGTCGGGCGGCGCGCTTCACGGGGGCGCGGGGCTACTCGATCCCCGCGGCCGCGCGCGCCGCTTTCCCCTGCGCCCCGAGTACGCCGACGACTTCGACCGGGCCGCGGACGTAGGACTGGCAGGCCAGCCGCACGGCGCGGTCCTTCCACCGGCTGCGGACGAGGGCGAGCGGCTTGGCGAACCAGAGTTTCAGGGAGAACTTCTCGAGCTTCGTCGGCGGCGAAAGATTCTCCTCGCCCGAAAGCGGGATGACGGCGCAGGTGGCGCAGAGCCCTTCGCCGCCGCACCATTTCCACAGTCCGGCGTCCGCGTCGAGCGCGGCGTCCCAGAGCCGGTATCCCTCCCAGACGTCGATTTCCTTGCCGTTGATCACGCAGCGCACGCGGCGCCGTTGGGTTTTCGGGTTCGCGGCCATCGCCGGGGATTATACGGTCAGGGGCAGGACGGCGTGTCGGCCGGGGCCGCGGCGGCCGCGACGCGCCAGGCCGGAGCGTCGAAGACGAGCGTAACGCCCTCGACCACCGCGCCCGGCGCGACCGAGACGGCGACGAGCGCGGGATCGCCGGGGCCCGGCGTGACGATCGCCGTCCCCTTCCACGAGAGCAGGAAGCCGTAGGCCGCCGGCGCGGCGAGCGAAAGGCGGAACCGGCCGTCGCAGTCGGTGAGGGCGGGCGTCGACCACGGAATGTCCTCGCCGCGCGGGATCCCGGTCACGCCGATACCGGCGGCGGGCCGACCGGTCGTATCCATGACGCGCCCCTCGACGATCGCCGGCGCGTTCTTCGCGATCCGGAGCGACGCGGCAGTCGGCTTCGGCGTCGTCGCGCACGCCGCGGCCACCACCGCGACGCCGAGGGCAAGCCACCGACTCCTGCTCACGCCCTGCCAATATGTCATCATCGCCCCCATGGCGGAAACCGACGAGATCCATCGTTTCGAAGTGAGCGCCGCGTGGTCGGGCGACGGCGCGGGGTCCGGGACGGTCGAGCTGCCCGAGGGGCAGTCCGTCGCGATCGCCGGGGCGACGGCGCTGGGCGGCGCCGGCGGCAAGGCGAACCCGGAGGAGCTCCTGCTGACCGCGCTGGCCGCGTGCTTCTTGAACACCTGGGCGATCTTCTTGAAGAAGCTCGGCCTGACCTATGCCGAGCCGACGCTGCGCGTCGCGGGCGAGCTCGGCACAGACCCGGCGGGCGGCTACCGCATGCAAAAGGCGATGGTCCACGCCCGTGTGCCGGCCCAGCTGCTCGCGGGCCAGCGCGCGCAGGTCGAGAAGACGCTCTCCCTCACCGAGAAGTACTGCATCATCTCCAAGGTCGTCCGGTCGGCGATGCCCCTCGAAGTGGTGGTCGAGGAGGTCTAGCCTCCAGTCTACATGCCGCAAGCCTCGTCGGTTCGCTGGCGCATCCTTGCGCTGCTGACCCTCGCGGGTTTCGTGATGTACATCCTGAAGTCGACGATGCCCATCTCGGGCAAGGGGCTGATGGTGGAGCTCGGCTTGTCTCAGATCCAACTCGGGATGATCATCGGGGCGCTCTCCTTCGGCTACGCCGTGTTCCAGTTTCCCGGTGGGCTGGTCGGCGACCGATTCGGGGCGCGCCGGACCATGACGCTGATGGCGGTCGCCTGGGGCGTGCTGACGCTCTTGATCGGGCTCGTTCCGGGACGATCGCTCGCGACGGCCGGCGTCGCTCTCTCGGGCCTCGTCGGGCTGCAGTTTCTTCTGGGCTCGGCACAGGCGCCGTTCTATCCGATCACCGGAGGCGGCACCACGTCCCACTGGTTCCCCGTAGCTGGCTGGGCCTTTCCGACCGGCCTGCAGAACGCCGGCCTGACGCTCGGCACCGCGGCCACGGGCCCGCTCGTCGCGTGGATCATGGAGCGATTCGGGTGGCGACAGGGTTTCTTCTTCACCGCACCGCTGGCCTTCGGCCTCGCGGTGCTCTGGCGCTGGTACGTGAGGGACTCGCCGAGTGAGCATCCCGGCGTCAACGCCCAGGAGCTCGCGTTGATCGACGCCGGGCGGCCCTCGGCGGAGGCCCGTCTGTCCGCCGCGGCCGAGCGGGCGCTCTGGAAGCGCCTGCTGCGGGACCGCAACGTGCTCCTGCTGACGTTGAGCTACCTTCTCAACAACTGCGTCTTCTACTTCTTCTCGAGCTGGCTCTTCATTTACCTGGTGGACGGCCGCCGCTTCAAGATCCTCGAGAGCGGTTTCTACAACTCGGTGCCGTGGTTGACCGGTACCGTGACGGCGGTCCTGGGGGGCCTGATGTGCGACCGGCTCTCCAGGCGGCAAGGCATGCGCGGCGGATGCCGCTGGACCGCGGTCCTCGGGCTGGTGTCGGTCGCCGGGTTCATGGCTGCGGCGTCCGTCACCCGCAGTCCCTTCGTTGCCGTGGCCCTGCTTTCGCTCGCCCTCGGCAGTCAGCAGTTCACCGATGCGGCTTACTGGGCAGCCACGATCTCGGTCTCGAGAAGGCACGCCTCGGCCGCATGCGGCGTTCTCAACACGGGAGGCAACGCCGCGGGCAGCGTCGTTGCGCTCGCCGTTCCACTCATCGTCACGTTCCTGGGGTGGGGCGCGGCTCTCGCGAGCGGGGCGCTCGTCGCGCTCGCGAGCGCGTTCATGTGGGTGTGGATCCGGGCCGATGAACCGCTGAAGGAAGCGGCCTAGCAGGCGTCGTGGCCGGCACCTTGCGCCCGGCGCCCGACGCGCGTTTCGGCTGTGTGAATCGTCATGCCTCCTCTCGGCGGGCGCCGGCAAAGTGCCGGCCACCCTTCGGGTTACGGCGGCGTGGGGCCATCTGCGTCGTCATCGCTCCTCGACGATGCTCTCGCCTCGCCGTCGTCGCGCTTCCTTGCATCTGACCCCACGGCGCTCGTAACGCCATTCCACACCCTTTTTCAGCAACCTGCTAGGCCAGCACGACGATCGTGGCGCCGCTGCCGCCGCGCTCGGGCGGTGCGTCGAAGTATTCTTCGATGTCTCCGCGCGCCGCGAGCAGTCTCCGAACCTCCGCCCGCCGCACGCCGACGCCCTTGCCGTGGACGAGGCGCACCTCGCGGAACCCGGCCCGCCGCGCCTCCCTCAGGTACTCGTCGACGGCCGAGGCCACGTCCTCCGGGCGGAACGAATGCAGGTCGAAGGAGTCCTCGATCGGGACGCGCTTCAGATGGCGGGCCTCTCCGTGGTCGCACGCGTGACGCGGTCCGGATCGACCGCGATCGTCTCCCCGCATACGCACGCAGCGCGGAAGCCCCCGTCCGGGGCGACGTCGGTGCGAGGCGTGTCGAGCCGCCGGCCGTCGTTGACGGAGCGGTCCGGCGACCACCGCCGGATCGAGCCCGAGAGGCCGCTCGCCGTCTCGACGAATTGGAGCGTGAGCTCGCACGAGCACTTCGGGCACACGGTCCAGTAGTAGTTCATGGCGTCCCTTCCCGGGGGGACCCCCGAAGCTCTCGGTGGGCCCGCTTGCGTTCGTACATGACTCGGTCCGCCTGCGCGATGGCGGCGTCGAGGGGTATGCGGCGAGAATATTGGTGGATCCCGACGGACGCGGCGAGGAACTTCCCGTACACCTTGCCGCCGGGCTTGGGCGACTGCTTGACCTCGTCGATCTTGGCCGGGAGCATGTAGAAGCGTCTGCGCGCGAGCTCCTCGTCCATGCCGGGAAGGATCACGAGGAACTCGTCTCCGCCCCAGCGGATCACGTGATCGTTGCCGCGCACCAGTTTCTTGATGCCGGTCGCGACCGTCCAGATGGCCTTGTCGCCCTCTTCGTGGCCCTCCTCGTCGTTGATCCGTTTCAGGCCGTCGATGTCGATGAGGACGATCGAGCCGCCCGCCTCGCTCGCCTCGAGCTCCGGCCGCACCTCGTCGAGGTAGAAGCGGTTGTGGGTCTCGGTCAGCGGGTCCAGCCACGCGCGCCGCTGCGAGCGACGGGAGTCGTCCGCCGTGCGCGCATGGAGGGTCGCGAGGCGCCGCTCGGTGTCCTCCATCGCCCAGATGATCAGACCGATGCCGAAGAGCATCTCGAGGAGGACGTCGAGAAAACTGTAGTAGGTCAGAGGTCGGTAGACGGCCGCCAGAGTCTGCGAGGGATGGCGCGGGGCGGTGCTGAAGAGCAGCACGTAGGCCATCTGCACTCCCGCGGTCACCAGGGCCATCGCTCCCGCGCACTGGCGGCCGAGCCCGGCGCGAGGACTCTGGTAGATGAAGACGGCGGCCAGCAGCCATCCCGCTCCCAGCAACCCCATGTGGACGGCGTAGAAGCTCTCCTCGCTCGGCGTGAAGTGACCGATCAGAAGCGACAGCGGCACGCCCGCCACCGCCGCGACCACGAGCGGCTTGACGAGGGAGACGTCGCGATCCATGCGGATCGTCGCGATGCAGAGGGCCACGATGTAGAGCAGCTTCCAGTACTGATAGACCTCCAGCCTGTAGTCGTAATCCTGGACCTGCATCACGAGCAGGCAGCCGAGCGAGACGAGCAGGAAGAGCCAGGCGACGCCGGCGGCCTGCAGCACGCGGCTGCCCTTGCCCCTCGAGAGGTAGACGAGGATCGCGGCGAGCAGCGCCGTGCCCACCGTCTGGACGGCAAGTCCGACCAGCGAGAGATCCGAGTTCACCTTAAGTGTTTTCCTCGAGGAAGGTTAGACACCGGCGAGCCCCCCGTCAACCTGTCCATTTCAGCGAGCGTTCGCGCGGGCTCCGAGGCGGCGCAGCCGCTCAGGGGCGCCGTCGGCGCGGCAGGCGCCGGAGGTCGGCGTCTGCCCATCGGGCGCGCAGGCGTACGGGATTCGCTCGATGCCGTTCATCCCTCGAAGGACGACGCCCCACGGCCGCCCCGAGCCTCCCGCGGGAAGGAGCAGCAGATCCACCGGCGGCTCCGCGTGTCCGAGATCCAGCGTGTAGAGGTCCGAGCCGACCCGGACACGGTAGGGAGGAGCGCCGTCGAGCAAGATCGGAGTCTGCCCGCCCGCCGGGTCGATCCATGTGCCCACGAGCTCCTCGGAGGCGATTTCGTCGGCGGCGCTCGGAAAGACCTGGCGCGCGCGGCCGTGCCAGCTTCCCGCGGGACCGTAGACCTGGTCGAACGGAGGCCCGAGCCCGGCGACCTCGACGTCGACCGGCACGCTGCCGTTCCCGCCCAGCCGGATGGAGACGCGCGCGGTGCGCTCGCCCACCCGCGCCCCGAGCGTCGCCTCGCCCGCCCGCGCGGCGTAAGAGTCCACTGGCGCCGTGACCACTCCCTTCGGGCCCGAGAAGCGCAGCGCGAAGACCCCGCGCTCCCGGTCCGCGACGATCGCGAGCGTGGTCTCGGAGCGCATCCGGGACAGGTCGAAGCGCCCGTAGAGAACTTCGAGAGCGGGCGTCGAATAGAGGACGGCGTCGTACCACGAGGGAATCGGAACGCCCTCGATCTCGCGCGCCGAGCGTTTGGCGTCCGCATCGAGGCTGAACCCGGCGAACGCGAAGACGTCGCGCACGCGGAGGACGCCCTGCCCCGTTTTCTCCGTCCGCTCCCGCACGAGGGCGGAGGGCCGGCCCTCCGCCTCCTTCTCCCAGCGGTAGACCCATGTGCCGGGCGGGCCGCAGTCGGGCAGGTCCTTGCCGCCGGAATCGCGAATCGGAAGCCGTGTCAGTTTCCCTGCTCGGTACCGCCAGACCGACACGCACTCCGAGGCGTCCGTCGAGGCCGAAACCTCGAGGATCTCGCCGACGCTGCCGAGCGATCCGGCGGAAAGCTCCACTCGGACGACGTCGGCCGCCGGAGAGGGGGCGTTTGCATCGGTGATCTTGCGGCCGCCTCCGTCGCGGACCTCGAGGCGCACGCCGCCGCGCCGGGGCGCGGCCGTGATGGTCTCCTTGCGGCCGTCGCCGTCGAAATCGGCGGCGAGGCTGGGCGCGAAGGGGTCCGCTGCGAGTCGGAGCAGGAGCGCGAGGCCGGCGAGCAACGCTTTCAGCTCTTGACGGCCGACTCCGATGCGTCGAAGCCGATGCGCGCGTGCGTGCCGTCGCAGTAGGGCTTGTTCGCCGAGCCGCCGCAGCGACACAGCGAGACGGCGCGACCGCTCTCGATCGGGATTACGTTGCCCTGCGGATCGGTCATCGTCACCGGTCCCGTCACTCGGTAGGGGCCGTTGGGAATGATCTTGATCGTGGAATCGGCCATGGAGTCCTCCGTTCGACATTGTAGCCGCATCGCCCGCGTGTTACCCTTTCGCGAAGTCTTTTGCGCGCCTTCGAGAAAGCCCCGCCCGATTTCCAGGAAATCCTGACAAAGCCCATCAAGGAACTGGGGCTCAAGCTCGAGGGATCTCCGCTCGAGCGGCTCGTCCAGCAGCTCTACCGCGAGCTCGACCGCAAGGGCCTGTCCCGCTTCCGGCCGCTGTGCTACCTGTCGGACGAGTGGGGGTGCCCGTCGGGCGAGCCCGTCATCGGCATCCCGTTCTACCTGGCCGACCCCAAGCTCGCGCGCCTCGAGAAGGAGATGAACGACCTCGAGGACCGGCACGAGATCATGATGTACCTGCGCCACGAGGCCGGCCACGCCTTCAACTACGCCTACGCCCTCTACAAGACCCCGGAATGGCGCGGCGTCTTCGGCCCCTTCCGGCGCCCGTACCGGGACCAGTACCGGCCGGTCCCGTTTTCGCGGCGCTTCGTGCGCCACATCGCCGGCTGGTACGCGCAGAAGCACCCCGACGAGGACTTTGCCGAGACCTTTGCGGTGTGGCTCACACCGCGCTCCCAGTGGCGCAAGCGCTACCGGGGCTGGGGCGCGATGGCGAAGCTCAGGTACGTCGACCGCATGGCGCGCCGCCTGCGCGACGTCGAGCCCGTGCGGCCGCAGGGCCACACCGACATCACGGTCGAGGAGATGGAAACGACCGTCGAGGAGTTCTACAAGAAGGCCCTCGAGGAGCAGGGCCAGTCGGTCGAGCTCGCCCTGGACACGGACCTCGTCGACATCTTTCCCGTTTCCCGCCGCAAGAAGAAGGGAGTGCGGCCGGCGGCCGAGCTGCTCCGCGAGAACCGCAAGGCCCTGATCGACAAAGTGACGTACTGGACCGGCGTGCAGAGGCCGCTGGTCAAGCGGCTGGTGGAGTCGATCGAGGCCCGCGTCGGGGAGCTCGGCCTGCGGGCGGCCGTACGGGAGGAGAAGGAGAACCTGACCGAGGTGACGGCCTACGCGACCGCGCTCGCGATGAACTACCTGACGCGCGGCAAGTTCGTGCAGCCGTGAGGGGGAGGGAGGAGAGCGAATGAGCCGGGAAAAACTCAAGATCGCCGTCCTCTACGACGTCTTCGAGGAGGAGCCCGAGCCGGCCCCGCCGCCGCCCGAGAAGCCGCCGAAGGCCCGGGGCAAGCCGCCCAAGAGGAAGAGGAAGAAGGAGAAGCACGATCGGGAGGAGATCTTTGAGGCCCTCGTCAAGCTCGGGCACGAGGCCTTCTACCAGGTCGTGGACGGCCGGGACCAGTCGCTGATCGCGCTCGCCCGGGCGGAGGCCGACCTCTTCTTCAACCTGACCGAGTCCTACGCCGGCGACGACACGATGGACATGAACCTCGCGGCGTACCTGGACCTTCTGGGCAAGCCTTACACGGGCGCGGGGCCGCATGCGCTCTACCTCGCACAGGACAAGGCCCTCGCCAAGAAGATCTTTGCGTTCCACGGGATCCGCACTCCGTTTTTCGCGACCTCCTACAAGGGGCGCCTCGACCACTCTCACGACATCGCCTTCCCGCTCATCGTCAAGCCGACCTCCGAGGACGGCTCGATCGGGATCGACACGGGATCCGTCGTCGGTTCGGTCAAGGAGCTCATGGAGCGCATCCACTACATCCACGAGGAGTTCGACGCGCCCGCGCTGATCGAGGAGTACATCGAGGGGCGCGAGATCTACGCGGCCGTCCTCGGCAACGAGAGCCCCGAGGTGCTGCCGATGATCGAGCTCGACCTCTCGAGGCTGCCCGAGGGAACGCCGAAGATCGCGGGCAAGGAAGTGAAGTGGGAGAAGGACACCGAGCACTACCGCGTCACCAAGTCGGCGCCGGCCGAAGACCTCGACGAGGACACGGTCAAGCGGCTCTCCGACACGGCGGTCGCGGTCTACCAGGCGCTCAAGCTGCGCGACTACGGCCGGATCGACATGCGCCTGACGCGGGAGGGCGAGATCTACGTCATCGAGGCCAATCCCAACCCCTGGCTCTCTTCGGGAGCCGAATTCGCGATGGCGGCGAAGAGGGCGGGCCGCTCCTACACGCAGCTGATCGGTGAGATCGTCGACCTGGCCCGCGTCCGATATGGGGCGAGCTGAGCCGGCGGGGGATAAGATCTCGGCCAATCGAAGGAGCACGATATGAAACGAAGCCTGGCTTTCGTCGCCGCGTTCGCTCTGGTCCTCGCCTTCGCCGCGCCGGCCCCGGCCGCCGAAGTCGCCGGGGTGAAAGTCCCCGATACCGTGACCGTGGACGGAAAGACCCTGAAGCTGAACGGCGCGGGCGTGCGCAAGAAGGCGATTTTCAAGGTGTACGTCGCGGAGCTCTACGTCGAGACGCCCTCGAAGGACGCGGCCGCGCTCATTTCCTCCACCCAGATCAAGAGCATGCGGCTCCACCTCACCCGGGACCTGAAGGGCTCGCAGGTCAGCAACGCGCTCATCGAGGGCTTCGAGCGCAACTCGAAGGCCGCACTGCCGCAGTTGAAGGCCCGCCTCGACCAGCTCGCGAAGCTGATTCCGGACATGAAGGAGGGCGAGGAGATCGCCTTCACCTGGATTCCGGACAAGGGCACCGAGGTTGCCGTGCGCGGCACGAACGCGGGAACGATCGAGGGGCGCGATTTCGCCGATGCGCTCTTCGCCGTGTGGCTCGGGCCCGACCCCGTGCAGGCGGACCTGAAGCAGGCTCTGATGGGCGGCTCGTAGGGCGGGGGGCGCCGCCCTGATCCGGGATCAGCCGGCTACGGCCGGAGCCTTGCCCGTCAGGCGCCGCATCGCCTTGTCCAGCGCGACGCCGAGGAACATCAGGCTCGTCCAGAACCACATCGCCGGCGACACGCGCTCCACGCCGCCCGCGAGCGTCGTGACGACGGCCGCGCGGATCGGCTCGGGCGGCTTCGGGGTGCAGAAGGCCTCGAAGAAGACGGGGTCGTAGAACCCGTACACGTAGCGGCGGAACCGCGCCCAGAGGCGGTTGGACTGGCGGGCGTATGCCGCAAAGTCCCGCGCTTCCACCCGCCCGCGGCGGGAGAGCGCCCGGTCGATCGCGCGCGCGGCGCGCTCGCCGGTCGCCATCGCGAGAAACACGCCCGTCGAAAAGACCGGATCGAGGAAGGCCGCAGCGTCGCCCACGAGCACCCACCCGTCTCCGGCCACCCGGTCGGAGTTGGCGGAGTAGTCCGAGATACCGTGCACCTTCGAGACGCGGCGGGCCCCGGAGAGCAGCCTCTGAACCCGCTCGGAGCGCACGAGCATTTCGTCGTAGCGGGCCTCGGGCGCGGCGCCGTCGGCAAAGCGCACCAGGGCCGGGTCGAAGACGCCCCCGACGCTGCAGGTCCCATCCGAAAAGGGGATGATCCAGTACCAGACGCCGCGGTCGATGGGCAGCAGGATGTCGCCCGGGCGGCTGCCCTCGGGCCAGTGGATGCCCTCGTAGTGCGCGAAGAGGGCGGCGCGTTTCAACTTCGGGTCGAATCGGCGCATCCCCAGCTTGCGCGAGAGAACGGCGCCCTGTCCGGACGCATCCACGACGACCTTCGCGCGGATGTCCTCGGCTTCGGCTCCGGCGCGCCGCGCCCGCACGCCGACCGCGCGGCTGCCCACGAAGAGGACGTCCTCGACCGAGGTTTCCTCGCGCACCTCGGCGCCGCACGAAGCGGAGTGCTTGAGCAACAGATCGTCGAAGTCCGCGCGCTTGACCTGATATGCCTTGGGGTGGTTCGGGTCGCGAGCCTCCGCGAAGACGACCGGGCGCGTGGTTCCGTTGTCCTCGTTCCAGAAGAAGGCGCCGTACTTTTCCTGGAAGCCCGCGGCGCGAACCTTTTCATGGACGCCGAGCCGGTCGAGGATCGGCAGCGAGAAGGGCAGGAGCGACTCTCCCACGTGGAAGCGGGGAAACTTCTCCCGCTCGAGGACGACGACGCGGCGGCCCGCGCGCGCCAGGGCCGTTGCGACCGTCGAGCCCCCTGGCCCCCCGCCGATCACCACCGCGTCGTAGAATGACGTCATGGGCGGATTCTAGTCGCTTGGCCGCTCCCATACTCGAGTACGTTCACGTCGGGAAGAGCTTCCGCCCCGGTCACCCCGTCCTCGACGGCTTCTCGCTCCGCCTCGCCACAGGCGAGACCGTGGCGCTCGTGGGACCGTCGGGGTCCGGCAAGACGACGGCCCTGAAACTGGCCAACCGTCTCGTGGACGCCGACGCGGGTGCCGTCCGGATCTTCGACAGGGTCGCGGCCGAACACCATCCGGTCGCCCTGCGCCGCCAGATCGGGTACGTCATCCAGGAAGGCGGGCTCTTTCCCCACTGGACCGTGCGGGAGAACGTGGAGGCCGTGCCGCGGCTGCTCGACTGGCCCGAGAAGAAGCGCCGCGCGAGGGCCGACGAGCTCCTCGCGATCGTGGGGCTTCCGCCGGAGGACTTCGCCGCGCGCCGTCCGGCGTCGCTGTCCGGCGGACAGCGGCAGCGCGTGGGTGTGGCTCGTGCCCTGGCGGCGGACCCTCCGCTCGTCCTGATGGACGAGCCCTTCGGCGCCCTCGATAGAATCGCGCGCCGCGCCATGCAGAGGGAGTTCCTGCAGTGGAAGGCGCGCTGGCACGCGGCCGTGCTCCTCGTCACGCACGACCTCGGCGAGGCGTTCCTGCTCGCCGACCGGGTGGCGGTCCTCGAGGGCGGCCGGCTGCGCCAGGTCGGCTCCCGCGAGGAACTGACCCGGGCGCCGGCGGACGACTTCGTGCGCGAGTTCGTCTCGGAGTTCGGGTCGTGACCGACCTCGGCGGGTTCCTCTGGTCCCGGCGCGAGGAGATCCTCGCCCTGACCGGGGAGCATGTGCTGCTGGTCGGGGTGGCGGCGATTCTCGCCGTCGTGATCGGCGTTCCGATCGGCGTGGCGCTCACGCGCCGACCGGCCCTCGCCCGCCCGGTGCTCGGGTTCGCGAACGCCGTCCAGGCGATCCCGAGCCTCGCGCTGTTCGGCTTCCTGATTCCGGTGCCGCTCATCGGCGGCATCGGCGCGCGCACCGCCATCGTGGCGCTCGTCGTCTATTCGCTGTTGCCCATCCTGCGCAACACCCACGCCGGGATCCAGAGCGTCGACCCCGCGGTCGTCGAGGCGGCCGACGGAATCGGTATGACGGCGGGAGAACGCCTCCGCATGGTCGAGCTTCCCCTCGCCGTCCCGGTCGTTCTCGCGGGCATCCGAGTCGCGGTCGTCGTCGGCGTCGGCCTGGCGACGATCGCGGCCGCGATCGGTGCGGGCGGCCTCGGGGTGCTCATCTACAGGGGCGTCGCGACGGTGGACCATCGGCTCATCCTCGCGGGCGCCCTACCGGCGGCGGCGCTGGCCCTCGCGTTCGACTTCGCGCTCGGCGCCGTCGAGAGGCGGATCGGGCCCCGCCGATGAAGCGGCTCGGGCCGATCTGCGCCGCCCTCCTCGCTCTCGGCGCCTGCCGGCGGACGGGAGACGGGCCGGTCCGGATCGGCTCGAAGAATTTCACCGAGCAGGTGCTCCTCGGCGAGATCGCGGCGCAGGCGCTCGAAGGTGGGGGCGTTCGCGTCGAGCGCCGCCTCGATCTCGGCGGGACCTTCGTCTGCCACCGCGCGCTGGTCGCGGGCGAGCTCGACCTCTACCCGGAATACACCGGCACCGCCTTCACCGCGATCCTGGCGGAGAAGCCGGTCGCCGATCCCGTCCGGGTGCGTGCGCGGGTCGCCGGCGAGTACGCAAACCGGTGGGGCCTCGTGTGGGCGCCGCCGCTCGGCTTCGAGAACACGTTCGCGCTCGTGATGCGCAGCGACGACGCGCGGCGGCTCGGCCTTTCGAAAATCTCCGACCTCGCCCGCCGCCCGGAGCTGCGCCCCGGCTTCGGCTACGAGTTTCTGGAACGCGCCGACGGGTTTCCGGGGCTCGCCGCCGCCTACGGGCTCGCTTTCACGGCCCGGCCGGCTGAGATGGACCTCGGCCTGCTTTATCCGGCGCTCGCCCAAGGAAAGGTGGACGTCGTCGCCGGCAACTCGACCGACGGGCTGATTGCCGCGATGGGCCTCGCCGTGCTCGCGGACGACCGGAGTTACTTCCCGCCCTACGAGGCCGCCTTCGTCGTGCGCCGCGCGGTGTGGGACGACACGCGCGTGCGGCGCGTCGTCGAGTGGCTGGCCGGGACGATCACGGCCGAGGCCATGCGGCGGATGAACGCCGCCGTCGACCGAGACGGGAAACGGCCGGCCTCGGTCGCCCGGGAATTCCTCGACGGTCTGCGCGGGCGCGCGCCCGCCGGGTCGCGCGGCCCGGCGGAAAGCCGCCCCGTTTCGCGCAAACTCTGCTACCCTGATCGGAAAGGATCCGGAAAAGATGTCGGGCGCGTTCGATCTTTTGACGCAGGCGGACTGGGCCATCTGGGGCGGCGCCGTTCTGCTCCTTTTCCTGCTGATCGTCTCGTTCCGGTCGCGGTCGTACGTGTTCTGCCAGTACTTGAAGACCATGACCGGGATCGCGCTCAGGCCCTCCGAAGTGCGGCGCGCCTTCAAGACGGGAGGGCGCGAGGGCGTCCGCGAGCTCTTTCTCGATCTCATCATCCGAGAGGACCTGAAGGCCGGACCCGCGGCGATCCCGGAGGGGTCGATGAGAAGCAGACAGTGAGCAATCGTTCCGTCTAGTTCTCGATCAATCCGAACGTCGGGACGACCTCGCGCCCGAGCACGCTGCGCAGGACCGTTGCGTGCAGCACCTCGTCCGAGAGAATCCTCGCGGCCGAGCCGGAGAGCGCGCTGTCCTGAAAACGGTCCACGACGTACAGGTACACGCGTGCGGCCCCGATCTCGAGTTTGAAGGCGAGCTCCAGCACGTCCTTTTCGTTTGCGAGCGGGACGCCGAAGACGTAGCTCATCTGCGGCTCGACCGCGCTGCCCCCTTTTCGGCGAACCGCGTCGGCGAGGAGGTCGCGGTGGATCTCGTGACTTCCCTGGAAGGCGAGGCCCACTTCCTTCGCCTTCCCCGACAGCAGGCCGCTCCTGCCCGCGAGGCCGTAGGCCCAGATCGCCTGGTGCTCGAGCGCGAGAGCCGTGTTCATGAGCTGGATGTCGTCGCCGGCGGCCTTTCCCGAGCCCGGCAGGGCGAGGAGAGGGCGTCCGGCGGCGGCGAGCCCCAGGGCGAGGCCCGTCGAGGCGGCTGAGCGGAAGAGATCGCGTCGCTGCATGGGTGCCTCCATGGAGCGCATCGTAGCGCCGAAAATCGAGCGCGAGTCCTGCGATATCGTTTCCCGCACGATGAGCCAGGGGCCCGACGCGTCCGACGCCGCGCTGATGGCCCGGGTGGCGGCCCGCGACGCCGATGCGATGGCCGAGCTCTACGACCGGCACGCCGCGCGCATGCTCGGGCTCGCACGGCGCATCCTCGGAGAAGGGGGCGAGGCCGAGGAAGCGCTGCAGGAGGCCTTCCTCTTCGCGTGGCGCTCGGCCTCCGCCTTCGACGCGTCCCGCGGAACGGTTCTGACCTGGCTCCTGGTCGCGACGCGCAGCCGCGCGATCGACCGCCTGCGTGCGCGCAAGTCCTTCTCGCGCCCGCCGGCGCGGAGCCTCGAGCAGGCGGGCGACCCGCCGGGGCCGGACGACGTCGAGGGCGCGTCGTCGGACCGGCAGTGGGAGGCGATCTGCCGCGGCGCCGTCCGGGAGCTGCCGGCCGACCAGAGAGAGGTTCTCGAGCTCGCGTACTTCGAGGGCCTCACTCAGCAGGAGATCGCCGGGCGGACCGGAACGCCGCTCGGCACCGTGAAGACGCGGGCGCGCCTGGGTTTGATGAAACTCCGGGAGCGGTTGCGCCCGTACATGAGGAGTGGAAGCGATGCCCCATAGCCAGCGCCACGAAGAGCTCGTGGCGGCGGAGGCCCTCGGCATGCCCCTCGGCGCCGACGCGTCGGAGCTCGAGCGGCACCTTGCCGAGGGATGCGCGCTCTGCGACGAGCTCCTGTCCGACCTGCGCTCGGCCGGGACCGCCCTGGCGGCCGGTGTCCGGCCCGTTGCGCTGCCGCCGGAGCTGCGCGAGCGCGTGCTCCGCTCGCTCGGCCCCTCGCGCGCTCCGACGTTGGCGGTTTCCGGTGCGTGGCGCGTTTTCGCCGCCGCGGCGGCTCTCCTTCTGGTCGCCGTGGGCCTCGACGACGCGCGAGTGCGCCGGGAGCGCGAGGAGCTCCGGAGCCGATCCGCCGATCTCGCGGGGCGGCTGCAGGGGGCCGAGACGCGGGTGGCCGAGCGCGCGCTGCGCGCCCGCATCCTCGAAAGCGACGACGTGCAGATGATGCTGCTCGGCGGCAAGGACCCGCAGCCGGGCGCACGGGGGCTCGTCTGCTGGAGCCCGAAGGCGCGCCGCGGCGTGCTCGTCGCAGCCAGCCTCGCCGCTCTGCCTCCCGACCGCCAGTACGAGTTGTGGGTGTTCCTGAAGGGCAGGCCGGTCAACGCGGGCGTGTTCGACGCCGACGCCGCGGGCCGGGCCGTCTTCGAGTCCACCGACTTTCCCGAGCCCGACGCGCAGAACTTCGCCGTCACCGTCGAGCCGCGGGGCGGCGTCGCCGCGCCGACCGGGCCGGCGGTCCTCGTCGGCTCGCCGGCGTAGGCGAAGGCTCGAGCCCGGCCTTGTCATAATTGCCGCGTGCGAACCCTCGTCGTCGCGTTCCTGGCCCTGATCGGACCGGTCCGTCCGTCCCCGGCTCCTCCGGCGGCCGCCGTCGGAGTCGCCCTGAACCTCGAGACCTCGGCGTCGTCGGCGGGGCGACAGGAGGCCATGGACGCGGTGCGGCGGACGGGCGCCTCCTTCTTCGAGCTCGCCCTCTCGTGGTCTGCGGCCGAGCCCTCGCCCGGGCGTTATCGGGTGGAAGACGTCACGCGCACCGCGCGGCTCCTGCGCCAGTCGGGCGCCACGCTCCAGCTCGACCTGCCGCTCGTGACCGAGTCGGCGCGGGACGTTCCGGCCGACCTCGCCGGCGTGGCGTTCGACGATCCGAAGCTGTCCCTGCGGCTCGGCAGGCTGCTCGACGCGCTCGAGCCCGCGCTGGCCGACTTCCAGACGCTGTCGCTCGGCGAGGCCGCCGACGCCTATTTCGCGGACAGGCCCGAGGAGCTCAAGGCCTATCGCCGCCTCTTCGACGGTGCGGTGCAGTTTCTGAAGAAGAAGGCGCCTCACCTGCTCGTCGGGGTCACAACGCTCGCGCCCACGGAGAGCCCGGCGCCCGAGGTGGCCGCGCTCCTGCACCAGCGAAGCCCCCTCCTCCTCTATATCTATTGTCCGTTCGTGAAGGACAAGCCCTTCCAGCACCGCGACCCCGGTTCGCTCGAGAAGGACTGGGCCGAGCTCCTGAAGGCGGCGGCGGGCCGCCCGATCGGGTTTCCGGTGGTGAGCTACTCCTCGTCGGCCGAGAACGGTTCGAGCCCGTCCAAGCAGGCCGAGTTCATCGTGCGATTTCGCCGTTTCCTCGCCCGTGCGGACGGCCGCCGGCTGCTCTTCGCGCGCTACGTGGCGCTGCGCGACACGCCGCCCGAGGCCGCGGTGCCGCCGCCGGTCTCCGTCCGGGAGAAGCGCCGCGCCGCGTTTCTCGCCAACCGCGGCCTCGAGACGGCCTCAGGCGACCCGAAGCCCGCCTGGTTCGAGTGGGTCAAGACCCCGTGAATCGCACCGGGCGGGCGGTAAGATGCCCGGCAATGGGAGGTGGATCCATGATTCGTCCCAACCGGCTCGCCGCTATCTTCGCCGCGGCGGCGCTCGCGTCCGCCTGTTCGTCCACGTCCAAAAACCCGGCCCCTCCCGTTCCGGTCCAGGGCTCCGACGTGTCGGCCCTGGCCGGCCGGTGGGTGGGCGAATACTCGAGCGAGGCGACAGGGCGAACCGGATCGATCGTCTTTGAGCTGAAGAAGGGCGACAAGGTCGCCCACGGCGACGTGCTGATGGTCCCGAAGTCGGGAAAGCCGGGCGAGCCCGAGCCGAAGCTGCCGGGGATGAACGAAACGCTCCGCACCATGCCCCAGGTCCTCAACATCAGCTTCGTCAGCGCCACGGAAGGCGTGCTGCGCGGGACGATGGACCCGTATCGCGACCCTTCGTGCGAATGCGAAGTGCAAACGACGTTCATCGGCCGCCTTTCGGGCGACACCGTCGAGGGAACCTTCATGACGACGCCCTCCGGCAGCGGCACGATCACGACGGGCCGCTGGAAGATGACGCGGCAGAAAAAGTAACCGGCCTTCCGCCGCGATGCGCGCCGCGCCGATCACCCTCGACCGCTTCATCCTCGAAGAGCAGCGGTCCTTTCCCGGCTCGACGGGCGAGCTGTCGGCCCTGCTCATGCGCCTCGGGGTCGCCGCCAAGCGCATCGCCAGCGCCCTCGCGCGCGCCGGGCTGACGGAATCCCACGGCTCGGCCGGCTCGGCGAACGTTCAGGGGGAAGAGCAGAAGAAGATGGACGTCCTCGCCAACGAGATCCTGCTCGAGACCTTCGATTACGGGGGGCTCGTGACGCTGGCGGCGTCCGAGGAGATGGAGGAGCCCCACGTCTACGGCGGCAGCCTCGCGCAGGGCCGCTACGCAGTGCTCTTCGACCCGATGGACGGGTCCTCGAACATCGACGTCAACGGGACGCTCGGCACGATCTTCTCGATCCGGCAGCGCCGCGACGGCACGGTCGGTGACCTCCTGCGCGCCGGCCACGAGCAGGTCGCCGCCGGGTACGTTCTCTTCGGGCCGGCGGTCCTCCTCGTCTACACGGACGGTGACGGCGTCCACCTCTTCACGCTCGATCCGGCGATCGGCGAGTTCCTGCTGACCCGGCGCCGCCTCCGGATGCCCGAGCGCGGCAGGGGCTACGCCGTGAACGAGGGGCGCGCGCACTCCTGGGCCCCGGGGGTCAGGGCGTTCGTCGAGTACCTGAAGCAGCCGGACAAGGCGACCGGGCGGCCGTACGCGACCCGCTACTCGGCCTCGATGGTGGCCGACGTGCACCGCATCCTGCTCGAGGGAGGGATCTATCTCTATCCCGCCGACGCGACGCCGGGCGGCCGGAGCAGCGGAAAGCTCCGCGTGCTCTACGAGTGCCATCCGCTCGCCTACGTCGTGGAGCAGGCGGGCGGGCGGGCCTCGACGGGCAGCGCCCGCGTGCTCGACGTCGTGCCCGAGTCGCTGCACGAGCGCATGCCGTTCGCGATCGGAAGCCGCACCGAGGTCGAGCTCTTCGAGTCGTACGCCGCGAGGCCCTGAGGGATCTTCGTAGGCAGGCTCCATGAGGATGTTCTGGCCCGGGCGAGGCGTTGCGGGAATCGCACTCGTGCTTTTCGCCGTATCGGCCGGAAGTCTGTTCGCCGATGCCGCCGCGGGAGTCCTGTCGGGCCGGGTGAGCGACGAATCCGGCGGGCCCTTGCCGGGCGTCACCGTCGAGGTCGAGGGACCCGCGCTCTCGTCCATGCGCGTAGCGATCACCGACGCGGGCGGAGGCTACACCTTGGCCGATCTCCCGGCCGGCTCCTACCAGGTCTCCTTCAAGCTCCTGAATTTCGTGGGCGTCGTCCGCAAGGGAATCGTGGTCGGAGCTGGCACCGCCCCGACGGCCGACGCGACGTTGCGTTTGTCGGTGTCGGCGGACATCGTGGTGACGGGCAAGCGTTCGTTTGCAAACCTCGCCGACGTGAAGGACCCGGACGAGAGCCTCGTGGGCATCGCGGGAGCCTCGACGCAGGGCGTCGTCACGGCCGAGCAGGTCGCGCTGCTCCCCGTCGGACGGCCGGGCGACGTGCTCGAGACGATCCCGGGCCTCGTCATCAGCCAGCACTCGGGCGAGGGCAAGGCCAACCAGTACTACCTGCGCGGGTTCAACCTCGACCACGGCACCGACTTCGCGACGACGGTGGCCGGGATGCAGGTCAACATGCCACCCACGCTCACGGCCACGGGTACACGGACCTGAACTTTCGTCATTCCAGAGCTCGTCTCCGGCGTCCAGTACAAGAAGGGCCCGTACTTCGTCGAGGACGGCGACTTCACGACGGCCGGCTCGGCGAACATCAACTACGTCAACGTCCTCGACAAACCCGAGGCGCTCGTCGCAGGGTGGCTCGGATCAGTATCTGCGCGGCCTCTTCATGGGATCACCGAAAGTCGGGAGAGGGAAATCTCCTCTACGCGGTCGAGGGCACCTACAACAACGGGCCGTGGGTCAACCCCGACAACTACCGAAAGTACAACGGGGTGCTGCGATACAGCGTCGGCGACACGCAGAACGGCTTCTCGTTCACGGGCATGGGGTACTCGGCGAACTGGAACTCGACCGATCAGATTCCGCTGCGCGCCGTGGACGACGGGCAGCCTCGGCCGGTTCGGAACCATCGACCGCTACCGACGGCGGTGAGACACACCGATACAGCCTCTCGGCCGAGTACCAGCGCTCGGGCGTCGAGTCCGTCACCCGCGCCGTCGCCTACGGCATCGCCTACAAGCTCAATCTGTTCTCGAACTTCACCTACTTCCTCGACGATCCGGTGCACGGCGACCAGTTCGAGCAGGCCGACGACCGCAACGTCTACGGCGTGAAGGCCACGCACCAGTGGATGGCGACGGTGGGGCGGATTCGACGTTGAGAACGAGATCGGTTTCCAGGGTCGCTTCGACGACATCCACCACATCGGCCTGTACCACACCGAGAAGCGGCAGCGCCTCGAGACCGTCGCGCGAGGACAAGGTCCAGCAGGGGAGTGCCGCCGTGTTCTTCCAGAACAGCACGCGGTGGAGCGACAAGATCCGCACGATCCTGGGACTTCGCGGCGACGTCTACCACTTCGACGTGACGGGTGAGAGCGATCCGGAAAACGGCGGCACGCTGACGCAGAGGCATCTTCAGCCCGAAGCTTTCGATGATCTTCGGGCCGTTCGACCAGACCGAGGTCTACGCCAACCTCGGTTACGGCTTCCACTCGAACGACGCACGGGGAGCGACGATCACGAATCGACCCTGGTACGGGCGAGCCGGCTTCGCCGCGTCACGCCGCTCGCTCGCGCGGAGTCCGCCGAGGTCGGCGTCCGGAGCGTTCCCGCTCCCGAAGTGGCAAACGACAGTCGCCCTCTGGGGCCTCGACATCGCCTCCGAGCTCGTCTTCGTGGGCGACGCGGGAACGACCGAGGCCTCGCGCCCGAGCCGCCGGTACGGTGTCGAGTGGTCCAACTACTACCGGGTCCTGCCGTGGATGACCCTCGATCTCGACCTCTCCGTCTCGAAGGCGCGCTTTCGCGACGACGACCCGGCCGGCAACCTCATCCCGGGCGCCGTCCAGAACGTCGTCGTCGGCGGGGTCTCCGTCGACAGCCTCGCCGAGCTTCTTCGGCAGCCTCCGCGTCCGTTACTTCGGCCCGCGGCCGCTCGATCGAAGACGACAGCGTCCGCTCGAAGGCCTCGACGACGCTCTCCGCGCTCGTGGGTTACGAGATCCGTCCGCGGCCTGCGCGCGCAGGTCGAGGTCTTCAACATCCTCGACGCGCAGGTGTCCGACATCGACTACTTCTACCCGTCGCGCCTGCCGGGCGAGCCCGTCGCAGGCGTGGACGACATCCACTTTCACCCGACGCAGCCCCGCTCGGCCCGCCTCTCCGTCGTCTACGGTTTCTAGGCCTCGGACGCCCCCCGGGCGATCTGTGAAAGAGTTGCCGTATGCGCTCCCCGGCAGCGGTCCCCGAACAGGGACTCGGCTTTTCCGTTTCGGAACTGCCCGAGCCGCACCGCAGCCGCACCCGGCAGATCCTGAGAGACCATCCCGAGGTCCGCCGGTACATCGGTAAGACGCCTACCACCTTTTGGGCGATCGTCGCGCTCGTGGCGTTTCAGGTCGGCCTCGCCGGGCTCCTGCGCGGGAGCCCCTGGTGGCTCATCGTGCCGGCGGCGGCTTTCATCGGGGCCTTCGCTAACCACGCGCTCTGGGCGCTCATCCACGAGTGCACGCACAACCTGATCTTCAGGACGCCGGCCGCCAACACGCTTGCCGGGATCCTCGCCAACTTTCCTCACGTCCTTCCCGGTTCCGCGCTCTTCAAGCGGTATCACCTGAAGCACCATGCGTTCCAGGGCGTCTACGAGCTCGACGCGGACATCCCCAACGTCTGGGAAGCGAGGCTCGTCGGCACGTCGCCCTGGCGCAAGACGCTCTGGCTCGCGCTCTTTCCCCTGGTGCAGAGCCTTCGGCCACCGCGCCTGCGCGAGATCCGGCCGCTCGACCGGTGGTTTCTCCTGAATGTGCTGGCACAGGCGGCCTTCGACGCCGCCATCTGGTTTGCGCTCGGGCCCCGAGCCCTCCTCTATCTGCTTCTCTCGTTCTTCTTCAGCGTGGGCCTGCATCCGCTCGGAGCACGCTGGGTGCAGGAGCACTACATGATCTTTCCGGAGCAGGAGACCAACAGCTACTACGGCTTCTTGAACCGGCTCGCTTTCAACGTCGGGTACCACAACGAACATCACGATTTCCCGTCGGTGCCGTGGAATCGGTTGCCCGACCTGAGGCGCACCGCCCCCGAGGCCTACGAGACGCTCGGCAGCCATGGGTCATGGGCGCGGCTGCTCTGGCGGTTCGTCTTCGACCGGCGCCTCTCCCTGTTCGCACGGCAGGTTCGCGAGGAGCGGGGTGGCGTGCCCTTCGACAGCGAGGCGACGCACGATCGCGAGCTCGGCGAAACGACCGGGACCGGCTAGAAGCGCAACGACAGGCAGCTCAAGCCGCCGTCCATCTTCGCGAACTCCGACATGTCGAGGGCGATCGTCTCGAGGCCGAGGGTGCTCGCGGCCGCTTCGAATCGGGGGTGGCCCGCCGCCACGAGCAGAGCGTCGTTGACGCGCACGCAGTTGGCGGCGTAGTTCTCGGATGGGTCGACGCGGACGAGCTCGTAGCCGTGAATGGCCGGATGCCCGGCAAGCGCGTCGATGACGACGAGGCGCCGCTCGGAGAGGGCGGCAATGCCGCTCTTCAGGTGCAGGACCCCGGCGACGCGTCGGATGTCCACGACTGCCGAGGTAAACCCCAGGCGCTCGAGGTGTCCGGCGAGCTGCCGGGCTCCTTCGGGGTTCGTGCGTTCCGAGAGGCCGATGAAGAAATGGTCGCCGGCCTCGCAGATGTCGCCGCCATCCACCGTCCCGGGCGCCGCGATGCGGAAGAGTTCGGGAAAGTGAGGGGCGAGGCAGCGCTCGATGTCCGTGACCTCGCCCGCGCGGCTCGGCGCGCCCGGCCGCGTCAGGATCGCGCCGTGCGCCGTGAGGATGGCCGTGTCCTCGACGAAGGTCGAGTCCGGGAAGCGCGAATCGGCGCCGAGCCGTACGAGATCGAGCCCGCAGCGCTCGAGCGCCTCGCAGTAGCGGGCGTGCTGGTCCAGAGCCCGCGGCACGTCGGGAGCGCCGAGGTCCACGGTCGTCAGCCCCTCGGCGAAGTTCGCGGCGGGAGGGCGGACGATTGCGTTGCGAAACGCGGTCAGGTTGGCCTCTAGACGTTGAACTTGAAGAGCATGACGTCTCCGTCGCGGACGACGTACTCCTTGCCTTCCTGCCGGACGAGGCCCTTCTCCTTGGCAGCGGCCATCGACCCCGCGGCGACCAGGTCGTCGTAGGACACGGTCTCGGCCTTGATGAAGCCCTTCTCGAAGTCCGAGTGGATGACGCCGGCCGCCTCCGGCGCGGCGTCGCCCGCGTGGATCGTCCAGGCGCGGGCTTCCTTCTCGCCCGCGGTCAGGAAGGTGCGCAGTCCCAGCAGGTGGTAGGCCGCCCGGATGAGCGACGAGACGCCCGAGTCCGCGACGCCGAGATGCGCGAGGTATTCGCGGGCCTCCGCGTCCGGCAGCTCGGCGAGCTCGGCCTCGATCGCCGCCGAGACGACGACCGCCTCGGTGCCGAGGTGCGCCTTCGCAAATTCCCGGACCGCCGCCACCTGCGGCGACGAGGCCTCCGCCGTCGCGAGGTCGCCCTCCGCGACGTTGCAGACGAAGAGAATGGGTTTCAGCGTCAGGAGGAAGAGGCGTTTTGCGACCTCCTTCTCCTCCGCCGACAGGGGAGCGGTGAGGGCGCGCCGGCCCTGGTCGAGGTGCGCGACGAGCTTTTCGCAGACCGCGAGCGCCTCCTTTGCGTCCTTGTCGCCGCCGCGGGCGTTCTTCTCGAACTTCTCCCGCGCGCGTGCCACCGTCTCCAGGTCGGCGAGAACGAGCTCGGTCTGGATCGTCTCGATGTCGGCCAGGGGATCGAGGGAGCCCGCGACGTGCACGACGTCCCTGTCCTCGAAGCAGCGGACGACTTCGACGATCGCGTCCACCTCGCGGATGTGCTGGAGGAACTTGTTGCCGAGCCCCTCTCCCTTCGACGCGCCCCTGACGAGGCCGGCGATGTCCACGAACTCGATGGTGGCGGGGATGATCCTCTCCGACTTCGAGATCTTCGCCAGGGGCTCGAGGCGCGCGTCGGGCACCGTGACGACGCCGACGTTGGGCTCGATCGTGCAGAACGGGTAGTTCGCGGCCTCGGCCTTGCGCGTGCGCGTCAGGGCGTTGAACAGCGTGGATTTCCCGACGTTCGGCAGCCCGACGATTCCGGCGCGCAGCATAGGGAGGGGGATTCTATGGGAGATTGCGGAATTCGGATCGCGGATTTCGGACTCGGCAATGCGCACGAAAGAAATCCGAAATCCGACATCTGGAATCCGAAATAGAATCCGACCATTCTGTCGACCCCGGCCCAACAATCCCCCGGCTTCCTCCGCGCGGTCTCGCGCTGGGAGATCGTCGCGCTCTCGGTCAACGACGTCATCGGCAGCGGCGTCTACCTGATCCTGCCGGTCGCCGCGGCGATGCTGCTCGGCCCGGCGAGCATCTGGGCGATCCTCGCCGCCGGACTGGCCGTCCTCCTGCTCGTCCTCTGTTTTGCGGAGGCGGCCAGCCTGTTCGACACACCGGGCGGAGCGATCGTCTACACGCGCGCCGCGTTCGGGGAGTTCGTCGGATTCGAGGTCGGCTGGATGACCTGGATCGCGCGCATCGCATCGGTCGCGAGCCTCTCCGTCTTTTTCGCGCGCGCCGTGGGATATCTCTGGGACGGCGCCAACCACGGCCTGGGCCAGGCGCTGACGATCGTGCTGCCGCTGGCCGGCCTGACCTGGATCAACGTGGCGGGGATCAAGTCCGGGGCCCGCACGGCGGTCATCCTGTCCTTCGGCAAGACCCTTCCTCTCGTCCTGCTCGTCGCGGTCGGGATCTTCGCGGTCTCGTGGAACCGCGTGTTTCCGGTGCCGACGCCCGACAGCGGCAACTTCACCAGGGCGGCGCTCCTCGTCCTCTACGCCTACGCGGGCTTCGAGAACACGTCCGCGCCGGCGGGAGAGTTCAAGAACCCGCGGCGGGACGTGCCCTTCGCTCTCGTCACCCAGATTGCCCTGGTGACCGCCATCTACACGCTCGTGCAGCTGGTGGCGATCGGCACGATCCCGAACCTCGGACAGTCCCAGACGCCGCTCGCCGACGCGGGGCGCCTGCTGCTCGGTCCGGTGGGAGGCTTCCTCCTGACCCTCGGCGCGGCGCTTTCGGTCCTCGGAACTAACAACAACACGATCCTCGCCGGGCCGCGCTACCTCTACGCGCTCGCCGAGAACGGGCGCCTTCCGCGAGCTCTCGCCAGGATCCACCCGCGCTACCGCACGCCGCACGTCGCGATCCTGACGCAGAGCGGCGTCGCGCTCGGCCTCATCGCGGCGGATGCGGTCCTGCATGCGGTCCGGCCGGGCGCCCTGGGCGTGGCCGAGGAGCTCGCGGTGCTGTCGACGGTCGCCCGCCTGGCGACTTACATCGGGACCTGCGTCGCGGTGCCGGTGCTGCGGAGCAAGATGCCGACGACCCCGCGCACGATCCGCCTGCCGGGCGGCCCCGTGATCCCGATGGCCGCTCTCGTCATCTGCCTGTTGTTCCTGTCGGCCGCCGAGGCGAAGAATTTCATCGGGGGCGCGATCGCGCTGGCGGTCGGCGCCCTCATTTACACCGCTCGCGGACCGACCGCCTCGGTGAAGGAGAACGGATGAAGAAGCTGATGCTGCTCGCCGCCGCCCCGTGCCTCGCAGCGGCCCTCGCCGCTCAGACGCCGTCGCCTGCGCCGGCGCCGACTCCGGCCCCGATCACCGCGCTGCGCGCGGCACGGATGTTCGACGGGCGCTCCGATGCGACGGTCTCTAACGCGGTCGTTCTCGTCCAGGCTGGAACGATCCTCGCCGCCGGCGCGGACCTGGCGATCCCTCCGGGGGCGACCGTGATCGACCTCGGCGACGCGACGCTCCTGCCGGGCTTCATCGACTCCCACACGCACCTGACCGGAGAGGCGGGCGACAACTACGTGCAGGACTTCTTCAACGGCCTGCGCCGGCCGGCGACCGAGCAGGTCTTCTACGGCGCCCAAAACGCGCGCAAGACGCTGGAGGCCGGATTCACGACCGTGCGCGACGTCGGCTCGGAGAAGGACCTCGATGTCGGCCTTCGCAACGCGATCAACGACGGCCTGACGCCGGGCCCCCGCATGCTCGTGGCGCGGTACGCCCTCGGCGCGACCGGAGGTCACTGCGACAACACCGGCTTTCCCCCCGAGACGTTCGGGCCGGAGCCGGGACTCGAGCGGGGAATCCTGCACGGCGCGAACGAGGGCCGCCAGGCCGTGCGGCTGGACGTCAAATACGGCGCGGACGTCATCAAGATGTGCGCGTCGGGCGGCGTCCTCTCGCTCGGCGACGACGTGGCGGCCCCCCAGCTGACCGACGAGGAGCTCACCGCGATCATCGACGAGGCCCATCGCCTGAAAAGGAAGACCGCCGCGCACGCCCACGGCGACCTGGCCGCACGGGCCGCGGTCCGCGCCGGGATCGACTCGATCGAGCACGGTTCCTTCCTGTCGGACGAGACCCTCGCTCTGATGAAGGCAAAGGGCACCTTCCTCGTGCCGACGTGCATGGCCGGCCAGTGGACGGGCGGCAAGCTCGAGCGGTTTCCGCCCGCGATCGCCGCCAAGGCGAAGGCGGCGTTTGCGGCGCACGACGAGATGTTCCGCCGCGCCGTCAAGAGCGGCGTCAAGATCGCCTTCGGCACCGACTCGGCGGTTTCGCCGCACGGCCTGAACGCCAGGGAGTTCGGCTTCATGGTGGATCTCGGCCTGCCTCCGGCGCAGGCGCTGCGGACGGCCGGCCCGAATGCGGCCGAGCTGCTCGGGCTCGCGGGAGAGATCGGAACGCTCGAAAAGGGCAAGCAGGCCGACATCGTCGCCGTGCCGGGCGATCCGTTGAAGGACATCCACCTGACCGAAAAGGTGTCCTTCGTGATGAAGGGCGGCCGAGTGTTCAAGAGCCCGTCCCGCTCGTAGGTGCTCGACGGGCCGCAGGCGCGGCGGTATCTTGGCCGAGTGCTGCTGATGCTGGGGCAGGCGTTCGCCCTCGCTGTCGGCGTCGCCGCCGGCGACTGCAGGGCGCCCGTACTCACGATCCGGGTGTCGCCCCGCGTCGCCAAGCAGGGCGGCATCTGCGCGGTGACGCTCGAGAGCGATCTCGCGCTCGCGCGAGCCACGGTCACTTCGGGCGGACACGAGGCGGCGATGGAGGCAGCGCCGGGCGGAAGGACCTTTCGAGGGCTCGTGGGAGTCGACTTCGAGAGTCCGGTCGGCGTCCGAGAGGTCGCGATCGAGGCCGAGGGGCTCTGCGGCGACCGGCACGCCGCCGCCCGAAAGCTGAAGGTCGTGTCGGGTCGTTTCCCCGTACAGAAGCTGAGGGTCGCGCCGGCTTATGTCGAGCCGCCCGAGAGCGAGCTCGATCGCATCCGCGAGGACCGGGAGAAGGTTGCGCGCGTCTGGGAGACGGGCCGGGCGTCGCGCGCCTGGACGACCGCTTTCCGGCCGCCGATCGAAGCCGCGATCCACGACAACTTCGGCTCGCGGCGCGTCTTCAACGGGCAGCCCCGCTCGCCGCACGACGGGGTGGACATCGCCGCCGCGGCCGGTGTACCGGTGAGGTCGCCGGCGGCGGCCGTCGTCGCGCTGGCCGAGGCCCTCTACTTTTCCGGAGGCACGGTCATCCTCGACCATGGGACGGGGCTCTTCACCCTCTACTTTCATCTGTCGCGGATCGACGTAAAGGCGGGCGAGACTCTGGTGCCGGGTCAGATGATCGGCGCCGTGGGCGCGACCGGGAGGGCGACGGGGCCGCACCTGCACTGGGGCGCCCGGTTGAACCGCGCCCGCGTCAACCCTCTCGACCTGCTGAGGTTAGCCGCCTGGCCCGATCCGGGTTCCGTATTAGACTGACCAGTCAGTCATAATGAGTACGCTTTCCTTCTCAAAACAAAGGGATTAGAGTGTCTTTATCGTGGTTCGTCCAACCAAGAGTCGAGCGCCGGAGCTCTCGCGGGCTCACGTTCGCCTGCTCGTCAACGGCGAGCCCGTCGAGGCGTCCTTCGAGCCCCACAAGACCCTCCTCGAAGTTCTCCGCGAAGACCTCGGACTGACCGGGACCAAGCACGGCTGCGAGCTCGGCGAGTGCGGCACGTGTGCCGTCCTCGTGGACGGCAAGCCCGTGCTCTCGTGCCTCGTGCTCGGGCTCGAGTGCGAGGGGCGCCGAGTCGAAACGGTCGAGGGCATGGCCGGACCGGGTGGACTACACCCGCTGCAGAAGGCCTTCGCCGACCTCGGTGCCGCGCAGTGCGGATACTGCACGCCGGGATTCCTTCTCACGGCGAAGGCGCTCATCGAAGAAAACCCGAAGCCGACGCTCCCGCAGATCCGCGAGGCTCTGGCCGGCAACCTCTGCCGGTGCACGGGCTACGTCAAGATCTTCGAGGCCGTCGAGCTGGCCGCCGCCTGGATGCGCGGCGAGGCCGCCGAGCCGCGCAAGGAATCCCTCTACGGCTTCGATTTCGACGAGAGCGGCCTTCTACCGGTGGTCAAGAGCTGAGGCGATGAGCGCACCCCGTTTCGATTTCGACGAGAGCGGCCTCTTGCCGGTGCATCCCTCCACGGAAGTCGCTCGGCCCGAAGCGAAATGACGACCTCCCGACCGAAGACCCGCATCGTGGGGAGGCCGTTCGCCAAGGTGGACGCGGCCGCCAAGGTCACCGGGCAGACGAAATTCGCCGACGACGTGATGTTGCCGCGGATGCTCCACTGCAAGCTGCTGCGCTCGAAGATCGCGCACGCCCGCATCCTCTCGATCGACGTCTCGAAGGCCCTCGCGGCGCCGGGGGTCGTAGCCGTGGCCACGGGCAAGGAGCTCCCGATCCCCTTCGGCATCCTGCCCGTGTCCCAGGACGAGCACGCCCTGTGCGTCGGCCGCGTGCGCTTCGTCGGCGATCCGGTCGCCGCGGTCGCCGCGCTCGACGAGGATGCGGCCTTCGCCGCCCTGGACTTGATCGAGATCCGTTACGAGCCGCTGCCGCCGATCGGCACGATCGACGAAGGTCTCGCACCCGCCGCCGAGCCCATCCAAGGTTACGGCGATTCCGGCAACATCCACAAGCTCGTCTCGATGCAGTTCGGCGACACGGAGGGCGGCTTCGCGCGCGCCGACCGCGTCTACGAAAACCTCTACTTCTACGAAGGCAACACGCACCTGCCCCTCGAACAGCACGCCGCGGTCGCCGACTTCGGCCCCGACGGCAAGCTGACGCTCTGGTCCTCGACACAGACGCCCCACTACGTTCACCGGGCCCTGGCGAAGGTGCTCGAAATGCCGCCCGCGAAGATCCGGGTCATCGCGACACCCAACGGCGGCGGATTCGGAGGCAAGTCCGACGTGTTCAACCACGAGATCGTCGTCGCGCATCTTTCCCGCGCGACCCGGCGACCCGTGAAGATCTGCCTGACCCGCGAGGAGGTCTTCTACTGCCACCGCGGTCGACATCCGACGCTGATGCGGGTCAGGACAGGAGTTAAGAAAGACGGCTCCCTCACGGCGCTCCACTTCCAGACGGTCCTCGATGGCGGCGGCTACGGCTCCTACGGCGTGGCCTCGACGTACTACACGGGCGCGTTGCAGACGGTGACCTACCAGGTTCCGGCGTACCGCTTCGACGGGGCGCGCGTGTTCACAAACAAGCCGCCCTGCGGCCCCAAACGGGGCCACGGCACGCCGCAGCCGCGCTTCGCGCTCGAGGTCGAGCTCGACCGGATCGCCTGCGACCTCGGGCTCGACCCGGCGGCGGTGCGGCGCAACCACCTTCAGCCGCCGAACTCGTTGACCGCCAATTTCCTGCGCGTGGGCTCCATGGGCCTCGGCGCCTGCATCGACAAGGTCGTCGCGGCCTCGGGCTGGAAGAAGCGCCGGGGCAAGCTGCCCCTGGGCCGGGGCCTCGGGATCGCCTGCTCCTCCTACCTCTGCGGAGCGGGCCTGCCGATCTACTGGAACACGATGCCCCAGTCGGGCGTGCAGTTGAAGATCGACCGTGGCGGCGGGGTCACCGTCTTCTGCGGCTCGACCGAAATCGGGCAGGGGTCGGACACCATCCTCGCGGCCATCGTCGCGGAGGTCCTCGGGATCGACCCCCTGGACATCCGGATCGTGACGGGCGACACCGACCTGACGCCCGTGGACCTCGGCTCCTACTCGTCCCGCGTGACCCTCATGACCGGCAACGCCGCGATCCAGGCGGCCGAGCGTGCGCGGGAGATGCTCGTCGCGGCCGCGGGGGCGAAACTCGAAATCCCCGCCGAGCGCGTGGGGCTCGCTGACGGCCGCGTCTTCGACGTCGAGAACCCCGAGAAGGCCATGAGTTTCCCCGAGGCCGCCGTCGCGGCGGAGTCGGAGTTCGGCACGCTCGGTACGGTCGGGTTCTACAAGCCGCCGCCTTCCTCCGGGCGCTACCGCGGCGCCGGCGTGGGCCCCTCGCCGGCGTACTCCTACTCGGCCGCGGTCGTCGAGGTCGAGGTCGACCCGGAGACCGGCCTCTACACGGTCCCGAAGATCTGGATCGCCCACGACGTCGGCAAGTGCATCAACGCCGCGCTGGTGATGGGGCAGGTCGAGGGCTCGGTCTACATGGGGCTCGGCGAGGCGACGATGGAGGAGATGGCCTACCGCACGGACGCCAACCGCAACGTCGTTCACAAGTTCCCCTCGATGCTCGAGTACAAGAGCCCGACGACCAAGGAGATGCCCGAGGTCGCGACGTTTCTCGTCGAGGACCCCGACGCGAACGGCCCCTTTGGCGCCAAGGAAGTGGGGCAGGGGCCGCTGCTGCCGATCCCTCCGGCCCTCGCCAACGCCGTCTACGACGCCGTCGGCGTACGCGTGGACGAGGTGCCGGTGACGCCCGAGAAGATCCTCGGAGCGCTCAAGGCGAAGGCGCAGGGCAAGCCCGGGCGATTCGGCCCCGTGCGGTTTCCCGAGGTGCCCTACCCGTCGCCGATCCACGTGCGGACCCCGGCCGAGGGCGGCGACGGGAAGGCCGTGGATGCGCCGGTCACCGCCGCGGGAGGCGTCCGGTGAGAAATTCGAAATCCGAAATTCGAAATCCGAAAACCGGGATCCGGACGAAGGGTTCGGATTTCGGATTTCGTGCTTCGGATTTGGGAGCGAGGCTCCCATGATGCGCCTGCCGCGATTCCGCTACTTCGCGCCGACGAGCGTGAGGGAGGCCGTCCGCATCAAGTCGAGCGAAGGCCCCGACGCCGCGTTCGTGGCCGGGGGCACCGACCTCTACCCGAACATGAAGCGGCGCCAGCAAACGCCAAAGGCGGTCATCGGTCTCTCGCGCATCGCGGCCCTCGGCCGGCTGCGCGCGGGCGGGAGCGGCCTGGCGATCGGCGCGGTCGTGCCTCTGTCGGAGATCGAGCACGACCGGCGCGTGCGCCGCGCGTACCCCGGCCTCACCCATGCGATCGCCGAGATCTCGACGCCGCCGCTGCGCAACATGGGCACGCTCGGCGGCAACGTGCTTCTGGACACGCGCTGCAATTACTACGACCAGAACTACGAGTGGCGCCAGGCGATCGACTTCTGCATGAAGAAAGACGGTGCGATCTGCTGGGTCGCGCCCGGGTCGCCTCGCTGCCTTGCGGTCCAGTCCGCCGATTCGGTGCCGGTGCTCATCGCTCTGCGCGCGCGGGCGGTCCTCGTGTCTCCGGAAGGGGAGCGCGACGTCGCCCTCGAGGAGCTCTACGCCAACGACGGGATCCACTACCTGACCAAGCGGCCCGACGAGCTCCTGACGGAGATCCGCGTGCCGAAGCCGGACGGCTGGACCGCTTCGTACCGGAAGCTGCGCCGCAGGGGATCGTTCGACTTTCCGGTTCTCTCGGTCGGCGCCGCCGTGCGGCGCGACGGCGGGGTTGTGGCCGAGGCACGCGTGGTGCTCGGCGCGGTGTCCTCGGCTCCGGTGCGGGCGTTCCGGGCCGAAGGATTACTCGTCGGACGGCCCCTGGACGCGGCGGCGATCGCAGAGGCGGCGGAGGCCGCCGCGGGGCCGTCGCGGCCCATGGACAACACCGACTTTTCCGTCCTCTGGCGCAAGGAGATGACCAGGAAGTGGGCGGCCGCGGCTCTTTCCGCGCTGTCCTGAAGCCCCTTCCGGCGGCTTAAGGTTGCCTTAAGGTACCCTTGCTCCCCCCGGACCCCGCTGCTATACTGCCCATCTTCTCGTAATCGCTCGCCTTCCATGCACGCCTTCCGCGCTGGCTGAAGTCCGACGAATCACACGGGAAGTCGGATTCGCCGAGCGGCGCGGCGGATGCGGAAGATGTGACGCCGGATTTTAGGATTCTGTTTCGATGAAACTCTACGTTGGAAACCTTCCCTACAACACCACCGAGGACGATCTCCGCACGCTCTTCTCGCCGTACGGCGCGGTCGCTTCCGTCGCGATCATCACGGACCGCGACACCGGCCGCTCGAAGGGCTTCGGGTTCGTCGAGTTCGGCAACGACGACGAGGCGCGCAACGCGATCTCGGCGCTGTCGGGCCAGGAGTACGGCGGCCGCGCGCTCACCGTCAACGAGGCGCGTCCCAAGACTCAGGGCGGCGGCGGCGGACGTCGGGACCGCTACTGATTCGGATTTCGGGGAAATCCTTGGGGGGCGAAAGCCCCCCTTTTTCTTTTCCGCCTCGATAAACTCTCCCGCGTCATGGACGCCGCCCGCCTCGAACGGTGGTCGAACTCCGACGGGTCGCTCTCCGAGAAGCGCATGATGCGCGCGCTCGAGCTCGAGGGTTACGACGTCCTGGTCTACACCTACCGGCCCGGCACGGTCTTTCCCGAGCACGAGCACGCGCGCCCGAAGTGCGACGCCGTGCTCGAGGGCGTCCTGCGCATCACCATCGGAGAAAAGGCGTGGGACCTCGGCCCCGGCGACCGGCTCTACCTGCCGGCCGGCACGCGGCACGCGGCGCAGGTGGTGGGAAGCGAGACCGTCGTCTCCCTCGACGGAACCTTGTGGTGAGGAGGAGCGTCATGACGTTGACCCCGTCCGAACGCGAAACCCTGATCCGGCGGTACGAGGATGGCCCCGCGAAGCTGCGCGCGGCTTGGGAAAAGGTTCCCCGCGACGCTCGCCAGTGGCGCCCGGGGGAGGGCAAGTGGTCCGCGCACGAGGTCGTCTGCCACACGGCGGACTCGGAGGCCAATGCGGCGCTGCGAATTCGCTTCCTCGCGGCCGATCCCAATCCCACGATCCTCGGCTACGACCAGGAGCGCTGGGCGAAGAACCTCGACTATCACTCTCTGCCCGCCGACGTCGCGCTCAAGACCGTCGAGGCCGTGCGCGCCAACACGGTTCCGCTGCTGCGGCGGCTGCCGGAATCCGCGTGGTCCGCCGCGGGCACCCACACCGAGTCCGGGCGCTACACGGGCGAGGACTGGCTCAGGATCTACGCCGAGCACCTCGAAAAGCACACGCGTCAGATCGAGCGCAACCTGGAGGCGTGGGGGGCGGCGAAAGCCTAGGTCCCCGCCGGCCCGACGAGCTCGCGGCCGATCCGCGCGGCCTCGTCGAGCAGAGCGAGCAGGTCCTCCTCGTGCGTGCGGAAGTTGGTGATCGAGACGCGCAGCGCGGTGCTGCCGTTCAGCACCGTCGGGGCGAGGAAGAACGAGCCGTCGCCGACGAGCCGGTTGATGATTTTCCGATTGACGCGGTCGAGCTCCGGGCCCGGGAGGGCGCGGCCCGGGGGTCGGTAGCGGAAGTTCGCGATCGAGAGGACCGGCTCGGCCAGGCGCTCGAAATCTGGCCGCCGATCCACCTCGGCCGAGAGAAAGCGAGCCAGTCGCACGTCGTTGGCGATCTGTTCGGCATACGCCCGCCGCCCGTGCGTCTTCAGGCCCATCCAGACCTTCAGGGCCTTGAAGCCCCGGGACAGCTCGACGCCCCTCTCGGCAAACCACGCGGGCCCCGGAAAGGGGCTTTCCGGGTCGGAGGCGAGGTACTCCGGGAACTTTCGAAATGCCGCGGAGAGACGTCCGGGCCGGCGCACGAGCGTGGCTCCCGCCTCGTACGGCACGTACAGCCACTTGTGCGGATCGGCGGCAATCGAGTCGGCCCGTTCCATGCCGGAGAAGAGGGGCTTGAGCTCCGGCACGATGCAGGCCATGGCGCCGTAGGCGCCGTCCACGTGGAACCAGAGCGACTCGCGCTCGCAGAAATCGGCCAGGGCGGCGAGCGGATCGATCGCCCCGGTGTTCACCGTGCCGGCGTTGCCGACGACGATCGCCGGCGTGAAGCCCGCCGCGCGGTCGGAGGCGACGGCCCGTTCGAGCTCGTCCGGGCGGATCCGGAAGCGGTCGTCCGTCGGGATCTTGCGCAGCTGGTTCGTGCCGATCCCGAGAAGGTCCACGGCCTTGTCCACGCAGGAATGGACCTGGTCGGAAGCGTAGACGGTCAGGCGGGACCGGTCCGGGCCGGCGAGGCCGTCCTCACGCACGTTGCCGGGAGTCATTGCGCGGCGCGCCGCGGCGAGCGCGGTGAAGTTCGCCATCGAGCCGCCCGAGACGAGGATGCCCTCGGCAGAGTCCGGATAGCCGAGCAGCGAGGCGATCCATGCGAGCACGCGCGCCTCGACGTGGATCGCGGCGTGGTCGCCGCCCCAGCAGTTGGAGTTCAGGGCCGCGGCGAGGTAGTCGGCCACGCTGCCAACCGGGTCCGCGGTCGCGTTGATGAAGCCGTAGAAGCGCGGATGGGAGTTGCCCATCGGATAGGGGAGCACGTGCTCGCGGACGAAGGCGAGGACCTCCTCGAAGGGCCGGCCCTCCTCGGGCACCGGTTCGTCGAAGAGCGCGGCGCCTGCTCCGACCTTTCCGAAGACCGGGCGCTCGAGAAGCCGTTCGCGGTGCGAGGCGACGGCGTCGGCGGCGAGCGCGCCGAGCCGCCGCAGCTCCTCGGGCGGCAGGTCGAACGGGGACCTGGTCAACGGATTCGGCGCACTAGCGGACCTTGATCGTCGAGGCTTTGCCGGTCGGCGTCTCGACCACCACTCCGCAACCGTAGCGGGCGCCCGCGGCGCCGGTGGGCTGCGTCGTCAGGTCGTCGGCCTTCTCGTGGAAGACGACCGACCTGCCGACGACGCAGTTGGGCCCCGGCATGACGGTCAGCATATCGGTCGTGATCACCATGTGGCCCTTGCCGTCGGCGCCGATCTCGATGTTGCCGAAGTCGCCGTTGTGGCGAGCGCTGTCGGTCGGCGCGGCGTGCGGGTGGCCGGCGGCGTTGAAGTGACCTCCCGCCGACGTGGCGTCCGGGGCCGAGCAGTCTCCCTTTTCGTGGATGTGGAGGCCGTGCATGCCGGGCGTGGCGTTCGAGATCCAGACCTCGGCCTTCGTCTCGCCCGAGGCGAGCTGCGTGAAGACCGCTTTGCCCGTGACGCTGGAGCCGCTGCGCGACTCGATCACGGCCAGGGCCGTCGGGTCGGGCTTCGAGCTCGCGCAGGCCGTCACCCAGGTCAGGGCGGCGGCACCCAGTACGGCCGCGGCCCAGGCTCCTCTTTTCATTGTCTCCCTCCCCTTTCTTAAGATCGTCATAATACCCGCGACGAGCCCCTATGATTCCGAGCGTGCCGCCCATCGCCGTGTCCCGCCCGCTTCTCTTAGGCCTGCTCGCCGTCGGGGCCGTCGTCGCCGTGGCGGCGCCGCAGCCGACCTCGTCGTTCGCGGCCGGCTTTGCCGCCGGGGCCGGCTCCGTGTTCGTGCTCTCGTTCCTGAAGACGCCGCGGCCTCCGCGCTCGGACGAGAGCGGGGGCGGAGTCGAGCCGTGAGGGTCTTCGTCGTCGAGGACGAGCAGCGCATCTCCCAGTTCCTCAAGAAGGGGCTGACCGAGAAGGGCTTCTCGGTCGACGTTGCGGCCGACTCCGACTCGGCGCTCGACCGGATCGCCGCCTCCCCGCCCGACCTCGTCATCCTCGACCTCCTGTTGCCGGGGTCGCGCGACGGGATCGAGCTCTGCCGCGAGCTGCGCGCCCGAGGCGTGCGCTCGAAGGTCCTCATGCTGACCGCGCGCGACACCGTCGAGAACAAGATCGAGGGCCTCGACGCGGGCGCGGACGATTACCTCGTCAAGCCCTTCTCGTTCCGCGAGCTGCTCGCGCGCATCCGAGCGCTGCTGCGCCGTACCGAGGTGGTCGAGCCCGGGCCCCTCGCCTTCGCCGATCTCTCCTACGACCCGGAGTCGCGCGAGATGGTCCGGGGCGACGAAACCGTGCGGCTGACCGAGCGGGAAGGGGCGCTCTTCGAGCTTTTGCTGCGGCGCCGCGGCAAGGTCGTCTCCCGCTCCGAGATCCAGGCCCGCATCTGGGAGGACTCCTTCGACCTCTCGACGAACATCATCGACGTCTACATCAACGCCCTGCGCAAGAAGATCGACGGCGGGGAGCGCGAGAAGCTGATCCAGACCGTTCGCGGCGTCGGCTACCGGGTGCGCGAGCAGGGCGCCGGGCCCGACGCTTGAGGGAATGTGCGCGGATGACACTCTTCGACCGGTTCCGGGCGCCGGCACCGGCCTCCGCCGAACCGGGCTCCCTGACGAGAGTTGAGAGAGCGCCTCGCCCAGACCGAGAGGCAGCCGCTCCTTCGGATCCCCGCCGAAGACCTCTCCGGCGAGGCCCTGGCGATCGCCGAGAGCCTGAACCGGCGCCTCGACGCCCTGAGCGCCTCCGAAAAGGAGCAGCAGCAGTTCATCGCCGACGTGTCACACGAACTGCGTACGCCGCTGACGGTCCTGCGCGGCTCGCTGGAGGTCGCCCTCGAGGAGGAGCGGCCGGCCGAGGAGTACCGCGAGGCGATCGGGAACGCCCTCCTCGAGGTGCGGCACCTGACGCGGATCTCCCAGAATCTCCTTTTCCTGACGCGGGGCGAGAGCGGGCGCGTGACGCTCTCCTTCGCCAACCTCGACCTCGGTCGGTTCGCGGCCGAAACGGTTCGCGACCTCGCGCCCGCGGCGTCCGACCGCCAGATGCAGCTCGAGGCTTCGGCGCCGCCCAGGCCCGTGTACGTCTTCGCCGACGCCGGGCGGCTCCAGCAGGTCCTCCACAACCTGATCGAGAACGCGCTGAAGTACAGCGAGCCGGGCGGCCGCATCCACGTGCGGGTCGCCGCCGCGCCGGGCGAGGCGCTCCTGTCGGTCTCGGACACGGGAGCGGGCATTCCCGAGGACGACTTGCCCTACGTCTTCGAGCGCTTCTTCCGGAGCAAGCGGTCGCGCCGCGCCAATCCGGGGGGTCCGGCCTGGGCCTCTCGATCGTGCGCTGGATCGTCGAGGCGCACAAGGGGCGCATCACGGCCGAGAGCGCGCCGGGCAAGGGATCCACGTTCACGGTCCGCCTGCCCGTCATCTGATAGGTTTTCGCCCGTGCGACCGGTCTTCGTTCTCTCCGCGGCCCGCACGCCGATCGGCAAGTTCGGCGGCGTCCTCGCCGCCGTCACGCCGGCAGAGCTCGGCGCGGCGGCAGCGCGGGCCGCGATCGAGCGCTCGGGGCTGCCCGCGGCGGCCGTGGACGAAACGATCTTCGGCCACGCCCGGCAGGCGGGAGGGGGCCCGAACACGGCGCGCCAGGTGTCCCGGCGGGCCGGCGTTCCGGACGCGGTCCCGGCCTTCACGGTGAACAAGGCCTGCGCCTCGTCGCTCAAGGCGATCACGCTCGGCGCCCTGGCGATCGCGGCGGGCGAGAACGACGTGGTCCTCGCGGGGGGAACCGAGTGCATGTCGGCCACGCCGTATCTCTTGCCGCGAGCCCGATTCGGGATGCGGATGGGCCACGCCGAAGTGGTGGACGGCATGTACCGCGACGGCTTCCTCTGCCCCCTCTGCGGGCAGCTGATGGGCGAGACCGCGGAGAACCTGGTGCGCGAGTACGGGATCCTGCGAGCCGAGCAGGACGCCTACGCGGTCGAGTCGCAGCGCCGGGCGAGCGAGGCGATCCGCGCCGGACGCTTCGCCGACGAGATCGTCCCCGTCACGGTGGCGGGAAGAAAGGGCGACGTCGAGGTTTCCGAGGACGAGCACCCGCGGCCCGACACGACGCTCGAGGCGATTGCGAGGCTGCCGCCCGTTTTCGACGCCGGCGGGACGGTGCACGCCGGCAACTCCTCGGGCATCACCGACGGGGGCGCGGCTGTCGTGCTCGCCACCGAGGAGGAGGCCGGCAAGGCCGGCGTCGAGCCCCTGGCCCGCGTCGCGGCCTGGGCGTCGGCCGGGGTGGACCCGGCCAGGATGGGCATCGGGCCGGTGCCCGCCGTGCGCGCGCTCCTCGCGAAGACGCGGTTGAAGCTCGAAGACGTCGATCTCATCGAGCTGAACGAGGCCTTCGCGGCGCAGGTCATCGCCTGCGCGCGAGACCTGTCGCTCGACCTCTCGAGGGTCAACGTCAACGGCGGAGCGATCGCGCTCGGACACCCCATCGGGGCGACCGGGGCCCGCATCACCACGACCCTCCTCCACGAGATGAAGCGGCGCGGCGCGAGGCGCGGCATCGCGACGCTCTGCGTCTCGGGAGGCATGGGCATGGCCGTCCTCTTCGAGCGCTGATGCGGATCGCACTGACACTCGACCGCGACGCCGACCTGTCCGAGACGAGCGACTACGTGCGCTCGCTCGTCGAGGCCGGGGTCCCGCGCGAGGCGATCGAAGTCGTGACCCCTCTCGAGCCCGCGGGCGGACCGTTCGACGCCCTCCTGCTCGGCGGCGGCATGGACGTGGATCCCGCTCGCTACGGGCGGCCAACGCTCGGAAACGGGACCCTCGAGGTCGACCCCGAGCGCGATGCACTCGACTTTCGCCTCTTCGAGCAAGCCCGGGCGTCCGGGGCGCCCGTGCTCGGGATCTGCCGGGGCATCCAGGTCGTCAACGTCGCTCTCGGCGGTACGCTCGTGCAGGACATCCCGAGCGAGCGTCCTTCGCCGGTGATTCACGAGCGTCGCGCGGAGGAGAAGACGCGGCGCGACCATCGCGTTTCGATCGCGCCCGGGACGCGGCTGGCGGCGATCGCGGGCGCGGCCGACGCCGCGGTCAACAGCCGACACCACCAGGCGATCGACCGCGTCGCTCCGGGGCTGGCCGTGTCCGCCGTGGCTCCGGACGGCGTCGCCGAGGCGGTCGAAGCCCCCGGCGAGCCCTGGTTGGTTGCCGTGCAGTGGCATCCCGAGAACCTCGCCGGGGATCCGGTCTCGGAGCGTCTCTTCGCCGAATTTCTTCGGGCCGCGCGCGCCAGGAAGGGGGCCAGGGCGGGCACGTGAGCAGAAACCCCGGGGGAATACGAGTGTGCGCCCGGTGTTTTCCATCCCGTTTCCCGTCTCCCGATTGCCGGAATGAGAGTCCCTCAAGGAGTGTGTCGCATGAGAGTCCGTATCCTCGTCGTCGTTGCATTGGCCTGCGCGCTCGCGAACCCGCTGCACGCCCAGCCCAAGCTGAAGGTGGACAAGGTCGCCGACGGTGTGTGGGCCGGGGAGCCCGAGAAGGGCGCCAACGTCGGCTGGTTTCTCATTGGCGACGGCGTGATGGCGGTGGACTCCGGCGCGGACGCCGCGACGGGCGCCGAGATCCTGAAGGCGATCGCCCAGACGACGGGCGGCAAGCCCGTGCGCGCCGTCGTGCTCACCCATGCGCACGCGGACCACGCCGGGGGAGCGCGCGCCTTCGTGGCCGCCGGTGCACGTGTGCTCTGCCAGGAGGCGATCGCCGGACAGATCCTCGCCCTCGTCACCCAGGCCGCGACGGACCCGGCAGATCCGATGGCGGGCAAACCGGACCTGCGTCCCGTGGTCGAGGCGGTCTCGGAGCGCGTGATCCTCGTGGACGGAATCCACAACGCCCAGATTTACTTTCTCGGCGCCGCCCACACGAAAGGCGATCTCGTCGTCTACCTGCCGACCGACAAGGTTCTCTTTGCGGGCGACCTCGCGCCCAACGGTCTGATGCCGTTCCTGCAGTCCGCCGACATGGACCCGGCGGGATGGGAACGGGCGCTCGCGGCGCTCTCGCATGTGCCGGTCGAGAAGCTCGTTTCGGGCCACGGCGAGGTCGGCCCGAAGACCGGGATCTCCGACTCGCTCGCATACCTCCACGCCGTCAACCAGCTGGCGAAGAAGTTCGTGGACGCTGGGATGCGCGACGAAATGCTGGACGCCCAGATCCGCGCCCCCGAGAACGAGATCGCGAACGTTCCCGTCACCGACGCGCATGTCGCCAACGTGAAGGAGGCCGTGCGCGCCCTGCGCGCCGAGCGCGAGAAGGCGGCCCGCAAGCCGACGCCTGTTTCGACGCCCGCCAGGAAGTGACTCCTCACGGCGGGATCTCGCTCTCACGGTCGAAGGGCGGAGCACGGGCGGACCTCTCGCTCGCGATCGCGCCGGTCAACGTTCTCGGCGCGCGGCATCTCGACGCGCTCGGGCTCTCGGTGCGCGAGGCTGCCGCGGCGCGGCTTCTCGTGCTGACGGGGCTCCCGAAGGCCTTTTGCGCCGGCGTGGACGTCGCGGACCACGTCCCCGAGCCGGCCCGAATCGACCGGATGCTCGCGGCGATGCGAGGCGTTCTGGCGGCTCTCGTCGAGTCTCCGGCCGTGACGCTCGCTTCGGTCTCCGGAGCGTGCCTCGGCGGAGGGGCCGAGATCGCGGCCGCCTGCGACCTCGTCCTCGTGGCCGAAGACGCCCGCATCGGATTCCCCGAGATCCGCCTGGCGTGCTTTCCGCCGGGGGCGGCGGCGCTGCTGCCCGGCCGCGTCGGCGAGGCGCGGGCGGCCGAGTGGATTCTCTCGGGGCGGATCTTCTCGGGCCGGGAAGCCGCGGAGGCCGGTTTCGCCTCGCGAGCCGTGCCCGCTTCCCGCCTGCCCGAGGAAACGGAGCGCCTTGCCGGGCGCATCCTCGAGGCGGGCCCGGCCGCCCTGTCCGCTGCGCTCCAGCTCCTGCGCCAGGGCCGGCGCGAAGCGATGGCGGCGCGCCTGCCTGCCGCGGAGGACGCGTACCGACGGCTCGCCGGGGACGAGGATCTCGCGAGGGCCGTTCGAGATTTCCCGAAGCGTAGGCCGTAACCGGCTCTGCTACCCTTTCCCTGATGTCCATCGTCTACCTGAACGGCCGGTTCGTGCCCGAGAAGCGAGGCCGGCATCTCACCGCTCGACCGCGGGTTTCTCTTCGCCGACGCGATCTACGAGGTGGTCCGCTACGACCGCGGCCGGCCCTACCGCCTGGCCGAGCACCTCGAGCGCCTGCGCGAGGGGCTCGAGGCGATCCGCATCGCGGCCACGCCCGGCTTCTTCCCGGCGGCGGGCGAGAGGCTGCTCGCGGAAAACGGGCTCGGGGACAAGGATGCGTTCGTCTACGCGCAGGTCTCGCGCGGCGCGGCGCCGCGCTACCACGCTTTCCCGCCCGAGGGAACGACGCCGACCGTCTTCGCCTTCGCGCGCGAGGTCGACCCGCCGCCCCCTCCGGGGGGAGGGCGGGCGATCCTGCTGACCGACGAGCGCTGGGGGCGCTGCGACATCAAGAGCGTCATGCTGCTGGCCAACGTGCTCGCCGCGCAGAAGGCGCGCGAAGCCGGCGCGATCGATGCGATCCTGGTCCGCGACGGGTTCGCTCTGGAAGCCACGAAGGCGAACCTCTTCATGGTCTCGAAGGGGGTCCTGCGGACCGCCCCCAGGGGCCCGCGCATCCTGCCGGGCGTGACGCGCGGGGCCGCCATCGAGGCGGCTCGGCGCATCGGCCTGACGATCGAGGAGCGCGCTTTCACGGTCGAGGAGATGTACGGCGCCCAGGAGGTGTTCCTCGCCTCCACGACGCTCTGGACCTACCCGCTCGTCTCCGTCGAGAGTCGCCCGATCGGCAACGGCAAGGGCGGGCCCGTGACGCGGATGATCCGCGACGCGCTCTACGACGAGTTCCGGAGTCCCGCCACCGCCTCTCGCGGGTAGCGCGCCTCGATCGTCGACGAGATTCCGCCGCGGGAGGAAAAAACGCCCGTGATCGTCATCCGCTTCGGGCGGCACGCGGCCACGCAGTCTTCGAGGATCCGGTTGACGGCGTTCTCGTAGAAGATCCCGAGGTTGCGGTAGGCCACGATGTAGAGCTTGAGCGACTTGAGCTCGAGGCAGAGTCGGTCGGGCACGTACCGGATCGTCAGGTGGCCGAAATCGGGCAGGCCCGTCTTCGGGCAGATCGCGTTGTACTCCGGGATCTCGACCGAGATCTCGTAATCGGGATACTGGTTGGGCCAGGTCTCGATCGAGGGGAGGGCGGCGTCGATTCCGGAGCGGGCGTGCGCATCGGTGTAGTCCGGCATGGGCGCAAATCCTATCCGAAGCCTGTTACCATGCCGCCACAGTTCACATGGAGTGGTTCAAGCACATTTTCCACCAGGTCACGGACGTCGAGACACTGGTGCGGGTCGGAGGTCTGACGGCGATGACGATCATCGTTTTCGCCGAGACGGGCCTGCTCGTGGGCTTCTTCCTGCCGGGCGACTCGATGCTCGTGACGGCGGGCGTCTTCGCGGGGACGGGTCAGCTGAACATCGTCCACCTGAATCTGCTCCTCGTCGCGGCCGCGATTCTCGGCGACACAGTGGGGTACTGGTTCGGCCGGAAGACCGGCCCCGCGCTCTTCAAGCGACCGAGGTCTCTCCTCTTCAACCCGGAGCACCTGCGGCGTGCCCACGACTTCTACGAGAAGCACGGCGGCAAGACGATCGTGCTCGCGCGATTCATGCCCATCGTGCGGACCTTCGCGCCGATCGTGGCGGGCATGGGCCAGATGTCTTACCGGCGCTTCCTCGCCTTCAACGTCTTCGGGGGCGCACTCTGGGTCCTCTCGATGACGTTCATCGGCTACTTCCTCGGGCAGGTCCCCGGCGTGAAGGAGCACATCGAGATCGTGATCGTGATCGTGATCTTTCTCTCGATCCTGCCCGGGATCATCGCGTTCCTGAAGGAGTGGCGCAGGAACCGGCGCGCGGCGGTCTAGGAGTCTCGGGTCAGGCGACGGCCGAGCCGCCGTGCGGCTTGCCCGAGAACGGCGCGCCCTGGACGAGCGCGAGGAGGTCCGCGACTTCGTCGCTATGCGACCGGTCGTGCTCTGCCATCATCCGCGGCAGATCGGCGAGCGTCACGCGACCAACGCCTTCCTGCGAGCCCGCGCGATCCCATTCCGCCCCGGAGACGGAGCGCAGTCGCTCGAGGTTCCGGCGTGCGAGCGCGCGCGAACTGCGCGAGGCCGCGCTCGACGTCCCGGTCCTGGTAGCCGCGCTCGCGCGCGGCCCGTTCGCCGTCGAAGTTCAGGAGCGCCGGATTCTCCTCCGCCAGGATCCGTTCGATGCGCGTGCCATAGCCCTCGCGCTCGAGGTCGGCCAGATGCCAGACGTTTTCGACGAAGGAGAATCCGCCCCGCACGGGCCGGATGCGCGCCTGTCCGGCCGAGAACGCGGCCGCGGCCCGGGCGAGCAGCGCGGGCGTGGACTCGAGGGTCAGCAGCAGGGTTTCGAAGTCGCGGCGCGTCATCGTCGTTCTCACCCTTCCAATACGCACGTCCCGGGCCGAAAGTTTCGCCGGCGGCTGCACTAGACTCTTCTCATGGGTGTCCAGGAAATTCGTCAGTTCTTCCTTTCGAAACTGTCCTCTCCGGAGGAACCGCACCGCCCGGACCCGGTCGCCATCGCGGCCTGCGCGCTGCTGCTCGAGATCGCCCACGCGGACGACGTGTTCGCCCCGGAGGAGCGCGAGCGCATCCTGCGCGCCGTGCGCGAAGACCTCGGCGTGCCTCCAGCGGACGTCGAGCAGGTCGTGCGCCTTGCGGAGGAGGAGCGGCGCGAGAGTGTCGATCTGTACCAATTCACGAAGCTCGTGGGCGAAAAGTTCACACGCGACCAGCGCCTGCGGCTCGTCGAGGTCATCTGGGGCGTCGTGTACGCCGACGGCGAGCTCTCGGCCGTCGAGAACCAGCTCGCCCGCCGCATCGCAGAACTTCTCGGATTTCAGCACCCCGAAGTGCAGGCGGTGAGGGAGAAGGTGAAGCTGGGTTCCTGAAACCGGAACCCGGAGCCCGGAACCGGAGCCCGGAACCCGGACCCCTACTGTCCCGGCTGCGTCAGCAGGTACACGGCAAAGGAGGCGAGCCAGTGCTCGCCGGCATAGTCGCCGGAGGTGACCCGCGTCAGGCCTGCGACCTCGTGGACGGCCGCGACCCTGAGGAGCGTGGCGCGGCGCGGGTCGGAAGGCGGAAGGCCCTGAGCGATGCCCCGCAGCATCCACGCGCGCGAGAGGTTGAGGCCGTCGAGGTGGACGAGCTTCGGATCGGTCGGGTCGGTGACCGTGGCGGGCGAGAGCGGGAAGGCCTTGCGGCCGGAGAGCTGGGGCAGGAACCGGTGGAGCCACTTGCCGAACTCCTTCGGCGCCAGCACGCGGCGCATCAGGTCGGCCTCGGCCAGGCAGGGGGAGAGGAAGTCCTCGCCCGAGGGCTCGTACGAGAGCGGGCAGGCGCGGTCCTGGCCGAAGTAGAAGCTGGCGCGCGACATCAGGATCTTCTCGAAGTCCTTGCGGCCGGCTGCTCGCGCGTAGTCGAGCGCCTGGGCCAGCGCGAAAGCGGTGTTCGGGTGCACGCCGCTGCGCACCGGAAGCGTGAGCTTGGGCAGGTACTCCTTCAGGCGCGCGACGGTCGCGGCCTCGAGCGGCTGCAGTCCCGCGCTCCAGGCCCGGGCCTGCGGGTCCTCCGAGGCGCGGAGCTCGGCGGCGAGCCGGAGCGTCCACGCCCATCCGTAGGGCCTCTCGAACGTGCGGCCGTTGGGCGCCTGGACGTAGCGGGCCTCCGCGTCGATGGTTTCCTTCGAGAGGTGCGCGTCGAGGCGGGCGCGGATCTGCCCGGACGACGGCATCGCGGGCGCGACCGTCAGGAGGCGCGCCAGCATCCAGTGGCCGTGGACCGAGGAGTGCCAGTCGTAGCATCCGTAGAACGCCGGATGGAAGTCCCGCGGCGCCTTCACGTCGGACGGCCCCTCGAGGACTTGCTCGGGCTTGTTCGGGTACTCCCGGTCCAGGCACGCCAGCGCGAGCTTCGCGAAACGCTCGGCGGTGACGGGGTCGAGCTCGGCGAGCGAGGCCTGTGCCGCAAGGAGCAGGGCCGGGGCGAAGGCCAGGATCCGCCTCACCATGGGAGCTTGCGCTTGTCGACGGGAACGCGCTCGATCAGCACGGGCGTTTCCGCCAGGCACCAGGCGGCGGCGGCCGCGGCCGCCGCGGCGCGGTCGAGGTCCTTCGGAACGATCTTGTCGAACGTGTCGTTGGCCGTGTGATGGAAGTCGAAGTACGTCGATGAGTCCTGCAAGAGGCCCACGAGTGGCACGCCGGCCGCGAGCAGCGGCGAGACGTCGGCTCCGCCGTAGCCCTCCGGCTTCAGCTGCCCGGCGCCGAGGAGCGCGAGGATGCCGGCGATCCGGGCGAAGAGTGGGCTCGCCGAGGGGCCGGCGCTCCACGAGAGGCCCAGGGGGCGCCCCGTGCCGCTGTCGGCCTCGAGCGCCGCGGCGTGGCGCACGAGCTCGGCCTCGTGCGCTCGCGCGTAAGCCTTCCCGCCCGCGAGGCCGTTTTCCTCGTTCGCGAAGAGTACCACGCGGATCGTGCGCCGCGGGCGCCGGGGCAGAGCGCCGATCTGGCGTGCGGCCTCGATGACGATGCCGCAGCCGGCTCCGTCGTCGATCGCGCCGCGGCCGAGGTCCCAGGAATCGAGATGGGCTCCGAGCAGCACGACCTCCTCGGGCCTTTCGCGGCCGGGGATCTCTCCGACGACGTTGGCGGATTCCGCATCCGGTCGCTCTCCGCATGCGAGCGTGAACCGGACCCGGACGGGGCCGCCGCGCTCGAGCAGGCGCGCGAGCAGGTCGGCGTCGGGGATCGAGAGCGCGGCCGCCGGGATCTTCGGCTGATCCGCCGCATAGTCGAGGGCGCCCGTGTGGGGCAGGCGGTTGACGTCGGTCCCGATCGAGCGCACGAGGACGCCCGCGGCGCCGTATTTCGCGGCGCGGGACGGGCCGTTGGAGCGGTAGACGACGCTCGTGCCGTAGCCGGTGCCGTCGGTCGTGCGCTCGGTCCGGACGTCGTAGAAGACGATCCGGCCGCGCACGGCGTCCTTCTTCGCCTCGAGCTCGTCGAACGACTTGAGGCCGACGACCTCCCCTTCGAGGCCGCCCTCGGGGGTGGCGACACTGCCGCCGAGGGCCGCGAGAGCGAGAGTCTGCGAGACGGGCGCCACGACTGCTCCGCTCTCCATCTCACGCGACCAGACGGGAACAGTCACCGGCTCGGCGTGGACGTTCGAGAACCCCTGCGCCTTGAGGATCTCGAGCGAAACGGCGACCGCGGCCCGATCTCCGGGCGAGCCGGCTAGCCGCGGACCGGCGCGGTCGGTGATCTCGCGCACCCAGTCGGAGGCGCGGGATCCGGCGGCGATGCGGGTGGCGAGGCCCCTGGCGGTTTGGACGTCTTCGGGAGACAGCGGCGCCGGCCCGGCCGCGCTCGCGGCGGTCGCAGCCAGGCCGGCGAGGGCGCACATCCACAGACGCGGCAAGAACTTCAACGGATTCCCCCGTGCAGGCCGCGAATCGTATCAGCGGACCGGCGTTCACGGCCCCGAGCAAAAGCACTAGAATCCGGCTCCTCATGGCGACCCGCACCCCCGAGATCGACCAGTCCGAGGAGCTCCTTGCCGAGTTCGGGGGCAACGCCAGCTACGTCGCGGAGCTCTATGCCCGGTATCGCACGAACCCGGCTTCGGTGGACGACGAATGGCGAACTTACTTCCGCGAGCGCTTCGGCGAGCCCGAGGCGGCCGCCGTGCCGGCCCCGGCTCCCGTGACCCCCCCGGCGAGCCCGGCCACGCCCCTCGGGCCCGCGGTCGAAGGCGAGCGCCTGCCGATCCGCGGCGGCGCCCTGCGAATCGCCGAGAACATGGAGGCGAGCCTCGCCGTCCCGACCGCGACGACGCAGCGGCAGGTCCCGATCAAGCTGGCCGACGAGAACCGGCGCCTCATCAACGACCACCGCGCGGCGACGGAACAGTCGAAGGTCTCCTTCACGCACCTGGTCTCCTGGGCGATCATCCAGGCGCTCAAGGCCTTTCCCGGGATGAACGACGCCTTCGACGGCTCGAGCGGCGAGCCGGCGCGCGTCCGGCGCGAAGAGGTCCGCTTCGGCCTCGCCGTGGACGTCTCGAAGCCGGACGGCACGCGCACGCTCCTCGTGCCCAACGTCAAGGGCGTCGAGAGGATGACCTTCGCCGAGTTCGCCGCCGCAGCCGACGACGTCGTGACGCGCGCGCGGACGGGCAGGATCAAGCTGACCGACTTCGAGGGCACGACCATCTCCCTGACGAATCCGGGCACGCTCGGCACGACGGCCTCTGTGCCGCGCCTGATGCCGGGGCAGGGCGCGATCATCGCGACGGGCGCGATCGAGTACCCGGCGCAGTTCCGGGCGATGGCGCCGGCCACGCTGTCGCGCCTGGCCATCTCCAAGGTCGTGACCTTCACCTCGACCTACGACCACCGCATCATCCAGGGCGCGGAGTCCGGCGCCTTCCTGGCGCGCGTCGAGGAGCTCCTGCTCGGCGAGCACGGCTTCTACGAGGGCGTCTTCGCCGACCTCGGGATCCCGTTCCGGCCGTTCCGCTGGGAGGTGGACAAGAACCCGCCGCTTGCCGCCGACGGCCACACCGACGAGATCGCCAAGCAGGCGCGCGTGCTCGAGCTCATCAACGCCTACCGGGTTCGCGGGCACCTGATCGCCGACATCGATCCCCTGCGCTCGCGCGAGATCGCCCACCACCCGGAGCTCGATCTGGAGACCTACGGCCTGACGATCTGGGACCTCGACCGGGAATTCTGGACGGGGGGCCTGAAGGGCGGCGACCGGCTGCCGCTGCGCTCGATCATCGGCGTGATGCGCCGCGTGTACTGCGGCAAGATCGGCACCGAGTACCGCCACATCTCGAGCCCGACCGAGAAGTACTGGGTGCGCGAGCGCATCGCCGCCGCGACGGCGGGCGAGCCGCTGTCCGGCGAGATCCGCAAGCGTCTCCTGAAGAAGCTCATCGCGGCCGAGGAGTTCGAGCGCTTCCTCGGCACGAAGTTCCTCGGCCAGCGGCGCTACTCCGTCGAGGGCTGCGACACGGCGATCCCGCTGCTCGACCGGCTCGTCGAGGGCGCCGCCGCGCGCGGCATCGACGAGGTCGCCATCGGCCTGTCGCACCGCGGGCGCCTGAACATCCTCGCCAACGTCGTCGGCAACTCCGCCGAGCGCATCTTCAGCGGCTTCGAGGGCGTCGTCCACCCGGATTTCCCGGCCGACGAGGGGGACGTCAAGTACCACCAGGGCGCCCGCGCGGTGCGCCGATCCGAGTCCGGCCGCGACGTCGCGATCCAGGTCGAGTCGAACCCGTCGCACCTCGAGGCCGTGGACCCGGTCGTCGAGGGCGTCGTGCGGGCCAAGCAGGAGCGCCTGGCCGGCCACGGGCCGACCGCCTGGAAGCGCGTCCTGCCGGTCCTCCTCCACGGCGACGCGGCCTTCGCGGGCCAGGGCATGGTGGCCGAGGTCCTGAACCTCTCGCAGCTCCCGGGCTACCGCACGGGCGGCACGATCCACGTCGTCGTCAACAACCAGATCGGCTTCACGACGCCGCCCTCGAAGGGGCGCTCGTCGGTCTACTCGACCGACGTCGCGAAGATCAACCAGGTCCCGATCTTCCACGTCAACGCCGACGACCCGGAGGCCGCGTACCGCGTCCTCGAGATCGCCCTCGACTACCGGCAGGAGTTCCACAAGGACGTCGTGATCGACCTGATCGGCTTCCGCCGCCACGGGCACAACGAGGGCGACGAGCCGACCTACACGCAGCCCGCTCATGTACCGCGCGATCGAGGCGCATCCGGGCGTGCGGACGCTCTACGCCCGGCGGCTCGTGCGCGACGGCGTGCTGACGGAGGAGGAGGTCCGCGAGCTCGAGGCGCGCCAGCTCGCCGAGTACGAGGCGGCGCTCGCCGCGGCCAAAGAGGCCGCGCAGCGCCCGCGCCCGGCGGTCCCGCCGGCGTCGCCGAGGGAGAGGGCGCCGTCGTCGAGATGGAGACGGGCGTCGCCCGGGAAACGCTCGCGCGGATCGGACGCGTGCTGACGACCGTGCCGCCAGGCTTCCACCTGAATCCGAAGATGGTCCAGCAGCTCGCGCGCCGCGCGAAGATGGCCGAGGGCGCGCTGCCGCTCGACTGGGGCACAGCCGAGGCGCTGGCCTTCGGCTCGCTCCTGCTCGAGGGGACGCCCATCCGGCTGAGCGGGCAGGACTCGAGCCGCGGCACGTTCTCGCAGCGCCACGCCCTGCTCCACGACACGCCTGACCGGGGAAGTCTGGGGCCCCCTCGCGACACTCGACCCGAAGCAGGCGCCCTTCGAGGTCTCCGACAGCCCGCTCTCGGAGTTCGCGGTCCTCGGCTTCGAGTACGGCTACAGCGTCGAGTGGCCGGAAGCGCTCGTCCTCTGGGAGGCGCAGTTCGGCGACTTCGCCAACGGCGCGCAGGTCATCATCGACCAGTTCATCGCGTCCGCCGAGGACAAGTGGCGGCAGACGACCCGCATGGGGATGCTGCTGCCGCACGGCTCCGAAGGCCAGGGGCCCGAGCACTCGAGCGCGCGCCTCGAGCGCTACCTCCAGCTCTGCGCCGACGGCAACCTGCAGATCGTCAACGCCACGACGCCCGCCCAGTACTTCCACCTGCTGCGCCGCCAGATGCGGCAGCCCGCGGCGAAGCCCTTCATCGTCTTCTCGCCCAAGAGCCTTCTGCGGTTGCCGGCCGCGGCGTCGACGCTCGAGGCTCTGACTTCGGGCGGCTTTCGCGTGGTCCTCGACGACGCCGAGGCCGGCGACCGGAACGCCGTCGAGCGCGTCCTCTTCTGCTCGGGCAAGGTCTACTACGACCTGCGCGCGGAGAGGGAGAAACGCGGCGACCGCCGCACCGCGATCGTTCGCCTCGAGCAGCTCTATCCCTTCCCGCAGGACCGGCTGAAGGGCGTGCTCGCCCTCTACCCGCGGCCTGGCGACGCGGTCTGGGTCCAGGAGGAGCCGAAGAACATGGGCGCGTGGTCCTTCGTCCGGGAGCGCTCGGCGGAGTTCCTGCCCGCGGGCCGGACGCTCCGGTACGTCGGCCGCGCCGCCTCGCCCTCGCCCGCGACGGGCAACGCGGCCGTGCACAAGCGCGAGCTCGAGCAGTTCCTGGCGGAGGCGTTCGCGTAAGCCCGGTCCCCGCAGTTCAGGGAAGCTTTGCCGCGAGCACGTCCACCTTCTCGATCGAGGGCGGCGAAGCCAGCAGCTCGCCCGCCTTCGCCATAAGGGCCGCCGCGACGCGGCCCGACAGGTGGGCCTGGCGCCCGGCCTCGTTCGGGAAGGCATCGAAGATGCCGAAGGTGGAATGTCCCATTTGGATTGCGAACCACGCGGTGGTCGCGGGTTCTTCCATCACGATGGCCAGGCCTCCCTTGAGGAAGCTCTCGACCTCCGCCTCCTTGCCCTTCTTCGACTCGAGCTTCACGTAAAGCGCCACGGTCACCATGTCTGGCCTCCTATCGAAAACGGATTCGCCCCGCCTTTCCGTCGACTCGTGCTCGCGTATAGCGCCGGTCCATGTCGGCCCCGATCGAAACGGATCCTGGACTCCGTGCGAGGTTACGGAGGCTTCAACCCCATCTGCCGCACCTCTGTGGCGGAGTCGCGCGCCCCCTCGTTGATCATGCCGTCCCGTCAGCCCTTCTTGGGTTTCATCGCGTCGAAGCCCAGCTTGAGCATTTCGCGCGGCACCTTGCGGTAGTCGGAGAACTCCCCGGCGCCGGCCAGCCACTCGCCGCCGTCCATCGTCACGCAGTCGCCGGTCTGGTAGGGGCAGAGGTCCGAGAGGAGGAAGGTCGCGAGGTTCGCGATCTCCTCCTTCGCGCCGAAGCGGCCGAGCGGAATCCGCTCCATGGCGTGCTCCTCGGCCTGGGGATTGGCCATGAGCCGCGAGAAGGCGCCTTCGGTCGGGATCGGCCCGGGCGCGATCGCGTTCAGGCGGATCCCGGCGTGCCCCCACTCGACGGCGAGCGAGCGCGTCATCGCGAGAACGCCGGCCTTGGCGCACGCCGACGGGAGCGCATAGGCGGTTCCGGTCCAGGCGTAGGTCGTCACGATCGAGACGACGGCGCCCGGAGCCTTGCGCTCGAGGAGGTGGCGGCCGAGGGCCAGCGTGCAGTTGACCGATCCGTACAGCACCGTGCGCACGACGGTGTCGAAGCCGTTGGGCGTCAGCTCCTCGGAGAAAGCGAGGAAGTTGCCGGCGGCGTTGTTCACGAGGCCGTCGAGCCTGCCGAAGCGGGAGGCCGCTTCGGAGACGAGCCTGGCGGCCTCATCCGGAATGCGGACGTCAGTCGGGAAGAACGCGACCTCTCCGCCCTCGCGCGCGGAGGCGGCGATCTCCGCCGCCGCGGCCTCGAGCCGCTCTTTCCGGCGCCCGGCGATCGCGACCTTCGCCCCGTGGGCGGCGAACGTCTTGGCCATCGCCAGGCCGAGGCCCGAACCTCCGCCCGTGACCAGAATCGAGCGCCCCGCGAGGATCCTCGGGTCGAACATCTCAGGCTCCCCAGGTTTGGCGCCGACGATACCCCAACGGCAGTAGAGTCCACGCCGAGGAGGGTTTGCCCATGCCGTTCGCGAAGTTCATGGCCGGCCCCGTTGGCCGCGGGATCCGGATCGTGGCGGGCCTGGCTCTGATGGGCTGGGGATTCGGCCAGGGCACGACGCTCGGCACGGCCGCAGGCGTGTTCGGGATCGTCGCGCTCGCGGCGGGAGCCTTCAACTGGTGCCTGATCGCTCCGCTTGATCGGGGCGCCGTTCAAGGGCAGCGACGCGCTGAAGTCCTGACGGCTACTTGAGGTAGCGGTCGAACCAGGCGACGGTGCGCTCCTGGATGTCGAGGCGGTGGTCGGCCCGCCGGATGTCGTGGCCTTCGTTCGTGTAGATGACGAGCTGGGTAGGAACGCCGAGGGCCTTCAAGGCGTGCCAGAACTCGTAGCCCTGCGGCGTGGGGACTTCGGAGTCGCGGTCGCCGTGGAGGACGAGGGTCGGCGTCTTCGCGTTCTTGATGAACTCCATCGGCGAGGACTTCGCGTAGACCTTCGGGTCGTCGTACACGGACGCGCCGAAGAACGGCAGCATCCAGGTGTCGATCCTGTTCTGGCCGTAATAGCTCTGCCAGCTCGCGATCCCGGCGCCGGCGACCGCCGCGGCGAAGCGATCGGTCTGCGTCACGGCCCACATCGCCATGTATCCGCCGTAGCTCCAGCCGACGATGCCGAGCCGGCGTGGATCGACGGGCGCGGCCTTCAGGGCGGCGTCCACGCCCGAGAGAATGTCGCGCAGGTCGCCGCCTCCGAAGTCCTTGACGTTGCCGTGGACGAACGCCTCGCCGAAGCCGTAGCTGCCTCGCGGGTTGGGCAGGAAGACGAAGTAGCCCTGCGACGGCAACACGCCGGCCCAGCGGGTCGGCCAGTCGATGTGCTGCGCGGAGGACGGCCCGCCGTGGACTAGGGTGACCATCGGATAGCGCTTTGCGGGGTCGAAGCCGAACGGGTACAGGAGCCAGCCCTGAACGCTCCGGCCGTCGCTGTCCCAGTTCAGGCTCCTGGCGTCGCCCCAGAACTTTTTCGCGCCCGCATTGACCGAGGTCAGGGGCCGCCACTGGCCGACCTCGCCCGCGCAGGCCTCGGGCGGCCTGTCGAACGAGCTGACGATGACGGCGGAGCCCTCGCCCCGTCGCGCCGGCGAGAAGCTCTCGAGCGACTCTGCGCCCGCCCACAGCCGGGTGACTTTGCCGTTGCCGGGGCTGACCGTGGCGATCCCCTGGCCCCCCTCCAGGTGTCCGGCGAAAAGGATGTCGCCGTCCGGCTGCCAGAAGAGAGCCTTCGCGGACCAGGGGGTGCCCGGAGTGAGGTTGCGGGACGTTCCGTTCTCGAGCGAGACCGTCCAGATGTCGCCGCCCGTCGAGCCTTCGTCGCTCATGATCCCGTGGATGACCGCGACGGCTCGGCCGTCCGGCGAAAAGCGGGGACAGGCGATCTGAAGCGACGGCTTCCAGATCGAGCGCGTCTCTCCGCTGGCGGCATCGATCCGGTAGAGCTCGGCCACCCAGTAGTTGTTCGTGCCGGAGCCGCGAGCGGCCTCGGCGGCGAGAGTCCTGCCGTCGGGCGACCAGTCGTAGTCGTACACGAAGAGATCGGCGGGGCGAGACCTGGCGGACCTTGCCCGTCTTGACGTCCGCGACGGCGATGCGCTGCTCGTCGAAGGTCTCCTCGACGACACCGGAGTCGGGCTTGTAGGCGACGAGCGCGCCGGGCTCCTGAGTCGAGCCCTCGACGAAGAGGAACGCGACGGCGCGTCCGTCTGGCGACCAGAGAAGGTGGTCGAGCTGACCCCGGACGCGCGTCAGCTGCGTCGGCGGCCCTCCGGCGGCAGGCGCGAGCCAGATCTGGAGCTGCCTCGGAGCGGAGGCGTCGGACAGGAAGGCGATCGTCCGGCCGTCGGGCGAGAAAACGGCGCCGTACTCGCGGCGGGGTTTGCCGTCGCGGGCCGCCGTCAGGCGGCGGGCTTTGCCAGCGCGCACGTCCTGGACGGAGACCACGCCGAGGGACTCGTGGCCCTCCCGGTCCGGGAGCTTCTCGGACCAGGCCGCGCGCGCGCCGTCGGGCGAGATCGCGATGTCGTGGAAGTGGTGCACGCGGCTCTGGGCTTCGAAGGCGGCCTTGACCGAAGGCGTCTCCACGGCGAGGCGGACGCGTTGGGCGAGGCGAGCAGCGCTGCGAGGGCGAGAGTCAAGTGCAACACGTGACCTCCGGAAACCCGAAATCCGAAATTCGAAATCCGAAACCGGGAGTCAGTGTTTCGAGTTTCGGATTTGTCGTCGTGGCTTCAAGTCAGGTCCACCCAGATCGACTTGACCTGCGTGTACTCTTCGAGGGCGTAGTGGCCGCGCTCGCGGCCGAAGCCCGATTCCTTGTAGCCGCCGAACGGCAGGCCCGGATCGTAGAAGTTGTAGGCGTTGACCCAGACCGTCCCGGACTTGAGGGCTTTGGCCGCCCGCAGCGCCTTCTTGATGTCGCGCGACCAAACCGCCGCGGCCAGCCCGTAGATCGTCGCGTTTCCGATCGCGATCGCCTCGTCCTCGTTCTTGAACGTGAGTGTGGCGAGGACGGGCCCGAAGATCTCTTCGCGCGCGATCGTCATCGAAGGCTGGACGCCGTCGAAGACGGTCGCTTCGAAGAAGGCGCCCTTGCCATTGACGGAAGCGGGGTTGCCGCCGGCAACGACCTTCGCGCCCTCCTTGCGGCCGCTCTCGACGTACCGGGCGACGTTCTCGCGCTGTTTCTCCGAGACGAGCGAGCCCAGGCGCGTCTTCGGGTCGAGAGGATCGCCCGGCGCCATTTTCCTGGCCCGTTCGACGACCTTCTCGAGGAGGGCGTCATGGACCGATTCCTCGACGAGAAGGCGCGAGCCCGCCGAGCAGAGCTCACCCTTTCCGTAGAAGATGGCGTTGATCGCGCCCTTTGCGGCGGACTCGAGGTCCGCGTCGGCGAAAACGACGTTCGGCGACTTGCCTCCGAGCTCCATCGAGACGCGCTTGACGGTCCCGGCGGCTGCCCGGAGGATGGACTTGCCCGTCTCGGTCTCGCCAGTGAAGGAAATCTTGTCGATGCCGGGATGCACCGCCATGGCCTGGCCGATGAGCGCTCCCGGCCCGGGAACCACGTGGAAGGCGCCGGGCGGCAGACCCGCCTCGGCAAGGAGCTCGGCGAACATCAGGGCGGTCAGCGGCGTGGCGGACGCGGGCTTCAAGACGACGGGGTTTCCGAGGGCGAGCGCCGGCGCGATCTTCCACATCGCCTGAAGCAGCGGGAAGTTCCACGGTGTGATCGCCCCGACGACGCCGACCGGCTCGCGCAGCGTCAGGAGGAAGGCGTCCTTGCGGCCGGGGAAGGTGTCGCCGTAGAGCTTGTCGGCGTACTCCCCGAAATAGGAGAGACACTCGGCGGCGGCGGGCATGTCGATCTTGACCGCCTCGAAGATGGGCTTGCCGTTGTCCTGGGTCTCGACGCGGCCGAAGTCGTCGGCGCGAGACGCGAGCAGGTCCGCCGCCCGCATGAGGATCCGCCCTCGCTGGCGCGGCTTCATGGCCGCCCACGGGCCCGACTCGAACGCCTGCCGCGCGGCGGCGACAGCGCGGTCGAGATCCTCCTTGCCGGCCTCGGCGACCTCGGCGATCGTCTCGCCGGTGGCCGGGTTCGACGTCGCGAAGCGCTTTCCCGAGGCGGCGGGGACGAACTCGCCGTTGATGAAGAGGTCGGTCTTCATGCTGTTGCCGTAGCCGTCAACCGTTAGCCGTTAGCCGTAAACCGTAGAGCGTGGAAATCCAGACTTCGGCTCACGGTTTACGGCTCACGACTTACGTCTCACTTCCCCTTGAACTTGGGAACGCGCTTCTCCTGGTTGGCGGCGATGCCTTCCTTGGCGTCCTCGCTCTGGAAGAGAAGCTGCTGCAGCTCGCGCTCGACCGCGAGCGCGGACTCGAGCGGCAGGTCCCAGCCCGACTGGACCGACCGCTTGATGCGGCCGACCGCCTTGGACGCCTTGTGCGGCGGGACGAACTGCCGCGCGTAGTCCATGACCTGCTGCCACCAGTCCTCGGGCGTGGCGTCGATGACCTGGTTGACGATCCCGAGGTCGAGGGCCTCCTCGAAGGAGAAGGTGTTACCGGTGACCATGAGCTCGATCGCCTTCGACTTGCCGATCATCTTCGCCAGGCGCGCTGTGCCGCCCGTGCCGGGCAGCACACCGAGTGTGACCTCCGGAAGGCCGATCTTTCCGGCGTCCTTGCGAGCGATGCGCAGGTCCGCCGCCATGGCGATCTCGAGGCCGCCGCCGACCGTGTGGCCGTTCAGAGCGGCGATCACGAGCTTGGGCGTGTGCTCGAGGCGCAGGAGCGTCTCGTTGGCGTGCAGGCAGAAGAAATACTTGAAGCCCGGCGTGACGGCGTTCAGCATCCCGATGTTCGCCCCCGCCGAGAAGAAGCGGTCGCCCTTGCCGCGCAGGACGATGACGTGGACCTCGTCGTCGAAGCGGGCCTTGAGGATCGCTTCGTCCAGCTGTCGGTTCATGGCGTACGTGTAGGTGTTGGCCGGCGGGTCGTCCATCTCGATGACCGCAATGCCGTCGGCGGCGCGGTAATTGACCACCGCGTGATCGAGCTCGGGGCTCGTCCAGTCGCGGGTCTTGGCGGGCGTGCTCATGGGGCCTCCTCCGATAAGTTTCGAGCGCGGGATCCTATCAGGAATGGCCGCGGTTGTAGACTCTCCGGCCATGGTCGGGCGCCCGGGGATGAGCCGGCGAGGGTTCCTCGTCGCGGCGGCGGGGGCGGCGGTCGCGAGCGGCCTGCCGGCGCCGCGCCGGCGCCTCCTGCAGATGAACGGCTATCCGATCGACGCCGAGACGCCGCTCGATCTGCTGACCACCTACATCACGCCCAACGACCTCTTCTTCGTGCGCCACCACTGGAACCCGATCTTTCCCGATTCGGCCGGCTGGGCGCTCAAGGTGGACGGCGAGGTCGAGCGGCCCCTTGCCCTCTCGCTCGCGGACCTCGCGAAGATGCCGCAGACGACGGCCACGTGCGTCCTGCAGTGCGCGGGCAACGGCCGGGCGCTCCATCGGCCCGTCGTTCCCGGCGTCCAGTGGAAGTATGGCGCCGTAGGCAACGCGCGGTGGACGGGGGTGCGCGTGCGCCACCTGCTCGAGAGGGCGGGGCTGAAGGCGGGTGCTCGTCACCTCCACACGTTCGGAACGGACGCGCCGCCCGAAAAGGTCCCTCCCTTTCACCGCAGCCTGGAGGTCGAGAAGGTCCTCGAGGACGGCCTCGTCGCGCTCGCCATGAACGGCGAGATGCTTCCGAAGCTCCACGGCGGGCCGGCGCGTCTCGTCGTCCCGGGCTGGGCCGGCGACCACTGGATGAAGTGGCTCGACCGCCTGACGGCGGCGCCCGACGCCGCAGACCGGCTTCTACATGGACACCGCGTACCGCTTCCCGAACACGCCCGGGGAGCCGGGCGTCCCGGTGCCTCCGGCCGAGGCGCATCCGGTCACCGAGCTCTTCGTCAAGTCCAGCATCACGCAGGCTCCGGAATGGATCCGGTTGGGCCAGGCGGGGCTGATCCAGGGCTTTGCCTTCTCGGGGGCGCCCGACGTCGCGAAGGTCGAGGTCTCCGACGACGGGGGCGCGAGCTGGCGAGAGGCCGAGCTCGGCAGGGAGCACGACCCGTATGCCTGGCGGCTCTGGTCGTTGCCGTACCGCCCGAAGACGGCGGGCAACGTCACGCTGCACGCGCGTGCGACGGACAGCCGGGGCAGGGTCCAGCCGAAGGACGCCGTCTGGAACCCGAGCGGCTACCTCTACAACGCCTGGCCGTCGGTGGAGATCGAGGTGCGCGCATGAGGCCGGGGGCGCGTTCCGCCATGGTCGCGGCCGCCGCTCTCGCCGGCGCGCTGTCCCTGCGCCCGACGCTGGACTCGGGGCCGCCGGAGCCTGCTCTTCCGCAGCTCGGGACCGAACTCGGCCAGTTTCCGCCGGGTCCCATGAAGGCCGTCGCCGACCAGGCGTGCCTGCACTGCCACTCGGCGGACATGGTCCGGCAGCAGCGCCTGACCGAGAGGCAGTGGACGGCCGAGGTCCAGAAGATGATCGGTTGGGGCGCGGCGGTTCCCGAGGGGAAGAAGGACGCGCTCATCGCCTACCTCCTCGAGCACTTCGGCCCCGACAACGACCGGTTCCGGCCGGTCGTCGCCCGCCCGGTCGGGCGTTGACCGCGCTCGCTAGAGCCCGAGGAAGCTCTTCGCGATCGTGAAGTAGATGATCAGCCCCGTCGCGTCCACCAGGGTCGCGATCAGGGGCGCCGACATCACGGTCGGGTCGATCTTGAAGACGGTGGCGAGCAGGGGAATCATCGAGCCCACCGTATTGGCCCAGGCGCAGATCGCGAGGATCGAGACGCCGACGGTCAGCGCCAGGGGCATCGTCGAGCCCCAGAGCAACGCGCGGCCGACGCCGACGAGGCCGAGCATGAGGCCCAGCGCGAGGCCGCTGCCCGCCTCCCGGAAGAGGACCCGGCCGAAGTCGCGCATCCGGATGTCCCCGACGGCCAGGCCCCGGACGATGGTCGTGACGGTCTGCGATCCGGAGTTGCCGCCGGTGCCGATAAGGAGCGGAATGAAGAACGAGAGCGCCACGACCTTGGCGAGCTCGCCCTCGTAGTGCCGCAGCACCGTCCCCGTGAAGGTCTCGGTCACGAACATCAGGAGCAGCCAGTTGAAGCGCAGGCGCACGTTGCGGAACGGTTTCGTCGCGAAGTAGCCCTGCTCGACGGTCTCCTCGGTGGCCGAGACGCCGCCCATGTGGAGGGCGTCCTCGGTCTGCTCCTCGATCAGGATGTCGATGACGTCGTCGACGGTGACGATGCCGAGCAGCCGGTTCTCCTCGTCCACGACCGGGATCGCATGGACGTCGTACTTCGAAACCAGCCGCGCGACCTCCTCCTGCGTGGCATCGGCGCGGACCGTCAGCAGCCGCCGCTCCATCATGTCGGCGATCTTGCGGTCCGGCGGAGCCGGGAAGAGGCGTCGCAGCGGCACGTACCCCACGAGGCGCCCGCGGTCGTCCACCGCGTAGAGGCTCTGGACGGTCTCGACCTCCGGGTCGATGCGCTTCAGGTGGTCGAGGGTCTCGCCGACGGTCCACTGGGGTCGGATCGTCGCGAACTTCTCGGTCATGAGGCGGCCCGCGGTGCGCGTGGGGTAGCGCTGCAGGCGCTCGACCTCGGCCGCGTCGCGCGGCGACATCTTGGCGAGGATCGCCTCGCGCTGGCGCTGGGTGAGGTGCTCGAGCAGGAACGTGACCTCGTCGGCCGGCAGCCGGTCGAGCTCCGCGCCGAGCTTGGCCGGCGACGTGCGGTGGAGGATCAGGCGCAGGGTTTCGCCCTTCAATTCCGAGAGGACGGCCGCGCCCTGGTCGGGTGGCAGGGCCTCGAAGAGGACCACGCGGTCCTCGCGGGGGAGGTCCTCGAGCAGCTCCGCGAGATCGGCCGGATGGATGTTGGCCACCGCCGCCGCGATCTCCTTCGGATTCTCGCGGATCAGCTCCTCGATGTCGGGGCCGATGACCTTGGCGAGGGACATGGCGGGGGGATTCTGTCACTCGACCGGCGAAGGCGGAAGGAAGAAACCGCGAAGTGTCGACGCCGTGGACGAGCTGCCTACGGGCAGGTCGCGAAGGCCTTCGTATCCTGGATCGGGGCGAAGGGCGTTCCCTGGTCGTTCCGATAATTCCGCAGCGCGCCGGTCCGGGAGTCGCGCACGGAGACCGTGGCCTCGACGTTCGTGAGGCCGGCCGCGAAGACCCAGAAGTGGGAAGGAGTCAGCCCGCAGGCGTCGAGCACCTTGACGGTGACCTCGATGTTGGACGGATCGAAGAACCAGAAGTAGCCCGAGTCACCGGTCAGGCCGATGCCCGAGCCGTCGCCTGATTCGCCCGTCGGCTTCGCCCAGCGGGCGGTGACGGCGAAGCGGCCCCCGTTCAGGCACAGGGTGTGTTCATCGGGCACGCAAGGACCCGCCACGGCGGCCGGGCCGAAAGCCAGAGAGCCGATGGGGTGGTGCAACGTCTGGCCGAGGAACGTGGTAGCGCCCGTCCCCGGGTCGATCCGGAAGAAGTCGTCGGTATCGCTGGACATGTTGTTGACCGATGAGGCGCCGAAGAGAGCACCGTCGTCTCGGACCGCCATCGCCTTGTAGAACCGGGGCGTCGCTACCGACGTGAGCATGGCGCCCGTTTCAGGATTGAGGGTTTGGAGTATCGGGTTTCCCCCTGGCTGGTTGGGGTAGAGAGCCGTCGCGAAGAAGAGCGTGCCGTTGGGCGCGAAGGTGATCGCCCCGAGCTGGTACGCGTTGTTGTTGTCGACGAGGAGGGTGGCCACCGCCGTCGCGGGGTCGATGCGATACAGGTCGCCCCCCCGGTGACCGAGGTCCGCGATGCCCCGGATTCCGTACAGGATCCCGGTCTGCGGGTGGAAGGACATGGTTTCGATGGCGATCGGCGACCCCCCCGGGCCGTCGAGAACCGGGCCAATGGTCTCGATCAGCGAACCGTCGCCCGGATTGAGCTTAAGGAGCGTGCTGGTGCGCAGGGTCCCCGAGGGAGTTCCGGTCAGGCTCGTGGCCCAGAGTGTTCCCGTGGCGTCGAACGCGAGGCCCGAGATCCGCTCGACGCCGGCTGGCTTTCCTATCTTCGTGACCGACGCGTCGTCGGGGTTCACCGTGACCAGCCAGCCGCTGTTCTCCGACTCGAACTGGAGCCATTGGTCGCCGCCATAGAGGGGTTGCTGCGCGAGGCACGCGGCTGCCGCCCCGGCCAGGAGGCCTGCAACGACGAGAACGCGTCCCAAGCGTTGTAGCACCAGGAAACCTTGATGGCTGTTTATCGCCATCCGTCACTCGTGTCAATCCGGCCGGACGAGGCGGCCCAGGTCGCGATGGGCAGCCGGATCTTCGGGAGGTCGGCCGAATCCTAGGTCCTTTGCGTCGGGTCCACCCAGCCGCTCGAGCCGTCCGGATGGAACTCCTTCTTCCAGATCGGCACGGCGGCCTTGAGGCGATCGATCGCGGCGCGGCAGGCGGCGAAGGCCTCGGCGCGGTGCGGCGAGACGGCGGCGATCGCCACCGAAGTCTCGCCGACGGCCAGCAGGCCGACGCGGTGCTTCATGAGGATCTTCACTTCGGGGAAATCCCGCGCAAGGGCCTCTGCGATGCGGGACATCTCCGCCTCCGCCATCGGGCCGTAGGCTTCGTACTGGATGGAGGTCGTCGGCCGCCCCTCGTTTTGGTTCCTGACGACACCCACGAAAAGGCAGAGCGCTCCGTCCGAGGCGCGAGCCTCGAGGAGCAGAGCGGCGACGTCGATGGGGTCGGAGCTCAGATACATCGCGTCGCGAAATCTCGCCTCATCCCCCCGCCACCGGAGGCAGGAACGCGACCTCGTCCCCTTCGCCGCAGGACGGTGTCGGGGGAGACGTATTCGCGATTGACGGCCGCCGGGGGGGCAGTCGAGAAGCGCTCGAAGACCGGGACTTCGCGCCCGAGCGCCGTCCAGAGGTCGCGCACCCGGGTGCCCTCGGCGACCTCGCGCGACTCCTCGTCGTGGCCCACGGCCTCCCGAAACGACGCGAAGTGCAGCAGCCTGATCCGCATGCGGCCGAGTCTATTTCGAGCGCGCCGGGCCGCCAGGGGTCTCCGGCCCTTGACATTTGACTGACCGGTCGGTTAGATTACGCGGCCATGGTGAGATCCGCACAAGCCACCGAGCCCGAACGGCGCCTGGCCCTGCTCAAGGCGGCCTTTCGCGAGGTCGCCGAGAAGGGCTTTTCCGAGGTCACCCTCGACCACATCGCCCGGCGCGCCGGCGTCTCGAAGGGGGTCACGCTCTACTACTTCGACTCGAAGGAAGACCTTTTCCGGGAGCTGTTCGGCTGGCTCATCGACTCGATCCATGGCCGGATGCGCGAGGCCGTCTCCGCCGAATCGGACCCCGTTGCGAAAGTGCGGGCCCTCGTCGCCCTGATCTTCCCGTCGCCGTCGAAGAACCGCGCGTTCTTCCGCGCCTTCGTGGACTTTTGCGGCCTGGCGGCCCGGCGCGAGGCGTTTCGCGAGGTCAACGAGCGCTTCTACGCGGGCTGCCGAGAGATCGACGGCGGAATCGTCGAAGAGGGGATGCGCCGCGGCGTCTTCACGGTCCGCGACCCGCGGGAGGCGGGCTCGACCATGCGCGCCATCTTCGACGGCCTGATGATGCAGTGGCTCGCGGAGAAGGACCCGGAGGCGACCTTTGACGCCTACCGCGACCGCTGCGAGCGCCAGATCCTGAACTACCTGCTGCCCGGGCCCCCGGGGAAGGGAGAGAAGCAATGAGAACCGCCACCGAAACGCGATTGACTCGCTGCGCCAACGAGGGGTGCACGCGCCCGGTCGAGGCCGGGGAGCGCTATTGCTCGACCTGCGGCCTCGAGCGCGACCTCTTCCGGAGGGACGCTCGGAGGCCGGGCCCCGAAATCCGGACGAGTCCGGGAGGCCCGGCGGACAGGCGATAGAATCGCCCGGCACGATGATTTCGAGCGACGCCCTCCTGTCGGTCCGGCGGATCCTTCTAGCCGCGCCGCGCGGCTTCTGCGCCGGTGTCGTGCGAGCCATCGAGATCGTGGACCTCGCCCTCGACTGCTTCGAGGGGCCGGTCTACGTACGACGAGAGATCGTGCACAACAGCCACGTCGTGCGCGACTTCGAGGCCCGCGGCGTGCGCTTCGTCCAGGAGCTCGACGAGGTGCCCGACGGCGCGACCGCCGTGTTTTCGGCCCACGGAGTCTCGCCTCAGGTGCGGGCGGCCGCGGCGGCCCGGCGCCTGCGCGTCATCGACGCGACGTGTCCTCTCGTGACGAAGGTCCACCTCGAGGCGATCCGTTTCGCGCGGATGGGCTACGACATCCTGCTCGTCGGCCACGCGGGGCACGAGGAGGTCGAGGGGACGATGGGAGAGGCGGCCTCGCAGATCCGCCTCGTCTCCTCCGTTGCGGACGCGGAGGCGGTCGAGGTGAAGGACCCCGAGCGAGTTGCATACATCACCGCAGACGACGCTCTCGATGGAGGACACGCGGCCGATCATCGAGGCCCTGAAGCGGCGCTTCCCGAAGATCCACGTCCCCGCCAAGGACGACATCTGCTACGCCACGCAGAACCGGCAGGTCGCCGTCCAGGCGCTCGCCCGGCAGGCGCCGCTCATTCTCGTCGTGGGGTCGCGCAATTCGTCCAACTCCAACCGGCTGGTCGAGGAGGCCGTGCTGGCCGGCGCGCGCGCCCACCTCGTGGACGACGTTTCCGAGATCGACCCGGCCTGGCTCGATGGGGTCGAGACCGTGGGCATCACGTCCGGGGCGTCGGCCCCCGAGTTTCTGGTCAACGAGATCGTGCGGGTCCTGCGCGCGGGCCGGGACGTCGAGGTCGAAGAGGTCCTGACGGTCGAAGAGGACGTGCACTTCCCGCTGCCGCCGGAGGTCGCCGGCGCCCGGCGTGCCCCCGAGCCGGTCGCGACCCTTCCGACGCGCTCCTGAACGGAGGGGGATCTCGGCCGTGACCCAGCCGCAAAGGCTCTTCAAGAAAGTCGCGTTCGTCACGGGGGCCTCCCGCGGCATCGGCGAGGCGATCGCGCGGCGGTTCGCGGCCGAGGGTGCGCGCGTCGTGCTGGCGGCCCGCGACCGCGACTCCTGCGAGAAACACGCGGGGCAGCTGCGGGCGGCCGGCCTCGAGGCGGTCGCCGCCCTCTGCGACGTCACCGACCGCGGCTCGACCGCGCTGGCGATTGCCACCGCGGTGTCGCGCTGGGGGCGGATCGACGTCCTCGTCAACAACGCAGGGCTGGGTGGCGCGACTCCTCTCGACGACCCGGAGGACGCAACAGTGGGACGCGATCGTCGCGACCAATCTGACGGCGGTCTTTCGCGTCACCCGTGAGGCGTCCCCGTTCCTGACCGAAGGCGGCCGGGTGATCAATCTGTCGTCCGTCCTCGGCCGTTTCGGGGTCGCAGGCTACGGCGCCTACGCGGCCTCCAAGCACGGCGTCATCGGCTTGACGCGCAGCCTCGCCCTGGAGCTCGCCCCGCGCAAGATCTCCGTCAACGCGATCTGCCCGGGATGGGTCGAGACGGAGATGGGGCGGCAGAGCTTTCGCCGCTTCGGCGGCGAGGAGAAGGGTCGCGCCGCGGCCGCCGGCATGGCGCCCCTCGGGCGAGTGCTCGAGCCCGAAGAGGTCGCGGGCCTGGCGGCCTACCTCGCCTCCGACGAGGCCCGCTCGCTGACCGGGCAGGCCATCGTCATCGACGGCGGACAGGTGATGCCCTGAGGGGCGATGTGGGATTCGGGATGCGGGATGCGAATTTCGAGTTAGACTTTCGCCTCGTATCCCGCATCTCGAATCTCGAATCTCGAAGTTGAACATTCGGAGGTCGACATGACGCGTGAAGAGTTCCTCAACTCTCTGGACGCTCTCATTGCCGAGAAGCACCTGCTCAAGCACCCGTTCTACCAGCTCTGGTCTCAGGGCAAGCTCACGCGCGAGAACCTGCGCGAATACGCCATCTCCTACTACCCGCACGTGGCGGCCTTCCCGACGTACGTCTCGGGCGTCCACTCGGGCTGCGAGGACGCCGCGCTGCGGCAGGAGCTGCTCGAGAACCTGATCGACGAAGAGCGCGGGACCGAGAACCATCCGGCCCTCTGGCGCCGCTTCGCGGCCGCCCTCGGCGCTTCGGACTCCGACCTCGCCACTGCCCCGCGCACGCCGGAAGTGGCGGAGACGATCGCCGAGTTCCGCCGTGCGACGCGCGAAGGCTCCCTGGCCGAGGGCCTGGCCGGTCTCTACGCCTACGAATCCCAGATTCCCGAGGTCTCGAAGACCAAGCGCGAGGGACTCGGCACCTTCTACGGCATCGTCGAAGCCGACGCGACGCGGTTCTTTTCCGTCCACGAGGAGGCCGACGTGTGGCACCGCCGGGTCGAGCGCGAGGCGCTGGGCCGGGTCGCCGACACCCCGGAGAAGCGCGAGAAGGCGCTCGCCGCGGCGCGGCGCTGCTGCGACGCGCTCAACCGTGCGCTCGATGGCGTCATGCGGGAGAACGCGCTCGTCTGCTGAGGGCGCTTCGCCCGGCATCCGCTCCGTCTTCTTCGACGCCGGGGCCACGCTCCTCTATCCGGATCCTCCGGTCGAGGAGGTCTACGGCCGGGTCTTCGCGGAGGACGGCGCCCGGTTCACGCCCGGGCAGCTGCGCGACGCGCTGACGGCGACCTGGATCGAAATCCAGCGCGAGAAACCGGGCGACCGCTACGGCGGCGTGCGCGGCGAGCCGGAGTTCTGGCGCGACTTTCTCGGCCGTGTGCGGAGCCTCCTCGACGGCAGGCCGCTGTCGGAGGAGGCCTTCGCCCGCCTGGCCCGCCACTTCCGGGAGCCGGGAGTCTGGGCCGTCTACCCGGACGTGAGGCCCGCGCTCGAGGCCCTCGCCGCGCGCGGGATCCCGCTCGCGGTGGTCTCCAATTGGGACTCGCACCTGCCGCGCCTGCTGGAGCTGCGGGACCTTTCCCGGTTCTTCCGGACGGTGTCCGTTTCGGCGATCGAGGAAACCGGAAAGCCCGACCCGGAAATCTTCCTCCGCACCTGCGCGCGCATGGAAGTCGTACCGGGCGAGACCCTTCACGTGGGCGACTCGCGGCGCGACGATTTCGAGGGGGCGCGAGCCGCCGGGCTGCAGGCGGTCCTGCTCGACCGCCGGGACGAGCACCGCGACGTGCCGGAACGGATCGCGAGCCTCGCCGAGTTGCCGGCGAAGATCCGAGGCTTCGGCTCGCCTGCGGGAGAGCCGGCGTAGGATTTCCTGAGTGAACGCGAGCCCGTCGGCCTTACAGGCGACTCGCCCTTCGGCCTGGCTCGCCGGGGCGGCCCTCGCGGTCCTCGTTCTCGCCTCGTTTTGGCCCGTCGCGACGGGATCGCGCTCGTTCTTTCACTTCGACCTCTACTACGAGCACCTGCCGGTCTGGCACGTAGTGCAGGGCGCGCTGCGGGCGGGTGAGTCGCCGTTCTGGCTGGACGGGGAGTTCTGCGGTCACCCGCTGCTCTTTCAGCAGGAAGCGCCGATCTTCTATCCCCCGACGGCACCCTTGCTCCTGACGGGGGAGCCGGTGCACCGTCTGAACGACGCGTTCACTTTGTTCCACATCTGGCTGGCGGGCCTCCTCGCGTTCCTGCTCCTGCGCGGGCTCGGCGTGGACGCCCTGGCGGCGCTCTTCGGCGCCGTCGCGTGGATGCTGTCGGCCCGGCTGATCCAGAGCGCAACCTGGCCGAGCGCGGTCGTGGTGGGGGCCTACGTGCCGGGGATCCTGCTCGGCATCGTTCGCATCGGCCGCGGCGAACGGCGCGCGGGAGTTCTCGCCGCGGCCGCGGCCGGAGGGCTTGCTCTCCTGGCGGCGCGGCCTCAGGCGGTGCTGGCGGCGGCCCCCCTGGTGGTGGCGGTCGCGGTGGGAGCCGTGGCGCGGTCGCCCCGGAGGGCGCGCGCCGCCTCCGACCTCGTGCTCGCGGCGGGACTGGCGGTCCTGGTCGGTGCTCCGGCGCTCGTTCCCTCGGCCCTGATCTACCCGGAGACCTCGCGCGGCGAGGGCCTCGCCCGCGAGGAGAGAGACGTGCAGCCTCTGAAACCGGGCCCCGACCTCGCCCAGGTGTTTCTCCCGGTCGACGGGATGCCCCTCTGGCCGGAGCCGGCCTCCTATTGCGGTGCCCTGGCCGCAGGTGCTCTTTGTGTCCGGTCTCGTTTTTCTCGTCCTCCCTCGCCGCGGCTTCCCGCGGGCGCTCTTCGCGTCGCTTGCCGCGGGAGGGCTGCTGGGGCTCATCTTCGCCTTTGGAGAGAGAGGGCCGTACGGACTGGTCGCGAGACTGCCACCGATGGCCTGGTTCAGGGTCCCCGTCCGCTACCTCCTCTCCTGGTCGCTCGCCGTCGCCCTCGGATCGGCCCTCGTGCTCTCGTTCTGGCTCGGGCGGGCGAAGAGGCGTTCGTGGGTCGGGTGGGCCTGTCTGGCGCTCCTCGCGGCGGACCTGGTTTTCCACGCGCGGCGAGCCGCTCCGACCGCCCCCGCCGACGTGTGGCAAATCGAGCCGGCCGCCGCGCGGGCACTCCGCCAGCGGCTGGGAGCGGACGCACTGGGCTTTCCGCGCCGGTTCCTCTCCATCGCCGACCCGGTGTATCCGATCCACTACCGCGGATCGGACCTTCGCCGGATGCTGGCCGATTTCGAATCCCTGCGCTGGGCGAACGGGATGCGGTGGGGTCTGGAATCCGTCGCGGGAGACGGGCCTACGCTAAGGCGGACGACGGAGCTGTTCCGGGTCCCGAGTGTGCGGGCCGCCGAGCTCGGAGGCGTCGGCGCCATTCTCGAGAGCCTTCCGCGCCCCGCCGCATCTCCCGCATCCGAGGCACGGCGGCTGGCCATTCGGGACTTTCAGAGCCTGCCGCGCGCGATCCTCGTGCCGGAGGCCGTCGCCGTCGAGGAGTCGGAGGCGCTTCGAGCGACGCTCTCGCCGAAGGTCGATCCGCGGCGCACGGCGGTTCTCGAGGACGCGGAGCCGCTGGCGGCCGCTGCCTCGTGGGATCCGGAGGCATCCTCCGTCCGCCTGGTGGCGCGCGGGCCCGCGCGCGTCGAGCTGGAAGCGCGGCTTCCAGCGGCCGGAGTTCTCGTGCTCTTCGACTCCTACGAGCAGGGCTGGCGTGCCACGGTCGACGGCACCGCGGCATCCGTTCTGCGAGCCGACGCCGCCTTTCGCGGGCTGCGCCTGACGGCCGGCACGCATCGTGTCGTGTTCTCGTACGCTCCGGCGGGGCTGCGAGAAGGCGTGGGGGCCGGCCTCGTGGGAATCCTCGGGCTCCTGCTCGCGATGATGCGCCTGCCCGTGGCCTCGCCGGGCGGTCGTCCGGGTCTCGCGCCGCGGTCCTTCTGATATTCTCCGCCGCACTTTCGCATGAGCAGCCTCTTTCGCAAGAAGTCGCTCGACCTCATCCTCGCCGACGCGGAGGAACCCGAACACCAGATGAAGCGCGCGCTCGGGCCAATCGAGCTCATCGCGCTCGGCATCGGCGCGATCGTCGGGGCGGGGATCTTCGCGGTCATCGGTTCGGCCGCGGCCGGCGGCGGCCACCACGACGGCGCGGGCCCGGCCCTGGTCATCTCGATCATCATCACCGCGATCGGCTGCGGCTTCTGTGCGCTCTGTTACGCGGAGTTCGCCGCGCTCGTGCCGATCGCTGGCAGCGCGTACACGTATTCCTACGCGACCCTCGGGGAGTTCGTCGCGTGGATCATCGGCTGGGACCTCATCATCGAGTACGCGATGGGCAACGTGGCGGTGGCGGTCTCGTGGTCCGGCTACTTCTGCGAGCTCCTGAAGGGGCTCGGCATCACGATCCCGGCCTGGCTGACCACCGACCTCGCGACGGCTCTGAAGACGCCGGGGTTCATGGACGCCGCTCCCCACGCCTTCGGCGTTCCCGTCGTCTTCAACCTTCCGGCCGCCACGATCACCTTGCTGCTGACCTGGCTTCTGGTCATCGGCATCAAGGAGTCCTCGCGGTTCAACGCCGTGATGGTGGGCGTCAAGCTCGTCATCCTCGTCTTCTTCATCGTCGTCGGCGCCCTCTACGTCAAGCCCGCCAACTGGCACCCCTTCTCGCCCAACGGCTGGACCGGGATCGGTACCGGCGCGGCCCTCATCTTCTTCGCGTACATCGGATTCGACGCCGTCTCGACCGCTGCCGAGGAGTGCCGCAACCCGCAGAAGGACATGCCGATCGGGATGATCGGGTCGCTGGCCGTCTGCACGGTTCTCTACATCGCGACCTCGCTCGTGCTGACCGGGATGGTTCCGCTCGAAAAAATCCGAGGGTCGTCGGAGCCGCTCGCTCAGGCCTTTTCGCTGCTCGGGATGAACTGGGCCGCGGGCATCGTGGCGTTCGGCGCGGTGATCGCCACGACCGCCGTGCTGCTCGTGTTCCAGTACGGCCAGGCGCGCATCTTCTTCTCCATGGCGCGCGACGGCCTGCTCTCGCCCTCCTTCGCGAAGATCCACCCGAAGTACAAGACGCCGCATGTCACGACCATCTGGGTCGGGATCGCGGTGGCGGCCCTCTCGGCCTTCGCCAACCTGGACGTCTTCGTCGAGCTCACGAACATCGGGACCCTCTTCGCGTTCGTGCTGGTCTGCATCGGGATCATGGTCCTGCGCCGCACGGATCCCGATCGCAAGCGCGCCTTCCGCACGCCCTTCGTCCCGCTCACGCCGATCCTGGGGATCCTGGTCTGCCTCTACCTCATGCTCGGCTTCCCCGTTCTGACGTCCAGCGCGAACGCTCTCGGCTTCACCATCGTCCGTTATGGCGGTCTTCCGACCGCGACCTGGATCCGCTTCGGCGTCTGGCTCGTTCTCGGCCTGGTCATCTACTTCCTCTACGGTTTCCGCAAGAGCCGGCTGGCGCGGAATTCGTAGGCCGGGTTCGCGACCCACCCTGCTACACTGCCGGAGAGTCCGCCCGGGGCGTCCCGGCGCCGGACTCGCTTTGTGATCTTTGTTGTGGAGGTGGGAATGAGGATTCGACAGCTTTCCCTGGCGGCCCTGCTCGCCGCCGCCGTGGCGGCGCCGGTTTCGGGGCAGGTGGCGACCAAGAAGTTTCCGTGGCAGCCGGTCGGCGGCGTGCAGAACATCGAGGTCCAGACCGAGAACGTGGTCGTCGGTCAGGTCGTCTTCGACCTCGGCAGCACCATGAAGGGCACGCCGATTCGCAAGTCGAGCGCGAAGGTCCGCGTCCGGATCGACAACAACGGCGAGGTGGACGAAGAGGTCGGGGTCGCCGTCGTCGTCTTCGACGCAGAGGGCAACGTCGTCGCCGCCGGCTCGAACGGCACCAAGTGGGGCTACCTCAACAAGGGGGCTCGGACCTATTACGACATCGACTTCCCTTACCTGTACCGGCGCCTCGACGAAGCGGCCAATTTCATCGTGACCCTCGAGACCCGCGCCAAGGCGGGCAAGAAGGTGACGGTCTCGCCGGAGCCGACGCCGGTTCCGTAACGTCGCTCGCGCTCAGCGAGGGGTCTGCGGCCTCCGGCCGCACCGGCGTCCGGCTCGCCCGGATGCGGGCTCGACCGGACGCCTGACCTTTCGCTTCGCGCTCGCTCCCGCCGTGCGAGGCTGCTCCGCTGCGCTCGCGGAGACTCCTCGCGCGGCGTGCGGCCCGGACCAGCTCGCTCTCAAGGCTTGGCGAATCCGGGGACGTCGCGCCCGGCGTATCCGGTCATTTCGACGTAGGCGCGGCCGCCGATCGGGCGGCCGCCAAGGGTCCCGGCGACGCGGCAGGCGCCCTCCCAGTAGGTCACGCCGGTGGACTTTTCGGTCATGAGCTCCTGGTCGGCGACGAGCGGTGTGACGGTCGTCTCGAGGCCGAGAGAACGCACCGCCAGCGCCCAGACGGCGGGGTAGGTCGCCTTCGAGCGCGGAGACGTCCAGGTCGAGCGCACGGAGAGCGCGATGTCGCTCCAGGCGATCGCGCGAGGCGGGCCGTTTGCCGGAACGAACGTGCCAGCCGAGAAGGGCGAGGCCGTGCCGCCCGTGAGACGCATGCGGTAAAGCATCAGGTCCGAGCCGTCGGAGAGCTGGAGCGCGAACCAATCCCATCCCGCCGCTCCGGCGGGAAGCCCTCCGGGCCCCCATTCATGGTCGAACCAGGCCGTCCCCGAAAGCCGCGTGACGGCTCCGGCACGGGAGAGCGTGCCCTCGGCCGCGAGCCGGGTGATCGAGACGTAATGAGAGTACTCGTTTTCTCCGGGCCCCTTTCTCGAGATCCCGTCGCCGCCGTGAAGAACGGGCGGTTTGACCGGCGTCAGGGTGAGCCGGAGCTCACCGAGGTCCCGGCGGCCGGCCGAAAGACTCACGACCCCCCTCTGCTCGCGGACGGACCAGTCCTCGTTCGAAACGTCGAGGCCGGCGGCGGAGGCCCCGGCAACTCCCGGTAGGCCGAGGTGAGTCTTTTCGTCGTAGACGAAGGTGCCCCGCGCGACGTCGGTCCACGCGAAGTGCGCGAGGTGGAGGTCCCGTGTCCGAAAGAAGGTGAGCTCGAACCCGAAGGTCTTCCCGCCGGCCGCGTCGAGGTGCCCGGTGTAATACCACCACTCGAGCGCGGCCTCCGGGTGCGCGCCGTGATCGCGCGGAAACCGGATCGGGGCCGCGGCCGGCGCCGGCAGGAGCAGGAGCCACGCCGCGAGGACGCGCCTCATTCTTCCGCCAGCGCAGCGGCCGGGTTGACGGCGGCGGCGATGCGGCCGGGCACGACGCCGGCGAGAGTGGACGCCGCGAGGACGAGCGCGGCCGCGCCGGCGAGCGTCCCCACGGGCACGTCCAGCGCGACCGTCCAGCCGAAGGACTGCGGGTTGATGACGCCGAGCAGGAGCCAGGCGAAGGCGGCCCCGGCGGCGGCCGCGGCCGTGGTGCCCACGACGCCCGCGAGCACCGCCTCGTAGAGCGTCGCCCTCCGGATCTGCGAGCCCGCGGCGCCCATCGCGCGCAGCAGGCCGAACGCGCGGCGCCGCTCGACCGCCGAGGCGGCGAGCGCGTTGGCGATGCCCAGCACCGCGACCCCGATCGCGATCGCCTCCAGCGCTCGCGTCACGGCGAACGTCCGGTCGAAGATCCGGAGTGCCTCCCGCCGCAGCTCCCGGTTGGTCGAGATCGAGATCGCGAACCGGCCCTGCGTGGCGGCGAGGATCCGGCGCCGCAGCACGTTCGGGTCGACACCTCGGGCCGCCAGGACCGCCACGCTCGTCACGCGCGCGTCGGCGAAGAGCGAGAGGTAGAGCGCGCGGTCCATCACGACCGTCCCGCGGTCGTTCGAATAGTCGCGGTACACGCCGGCCACCCTCATCGGGCGCGGCCCGGCGGGCGTCGGCACCGAGACCTCGGCGCCGGCGCCGACTCCAAAGCGACGGGCGAAGGGTTCCGACACGAGGACCTCGCCGCGCTCCCGCGCCGCGAGCGCCGTCGGACGCGGATCGCCGCCGCCCACGAGCGGCAGTCCTCCCACGCGGGCCACGACGCGAAAATCCCCCGAGCCGAGCGTGAAGGGGCGCCCCTGCGCGTCCACGGCGTCGCGCGCTCGGAAGGGGTCCACGGCCGCGACGCCCTCGAAGCCCTCGAGGAAGGCAACGATCTCGGGCGGCAGGTCGCCGACGATTCCGGACCGTCCGCCGGCGTCCGCCTTGACCCACAGGTCCGAGCGCAGCGTGGACTCGACCCACACGCGCACGGTCTGCCGGATCGAGGCGACCGTGACGATCATCGCCAGCGTCATCCCCAGAGCCATCGCGAGGGCCGTCACCGCGATGCCGTTGCGGGCGAGACTGCCGCCGAAGAACCCGGCCGCGAGCCGGCCCTCGACGCCGAAGGCGCGGGCGAGCAGACGTCCCGGCCCGGCCGCCCCCAGCCGCACCAGCAGCGGCGCCGCGAGGCCGAGGGCGGCGACCACGAGGCCGACGGCGGCAAAACCGAAGAGCGGAAAGCCGTCCACGGGCTCGGCTCGCGAGAGCGCCCCGGCCCCGGCGAGGGCCGCCACGGAGGCGAGCGAGCGGGGCCAGAGTCGCCTCTTCGCGACGCCTTCGATCGACCCGGGCCGCATCGCGGGCGAAGGCTCGACGCGCGTCGCCTCGATCGCCGGCAGGAGGGTCGCGAGGACCGACGCGCCCATGCCCACGGCCGCCGCGAGCGTCACCGCACCGCCGTAACCGGCCCCGGCGATCCGCGCGGTCGGCAGGTAGATGCTCGACACGGTCCCGGCGACGGCGGAAAGCGCCGCGCGGGACACGAAGAAGCCGAGGGCCTCGCCGAGCAGTGTGCCGGCGGCCCCGATGGCCAGGCCCTCGGCGAGGAACGCCGCGAAGATCACGGCTCGCGCCGCGCCGATGGCCCGCAGCGTGGCGATCTCCGGCCGGCGACGGAGCACCGCGATCGAGACGGCGTTGGCGATCAGAAAAATCCCGACGAGCAGCGTCAGCGAACCGAGGGCATTGAGGTTGAAGCGGAAGGCGCGGACCATGCGACCGGCGGTTTGGGCCGCGCGGCCCGGCGGTTCGAGCGAGAGTCCGGCGGGCAGCCGCCGGGCGATGTCGCGCGCGGCCTCCGCGCGCGACACGCCCGGATCGAGGACGATGTCCACGCGGTCCACCAGGCCCTGCTTTCCGAGCAGCTCCTGCGCCGTGAAGACGTCGGTCAGCAGGATGTCCCCACCAGAGGCGCGTGCGACCCCCGACAACTCGAGGATCCCTCCGACCCGGACCTCCCGCCGGCGGCCGCCGCAGACGAGGGCGAGGGTCGACCCCGGGGCGAGGCCGTGTCGCGCGGCAAAGGGCACCGACACGAAGACCGAGCCCGGCGAAAGCAACGTCGCCCGCGCCCCTCGCTCCGCGGGCGCGACGAGCCGGACGTCCCGTACGGCGCCGTCGCCGCCCCAGTCCACGCCGAGCACCTGCGCGACTTCGCGAGCGCCGCCTTCGACGACGGCCGGCCCGGCGACCGCCGGAGCAAACGCGCCGAGCTTCCAGACGAACGCGAGGGCGGCGAGGCTCTCGACGGGCACGCCGGCGATGCCGGTCACGACGAAGTCGCTCCTTCCCGCGATGGCCGAGGCGGCGTCCTCGAACGAGGCCGTGACGCTACGGTTCGCGTGATGGATCGCGGCCACCGCCGAAACGCCGATCGCGACGCCGAGCGCCGGTAGAAGGACCCGGACCGGGTGCCGGCGCGCCGGCCCCGTGATCAGGGCCCGGAAGACCAGTGAGAAACCGCTCACGAGATCCTTCCGTCCCGGACCACGACGGTGCGGTCCGCCCGCGCGGCCGCCGCTGCGGAGTGCGTCGCCAGCAGCAGCGTGACTCCTCGCTCGCGCCGGATCTCGTCGAGCAGGCGCAGGACCTCGTCGCCGTTGCGGCTGTCGAGGTTGCCCGTGGGCTCGTCGGCGAGCAGGAGGCGTGCTCCGGTGACGAGGGCGCGGGCAATCGCCACGCGCTGCATCTCGCCGCCCGAGAGCTCGTAGGGATGCGCCTTGCCGCGTCGCCCGATGCCCACCCGCTCGAGCAAGCGGGCGGCCCGTTCGCCGGCGTCCCGCCCCCCGTCGAGGCGCCGCGGCAGCTCCACGTTCTCGAGGACGGTCAGGTGGGGCAGGAGGTTGAAGAACTGGAAGACCATGCCCACGTCCCGCCGCCGGTAGAGCACGAGCTCGCGTTCGGGCATAGCCGCGATCTGGCGATCCGCGACGCGAATCTCGCCCGAGGTCGGCCGGTCGATGCCCCCGACGAGGTGCAGCAGCGTGGATTTGCCGCTCCCGGATTCCCCGACGAGCGCGAGAAACTCCCCGGCCGGGACCTCGAGGTCGAGCCCGTCGAGAGCGCTGACCGGCTCGGCCCCCGCGTAGACCTTTCGAAGCGCCCGGCAGGACACGGCGGGCGCGAGGGACGCGTCGGGTGACACGGTGCGAGAATACCCGACAGGGATCGAGTTCCGGCCACTTGTAGAAGGGGCTCGGCGGCAGACGGCAAAACGCAGACGGCAGACGACTGACTTTGACTTTTCTCTCACCTCTCAGCCGAACCTGGGCGCACCGCGCCCTCGTCGCCGCCCTCGTGCGCCGGGAGCTCGCCGCGCGCTACCGCGGGGGGGCGCTCGGCTTCCTCTGGTCCTTCCTGAACCCGCTCTTGCTGCTGCTCGTGTACGCGACGGTCTTCCGCCTCGTGTTCGCCCCGCGCGCGGACGTGCGCCCGTACGCCCTCTTTCTCTTCGGCGGGGTGCTCGTCTGGGGCTTCGCGTCGGCGGCGCTGATCGACGCGGTCGAGGCCTTTCGCATCAACGGTCCGCTGCTGCGGAAGACCACGGTCTCGCCCGAGGTTTTTCCCGCCGCGGCGGTCGGGGCGCGGCTGGCGCATCTGGTGCTCGCCCTTCCGGTGCTCGCGGCCGCTCTCGCCTTCGCGGCCCTGCGCGGGAGCGTGCACCCCGGCCCGGCGGTCCTGGAGTTCCCGGCGGTCCTCGCCCTTCTGTGCCTGGCGGTCTTCGGGGCCGCGCTCGGCCTTTCCGCGCTGGCCGTGCACTTCGGCGACGTTCGGGACGTCGTCGCGAATCTGCTGGCGCTGGCGTTCTTCCTGACTCCCGTGCTCTATCCGGTGGAGGCCATTCCCGAGCGCTGGCGCTGGCTGTTGAAGGCCAACCCCTTCGCGAGCTTCTTCTCGGGGCTGCACGATACCCTCTTCTTCTTTCGCCCTGTGGCGGCGGCGGACTGGCTGTGGATGGCCGGCACAGCCACCGTCGCACTCGCGGTCGGGGGCGCGGTCTTCGAGCGCCTGCGTGACTCGGTGGCGGAGGAAGCGTGAGCGAGCGCGAGCCGGCGATCGCCGTCCGCGGCGCCACGAAGGTCTATCGGCGGTACGCTCGGCGGGCTCACCGCACGCTGAAGTCGGCTCTCCTCGGGGGGCGCCGGGGCCGCCCGGGCGAGGGCGGCGTCGTCGCGCTCGAGGACGTCTCGTTCTCGGTCGCCCCGGGCGAGACGCTCGGCGTCGTCGGGTCCAACGGCTCCGGGAAATCCACGCTGCTGAAACTGCTGGCTGGCATCGTGCGGCCGACACGGGGGTCCGTCGAGGTCCGCGGAAGGCTGGCGGCGCTGCTCGAGTTGGGGGCGGGGTTTCACCCCGAGATCTCGGGCCGCGAGAACATCGAGATCACGGGGCTGCTTCTCGGCCTGACGAAGAAGGAGATCGCCGCCCGATTCGACGCAGTCGTGCGCTTTGCGGGGGTCGAGGAGTTCCTCGACGCGCCGGTCAAGACGTACTCGTCCGGAATGGCGGTGCGGCTGGGCTTCGCCATCGCGGCCCACAGCGACCCGGACGTGCTCCTCGTGGACGAGGTGCTCGCGGTGGGCGACGAGGCGTTCGCGCACCGCGCGCTCGAGAAGTTCTCGGAGTTCGAGCGCGCCGGCAAGACCCTCGTGTTCGTCTCGCACGACCTCGCGCTCGTCGCCGAGCGGTGCAGGCGGGCGATCTGGCTCGAGCACGGGCGCCTGGCCGCTGACGGTCCGTCGGGCGAGGTCGTCGCGCGCTACCGGGAGCGAGTGGCGGAGGAGGAAGGGGAGCGGCGCGTGCGGGACGCGGGCGCCGGAGGCCGGATCGGCTCGGGCGTGGCCTCGATCGAGCTCGTGCGCCTGCTCGACCGGGAGGGCCGGCCCGTGGGCCGGCTGCGCTCGGGCGAGCCGGCGACCGTCGAGATGGTCGCGCGGGCACCCGAGGCTTTGACCGATTTCGTCTTCGGAGTGCAGATCTCGACCGTGTCCGGCGCCGTCGTCTTCGGCACGAACACGGCGCTGGAGGGGTACCGAGCCGAACGCTTCTCGGGAGACGCGCGGGTGACCCTGGAAATCCCGGCCCTCGACCTCGCGCCGGGCGTCTACGCGCTCGACGCCGCGGTTCACGCCCGCGACGGCGCGCCGTACGACTACCGGCGCGACGTGCTGCGCTTCGAGATCGCGGCCGACCGGCCGGGCAGCGGAGTCTGGAGCCCGGCCCGCCGCTGGGGCTTTTCCGGGGGGATCCGGTGGAAGGACTGACCGGCGTGGCCTCCCTTGCGACGGGGACCGCTTCTTCGCTCCCGTCCGGCCGCGTCGAGCGGCCGCTGAGAACGATAAACTCTCCCCGCCGCATGCGCTCAACCTTCCTTCCCTTCGCCCGGCCGAGCCTCGGCGAGGAGGAGATCCGCGAGGTCGTCGACACGTTGCGCTCGGGCTGGCTCACGACCGGTCCGAAGACCGAGCGGTTCGCGGCGGAGTTCCTCGAGTACGTCGGCGGGCGCTTCGCCGTGCCCGTCTCCTCCGCGACGGCCGGGCTCCACGTGGCCCTCCTCGCGCTCGGCGTCGGCCCGGGCGACGAGGTCGTGACGACGCCCATGACCTTCGTCGCGACCCTGAACACGATCGTCCACTGCGGAGCCGTGCCGGTCCTCGTGGACATCGACGCGGCGACGCTCCAGATCCGCGTCGAAGGGATCGAGGCGCGTCTGACGCCCCGCACGAAGGCGATCGTCCCGGTCCACTACGTGGGCCAGCCGGTGGACCTCGATCCGCTGCTCTCGCTCGCCGCCTCGCGCGGCATCGCCGTCCTCGAGGACGCCGCCCACGCCGTCGGGACGGAGTACAAAGGACGCCGCATCGGCTCCTTCCCGACGACCTCGGTCTTCTCGTTCCACCCCAACAAGAACATCACGACGGGTGAGGGCGGGATGATCGTGACCGAGGACCCGGGGGTCTTCGAGCGGGCCTCCCTCCTGAAGTTCCACGGCATGGACCGCGAGGCCTGGAAGCGCTTCTCGAAGGAGGGCAGCCCCCGCTACGACGTCGCGGTCCCCGGGTTCAAGTACAACATGATGGACATCCAGGCGGCGCTCGGACTCGCGCAGCTTCCGCGCCTCGACGGGTTCATCGCCGAGAGGGCCCGACTGGCCGCGCGCTACGACGCGGCTTTCGGCGGGAAGACCGGGCTCATCCTGCCCGCGCGGGTCCCGTATCCGGCCCGTCACGCCTGGCACCTGTACACGCCGCTGGTCGACGTGGATCGCCTCACGATCTCGCGCGACCGTTTCATCGAGGAGCTGAAACTCCGCAACGTCGGCACGGGCCTCCACTACACGGCCGCCCACGAGTTCTCGTACTACGCGGGACGCTTCGGCTGGACGCCGGGCGACTTCCCGGAGGCGCACTTCGTGTCGGAGCGCATCGTCTCGCTTCCGCTCTTCCCGGGCCTGACGGACGCCGACCAGGACGACGCGATCGCCGCGGTCTGCGAGGTCCTCGAGGAGTTCGGACGGTGAAAGCCTCGGTCGTCGTCCCCGTCTACAACGAGGAAGGCAACCTCCCGGAGCTCGCTGCGCCGGCTGACGGCGGTCCTGGCGCGGCGGGCCAGTCCTACGAGATCGTCTTCGTCGACGACGGCTGCCGCGACGGGTCGCTCGCGCATCCTCAAGGACGCCGCCGCGGCGCGGCCCGACCGGATCCGCGTCCTCGAGCTCGTCCGCAACGTCGGCCAGCACATGGCGATCCTCGCCGCGTTCACGGCGACGACGGCGAGTTCGTCATCACGCTCGACGCCGACCTCCAGAACCCGCCCGAGGAGATCCCGAAGCTCGTCGCGAAGATGGACGGAGGGCACGACGTCGTCGGCGCCGTGCGGCAGAACCGGCAGGACTCGTTCTTCCGCCGCCTCGCGTCGCTCCTCGTGAACCGGACGACCGTCGATCACGAGGATGAGGATCACCGACTACGGCTGCATGCTGCGCGGCTACTCGCGAGACGTCGTCGACGATCAACCGTTGCGACGAGGCCTCGACGTTCATCCCGGCGCTCGCGCAGAGTTCGCGCGACGCCCGGTCGAGATCCCGGTCGCGCACGCCGAGCGGCGGCCGGGGAGTCGACCTACTCGCTCTACCGGCTCGTCCGCCTGAACTTCGACCTGATGACCGGCTTCTCGCTCGTCCCGCTCCAGGTCTTCGGCCTGCTCGGCACGGCCGTCGCCTTCGGGGGTCGCGTTCGGCGTCTTCCTCCTCGCGCGACGCCTGATCGTGGGCGCCGAGGTCGAGGGCGTCTTCACGCTCTTCGCCATTCTCTTCGCGTGCTCGGCGTCGTGATGGCCGGGCCTGGGCCTCGTCGGCGAGTACGTCGGACGGATCTACCAGCAGGTCCGCGGCCGGCCGCGCTTCCTCGTCCGCCGCGTCTACGGACTCGGCGCCGGGAGAGTCGCCCGGCGACTCACGGCTCACGGTTCACGATTCACGGCTCCACTCATGAGCGCGTCGTCGTCTGCGCCTATTCCGACGTCGGGTACGCGTGCCTGAAGTACCTGCTCGACCGGGGCGAGCAGGTCGTCCTCGTGTACACGCACCGCGACGCCCCGGAGGAGAAGGCGCTGGTGTCCGAGCGTGGCGGAGCTCGCGCGCTCGCGCGGGGATCCAGCCCGTCCTCGATGGAAAACCCCCTCGATCCCGAGGCGATCGCCCGGGTACGCGCCGCCGACCCGACTTCCTCTTCTCGTTCTACTTCCGGAAGATCCTGCCCGCGGAGATCCTCGCGATGCCGGCGAAGGGGGCGCTGAACATGCACGGCTCGCTCCTGCCGACGTTCCGCGGCCGCTCGCCGGTGAACTGGGCGATCCTGAAGGGGGAGACCGCACGGGCGCGTCGCTCCACTACATGATCGACAAGGCCGACGCCGGCGATCTCGTCGACCAGGAGACCGGTCCCGATCGGACCCGACGACGACGCGCTCGACGGTCGCGCGCCGCGTCGACGACGCGGCGGTGACCGTCCTCGCGCGCGCCTGGCCGAAGCTGAAGGCGGGGACGGCGCCGCGACGCTCCGCTCGACCTCTCGAAGGGGAGCTACTTCGGCGGGCGCGACGCCCGAGGACGGCCGGATCGACTGGACCCGGACCGCGAAGGAGATCCACGACCTCGTCCGCGCCGTCACGCAGCCGTGGCCGGGCGCCTTCACCGACCTCTTCGGCCGCGAACGTCACGATCTGGAAGACGCGCCTCCCGGCCTACGGCGGCGCACGACACCTTCCCCGGCAAGGTCGAGCTCGACGAGAACTCGCTCATCGTCTACGCGGGCGACGACCGCCCCGTCGAGATCCTCTCGCTCGCCCGGCCGAGGGCGGCCGAGGACGAGGCGGCCTGCGGTTTGCTCGCGCAGAGGGGGCGGCGATGCGAGTCCTGATCCTCGGCGTCAACGGCTTCATCGGCAACGCGCTCACGCGGCGCATCCTGCACGACGACCGACTGGGAGGTCTTCGGCCTCGACGTCGGGAGCGACCGGATCGCGGAGTTCCTCGCCGAGAAGCGCTTCCGCTTCCTCGAGGGCGACATCGCGATCAACCGCGAGTGGATCGAGTACCACGTCAAGAAGTGCGACGTCGTCCTCCCGCTCGTCGCCATCGCGACGCCGGCGGCGTACGTCAAGAAGCCGCTCTCCGTCTTCGAGCTCGACTTCGAGGAGAACCTCCGGATCGTCCAGATGGCGGTGAAGTACGGCAAGCGCGTCGTCTTCCCGTCCACCTCCGAGGTCTACGGGATGTGCCCGGACGCCGAGTTCGACGAGGACACCTCGCCGCTCGTCTACGGCCCGATCCACAAGCAGCGCTGGATCTACTCGTGCCTCAAGCAGCTCCTCGACCGCGTCATCTGGGCGTACGGGCACGCGCAGGGGCTGCAGTTCACGCTCTTCCGCCCCTTCAACTGGTTCGGGCCGCACCTCGACAACGTCGACGCCCCGAAGGAAGGGTCGAGCCGGGTCCTGACGCAGTTCCTCCACAACATCCTCTACGGCGAGCCGATCAAGCTCGTGGACGGCGGGACGCAGCGGCGCTGCTTCACCTACATCGAGGACGGGATCGACGGCCTGATGAAGATCCTCGAGAACGAGAGAGGGAAGGCCGACGGCGAGATCTTCAACATCGGGAACCCGGGCCGACCTCTCGATCCGCGAGCTCGCCCAGCAGCTCATCGAGGCCGTTGGCTCGCTACCCGAAGTTCGCGCCGCGGCGAAGAAGGCCGAATCGTCGACTGTCTCGGCGGGAGTACTACGGCCCGAACTACCAGGACATCACGACGCGCGTCCCGTCGATCCGGAAGGCGCGAGAGCTCCTCGGCTGGAAGCCGACGACCGACTTCCCGAGACGGCCTCCGGAGGACGCTCGACTTCTACCTGAAGGGCCGCAGGCCCGCGCCAGGTGACGGTCCTCGCTCGCCCTCAAGGTCGACGTCGACACGTTCGAGGGGACGCTCGAGGGGGTGCCGCGACTGCTCGAGCTCTTCGCGGAGCGCGGCATTCGCGCGACGTTCTTCTTCTCGCTCGGGCCCGACCGGTCCGGCGCGCCGTGCGGCGCATCTTCCCGCGGGGATTCGTGAAGAAGATGCTCCCTCGCGAGCCCCGCCGCCTCTACGGCCTGAAGACGATGCTCTACGGGACGCTCCTTCCCGCGCCGACGATCGGAGCCCGCCGCGAGGCGCGGATGCGCGCCGTGGCCGCCGGGCACACACGGGCGTCCACGCCTGGGACCACGTCGGCTGGCACGACCGGCTCGATCGGATGTCGCGCGAAGAGATCGCCGCGACTACGGCGCCGCGCACGCCGAGTACCTCCGCATCCTCGGGGCCCCCGCGCGGTCGAGCGCCGCCCCGGGCTGGACCGTCGACGCCCTGTCCGTGGAGGTTCAGGAGGAGCGCGCGCTCCTGCACACTTCGGACACGCGCGGCGGCGAGCCCTTCTTTCCGCGGGCGCAGGGCCGGGTGTTCCGCACGCTCGAGATTCCGACGACGCTTCCGACGCTCGACGAGACGCTCTCCTGGCGAGAGCTCCAGGGCGACGCGGCGCAGCGGTCCTACTTCCGGCAGGCCGTGCGCGGCGCCGAGGTGCACACGATCCACACGGAGGTCGAGGGGCGCTCGAAGGCGGACCTCTTCGCCGGCCTCCTCGACGACTGGCGCAAGGACGGCGTCGCGTTCGTGCTGCTCTCGGAGCTCGCCCGCGAGGCTTTGGAGAGGCGAGACCGAGTGCCCGAGCGGGAGCTCGCGAGGACGCGCCTGCCCGGCCGTAGCGGCTTCGTGGCGACGGGCTGGAGCGGCGCGTGAAGAGGCCGCACGCTGTCTTCGCGGCCGGTTTCGTCGCCGCCCTCGCCGTGCGCGTCCTGTTTCTGAGGCGGTTTTCGGGAAACTTCGATGTCGAGTCCTTCGCGAGTGTCGTCGCGATCCTGAAGCACCGGGGTGACATCTACCTCGAGACCACCCGGTACAACTACACGCCGGTGTGGGCGCACGTCATCGCCGCCCTCGACGGCCTGGCCTCACGGATCGGCTGCTCGTTCGGTGCCGCGCTCGGTGCTTTCCTCCTCGCCGTGGACGCCGCGACAGCCCTGGTGCTCCACCGCCTCGGCGGAGGAGGAAGGCGGGGCGCGGCCGCTGCGCTGCTCTTCTTCGCCAACCCCGTTTCGATTTTCGTCTCGAGCTTCCACCTCCAGTTCGACAACGTGGCCATTTTCCTGCTCCTCGTCGCCGTCTGGTGCGCCGGGCGCCCGGTCGCTTCGCGGGTGGGGACGGTTGCCGCTCTTTCCTCCTCGCTCCTCGTCAAGCATTTGACCGCGTTCTTCCCGCCGCTCTTCCTCGCCGGCCGCGGCCGGAGGGGCTTGAGGCTCCTCGAAGCGGCCGTCCCCTATGCACTTTTCGCGGCCGCGTTTCTCCCTTACTGGAGGTCGTGGCCTGGCATCCGGCGAAACGTGGTCGAATACCGGAGCCTGGGCGAGGACTACGGCGCGGCGATGCTCCTCGGCATTCCCGGCGTCCCGGGGTGGCTTCCGAGCGCCCTCTTTCTCGCCGCGGTCGCTGCGGCGCTCGTCCTTCTGCGCGGGGTCGAGCTCGTGCGCGCATGCCTGCTGCTCTTTCTCGTGATGCTCCTCTTCGTTCCGGGCATCTGCGAGTACTACTTCGTCTGGCCGATTGCCTTCGGCGCGCTCTTTGGCGGAGCGGGGTACGCGGTGTACACGGTCGTCGTGTCGGCCTTCTTCCTTGGGTCTCCGGATGGGCTGGGTCTCCCGCTGGAGCATCTTCCGGGCTGGCATGGCGTGTGGTGGAGCGTGCTGCTCTGGCTCGCCTGGGAGGTCCGCCGGCTCGGCCGAGAGCGGGTCGCGGCAGCGTGAGAGCGCGCGGCGAGCGGATCGTTCTCGCGACCGGGTTCGCCGCCGCTCTCGTGCTGCGGGTTCTCGCCTTCGCGGCCTTCATCGAGAATTACGACACGCAGTCCTACGAAGAAGTCGTGCGTGTCGTCGCCGCCGGCGGCGACCCGTACGGAGGCACCGACCGGTACAACTACTCGCCGGTTTGGGCGCGAGCGCTGGCCGTCCTGGAGAGCGCGGGAAAGGCCACGGCGGTGCCGCTCGCCGCGGTCGTCGGTACCCTGCTTTTCGCCGCCGACGCGCTGACGGCCCTGCTGCTCTTCCGTCTCGGCGGAGGGGGAGCGGCCGGCGCGCGGGCGGGGCTGCTCTTCTTCGCGAACCCCGTGTCGGTCTTCCTCTCCGGCTACCATCGCTCCTTCGACACGCTCGCAATCGTGCTGCTCGTCGCCGCTGTCTGGCTGTCGCGCGGGGAGCCGCTTCGGTCGGCCCGCGTTTCGGCGGCGCTCGCCGCCTCGCTGCTCGTCAAGCACGTGGCCGCCTTTCATCCCCTCCTCTTCCTGCGCGGCCGTCGCCGGGCCGGTCTTTCGCCCGGCCTTGCGCTCATGCCCTACGCCGTGTTCCTCGCGTCTTTTCTCCCATTTTGGCGGTCGTGGCGGGCGATTCTCAGGAACGTCTTCCTTTACGGCGGCCTGGGCGGGCTCTACGGAACCGACGCGCTCCTGCTCCTGCCCGGCGTGCCGTTCTGGGTGCCGCGCGCTCTCTTCGTCGCGGGAGTGCTCGTCGCGATCGTGCTGCTTCGTCGCGTCGGGGTCGAACTCGCGAGGGCGAGCCTGATTCTGTTTCTCGTGGTCCTCGTCTTCTTGCCCGGGATCGGCCGACAGTACTTCGTGTGGCCGATCGCCCTCGGCTCGCTTTTCGGCGGGGCGGGGTATCTTATGTACAGTGTGATTGCGACAGGGGCGCTCGTTTCGATCTCCGGTGCCGCCCCCGGGCTGCCGCACCTGCCCGGCTGGTACGGCGTCTGGTGGGCGGCCCTGCTGTGGCTCGCCCTGGAGGTGCGCCGGCTCTCGCGCCCGGTACCTCGGGCGGCATGACGGCTCGCGAGCGCCCCGGCGCACGGCCCGAACTCTGGCTCGCTCTGGCTTCGGTCGGCGGCTCCTTCCTCGTCTACCTGCCCTTCCTGTCCGACATGGCGCCCGTGTACCGATTCTGGGACGGACCCAACTACCTGACCGTGGCGCGGACCGTCTACGAGATCCGGCCGGACAATCCGCTGCTCGCCTACGTGTACGACGCGCGGTTCTTCGCGAGCTACTTACCCTTCTATCCGTTCTGCGTCCGGGTCCTCGCGTTCGTCGGCTACGAGCGGGCCCTCCTGCTCGTCTCGGTCCTCGCGGCGACGGCGGCGGTGCTGCTCTTCTACCGGCTGGCGCGCGACGTCTGGAAGGTCCCGTCGCCCGGATTTCTCTCGCTCGTGTTTCTCTTCCTGCCGCCGCGGTGGCTTCTCTACCGCTCGACGGGCGCGACGGAGTCCCTCTACATCGCGGCCACGCTGGCGGCGGTGACGGCTTTCGAGAAGGGCGAAGTTCGGCCGAGCCTCGTCGGCCGCGGCCCTGGCCGCTCTGACCCGGATCTCGGGCCTCATGCTCGCGCCCGCTTTCGGCGTCGTGCTCCTCGCGCGCCGGCGCTGGCGCTCGATTCCGTGGCTCCTGCTCGTCCCCGCAGGGCTCTTCGCGTACTTCTTCTTCTGCGCCGCGCGGTTCGGCGACTTCTACGCCTTTTTCATGACGCACGGAGAGAAGCTGGCGCGGTTCCTGCCCTTCGGGTTCCTGCCCGTGCTCTTTTCCAAGGGCCTCTACCACCAGGTGGAGTTCCATATCCTGCTCGCGCTCGTGTACGCGGTCGGCACCTTCCGGCTGCGCCCTTTCCCGGTCATCTTTTCCTACTGCCTGTTCGAGCTCGGCCTGCACCTGTGCCTTTCGACGGAGGACTGGAGCCGCTATTTCCTGTCGATGGCGCCCTTCGCGCTGGTCGTCGGGTATCGGGACCTGCTGGACACGAAGGCGTTCCGCTGGATGTTCCCGGTGTACGCGGGGCTGTCGGTCTATTACGCCTGGGGCGTGATCCCGCTAAACGGCTGCCGGCCCGACATCTACCTGCGGCTTCTCGAGCACCTGGGGCTTCTGCCCGCGGCGTGAACGCGTCGCGGCCGCGATGGCGGCCGCGAGGAGGACGGCGGCAGTCTCCAGGGCCACGCCGACGCGAAACGGAGCGCGGTCCCACTCGAACTCGACGCGGTGCCGTCCCGCCGGGACGGCCAGGGCCAGGTCCCGCGCGTTCGCCACGACGACGGGCGCGGGGTTGCCGTCCAGGCGGCCGCGCCATGCCGGGAAGAACGTGCGGGAGAAGACGAGGTGCCCGTCGCCCTCCGCCTCGACCGTGGCCGCGGCCCGGTCGGCGTCCACGGATTCGACCGCGACGCGCGCCGGGACCGGCGGGCCGGACGGGTCGGCGGCCGCGCGCCCGGGCAGAGCGACGTCCCGCCCCGGATCGAAGCGCTCCGAGCGCACGAGGTCGAGGGTCGACGAGAGGGCCGGGCGGCGCCAGGCGCGGCCCGCCCAGCGCAGCTCCAACAGGGGCGCGGCGGTTTCGGAGAGGACGAGGCGCCGGCCCGCGACCTCCAGGCCGGTGACCGGGCTAAAGAGCGGATGCGCCTCGCCCTCCTCCCCGAGCGTCCACCTCGCGCCGTAGAGCACGAGAAGCCGGTCGTGCTCGACCGGCGTCGAGGCGTCGGCCGCCTCGCTCGCCAGCCGGTTGAAGAACCCGTAGGAGCCGTCGGGGTCGTTCTCGAAGAGGTAGCGGGCGCCGAACGGGGCACCGGTGAGCGGGACGAGTTGCTCGACGAGGATTCGCGCCGCGCGGCTCGTGCGCGGAAGCTCCCCGGCCGCGCCGGTGCGCAGGGCGCCCGGGTCGAACCGCGGGAGCCGCCGCGAAACGTAGAGCCGCCCCGGTCCCTCCAGCCGATTGGCGAGCGCCGGAGGGCGCAGAAGGTCCTTCGCCGGGGCCGAAACGAAGAGCGGAAGGCCCCAGGCGAGCGAGGAGGCGAGCGCGAGCAGGGCGAGGGCCGCAGAGGGGTCGCGCGGGCGACCGCCTGGCCGCAGCAGGTAGGCCACGCAGAACGTTGCGAGGGCTCCGATCAGGGCGTCGCCGCGAACGAGGCCTCGGAAGACCGACAGGAACGCCTTGGGGTCGTCGGAGACCTTCTGCGCAAGCGGCCGCGCCCAGCCGTCGAGAGCGCCTCCCGGCGCCGCCAGGTACCAGGCGGCGACAAAGAGGGCGAGGATCGCAGCGAGCGCGACCGCCTCCCTCCGGCCGACGCGGCGCCTGGCCAGGGACTCGGAGGCGAGACCCGCGAGAAGCGCGACGCAGACGGTCGTCAGAAGATAGAACTTGATCGGGTAGCGCAGCCTCCGGAGGAAGCCGACGGCGAAGACGAGCCTGTAGAACGGCAGAGAGAGTCCGAACGCGAAGAGAAGGGCGACGAGGCCTCCCGCTCCGAGCGCCGAGGTGCGGCGGTTCCAGAAGTCCCTGCGCAGCGCCGCCGAGCACGACCAGAACGAGCGACGGGACACCGAAGGTCACGCACCAGATGTATACGAATTCCTCCTGCGCGATCGAGCGCAGCCAGTTCGCGCCTCCTCCGAGAACGTCCGGATTGCCCCCGAACCGCGGCAGCACCCACTCGAGCGCCCGCGCAGCCGAAAAGGCGGCGGCCCCCGAAGCCCGTTCCGAGAACAGATGCTGGCCGCGGTAGGTGAGCGGAAAGACCGCCCGCAGGGGCAGGAGCAGCGGCGCGGCGAGAGCGAGCGCGAGGCGCCCCGCCCCGGCGCCGGACGCGACGACGCGACGGAGGAGGGCGCCGCGCTCTTCAGCCGCGGCGGCCACCCCCAGCGCCGCGAGCAGCAGCGCAGCGAAGGCGAGGGTCAGGAGCGAGATCGCGGGCTCGCCGGCTAGCAGCTGGAGCCCCAGGGCGAGGCCGGCGGCGGCCGTCGAGCGCAGCCGCGGGCCGGCCCCCCGCGCGCGCCCGAGATCGAGAAACGCCGCCCCGCACCACGGCAGCCACGCGGCCGCGGCGGAGGAATTCATGAAGGCGGAGCCGTAGGAGAGCATCATCCCGGAGAACGCGTAGGCGACCCCCGAGAGCAGGCTCCCGCCGTCGCCGAGGCCGCAGCGCCGTGCCAGCGCCCGCGCGCCGAAGAACGCCCAGAGGACGTGGACGAGGTAGTGCAGGTTGAAGGCGGCCTCGGGCGGGAGGAACGTCTCGAAGAGAAACGTCGGATAGAGCAGGACGGCATTGGGGTTGGCGAGCAGGGGCTGTCCGCCGGAGGCCGCGGCGTTGACGAAGGGGACCCGGCCCGACGCGAGCGCGCGGGCGGCCTCCCGGTGCCAGGGCCAGTGCGTGATCTGGGCGTCTCGGAAGACGAGCAGCCGCGATCCCAGGATCTCCGGCAGGAGCGGGCAGCGCGAAGAGGACGACCACGGCGAAGCCGGGCCAGAGCGCGCGCAGCCGCCGGGACATTGAGGCAAGTGTACCGTTAGTGCGATCATGTCTGGACCGCTCACCGATGCTCGAGACCGACCTCTCCCCGCCGCCTTCCACCCCGGCCGGACGGCGCGTCGCCGAGGAGACGGCGGAGAGAAAGCGGCGCCGCGCGGCCTGCTTCGACGCGCTCGCGGCCGAGCGCGACCGCTGGAAGGCGGGCAGCGCCTACTACCACCGTTTCATCGAGGCCCTCTGCCGCCGCTTCGTCCCGCCCGGAGCTCGGGTGCTCGAGCTCGGCTGCGGCACCGGAGACCTGCTCGCTGCGCTCGCCCCGGATCCCGAGAGAAGCCTCGGCGTCGACTTCTCGACGGCGATGGTCGAGCGCGCGCGGGCGAAGTACCCGGGCCTCCAGTTTTCCGCCGCCGACGCCGAGGCACTCGGACTGGCGGGCCGAAACTTCGATTACGTCGTGGCGAGCGACCTGGTCGGGCACCTCCAGGACATCTATGCGACGCTGCGCGGGCTGCACGCCGTGTGCCACGCGACGACGCGCCTGGTCGTCACGTACCACAACTTTCTGTGGGAGGGCGCGCTCGGCCTGGCCGAGCGACTCGGCTGGAAGATGCCCCAGCCCGATCTGAACTGGCTGGGGATGCAGGACCTCGAGAACCTTCTCGGCCTCTCCGGCTTCGCGCTCGCCGCGCGCGGCCGGGAGCTTCTCGCTTCCGGTCGCGCGTGCCGCTGATTTCCCGGCCGTTGAACGCGATCGCGCCGCGCCTGCCGGGCCTGAAGCACCTCTGCCTCGTCCAGTACGCCGTCGCCGGGCCCGAGCCGCCCCGTCCGGTCCCCCTCGAGAAGCCGAGTGTCTCGGTGGTCATCCCGTGTCGCAACGAGGAGGGCAACGTGGACGACGCCGTGGACCGGCTCCCGGAAATGGGGAGCCACACGGAGATCCTCTTCGTGGACGGACACTCGACCGACGGCACCGTCGAGCGCATCGAGCAGGCCATCGCCCGCTACCGCCGCCACCCGCGACATCCGCCTCCTTCACCAGACTCCGTGGGACGCCGGGGCGGTCCCGGGCGAGGACCCCGGCCGCATGCTCCCGCTCGGCAAGGGCGACGCCGTGCGCAAGGGCTTCGCCGCGGCGACCGGCGACGTCGTCATGATCCTCGACGCCGACCTGACGGTCGCGCCCGAGGACCTGCCGCGGTTCGTCGAGGTCCTCGAAGAGGGCCGCGCCCGGTTCGTCAACGGGTCGCGCCTGGTCTACCCGATGGAAGAGGAGTCCATGCGGTTCCTGAACCTCTGCGGCAACAAGGCGTTCTCCCTCGCCTTCACGTGGCTGCTCGGCCAGCCCGTCAAGGACACGCTGTGCGGAACCAAGGTCCTCTACCGCGAGGACTACGAGCGCATCGCCGCCAACCGCGCGTACTTCGGCGACTTCGACCCGTTCGGCGACTTCGACCTGCTCTTCGGCGCCGCCCGCCTGAAGCTCCCGATCGTGGACATGCCGGTGCGCTACGCCCGGCGCACGGCCGGCGTGTCCAAGGTCCGCCTCGTCAGCCACGGCCTGCTCCTCGTGCGGATGTCGTGGATCGCCTTCCTCAAGTTCAAGTGGAACCGGTGGCTCGGCCGCGACCGGATCGAGGGCCCACGGCCGTGAAGAAGGCGCTGATCACGGGCATCACCGGGCAGGACGGCTCCTATCTGGCCGAGCTGCTGCTGGCCAAGGGCTACGAGGTCCACGGCCTCATCCGCCGCTCTTCGTCCTTCAACACCGGCCGGATCGACCACATCTACCAGGATCCGCACGAGGCGGGACCGGCGCCTGATCCTCCACTACGGGGACCTGAACGACGCGTCCTCGCTCAACCGGACGCTGCGCCTCGTGGACCCGGCGGAGATCTACAACCTGGGCGCGCAGAGCCACGTCAAGGTCTCGTTCGACACGCCCGAGTACACCGGGGAGGTCACGGGCCTGGGCTCGGTGCGCCTGCTCGAGGCGATCCGGGAGCTCGGCATCCGGCCCCGGATCTACCAGGCCTCGTCCTCGGAGATGTACGGAGGCGCGCAGCAGGTGCCGCAGAACGAGGCGACCCCGTTCGCCCCGCGCAGCCCCTATGCCGCCGCCAAGGTCTACGCCTTCTGGATGACGGTCAACTACCGCGAGGCGTACGGCCTCTTCGCCGTCAACGGCATCCTCTTCAACCACGAGTCGCCGCGCCGCGGCGAGACGTTCGTCTCGCGCAAGATCACGCGCGCGGTCGGCCGCATCCGGCACGGGCTGCAGGAGCGGCTCTACCTCGGCAACCTCGAGGCGCGGCGCGACTGGGGCTACGCGAAGGACTACGTCGAGGCGATGTGGCGCATGCTGCAGCAGGCCGAGCCGCGCGACTACGTCGTCGCGACGGGCGAGAGCCACACGGTGCGCGAATTCTGCGAGCGCGCCTTCCGGCGCGCGGGCTGGGAGCTGTCCTGGCAGGGCCGCGGCCCGGCGGAGAAGGGAGTGGACGCCGCGACGGGTCGGGTCCTCGTCGAGGTGGATCCCGCCTACCTGCGACCGACCGAGGTCGAGCACCTGCGCGGCGACGCGTCGCGCGCGCGGGAGCTCCTCGGCTGGACGCCGACGGTCGGGTTCGAGGGCCTCGTGGACCTGATGACGGACGCCGACCTCGCGCTCGCCGCGCGCGAGGCGGCCGCCGGCCGCTCGGCGGGCCCGCCGTGAGCTTCTGGGAGGGGCGCCGCGTCCTCGTCACCGGGGGAGGCGGCTTCTTCGGGCGCCACCTCGTCGAGCGCCTCGGACGCGAGCGCCCGGCCGCGCTCCTTGCGCCACGCGCAAACACCTACGACCTGCGCGACGCCGGGGCGGTCGAGCGGTGCCTTCGCGACGCGCGGCCCGACTGCGTCATCCACGCCGCGGCCGCCGTGGGCGGCATCGGAGCGAACCGGCTCCACCCCGGCCGGTTCTTCTACGACAACGCGGTCATGGGCCTGCACCTCATCGAGGCGGCCCGCCGCCAGGGCGTCGGGAAATTCGTGTGCCTCGGGACCGTGTGTTCCTATCCGGTAGAGACCCCGGTTCCGTTTCGCGAGGAGGACCTCTGGAACGGCTACCCCGAAGAGACCAACGCTCCGTACGGGCTGGCCAAGAAGATGCTGCTCGTGCAGCTCCAGGCCTACCGCCAGGAATACGGCTTCAAAGGGATCTACCTCATCCCGGTCAACCTCTACGGCCCGGGCGACAACTTCGATCCCGAGTCGAGCCACGTGATCCCCGCGATGATCCGCCGGTTCACGGAGGCGAAGGAGAAGGGCGTGTCCGAGGTCGTTCTCTGGGGCGACGGCACGGCCACGCGGGAGTTCCTGCATGTGTCCGATGCCGCGGAGGCGGTCGTGCTCGCCGCCGAGCGCTACGACGCGCCCGAGCCCGTCAATGTCGGGACGGGCTTCGAGATCTCGATCCGCGAGCTCGCGGACCTGATCGCGCGCCTGACCGGCTATTCGGGCCGGATCGCCTGGGATCCGACGCGCCCGAACGGCCAGATGCGGCGCCGCCTCGACACGACGCGCGCCCGGGAGGCGTTCGGGTTCACGGCACGGATCGGCTTCGAGGAGGGGCTGGCCGAGACCGCGGCGTGGTGGCAGGCCGAGGGCCGCCGCGCGCGATGACGGCCGCGGCGCACGGCACCAGGCGGGCGACCGCCGTCGTCCTCGCCGCGTTCGCCTTTCTCTGCGTCTACTTCACCGGCGTCTTCCCGCCCTGGGCGAACCCGAACGAGCTGTCGCGCTTCCAGACCGTCGTCGCCATGGCGGAGTCGAACACCTTTTCGATCGACGAGGCGGTGGCGCGGTTGGGCGGCCACGAGGACATCGCGGAATCGGGCGGGCGGCTCTACTCCAACAAGGCGCCGGGGCTGGCCTTTGCCGCCTACCCGATCTACCGGGCTCTGCGCCTGGCGCTGCCGGCGCCGGACTCCGGGACGTCGAGCGCGATCTTCGTTCTGATGCGCCTGCTGACGGTGTCGCTGGTGTGCGCGATTGCCCTCCGGCGGTTCGCCGTCCGGGTTGGAGAGACGCCGGCTGCGACGGCGGCCGCTCCTCTCGTGACGCTCGCCGTCGCGCTCGGCACGCCCTATCTCTTCTACGCGCGCTCCTTCTTCAGCCATGCGTGGACGGCGGCATTGCTCTTCCTCGCCTGGGACCGGCTGGGGCGGGCCGAGGCGCCGGGCTCTCGCGCCGGAGGGGCCGCGTTCACGGCGCTGGCGGGTCTTCTCGCGGGGTGGGCGGCGATCTCCGAGTACACGGTGGCTCCGGTCGCGCTCGCTCTCGGCCTTCGCGCGGCGTCCGGCCGCTCGAGCCGCCGGTTTTTCGCCTTCGGCCTCGGCGCCATCGTGCCGCTGACCCTGCTGGGCCTTTACAACGCCGCCTGCTTCGGCTCGCCGTGGACGCTGTCCTCCGCCAGGGAGGCGGCGCCCGAGTACGCGGAGCTGGCCGGGCGCGGCGCCTTCGGCTTCGAGCTCCCGAGCGCTCGCATCGCGGTCGCGTACCTCCTCGATCCGGCGCGCGGGGTCCTGGTCTTCTCGCCCTTCCTCCTCTGGTCCTTCGCGGGCCTTGCCCGCTGGTGGCGCAGCGGCCGCGCCCGCGCCGACTGGTGGTTCGTCGTCGCAGCCCTGGCCGTTTTCTTCGTGTCGCTCTGCGGCTATCCCAACTGGCACGGCGGCTGGAGCCTCGGGAGCCGGTACCTGCTTCCTGGCATCCTCTTCGCGGCGCTTCCGGTGGCGTGGGCGCTCGAAAGCTCGCTCTCGCGCGGGTTCTTTCTGTCGGCGACCGCCTTTTCGGTCGCGGGCCACGCTCTCCTCACCGCCGCCTGGCCCCACTTTCCGAGGGAAATGGCCTGGCCGGCCGCGACGGGGTCGCTCTGGTTCCTCGCGCGCGGCTGGGTGGCGCCGAACCTGGGCGCGCTTGCGGGAGCGGGAGCCGCGCTGTCGCTCGTCCCGGCGGCCGCGGCGGCGCTCTGCGCCGCCTTCGCGGCCTTCCGCGCGGGCGCTCCGGTGAAGCCTGCGGTGCCGGTGGCGGCGCTCGTCGGCCTCGCGCCCCTGCTCGTCCTGATGCTGCGTCCTCCCGAGCCACCCTACTTCGGACGCCTCTGGCGCGCCGGCGTCTACGGCGCGTTCTCGGGTCGGGACGCCGAGCGACGGGAGCTCGGCGCCGTCGTCCTCGAGGCCTCGACGCCGGAAGAGAAGACGATGGCGACGCGGGTCTGGCGCTGGCTCGGACCGCCGCCCGGAGCTATTCCGCGCTGATCTCGAAAACGCTCCAGCGCGGAATCCATCGCCCGCCGCGGCGGATCGCGCTCTGCGAGCGGAAGAGAAGGCGGATTCTCGAAAGCGGCGGAATCGAGAGACCCGAAAGCTCGGCCCCCTTGCCGCCGAAGTCGTACAGGCGGGACTGCATCGTCCGGAAGTAGGCGGGCGTCGGGACGAGGCCCCCGTCCGGCCCGGTCGTCAGGCAGGGAGGCTTTCCGACGTACGACGCGTAGTCGTTCAGTCGCGGGACGAGGTCCGTGGCGACGATCCAGCGGGCCCGGTGGCGGCGGGCGATCGCGAGCGCCTCTTCTTCGGACTCGGCGAGGAAAAAGCGGACCGAGTCGAGAAAGCCGTAGCCGAAGTTGTTGGCCACGACCGGCTCCTCGGCCTCGTACAGGAGGAGGTGCCCGAGCGACCAGGGGGCGATGACCGACGAGGCGCCCGAGAGAGCCGCCGGAAACGGCGGTGGTCCGAGCAGTCCCGGATCGTACGCCCCGATCGCGTGGGGCAGCTCGGTACGCATGCGCGCGAGCGTCGCGAAGAGGTCCGAGCCGGGCGAGGAGACGGCCGCAAGCTCCTCCGTCAGGCCGGGTCCCATCGGAAGGGCGAGAGCGATGCCGAAGACCGTCGCGAGGACGGGCCTGCGCACGCGGGCGGTGACGGTTCGCGCCGCCTCGACCAGGGCGAGGGCCGAGAGGGGCGCCGCGTAGTAGACGTTCAGACGCTGCGACAGCGCGAGAAAGAGCGTGACGGCACCCCAGACCGCGAGCGCCGCGTTGACGCCGGGCCGCACGCCGCGCCGCGCCCGTGCCGCCCAGGCGAGGACGACGATCGGCGCGAGGAAGAGGCCCGGGGAGAGTTGCCGGAGCGCCAGCCCCGGGCCGTCCGCGAGGAGGGGCCGCGTCTCGAAGATGCCCTTCAGCCAGTCCTTCGGGTAGGACACGTATCCGGATCCGCCTGCGATCTCGTGCGTGGTCCCCGCTGCGTAGCCGATGCCATTGACCAGGCCGCCGAAGAGGCCGCCGGCGAACGGGAGGGTCGCGGCGGCGGCGAGCGCGACGGCGGCGAGCCCGGCGGCCGACTCCGGCCCGGAGACCTCCCGCCGCGCCGCCCGGATCGCGAGATCGAGCGCCGCGGCGCCCCCGAAGAGGGCTGCGAGAAAGAGCGGCTGGAAGAACCCGAAGGAGACGTAGGTCAAAGGTGGCGAAAGCCAGTCGAGCCAGGCCGCCGTCGCCGCCGCAGTCGCCGCTGCGGGAAGCCCGAGGATCCAGACTGCCGCCCGGAGCGTCGAGTGGCGCAGGAGGAGCGCCTCGAGGACGAGGGCGAGGGCGAAGATCGCTCCCCAGTAGATCGCGCCCTGCCATGTCAGAACCGCGAGGGCGAGCGCCGCGCCCGCCGACGCCTCCCTCCGCGCATTGCCGGGCGACCGAGGGTCCTCCCGGCTCCGCAGAAAGAGCAGGAGAGCGAGCAGGCCGCAGAATGACTCCGCCGCGTGCTGGTCCGTGTGCGCGTACTGCGACCAGAGGATGTGGCCGGGGCAGACCGCCAGAAAGACGGCCGCCGCCACCCCCGCGCCCGGGCCGTAGAGGCGCCGGGCGAGGAGTCCGGCGAGGACGATCGCGCCGGCCCCGAAGGCGACCGGGACCCACGCCGCCCCGCGCTCGACCGAGTCGGCCGGGGCCGCGGCGCCGTGCGCAAGCCGCGCGGGCAGCGCCAGCGCGAGGTCGAACAGCGGCGGCCAGATCGCGACGCCGCCGGCGGGAAAGTTCATCAGGGGGTCGAAGAGGATCGTTCTCGGGAAGTGCGCCGCCGCGAAGCGCGCCCGCCGCATGTGGTACGCGGAGTCCGAGTCGAGGGGATGCACGCGGCCGCCGGCCGCCGCCTGCTCGCGCGTGTGGAGTCGAAGGAGGGTTCCGAGAAGCACCGCGGCGGCGACCCCGAGAACGAACGCGAGGCGACGGCTCATCGAGATGATTATGGGGCCGTCGGCCTTCCGCAGTCCGCCGTCCGCGGGCTGGTCTTCGCGTATCATTCATCCAAGCCGTGAAGCTCTCCGTCCTGATTCCCGTCTACAACGAGGCCCGCACCATCGACGAGATTCTCCGCCTCGTCGCGAGCGAGGAGACCGAAAAGGAGATCGTCGTCGTAGACGACGGCTCGACGGACGGCACGCGCGAGAAGCTCGCCGCCTGGGACGGCAAAGACGGCGTGCGGGTGATCCTGCACCCGAAGAACATGGGCAAGGGCCGAGCGGTCCGCACCGCGATGGAGGCGGCGCACGGCGACATCCTGGTCATCCAGGACGCCGACCTCGAGTACGACCCCGCGGAGTACCCGCGGTTGCTCGCGCCCATCGAGTCCGGCCGCGCCGACGTCGTCTTCGGCTCGCGCTTCGTCGGCAGTTCCGAGCATCGCGTCCAGCACTTCTGGCACCAGCAGGGCAACCGACTTCTAACGTTGATCTCGAACGTTTTCACGGGCTTGAACCTCTCGGACATGGCGACCTGCTACAAGGCTTTCCACCGCCGCGTCGTGCCGTCGCTCGAGCTCGTCTCGCGCGGGTTCGGCGTGGACGCGGAGATCACGGCCAAGGTGGCGCGCGGGGGCTTCCGCATCTTCGAGGTCCCGATCTCCTACTTCGGGAGGTCCCAGGCGGAGGGAAAGAAGATCCGGTTGAAGGACGGCTTCGCGGCGCTGGCGGCGCTGGCCCGTCACTCGCTCGGAGCGGGCCCCAGGCGTTGAGCCGGCGGATCTCGACCGCGGCGGCGCTGGGCCTGACGGCCCTCGCCCTCTTCGCGGTGCGCGGGCACACTCGGCGCGACTCCCTCTCGGCCGACGAGCCGATCCACATCCTCTCCGGCTACCTCGAGGTCTTCGGCCGAACGGCGATCGTCAACATCGAGCACCCGCCCCTGATGAAGGCTCTCGCGGGGCTCGGGCTCGCGGCGCTCCGGCTTCCGGCTCCTCCCGAGCACATTCCGCTGGGCCAGCGCTTCACCCCCTTCGGCCACGCCTTCCTCTTCGAGAACCGGGTTTCCCCCGACGCCATCGCCGCGGCCGCACGGGCGCCTTTTCTCGGAGTGTTCGCGGCGCTGCTCGCCACCGTCTTCTTCGCGGCCCGGGCGCGCTACGGCGACGGGGCCGCCCTCTTCGCCCTGTCGCTCTGCGCGCTCGATCCGAATCTGGTCGCCCACGCCGGCGTCGTCCACACGGACCTCGGCGCCGCTCTCGCGTTTCTCGCGGCCGTGCTCGCCTGGGACCGCGCGTGGCGGGGGCCCTCGGCCGTGCGCCTCGCGGCGGCCGGGGCGGTCCTCGGCCTCGCACTCGCCACGAAGTTTTCCTGCATCTACCTCGTGCCAATCCTGCTGCTTCAGGCGCTCCTTGGAGTCCGCGGACAGGTTCATCCCGGCCGGGCGGCGGGCCGCGCCCTGGCGGCGTGGGCCGTCGCGCTCGCGGTCGCGCTCGTCATGGTCTTGGCCGTCTATGCCGCCGTGACGTCGCGCATGGACCGCGGCGAGCAGCGCCAGGTGATCCACGAGATGGTCGCGGGGCGCGGAGCGCCGCGCCTCTCGGCGACGATCGAAGGACTGGTGGGTGTCGTGCCGCCTCTGGCGCACTATCTCGGCGGCCTCGCCGCCGTGGCGCGCCAGAACGCGGTGGGTGGAGGGGTCAACTTCCTCTCCGGCAGGACGTCGGTCGAGGGCTTTCCCCTCTACTTCTTCGTGGCCTACCTCGCGAAGAGCTCGGTCGCCTTCCTGCTCCTCACGGCCCTTCTCCTCGCCGGCCTCGTCGTGGGCGGCCGGCCCGCTCGCGAGGACGGCGTCCTCTTCCTCCTTCCGGCGGCCGTTCTCTTTCTCGCCTCGATCGGCACGAGCTACAACATCGGAATCCGGCACCTGCTCCCGGTCTATCCCCTCCTTGCCATGGCGGGAGCGGGCCTCTTCCGGCGGGTCTCGCGTGCGGCCGGGCCCGTCGCACGGCCCGCCCTCCTCGCGCTGTGCGCCCTCCCGTTCGTGGCGGCGGGGGAGCTCTGGCGCATCCATCCGCACGAGCTCTCATACTTCAATCCGTTCGCGGGCGGGCCCGAGAAGGGCCGGACGCTCCTCTCGGACTCCAACGTGGACTGGGGGCTCGACCTCGAGCGCCTGGCGGACGAGTTGAAGCGGCGCGGCGTCTCCGACCCGACGGTCGTCTACTTCGGCGGCGACGACGTCCTGTACCGGACGGGCGTCGCCGACTTCGCCGCGGAGCCGGTCGTGCGCGGGCGACTCGTGGCGATTTCCGCGTTTCACCTCGCGCTCGGGCCCGAGTACTACCGGTACCATGGGGCCATGGACGTGGCCGGGGCCCTCGAGACCCTGAGGCGGGACCTCGCGGCGCGCTGGCGCCCGGCCGGCCGCGTGGGATATTCGGTCTATCTGTTCGAGCTGCCCGAAGAAGGGGGAGGGTCGTGAGGCTGTCGGTCGTCATGCCGGTCTACAACGAGTCCAAGACGATCCGCGAGATCGTGCGGCGGGTGCTCGACGTTCCGGTCGAGAAGGAGGTCTTGATCGTCGACGACGGCTCGACCGACGGCACCCGCGAGATCCTCCGGGAGCTCGACGGCAAGGAGGGCATCCGGGTCTTCCTCCAGCCCGTCAACCAGGGCAAGGGTGCGGCGGTGTCGGTGGGCTTCCGGCACGCTCAGGGCGACGTCGTGGTCGTGCAGGACGCGGACCTCGAGTACGACCCGAACGAGTACGGCAAGCTCCTGGCGCCGATCGCCGAGGGCCACGCGGACGTCGTGTACGGCTCGCGCTTCCTCGGCGGGGGCGCGCGCCGCGTGCTCTACTTCTGGCACACCGTGGGCAACCGGTTCCTGACACTCGTCTCGAACATGTTCACCAACCTGAACCTGACCGACATGGAAACCTGCTACAAGATGTTCCGCCGCGAGGTCGTCCAGTCGATGACCATCGAGTCGCGGCGTTTCGGCATCGAGCCGGAGATCACCGCCAAAGTCGCGCGGCGCGGGTACCGCATCTTCGAGGTGCCCATCTCCTACTACGGGCGCACGTACGACGAGGGCAAGAAGATCGGCTGGAAGGACGCGTTCTCCGCCCTCTGGACGATCATGAGGCACTCGGTCCGCGAGACCGAGGACCCTCGCAACGTCGGCCACGTGACGCTGGCGCGGATGGGCCGGCTCGAGCCGTACAACCGCTGGCTCGCCGACCGCTTCCGGAGCGCATTGGGCCAGCGGGTGCTCGAGATCGGCGCGGGGTTCGGCAACATGACCCGGCAGCTCACCGGCCGCGAGCTCGTCGTGGCGTCGGACCTCGACACCGTCGCCCTCGAATACCTGCGCGGCGCCTTCCGCGGCGAGCCCGGCGTGCGCATCGCCTCCTACCGCTTTCCCCTCGGCGAGGCAGAGCGCGAGGAGATCCGGTCCCTGCGCCTCGACACGGTGGTCTGCTTGAACGTTCTCGAGCACATCGAGGACGACGTCTCGACGCTCGCGGACTTCCACACGGTGCTGCCCCCGGGAGGGCGCCTCGTCCTCATCGTCCCGGCGCTCGCCCGTCTCTACGGGACGCTCGACCAGCACCTGCGCCACTTCCGGCGCTACGAAAAGGCCGAGCTCGAGGCCAGGGTACGTGCCGCCGGCTTCTCGCTCGAGGACTGCCGGTTCCTCAATCGCCCCGGCATCGTCGGCTGGTACCTGAACGGCAAGATCCTGCGGCGGCGCGTGCTCCCGTCCGGCCAGCTCGCGGCCTTCCGCCTGGCGCTTCCGCTCCTGAAGCGCGAGGAGACGAACCCGCCTTCGATCGGAATGTCGCTGCTCGCGATCGCGCGCCGCGAGCGATAGGCGCCGTTCAGCGCGTTCCGTCGCCGCGTGGGTCATCTCCGCACGAAGACGGTGAGGACGCCGTCGGGCTGACGGACGAGCTCCTTTAACGCACCGCGCTCAGCCAGCGGTCCCATGAGCGCGGGCTGCGAGTAGGTGGGGGGCAGAAGCAGGAAGAGGCGGGCCCCGGGCGGCGTCGCGTCCGCAGCGCGTACGGCGTCGGCCACGTCCTCGGGCTTGAGCGGCCAGGCCACGAACCAGCCCGGATGGGGTGCGTCGCCTGCCGGGAGCGTCACGGTGCGCGCGGACAGCCGGCCACGATCGGCCGCGAGGAGCGCCGGCAGGTAGAAGCCGGGCCCCGCGAGCACAGTGTCGCCCTGCCGCGCCAGGCGCGCGACGCTCGCGACCGCCGAGGCCGGCGTCGAGCGCAGGTGGGGGCCTGCGGCGACGAAGACGGTGGTGGCGAGACCCAGAGCCGCGGCCGCCGCCGCCGTGGCGCCGAGGGCCCGGCGTCCCGGCGCGGCTCGCGCCAAGGCCCACATCCAGACGGGCAGCACGGCCATTTCGATGCGGCCCGCGAAGGCGACCGGACGCCACAGGGACGCGGCGAGCGCGAGAGCGAAGACGAGGAGGACGAAGACGATGGCCGCTCGCACGTCCCGGTCGTCCCGGGCCGCCCCGAACAGGAGAACGAGCAGCGCGGCACCGGCGAGGGCACCCGCGGCGAAAACGGCGGACGGCGGCGTCGGCCCGAAGGGCGCGGGGATCCGGCCGACGCCGCCCAGAGCGGAAAGAAGCCCCGGCGCGACGACGCCGGGCGGCTCGCGCATCCACGCCATCGCCTCGGGAGGCTGCGCGAGCAGGACCGGGATCCAGGGCGCGAAGGCGGCCAGGGCAGCCGCGAGCGCAAGCGCGGCCCGGGGGCGGCCGAGGCTGAGCGCGAGGAGCAGCGCCCCAGCCACGACGAAAAGCGCGAGATAGTGCAGCCATAGCGCCGCCGCGGCGAACGCCCAGAGGCAGGCGAGGCGCCCCGCACTCTCTCGCCCGACGGTGCCGAGAAGGAAGATCCCGAGGGCGGAGAGCGAGAGCAGCGCGTAGGCGCGGGCCTCGGCCGCGTAGAGGTTCCCGAGAGCGAAGCCCGCGCAGAGCGCGATCCACCACGTCCGCGAGGGCCCGGGCGGCAGTGTGCGCGCGGCGAAGAAGAGAGCGAAGCTCGCGACGAAGGGCAGGACGCGCACGAACGGATCGTGCTCCGGTCCATCGGCCGCACGCGCGAACGGGCGCTCGAGCGCGTAGAAGAGCGGCGGCCCCGAGTCCGAGCGCAGCGCCTCGGTCAGGCGCGGTGGGGGCAACCGCGCGGCCCAGACCGTAAAGATCTCGTCGTGCCAGAGGGGACGCTCGAGGAGCAGCCACAGGCGGGCCGCGAGACAGACGGCGACGAGCGCGAGGAGCCACGCGATCCTCGCGCGGGGCCGGCTTTGCACTTCGGGCTCGATGCTCTATCCTAACCCCGGAGTGGAATCGCAGCCTTCGTCTTCGAAGTCGGTTCTGCTGCGATTGCTTCCCGCCGTGGCCCTCGTCCTCCTCGTCGTGGCGGTGTACGCCGATCCGCTCTTCACGGGGCGCAACTTCTCGGGCCGCGACCTGCTCCCGTACGGGTTGCCGATGGAGAAATCCATCCACGACGCGTGGTCGCGCGGCCGGATCCCCGTGTGGGCGACCGACTTTTCCGGCGGGCGGCCCATCCTCCCGAACCCGAACACCGGGACGCTCTACCCGGTCCGCCCCCTCCTCTCGCGGCTGCCGTTTCCGCTCGCGATGCGCCTCTTCCCGGTCGTGCACTGGGCGATGGCCGGAGTCGGCATGCTTCTCCTGCTCGGGGCCCTGTCCGCCTCGGGGCCGGCGGCGTGGGTGGGCGCGGCGACCTTCGTCTTCTCCGGGGTCTCCGTCTCTCAGGTCTTCTACCAGCCCTTCGGTCCGGCGGTGGCGCTCCATCCTTGGCTGCTGTGGGCGCTCGTCCGGCCGGGCCCGCCTGGCCGCAAGGCCGTGCGGCTCGCGCTCGTCTGGGGCCTCCTCTTTCTTCTCGGCGACGTGTTCGCGGTCGCGATCGCGTTGCTCGCCTCCTTCCTCTGGATCGGCCTTGGCCTTCCCCGCGGCGAGAGGCTCCGCGAAACCCTGACGCTCGGCCTCGGGCTCGCCCTCGCGGGGCTCGTCGCGGCTCCCCAGGTCGTGGCGACGGCGCTCATCGTTCCCGAAACCCAGCGCGCGATCACCGCGATCCCGCTGCGCGAGGTCCTGCTCTTTACGCTGTCGCCGTGGCGGCTGCTCGAGATCCTCGTTCCCTACCCGTTCGGCCAGATCTGGACTCTCGACGATCACTTCGTCTGGGCACGCGGCGCCCTCAACTGCTTCTACGCCACGCTCTACTGCGGCGCTTTCGCCGTGCTCGCCCTCGCCGTCGTGGCGCGGGCAGGAGAGCGCGCAACCCGGTTTTGCGTGGCGCTCTTCTGCTCCGGCGTTGCTCTGGCGATCGCGGGCAGCTTCGTGCCGATGTCCTGGCGAGGGCGCGCATCGCCCGTGCCCCTGCGCTACCCGGAGAAGTTCGCGGTCGTGATCACGCTCGCGCTGGCCCTGGCGGCGGGCCTGGCCTTCGATCGGATGCGGCGCGGAGGGGGCGAGGCACGGTGGGCGCTCGGAGTCGCGGGCATTCTCGCCGCCGGCGCACTGGGCGCCGCGCTCTGGCCGCAGCGGGCGGCCGCCGCGGCGGTCGCAGCGGTGGGCGCCTCGCCGGTCGTCCTTCCCGACGCCGCGGAACAACTGCCCGGCGCCCTCGCCGAGGGCGGCCTTCTCTGGGCCGCAACGTGGGCCGCAGCCACGCTGCTCGGCGCTCCCGGCCGCGCGCCGCTGGCGGCCTGCGCCCTTCTGACGGCGATTCCGATCGCGGCGAGCCGCCGCATCGCGGTCACGGAGCATCCGGCGGCCGTTTTCGGACCCACGGCCTTCGCGCGCGCGGTCGCCCGGCGCGATCCAGCCGGTGCCTACCGGACGATCGACGAGGCCATGTACCGCGCGCCGAGCCCGCTGCAATTCGAGGGCGAGCGGGCCAGCCCCTATGGCTCGGAGCTGACGCGCCGGCGCTGGGGATACCACGTTCAGGGGCTCTGGGGCCGCGGAACCGTATTCAACCTCGACGTGGATCGCGGCGATCTCTCGCGCCTCGACAGCCTTCGACAGGTTGCGGCGCGCGCCGCGGCGCGGGCGGAAGCAGAAAATCTCCTCGACTCGCTCTCGCTGCGCTTCGGCGTTCGGTTCCGCGACCAGGAGCCCCTCGAGGGCTTCCACCCCTTCGGCGCCGATGCGTTCATGGAGTGGGACGAGAACCCGGGCGCCCTGCCGGACATTCGCCTCGTCGAGCGCTGGCGCGAGGCGCCCGACGCGGTGGCGGCCCTCGACGTGCTCCCGGGGCTCGCGAACGACGAAGTGGTCCTGGAGACGGGGCGAGCGGGCGGCGGCGCCGCGCGGCGGGGCCTCGTGCGCGTGCTCGAACGCAGTCCCGAACGCCTGCGCCTGGAGACCTCGGACCCGGATCCCGCGTGGCTCTTCGTGCTGCGCGGCTACTGGGGCCACCGGACGGTTCGCGTGGACGGGAAGCCGGTCGAGACCGTTCCGGCCCAGCTTGCGTTCACGGCTCTGCCCGTGCCCGCCGGTGATCACGCGATCGAGTGGCAGGAGCAGGTCCCGGGCTTCGAAACCTCGCGATTCGGGCCGCCGCTGTTCGCCGTCTTCGCGGCCGCGCTCTGGTTCTCGTCGGGAGCGCCGTCCCGGGCGAGAACGTGAGCCCGGCCGTGGACCCCCGCCGGGCTGGACGCGGGCGGCGGGCCCTGCCGGGGCTCGCCTTCGCGGCCCTCGTCGTCGCGTCGTACGCGATTCCGCTCGTCGTTCGGCGCAACTTCAGCGGCCGGGACCTCATCGCCTACAACCTGCCGATGGAAATGGCGATCCACGACGCCTACGCCCGCGGGCGCCTGCCCGTGTGGTCCGCGGAGGTTTCCGGCGGCAGGCCTCTGGTTCCCAATCCCAACGCCGGAGCTCTCTATCCGGTGCGCGCCGCGCTCGCGGTCCTCCCGTTCCGGCTCTCGGCCAAGGTCTTCCCGATCCTGCACTGGGCCCTCTCGGGCCTCGGCCTGTACGTTCTCTCTCTGTCCATCGGCCGGTCGAGGGCCGCGGCCTGGGTGGGAGCCGCGACCTACGCATTTTCGGGCGTTGCGGTCTCCGAGGTGTTCTTCCCGCACATCCATCCCGGGATGACGCTGCTGCCGTGGATCCTGTGGGCGGTGAACCGCCGGGCCGCGGCCGCGTGGCGGCGCGTCCTGCCGGTCGCCTGTCTCTTCGCGCTCGACTTCCTCGCCGGCGACGTCTTCACGGGAGCTCTCGCGATCGCGAGCGCGGCGGTCTGGATCGCGCTCGAGACCGGGTCCCCGGCGCGCCCCCGAGAGCTACTGGCGCTCTGCGCCGGGGTGGCCCTCGGCGCGGTCGCGGCGGCGCCGCAAATCGTCGCCACCGCGCTCTGGATCCCTCTGACCAACCGCGCGGTTCTCGGCATGAAGCTCTCGGAGGCGATCTACTTTTCGATCCACCCGCTGCGGCTGCTCGAGCTCATCGTTCCCTATCCGTTCGGGGCGGCCTGGGACATGTCGAACGGCTCCCTGTGGGGCTGGCCCCTCTTCCACGGCCGCGCCCTCGGCATCTTCAACAGCCTGTACTGCGGTGCCTTTGCCGTCATCGCCGTCGTCTTGACCTGGAGGGTCCGCGAACGCGGGGCCCGGTTCGCCCGAGGCCTGCTGGCCGGGGCCCTGGCGGTCTCGATCCTGCCGAGCCTGCTTCCTCTGGCATGGGCCGCCGGAGTCTCGTCGCCGCTTCCCCTGCGCAACCCGGAAAAGCTCGCCGTCGCGATCGTTCTGGCACTCTCGATCCTCGCGGGTATCGGCGTCGACGTCGTCCGCCGCGAGCGCCACGTGCCGCGCTGGACTCTGGCCATGGGGCTTGTCCTGGCGGCGCTTTGCCTCGCCGTGGTCCTCGACCCTGGAGGCGCGGGCCGGCTTTCTGCCGCGGCGATCGGGGCCGATCCCGCCGCCGCGGCGCCGCGTGCGGCGGCGAGCCTGCCGCTCGCGCTGGCCGAGGGCGGACTGCTGTGGATGGCGACCGTGGTCGCGATCGCGGGACTCGCGCTCGGCTCTCGGGCCCCGCTGTGGGCGGCCCTCGCGCTGCTCACGGCCGTTCCGATCGAGGCCAACCGCAGGATCGCGCGGTCCTTTCGCGAAGAGGCCGTCTTCGGGCCCACCGCGTTTGCCCGGTACGTGAGCCGGCGCGATCCCGAGGGGTCGTACCGGACGCTCGGAGAGGCGCTCTTCCGCCCGCCCTCCATGCTCGCCGCGCGGGTGGACGATGCGACGCTTCTCTATTCCGATTTCAGCCGCCGCTCCTGGACGCAGCACACGCCGGCGCTGTGGAAGCGGGGCACGGTCCTCAACGAAGACTTCGACGTGGGGGATCTCTCCCGGGTCGAGAGCCTTCGCAAGGTCGCAGGCGTGGCCAGCGGCTTCTCCGACTCCGGGGCACTCTTCGGCAGCCTCGCCCTGCGGTGGGGAATTCGTTACGCCGACCAGGAGCCGATCGCGGGCTACCGGCGCTTCGGGGGAGACGCGCTGCAGAGCTGGGACGAGCATGCACGGCCCTTTCGGGACATCCGCCTGCTCGAGCGCTGGAAGGAGGTCGGTGGCGCGGTGCCCGCCCTGGGAGCCTTACCGGGTCTCGACGAGGGCGCGGCAGTTCTCGAGAGCGGGCGCTCCGCCGAGGGGGCGGCACGCCCGGGGACGGTCCGCGTCGTCGAGAGGGAGGCCGAACGGTTGGTCGTCGAACTCGAGGCGCCCGATCCCGGTTGGCTCTTCGTGCTGCGCGCACACTGGCCTTATCGGACGATCCTGCTCGATGGAAGGCCCGTCGAAGCGGTCCCGGCGCAGCTGGCCTTCAGCGCGGTGCCGGTCCCCTCGGGCCGGCACACGCTGGTCTGGCGGGAGAGCGTGCCGGGGCTCGCGGTCTCGCGCTGGGGACCCGTCCTCTTCGGAATGATCGCGGCCGGGCTGCTCGTCGTCCCGTCGCGGAGAAAGGCACGATGAAGAGCCAGGCGAAAGCCGGCGTGCTGGCGGTGGCCGTCATCCTGCTGGGCGGGGCATGCTCCCGCGGGCCCTCCCCCCTGGAGCCCTCGGTGGCGGCCGACGTCAAGCGCCCGGCCGCGGAATGGTTGCGCGAAGAGCCCGTGCGGCTGCTGCGCGACTACGTGCGCATCGACACGCGCCCGAGCCGGGGCGAGCGGGAGGGGGCGGAATTCCTGCGCCGGTTCTTCGAGTGCGAGGGCATCGAGGTCGAGGTCGTCTGCCCGGCCCCCGAGCGTTGCAACGTCCTCGCGCGGATCGCCGGTAGAAGCCGCGCGGGGTCGCTGCTGCTCCTCAACCACATCGACGTCGTCGACGCCTTCCCGCAGTACTGGAAGGAGGCGGCGCCCTTCGAGGGCACCATCCAGCACGGCTACCTGTACGGGCGCGGCGCCTACGACATGAAGTCCCTCGGCCTCGCGCAGGCTCTGGCGATGCGCAACCTGAAGCGGCACGGCATCATCCCCGTCCGCGACATCCTGTTTCTCGCGGAGGCCGACGAGGAGGTCGGTCAGAAATGGGGAGCGCGGTGGCTGCTCGATCACCGCCCGGATTTCTTCGCCGGCGTCGGCCAGGTCCTGAACGAAGGCGGCACGACCGAGGTCATCCTGCGCGACGTGCGGGCCTGGGGCCTGGAGACGCTGCAGGCCGGGTACGCCTACGCGGAATTCGAGGCCGCCTCGGACGCGCCGCTCGAGGCGCTCGGGAGCCGCTGGCCGAAACTCGCTGCGACTCCGGTCGCGCCGCACCCGCACGTCGTCGAAGGCTTCGGCATGCTCGCGAACCACCTGGGCTCGCCGCTGACCGATCCGCTGCGCCATCTCGACCGGGTCGTGCGCGACCCCGCGGAGCTGGCGATCCTGCCGGATCGCTACGCCTCTTTCCTCGAGCCACGGATCAACTGGTCGCCCGAGTACCGGCATCCCGCGCATCCCGGCCGCTCGCGGCGGCTCGCCGTCGTCTCGGTTCCGCCCGGCGTGGACCCGAGCGACTACCTGCGCCCGATCCTGGACGACGCCAGGCGTTCCGGCCTGACCGTCACCGAGTCCTCGGCGAGCGAGGTGACCGTCGCGAGCCCCTATCCGACCCCGTTCACCGACCTGCTCAAGCGCGTCACCGAAGCCCGGTTTCCGGGAATCCCCTTCGGGCCGGTTCCGACCTTCGGGGGGTACACGACTTCGATTTTGATGCGGGAGCGCGGGATCCCAGCCTATGGGTACGCCTCGATCCCGACGAACATCACCGACGCAAGCCGCCGGCACGGCAACGACGAGCGCATCTTCCTGCGCGACTACCTGACCGGCATCGCCCTCTACAGCGACGTCCTCGAGGAATTTGCGCTGAACCCTCCGGCCGACAACTAGTGTCAGAGACCGGCGAGCCCGACTGACAGAAAACGCCCTCGCCGGGTTCGAGCCTGACGTCCAAGTGACTGAATCAAAATGCTTTGCCCGCTTGTCGGACTTGGCTCCAACCTTGCCATATTGAGAGGTGAGTCCAAAGATGATGAAAGAGCTGAGAGTTAAGAAAGGACGGGTATCCATGAAGAAGCGGGAGTCCGGTTTCACCCTGATCGAGCTGCTGATCGTCATCGCGATCATCGGCATCCTGGCGGCCATCGCCATTCCGAACCTCCTGAACGCCGTGCAGCGCGGCAAGCAGAAGCGCACGATGAGCGACATGCGCGCCCTTGCGACGGCGATCGAAGCGTACGCGGTCGACAACAACATCTATCCGACCGCGGCCTGCAACAGCGGTCTCTACACGACGGCCGGGACCGCGCTGAGTCTCACCTCGTTCACCAACCTGACGCCGACCTACATCGCGCAGCCGCCGAAGACCGACGGTTGGGGCGACTTCCTCCAGTACGGTTCGGACGCCGCTGGCAACAACTACAACATCTGGTCGGCTGGACGCGACAAGGCGTTCTCGGGGACGCTCGTCTGCGGCACCACGACGAACTTCAACGACGACATCGTCTACTCCAACGGCACGTTCATCCAGTGGCCGGAAGGCACCCAGTTCTAAGAACTGCGCGACGCTCGAGTCCCATCGGAAGCGGCCCCGAAAGGGGCCGCTATCCTTATTGGCCGGCGATTCGTCGTCAGGAGCCGCGGCGAAAACCGACGTTCCGCGCGGTGCTGGAGGCGGGACTCCAACGCGCTCAGGGACTTGCGGCCTGCCCCCGCTGGTGTGGAACTTGCAACCTCGATAACGGCGGCACTATGCGAGAAAACAACCGGGGATTCACGCTGATCGAGCTGCTGATCGTCATCGCGATCATCGGCATCCTGGCGGCCATCGCCATTCCGAACCTCCTGAACGCCGTGCAGCGCGGCAAGCAGAAGCGCACGATGGCCGACATCAAGGCCCTCGCGGTCGCCGTCGAGGCCTACCACGTGGACAACTCGGTCTATCCGCAGGCTGCGTGCAATCCGGGCAATTACACCACGCCGGGCTCGGCGCTGAGCACGGCCTCGTTCACCAACCTGACGCCGACCTACATCGCTCAGCCGCCGAAGTCGGACGGCTGGGGTCGCTTCTACGTCTACGGCCTGGACGCGGCGAAGGTGAACTACAACGTCCTCAGCCTCGGCCGCAACGGCTCGGCGGACGCCATCGTCGTGCGGTACGACGACGAACTTCAACGACGACATCCTCTTCTCCGACGGCGTCTTCCTCCAGTGGCCCGAGGGCACCCAGTTCTAAAGACCGTTTAGAATTGAGGCGTGCTGCTCGGCCGTCGTCTCGCCTCCGGGATCTCGGCGGTCGCGGCGCTCCTGCCGGCCGTCCTCTGGCTCGCCCCGGCACTTCTCTCGGGCCGCGCGCCGTCGTTCCGGGACCAGGGCGACTTCTTCTACCCCCTCAAGCTCTACACGGCCGACCGGCTGCGCTCGGGCGAGGTGCCGCTCTGGAACCCGCTGTCGGGCGCGGGGGAGCCGTGGCTGGCCAACGGGCAGTCCGGCGTCTTCTACCCGCCGACCCTGTTCTTCCTGCTGCCCTCCCCGGCTCTGGCGGGCGCGCTCTTCCTTCTTCTCCACTACGGGATCGCCGCGTGGGGCGCGCGGCGCTTCCTGAAGGAGGAGAACGTGTCGGACGCGGGCGCCCTGCTCGGTGCGGCGGCCTTCGCGGCGTCGGGCTTCGCGGCGTCGCTCTCGGTCTACTGGAACCACTTCGGCGCCTGGGCCTACGTGCCGGCGATCGCGGCGCTGGCGAGGGCGGGGTTTCCGCGACGAGCCTCGGTCCTCGCCTTCGGATGCTCTCGTGGGCCTCCAGGCCATGGCGGGAAGTCCCGAGATCTGCCTTGCGACCGTGCTCCTGGCCGCCGCGCTCGCCTGGAGCCCGCGCGCCGAGTTCCCGGAGCCACCGGCGCCTCAGGCGCGCGCGACCCGGATCCTGCGCCTCTCGGCAGGCGTGGGCCTCGGGCTCGCCCTGGCCGCGTGGGCCGTCGTTCCGCTCGTCGAGCTCGCGCTCCATTCGGACCGCCGCCAGCCTCTGCCCGAGGCCGAGCGAGAGATCGGCGCGCTCGCCCTGCGCGACGCCTCCTCCATGGCGGGGTTCACGGCGCCGTCCTTCGGCGGCGCGTACCTCGCCACCCTCTTTCTTCCCCCGTTCGTTCTCGTCGCGGCGTCGGCCGCGTTTCGGGAGGAGCATCGCCGGCGACTCGCGGTCCTGCTCGCTGCCTTCGCCCTGGCCGGAGTCGTCCTCGCGGCCCACGGCCCGCCGGGCCTCTGGCTGCGGGAGCTTCCGCCGCTCGATCGGATCCGGTACCCCGCCAAGGGCCTCGTGTGGACGTCCTTCGGCGTCGCGATGCTCGCGGGCCTCGGGCTCGACGGATTGCGCTTCGCGCCGGGGAAAGCGACGGGGCGGGCGGGCTTCGGCCTGCTCTGCCGTGGCCGCACTCGGCGCGGCCGCGCTTTCGCCCCTTCCGCTTCTCGTTCGGCTCTGCTGCGGCGCGGGCGCGGCCGCGCTGGGGCTCGCGGCGCTCGGCGCGGGGCGCCGCCCGCTCGCCGGAGCCGTGCTCGGCGCCGCCGCCGCGGCCGCCCTCGTCGGAGCCCTCGCGCTCGACTTGCGCGGGCTTCCGACCTTCGCGGCCGAGGCGGGCCTGCGGCGCTGCCCGGAGGCGGTGGCGCAGCTCGCGAGCGTTGCGGGGCGCGTGGTCACGCCGCCGATGGGCGGGCTCTGGCGCTGGGTCCTGCGAGACGCCAGTTTCGACGGCGGGATCCTCGAGCGCCAGCGCGAGGCGCTGCTCGGTTACACGAACCTGACCTGCCGCGTGCCGACCGTCCGGACCGCCGCGCCCCTGCCCACGGCGGCGGCTGCGGCGATCGCGGCCTCGATCGGCCCGGCCGAAGACGCGCTGCCTGCGGGCGCCGCGAGCGCGCGCCTGCTCTGGACGCCCTTTGCACCCGCTCGCCTCCCGTCTCGCCGGGTCGGCGATTTCTTCCGCGCGCCGCTGGCGCCCTATCGTCCTCGCCTGTCCTACTTGCGCGGCTATTCGATCGAGCCCGACGCCGATCGCGCCTGGGCCCGGATCTCCTCGGGAGAAGTCGACCTCGCGCGTCAGGTTCTCCTCGACCGCCGCCCGGTCCCCGATCCCGGAGCGGGCGACGAACGCCCGATGCTCCTTGCGCGGCTGGCCGAGGATCAGCCCGAGAGAGTCGTCGCCGAGGTCACCGCGAGCTACGCCGGACTCCTCGTCCTGACGGACCTGGACTACCCGGGCTGGATCGCCGAGGACAACGGAAAGCGGCTCCCGATCCTGCGTGCCGACGGGTTCTTTCGCGCGGTGGCGCTGCCGGCTGGGGCGCACCGCGTCGTCTTCCGCTACCGGCCCCTGTCCTTCTACGCGGGAGCCGGCGTCTCGGCTCTCGCGCTTCTCGTGCTCGTCGGCGTATGGCACGCGGGCGAGCCTGTCCGCGGGCCGAGGCGCGGATGACTTCGCCCTACGCCGCGTTCGGCGCCTTCGGCCTCGCGGCCGCGGGCCTGCTCGGCCTGGTCGTCGGCAGCTTCCTGAACGTCGTCGCACACCGCCTGCCGCGCGACGAGTCCATCGCCTTTCCCGGCTCGCGCTGCCCGAGGTGCGGCGCGGCCATCGCGGCCTACGACAACATCCCGGTCCTTTCGTGGGTCCTGCTTCGCGGTCGCTGCCGCGCCTGCCGCGCGCCGATCGCCCTGCGCTACCCGGCCCTCGAGCTCGCCAACGGCGCCCTGTGGCTCGCGGTTTTTCGGTACGCGCCGAGCTGGAGCGACGCTCTCTCGGGCGCCTTCCTCTGCTCGGCGGGACTCGCGCTGCTCTTGATCGACGCGGACTTCCAGATCCTGCCCGACGTCATCACGCTGCCGGGGATCGCCGTCGGCCTCGCGCTCTCGTTCGGCTCCCTGCGCCGCACGCCCCTCCAGGCGGCGCTCGGCGCGGCCCTCGGGGCAGGAGGGCTCTACCTGCTCGCCTTTCTCTACGAGAAGATCGCGGGGCAGGAGGGGATGGGCCTGGGCGACGTGAAGATGCTCGGCATGATCGGTGCCTTCCTCGGGCCGGCGGGCGTGCTCGTCACGATCCTGGCGGCGTCGCTTTCGGGCAGTGTCGTGGGCGTGGCCCTGATGATCGTTCGCGGCGCGGACCGCAAGATGCGCCTGCCCTTCGGCGTGTTTCTGGCGCTCGGCGCGATCGGCGCCTGGTTCTTCGCCGATCCGCTCTTCGAGCGCTACAGGGCCCTGTGGCCGTAGCGGGCGCTCCCGGCGTAAGCCAGGTCCCTCGCTCCTTTCGGAGGGAGTCGCGGCTCTTCCTGTGGGTCGCGTTGCTCTTGATCCTGTTCCTGAATTTCCTGACGCTGCTCTTTTTCCGGAGCGCGGTCGACTGGGGCACGGACGAGGCCGAGCGGCGGGCGGGCGAGATCCTGCGCCGTGTCGCGCTCTCGAGCGGGCGCGGGGACGCCGCCGACGAGACGATGGAGCGTGCGGCCCTCGAGCCCGACGTGGCCTACGTCGCCCTCTACGACGCCGGCGGGCGGCGCCTGCGCGCGCTCGGGCCCGGGTCCGCGGAGGCGCCGGCGGAGCTCTCCCTGAAGCGGCCCGCTCCCGGCCGCGTCGTCCACGAGTGGCGCTCGCGGCCGCCGGCCGTCGTCTCGACGTTTGCGACCGAAAAGCGCTTCTTCGTTCTGGCACTCGATCCGGGCTCGGGCGCTGCGCTGAAGGAGTACGCGCGGCGGCTGTCCGTCTTCATTCCTGTGGCGGGCCTGGCTCTGGCCGTCCTCGCGGCGTTCTACCTGCGCTCCCTTCTCCAGCCCTATGAGCGCCTGCTCGCAGCGGCAGGGGACGCGCCGGCGGGCACCCGGGAGTCGGGGGACGAGCGGGAGTTCCTGGTGGCGCGCTTCGAGGCCACGATCGGCGCTCTCCACGAGAAGGAGCGCGAGCTCGAGCGGCTGGCCCGCCGCGAGAAGGAGCGCGCCGACGACCTCGAAACGGCCGCGCGCACGCTCTCGAAGAACCTGCCGACGGGCCTTCTGTCGGTGGACCCGGAGGGCCACGTCGTGGAGCTGAACGAGGCGGGCCGGGAGATCCTGAAGCTCGCGCGCGAAGTCCGCGGCGAGCCCTACGTGCGGACGCTCGCCGAGGCTCCGGATTTTCGCTCCCTCGTCGAGCAGGTCCTCCTGCGGCGCGCCGTAGCCGGGCGCCGCGAGGTGCGGTGGCGGCGGGACCGGGGGCAGGAGCGCGTGCTCGGCGTCACGGCCACGCCCGCCGAAGGGGCGGACGGGAGGTTCCTCGGGGCCGTCGCGCTCTTTTCCGACCTCACCGAGATCCGCGAGCTCGAGGGCCGGGTGGCCCTCGCCCGCCACCTGGCCGACCTCGGCCAGGTCTCGGCCGGCGCCGCGCACGAGTTCCGAAACGCCGCCGCCGCCATCGACGGCTTCGCGGACCTCGCGCTGCGCTCCCCGGACCCGGAGCGGGCGGCCGAGTACGTCCGTGCGATCCGCCAGGAGGCCCAGGAGATGAGCCGCGTCACGAGCGACTTTCTCCTCTTCGCCCGCCCCGAAGGCTTCGCGCCCGAGCCGATCGACCTGGGCGAGGTCGCCCGGGCCGCGGCCTCGGAAGCCGAGCGCGCGTACCCGGGCCTGGCGATCGAGCGCTCCGGCGAGTTCCCGGAAGGCTCGGGCTCGGCCGTGCTTCTGCGCCGGGCGCTCGTGAACCTGTTGCGCAACGCGGTCGAGGCCACTCCGGAGGCCCGCCGCGCGGAGCCCGACGCGATCGCGCTGGCCGGCGGGCGCGGGGCGCGCGAGGTCAGCCTGTCGGTCGGCGACCGCGGCCCGGGCGTGGACGCGGCGGCGCGAGAGAAGATCTTCCTGCCCTTCTACTCCTCGAAGCCGGGCGGCTCGGGGTTCGGCCTCTCGATCGTGGCCCGCATCGCCGAGCTGCACGGCGGGACGGTGGACGTCTCGGACCGGCCGGGGGGAGGGGCGCTGTTTACGCTGAGGCTGCCGGCGGGCTAGGTTTTCTCGCCAGGCCGGCGATCATCCCCTTGAAGGTCTCCTTGTCGATCGCGCGTTCGAGCGCTTCTCCCGGCTCGACGACGTCGTTCTTGACGAGCTCGGTCAGCGACTGGTCCATCGAGATCATGCCGCGCGACTTGCCGGTCGCGATCTGGTTGTTGATGAGCGAAGTCTTCCCCTCGCGGATCGAGTTGGAGAGCGCCGCCGAGCCGATCAGGATCTCGAAGGCCGCCACGCGGCCGCCGCCCTTCTTGCGCAGGAGCTGCTGTGCGACGACCCCTCGCAGCGCCTCGGCGAGCACGATCCGCACCTGCTCCTGCTCGGCCGCCGGGAAGGCGTCGATGATGCGGTCCACGGCCTTCGCCGCGGAGTTGGTGTGCACGGTGGCGAAGACGAGCAGGCCCGTCTCCGCCGCCGTCAGCGCCATGCGCATCGTCTCGAGGTCGCGCATCTCGCCGACGAGCAGGCAGTCGGGGTCCTCGCGGATGGCCGCCTTGACGCCCTCGGCGAAGCCCGGGACGTCGGGCCCGATCTCGCGCTGCGTGAAGACGGACTTGTCGTTGGCGTGCACGAACTCGATCGGGTCCTCGATCGTGACGACGTGGTGGGCCAGCCGCTTGTTCATGCGGTCGAGGATCGCGGCGAGCGTCGTGGACTTGCCGCTGCCGGTGGGCCCCGTGACGAGCACGAGGCCGCGCTGGACGGCGTAGAGGCCCGCGACCGACGGGGGCAGGTTCAGGTCCTCGACCGTCGGCACCCGCGAGGGAATCAGCCGCAGCACGGCCGCCGAGCCCCTCTCCTGGCGCATCAGGTTGACCCGGAAGCGGGCCTGTTCGCCCATCTGGTATGCGAAGTCCACGTCGCCCGAGGCGTTGAAGGCCTCCCAGAGGTTGGGCGGCGTGATGGGCCCGAGGAGGTTGTAGAAGTCGCCCTCGGTCAGAGCCCGGTAGCGCATGCGCTCGAGCTCGCCGTCGATGCGCACGATCGGCGGGGAGCCGACCGACAGGTGGAGGTCGGAGCCGCTCCTCTTGGGAAGGATCGCGAGGAACCGGTCGATCCGGTTCGTGTCGCCGCCGGGCCGGACGGCGGGATCGAAGCCCGCGCTCACGCCGCCCCTCCTTCCTCCGCGGCGAGGAATGGCTCGAAGGCCTCCTTGCGCTGCGCCCGGTCGTAGGCGACCCGCGGCTCGATCGTCCCGTCCTGGACGAGCTGCAGCAGCGCGCCGTCCATCAGGATCATGCCGCCGGCGCTGCCGGTCTGGATCGCCGTCGGGATCTGGAAGGTCTTCGCGTCGCGGATCAGGCCGGCGACGTTGGGGGTGTTGCGGAGGATCTCGAAGGCGGCCACGCGGCCGGTTCCGTCGCGCCGCGGCAGGAGCGACTGCGAGACGACGGCCTTGAGCGAGTCGGCCACCATCATGCGGATCTGCCCCTGCTGGTCGGGCGGAAACGCGTTGATGATGCGGTCCACGGTCGAGGATGCGGTCGTCGTGTGGAGGGTCGCGAGAACGAGGTGGCCGGTCTCGGAGGCCGTGATCGCCAGCGAGATCGTCTCGAGGTCGCGCATCTCCCCGACGAGGATGACGTCCGGATCCTCCCGCAGGGACTGCCTCAGCGCCTTCGCGAAGGAGCGGGAGTGCGAGGGGATCTCGCGCTGGTTGACGAGCGACTCCTTGTTCCCGTGGACGTACTCGATCGGGTCTTCGACCGTGATGATGTGTCCGCGCTGGGTCTCGTTGATCCGGTCCACGAGCGCCGCAAGCGTCGTCGTCTTGCCGCAGCCGGCCGGCCCGGTCACGAGGACGAGACCCTGAGAATAGGTGGTGATCTCCCAGAGGCTCTCGGGCAGACCGATGTCCGTGAGGTTCGGGATCTCGAAGGGGACCAGGCGCATCACCGAGGAGAGGCCCTTGCGCTGGAAGAAGACGTTCGTGCGGAAGCGGCCGAGCTCCGGCTCCTTGTGGCAGAAGTCGAGCTGCCGGCGCTCGGCCAGCTGCTCGGCTCGGCCCTCCCCGAGCATCGGCGCAAGCCACGCTTCCATCTGCTCGGAGCTCGAGGGCGGCAGGGGCAGGGGCCCCAGGCGGCCGTGCAGGCGCATCTGCGGCACGGTTCCGGTCGCCAGGTGAAGGTCCGAGGCTCCGACGGCGCGCGAGTGGCGCAGCAGGTCCTGGAGGGTCGGCTTCGGGTTGGCGGCGAAGTCGAAGGCCGCGAACTCGCGCCTGCCCCCCGGGCCCGCGGAAGCGCCCGAGCGAGCCGCCGTCAGCCGCGCGGCCTTTTCCCGAACCAGTGGATCCGGATCCACCTGCGCGATCTTCTGGAGAAGGGGCCCGGTGCGCGGGTCCTCGATGCGCGCGAAAGCGTCGAGGATCTCCAGACGCAGATCCTTGTGCGAGTCCGCCTGCTTGTAGGCCTCGAGCAGGCCGGGCAGCGCCTTGGGCGAGCCCCAGATGCCCAGGGCCGCCGCCGCCGAGAGGCTCGATTCCGGGTTCTGCAGCATCTTCAAGAGGTGCGGCAGGCCGGACTCGTCGCGGATCTCCGCCAGGGCGAGCGCCGCCCGGTCCCGCAGCCACCAGTCGTCGGACGAGAGAAACCGGATGCAGTGCGGCACCGCCTCGGGCGCGCGAATCGTGACCGCGATCGAGACGGCCAGGGCCGACTCCTCAGGATTCGCGCTCTTGTCGCGCTCGAGAAAGGCGCGGATGAACTCGGGCCCGAGCTCCCTCAGGGTGTCCACCGCGCGGTCCTTGGCCGGACCGTAGGTCGAGCGGAACGTGCGCAGGAAGGCGTCCGCAATGCGGGCGGGGTCCTGGGTCGCGACGATGCGCGAGGCCAGCTGACGGACCCTGGGGTTCGCGTCGGACAGGAGAGGAAGGACCTCGTCGTTGCGCGCCTGGGCCTTCGCCAGCAGCGGCCCGAGCGCCGCGATCGCCGCGTCCTGCACGCGGCTGGAGTCGTTGCGGCAGTGCGTGAGCAGGGGGCCGATGTGCGTCTCGTCGGGGTACTTCGCCAGGACCTGCACGGCGCGGAATCGGATTTCCTCGTCGTCGTCGTCGAGGGCGTGCAGGGCGATCGTGGCCGTGCGCGGCGAGGCCGTGGCCTCGACGATCGAGAAGGCTTTCTTGCGCAGTGCCGGGGCCCCCCCCGAGGTCATGGCCCTCGAGATCCAGGGCAGCGCCCGCTCGTTCGGGTTCTTGCGCAGGTGGTCCAGAGCCGCGTGCACCACGACGGGGTCCGGATTCGAGAGGAAGCCCTGAAGCCGCTCGAGGAAGGCGCCGCCGGCCAGCGTCTCGAGACTCTGCATCGCCTGGCGCCGCACGGCCTCGGTCTTGGAGGCGAGCAACGGAAAGATCGCCGCGGACGACGCCTCGTAGGGGAAGCGCTTCAGGAACGAGAGGCCCGCCTGTCGCAGAGCGACGTCGGGCTCGACGGCCAGCCAGGCCACGTCCTCGGCTTCGAGGTCGGCGGTCGCGGCCACCGCCTTCAGAAGCTCGTCGCGCTCGACCTCGGTCTTCCAGCCGCGCGCGCGCAGCTTCCCGAGGAGGGCCTCCGGTCCGGGAGCCCGTCGCTTAGTCGGCCACATCTGCGATCAATGTGATTCCAGTGTAGGGACTCGAAAGGCCCGAGTCGAGAGTGGAGGGGCGGAGCATCGGAGGCCGGAGGCGGAGGCGGAATGGGCTCTCCTGGAGTGTTACCGGAGGTAACGGAAAGTGCCTGTTCCCTTACCCTGCCGGTACGACGAATCCAGGCTATCTCATTGGGATCAAATGTCTTCGCCAGGCGGTGGAGGGGTGGGCACGGGAATCGCTCATGTAAGCGCCGCAATGTTCCGTTCGAGGTCTGAATGCCGGAATCGCGGGTTCTCGCTCGTCGAGCTGCTCGTCGTCATGGGGATCATGGCGGCGATCTCGCTCGTCGCGATTCCGTGGTTCGTGAAGATCGGCCAGCGCAACCAGTTGAAGAGCGCCGCACGCGAACTCCAGACGACGCTGCTCGCGGCGCGCATCAAGGCGGTCAAGCGCAATCAGCCCGTCAGCGTCGTGATCAACGCGGTCGGGCCCCCGGTCGAGCTGCTGACCATCGAGCCGCCGCCTCCGGCCCCGACGCCGACACTCGTGCCCGGCAGGCTCGAGCTTCCCGCGAGGGCGGCCGTCCTGTACGCGACGCCCAGGGCCGGATCCGGAACCGTCACTTTCGGCGGCGACGGTCGTCTCGCCATGCCTCCGCCCTCGCCGACGCCGGGCGCCTACGAGTACGTCCTGCGGGGACCCGTGGGCGCCCGGACTCCCAACCAGATCTCGGTCCAGGCCTGGCCCAACGGGCGGATCGTGGTCGTGACTCCGACGAACTGGTACTGACGATGAAGAACGACCGCCGGCAAGCCGGCCTGACGCTCGTGGAGATGCTGATCGCCGTGGCGCTGCTCGGCATCGTGCTGCTCGGCATCGCGCCGCTCTTCATCGCGAGCGTGCGCTCGAACTACGCGGCCAACGAATACACCAGCATCCACAATCTGGCGCGCGACCGGTTGGAGCAGCTCATGAACCTGCCCGTCGCGGATCCCCAGTTGACCGTCGGGACGCATGCCAACGATCTGGCGCAGTACCTGCCCGATCCGGCCACGGGGACGCTGCCCTCGACGCTCGTCAATCCGCTGCGGCGGACGTACACCGTTGCCCACTATCGGAGCGTTCCGGGAGCCTCGGGCACTGCCTACACGCTGACCGACGTCGGCGCCGGGGTGCCCTACGAGTTCAAGCGGATCGACGTGACCGTCACTTCCACGAGCGGGGGGACGGGCCTCGGAATCGGCGCGCGCACGGCGCGGGTCACCGGGTTCATCCGGAACCCCAGCCCGCTCTCCAACGTCAACTGACATGGCGACACTCTCGGCCTCGACCGCCCGCCCCTCCCGCCGGTCCTCGGCGAGCGGCTTCACGCTCGTCGAGATGATCGTCGTGACGCTGCTCCTGCTCATCGCGATGGTCGGCCTGCTCGCCGTCTTCGACGCGAGCGCGCGGATCAACAAGAACGAGACCGACGTGGCCGACGCGCAGGGCTCCGTGCGGTACGGCATCTACCAGATGACCCGGGCGATCCGCATGGCGGGGGCCGGCGGCCTCTACGTCACCCAGGCGGTCCTGAACCACAACGACGCCGAGCTGCCCGGCATCGACCCGAGCGGCGCGTCGTACGACAACGTGGCGGCAAACGTCACGGTCACGGACACAAACGGAGGAACCTGGGCGGTCCGACCCGGAACCGACATGATCGAGGTCCGGGGCGTCCTCTTCTCGCCCCTGCTCGGATTCGTCGAGGAGGCCGGCTGCGCCCCCTGCACGGGCACGCAGCCGCTTCCCGTCAGGGCGGTGGCCGGCAACGACCAGGTGGGCCAGTTCCTGAACAACGACCCGACGATTCGGCCGCAGTTCGCCGCGATCGACGCGTACACCGCGAGCGTGACCAGCGGGCTTCCGATGCTCGTGATCGTCCAGGACGCCAAGGGCGAGCTGCACACCTGCGCCGATGCGGACCCGACCGGCCTGCACCGATATCCCCAGCCGCCCTACGACGTGGGCGTGATCACGGCCCGGACGGATCTGGTCAGCGGCAGCACCTTCGGAAACGTGGACTTCGGAGGCACGCTCGGGCCGCGGTTCAACATCGAGCTTCCCTCCCTGACCCCCGGCCAGCCTGCCGTGCCCCTGACCATCATCAAGCGGGCCGGCATTCTCGACGACGTCATCTTCTTCGTCACGACGGACCAGGCGTCGGACCCGACCGGGCTCCACCCGTTCCTCGCCCAGGGGATCCGACGCGGCAACGCCTTCGAGGTGTCGCGCCTGGCCGACGACGTCGAGGACATGCAGATCGCCTACGGCATCGACGGCAACGCCGACGGTTCCGTCACGCGCTCGACGGCCGGCGGATGCGACCCGGCCGGCAACCCGGACGACCCGGACCCGAACTTCTCGACGACGGCCGGATGCGACGAATGGTTCCCGAACGCGGTGGGCGAGTCCCCGGTGGACGCCGCCCAGTTCCAGCAGCAGGACCCGTTCAACCCGTCCCACGACGGGGCCGCGATCCACTGTCCTCGCCTCCACGCGGTGATGATCTCGCTGCTCGCCAAGGCGCGGGACTCCGATCCCACCTATCGCGGACCGGCCGCGCAGGGCTACAAAGTCATGAACTCGACGGCGGTTCCGGTCTCCCCGGGCACGTTCCGGCGCCGCATCCAGACGCTGAAGATCAACCTCCGCAACTACGCCTTCCAGGGATGATCATGCGCGCACGAAGCCTGCACAGAAAGAACGAACGCGGGGCCGCACTGGTCATCGCGATCCTCGTTCTCGCGATCCTGACGGTCATCGGCATCGCCCTGATGCTGATCACCTCCACCGAGACCCGGATCGCGGCCAACGAGTGGTCCATCAATCGGGCGTTCTACTCGTCCGACGCCGGAGTTCGCTGGGCCTCCTCCCAGCTGGGCTCGTCGTTTCAGGGGTTCCTCGGCCGGCCCGAGTTCGGGACCACGGCGGCCCCGACTTTCGCCGGAAGCGTTCTGTTCAAGATGCCGAGCCACCGGTTCCTGACGGGCACCGGGTTCTTCGGGACGGACGACATCGAGGTCCGAGTCGGGACCCCCGGCCGCCTCTCGCGGCGCTGCGCGGTCGGCTTTCCCTGCAACGCCGGACAGGACGGGGCGATGTACATGTGGACCCTCGAAACCCGAGCCACTGGCTCCCAGAACGACGCCTTTCTCCAGTACTCCAAAGCCCTGGTCGCCGACGTGGAGTTCGGGCCCTCGCCCCGGCTTCCGTGATGAGGAGAACCGCCATGCGCCATCGACAGACGTCCCGGGGACTCGTGGGATTTGCGGCGCGACACCGCGCCGCGGCCACGTTCCTCCTGCTCTTCCTGATGGCGTCTCCCGCGCGGCCCGACGACCGGCAGCTGCTGCAGGCCAATTCCGGCGCGAACACCAACGTGCTCCTGATCCTCGACTCCTCGACGTCCATGAACAACGACTTCTCGGACGCCTACCGGCTGCCGGCGTTCATGGACGACTTCATCTACCCCGAGGGCACGGTCAACGCGGTCGGCTCGAAGTTGGCGTTGGCCAAGAGCGTGCTGCGCCAGGTCCTGACCAACACGGCCGGCGTCAACTGGGCCTTCGCCTACTACCGCAACCCCAACCAGACCTTCGGCGCGGCCGACAACAGCGTCGGCGACTCGTCGCGCGGCCAGCCGCCCATCGGCTATCCGATCGGCGGAGCCACGCTGGCGGGCGACGCGCTCGAGAACGGCGGGCTCGAGTGGATGTACTTCGCGGACAGCCTGTACCCGCTCGGCGGCTCGATCGGGTCGGTGTTCCCCTCCTCGGAGTACCCGGACATTCAGCAGGGCCGCTTCCTGCAGATGGGCCACAAGGTCCCGCACATCTACGGGACGCCCGGGCAGCCCGACCTGCCGCCCTACGCGATCAACCCGTCCACTGCCGACACCCGTTTCCCGTACCCGGGCATCAACCCGGGTATCTGGCGCGGCGCGTTCGGCCCCCACGGCTTGAACGAGGGCCTCGTGGTCTACCGCAGTCCCGGCAAGCCCGGCTTTGAGCTGCGGATGCAGATGGTTTCGGGCAACTACTCCGACCCGTTCGTGGTCGTGCAGATCGACGAATACGGCCCGCCCGCCGCCCCGACGCCGACGCCCTCGCTGACGCCCACGGTCACGCTGACGCCGACAGCGACCAACACGGCGACCGCCACCCGGACCCCGACGACCACGCGCACGCAGACGAACACGCCTCTGCCGACGAACACGATCACGCCGACCTTCACGGCGCGCGCCACGTCGACTCCGACGGCGACCCGGACGAACACGCTGACGCCCTCCAACACGGCGACCGCCACCCGGACGCTGACGCCGTCGAACACCCCCACGCGAACCAACACGTTCACGGCCACGCGCACGTCAACGGCCTCGAACACGCCGACGCGGACGGCGACGCGTACGAACACCGCGACCTCCACGGTGACGAACACGCCGACGCGAACGTTCACGCCGACTCAGACCTTCACGCGCTCGAACACGCCGACGAACACCCGGACCTTCACGCCGACTCAGACCTTCACGGCCTCGAACACGCCGACGCGCACGTTCACGCCGACGAGGACCTTCACGGCGACGCGCACCTTCACGCCCACGAACACGTTTACGCCGTCGAACACGCCGACGAACACGCGCACGTTTACAGCGTCGAACACGCCGACGCGGACGAGCACGCGGACGAACACGCCGACGAACACCCGGACCTTCACGCCGACTCAGACCTTCACGGCCTCGAACACGCCGACGCGGACGAATACGCCGACGAACACGCGGACGCTGACGCCCTCGAACACGGCGACGCGCACGTTCACGCCCTCCAACACGCCTACGCAAACGGCGACGCGAACCGCGACGCAGACGTTTACGCCGTCGAACACGCCGACGCGGACGTCTACTCGAACGAACACGGCCACTTTGACGCCGTCGAATACCGCGACGGACACGCGTACGCCGTCGAACACGCGGACTCCGACGTTCACACCGTCGGACACGCGTACGCCGTCGAACACGCGGACGGGCACGATACCGCCGACGGACACGCCCAGGCCGACCAGAACGAGAACCCCGACCCTGGTCCCGACGCTGCCGGGCGGCCAGGCCCCGGCGGGAAGCCTCCTGCCGGCGATCGCCAACTGGCTCGCTCCGGCCGTGCGCGGCCTCTTCGCGATGGCCCCGCCGCCACCTCCGCCCGGCCAACCCCTGCCCGGGCGTTCCCTCGACCTACACCGGAGGCGGGCAGCTTGTGTGCGGCGCGTGCCCCTACGATCCGACCCGCCTCTGCGCGTTCGTCGACCTCGACGGCGACGGCGTGATCTCCGCGGGCGACCCGGCAGCGCCGAACCTGATTCCGCTGCCGGCGACTCCCGCCTTCATGCGCGGCTTCGACGACCCGCAGGCGGACCCCGATCCGTCGCTCGTCCTCATTCAGAGCGTCCAGGTCAAGTACGTGCGCGGCGACCTCTACAGCCTGCCGCCGGTCTACACCTCGAACGACTCCCTCAATGGCAATCCGCCCTGGGGCTCCTGCCCGACCGCGGGCGCCGGCTGCCCGGTGTCGCCGGACAACGACGCGGACGGCGTCGCGGATGCCACGTCCGTGACCCAGCGCCACAACCAGGGCATGTTCTCGGCGGTCTACGACAAGGAGCGCCCGCGCCAGACCCAGCAGTTCCCGGACGACGCGTTCGCGGCGCCCTCGTGCCCCCTCGGGATTCCCGCCGGAGGCTGCGATCCGTACTCGATGGACTGCGGCGGCATGGCCCACTTCAATTCCTTCAAGGGCTTCCCGGCCGCCGCCCCCAACGGACTGTTGACCCCGTACGTCTATCCGTCCGCACCGCCCGCCAGCCCCGACGACTGGCCGGTCGTGCCGTTCAGCCGCGAGTGGCTCGGCACGGACTACCCGGGAGGCAACTCGCCCGAGGCGGCGATCAAGCGTCTGCTGCGCTTCAGCTCCTCGATCGTCAGCTACGACTCCGCGGCTCCGGCCGACCGTGCCTACACGCTGGCCGAGGATGCCAAGGAAGTCGTCGTGACGGCGCCCGGCACGCCGATCGCCGGCGTGCTGCTGGACGCGTACAACTATTTCGTCAACAGCGTGTTTCCGACGCCGCCCGGCGGAGCGCCGGATCCGGCGATCGACTGCCGCAACTTCATCATCGTGTACGTGACCGACGGCCACGACGAGTGCTCCTCCGACCCGTGCCTGGGCGGATCGACCGGCACCGGCCCGGCCGGAGACCTGGGGCAGGTCGCCCTGCCGGAGAGCGCGCCGGGGCGCCGCGCTGCCGCCAACGCTCTCGACCCGAGCGTCCGGGTCACGGGCATCCCGGTGTTCGTCGTCGGTTTGAACTCCGACCCGGCTTTCTTCCCGGCCCTGAACTGCATCGCGACCAACAGCGGCGGAAAGCTCTTCGCCGCCACCGACCGCACGTCCCTGCAGGGAGCGCTCGAGTCCATCCTCGACTTCAAGCGCAACGCCAACTTCTTCGCTTCGCCCTCGGTGCCGGGATTCTCCGGCGGCCTGGGCGACGCGGTTCAGGTCGGCGCGGTCATTCCGAGCCACCTGAACGTGAACGGCGACCTCTCGAGCTGGGCGATCTGGAGCGGCTCTCTCAAGAGCTTCCAGCTCGATGCCAACGGCTTCCTGCCCGTCGTCACGGCGGCTCCGGGGACACCGACGACGACTCCAACGTCGGGCGGTCCGACCACGACGCCCCCGGCGGGGACGCCGACCCCGACGCCGAGCATCGGCGCAAACACGAGCCTCGACGAGTCGAACCCGGACGACGCGAACCCGGCGGCGCGCAAGCCCGTGTGGAACGCGGCGCGCGTGCTCGGCTATACGGACCCGCTGGCCAGCCTCGCCGCCAACGCGGCACCGATCCCGGCTTCGCCCGCAGCCCGCGCTCCGGCGATCAGCGTGTGGCCGGGCCGTAAGATGGTGTTTGCCCGTGGCACGACGGGAGTGCCCCTGACGCGGGCCGATTTCATGCCCAACACGGGCGCCTGCGCCGGAGCCGGGACGCCGGGTACCTGCTTCGACGACCTCATGCTCGACATGGGCCTGACCCCGACCTCGAGCGCCTCGAACCAGACGCTGGCCAGGCTGACCGTGCAGTACCTGCGCGGAGGCGTGTCCTCGTACGGCAGCCGGGACGAAGTCCTGAACGACCCGTCCGTGCGCCCGCCGACGATCGGCGTCATCGGCCCCAACGCCGGCGAGGAGCAGAAGTTCTCGTTCTTCTACCAGGACGATGCGCCCGCGCCGGGCGCCCCGCCCCAGGTCCGTACCGACGACGACGGATCGCCCCCGGCGGGCTATCCTCACAAGCTCGGGGACATCTTCCACTCGGAGCCTCTGCTGCTCGAGCCGCCGCAGTTCTATCCGTACCTGGCGGCGGACCTGACGCCGGGTGGACCGACGACCTCGTACCTCGATTTTGCGAAGCTGCAGGCCAAGCGCCGCAAGGTGTCCTTCGTCGGCGCCAACGACGGCTTCCTCCACGCCTTCGACGCGGGCGTCTATGGCCGCGACACTTCGAACTTCCCGAACGCGCACGACCTCGGCACGGGCCGGGAGATCTTCGCGTACTCGCCGCGGCTCGTCATGAACGGCAAGTTCCCCAGCCTCCTGAACTTCCCGCCGCTGCCCCAGTACTTCGTGGACGGCTCCATGGCCACGGCGGACGTCTTCATCGATCCCGCCAACGACGGGGTGACTCCGAGCGTGTCGGACCGCGTGTGGCGCACGGTGCTGGTCGGCAGCCTGCGCCAGGGCGGCAGGGGCTACTACGCCCTGGACGTCACGCAGCCGGACGACATCGTCACGACGACGGGCCCGACCTTCGGCGAGATCGCCGGCAACAAGGACGCCTCGCCGGGCTGCCTGAACGGCGCAGGCGCGAGCTGCTCGGCCGGCGTCGTCGCCAGCCGGAAGTATCCCGAGATTCTCTGGGAATTCACCGACGGTGGCGCGGATTGCTCCGACAACTGCACGGCCACCGCGGTGGCGCCGGCGCTGGGCGAGACCTGGTCGCGTGCGGTCGTCGGCCGCATCCGAATCATCACGGATCCGGGCCCCCCGGCCGCCTACGAAGACCGGTACGTTGCCATCTTCGGCGGCGGGTTCGACCCGAGCTTCACGCCTGGCGACAACGTCGCCGCCAAGCTTCCGAAGGGCCGGGCGTTTTACATCGTGGACGTCGAGACCGGCAAGCTGCTCTACAAGACGACCGAGGGTGTGGCCGGCGACGGCGGCTCGGGTACGCCTCCGGCGCCCGTCCCGTTCGCCCCGATGCCGGCGGCTCCGGGCCTGATCGACTACGACGACGACGGCTATCTCGACCTGGCCTACATGGGCGACGTGAACGGGAACATGTGGCGCATCGACTTGACGCCGGACCCGGTCTCCGGCCGCGGAGTCCTCGGCGTGACCACGCCCGATCAACTCAGCGGCTATCAGCCGTTCCTGCTCTACAACGGCTGCGGCACGGCGCTCGGGACGGGCCCGTGCACGGACCAGCAGCCCATCTTCTTCGAGCCGGCGATCATCTTCATGGGCGGCTCGATCAACCCGCCGACGCTGGGCGTCGCATTCGGCACGGGCAACCGCGCGGAGCTCGCGCGCCCGAACGTCCAGGCGCCCGGCTTCTACGACATCATCGACAGCGGCCAGACGGCGAGGACCGTCGTGCGCGCCGGATCGACGACGACGACCCGCATCCCCGTGCGGGACGTGACGCCGGTCACGGGGTTGGGCCCGTGTCCCTCGCCCTTTGATCCGGCCAGCTGCGTCAACGCCAACGGCGATCGCGCCCCCGGCTTCGTGCTCGACTACGCCACGACCAACGAGAAGACGACCTCCACCGTGTTCTCGACCCTGGGCGTCCTCTCGGTCGTCACGTTCACGCCCGACTCGGTCAGCCCCTGCGCAACCAACGGCAGCTCGTACCAGTATCGGTTCTTCTTCCTCACGGGGTCGGGCCCCTACGGCAACACGAACACCTACGCGGACTATCGGGACAGTCTCGGCGAGGGCGTCGTGACTCGAGGCCAGTCGATCACGGCCGGCAGCACCGGTAGCGGCACCCATGATATGTACTTCGGCCAGGACCGCGTGGACGACATCTTCACGGCCGGGACCGTGAGGACCGTCATCACGAACTGGAAGGAGCAGCAGTGAGGCGCCTTTCTCGGTTGGGCCTTGCCGCTGCGCTCTTGGCGGGCGCAGCGGCCCTGGTCCTTGCGGGCGACGTCGTCGTTCTCAAAGGCGGGACCGTCATCCCGCTCAAGCAGCCCGTGGTGCGCCGCGGCAACACCGCCTACATCACGCGCGCAGACGGCACCCTTCTCTCGGTCCCCTCCTCGGAGATCGACCGGGACGCCACGGCCGCAGCAAACCGGGCGGCGCCGCCGGCGGCCGAAAAACAGGCGCCGACGGCCACCAACCCGGCCGACGCGGCCCGCAGCGGGAAGGACGGGCAGAAGGCCCGCGTGCGCATCACCGACGCCGACGTTTCCCATCCGCTCGACCTCTCGACGGGGGCCGCCGCGGAGAAGGACCAGAAGGAACAGGCCACGGGGGCGCCGCGGGTCGAGGTCGCCGACTACACCCGCGAGAAGAACGGCGGCGCCCTCGTCGTCAAGGGCACCGTGCGCAACACGGGGCAGGGCCCGGCCGAAAACGTCAGGATGATGGTCACGGCGGTCGACGAGAAGGGACAGTCGATCGACGGCACCACCGCCAGCCTGTCGAAAGGGACAGTCGACCCGGGCGCGACGGTGGAGTTCAACGCCTCCCTGAACGTGGGCGAGAAGACGGTCGCGTCCATGCGGTTCCAGCCTCAGTGGACGGTGCCGCCGCCCCCCGCTCCGACGCCGAGGCCGGGCGCGGTCGGAGCGTCGGCCGCCGCGGGCCAGGGCAATACTCCGGCCCCCGCGCCGACTCCCTACGGGCGCGGCTCGCTGTTCGGGAATCCGCCCGCGAGCGCGTCCACGGAACGGCCGTCCGACAGCAACACCGGATATCTGCCGGGCGTCTCCAGCCCGGACAATCAGCCCAAACCGCCGAATCCGTAAGCCGTAAGCCGTAAGCCGGACAACCAAGGCGTGACGATCGGCTCACGGCTCACGATCCACGATTCACGCCTTCCCGCGAACCCGTTACTCTAGTATCAGGCAATGCCGCGCATCCTGATCGTCGAGGACAAGGACTCGCTGCGCGCGATGCTCGAGGAGATGCTGAAGGCCGAAGGCCTCCAGGTCCTGGGGCTCGCCAGCGGGTTGCAGGCGGTCGAGCGTCTGCGCGGGGGAGAGCGCCTGGACCTGGTCCTGACCGACTGGCGCCTGCCGGGCGCCGACGGCCTGGCGGTCCTCGACGCGGCCATCGCGCTCGACCCCACGCTTCCCGTGCTCGTGATGACGGCCTTCGGCTCGATCGAGACGGCCGTCGAGGCCATGAAGCACGGCGCCGAGGACTTCATCACCAAGCCGGTGGACCCCGACCTGCTGCGCCTGCTCGTCTCCCGGGCGATCGAACGCCGCGCCCGCTCGCGTGCGTCGCTGCTCTTCGCCGAGGCTCAGTCCCGAGCGATGCCGCCGATCGTCGGCGAGTCGGCCGCCATCCGCGCCGTGCGCGCGGAGACCGAGCGCGTCGCGGCGACCGACGCGACCGTCCTGCTCGAGGGGGAGAGCGGGACGGGCAAGGAGCTCTTCGCCCACGCCATCCACGCCCTCTCGGCGAGGCGCGGCGGCGCTTTCGTCGCCATCAACTGCGCCGCGATCCCGGAGACGCTGCTCGAGAGCGAGCTCTTCGGCCACGAGCGGGGAGCCTTCACCGGGGCGACCGCCCGGCGCATGGGGAAGTTCGAGCTCGGGGACGCCGGCACCGTCTTTCTCGACGAGATCGGCGAGCTCACGCCGGCGACCCAGGGCAAGCTGCTGCGAGTCCTCCAGGAGCGCTCCTTTCACCGCGTGGGCGGGACGATCCCGATCGAGGTCGACGTGCGCATCATCGCGGCCTCCAACCGGCCGCTCGACAAGCTGGTGTCGCAGGGCCTCTTCCGCGAGGACCTCTTCTACCGGGTGAGGGTGTTCCCGATCCGGATTCCGGCGCTGCGCGAGCGTCCGGAGGACATCGACCCGCTCATCGACTGGTATCTCGGCCAGCTGCCCGGGGAGCTCGGCAAGAAGCCCGTGCGCCTGGGCGCCGCGGCGAGGCAGCGCCTGCGCTCCTACGACTGGCCGGGCAACGTGCGGGAGCTGCGCAACTGCCTCGAGCGCGCCATCATCCTCGCCGACGACGGCGTCATCGACGAGAAGAACCTGCGGCTCGGCCCCGAGCCGGTATTCCTCGAGTCTTCGCGCGACGAGACGCTCGCCGAGGCGCGGGACCGCGCCGCGCAGGCGGCCGAGAAGATCTGGCTCGTGCGGGCGCTCGAGAAGTGCCGCGGAGACCGCTCCGCGGCGGCCGAGGCGGCCGGACTGACCCCGCGCCGCTTCGAGGCGAAGCTACGGGAGCACGGCCTGGACGGCTCATAGAGCCGAGGCCGGTAAGTCGTGAGCCGTGAACCGTGAGCCGTGAATCATTAACCGGCTAACGGCTAACGACTCACGTCATTCCGGCAGCGCCGGCGCCCGCGTCACTCCCTTCCACATCGTCACCGTCGGGCGCGGCGGGGGCGCGGTCATGAGCGGCGTGATCCAGTGCGCCGGGCCGGAGGGGGCGGGCGCGGCCGCTTTCGTCTTCTTGCGGCATCCCGCCGCCCTCCAGCTCATGACGACCAGCAGCACGGCAAGCGGCCAGAGCGCGCGGGGGAGCCGGCGGATCATCGCGCGATTATCGCACCGACGCCGTCAGCTCGGAGAGCGCGGCCGCGACGATCGTGTCCTCTTCCGGCTGGATCGAGCGCAGATCGAGCAGGACCCGGCCGCCTTCGACCCTCGAGACGATCGGCGGATGGCCGGACCGCAGGCGCGCGGCCAGAGCGTCGGCCGGAAGTTTTGCGTGCGACAGTGCGAGCGCTCGCGAAGGGAAGAGCTTCTCCGGGCTGGTTCCCCCGCCGAAGGCGGCATGCGATGGCGCGACCCGGCAGGCCAGCTCGCCAGGGGCCGCCGCATGGGCCGACAGTCGCGCCCCGCGCGCCTCGAGCTCTTCGAGAGCCGCTCCCGCGGCCCGGTAGACGGGAAAATGCCGCCAGGCGCCCGTTTTCCAGCCGGCGAGCGTAGCGGCCAGCGCCGCGAGCGTCAGCTTGTCGGGCCGCACCGCCCGCGCAACGGGATGCGCGGCGGCCCGGGCGACCAGGTCCGCGCGCCCGCAGAGAAAGCCCGCCTGAGGCCCCGAAAAGAGTTTGTCCGCCGAGAACGTCACGAGGTCCGCGCCCGCCGCGAGGCATTCGGCGACGGTCGGCTCGTCCGGCACGCCGAAGGCGTCGAGCGGAACGACGGCTCCCGTTCCCTGGTCGTGCAACCACGCAACGCCCGCCTCGCGGGCGAGCAGGGCGAGCTCGTGCGGCGCGGGCCGCCGCGTGTAGCCTCGGATCTCGTAGTTGGACGGGTGGACCGAGAGCAACAGGGCCACGTCGGGGGAGAAGGCCCGGCGATAGTCCTCGGCCGTCGTCCGGTTGGTCGTGCCGACCTCGCAGAGCCGCGCGCCCGAAGCCTCGAGAATTTCGGGGATCTTGAACGAGCCTCCGATCGCCACGAGCTCGCCTCGAGAGATGAGGACGCCTCGACCCCGGGCGAGGCAGGAGAGGGCGAGCAGGACCGCCGCGGCGTTGTTGTTGACGGTCAGGGCGTCGCCGCAGGCGAAGAGGTCCCGGGCGAGGGCGCGGACGTGGTCCTGCCGCTTGCCGCGCGTTCCCCGCGCCGGGTCGTATTCGACGGTCGCGTACCCCCGGGCGGCCTCGAGCAGGGCCTCCCGCGCCGGGCCGGAAAGCGGGGCTCGGCCGAGGTTCGTGTGGAGCAGCACGCCCGTGCCGTTGATAGCGCGCACGAGCGTAGGCGCAAAGCGTCGCTGGAGCGCCTGCCGGGCGGCCTCCCACAGCGCCTCGGGCCGTGTCTCTCCGGCGGCCATCGCGCGGCGCAGCTCTTCCTTCACGGCCTCCCGGCCGTAGAGGGCCAGGGCTTCGGGAGCGGCGTCGGTCCGCAGCAGCGCGTCCATCGAGGGAGGATGGGCGGGGGCGGGAGCGGTCTGCGGCGTCATGCTTCCTTTACTATAGGGGAGCGTGAGGACCCCGGCGAATCCCCGCCCGGCCCGGCAGCCGTGAGCTCGGCGAGCTTCGAGCGAGAGCTGCGCGTGCTCGAGGAGGCGCTGCGGCGGCTCAACGCCGAGTACGACGGTTTCCTCTACGGGTCGGCGCCGAAGCCCCCGATCCAGACCCGCCGGCACGTGGAGGAGATGGTCCGCCGCCTGAACGCCTCCGAAGACATGTCGGCCGCCGAGCGGTATCGCTTTTCGACCCTCCAGGGGCGGTTCTGGGCGCTCAACGAGCGCTGGGACAGGCTCCAGGGAGAGAAAGAGGCGGGGCGTCGTCCGGGACTCTACGGGCATTTCCGCGAGGCTGGGGCTACCCCCGGGGCAGCCGGGGGGTCCGGCCCGTCCAACGCCGCGGCGTCCGCGTCCGTACAACAGGAGCGGCGCGGCCTGCACGCCGGGGGGTCCGACCGGGACCTCTTCGAGCGCTACGTGGCGGCCAAGAAGGCCCGGGGGGAAGACGTGAGCGGATACCGTCTGGAAGGATTCGTCGAAGGCCTCGAGCGCGAGCGGCGCAAGGTGCGCGAGCGTCTGGGTCAGGGCGAGATCGTTTTCGAGGTCGCCGAGCGCGACGGGCGCGTGCGGCTCGTGGCGAAGAAGAAACCGCGGGGTGGCGAATGAAGAAAGCCGGCGGCGTGCTCGCGCTCGTGCTCTGCGCGGCCTTCGCGGCCGCCCGGGCGTCCGGCCAAACGACCAAGAAGCCGACCCCCGAGCCGTTCTACCGGAAATACCTGGTTGCGGGAAACACGCTCGACGACAAGATCGTGGAGCAGGAGCGCAGGGTCGAAGCCTCGCCCCAGGACCCGAACCTGCACAACGACCTCGGCAACCTGCTGGCCGAGCGCCGGTTTCCCGGCCAGGCCGCCGAGCAATACGAGATCGCTTTGAATCTCGACAAGAAGAATTTCATCTCCGCCTACAACCTGGGGATCCTGCGCGAGACCGAGGGCAAGATCTCCGCCGCCATCTCGGCCTACCAGCGCTCGATCAAGCGCAAGCCCGGCTTCCCGCAATCGCGCTTCCGTCTCGGGCGCCTGTACGAGCAGACGAACCAACCCGAGTCGGCCGTCAAGCAGTACGCGGCGGCGATGTGGATCGACCCCGCGATGCGCGATCCGAAGCGCAACCCCCTGCTCATCGACTGCCAGCTGATCTACCTCGCCTCGCTGGCCAACTACCGTCAGGACGTGGCGGTCGCCTCCATGGGCGACGGCAGCGTGTATTTCGACAACGACCGGTTCCGCAGGCTCCCGACCACCCGGGCGATTTCCTCGAAGGAGGTCGAGAGCGGCGAGGCGCCGGAGGCCGCGGCGCCGCGGGACCTGGGGTCGCCCGGCGCGGCCGGAGCCGCGGGGGCCTCCGAGCCGGTACGCCGCGGTCCGCGGGTCACTTCGCCCGGGCAGCGGCCTCCCGCCCCCGTTCAGACTCCCGCAGGGCCTCGGCCGCAGACGGCGCCCGCCCCGGCCCCTCCGGCCGCGGAGACGATCGAGCCGACGCCCGCTCCCGAGGCGCCCGAGTCCGTTCCGGAGCCGGAGGTGACGCCCGCCCCGCCGCCGGACGTCGAGCCTTCCTAGGGGCCCGGGTCCTTCAGTCGAAGGTCGCCCGTTCGACGAGGAGCGTCGGAGAGCCGGCCGGGTAGGGCGCAGGAAAGAACTGGGTGTCCGTGGAGACGCCCGTGATGCGGCGCAGCAGCTCCGAAATGCGCCCGGCCGAACGAGCTCCGGCGACGGGTCCTCCCGCACGGCCGGAGACGACGGAGATTCCGGTGAACTCGATTTCGTAGCGGTCGGCCGCGAGGTCGACGCGCACCGGGGCCGTCAGCGCCGAGGCGAAGAGCCCTTTTTTCACCGAGGCGAGCAGGGCGGCCGGCGCGGCCGGGCTCCTCGTCTCGAAGAAGAGGCGCCGCGGGCCGGCACGTGGCGGCAGACGGAAGGACGGCCTCACGCCGTGTCCCGTCGGACGGGCTCCGCTCCGCCTCGCCGAGGCGAGGTCGTGGAGCCGTCCGACGAGGACGCCCTCCTCCACGAGCGGCATGCGCCGCGTCGGCACGCCCTCGCCGTCGTAGGCGGCGTCGCGGGAGGCGTCGTCCGCCACGCAGACCTGGCGCGCGGCCGCCTGTCCTCGCGCGATCCATCGCGGCGGCCGCTCAGCCGTGAAGAGCGGGGCGACGGAGGCAAGAAGCGCGGCCCCTACGGCCGGATCGAGCAGCCACTGTCCGCTCGAGAAGGGCGCCGGCCGGTCCGAAAGGGGCAGCGTCGCCGCGTCGGCGAGGCGGCGCGCGAGCGGCTCGACCTCGGGCGCCGCTTCCCAGCGAAAGGGCAGGCGCACCTCCCGCGCTCGACTGCCGCGGCGCGCCACGCACAGCGCGACGCCGTCGAGGGCGCGGTGCTCCTGGGCCACGTCGAGGCCCGCGGCGTTGACGATGCGCTCGTTCGCGCGGCCGGTGCGAACGGTCAGCGCACCGAGGAGCGCTTCTCCCCGCGACGCCGCCGCGACGGCTCGAGCGAGTTCCTCGAAAACGTCCGGAGGCCGCTCGAGGACCGCCCCTTCGGGCGGCGCCGAGGTTCTCGCCGGCCAGTCCGGGGCGGGCGAAGGGGCGACCGCGACCCGCGTCGCGTCGGACACGGCGAGGGCGAGCGCTTCCGGGCTCGAGGCGGCGGCAAAGCGCGGCGAGCCCGACTCCCACCAGCGTGCGGCCCAGCCCTCTTCGCGCCGCCATGCCGCGCGCTCGAGTTCGCGCGAGGACACGGTCTCGCGCGACTCGGCCGACTTCCGGTAGAGCTCCCACTGCCCCGGGGCGCGGCGGGACAACGCCCGGGCGAGGTCTTCGGCGGTCACGGTTCGGGCCTGACCGTCAGCCGGCGAATCAGGATCTCGGGGGCGGCGCCGCCCACGGGAACGACCTGGCCGCCACGCGCGCACCACCCGAAGGCCCGGCAGGCGCGGACCTCGCGGCCCAGCACGGGCTCGATCGCCCCGAGGGCGGGCAGGATCTCTCCCGCCAGCACCCCGGCGGACAGCTCGTCCGCGAGGCGCCCGCGGCGGACGCGACGGGCGCGGGGAAAGCGGAGCCGGAAGGTCCCGCTCGCGACCTCGACCGAGCCTCCCCGGAACTCCTCGATCCAGAGACCGTTGGAAAGCCGCCGCAGGAGCTCCTCGGAATCCGCCGCTCCCGGCGCGACGACGATGTTGGCGCCCCGGGGCAGCGGCGGCTCCGACGGACCGGAGCGGCGCCCGTGGCCGGTCGAGCCCGAGCTTCGAGCGTGCGCGCGGTCCGTCAGCCTGGAGCCGATCACGCCGGCGGCGGCCAGCCGGACGGGCCTCGGAGGGGTTGCCTCGTCATCGCTCTCGTAGCCGCCGAAGAGGTCGAGCCGCCGCGGGTCGTCGATCACCTCGAGGTCGGCCACGGCCACGCGCGCGTCGGGCAGCCCATTGAGCGCGGAGGTTTCGGCGTCGGCCTCCAGCGGATGGCCGAGGACCTCGTGAAAAAAGACCGCGGCCGAGCCCCCGCCGAGGATCACGTCCGTTTCGCCGGCCGCGACCGGGAGGGCGCGGTCCCGCGGCGCGGCCGCCGCCGTCAGGAGCGCCCTGAGCTCGTCGGCCGCGCCCTCGGACGCGGGCGCGTGGAATGCGAAGGCCCGTTCCTCGTCCCGGGCCCGCGAAGCCGCGGTGAAGCGGCCCTCGAGCGACAGGAGGCGGCGGGCCGAGGAGGCCGAGCGCCCCCCGTCGGCCACGACCCGGCGCTCGGTCTCGCGAATCCGGAAGGTGAACTCGTGTCGGGCGGCGTGGCGGGCGAAGATCGCGGACAGGCGCCGCGCCCAGCGCTCGGCCTCCGGGAAGGCGCCACCCGCCGCGTCTTCCGCCGAGCGCGACGTCCGGATCGGGAGGGGCTCGTGCCCGGTCTGCGACCGGAGCGCCCGCACGGCCTCGCGCACGGCCGCCTCGTCGGCGCCCGGGACGAAGACGAACTGCTCGGCGCCGCCCGCGAGGTGCCTCGCGCCCGTGCCTTCCTCGCGGCGGACGCGGGCCTCGCGGATCTCCCCGTCGCGCCAGTCGAGGGTGAGCTCGGCGAGCGTCTCGCCGAAGACCTCGGCGATCTCGCCGCGGCCGGCGAGCGGCTCGAGCCAGCGGTGGATGGCGGCGTCGTCCCAGTTCACGCGGCGTGCAGTGTATTAACATCGGCCGGGGGAATCATGAGCCTGTCGGACACCAGGAAGGACTTCATCGCCGGAAAGACCGCCCGCGGGCTCGCCGGCCGCAAACTCTTCGTGGAAAAGACGCCCGACGCCCTCCGCTCCGCGGTCTTCGCCGCCCTGTCGGCCGAGGCCGAGAAGGAGCGTACGCTCGACGACGAGGCGCGCCGGATGATGGAGGGGGCCCGGCAGGAGATCGCCTCCGGCCGAGTGGACGGGCACGAGCTCTTCCGCCGCATCCGCCGCAAGCTCGCCGAACAGCGGGGGATCGTTCTGTGACGATCGTGAGCCGTAAGCCGAAAACCGTAAGCCGGGGCTCCCATGGGCCGGTTCACGGTTCACGGCTCACGGTTCACGCCCATCCATGACTCTCGAAAAACACATCGCGGACCTCGAGGCTCTGCGCGAGAAACGGCTGGAGGGCGGCGGGGCCGACCGCATCGAGCGCCAGCACGCCGAGGGAAAGCTGACCGCCCACGAGCGGATCATGCTGCTGCTCGATCCGGGCTCCTTCCTCGAGTTCGACCCGTTCGTCGTCCACCGTTGCCGGGACTTCGGCATGGAGAAGACGTCCATTCCCGGCGACGGGGTGGTCTGCGGCGCGGGGACGATCGAAGGGCGGCCGGTCTACGTGTTCGCTCAGGACTTCACGGTCTTCGGCGGCTCGCTGTCCGAGTCCAATGCCGACAAGATCTGCAAGGTGATGGACCTGGCCGTGCAGAACGGGGCTCCCATCATCGGTCTGAACGACTCGGGCGGCGCGCGGATCCAGGAAGGTGTCGTCTCGCTGGCCGGGTACTCCAAGGTGTTCCTGCGCAACACGCGGGCGTCCGGAGTCGTGCCCCAGATCTCGGCGATCCTCGGGCCCTGCGCGGGCGGCGCGGTCTACTCGCCGGCGATCACCGACTTCGTCTTCATGACGGAGAAGACCTCCTACCTCTTCGTGACGGGCCCCGACGTCATCCGCACCGTCACGCATGAAGAGGTGACGAAGGAAGAGCTCGGCGGCTCGCGGACGCACTCGAGCGTTTCCGGAGTGGCGCATTTCGTGCGCCGCAGCGACGAGGCGGTCCTCGCCGGCATCCGGGAGCTGCTGTCCTACCTGCCGGGCAACAACCTCGACGATCCGCCGCGCCGGCAGGCGCGCGAGGCCCCTGCCGGAGCGGACCTGAACACCTTCATCCCCGAGGAGCCGAACCGGCCCTACGACATGGGGGAGCTCGTCCGTCGGGTGGCCGACGGCGGCGAATTCCTGGAGGTGCACGCGGCCTTCGCGCGCAACATTCTCGTCGGTTTCATCCGTCTCGGCGGCCGGTCGGTGGGTGTGGTCGCCAACCAGCCGCTGCACCTGGCGGGCGTGCTCGACATCGACGCGTCAGTCAAGGGCGCGCGCTTCGTGCGCTTCTGCGACGCCTTCGGGATCCCGCTGCTGGTCTTCGAGGACGTGCCCGGCTTCCTGCCCGGCACGCGGCAGGAGTACGGCGGGATCATCCGACATGGGGCCAAGCTCCTCTATGCCTTTGCCGAGGCGACCGTCCCCAAGGTCTCCGTCATCACGCGCAAGGCCTACGGCGGCGCCTACTGCGTGATGCTCTCCAAGGACATCGGGACCGATTTCAACTTCGCCTTTCCGACGGCGGAGATCGCGGTGATGGGCCCGGAAGGGGCGGTCAACATCCTCTACCGCCGCGAGCTGCCGCCCGACGCCCCGCCCGAGGCGCGGGCCGCCAAGGTCGCCGAGTACACGGCCAATTTCGCGACTCCGTACATCGCCGCGCGCCGAGGCTACGTGGACGACATCATCGAACCCACCGAGACGCGGGCCCGCCTCATCGCCGCGTTCGGGCTGCTCGAGGGCAAGCGCGCCGCGATGCCGAAGAAGAAGCACGGGAACATCCCACTCTGAGGCGACACATGGTGAAACGTCTGCTCGTGGCCAACCGCGGCGAGATCGCGCTGCGCATCTTCCGCGCGTGCCGCGATCTCGGGCTCGAGACGGTGGCGGTCTTCTCCGACGCCGACCGGGCCTCGCCGCACGTCGCCGCGGCGGACTACGCGGTGCGCCTCGGCCCCGCGCCGGCGCGCGAGAGCTACCTGTCGGTCCCGGCGCTGCTCGCGGCGGCGAAGAAGACCGGGGCGTCGCTCGTGCATCCGGGCTACGGGTTCCTGGCCGAGAATGCTTCCTTCGCGTGCGCCTGCGCAGAGGCGGGCCTGACCTTCGTCGGCCCGTCGCCCGAGGCGATCGCGGCGATGGGCTCGAAGACCGGGAGCCGGCGCCTCATGGAAAAGGCCGGAGTGCTGGTGGTTCCGGGAACGCCGGGGCCGGCCCGGGGCCCGGCCGAGCTGGCCGAGTTCGGGCGCCGCGTCGGGTACCCGATCCTGCTCAAGGCCTCGGCGGGCGGCGGGGGCAAGGGCATGCGCCGGGTGGATGGCGAGGCGGATCTGCAGGCCTCCCTGGCGCGCGTGTCGTCCGAGGCCGAGGCCTCCTTCGGGGATGGCGCCGTCTACGCCGAGAAGCTCGTCGAGCGCCCGCGCCACATCGAGGTCCAGGTCATCGGCGACGGGCGGGGCAACCTGGTCGCCGTCGGCGAGCGCGAATGCAGCATCCAGCGGCGGCACCAGAAGGTCGTCGAGGAATGCCCCTCTCCAGTGGTGGACGGCCCGCTGCGCGCGCGCCTCTTCGAGGCGGCGCTCTCCGCCGCCCGCGCGGTCGCCTACACCTCCTGCGGAACCGTGGAATTCCTGCTCGCGCCCGACCGGTCCTTCTATTTCCTCGAGATGAACACTCGCCTCCAGGTCGAGCATCCCGTCACGGAGGAAGTGTGGGGCGTGGATCTGGCCGCGGCGATGATCCGGATCGCACTCGGCGAGCCGCTGCCCTTCGCGGCCGACAGCCTGTTGCCGAGAGGCCACGCGATCGAGTGCCGCGTCTATGCCGAGGATCCCAGACGCGGCTTCGCGCCTTCGCCGGGGACGATCGCGGCCCTGCGCCTGCCCGAAGGCCCGGGCGTGCGCAACGACGTGGGCATCGAGGCCGGATCTCTCGTACCGATCGACTACGACCCGATGCTCGGCAAGCTCGTGGTGCACGCTCCCGACAGGCCGGGTGCGATCGCGCGCCTGGCGCGGGCGCTGGCCGACTACGAGATCGCCGGCGTGGAGACGACGCTTCCGCTCTTCCGCGCCCTGGTCACCGACGCCGAGTTCACCGGCGCCGACTTCGACGTGCAGTGGCTCGACCGGCGGCTGGCCGGGGGACTGTTCTCTCGCGAGGCGGCCCGCCCGCAGGAGATTCTCCTCGCGGCGGCGGCGCTGGCCGGGGCCGAGGCGACGGGCCCGGCGCGGGCTCCCGAGGCCCCTTCTCTCTGGCAGGCTTCGGCGCGCCGCGAGGCCCTGCGCGGCACGGGGCGTTGATGCGCCACCTGACCTTCATCCATCGCGGCGACGGCGAACCCGAAGAGATCGGCCTCGCGCTCGACGGCTCGGCTTGCGTCTTCACGCTCGGCGGCAGAACCGAGCGCGCCGAGGCGACGCGGCTTCCCGACGGACGCCTGTCGCTCCTCTTCGAGGACGGCCGGCAGGTCTGCGGCAGAGTGTTGCCCGGCAGGCAAGGAGAAGTCGAGGTTTCCAGCGCCGGCGGCTCGTGGCGGCTTGCCATCGCCGAGCCCCTGCGCGACCGCCTCGCCCATGCTTCCGAAGCCGGGGCCGCCGGCGACGAGGACGAGGAGGTCCGCGCCCTCATGCCAGGCCGCGTCGTCGAGGTGGCCGTTTCCGCCGGAGACCTCGTCGCCCCGGGCGGGCTCCTGCTCGTGCTCGAGGCGATGAAGATGCAGAACGAGATCCGCTCGGCCCGCGGCGGCCGCGTGCTTCGCGTCGAGGTCGAGCCCGGCAGACCCGTCGAAGGGGGCGCTCGGCTCGCTGTGCTTCGCGCCGAAGGCGCGTGAGTTCCTCTCCGGAAGCTCTGCGTCCTCGGATCGCCGTCGTTTGACTCGCTGGTCAGTAATCCAAAAAACGGTATCTCAATCCACAGGATGGGATGAGAGACAGATCCCCCTCGTTCCACAAAAACTAATTCATTCTCAGCTTCTTATGCCACCGCAGTGAGTTAGAGTTGCCGCAACTTCTTGGGAAATCATGGCCTTGACATTGCTTTCTTTTTGGCTCGTCCGAGGGCTGCTTCAGAGTCGAAAGATTCTTGAAAAGGAGGAAGGAATGAAGTCTGTGTACCGATTCGGGCTCATTCTGTCGGTATGCCTGACTCTCCTCGCTCCTGTCGTGCTCGCGCAGACGACGGGAACGATCGAAGGCCAGATTACCGACCAGAGCGGCGCCGCGCTTCCCGGCGTGACCGTGGATCTCGCGGGCGTGCACCTGCAGGGAAGCAAGACGGCGGTGACCGCCGCGGACGGCCGCTACCGTTTCCTGAACCTGACGCCCGGCGACTACACCGTGACCGCCACACTGTCCGGGTTCGGCAGGGTTCAGAAGAAGGCGACCGTCGCGCTCGATGCCATGACGACCGCCAACCTGCAGCTTTCCCTTTCGACGACGGCCGAGGTGACGGTGACCGGAGAGGCGCCGCTCATCGACTCGTCCTCGACGACGGCGGGCTCGAATTTCTCGGGCAAGGTCGTCGACAAGCTGCCGCTCTCGAGCCGCAACTACGCCGACGTCGTCTTCGTGCAACCCGGCGTCCAGGCCGACGCCGGCGAAACGCAGGGCCGCTCGCTGGCGATCTCGGTCTACGGCTCGACCTCGGCCGAGAACAACTTCCTCATCGACGGCGTCAACACGACCAACGTCATCAAAGGCATCCAGGGAAAGGACATCAACAACGAGTTCATCCAGGAGGTCGAAGTCAAGACTTCGGGGTATCAGGCCGAGTACGGTCGCAACACCGGCGGCGTGGTCAACGTGATCACCAAGTCGGGCGGCAACGCCTTCCACGGCGGCATCTTCGGCTATTACAACGACCTCGGGTTGGCCTCCGACCAGGTCAACGATCAGACGCCGGACTTTTCCCGCCAGGGCGACACCCAGGCCACGACGACCACGGTCAAGAATACCCGCTCGGAAGGTGGCTTCGACCTGGGCGGATTCGTGGTGAAGGATCGCGTCTGGTTCTTTGCCGCGTACGATCGGGTGATCACGGGTGACGCCCTCGTGCCGACTACCGGAAACGTGGCGGGCGAGTCCTTCCCCGCGACGTTCACGGAAAACAAGTACTCGCTCAAGCTCACGTTGAACCTGGCTCAGAGCACGACGCTGCAGGGCGTGTACTTCTCGGACCGCGAGTCGCAAGTCGGCCGCATCAACCCGAACCCCCAGAGCGTCAACCCCACCAGCTACAATGGGCGCATCGACGTCGGCGGACCCGACTATGGCGCTCGCCTGAACCAGCTCTTCGGGGCGAACGGGATTCTGACCCTCTCGTACGGGCAGCACTCGGACCGTTACGAGACGAAGCCGACCGGCCTGGGCGACGTGGCGGTCATCGACACGACCACCGCGGTCTCCAATCCCGGTGTCAACAACTACACCGGCGGCTACGGCTTCATTTCCGGCTACGCTCAGAACAATCACTCGAAGCGGCAGAACATCGCCGGCACCTACACGGGCTATGTCGGCAACCACGAGTTCAAGGTCGGCGGCGACTACGAGAAGCTCGTGACGACGGGCTCGAACTATGCGACCGGCGGCTCCCGACTCGTCATCTATCCGTGCCGGCAGACGGGCAGTCGAGTCTGCGACCTCGCTCTGGCTCCCCACTACATCAACCCGTACGGGGAGGACTGGCAGGTCTTCTACAGGCATGACTACTACTCGACCTCCGGCGACCAGTCGAGCTGGACCCCGGCCCTGTTCATTCAGCCATCGACGAAACGCTACAGCGGCTTCATCCAGGACCAGTGGCGGATCTCGCCGGCCGTGACCGTCAATGCCGGCGTGCGTTACGACGCCGAGAATCTGAATGGAACGCAGGCGAAGGCTTTCGATCTCACGAACGAGTGGGCCCCGCGCATCGGCGTCACCTGGGACTTCACCGGCGACGGGACGTCGAAGCTCTACGCCTCGGCGGGCCGTTTCTACTACGCCCTCCCGACGGACATCACCTTCCGGGCGTTTTCCATCAGCACGTTCCAGGAAGGGTACAACTACAACCCCACGACGACGGATACCGCCGGATTCATCCAGAATTCCGACACGCTTTGCCCGGATGTGGACAGTCCCCTGGGCAGCGGCTGTACACCGCGCGGCGCCTTCACCCAGATCGGCGGTACGGGAGAGCCCACGGATCCCGGTCTGAAGGCTGCCTACCAGGACGAGTTCACGATCGGGATCGAGAAGGCCATCGATCCGACCCTTTCGGTCGGGTTGAAGGGCACGTACCGCTCGCTCAGGACGGACGATCGAAGACCGGTGCGACCTGAACGCCGAGACGACCGGTGTGTCCTGCGCCCTGATGAACCCGGGCGCGACGGGTCCGGACAACCCCGGCGCGACCGGCGCCTACGGAAGCTGCAGCGGCTGGGCGAACCCGACCAACACCTTCTTCGGTGAATGCACGGGACCCGGAGAGGGTGTGGCAATTCCCCCGGTCAAGCGCATCTTCAAGGGCATCGAGGTCGTCGTCCGCAAGCAGTTCACCAACGAGATCTGGGCCCAGCTGTCGTACCTCGGTTCCTCGCTCACGGGCAACTACGACGGCGCAATCCGCCAGTCGGACGGCCAGACCGACCCCGGCATCAACTCGGACTACGACTACGCGGAGTTCACCAGAAACTTCTCGGGCCGTCTGCAGCTCGACCGGCCGAACCAGGGTCGCCTCGATGCGGTCTACAACGCGACGTGGGGCCTTTCGGCCGGCGTCCAGTTCTACGTCCGCACGGGCCAGCCGACCTCGGAACTGGGCTACTTCAACTCCGGCTACGGCTCGACGCTCTACAACACTCAGCGCGGCTACGCGGGCCGCCTGCCGACCGACTACGAGATGAATCTCTCCGTCGGCTACAACCTGAACGTCGGCCCGGTCACGATCACCCCGGTCTTCTACGCCTTCCAGCTGCTCAATCGCCAGACCATCACGACGATCGATCAGCGATTCAACCCCAACGTGACGTTCGTCGAGGATCCGACGAGCCCGTACTACGGTCAGTCCGGCGTTCAGCCGGGAACCGCAGGGCCCGTCAGGGAACGACTGTCCGGCGGCGGCGCCCGGTCCCTGCACAGACAACCCGGACTATCGCAAGGCGACGGCTCGGATCAGCGCCGAGGCAGTTCCGCGTGGCTCTCAAGATCACCTTCTAGGAGAGGCCGCTTCGATTCGGTCCTTCGAGGGGCGGCTTCGGCCGCCCCTTTTCTTCGTGATCCGGGAGCGGTGAGCCGTGAATGTCATCTAACTCAAGCCGCTCTCGGAGTCTCGTATGTAGTCGTATGATCGTCTTGTCCCGGAGGTGCCCCATGCGTCGCATACTCACTCCTTCCCTCCTCCTTCTTCTCGTCGCCGTCTCCGCCGCCGCCGCGACCCTGCCGTCGCTTTTCCATCAGGCCAAGGAGCAGTTCCGTCTGGCCGCCTATGCCGATTGCCTGGCGACCCTGGACAGGCTCGAGGCCGAGAGCAAGCTTCCGGGCAACGAGGCCTATCGCGCGCAGCTCGCGCCCGGCCTCGCCTTCTACCGCGGAGCTTCGCAGGCCGCGCTCGGCCGGACCGACGAGGCGCGCTCGAACTTCGAGACCTTTCTCGCCTATCAGCCGAACGCTTCGCTCGATCCGTCGATCTATCCCCCCCGCGTGATCGCGGCGCTCGAGGAGACCCGCAAGGGCTTGCAGAAGCCGGCCCCGGGCCAGCCGGCGGCGACCGGCCCGGCGCAGACGGGTTCGTTTGCCGCCGCGTACCGTGCCTTTTCGGCCCGGGAGCTCCCGGTCTCCGACGGCGCGGACGAGACGTGGGCGGAGGGCCCGGTGCGGTACCTTCTGACCTCCCAGCAGCGGGCCGACTACGAACGCCTTTCCAACGAAGCCTCGCGGTCGGAATTCGTGACGGAGTTCTGGAAAGCCCACGACCCGACGCCCGAGACCCCCGTCAACGAGTTCCGCCTCGAATTCGAGCGCCGAGTGGCCTTCGCCGACACTCGACTCGGTCAGGACGAGACCAGAGGGAGTTTGACCGACCGTGGGATGCTCTTCGTGCTTCTCGGTCCGCCGACGTGGGTCGGTCGAAAGCCGATCGCCGTCGGAGAAGACACCGCGGATCCCCAGGGCATGTCGCGCTTCAGCTCTTTCGAGATCGGACAGGCGGTGAAGGGCGCGAGCTCGTCCTCGGAGGCCTCGGCGATCGTCTCGACGATGTCCGGACCGGGGAACACCCTGCCCGAGTCCGAGACGAGCTGGCGCGAGGTCTGGCACTACCGGCGCGAGCTCCTGCCACCCGGGGTTTCCTACCAGCAGGTGGACTTCGAGTTCCTGACGAAGAGGGGTTACGGGCAGAACGTCTTGCAGCGGGACGAACGAGCGCTGACGACGCTCGAAGCGGCCAAGGCGGCGGGCCGCTCCAGCCTCGCGGACGCGAAGGCCGCGAAGTAGCGGAGCGCGGACGGGCAGAGGCAGGCCGAAGGGGTGAGAGACGGGGGAAAGCGCCGGGCCCGGCGGCGGAGCTGGGTTCTGCTCCTTCTGTTCGCGTCGGCCTGCACGGTCGCCCCGTCCGTGTCCGTGTTCGTGCTCCCGGCCGACAAGGTTCACCCTCCGCCCCCGCCGGGGGGGTTCAACCTCGAGGACCGATACCAGCGCGGCCACTACCTGGAGGTCGAGCGGTACCTCGAGTCGTTACCGCCCGCCGATCTCGAGAGCAGCGCCACCAACATGGCCCTCTACGGCAAGGTCCTGCTGGCGCGGGGGGACTTCGACGCGGCCTGGCCGGCGCTCGAGCGAGCACGCGGGCTCGAATCGCGACGCTTCCGGCGCGGCGAGATCGAATGGGCGATCTCCCAGGGCGCGATCCTCTGGAACGACTTCGCGACCGCCGAGGAATACGCCTCGAGCGCCGTGCGCGACGGCTACGGCCTCGTGCCGGGCTTCATCCACTTTCTCGCGGCGATGCGGGACCTCGACGTCTACGCCGGGCCGACCCTCGGTCAGTCGGGTGAAGCGGATTTCGAGATGCACGGCTTCAACCTGATCCGTCTGCCCGTGCGCGTCAACGGCTCGGACTCGGCCGCCATCGTGGATTCGGGGGCCGTCTACACGATCGTGACGCAGTCGTTCGCGCGCGAGGTCCAGGTGCGGCTCATTCCGGACTCGCGGGCGTCGGGGCGGGGCCTCCACAAGAAGGAATTTCCCGTGGACTTCGGCGTCATCGCCGAGCTCGCCTTCGCGGGCCTTTCCCTGCGGGACGTGCCCGTCATGGTCATGCCCGACGAGGCGATGCTCTTCGAGACCCCGCGCGGTCAGTTTCCGGTGCCGATCGTGCTCGGCCTTCATCTGCTCAAGGAGTTCACGACCGAGATCGACTATCGCGGGCGGCGCGTGAAGTGGGTGCGCGAAGACTTCCGGACGCCGAAGCGCTCGCCCGACCAGAACCTCTTCTTTCGCGGCGGTCGGGTCTTCGTGCGCGGTTCCATCGACCGCAACGGCATCTACCAGTTCCTCTTCGACACCGGCAGCGAGCCGACGCTGATGACGACCGCGGGTCTGGCCCGGGCCGGGTTGCCGCCTTCGAACAAGGTCTCTCCGAAGAGGGTCTACGGCCTCGGCAAGACCCAGGTGGAGTGGGGGAGAATCTCGGAAGTCACGATCGGCATCGCCGGCTACGGGGCGCGGTTCCAGGATCTGGCCGTCAAGGAAGACGACAGCGCTTTCGAGGACGGCATCGTCGGGACCTCGTTTCTCGAGCACTTCCGTCTGAAGCTCGACTTCGCGCGGATGACCCTGACGCTCGAAAACGCCCACTGATCCCCGCCCGGCCGGTCCCCGTCCGAGTTGCGACAGTTGGGCCTGGTAATTCATTTTTTGGAATCGATATTCATGAAATAGGAGAATCCTCGCCCCAAAGAGTCTCCAAAAGTTCTCTTGCCCTTTGCCACGCAGATAGTTAGCCTTCTCCCAACATTTCCCGTTTCTTGGCAGCGCACTTGCTTTTAGAGATGTTTCGTAGAGTTTCGAAAATTTTTTTAGGAGGGACTAAAGGTGAGAAATCGATACCGTATCTTCTCGATTCTCGCGGTCGGTCTTCTCCTCCTCGCTCCGGTCGCCGTCCTGGCGCAGACGACCGGAACGATCGAGGGGACCGTCACCGACCAGAGCGGGGCCGCCCTGCCGGGCGTCACCGTGGACCTCGCCAGCGCGAGCCTTCAGGGAGCGCGCAGCGCGGTCACGGGGTCCGACGGGCGCTACCGTTTCCTGAGCCTGTCGCCGGGAGCCTACACGGTGACGGCGACCCTGTCGGGATTCGGTAGGGTGCAGAAGAAGGCGACGGTCACGCTCGACGCGACCGTGACGGCCAACCTGCAGCTGGAGCTCTCGACGACCGCGGAGGTGACGGTCACGGGCGAGGCGCCCCTGATCGACACCTCGTCGACGACCGGCGGCTCCAACTACTCGGCGAAGGTCATCTCGCAGCTGCCGGTCGGCGCGCAACTACACGGACATCGTCAAGTCGAACCCGGGCGTCAACGAGGATCGCGGCGAGACGCAGGGCCGCGCGAACTCCGCTGACCATCTACGGCGCGACGTCGGTCGAGAACCAGTACATCATCGACGGCGTCAACACCACCAACGTCATCAAGGGATTCCAGGGCAAGGCCCTGAACGGCGAGTTCATCCAGGAGGTCGAGGTCAAGACGGGCGGCTACCAGGCCGAGTACGGCCGTGCGCTCGGCGGGGTCGTCAACGTCATCACGAAGTCCGGCGGCAACGAGTTCCACGGCGACGTGCTTCACCTACTACGACTCGTTCGATACGAAGGCTGCCCAGAAACTCTGCCCGCGCGTCGGGCACGGCGCCCGAGGGCACGACCTGCAACGACACGGGTCCGGACACGATAACCGGCATGCGGATCGCCGACTACCAGAAGCTGGACTTCGGCTTCGACGTCGGCGGTTACTTCTGGAAGGACCGGGTCTGGTTCTTCATCGCGTACGATCGCGTGATCTACCCGGACCAGGCGGTGGCACGCTACGCCTCGTCCACGACGATGCCGCAACAATGACCAGTTCCCGCTGAACCAGTGGGACAACCTGTATTCCGGCAAGCTGACCCTGAACATCGCGCAGGGCACGACGCTGACGGGTTCCTACTTCTACGACCCGTCGGTCATCGACGGAGCGGCCGGATCCGACCCGCGGCAGAGCCGCGTCGCGACCATCACGAGCCTTGCGCCGCGCACCTGGGAGTCGCGCCGCGACATCGGCGGCCAGGACTGGGGCGCTCGCTTGAACCAGCTCATCGGCTCGGTCGGCCTCGTCCAACTCCAGGCCGCAGAGCACAAGGACCGCTACCAGTTGAAGCCTTCGGGCGCGGGATCGGGCATTCGCTACGACGACTACACGTGCGACGGGGGCACGCCGACCGCGCCGTGCGATGCAACCCGTCGACCGCAACCTCGACGACCGGCGGCTTCGGCTCCATCTTCGGCCCCACGGTCAACAACGACTCGAAGCGCAACATGTACAAGGGCGACTTCACCTTCTACCTCGGCAACAACGAGGTGAAGTTGGGCGGCGACTACCAGAAGGGCACCACCAACGCGACCGTCGTACTACACGGGCATCGGCGAGGGTGGCTACGCCGGGCGGCCAGCTCGTCAACGTCCAGAACGAGTACGGCCAGACCGTACTACGAGCACAACTTCTACGCGCCCTGCGCCGACCGGAACAACCCGGCGTGCGCGATCCCGATCAACAACGTCATCTCGCCGAACTCGGAGGACCTCGGGTTCTACATCCAGGATTCGTGGAAGATCATGCCGTCCCTGACGCTCAACGCCGGCGTGCGCTGGGACGAGGAAAAGGTCAACGACTACACGGGCGCGACGGCCTTCAAGACCACGAACGAGTGGCAGCCGCGCATCGGCGTCATCTGGGACCCGAAGGCCGATGGCCAGATGAAGATCTACGCCTTCTACGGCCGGTTCTACTACTCGATCCCGACGGACCTGAACGTGCGCGCCTACGGCGCCCAGACCAACGGGACGACGTACAACTTCGACCCGGTCGACGCGACGCAGGATCCGACCGTCATCGGCCACGAGACCCCGTTCTACCAGGGCGGCGCGTCCACGGAGCCGGTGCAGCCGGGCATCAAGGGCATCTACCAGGACGAGGTGCTCGGCCGGCTTCGACATGCTGCTCGACCCGAGCTTCTCGATCGGCTTGAAGGGCATGTACCGCAACCTCGGCAGGACGATCGAGGACCGCTGCGACCTCGACGGCTCGAGCCCTCTGACGAACTTCAACACCTGCGCCATCATCAACCCGGGCTCGGACAGCCCGCTGGCGCTCGGCCAGGTTCCGGGCTGCAACGGCCTCGACGGCAGCTCCGTACGGCTGCTTCGACCGGATCGCGCCGATCACGCAGGCCAAGCGGACGTACTGGGGCGGCGAGCTCGTCGCCCGCAAGCAGTTCACCAACGCCCTGTGGGCGCAGGCTTCCGTCGTCTACTCGAGCCTGACGGGCAACTACGACGGCGAGGTCCGCGAGGGCCGCGGCCAGACCGACCCCGGCATCAACGCCGACTTCGACTACTTCCAGTTCCAGCACAACAACGAGGGCAAGCTCTTCCTGGACGTTCCCTGGAGGTTCCGCCTCGACGCGACGTACACGTTCCCGTTCAAGCTCTATGCGGGCCTCAACTTCTACCTGCAGTCGGGCGCTCCGCTCAACCAGCAGGGCTACTTCAACTCGGGCTACGGCGCCGAGATCCAGCTCGTCGAGCGCGGGTCCGCCCAGACGGCTTCCGACCCTCTACGAGATGAACCTCACGCTCGGCTACCCGATCACCCTCGGGCCCGTGACGATCACGCCGCAGGTCTACGCTGTTCAACCTCATCAACGCGCAGCAGGTGACGCTCAAGGACGTCCGGTACTCGACCTCGCAGCCGGCCGGATACACCAACTGCTCGGGCGTCACGTACCCGCCGCCCTGCACCCTGTACGACCCGAACCAGCAGCAGACCAACGCGAACTACGACACGTTCACGCAGCGCCAGGCGCCGCGCCTGTTCCGGTTTGCCCTGAAGTTCACGTTCTAGGGAGCATCGCGCTTCGTTTTCTCGAGGGGCGGCTTCGGCCGCCCCTCTTTTTTGATGGGTCGCAAGCCGCGAACCGTGAACCGACGCCGAGTTGCGCTCCTCGATTCACGATTGACGGCTGACGCGTCGGGCATATGATTGAGGCGGATCAGCTGTCCCTGGAGGTTCCCATGCGCCGCTATCTCGCCGTCCCGTCCCTCCTTCTCTTCCTCGCCTTCTCCGCGGCCGCCGCGACGCTTCCCGAGCTCTTCATGAAGGCCAAGGAGCAGTTCAAGGCCGGCAACTACAAGGAGGCGCTCTCGACCGTCGAAACCCTGGACGCCGAGAGCGCGAAGCCCGGGCTCGAGGCCGAGCGGCGCAAGATCCTGCCCGGACTTCTCTTCTACAAGGGCGCCAGTCTCGCCGCGCTCGGGCGCAAGGACGAGGCCGTGGAGGCGTTCGGAGCATTTCTCGAGCTTCAGCCCAATGCCTCGCTCGATCCCGCTCTCTACCCGCCGAAGGTGATCGCCGCTTTCGACGCGGCCCGCAAGGCCGCCGCGCCCGCGGCTCCGATCCGGGCCGGCCGAGACGGGTGTGCTGGCCACGGCTTATCGCGCGTTCCACGCTCCCGACTCGAAGCCTCTCGAGGAAGCCGGCGAGGACTGGGCCGCCGGACCGGCGAAGTACCTCCTGACGGCCGCCGAGCGGCAGGACTTCGAGCGGCTGACGGACGGGCTCGCGCGCTCCGAGTTCATCGTGGCCTTCTGGAAGACCCGCGATCCGAAGCCCGAGACCCCGGAAAACGAGTTTCGCGAGGAGTTCGAGAAGCGCGTGGCCTTCGCCGACGCGCGGTTCACGCAGGACGAGGTCCGCGGCAGCCTGACCGACCGCGGCATGGTGTTCATCCTCGTCGGGCCCGCCGACCTACAACGGCCAGCGCCCGCTCGACGCCTCGGACGAGGCGGGGGCGGCGGACACCTCGGGGCAGAGCCGGTACAGCGCGGACGGAAGTCAAGCTGGCCCAGCACGCCGGGGGCTCGAACGCGAACCAGGCGGCCGCCAGCGAGAGGGTCACGGGAGAAGGCACCTCCATCAAGCGCGCGGCCGCCAACTGGGTCGAGAGCTGGACCTATCTGCGCGGCGATCTGCCGAAGGCGATCCCCTATCAGGAGCTGAAGGTGCAGTTCGTGACCAAGGAAGGCTACGGAAAGAACGTCCTCCAGCGCGAGCCGAACGTCGTCACCGCAATCGAGCGCGCGAAGAAGGTCGACCGGCAAGGCGAGCTCCGACTCCGGGTCCGGCTCCTAGCGTCGCCTCGCCCGGAATTCCGCAAGCCCTTGGCCGTGTTAAGGTTCGCGGCATGCGGAGGGCGGCCCTTCTCGCGCTTCTGACGGCCCTCGTCGGCCTGCAGGCCCGCGCGGACGAGGCCACCCGGGACCGGGTCGGCCGCTACTTCACGGCGTGGTATTCGGTCTGCCCGGGAACGAAGGTGACGGTCACCCCGGCCGCGAGATCGCGATCCCGGGCTACGAGGCCTACCGCGCCGAGCGTGCCTGCGAGCTCAAGAACCGCAACGAGTCGAACGTCACGCTCGTGGACGAGGCCCGCAAGCAAATTTTCGTCGGCCAGGTGCTGCACGACGACGGCCGGAAGAACCAGCCGTTCTCCGCCCCGGCGCGACCTTCCCGTGATCAAGGGAGTGCTCCAGCAGCAGTTCGGCCTGCCCGTCGCCATCACGGCCAGAGGCGGGGTGCACGGGGCGCTCGTGCCGCTCGACATCCGCATCCAGCAGGCGCCCGGCGCGGTCGCGACGCTGCGAGGCTTCGTTTCGCAGGACGGCGCCTCGATCCTCCTCGGCGAGTTCTTCCCGTTCGACGTCGCGCCGGACGTCGCGCGCTCGAAGATCCTCGCCGAGGCGCCCGGGGCGGCGCCCGCGCCGAAGGCCGCGTTCACCGTGACGGCCTTCATCGACTTCCAGTGCGAGAAGTGCCGCGTGCGCACGCCGCAGGTCCGCGACTACGCCTGGGCGCACGGCGGCGTCCTCCAGACGCGGTTCCTTCCGCTCGTCAAGGTCCACGACTGGGCGTTCGCCGCGGCCGAGAGCGCCGCCGCGCTCGCCAGCGTGTCGCCTGCGCTCGCCCTGAAGTACGAGGAGGCGATCTTCCCGCGGGCCGGCGGCATGAACGAGAAGGCCGCGCGCGATCTCGCCGTCGACATCGCCGAGGCGGCGGGCTCGGGCGAGGCCTTCGAGGCCGAGATCTCGAGCGGCCGCGCCCGCGACCGGGTCATCGCCGACATCGATCTCGCCCTGCGCCTGGGCCTGAACGGCACGCCGGTCTTCTTCTACCGCGGGGCGTGGCTGACGTCGGAGCCCGAGCTCGCCGAGCGCTACATCGAGGGCCGGCTCTCCGGACCCCCGAAGGCAGCCGGCAAGGGCTCGCGGCCCTGATGGGATCGGGTCTTCTGCGGAGCGGCGCGGTCGTCGCCGCGCTGCTTCCGGTGGCCGCGCTCTCGTGCGGGCGGGAAACGCCGGCGGTGGGCGCAAGCCCCGGCAAGGCACCGACGGCGTCGGCCGCCCCCGGTGGCGCGCCGTCGGACATGATGGACGTCGCCTCCCGGTCGAGGCGTCCGTCCGGGGGTCGTGCACCGGTGATCTGGCTGGGCTTCGACGCGTTCGACTTCGAGCTCGTCGACCGGCTGGCCGCCGAAGGGCGGATGCCCAACTGGAAGCGGCTCGAAGCCGAGGGGTACACCGCGCGCCTCAAGTCCTACATACCGATCCTCTCGCCGATCGTGTGGACGACGCTGGCAACCGGAGTCGGTCCGGAGATCCACCGTGTCCTCGACTTCCAGCAGGTGGATCCGGTCACCGGCCAGAAGGTGCCGATCTCCGGAAACTCGCGCGCCGTGCCGGCGATCTGGAACGTGGCGTCCGCCTCGGGGCTGACGGTGGGCGTGGTCGGCTGGTGGGCCACGCATCCGGCGGAGGAGGTCAAGGGCTTCTTCGTCTCCGACCACGCCAGCCCGATCCTCTTCGAGGGGCTGCCGAAGCAGGGCCTCGCATTTCCCGCGTCGCTGTCGGCGGGCGTGGAGCAGATCGCCGCGCGAGAAGGCACGGTCACCAACGAGGACCTCGCCCGTTTCGTCGCCATTCCCGTCCGCGAGATTGCCGCCGAGCGCTCGAGCGAGCAGGGCCTTTCGAACGAGCTCGTCCTGCTCGTGCGCGCGATCGCCGCGACGCGCGTCGAGTCCCGAATCGCCCGGGAGCTGTACGACCGGAACCTTCCGGACCTGATGATGCTCTACCTCGAGGGCACCGACGTGGTCGGCCATCTCTTCGCGTCCGAGGTTCCCCCGCAGATGAGCTGCGTTTCGGATGCCGACTTCGCCCGATATCGGCGGCACCGTGGACGAGTACTACGCCCTCGTGGACCGGGTCCTCGGTCAGTGGATGCGCCGCGCCGAGGAGGACGGTGCCACGCTCATCGTCACCTCGGACCACGGCTTCAAGTGGGGAGAGGACCGGTCGTGCGAGCACGGGTCCCTGAATCCGGAGACGGCGGGCTTCTGGCACCGGCTCGACGGCGTTTTCGCGGCCTGGGGCGCGAGGGTGAAGAAGAGCCCCGAGCGGGGCCACGCGAGCGTCTTCGACGTCGAGCCGACCGTGGCCGCGCTGCTGGATCTGCCCGTGGACAAGCGCGCGTCGGGCAGCCCGATCCGAGCGGCCTTCCCCGACCTCCCGACGCCGCCCCGAAGGAACCTCGCCGCGGAGATTCCGGTGCGGCGCCTCGCCGTCGAGCAGACGTCGGAGAAGGAGGCGAGTGAGTACGCGAAGAAGCTGATGGCCCTCGGCTACCTCTCCGGCGGCGAGTCGGCCGTCCTCGCCCCCTCGGGCGGCGACCGGCCGGGCCTGACCGAAGGAGGCTGGAATAACCTCGGGCTCTACCTGTCCAACCTGGGTGGAGCGGCCAACCTGGCCGCGGCGGTGGTGGCCTACAAGAAGTCGCTCGAGCTGTGGCCGGGTTTCGTCTCGCCGAAGTTCAATCTCGCGGTGGCCCACCGAATCCGGGGAGAGGAGCGGCAGGCGATCGACGGGCTCTTCCAGGCTCTTGCCGCAGGGCAGGCGAGCCCCGAACGGACCGTCCTCGACTGGGCGCTGTACTACGACGTGAAGGGCAAAGGGGCGGAGGAGCGCGAGGTCCTCGAGCGCGGCGCGCAGCTGTATCCCGACTATCGAGCCGATCCATCGGGCGCTGGCGCTCCTGTACTTCAAGGGGAAGGACTGTCGGCGTGGCGACGCGACTCTTTCGCGCTTCGAGGCCACCACGCAGGAACCGCTGACCTTGAACGCTCTGGCCTTGATCCGGGCGTGCCTCGGGCGCAAGGACGAGGCGGTCGCCCTCTTCCGGCGCTCCCTTGCCCTCGTGCCGAACCAGAAGACCGTCGTCCAATCGCTCGAGCTGCTGCAGAATGGCGCGCCCTCGGGCCACTGAGATGAACCTGAGATTGGCGAATGAGAGCGGGGGATCTCGGACTCAGGGCCCTTCTTGCCCTTGGCGCTCTGTCCTGCGGCCAGTCGTCGGAGCGGTCCCCGGTCGCTGCGCCCGCGGTGTCTTCGACTCCGGCGGCCTCCGTCGAGAACGTGGATGCCTCGGATCCAGCCGGGCGCACGAAGCGCACGGCGGGGAGCCGGCCGTCGGTGATCTGGCTCGGTCTCGACGGGCTCGACTGGGACCTGCTCGATCGGCTGGCGTCGGAGGGCCGCATGCCGAACTGGAAGCGGCTCACGTCGGAGGGCTACACGGCGCGCCTGAAGTCCTACGTGCCGATCCTCTCGCCCGTGGTCTGGACGACGCTGGCGACGGGTGTCGGGCCGGACCTGCACCGCGTCCTCGACTTCCAGGAAGTGGACCCCGCGACGGGCCGGAAGATGCCGATCTCCGGCGCGCTCCCGCGCCGTGCCCGCGATCTGGAACGTGGCCTCGGCCTCGGGCGTGCCGGTCGGCGTCGTGGGCTGGTGGGCCACGCACCCCGCCGAGGAGGTCAAGGGCTTCTTCGTCTCGGACCACGCGAGCCCGATCCTCTTCGAGGGGCTCGCGCGGCAGGGACTCGCCTATCCCGCGTCGCTTTCGGCCGGCGTCGAGCAGATCGCGGCGCGCGAGGGCCGCGGTCACGGACGAGGAGCTGACGCGCTACGTCGACGTGCCCCTCGAGGACATCGCGCGCGCGCGCTCGAGCGGCGAGGGCCTCAAGAATCCGATCATCGCGCTCGCGCGCACGATCGCCGCCACCCGCATCGAGTCTCGCATCGCCCGCGAGCTGTACGACCGGAATCTGCCGGACCTGATGATGCTCTACCTCGAGGGGACCGACGTCATCGGCCACGTCTTCGCCTCGTACGTGCCGCCGAAGCTCGCGTGCGTCTCGGACGCGGACTACGCCCGGTACCACCGCGCCGTGGACGAGTACTACGCCCTGGTGGATCGCATCCTCGGGCAGTGGATGCGTCGGGCCGAGGAGGACGGCGCCACACTCATCGTCAACTCGGACCACGGCTTCAAGTGGGGGGAGGAGCGGTCGTGCGTGCGCGACTCCCTGAACCCCTCGACGGCGGGCTTCTGGCACCGGCTCGACGGCGTGTTCGCCGCATGGGGCGCCCGCGTGGCCGAAGCGCCGAGCGCGGCCGCGCGACCGTCTTCGACGTCGAGCCCACGGTCTCGGCGCTGCTCGGCCTGCCGATCGACCGGCGTGCCCCCGGAGGCGTCGTCCGCGGCGCCTTTCCCGGCTTGCCCGCGCCCGCGCGCAAGGACCTCGCCGTCCGTGCCAGTGCGCCGCCTCGCCGCCGAGCAGATGTCGGAGAAGGAGGCGAGCGAGTACACGAAGAAACTGCTCGCCCTCGGCTACCTCTCCGGCGGGGAGCCCGGAAAGCTCGCCCCCTCGGGCGGGGACCGGCCCGGGCTGACCGAAGGGGCGTGGAACAACCTCGGGCTCTATTTCTCGGTCAACGGGGGAAAGGTGGACTACGCGGCGGCGGAGGCCGCGTACAGGAAGGCCCTCGAGCTTCGGCCCGAGTACCACTCCCCGCAGTTCAACCTGGCGGTGCTCTACCGGGCGCGGGGCGACGACCGCCGGGCTCTGGACTGGCTCTTTCGGTCTCTCTCCGCCGGCCACGCCGATCCCGAGGGGACGCTGCTGCTCTGGGCCGCGGAGTACCGCGAGAAAGGCAAGACCGGACCCGAGCGCGAGGTGCTCGAGCGCGGCGCCCGCCTCTACCCCGACAGCGAGCCCGTCGCCCGGCAACTCGCCCTCCTGCGCTTCCGGGCCAGGGACTGCGCCGCCGCGGAGGCGGCCGTCGCGCGCTTTGCGGCCGCGAGCCAGAGCCCGGACACCCTGAACGTCCTGGGCCTGCTCAGTACGTGCCTCGGCCGCCCGGACGCCGCCGTCGCCTTTTTCCGCAGGTCGCTCGCCATCAATCCCGACCAGCCCGGCGCCATTCGGTCCCTCGATCTGCTACAAAAGGGCCTGCCTCCGGGCGAAAAACGGCCTTGAAAGGGAAACAGGAATGAAAACGCGCACCCTGGGACTCGCTCTCGTGCTCACGCTGACCGGCCTGGCATCCGCCGCGGGCGCGACCCGGCAGGCCGCCAAGGCGGCGCCCTCGGTCGGCGTCGAGGGGCGCCTTCCCGGCTACCTGAACAACTTTCTCTCCTACGATCCCGCCTCGAAGATCACCTTCGAAAAGGGCGAGCGGCTGCCCGGGTTCCAGGGTTACAAGATCAAGCGGACCGGCAAGTATCCCAAGCTCGCGGTCGACAAGACGGTGTACGTCTCGGACGACGGAAAGTGGTTCTTCGACGGCGACACGGTTGCCAACCCGAATCCGAAGCCGGTCCAGAGCGACGCGGACCTGGCGTGGATCGAAGCCAGGACCTCGACGCTCTACCGGACGCGGGCGAAGGCGAACCTCGTCCCGGGGGCCGACGCGGCGGGCCTGAAGGCCGTCGTCATCGCCGTCGAGACCGGGTTCGGACCGATGCGGGGCCCCGGCTACGTGACGGCCGACGGCTCGCGGTACTTCAGCGGCCCGCTCTGGGACTTCCAGATGGATCCGCGCGAGGAGCGCAAGCGCCGGATCGACCTCTCGCAGGGCCGGTTCGAAGGCAAGCCGAACGGCGCGATCACGATGGTCGAGTACGCCGACATGGAGTGCGGATACTGCCGGTACCGCGGCCTCCAGATGGACCAGTTGCTCGAGGCGAATCCGGGGCTCTCCTACAAGCGCTACTACAAGTTCTTTCCGCTCTGGTTCTCCCACGCCTGGTCCATGAAGGCGGCCTCTGCGGCCGACTGCATCTTTCGGTTCGCCAAGGCGCCGGCGATGTTCGGCTTCAAGAAGCAGGTGTACTCCCAGCAGTTCGTGATGACCGTGTCGGGCATCGACGAGCTCGCCCTGACCTTCGCCGAAGCGTCGGGCATCCCTCGAGCCGACTTCCTCGCCTGTTACCTGCGCGACGAAAGCCTGGCCGACGTGCGCAAAGACCTCGACGAGGGCCAGCGCCTGGGCGTCAAGTCCACGCCGACCTACTTCATCGACGGAACCGAGATCACGTGGGTCGAGGACAAGGTGATGGAGGACTTCCTGCGAACGAAGGACCCGTCGCTGAAGTGGATCGAGTACCCGCAGCCGAAGCCGTAAGCCGGAGGCGCTGCGACTCACTGTTCACGGCTTTCGGCTCACGTCTTACGGCTCGAAGGGAATCGGCACCGAGATCCAGGTCCTGACCGGAACGCCGTCCTTGACGGCAGGTTGAAACGTCCAGCCCTTCACGGCGCGGAGCGCGGATTCGGTCAGGCCCGCGCGGCCGCCGCGCAGGACCTCGATCTGGGCGGGAGCGCCCTTCTCCGACACGAGCACGCGCAGCACGACGATGCCGCCGATGCGCGCCTGAAGGGCGAGCGGGGGGTACGCGGGCTTGACCACGCGCGCGATGCGCGGGGGCGTGTCCACGTCGTCGAGCTCGACGAGCGCGCCCTCCTGCGTCGAAGGCCTCGGCGGCGGGGGAGGCTGCGTCGGCAGGGCCGGGGGTTCTGGCCTCGCCTCGGCCTCCGCCACGGGCTCGGCGGGAGCCGGCGTTGGAACAGGCAGAGCCATCGGCTCGGCCAGCGCGGCGGAAGAGCCGGGTGAAAGCGAGGGGGCCCGGGCGCGGGCCTGCTGCTCCAGTTTCTGGACCTCGAGCGCCAGGCGCCGAGCGACCTCTTCGCGAAACTGCGCCTCCGACATCGTGCTCGTGGGCTCGGCGGGGGTGGCCGCGAGCGCAGGAAGCAGAGTCGGCGTGGCCGGCGCCGCCGGGGCGGGGGCCGGGCTTCCCGCAGCGGGCGCCGCGGGCTTGCGCGCGACGACGTAGACACCGCCCCCGATCGCCGCCGCGGCCAGGATGGCTCCGACGGCGGCGAGGGGGCCGCGGCGCGATGGCGCCCCGACCGAAATCGATGGCGGGGTTACGCCCGCGGAAAGGGGATGCGTCGAAGCCCCCTCGGGCGACGGCGCCGGCCCCGTCAGGGTCGCCGACTCGGCGCTCGGGCCTCCTTCCGCCAGTCGCTCCGTCGTCTCGGCCTCGATTTCGCCGCGGAAGAGCTCGTGCAGAAAGTACGCGAGGTTGAACGTGGACGGCGAGTAGGGCCCCGAAAAGAGGAGCTTTCCGAGCTCGCGCCTCAGGTCGCCGCTCGACTTGTACCGGGTGTCGGCCGGCGCCAGCGCCATGCGAAGCACCGAGAGGATCTCGGGCGCGACCGGCGGAGGCGGCGCCCCGGTCAGGCCCTTGACGGTCGCGAGCGGATCGGCGGGAGGCGGTTCGAGCGTCAGCAGCTCGAGGAGGATCACGCCGACCGAGTACACGTCCGAGTTCTTGCCCGGGGCATTGCGCTCCCGCTCTTCGGGCGCGAGGTAAGGCGCGACGTCGGAGGCGAGGCGGGGCTTTCGAAGGGCGGGGAGCACGCAGGAGGTCAGGCCGAACCCGGAGAGCCGGACCTCGCCATCGTCCGAGATCGCCACGAAGCCGGGCAACACGAGGCCGTGGAGCGTCCGATCGCCGTCGATCGTCGTGTTGTAGGCGTGGTCGAGGGCCGTGGCAACCTTTTCGGCGATGAGCAGCGCATGCTCCACCGGGAGCTTGCGGGCAGAGGCCGCGGCACTTAGCGACGAGGGCGTCGAGAGTGCGACCGTTGGGTTGGATCCATGCGATGTACGGGGTCCCGTCCACCGCGTCCATGTCCACTCCGCGGGCGATGGCGGCGTTCTTCAGGAACTCGTGGATCTCGCCGTTCTCCTCGATCGCGTCGAGAACGGGCTCGGGCACGAGCTCCGGCGACTCCAGCACCCTCAGGAGCGTGAACGGACGGTCGTCGGCTTCGCGGATGGCCCGGTACATCCGTCCGAGCGCATCCGTCCCGACGGCCGCCGTCAGCCTGTACTGGCCGAACGGACGGGGCAGTCTTTCCGTAGTCATCGAGGGGCTTGATCCGATTGTGGCGCTCCGGCGCCGGATGGTCAAGGCGCAGCCGGCCGCTAACGGCCGGAATTTCGAGCGTGCGGCTCGGGCGCTTCGCTCGATCCGTTGGCGCGCTGGCGCCGGGCCGAGGCGATGGCGTCGAGGTGCTCCTGGAACGTGCGCGAGAAGGTATGGCCGCCGCTGCGGTCGGCGACGAAGTAGAGGTATTCGGTGCGGGCCGGCGAAACGGCGGCCTTGAGCGCGTCGGGCCCCGGATTGCAGATGGGGCCGGGCGGCAGCCCGTCGACGAGGTAGGTGTTGAACGGCGACTCGTACCCGTAATCGGACCGATACAGCGTGCCCGTCCACCGGCCGTCGCGCTTCAACGCGTACGTCACGGTGGGGTCGGCCTGCAGCCGCATGCGGTGGCGCAGCCGGTTCCAGTAGACGCCGGCGATGAGCGCCTCCTCGCGGTCGAGCGAGGTCTCCTTCTGCACGATCGAGGCGAGGACGACCGCCTCGCGCTCCGAGAGGCCGGCCGCCTGCGCTTGCGCCCGCATGTCCGGAGTGAAGTGCCGCCGAAAATTCGCCAGCATCGTCTCGACGATCCGGCGGGCCGAGGTCGAGCGGGTGACCTCGTACGTGTCGGGAAAGAGGAAGCCCTCGAGGTCCGGGGCTCCGCGGGCGATCGAGGTCACGAGCTGCGGATTGCGCAGAGCGTTTCGGAAGGCTTCGGGCCGGCTGATGCCGCGGCTCCAGAAGAGCTCGAAGGTCTCCTCGGCGGTGAGGCCCTCGGGAACCACGATCGTGTGCCGGAGGACGTCGCCGTGGCCCATCCGGGCGATCACGACCGACAGGGGGGTCGGCCGCGCGAACCGGTATTCGCCCGCCTGCAGCGACGTGGCGCTGCGGGCCAGCCGGTAATACGCCTCCGCCAACCAGGCGGTCCGCACGACGCCCTCGGCCTCGAGCTTGCGGAAGATCTCCGACGTGGAGGTTCCGAACGGAAAGAAAACCGTGGCATCCTCGCCCGTCGGGGGCGCCGGCGGATACTCCAGCGCCCGGTAGAAGTACACCGCCACCGCCACCGCGAGCAGGGCGAGTAGAAGCCCCAGCCGCAGGGCGCGCCGCGTCGCGCTCATCGGGCCCGAGCGCCCGCGCTCTGCAGGTAGTCCTCGAGCAGGATCGCCGCCGCGGTCCGGTCGAGGTCCTCCCGGGTTGCCCGCCGCGGCAGACGCCGCGAGGCCTCGTTGGAGGTCAGGGTCTCCTCGTGGAAGCGCACGGGGATCCCGGCCGCGCCGGCGAACCGCGAGGCGAAGGACCGGATGCGCGCGGCGAAGGGGCTCTCGACCCCCTCGGGCGAGCGGGGGATCCCGAAGACGACGAGGCCCGCCTCTTCCTCGCGGCAAAACCGGGCGAGCTCCTCGATGGCGGCCCGGTCGCTCTTGCGCCGGAGCGTCACGCGCGGCGTGGCCAGAAGGCCCGAAGCGTCCGAGGTCGCCAGGCCGATCCGTTTCTCGCCGAAGTCCACGGCCACCACGACGGGCATCGAGAAAGAGTAACCCGCTCGCCCGACGGGCGCTATGATGGATGAGGCTCGAAGGCCCCGAAAAGGAGCACAAGGGTGAGCGCAGCCACCATCCCCCGGCGCCGGATCGCACTCGGCCTCGCGGCCCTGCTCCTTCTCGCCCACCGCGGCAGCACCGCGGCGGCCCAGGCGGCGGCGCGCTCCAAACAGGCGACCTGCGTCTTCACCAACCCGGCCTACTCGGGCAAGTGCACCGAGACGACGTCCGTGGCAAACGGATCCACGGCCGGGCAGGCCTGCCAGTCCATCCTGCAGTGCCTGAACGACGTGGGCTGCCTGAAGACATACTGCCAGGCGACGACCGTCCGGAGCGGCTGGAAGCTCGAATCGGCAAAGTGACCTGGGACGTGACCTTGAGCGTTTGAGAGTCACGAGGTCTAAGACGCGACCTTCCCCGCTCTCGTCGGCGCGTCGAGCGCCGCTCAAAGTGTAGAATCCGCCCCTATGAAAAACCTCGTCATTCTTTCCGCCGTGCGGACGCCGATCGGGTCGTTTCTCGGCAGGCTGTCTTCGCTGCCGGCCCCGGCCCTCGGCTCCATCGCGATCAAGGCGGCCCTCGAGCGCGCCGGGGTCGGCCCCCAGGACATCGAGCAGGTGGTCCTCGGCAACGTGCTCCAGGCCGGCATCGGGCAGGCCCCGGCCCGCCAGGCCTCGCTCGGCGCGGGCATCCCGAACACCGTACCCTGCGTCACGGTGCACAAGGTCTGCGGCTCGGGCATGCGCGCGGTCATGGACGTCGGCAACGCGATCGCGGCCGGCGAGTACGAGGTCGCGGTCGCGGGCGGCATGGAGTCGATGTCGAACGCGCCGTACCTGCTCGAGAAGGCGCGCACGGGCCTCCGCATGGGCAACGGCACGCTCGTCGACTCGATGATCAAGGACGGCCTGTGGGATCCGTACAAGGACATCCACATGGGCAACTGCGCCGAGATGTGCGCGGCGAAGTACCACTTCACGCGCGAGGAGCAGGACGCCTTCGCGCTCGAGTCGTACAGGCGCGCGCAGAACGCGTCGAAGACCGGCCTCTTCGCCGACGAGATCGCGCCGGTCGAGGTCGCCCAGAAGAAGGGCGACCCGCTGCAAGATCGACGCCGACGAGGAGCCCTTCGCAGCGCCGCTCGAGAAGATGCCGACCCTGAAGCCGGCCTTCCAGAAGGACGGCACGGTGACGGCCGCGAACGCCTCGAAGATCAACGACGGCGCGGCGGCCCTCGTCGTCGCGTCCGAGGAGAAGGCGAAGGCGAAGGGCTGGAAGCCGATCGCCCGCATCGTGGCGTCGGCCGGCGTCGCCCAGGCGCCGGAGTGGTTCACGACCGCGCCCGTCGGAGCCATCCAGAAGCTGCTCGCGAAGACCGGCCTCGAGGTCGCCGACATCGACCTCTTCGAGATCAACGAGGCCTTCGCGGTGGTCGCGATGGCGGCGATCCGCGAGCTCTCGCTCGACCCCGCGAAGGTCAACGTCCGCGGCGGCGCCGTGGCGCTCGGGCACCCGATCGGCGCCTCGGGCGCGCGCATCCTCACGACCCTCGTCCACGCGCTGCGCAGGGAGGGCAAGAAGCGGGGCGTCGCGGCCATCTGCATCGGCGGCGGCGAGGCCACCGCGATGCTCGTCGAGACGGTCTGACGCCGGCCGCCTTCGACCTCGTCGCCGGCGGAGTGCCCCGGTTCCGGGCCGAGGCGCCCTGGGCCTGGCGGCTTCTCGCGCGGTACCTGCGGCAGCTCCCGGCGCGTCGGAGAACGGATGTTTCCGGGCGCGTCGCCGGTCGCCGCCGACGCCGCGGGCGAGAGCCCGATCGTGCTCGTGCACGCCGATCCGGAGGCCTACCTTCTTCCGGAGGCCGGCGATGCGCCTGGTGGAGGGCTCGCCGCGCGCACGAGACCTCGACCTCGTCCTTCCGGTCTCGAACGAGCCCTGGTGCGAGGAGGCGCGCCTGGCGCCGCCCTTCGCGTACCTGACGCCGACGCTGCTGGCGGAGGCCGTCGGACGCCGTCGCCGCGGTCGGGGGCCCCCTCGTGTCGGCGGCGGCGCCCGCGTCGCCCGTGTACGCCGTCCGGCGCGCCGTCCTGGCCCGGCTCGCGCCGCAGGCGCCGCTGGAAGGGTTGCCGGCCGAGGCGAGGGGCCTCGAGGGCCGCCGTGGACCCCGGGGCGTACCTGCACCGCTACGGGGCGATGGACGCCTCGCCGCGCGAGGACCTCGCCTCACGGGTCCCGGAAGGAGCGAGCGCGGTGCTGGACGTCGGCTGCTCGCGGGGAGCGACCGCGGCGGCGCTGCGGGCCCGGGGCGTCGCGCTGGATCGCCGGCATCGAGCCCGATGCGGAGGACGCGGCGGCGGCGGCCAGGGTGTACGACGAGGTCCTCTGCGCCCGCCTCGAGTCGGTCGAGGCGGATTTCGACGGCCGGTTCGACGCCGTCCTCTTCGGCGACGTGCTCGAGCACCTGGAGGACCCCTCGGAGGCGCTGGTCCGCGTGAGGCCGTGGCTCAGCGCGGGGCGGAGTCGGTCGTCGCCTCCGTGCCGAACCTTGGCCACTGGGCGGTCGTGGACGACCTCATCCGGGGCCGCTTCGACTACGTACCGTATTCGCTGCTGTCGGGCACGCACGTCCGGTTCTTCACGCGCCGAACGCTCACGGACCTCTTCGAGGCCTCGGGTTATCGCGTTCGCACGATCGACACCGTCGTGCAGCCGGCTTCTCCGAGGGGCGCCCCGCGCCTCGAGCGCCTGCGCGCTTTCCCGGGATCCTCGGCCGATCTCGACGTCGTGGAGTTTCTCGCCGTCGCCGAAGCCGATGGCTGATCGCCGATAGCTCCGTTATCATCGGCCCGGATGATCGACAAGGTCGTCGCGTCCGCCGACGAAGCCGTCCGGGACGTGCCGGACGGGGCGACCCTCGTCGTCGGCGGCTTCGGCCTCTGCGGCATCCCGGAGAACCTGATCGCGGCCCTCGTGCGGCGGGGCGTGAAGGACCTGACGGTCGTCTCGAACAACTGCGGCGTGGACGACTGGGGGCTCGGGCTGCTCCTGCGCACCCGGCAGATCCGCAAGATGGTCTCCTCCTACGTCGGCGAGAACGCGGAGTTCGAGCGCCAGTTCCTCTCGGGAGAGCTCGAGGTCGAGCTCGTGCCGCAGGGCACGCTCGCCGAACGCATGCGCGCGGGCGGGGCCGGGATCCCCGGGTTCTACACGCCGGCCGGCGTCGGGACGCTCGTGGCCGAGGGCAAGGAGATCAAGAGCTTCGACGGCCGCGACTACGTGCTCGAGCGCGGCATCGTGGGCGACTTCGCGATGGTCGCGGCCTGGAAGGCCGACCGGCTGGGCAACCTCGTGTACCGCAAGTCGGCGCGCAACTTCAATCCCATGGCGGCCACGGCGGGGAAGATCTCGATCGCCGAGGTCGAGGAGCTCGTCGAGGTCGGCGCGCTCGACCCCGAGTGCGTCCACACGCCCGGCGTCTTCGTCCAGCGCGTCGTCGTCGCGCCGCGGCAGAAGCGCATCGAGCGCCGCACGGTGAGGAAAGGGTAGGGCGCCGATGCTCGACCGCGAAGGCATCATCCGCCGCGCCGTCGAAGGAGCTGCGCGACGGCTACACCGTCAACCTCGGCATCGGCATGCCGACGCTCGTCGCCAACCACATTCCGGCCGGCATGGAGGTGATCCTCCAGTCCGAGAACGGCATCCTGGGCACTCGGGCCCTATCCGACGGAGGCGGAGGTGGACGCCGACCTCATCAACGCGGGCAAGGAGACCGTGACGATCAAGCCGGGAGCTTCGTATTTCTCTTCGGCGGACTCGTTCGCGATGATCCGCGGCGGCCACATCGACCTCTCGATCCTCGGCGCGATGCAGGTGGACGAAGAGGGCTCGATCGCCAACTACATGATCCCCGGCAAGATGGTCAAGGGCATGGGCGGAGCCATGGACCTCGTCGCCGGCGCGCGGCGCCTCGTCGTCACGATGGAGCACACCGCGAAGTCGGGCGAGAAGAAGATCCTGAAGCGCTGCACGCTGCCCCTGACCGGAGAGCGCTGCGTCCACCGCATCATCACCGACCTGTGCGTCTTCGACGTCCTTCCGGCGGGGGCGGGGCTCGAGCTCGTCGAGCTCGCCCCGGGAGTCGCGGTCGACGAGGTCAGGGCGAAGACGGAGGCTGCCTTCCGCGTGGCCGCCGACGTCCGCGCCATGGACGCGTGAAGGCACTCGGCGCCGCCCTTCTGATCCTCGTCTCCCCGTTCGCGGCGCTCGCGCAGGATCCTTTCAGCCAGGGCGACCCGTTCGAGTCGCGGTTCAAGGCGAAACCGAACTTCCAGATCAAGTTCAAGGCCCCGGAGAAGGGCGGCGAGGTCCGCCTCTACACGAAGAAGCCCGTGCGCTTCGAGAAGGACGAGTTCTGGGAGGGCAGCGAAGAGGTCGTCATCGAGTACCAGGACGTCAAGATCACGGCCGACGAGGCCCGCTACGACTTCCCGACGAAGACGGCCGTCCTGATCGGCCACGTCGTCATCGACCAGGGGCCGACCCGGCTGTCGGGCAGTCGCGGGACCTTCCACCTCGACACGAAGACCGGGGTCGTCGAGGAGGCGACCGCGGACCTGCCCCCGACGTACCACATCGTGGCGAAGTCGATCGAAAAGATCGGCGAGGCGACCTACCGGATCCACCACGGGATCTTCACCGCCTGCGACCTGCCCAGGCCCGACTGGTCGTTCTCGATGTCGGAGGCGACGATCACGCTCGACGACTACGCCCGCATGAAGGACGTCGCGTTTCGCGCCGGGCTCGGTCCCGCTGCTCTACACGCCGTACCTGATCTGGCCGACCAAGGAAAACCGCGCCTCGGGGCTCCTCGTGCCGGGGCTCGGCTACAGCAACCAGAGGGGCGGGTTCATCGGCCTGAACTACTACTGGGTCACGGGGCGCTCCACGGACCTGACGACCCAGCTCGACGTGTTCGGCGACGGCACCGTCGGCCTCGGGGAGGAGGCGCGCTGGCGGCCGACCCCCGAGTCGGCCGGCATCTTCCAGGGCTTCGTCGTGCGCGACCAGGACGCCACCCTGTGCGTTCCTCTCTCCCAGGCGCCGCCGGACGGGGGCAACGGTGTCTGCACGCTGTCCGACGGCTCGCTCGGGGTGTACACGACCGGGCCCGAGACCCGCTGGAAGGTCCGCCTCGACCACGTCTCGGACGACCTGCCCTACGACGTCCGGGGCGTCGTCTCGGTCCGCGCCTACTCGGACAAGGAGTACCTGCAGGACTGGGAGAAGAGCTTCGCCCTGAACTCGGCAAAGCAGATCCCGTCGTTCGCCTACCTGACGCGCAACTTCGGCTCCGATTCGGTCAACCTGCGCTTCGAGCGCAACGAGACCTTCTACGCGGCGACCGTCGTGCAGGAGCGCATCCCCTCGCTCGAGTTCTTCCATCGGACGGCGCCCATCGGCAACTCGCCGTTCTTCCTCGCGCTCCAGTCCTCGCTCTCGGGGCTCTACGTCAACAAGGGCAACGGTCTCCTGAGCGGCACCTACGGCCGGTTCGACCTGAACCCCGTCTTTTCCCTTCCGTGGAAGGAGATCCCGTGGCTCTCGATCCTGGCGCAGGCGGGCGGACGCCTGACCGACTACACCGACTCGACCGACGAGGGGCAGCAGACGTTCACGGGCAACTCCTTCCTGCGCTCGTACGCCATCGCGGGGCTCTCGCTGGTCGGGCCCTCCTTCTCGCGCATCTACGACGTCTCGGTCGGGCCGTGGGGCAAGTTGAAGCACGTGATCGAGCCGCGGGTGGACTACACCTACGTCTCCAACGTCAGCGACCCGGCGCGCATCCCGGCCTTCGACACGATCGACACGACGCTCGGCCAGAACCAGATCCGCTACGCGATCGTCAACCGCCTGCTGGCGCGAACAGCCGGCGGCCCGGCGGGCTCGGCCGAGGAGATCGCCTCGCTCGAGATCGCGCAGACCTACGCCTTCACCCTGCCGCAGACGATCTTCCTGCCCGCGACGGGCGCTCGTCGAGCGCCAGAGCGGACCCGTCGAGGCGACCCTGCGGGTCGCGCAGGGCGGCCTTCTGCACCTGGACGCCCGGCTCCAGTTCGACCCCATCGCGTCCCAGGTCACGAACACGACGCTGACGGCCGGCGCCAACTGGGGCCCGAATTACCTCGCCCTCTCGTGGTTCGGGACCCGGCCCGTTACCGAGGCCGGCCAGGCCCTTGCAAACTCGGACCAGATCCGTTTCGCGGGCGGCGTGGACCTCGGCAAGGTCTTCCGGCTCGACGCGAGCGTCAACTACAGCGCCGACCAGAATCTCATGCAGGAGGGCCGGTTCCTGGTGACCTACAAGGGCTCCTGCTACACGGTGTTCCTGGAGTACCGCAACCTCGACCTTCCGCCGTCGCCCCGGCGCGACGTGCGCCTGGTCGTGAACCTCAAGGACATCGGGACCCTGCTGGACGTCAACGGGTCGCTCAACGCCCTGCTGGGCCAGTGAGGAAATCCGAAATTCGAAGTTCGAAATTCGAAAGCGAGGGCCGGATTCAGGATCCCCGTTTCGAATTTCGGGTTTCGAATTTCGGGTTTTCGGTATGATCCCTCGTCGATGAAGGGCCTCATCCTGTCCGGCGGCAAGGGGACGCGTCTGCGCCCGCTTACCTACACGAGCGCAAAGCAGCTCGTTCCCATCGCCAACAAGCCGGTGCTCTTCTACGGCGTCGAGGCGATCGTGGCGGCGGGCATCCGGGACATCGGCGTCGTCGTGGGGGACACGAAGGAAGAGATCCGGGCGGCCCTGGGCGACGGCTCCCGCTTCGGCGCCCGCATCACCTACATCGAGCAGGAGGCGCCGCGGGGCCTCGCGCACGCCGTTCTCATCTCCGAGCCGTACCTCCGGGGCGAGCCGTTCGTCATGTACCTCGGCGACAACGTCATCGCCGACGGCATCACGGCGCTCGTGGACGACTACCGCAGGCTCGGCTGCAACTCGCAGATCCTGCTCGCGAAGGTCGGCAACCCCTCGCAGTTCGGCGTCGCCGAGCTCGAGAACGGGCGCGTCGTGCGACTGACCGAGAAGCCGAAGCAGCCGAAGTCGGACCTCGCCCTCGTGGGCGTCTACATGTTCGACGACTCGATCTTTGAGGCGGTCAAGGCCATCCGCCCGAGCGCCCGCCAGGAGCTCGAGATCACGGACGCCATCCAGTGGCTCGTGGACCACGGCAAGAGCGTCCATCCGCACCTCGTCACCGGCTGGTGGAAGGACACGGGCAAGATCGAGGACATGCTCGAGGCCAACCGCATCATCCTCGACACGTTCGCCGCGCGGGGCCTCGAGCTCGCGGGCGCGGACTCGCGAGTCGAGGGCAAGGTCGTCGTCGAGAAGGGCGCCAGGCTCGAGCGCGCGACGGTGCGCGGGCCGGCGATCATCGGCGAAGGCGCCGAGATCCGGGACGCCTTCGTGGGCCCTTACACGGCCGTGGGCCCGGGCTGCGTCATCGACCGCTGCGAGATCGAGAACTCGATCGTGCTCGAGGGCTCCCGCCTCGAGCGCATCCCGGTCCGCATCGCGGACTCGCTGATCGGCAAGAACGTGCGCATCCACCCCGGCCTGGAGCGGCCGCGGGTCCACCGGTTTCTCGTCGGCGACAACTCCGAGATCGGCATCGTATGAAGCTTCTCGTCACGGGCGGCTGCGGCTTCATCGGGTCCAACTTCATCCGCCACGTCCTCGAGTCGCGCGGCGGCGGCGTTTCGGTCGTCAACCTCGACAAGCTGACCTACGCCGCCAACCCCGCGAACCTCGCCGACGTGGCCCACCTGCCGAACTACCGCTTCGTGCGGGGCGACATCGTGGACCCCGACGTGGTCGGCCTGGCGATGGAGGGGTGCGACGCGGTCGTCAACTTCGCGGCCGAGACGCACGTGGACCGGTCGCTTCTGGGCGACGCCTCCTTCATCGAAACCGACGTGCGCGGGGTCTTCGTCCTGCTCGAGGAGGCGCGCCGCCGGGGCGTGCGCAGGTTCGTGCAGATCTCGACCGACGAGGTCTACGGCTCGATCGCCAGCGGCTCCTTCACCGAGGAGTCCCCGCTCAACCCGCGCAACCCCTACGCGGCCTCGAAGGCGGGCGGCGACCGCCTCGCCTATTCCTACTGGGCGTCGTACGGGATGCCGGTCGTCATCACGCGCGCCTCGAACAACTACGGGCCGTACCAGTATCCGGAGAAGCTCATCCCGCTCTTCGCCACCAACGCGATCGACGACCTGCCGCTGCCCCTCTACGGCGACGGCAGAAACGTGCGCGACTGGCTCTTCGTGAGGGACCACGCCGCTGCGATCGACTTCCTGCTCGACGCCGGCGCGCCCGGCGAGACGTACAACGTCGCCGGCGGCAACGAGGCCGAAAACATCGCGATCACGCGGCGGGTCCTGCGCGAGCTCGGCAAGCCCGAGAGCCTGATCCGCTTCGTGGACGACCGGCCCGGCCACGACCGGCGCTATTCGCTCGACGCCTCCAAGCTCGCGCGGCTCGGCTTCTCGGCGACCACGCCGTTCGAGGCGGGCCTCCTCGAGACGGTGCGCTGGTATCGCGACCGCGAAGACTGGTGGCGCCCCATCAAGGAGCGCGACGCGGCGTACCGCGAGTTCTACCGCTCACAGTACGAGCAGCGGCTGGCGACCTCCTCGGCCAGCGCGAAGAAGCCGGGCTAGCCGGGCCTTCGGACGCATGGCCGACGCGGGCGGCACCCCCTTCGAGACCCACGCGGCCCTGCTCGCCGCGCCCCGGCCGACCCTCCGGCGCCGCCGGCGGGTCCTCGTCACCGGCGCGACCGGGATGCTCGGCTCGGACCTCGGGCCCGCCCTGGCCGCGGCCGGCCACGAAGTGCTCGCGCGCCCCAGGTCCGACCTCGACGTCACCGACGCGAAGGCCGTCGTGCGCGCGGTCCGGGAGCTCGCGCCGGACGTGGTCGTCAACTGCGCGGCCTTCACGAAGGTGGACGAGTGCGAGACGGACGCCCGCGCCTTCGAAGTCAACGCGAAGGCGGTGGGCCACCTGGCGGACGCGTGCGGCCATTTCGGGGCACAGCTCGTCCAGATCTCGACCGACTTCGTGTTCGACGGGCAGAAGGCCGCGCCCTACGTCGAAGACGACCCCGTCAATCCCCTCTCGGCCTACGGGCGAACCAAGCGCGCCGGGGAAGAGGCCGCGCTCGCGCTTCCGGGGAGCCTCGTCGTGCGGGCGTCCTGGCTCTTCGGCAGGTCCGGCTGGAACTTCGTCGAGGCGATCCTGAAGCAGGTCGAAGGCGGCAAGAAGAGGCTCGCGGTGGTCGCCGACCAGGTCGGGCGGCCCACGGCGACGACCGACCTGTCCGAGGCGATCGCGGCCCTCCTCGAGGCGGGAGCGTCGGGCGTGTACCACTTCGCCAACCGCGGGGAGGTCTCCTGGAACGAGTTCGCGCGCGAGATCGTCTGGCGGGCGGGCTCGAGGGACGTGGAGATCGAGGCGACGACCTCCGAGGCGCTGGCGCGGCCGGCGCGCCGGCCGCCGTACTCGGTCCTCGACACGGGCAAGTACGAGCGGCTGACGGGCCGCCCGATTCGCTCCTTTCGCGAACCGCTGGCGGAGTACCTCGCGCGGCGCGCGAGGCCGGAGGCGTGACGGTCGCTTCCGCTTCGCTCGGGATCTGCGCGCCCTGAGGGGCGCGCACCGGCCGGCGGCTCGCGCAAAGGCGCTCGACCGCCGGCCTGATCCCTTCGCTCCGCTCCGGCTCCCGCGGCGTGAGCCTCCTCCTTCGCTTCGCTCAGGAGACTACTCACGCCGCGAGCGGGGGCCGCTTCGCCGCTCGGCGAGGCTCTTCGTCCTTGGGGGTTGAGAGATGACCCGGGGTTTCTTCGGCTAGACTCGTTCGTATCCTGCGACGAAAAGGAGTCCCCGCATGCGCCGACCCCTGACCCTGAGCGCCCTCTGGCTGTTTTCCGCGGCCCTGGCCGCGGCGCCTTCGCCCCGTCCGTTCAGCCTCGACGACCTCGCGCGCGTGCGGGATGTGTCGGATCCCGATCTCGCGCCCGACGGCAGCCGGGTCGCCTACGCGGTGCGGACGACCGACACGAGGAAGACAAGCACGAGACGCACATCTGGATGACGAGCTGGGACGGCAAGGAGACGGTGCGCCTGACCGCCGGCAAGGAGTCGGAGACGAGCCCTCGCTGGAGCCCGGACGGGCGTTTCCTGGCGTTCCTCTCGGACCGAGGCGATGACAGCGACGTGTCCCAGCTCTGGCTCCTCCCGCGAGCAGGGGGCGAGGCCGAGAAGATCACGGAGGCCAAGGGCGGCGTCGAGGACTTCGACTGGTCGCCCGACGGCAAGCGGCTCGTCCTGGTCGTGGAGGACCCGGACCCCGAGCCGGCCCAGAAGGAAGGGTCGAAGAAAACGAAGCCGAAGAAGCCGATCGTGATCGACCGGTTCCAGTTCAAGCTCGACGGCGACGGCTATCTCGGCAAGCGGCACAAGCACCTCCAGCTGCTGGATCGCGAGAGCCGCAAGCTCGAGGTCCTGACCGCGGGCGACTACGACGATCTGCTGCCGGCCTGGTCGCCGGACGGCAGGACGATCGCCTTCGTCTCCAAGCGCGGCCCTGATCCGGACCGCACGGACAACTGGGACCTGTATGCCGTCGAGCCGAAGGCGGGCGCGACGCCACGCCCGCTGACGACCTACGAAGGCGCGGACAACCAGCCCGACTGGGGCGACAGCCGCCCGGCCTGGAGCCCGGACGGCAAGTGGATTGCCTACCTGCAGGGGGGGCCGGACAAGCTCATCTACTACGCTGTGCACAGGCTCGCGGTCGTGCCCGCGGCCGGCGGCCCGGCTCGCGTCCTCACGCAGGATCTCGACCGAAACGTCCTCTCACCGCGCTTCACTCCTGACGGTAAGGCCATCCTCTTCCTGTTGGAGGAGGACCAGGCCGTGCACCTGGCGAAGATGCCGGCGTCGGGCGGCCCGATCGACCGTCTCGTCGCCGGACGGCGGGTCGTGTTGGCCTTCACCACCGCGTCCGATGGACGGTCGGCGATCCTGGCGGGCGACCCGATGGCTCCGGAGGAGGTCTATGCCGTCGAAGCGGGCGCGCCCCGGCGTCTCTCGCACCAGAACGACGCCTGGCTGGCCGAGGTGAAGCTCGGCGCGACCGAGGAGACGAAGTTCACGAGCAAGGACGGCACCGAGATCCACGGGTTCGTAGTCAAGCCGCCCGACTACGAGGCGGGCCGCCGGTACCCGGCGGTCCTGCGTATCCACGGCGGGCCTGTCGGACAGTTCGAAGACGGCTTCGACGCCGATTGGCAATGGATCGCCGCCAACGGGTACGTCGTCATCGCTGCCAACCCGCGCGGCAGCTCTGGGCGGGGCGAGAAGTTCCAGGCGGCGATCTACGCCGACTGGGGCCATCGGGACGTCGAGGACGTGCTGGCTGCGGTGGACGACGCAGTCACGCGCGGTCTCGCCGACCCGGACCGGCTCGCGGTCGGCGGCTGGAGCTACGGCGGCATGATGACCAACTACGTCATCGCCTCGACGACGCGTTTCAAGGCCGCGACGAGCGGGGCCGGCATTTCCAACGCCCTGACGGGCTACGGCACCGACCAGTACATCCGCGAGTACGAGCAGGAGCTCGGCACGCCGTGGAAGAACTTCGACAACTACCTCCGGGTGTCGTTTCCGTTTCTGCACGCCGACCGGATCGCGACGCCGACCCTCTTTCTCTGCGGGGACCAGGACTTCAACGTGCCGCTCGTCAACTCGGAGCAGATGTACCAGGCCCTGAGGAGCCTCGGCGTGCCCACCGAGCTCGTCATCTACCCGGGCCAGCACCACGGAATCAGCAAGCCGAGCTTCCAGCGCGACCGTCTCGAGCGCTATGTCGCGTGGTACGACCGCTACGCGAAGTCCGGCAAGGGCGCGGGCGTTGCTGCGTCGGCCGGGGCTGGGAACTGACCCGCCCGGAACCATGACGCCCGCCGAGTGGAAGCGCAAGGCGGTCCACGCGGGCATGGGCCTCTTCGCCCTGGGGCTGCGCTGGCTGGACTGGAGGGGCGCGGCGGCGTGCGCGGGCGCAGCGCTCGCCTTCAACGTCTGGGTCATGCCTCGGATCGGCCGAGGCCTCTACCGCCGGGGTCTCAGGCGCCACGACCCGGGCATCGTCGCGTACCCGGCGGTGGTCCTGCTCCTGGTCCTCGTCTTCGGCAAGACGGATCTGCCTCTGGTCGCGGCCGTCTGGGCCATGATGGCCTTCGGCGATCCGGCGGCGGCAATCGCGGGCCGGACGGTGGGTGGGCCGGCCCTGCCCTGGAACCGGGACAAGACCTGGGTTGGCCTCTTGGCCAACTGGGCCGTGGCGGGCTTGGCCTCCGTCGCCGTGTTCTTTTTCGTCGTGAACCGGGAGCCGCAGCCGGACGCCGTTCTGATCTTGATGATCGGCGCCGGCCTCTACGCCTTCCTCGAGTCGGTGCGGTCGGGCCTCGACGACAACATCGTGGCGGCCCTGCCCACGGCCCTCGTGCTGTACCAGTTGAGCACGCACTGGCCGCCGCTGCCGGCGGGCGGGGTTCCGTCCGCCGGCAGCCTCGCCGTTGCCCTCGGGGTCAACGTGGCCCTCGCGGCAGCCATGGGCGCGCTCCGGATCGTGAGCCCCTCGGGGGCCGTGGCGGGGGGAATCGCGGGCTTCGTCATCCTTGCCGCCGGAGGCCCGAGCGCATACGGCCTGCTCTGGACCTTCTTCCTTCTTGGCACGCTGGCCACCAGGCTCGGTTACCGGCGCAAGGCGCAGGCGGGCACGGCCCAGCCGAACCAGGGCCGCCGCGGCGCGGCCAACGTCGTGGCGAACTGCCTGGTTCCGGCGGCGCTCCTCGTGCTCGGGTTGCCCCCGCTCGCGTTCGTGGCCGCCTTCGGCGCGGCGCTCTCGGACACGCTCGGCACGGAAGTCGGCACGCTGTACGGCCGCCGCGCCTGCTCGCCTCTGACGCTTCGTGAGCTTCCGCCGGGCACGCCGGGCGCCGTGTCGTGGCCTGGGACGGCGGCCAGCCTCGCCGGCGCGGCGCTCGTGGCCGCGGCAGGGTGGGGGCTCGATCTCGTGCCCGGGCGGCTCGTCCCGGCGGCCGGCCTCTTCGGGTTTCTCGGCGCCATGTCGGAAAGCTGGATCAAAGACTTCGGGCGCCGCACCGGGTTTGGTCTCGACCACGAGTTCGCCAACGCCCTGAACACCTTCGTCGGCGCCATGGCGGCGCTGCGGATGGGCCGGGCATGAAGCACTACGTTCGCCTCGCGCGGCCGTTCACGCTGCTGCCGCCGCTGGTCGGGATCGTTTCGGGCGCGGTCTGCGCCTTCGGCTCCGCCCATAACCCGGATCCCGCCCGGCGCCTGACCTGGGCGGTCGTCCTGACCGTCGCGGTCGGTTCGCTCTGCGCCTCGGCGATGAATGCCGCGTCGAACATCGTCAACCAGATCGCCGATCTCGAGATCGACCGGCGGAACAAGCCGGACCGGCCCCTCGTGACGGGCGCCGTCGGAATCCCAGGGGCCTGGGCCGCCGCGGCGGCGCTCTACGCCCTCTCGATCGTCCCGACCTGGCTCGTGGTGCCGTATCCCCACGAAAGCCTGGCGGCGAGGCTCTCGGCCCCGCTTCATCTCCACGCGGCCTTCTTCATCTACTGCGTGGGCGCGCTCGCCACGTTCGTGTACTCCTTTCCGGCCTTCGGCCGGACCAAGCGCCACTGGTTCGCCGCGAACTTCACGATCGCAGTCACTCGAGGCGGCCTCCTGAAGGTGGCCGGATGGTCGTTCGTCGCCTCGGTGCTCTGGGGCGAGGCGTGGGCGATCGGGGGAATCTTCGCCCTGTTCCTGCTGGGGGCGACTTCGACGAAGGACTTCTCGGACATGGAGGGCGACCGGGCCCACGGCTGCATCACGCTGCCCATCCGCTTCGGCGTGGCGCGCGCGGCGAGGATGATGTCACCCTTCTTCGTCGTGCCCTGGCTGCTGATCCCCGCATTCACCTGGCTGCCGGGAACCTGGCGCCTGACGGGAAACCGGGCCTTCCTGACGGCCCTCGGCCTCGGCCTGGCCGCCTGGGGCGTCTACACGGTGCGCCTGCTTCTGCGCAACCCCGAAGAGCTCGCGTCGACCGAAAACCACCCGGCCTGGACCCACATGTACCTGATGCTCATGTGCGCCCAGGCCGGATTCGCGGTCGGATATGTGGTGTGACGGTCGCCTTCGCTTGCGAGGGATCCGCGCCCAACGGGCGCAGACCCCCTCGCGAAGCGCGAGCGACGGGCGTAAAATAGAAGCCACATGAAGGACAACGCGGCGGCGCCGGTCCTGACGCCGCCGGAGGGAGAGCCGGGCTTTCGAGTCCGCTGGAGCGGCCTCTCCGTATCCTTCGACGAGCGCACTTTGAACGCCCTGGTGCACCGGCTCGTGGACCGAATCCCGGACCTTCAGGACCTCCGGGTCCGCGTCGCGCCGGGAGAGCTCTCGGCGACTCTGGTGGTGCGCCGCTTCGGAGTGCCCCTGTCGGCGCGCGCCTGCCTCACGCAGTTGCGCCTGAAGGACGGGTTTCTCGCCTTCGTGCTCGACCGGGTGCAGGCGCTGTCCTTCATTCCGATCCCGGACCAGCTGCTGACCTACCTCGTGCAGAAGGCGCCCCCTGGCCTGCTCACCTGGTACCGGGACGACCGGATCATGGTCGTGAACCTGAACGACTGGATGCCGCCGGGCGCCGACTTCTCGCTCGAGAGGACGGTGTTCGACGAGGGTGCGCTCACGCTTCACCTCTCCGCGGGGTCCTTTGACATCACGGATATACTCAGCGAAAGCTTCGGGGAACTCCGAGAATAGCCGAGGCTCCCCGACAAGGAGGAGCACATGAAGACACGGCCACGCTGGGTCGCGCTGTGGCTGCTTGCGGTCGTGGCCTCGGTCGCCTCCGCCGTCGCCGCGCCTCTCATGCACCGGACGCAGACGGTCATCAGCATTCCGGAGCCCGGAACCGACGTGGCGCTCTACAGCCTCTCTTACAAGGGGAAAGCCTTCGAGGCCAGGGTCACGTCCGTCCGCCTCGACCTGAAGAGCGAGGCCGCGGCCGACCCGCTCGTCGGCGAGTGGACGTTCCTCGGGTCCAACAGCGACGGCCAGCTGCACCGCGTCGAGATCTTCGTGCGGCTGCTGGACGACTCCGGCACGCAGCTCGCGGTGTTCTCGAACACGTTCAATTTGAATGCGGGCGCCCACGACCAGGCCTGCAAGGTGGACATGAAGACCAAGGCGGCGGACTGGAAAGCGACGAAGTCGATCCGCATCGTCACGGATTGGCGGAGTTTGAGCTCCTGAGGACCTCCGCGGGCGCTGGGGTCGGCGCGGGGCCGGATCCGCCTCCGCGAAGCACGGCGACGCACAGCCGCCCGTCGGTCTCGTAGTCGTCGCCCGAGCCGTTTCGGTCCCGCCCGGGCGCTCGAAGTCCGGCGATGCAGTCCATGCGTGCGAGGAGGCCCGCGCCACCGAGGTCCTGCATGAGGCGGTCGCGCTCGGCATCGACCCGTGGCTCGATGTGGTGGATGATCTCGCCCGTGTAACTCGAGAAACCGACGCGCAGGTCGTACGTCGCGGCCCCCAGCCATACCGTGCTTCGGGGATCGAGGGGCCGGGTCGCCTGCCACAGCCGCACGTGGTGGCGCCGCCGCGGGCTGCCGCCCACGATCTGCTCGAAGGCGAGGTCCTGGGGCCGCCCCCAGAGCAGGTGCGTGCTCACGGGGGCGGAGGCGTACGGCCTGTGGAAGAGGACGCTCGTCGCGTCGCGGAGGCCCGACTGGATCGTGATGCGGTCCGCCGGGCACCAGCCCGCGGCCCGCAGGGCCTCCACGACCTCGCCCCTCGTGCCGACGAGCGCGACGTTCAAGGGGTCGGCCGCGATTCCCTCGGCGGTTCGCGTCACGCCGAAAGGCTCCCGCGAGCCGGCGAGCCGGTGGTACTGGCGCCAGGAGGCCGGCATCACCACGTAGGCGAAGAGGGCGTACGCCGGCAGCGACAGGAGGCAGGCCGTGGCGGTTCTTGTGATGGTTCTCATTGAAGGCCGTAGCCTGCCCGCAAGTCGATGAACGGAAGATGAATCACAGGGCCTGCCAGAAAGGGCGCTGGGCGCGGAGAACGGCGTCGAGAATGCTCGTCGCGGCCGGCGTCGGCAATCCGGGGCTTTCAGAGGGCGGGGAGTCGCCGAGCAGGACCCGCAGGCAGGCCGCCGAGGAGAGCGCGATCGCCTCGAGGTTGTAGCCTCCCTCGAGAACGAGCACGACGCGGCCGCCCGCGAGGCCCAACAGCCGCGACGTCATGTGCGCATAGCCGTCCGGGGAGACGCGCATCTCTCCGAGGGGATCGCCTTCGGCCGCGTCGAAGCCCGCGGACACGAGAACGACTTCGGGCCGGAACTCGCGCGCGATGGGCAGAAGAACCCGGTCGAAGGCGGCGAGGTACTCGGTGTCGCCCATGCCTCCCGGCCAGGGGACGTTGACCGTGAAGCCGCGGCCCGCGCCCCCGCCGATCTCTTCGATCGCGCCCGTGCCCGGGTAGAACGGGTACTGGTGCGTGGAGAAGTAGAGAATCGAGGGATCCTCCCGGAACGCGTGCTGCGTGCCGTTGCCGTGATGGAGGTCCCAGTCCACGACGAGGATCCGCGCGACGCCCGTTGCCCGGAGGGCACGCGCGGCAACCGCGACGTTGTTGAAGAGACAGAAACCCATGGCGCGGTCTGCCTCGGCATGATGGCCCGGCGGGCGCAGGAGCGCATACCCGTTGTCGAGGCGGCCGGCGGCCACTTCGGCCGCGAGATCGACGAGGCCCCCGGCCGCGAGCTTCGCGGCCAGAGCGGAATGGCGGGAGGTGTACGTATCGGGATCGAGCTGGCGGAAATCGTCGTTGGCCGTGGCCTCGATCGCTTCGATGTGGTGTTGCGTATGGACTCGCGCCAGCTCTTCCCACGTCGCCTGGCGCGCGGGAACGCGCCGGCAAGCCTCCGAAAGGCCCTCGTGTTTCAATCTCCGCCAGATCGCCTCGAGGCGCCCCGGATTCTCCGGGTGATCGTATGGCGCCGCGTGCGTCAGGAACCACTGGTCGAAGACGAGCCCGGTCGTCACGGCGCTTCGAGCGAGGCGCGCAGGGCCTCGGGGTCCGAGACCGGGGCCCGGCAGGCGAAATTCGAGCAGACGTAGGCCGCGGCGTGGCCCCCGAGCGCGGCGCGGCCCTCGCCGAGCGCCTCGAGCCCGGCCACGCCCGCCGCCGTATCGGCGTGCGCCACCACGCGGTTCGGACGCGGGCTCGCGAAGAGTACGCGCCGCAGCCGCTCGAAGTCCTCGCGGCCGGGTGTCCCGGCCAGGACGACCTCGCGCGGCGGATCGGACCGGAAGTCCAGGGCGCACAGGAGGCGCGGAAACGCCGCGGGGGAGCGTTCGAGAGGGTCCGAGGCCGCGGAGAAGACCGCATCCGCCCGGCGCCGGTAGCGCTCGTCCCCGGTGAAGACCGACAGGCGCAGGAGGTTCAGGGCGGCCACGGAGTTCGATGAGGGTGTGGCGCCGTCCCAGCTTTCTTTGGGACGGAGGATCAGGCCGTCGTGAGCGGCGGCCGAGAGGAAGTATCCGCCCCGGGGGTCGGCAAATCGTTCGTCGAAGGCCACCTGGAGCCGCGCCGCCTCGGCGAAGTAGCGCGTCTCGAAAGTCGCCTCGTAGAGGTCGAGGAGGGCCTCGACGAGAAAGGCGTAGTCGGTCGCAAAGCCGGGGATTTCCGCCCGTCCGGCCTTCTCGCGGTGAAGGAGACCGCCCTCCCGGACGCAGGTCGAAAGAATCCGGTCCGCGGCGCGACGAGCGGCCCGTTCGTACTTCGGCTCGTCGAGCACGCGGGCCGCCAGCGCGAAGGCCGAAATCGCGAGCGCGGTCCAGTCGGTCAGGAGCTTGTCGTCGGTTCCGGGCTTCAGGCGCCCCGATCGGGCGGCGTACATATTCCGCCGCGCTTCGGAGAGGAGGCCCGAGATCTCGTCCTCGGACCTGCCGAAGTCGGCGGCGAGCTCGGCGACGCTCCGGGCGGCCGAGAGCACCGTCTGGCCGTTCTCGAAGTTGCCGCGCCCGGTCACGCCGAACCGGGCCGCGACGACGGGGGCGGCCTCGCTGCCCACGGCCTCCTCGAGCGAGGCCGGGCTCCACACGTAGAAGGTGCCCTCCTCGCCGTCGGAGTCGGCGTCCTGGGCCGCGAAGAACCCGCCTTCGGAGGGCGTCATCTCGGCGAGGAGGTAGTCGAGCGTTTCGCGCGCGACGCGGGCGTGGCCGGCGCCGCCGAACGCGCGGAAGGCGAGCAGGTACACCCGGGCGAGCATGGCGTTGTCGTAGAGCATCTTCTCGAAGTGCGGCACGAGCCAGTGCGCGTCCACCGAGTAGCGGTGGAAGCCGCCGCCGACCTGGTCGTACATGCCGCCAGCCGCCATCTTCGCGAGCGTCGTCTCGGTCATGTCGCGGGCGGCCGGCTCTCCCGTGCGCAGCCAGTGGCGGATGAGGAGCTCGAGCCGCATCGAGGGGGGAAACTTCGGCGCGGCGCCGAAGCCGCCGTCGTCGGCGTCGAACTGGCGCTCAAGCGCCCGCACGGCCGTCGTGAGGAGGGAGGCCGCGGGCTCGCCCGCTTTCGCTTCGGCCTCCGCGCCGGCCTCCAGGTGCGCGACCATCTCGGCCGCGGAGGACTCGAGCTCGCCGCGGCGCTCCCGCCAGGCGCCGGCGATCGCCGCGAGCAGCTGCGGAAACCCCGGCTTTCCCCAGCGCGGCGCGGGGGGAAATACGTTCCCCCGTAGAAGGGCTTTCGGTCGAGCGTCAGGAAGAGCGACAGCGGCCAGCCTCCCTGGCCCGTCATCAACTGAACCGACTGCATGTAGATGTCGTCCACGTCCGGCCGCTCCTCGCGGTCCACCTTGATCGAGACGAAGTCCCGGTTCAGAGCGTCGGCAACCGCCTCCATCTCGAAGGACTCGTGCTCCATGACGTGGCACCAGTGGCAGGTCGAGTAGCCGATCGAGAGGAAGATCGGCTTGTCCTCGGCGCGCGCCCGCGCGAAGGCCTCCTCGCCCCACGGGTACCAGTCGACCGGGTTGTCCTTGTGCTGAAGGAGGTAGGGGCTGGATTCGCGGGCCAGACGGTTCGGCACGCCGCCCAGAATATCGCGGCACGGGAGCTAGCGGATTACTATCCCGTGCCTTCGGCCCTCGGCGGTGATCGTCACCTCGCTGTCCCGGTCCTTGATCGTGACGACGTCGCCGGGGCCGAGCTCGTCGAGCTTGTGCAGGATCTCGCTCGTCGAGATCTTGCCGTTCTCGGTAAGGGCCTCCACGAGGACGCGCGGCAGGCGCAGGTGCACGTGCTTGTCCCACTCGTCCTTGACGTCGATCTCGAGAGCCTCGCCGTCGGCGGTGACCTCGATCGTGGCGTCGTCTTTCTTGATCACGCCCGGCTTGCCGGGCCCGCTCTCTTCGGCGGCCTCGAGGATCTCGCGGGGAGTGACGTCTCCCTTGCCCCACTCGGCGCGGACGTCGCCCCCGATGTTCTCCAACCTCGCGAGCTTGACGATCCGGGCGAGGAGGTTCGAGGGGACGTGGAACGAGACCTTGCGCGTCGCGTCGCCGTCCCGGGAGCGGACCTCCACGCGGAAGCCCTTGATGTGAGTGAACTCGGGCGCCGGGCGCCTCCAGAAGGAGAGGGCAATGGCCACCAGCACGACCACGAAGAGGCCCAGGACCACTGCGCGGACTTCTTTGCTCATGTCGGACGAAGTCTCCCACCGTTCCTAACGCAGGCGCCCGGCAAAAGTTCGGCCCCGAGGCGGCTGCGGATTCCGCCCGGCCTGTGGTACTTTTCGAGGCGGGAGAGCCCCCGCAAGGGGCTGGCGGAACGAGATTTATGCCTCATTTCATCACCGAGACGTGTATCGGGTGCGGCGTCTGCGAGATCAAGTGCCCGACCCACACGATCACGGGCGACAAGGCCGAGAAGTACGTCATCCACCACGACCGGTGCATCGACTGTTCGGTGTGCGCTCGCTACTGCCCGGTGTCCTGCATCCAGGACCAGAAGGGCGAGCTCGTCGAGAAGGTCAAGCCCAAGGAGATCCCCAAGGCGATCGTGGACCGCGACCTGTGCACGGGCTGCGAGTTCTGCATCGACATCTGTCCCTTCGACTGCATCTACCTGATCGAGGACCCTCTGCACGAGACCTTCCACAAGATCGCCGAGGTGGACGCGGGCCCCTGCGTGTCCTGCCGGCTCTGCGAGACGGTCTGCGAGAAGGACGCCATCTTCGTCCCGAATCCGATCACGCAGGCGAAACGGTATCTGCCCGTCCTGTGACCGAGACCCCGAAGGACGCACCGCCCGCCGCGGAAGACGATTTCACCGAAAAGCCCCGCGGCGCCGGCCGACTCCTCGCCCGGTTCTTCCTGCTCCCGCTCGTCGTGGTGGCGGCCGCGGTCGGCATCTTTCTCGTTTTCAACACCATGACCTTCGAGCGGCGCGGTCCCCGCGACTACCTCCAGGAAGTGCGCGGCGGGACGGCGAACCGCCGCTGGCAGGCCGCCTTCGAGCTGTCCCGCTCGATCGGCAACCTCCCGCCCGAGGAACGGGCGGAGCTCTGCGCCGAGACGCTGCGGGTCTTCGAGACCCTGTCGCCCAGGCGCCCGGACGACCTGCTCGTGCGGCGCTACCTCGTGCTCGTGCTCGGCCGCCTCGGCGACACCGCGGCGGTGCCGGCCCTGCTGCAGGCCGCGAAGGCCGAGGACTCGGACACCCGTCTCTACGCGATCTGGGCCCTCGGAAAGATCGGGGGGCACGAGGGTTTCGACACCGTGCTGGAGTCCTCGAAGTCCGAGGATGCGGGCGCTCGCAAGATGGCCGCCTACGTGCTCGGAGCGCTCGGCGACAAGCGGGCCATCCCCCGCCTGCAGGTGCTCGCCGAGGACCGCGTGGCCGACGTGCGCTGGAACGCGGCGATCGCTCTCGGGTCGCTCGGCGACCGGTCCGGCCTTCCGGTGTTGCGCTCGATGCTCGACCGGTCGGCGCTCGCGCGCCAGGCAGAGCTTTCGAGCGAACAGTCGGAGGCGGCCATGGTCAACGCGATGAAGGCGCTGGTGCGGCTCGGCGATGCCGAGAGCCTTCCGGCACTCGAGAGGCTTTCCCGGGAGGACCCGAATCTGCGGGTGCGGGACGCGGCACGCAAGGCCGTCGAGGCCTTGCGTCCGAAGGCCTCGAAACGCCTTGAGCGGCGCGACCCGGGTTTGGTAGGCTGAGCGCCCAGAATCTGATGTCCAGCGCCCCCGACACGCTCCCGTCGTCCCCGCCCGACGTCACCCTCGACGGGGTCACCCGGCGTTCCACCCTGAAGTGGATGGTCCTCGCCTGGACGGGCTTTGCCGCGGCCACGGGCGCCGGCCTGACGGCGACGGTCCGGTTCCTCTTTCCCAACGTCCTCTTCGAGCCTCCGACGCGGTTCAAGGCGGGGGACCCCTCGAGCTACGCCCTGGGCGTGGACGAGCGCTGGAAGGAGAAGTTCGGCGTCTGGCTCGTCCGCGACACCAACTCGATCTACGCCCTGGTCGCCGTCTGTGTGCATCTGGGCTGCACGCCCAACTGGCTCCAGGCCCAGAACAAGTTCAAGTGCCCGTGCCACGGCTCGGGCTACTACATGTCGGGGATCAACTTCGAGGGACCGGCGCCTCGCCCCCTCGAGCGCGCCGAGATCCAGATCTCGGGCGAAGACGGGCAGATCATCGTGGACAAGGCGGTCCGGTATCTCTACGAACGCGGCCAGTGGAGCGACCCCAAGGCTTTCGTCAAGATGGCGTAGGCGTCTCCTTCCTTCATCCTCGACCGCAAGCGGAGGTTCGATTTGGGTTCTCGTTGGCGTCAGTGGCAGCAGGCGATCGTCTCGAGCCAGCTCTGGAAATCGATCTTCCGCGTCGGCATCCCGAACACGAACCGCAAGCGGGTTCTGGCGATGCTCGGCAACGTCGTCCTGCACCTGCACCCGGTCAAGACGCGCAAGTCCGGCGTCAAGATGCGCTACACGTGGTGCGCCGGCGGCGTGACCTTCTTCCTCTTCCTGGTGCTGACCTTCACGGGCCTGCTGCTGATGTTCTACTACCGGCCCACCGTCGAATACGCGTTCGTGGACATCCTCGATCTGCGCGAGCAGGTGCCCTTCGGGATCATGCGCGAAGTGCACCGCTGGGGCGCCCACGCCATGGTCATCTCGGTCTGGATCCACATGTTTCGCGTCTTCATGACGGGGTCCTACAAGCCGCCGCGCGAGTTCAACTGGGTCATCGGCGTCATCCTTCTCGTGCTGACGCTCCTGCTCTCCTTCACGGGCTACCTGCTTCCCTGGGACCAGCTGGCGATCTGGGCCATCACGGTCGGGTCGAACATGGCCTCCGCGACGCCGCTGCTCGGCATCCAGGGCCCGGGCACGAACCTGCTCAAGATCGGGGACATCCAGCTCGTCACGTCCACCAACGACGCCCGGTTCGGACTGCTGGGCGGACGGTTCGTCGGCGCCGGCGCGCTGCTGCGCTTCTACGTGCTCCACTGCGTCGGCATCCCGCTCATCGCGGCGTTCCTGATGGCCGTGCACTTCTGGCGCGTCCGCAAGGACGGCGGAATTTCGGGCCCGGTATGACCGTCGCGCACGCTCCGCTCGGGATCTGGCTTCGCCACCGGCGGTCGGCTCGGCCAAAGGGCCTCGACCGACCGCCGGATCCCTCGCTTCGCGCTCGCTCCCGCGGCGCGCGCCTCCTCCCTCGGTTACTTCGGGAGACTTCGCGCGCCGCGATCGTAATCCGCTGGGACGCGGTCAAGGCGAGGACCGCTTAGAGCATGTTTCTGGTCCAGTTTCTCAAGAACGCGATCGACTTCCTGTCGGCGCCTCAGTACCTCGTCAGCGGCGCCCTCGTCGGGCTGATCCTCGCGATCCACTGGCGGCCCCTCTGGACGAAGAAGGGCGGGCTCGTCCTCTTCGCGACGCTCGCCGGCGGAATCGGCCTCTCCTACCTCGACCCGAACTTCAACAAGGTCGCGACACTGCCCGACAACGTTCCGATCGTCGGAATGATCTTCCTGGTGGGCTTCTTCCTCTGGTTCTCGATGACCCAGGCCTACGAGAACGACCGCCGCATCGCCGAGGGCCGGCCGCCCATCGAGGGCGAGGATTCGGCCCAGAAGGTCTTCTCCTGGCCGGACCTCGTGTACGTCGAGCTGATCTGCCTCGTCGTGGTCATGGCCGTCATGATCGTGTGGTCCATCTACCTCAAGGCGCCCCTCGAGGAGCCGGCCAACCCGACGGACTCGCCAAACCCCGCCAAGGCTCCGTGGTACTTCCTTGGGCTGCAGGAGATGCTCGTCTACTTCGATCCGTGGCTGGCGGGCGTCGCGTTCCCGTCGATCATCATCGTCGGCCTGATGGCGATCCCGTACATCGACACGAACCCCAAGGGCAACGGCTACTTCACGTTCCGCGAGAGGCGCTGGGAGATCACGATCTTCTTGACCGGGTTCCTCGTCCTCTGGTGCATGCTGATCGTGCTCGGGACGTTCCTGCGCGGGCCGAACTGGAACTTCTTCGGCCCCTACGAGTTCTGGGACGTCAACAAGCTCGTCCCGCTGAACAACATCAACCTCTCGGAGATCATCTGGATCAAGCTCCTGAAGCGCAGCATGCCGAACTTCTGGCTGGTCCGCGAGATCTTCGGCCTCGCCCTCGTGGGCTTCTACATCGCCGTCCTGCCGCTCGTCTTCTCGAAGACCCTCCTGCGCCGCTTCTACGAGAAGATGGACCCGGTCCGCTACCTGATCGGCGTCTCGCTCGTCCTCATGATGCTCTCGCTGCCGATCAAGATGTACCTGCGCTGGATCTTCAACCTCAAGTACATCGTCAACATCCCCGAGTTCGCGTTCAACATATGAGAGACGTGAGCCGTAAGCCGTTAGCCGTTAGCCGCGGGGTCGATCGACTCGCGCGTCCGGCTCTCGGCTCTCGGCTCACGGCTCACGGCTAACGTCCGATGCCCCGAAAGCCGCCCGCCGAACCGATCGACCACCACTACGACATCCCGCGGCTGAACCGCGCGTTCTGGTGGTCGGCGGCCGCGTTGACGCTGGTCTTCGTCGTGATGATCGTGGCGGACTACGAGCGCGACTGGAAGATGTTCCAGCGCGTCTTCCTCAGGCTCGACGCGAAGCTCACGCGCGAGACTGCCCTCGAGGCCCGCCGGAAGGCCCTCGACGAGGAGCACTCCCGCCTCGTCGGCGAGCTCAGACAGGCCCGGGCCGAGGTCGCCTCCCACCGGGAGTCGCTGCGCAAGCTCGAGGCGAAGTTGAAGGACCTCGACCCGAAGATTTACCTCGCCGACCAGCAGTACAGGTTCACGAAGGCCTCCTTCGACGCGGAGCGTTACAAGTACGAGGACAAACTCGCCAACGACCCGCGCTCGGCCCCGCGCGCGAAGAAGAGTCTCGACGCGCTCGTCAAGGAGCTCGACGAGCGGACCGTGGCGCTGGCGACCCTCAAGAAGCAGGAAGCGGACGTCCTGGCGCAGCGGGACGGCATCAACGCGCGCAGGAAGGACATCGAGACCGCGATCGAGAAGAAGACAGCCGCCTTCCGACTGTCGCGCTCGAAATACGCGAGCCTCAGGCAGGACGCGCTCTTCCAGCTGCGCAACGCGGCCATTCTCGACATGATCAATCCGTCATTGCGCATCCAGCAGGTGCAGCTGCCCGACCAGTTCATCAACGTCAACTTCATGAAGATCCCGAAGGTGGATCGCTGCACGACCTGCCACATCGCGGCGGACCGCAAGGGCTTCGAGGATCCGGCCATCAAGCCGGTCTTTCGCACCCATCCGCGGATCCACCGGATGGTCGGCAGCGAATCCATGCACCCCGCGACGACCTTCGGGTGCACGCCCTGCCACGGCGGCCGTGACCGCGCCACGTCGTTCTGGTCGGCGGGCCACTCGCCGCAGTCCGAGGCCGAGCAGCGCAGCTGGACGAGGAAGTACGACTGGGAGTTCGACAAGTTCAACGAGAACCCGGTGTTGCCCCTGAAGTATTCCGAGGCGGGCTGCTACCGCTGCCATTCCGCCGAGGTCAACTTCACCGACGCGCCCACGCTCGACGCGGGCATGAGGATCGTGGAGACGCTCGGCTGCTGGGGGTGCCACCGCATCGAGGGCCTCGAGAAGCAGCACCTCCCGAAGCCCGGGCCGTCGCTCGAGAAGGTCGCCTCCAAGGTCTCGCGCGAGTGGGCCACGCGCTGGGTCATGAACCCTCCGGCCTTCCGCGGGAACACGCGGATGCCCAACTTCTTCTACCTCGAGAACTTCGTGAACGTCTCGGGCCCGAATCCGCCGACCGGCGCGCAGAAGAAGATGAACGAGCAGGGGCGCGTCGAGAACGACACGATGATCAACTCCATCGTGGCGTATCTCTACGACAAGTCGCGCCCGGCCGAGGTCCCCGCGGTCCCCGGCAGGGGAGACGCGGCCCGCGGAGAGAAGCTGCTCGCCGAGAGGGGCTGCTTCGGCTGCCACGTCGCCGACCCGAACGCCCAGCGGGACCTCGTCGGGACCTACCGCCAGTTCGGACCCAACCTCGCGGGGCTCGGGTCCAAAGCCTCGCGGGACTGGATCTACCACTGGATCCTGAACCCGAAGGAGTGGAACCCCGACACCAAGATGCCGAACCTGCGTCTCACGAACGAGGACGCGCTCGACATCTCCGAGTACCTCTCGTCCCTGAAGGCTCCGGTCGGCTTCGGAGAGATGCCGCTGCCGAAGACCGACGAAAAAACTCTCGAGCAGATCGCCCTCTACTTCGAGATGTCGACGAAAACGCTCTTCGACTCGAAGGCGGAGCTCGCGAAGATGGACGTCCACGCCCGGGAGGTCTATGCGGGCAAGAACCTCATTGCGCAATACGGCTGTTACGCCTGCCACGCGATCCCCGGATTCGAGGACGCCAAGCCCATCGGTACCGAGCTGACCGAGGAAGGCTCGAAGGCCGTCCACCGGCTCGACTTCGGGTTCATCCACCTACCTCACACGCGCCAGGACTGGTTCCGGACCAAGCTCCACACGCCCCGCATCTACGACCGCGACCGGGCGCGGGGCTGGGAGGAGAAGCTGCGGATGCCGAATTTCCGCTTCTCCGACCGCGAGCTCGACCAGGTCGTCACGGCGGTGCTGGGCTTCCAGCAGTTGAACGCCGCATCGAGCGTCGTCAAGGAGCTCTCGCCGCGCGAGGCCGCGATCGAGCGCGGGCGGCGCCTGGTCAAGGACCACAATTGCCAGGGCTGCCACGTCATCGAGGGGGTGGGCGGCTCGTACCGCTCGCTCGTGGCGGACCCGTCGCTCGCGCCGCCCATCATCCAGGGCGAAGGCGCCAAGGTTCAGAGCGACTGGCTCTTCTCGTTCCTACAGGCGCCGAAGACCGGCCAGATCCGCCCGTGGCTCGAGGTCCACATGCCGACATTCGGGTTCACGGATCAGGACCTAAACGACCTGACGCGCTACTTCGCCGCGCTCGACCGCGCGGAATACCCGTTCCTCGTCGCCGACTACGCGACCACGCCGGACACCTGGGCCGCCGGCAAGAAAGTGTTCGAGCTCTTGAAGTGCGCGCAGTGCCATCCGCGTTCGGTCGAGGACATGAACCGACCGGGCGTCGACCGGGCGAGCCTCGCCCCGAACCTCCAGATGGCCGAGACGCGCCTGCGTCACGACTGGATCAACAGCTGGATCCTCCGGCCCGACGAGTGGATGCCCGGGACGCGCATGCCGACCAACTTCCCGAAGAACGACGAGGGCCACCGTGTCTCGCCGCTCGGGGCGCTGATCGACGCGCCGAATTTTGCGAAGGACCGCGAGGAGTTCGCGAGGCTGTTCGGGGGGGACGAGGCGGCCAGGCAGTTCCTCTCCAACTCCGACGCCGTCACGCGGGCCCTTCGCGACTACGTCTGGTCGCTCGGCTTGAACGGCGGCTCGGCCCCCGCGCCTCTGAAGCCGACAGGCGAAAACCGGTCTGCGGGCGGCTTCGGCGCGGCGCCCGGGGCTCCGGCCGCGGCCGGAACTCGCTGAGGCCGGCCACGGGGGCCAACCTCGACGTCGTCCTCTTCTACGGGAGCCTGGGGCTCTCGGCGGCCGCGGTGGGGCTGTTCCTGTGGCTGATGCGATCGAGGAGAGAATCAGGAGGAAACTCGAAGCACGAAACTCGAAATCCGAAAACCGGGTCTTAGACAGGACCTGGATTTCGGATTTCGGATTTCGAGCTTTCGCCTGTGACCTACGACGCCAGCAGGTTGTCGATGCGGCTGCGAAACTCGGGGTCCGACCAGTTGACCGCGCCCTGCACGCGGAAGAGCACACGGCCCTTGTCGTTGACGACGTAGGTTTCCGGATACTGCGTGGTACCGAACCGCCGCGCGGTCGCCGCACTCGGGATCGAGGAAGAGGGGAATCTCGCTCGGATTCTTCTTCATGAAGTCCTCGATCGTCTTCCAGTCCTTGTCGACCGAGATCGCGTAGAGGCTGATGTCGTCGCGCGTGCGGTACTTGTCCCAGAACCGCGACAGAGCCGGGATCTCCTCGACGCACGGCGGGCACCAGGTCGCCCAGAAGTGGATGATGAAGATCTTGCCTTTCTCCTTCGCCAGGTCGGTCTTCGTCCCGACCTTGTCGTAGATCGGAAGCTCGGCCGCGGCCGACAGGAACTGCAGGGACCCCGACGGCGACTCCGGGGGAACGAGCGACTTGATCCAGACTGCGCCGACCGCCGCGAGGGCGACGGCGAAGATCACGGTGAGCAGCGAGCGTGTGGTCATGAGACGAACCTGTACTCCACGTTTCGGGGTTCGTGGTTGCGAGGTCGGGCGGCCCTCCGCCGCCCGATGGAGCAGGGATCCTGCACGGGGCAATCATCGCACAGGGAGAGGCTCGGGCGCGGGTGGCAGATGTCCAGGATACCGATCCGGCACAGGGCGTAATCGAAGCGCACGGGGTCGCGCGCGTCGAAACGCGAGAGCGACGCCGTGATCTCGCGGGCGGCCTTCCAGTCCGCCGTTTTGCGCCGCGTCAGTCGCAGGCGGCGCGCGATGCGGTGAACGTGGGTATCCGTCGGGATGACGAGGCGGTCGGTCGGGATTCCCGGCCACAGGCCGAGGTCCACCTCGTCGCGGCGGACCATCCAGCGCAGGTACAAGTTCCAGCGCTTGCAGGCGGACCCGTCGGCGGGATCGGGAAAGAAGAAGCGCACGGCCGAGCCGGCGGGAATGCGCCGGGTGCCGAGGACGGGCCGGTAGTCGAACGCGAAGATGCGGGCCACCGCGCGGGAGAGCAGCCCCCCGACGTCCGTGTCCTCCGCGCGCCCCTCGCGCTCGAAGAATTCGCGCACGGAGCCCGCTTCGGCTCGGGCGCGGGCGATCGCATAGAGCAGGGTCGCCGCGTCGCGGGCCCCGTGAAAGCGGTGCCGGAAGCCCGCGAGCCCCTCGCGCGCGAAGGTGCGAAAGTCGCCGATGCGATCGAGCGCCGCCGCCGGGCGCGGGCCCAGCGTCTCGAGGATGCGCCCGACGTTGTGCTGAATCGTCCGCACCTGACCGTAGGCGAAGGCCGCCGCGATCCAGCCCGCCACCTCGCGGTCCTCCGGCGCCGCGTAGCGGCGGGGGAAGAGGATCGGATCGGTGCCGGTGGTCTCGGGGCCGTAGAGGCGGTAGAGGGACTCGAGCCGGCGCCCGAGGAGCGCCGCGGAAGGGTCGAGAGCGCGCATTCTCGGGCCCATCCTATCGCTCGCCCCGGTACAATTCGCGCGTGGGAAGAGCCCTGGCGCGCGAGCGCGTCCTGGTGGTCGGCGTCGCGCCGAAGGGCGTGCCCCGCTCGATCGCCGAGGATCACCTCGACGAGCTCGATCGGCTCGTGGACACGGCCGGGGGAGAGGTGGTCGGCCGCTTCGTCAAGGAGCGCATCGCCCCCGACCCGGCCACCTACATCGGCAAGGGAGCCGTGGCCGAGATCAGCGCGGCCGCCCGGGCCGAGGGCGCGCGCCTGGTCGTCTTCGACGACGAGCTCTCGGCCGGGCAGGTGCGCAACCTCGAGAAGGCCTGGGGCGAGGGCGTCCGCGTGCTCGACCGGCCGGGCCTCATCCTCGACGTCTTCGCGCTCCACGCCCGTTCGCGCGAGGCGCGCACGCAGGTCGAACTCGCGCAGCTCCAGTACCTGCTGCCCCGGCTGGCCGGAGGGTACGCACACCTCTCGCGCCTGGGCGGCGGCATCGGGGGCCGCGGCGCCGGCGAGCAGAAGCTCGAGCTCGACCGGCGCAAGATCCGCGACCGGATCGCGCGGCTGCGGCGCGACCTCGGCAAGATCGAGATCGCGCGCCTCGTGCGCCGCCGCGGCCGACGCCGGCACGCTCAGGTCGCGATCGCGGGATACACGAACGCGGGCAAGACCACGCTGTTCAACCGGCTGACGCGCGACGCCGCCTTCGCGGCGGACCGCCTCTTCGCGACGCTCGACGCGCGCGCCGCCCGGGCCGCCTCGGCGAAGCTTTCCAACGTCATCTTCGTGGACACGGTCGGCTTCGTCCGCAAGCTGCCCACGTCGCTCGTCGCTTCGTTTCGGTCCACGCTGTCGGAGATCCGCGAGGCCGACCTCGTCCTGCACGTCCTCGACGCCTCCTCGCCCCGCATGGACGAGGAGGAACGGGTGGCAGCCGAAACCTTCGAGGAGCTGGGCGTGCCGCGAGAGCGGATCCTCACGGTCCGCAACAAGGCGGACGCCGCGGGCCGGATCGGGGGCTCGAGTCTCGCCGTCTCGGCCCTCACCGGGGAGGGGCTCGAGCGACTCGAGGAGGAGATCGCGCGCCGGCTCTCGCCGCGGGCCGAGCAGTTCCGTGTCCGCATCCCGTACGCGAGCGCCCGGGCGATCGCCGCCGCGCGCGCCTCTTTTCGCGTCGTGGACGAGGAAGACCGCGGAGACTCTCTCTGGATGCTCCTCGCCGGCGACCGCCGCAACTTGCGCCCACTCGAGCGATTTGTAGAGTGACGTCGCCTTCGCTTGCGAGGGATCTGCGGCCTGCGCCCAACGGGCGCAGACCCCCTCGCGAAGCGCGAGTGACGGAAAAACCGAGGGGGGAACCGGCCGATTCCCCCCTCTCCCGTCAGCGCCGGAACTCCCATGCCGGCACTCTTCTTGACGTTCTTTCACTTCAAACTGCGTACCAGCTCCCGTTGCTCCGGAAACCCCCGGTTTTCGGGGCATTTTGCAAGGGGGCTCCCGAGGCCCGCCAACTCCGGGCACGGCAGTCGCGTTGAAGCGACAATATTTGTCGTTTTGCCGGTAGAATCCGCCGGCGATCCGGGAGGTCAAGTTGAGACGAGCCCACCTTTGCGCGGCGCTTCTGTTGGCCGCCGCCGCAGTCCCGGCGGCTGGCTGCGGATCCGGGCCTCACGAAGGACGTCACGCCGCCGAGAGCGCGACGCCGGCCCCGGCGCCGCCCACGCCCGACACGACGCCGATCGAGGCACTGCGCACGCCGGCCGGAATGGTGCTCAAGCTCGACGCCCCCACGCCCACCCCCGTTGCCATGGAACGCAAACCGTGAACCGTGAATCGATCCTGAACGGATAGCCTTCGATTCCCGCCTGCCGAACTCACGACTCCCGGATCGAGGCGGTCTCGCGGGCATCGAGAATCTCGCGGACCTTGCGCGCGAGCGTCTCGGGCGTGAAGGGCTTCTGCAGAAATGAGGCGCCCGCGTCGAGGGCCACGTGGGAGGCCATCGCGGCGTCCGTGTAGCCCGAGACGTAGAGCACGCGCGTTCCGGGCCGCCGCTCGTGCAGCCGCCGGGAGAGCTCCGGTCCGGAGGCCCCGGGCATGACGACGTCGGTCAGGAGCAGGTCGAGGCGCCCGTCGAACCGGGAGGCGACGTCGATGGCCTCCTCTGCACTCGAGGCCTGGAGGACCGTGTAGCCGCTCGCCTCGAGGCAGCGGCGCGTCAGGCCGCGGACGGCGTCCTCGTCTTCGACGAGGAGGATGGTCTCGGTTCCACCGCGCAGCGGCGCCGCCGGGGCCGCTCCCGTCACCTCGGCCGGCTTCTCCACGCGGGGCAGATAGATCGCGAACGTCGCGCCGCGCTCGGGCGCGCTCGCGACGAAGATCTGGCCGCCGCTCTGGCTGACGATGCCGTACACGGTCGCCAGGCCGAGTCCCGTGCCGCGCGGCGTTTCCTTCGTCGTGAAGAACGGCTCGAAGATGCGCTTCTGCGTCTCGGGATCGATGCCGACGCCGGTGTCGGCCACCGCCATCACGACGTAGCGGCCGGGCTCGATGCCGAAGTGGCGGCGCGACGAGGCGGCGTCGACGTCGACGTTTTCCGTGCGCACGGTCAGGGTCCCGCCCTCCGGCATGGCATCGCGGGCGTTGACGACGAGGTTGACGATCACCTGCTCGACCTGGCCCGGATCCGCGCGAACGCTGCCGAGCTCGGGCTCGAGCCGCGTGACCAGGCGGATGTGCTCACCGATCAGGCGCGCGAGCATGCGGCTCGAGTCCGCCAGCAGCGCGTTCAAATCGAGCACCCTCGGCTCGAAGACCTGTTTGCGGCTAAAGGCGAGCAGCTGCCGCGTCAGGGCGGAGGCCCTCTCGCCGGCCTTTCGGATCTCCTCGATGTCCTCGCGAATCGGGTCGTGGGCCGAGAGCTGCGAGAGCGCCATGTCGCTGTAGCCGAGGACGGTCGTGAGCAGGTTGTTGAAATCGTGTGCGATGCCTCCCGCAAGCTGCCCGATTCCCTCCATTTTCTGGGACTGGCGCAGCTGCTCCTCGAGCTGACGGCGCTCGGTCACGTCGGTCACCGTGCCCTCGACGATCACTTCGCCCGCCTGCTCGTCGGCCAGCAGCGATGCGTTCTGGAAGGTCCACGCCGCGCCGCCGTCCCTGCGCTCTCCGCGCATTTCGTAGTTGGCGAGGCTGCGCGCGTCGAGCAGAGCGTCGAAGAAGCTCTTCCGCTGGCGCCCGTCCGGATAAAGGACGGCCATGTCGCGGTCGATGAGCTCCTCGCGCGAGCCGTACCCGAAGATCCGCGCCAACGCATCGTTGCACTCGAGGATGCGGCCGACGAGGGTCATGCGGTAGACGCCGGCGAGGTTGCGCTCGAAGAGGAGGCGGTACCGCTCCTCCGACTCTCGGACGGCCTCCTGGGCGCGCTTGCGCTCGAGGGCGACGGCGATGTGCTGGGACACGAACATCAGCACTTCCTTCTCCGCCTCCCCGAACGTGAAGCGCGGGTCGTAGCTCTGGACGACCAGGACGCCGTAGGTGTTTCCGCCGCGCCGGAGCGGCACGCCGAGCCAGGCCACGGAGTCCGACCCGATGAGCTCCACCTCGCCCCGGCTGACCATCTCGTGGAAGTCCTCGTCGAGCGTCAGCAGGGGCTGCCCGCTGCGGAGCACGCGGGCGGTGAGGCCGTTGCCGGGCCGCATCGGCTCCGGGGTCGAGTCGAGCTCGTCCACGCAGTACGGGAACGCGATCGTGTCCGTGCGGGGATCGTAGATCGCGACGTAGAAGTTCTTCGCGTACATCAGCTCGCCCACGATGCCGTGGATGGCGGCGTAAAACTCGTCGATGTCTTCGGTGGCGCTCGTCGTCGCCGCGATCCGGTAGAGGGCCGACTGAAGCCTCTCGGCGCGCTTGCGGTGCGAGATGTCGGTCACGCTGCCGCGGATGAGCCGGCGCGAGGCCGATGGCAGCCGCACGAGGCGGACCTCGCAGGGAATGTCGCGCCCCCCGGCGTCGCGGTGCAGCCACTCGAAGACCGGGGTCTCGCCGGAAAGCGTGGCCGCCACGTTTGCTGCGATCGCCGGGGCCGACGGGCGCCCGTCGGGCTGCGCGGGTGGGGAGAGGGCGACGGGGTCGGTGCGGAGGAACGCGTCGCGGGAGAGGCCCCAGAGGCGGAGGGCGTTGTCGTTGGCCTCGACGAAACGGCCGGTGTCCACGTCGAAGACGACGATCGCCTCGGGCGCGTTCTCGACCTGCGTCCGGTAGCGCGCCTCGCTTTCCTTGAGGGCTTCCTCGGCCAGTCGGCGGTCGGTGATGTCGATGATCGAGCCGATGTAGCCCTCGAACTCGCCCTCCGGCGTGAACCGGGGTACGCCGGTGTCCAGCATCCATCGGTACTCGCCGTCGTGCCGCCGCAGCCGGTACTCGTGCTGGTACGGCTGCCGCGACCGCTCGAAGTCGTCGAAGGCGCGGACCCGCTCGAGGTCGTCGGCGTGGACGCCGTCGAGCCAGCCGTGCCCGATCTCCTGCTCGAGCGTCCGCCCGGTGAAGTCGAGCCAGGGCTTGTTGAAGAATGTGCAGCGAGCGTTCGCGTCGTCCACCCAGATCAGGACCGGCGCCGCGTCGGCCATGAGACGAAAGCGCGCCTCGCTCTCCTTGAGCGCCTGCTCCGTTCGCAGCCGCTCGGTCAGGTCGGTCGAGACGCCGAGGACCTGGTGCGCTCGGCCGTCGTCGCCCAGGACCGGCCGTTTCACGGTCTGGAGCCAGCGCACGCTCCCCGTCGCATCGGTGATCTTCTCCTCGGGGATCAGCACTTCCCGCCGCCCGTCCATCACGGCCTGGTCCGCGCGGCGGAAGAACTCGACCTCGTCGGCATTGGGGTTGAAGTCCGCATCCGTCTTCCCGATCAGGCGCTCGACGGTCGTGCCGTAAGCGTCCGCCACCGCTTTGTTGACGAGAGTGAAACGGCCCTCCCGGTCCTTCGCGAAGACGAAATTCGGGTTGATGTCGATGACCTGCCGCAGGAACGACCGTTCCTTGCGCAGCGCCTGCTCGACCTGGCGGCGCTCGGTGATGTCGATCGCCGAGCCGATGTAGCCGGCGAAGTCTCCGGACGGCGTGAATCGGGGCGTCGCGGTCTCGAGCACCCAGCGGTACTCGCCGTCGGCACGGCGCAGCCGGTACTCGGTCTGGAAAGGGCGGCGCGCCGTGAAGGCGGCGTCGTAGATAGCGATGAACCGGGCCACGAGGTCGTCGGGGTGGATGCCGTCGCGGGAGCCCCGGCCCCGCTCCTGTTCGAGCGAGCGCCCGGTGAAGTCGAGCCAGGGCTTGTTGAAGTACGTGGACATGCCCTCGGCGTCGTCCATCCAGATCATGACGGGCGCAACGTCGGCCATGAGCCGGAAGCGCTCTTCGCTCTCGCGCAGCGCCTGTTCGTTGCGGCGCCGTTCGTTGATACTCCGGATGATTCCGATGACGCCGACGATCTCGCCAGCCGCGTTGCGGTGGGGGCCGTATGTGCCGACGATCCATCCGGAGCGCCCGGTTTCCGGGATGGATACGAAGAGGTCGCCCGAGGAGACGGTCTCGCCGTCGAGCGCCCGCCGCAGCAGGTCCTGGCCGATTCCGCCAAGGCCCGGGGATGCGTCGAAGACGCGCCCCGCCAGGGCGCGCTCCGCGGGGAGCCCCGTCAGCTCCTCCATGTACCGGTTCCAGACGATGCGGCGCAGCTCCCGGTCGTAGACGACGATCCCCTCGCCGGCGCCCGAGATGATTTCCTCGCGGAACTGGTTGGACTCCTGGAGCTCCTCGCGGGCCCGGCGGCGCTCGGTGATGTCCTCGACGGCGCCCTCGTAGTGGAGCAGCCGTCCGTGGGGGTCGCGCACCGGCCGGGCGCTCTTGCGTACCGTGATGATCTGGCCCCCGTAGCGCCGCCACGGGAGCTCGAGGTCCCGGACCTCGCCTTCTTTCTCCAGGCGCCCGAGAAACGCGCGGCGCGATCGGGGCTCGGCGTAGAGATCGCGAAGGTTCACGGCCATCAGGCTCTCGCGCGACGGGAACCCGAGCAGGCGCAGCAGCGCCGGGTTCGCATCGAGAATCTGGCCGGCGAGGGTAGCCCGGTAGAGCCCGACCGGCACGCCCTCGAAGAGCGTCTGGTAGCGGGTTTCCGCCTCCCGCGCGATCCGCCTGCGCGCCGCGCCCTCGAGGGCCGAACGGATCGCGGAGGTCAGCCGCGGGAAGTGGTGCGGGTGCTTCAGGACGTAGTCGTCGAAGCCCGCCTTCATGGCGGCGACGGCGAGCTCCTCGCTGCCGGTGCCCGTACAGAGGAGGACCGGCACGTCGGGGTGGCGGTCGCGCACCGTCCCGAGGACCACGAAGGCGTCGACCCAGCCGGGGCGGTGATCGGCGAGGATGACGTCGAAGGCACCACGCTCGAGGATGGCAGGAAGCTCGCCGGGGTCCCCGACGACGATCGTCTCGCAGCCGGGCAGGCCGCTGCCCAGGGACTCGACGATCGAGTCCCGGTCGCGGGGGTTCTGGTCGACGACGAGAACCCGCAGGGCCTCTCCGCGGGACCCGGCCTGCGAGCCAGGACCGAAGGGGGCCGTGGAGTCGGATGCCATCGGTTGAGGTGTCTGACCGGAATTATGCCCGAAAAACGGGTCTCCGGCGACCGGGATCGCTCGTCCCGTCGCCGGAGACCGCCCGTCTCGTGCTTACGGACAGGAGGCGGGGAAGGCGCCGGTATCCTGGATCGGTTCGAACGCCGCGCCTTGTGCGTTGTCCCTCGTGTAGACGGCGCCCGTCTTCGTGTCCGTGACCGTCAAGTGCACCGCGACGTTCGTCAGTCCCGCGGCGAAGACCCAGTAGCTGTTGCTGATCGCGCAGCCGTTCAGGACCTTGGTGACGGCCTCGATGTTGGCGGGGTCGAAGAACCAGAAGTAGCCCGAATCGCCCGTCAGCGACACCGCGGTGCCGTCGCCCTGCGAACCGTCCGGCTTCTGCCAGTGCGCGGTCACGGAGAAACGGCCGGCGTTCAGGCACAGGGTGTGCTGACCGGCCGTGCAGGTGCCTGCGACGGCGGGCTGCACGACGACCTTGCCGGTCATCGCGCTCTGGTGCATCTCGCAGAAGTAGTCGACGGTGCCGGGCGTCAGAAAGGTGTGCGAGAAGGTGTAGCCCGAGCCGTGGAGCGCCGACTCCTGCCACTCGGCGCTCTCGGTGCAGCTTCCGCCGCCATTTCCGCCCCCGTAGACGTAGCCTCCGCCGCCACCGCCGCCACCGCCGCCACCGGTGCAGGTCCCGGAGCTGACGCTGTGTTGCATGCCTCCCTCCCAGACCCACGTCACCGTGTCTCCCACGTTGATCGTCGATACGTTTGTCCCGCTGACGTCGTCCACAAAAGCCGTCCCCCCCCGCCCGACGTGGACCGTCCGCGTCGCCGCCGACGCCCGGCCTGAGAGCAGAAGAAACGCCGTCAGGGCCGCGAGCCCCGCCATCAGAGAAACGTGCCGCCGTCGATGCCGTGTCATGAGTCGCTCCTTGAAAGTTCCGATATCCGAAGCCCCTTTGAAATCCCCCTTACGGACAGGAAGACGGGAATGCGCTGGTGTCCTGGATCGGGGCGAACGCCGTGTTGAGCGGGTTCTCCTTCGTGTAGACGATGCCCGTCTGCGTGTCCACGACCTTAAGCTCCACCTTCACGTTCGTCAGGCCCGCCGCGAAGACCCAGTGGGCGCCGTTGATCCCGCAGCCGTCCAGGACCTTGATGACGACCTCGATGTTGGCCGCGTCGAAGAACCAGAAGTAGCCCGAATCACCCGTCAGCCTCACGCCGGTTCCGTGGCCGGACGTGGTATCCGCCTTCGTCCACTCGGCCGTCACCGCGAAGCGCCCGTTGTTGAGGCACAGGGTTTCGTCGTTCTGGACGCAGGGCACTCCGCCTCCCGCCGAGACGGTGACCGACTTGGTGGCGGTGTTCGAGCCGCTCGCGTTCGAGGCCTGCAGCGAGACCGTGTACGTGCCCGCCGCCTGGAACACGTGCGACGGGTTCTGGAGCGCCGAGACGTTGCTCGTTCCCGACGCCGGGTCGCCGAAGTTCCAGGCCCAGGAAGTCGGGGATCCCGTCGAGGCGTCGGTGAACTGGACGGGCGTGCCCATGACAGGAACGCCGGAGGGCGAGAACGTGAAGCTCGCCGTCGGCGCGGTCCCGGCCGACTGGACCACGACCGTGCCCTGCATGACGGCGCCGTGCACCGAACAGAAGTACGGGAACGAGCCGGCCGCGTTGAATGTGTGCGAGAACGAAAAGGGCCCCGAGTGGTCGCCGGAGCTCCACTGGCCGTCCGGGGTGCAGCTGCCCCCGCAGCTGCCCGAGGTCGTCGAGTGGAATCCGCTGTCCCAGACCCACGTCACGGTGTCTCCGACGTGGATGGTCGACGTGCTCGTGTGGCTTTCCTCGTCCCGGAACGAGAGACCGCCGCCCTGGCCGACCTCGACGGTCCGGGTCGCCGCGACGGCGGCGGCGTCGAGCAGAAGAAAGGCGAGAAGGCCGGCCGCCAGGCCGGCGCGACGCAGAAGCGCGAAAGGGTGTGTGCGGTTCATGGGATTTCCTCCTTGACTACAGCCACGTCGCGAGCCTATTGAAGCCTCGGGCGCAATAGCCGGCTTTTAGCGTCCCTTAACCCTTGCGCGGAGAGGGGATTTCGTCCCGTCCGGGGGCCGAGGCGCTTCTCCGGGAATATGATGGAGTCCTTCGGGGCTCTCGAAAGGGGGCAATGATGAAATCGGCCGTCCGGTTCCGGCTCAACGGAAAGTCGGCCACCGTCCAGGCGGACGGCGAGCGCCTTTTGCTCTGGGTGCTCCGCGCCGACCTCGATCTGACGGGCACCAAGTACGGCTGCGGCATCGGCGAGTGCGGCTCGTGCACGGTGCTGGTGGACGGCGGGGCCGTCCTCGCCTGCCAGACACCGGTCAAGCTCGTCGAAGGCCGGGAGGTCGTGACGATCGAGGGCCTCGCCCGCGACGGGAAGCTCCATCCGCTCCAACAGGCCTTTCTCGAGCACGGTGGCTTCCAGTGCGGCTACTGCACGCCCGGGATGATCCTGACGGCGTGCGCACTGCTTTCTCGCGAGCCGCACGCCTCGCGCGCGGACATCGTCAAAGGCATGGAGGGCAACCTCTGCCGCTGCGGCGCGCACCAGAGAATCGTGGCGGCAATCGAGGCGGTGGCCGGCTCCGGGAAGGGCAAGTCATGAGTGGCGCGGTTCGGATCGACCGGCGGAGTTTTTTCCGGCTGACCGGCGGCGGCATCGCCGTCTTCGTCAGCCTCGGCCCGTCGGCGCTGTTCTCGCAGGAGAGCCGGAGCGGCTATCCCGAGGACTTCAACGCGTACCTGCTCATCGGCAGGGATGGTCGCGTGACGGTCTTCTCGGGGAAGATCGAGATGGGCCAGGGCGTCATGACCTCCCAGGCGCAGATGGTGGCCGAGGAGCTCGGCGTGTCCCTCGGGTCGATCGACATGGTTCTCGGCGACACCGACCGCTGCCCGTTCGACCGGGGGACCTTCGGATCCCTGACGACCCGCATGTTCGGGCCGGCCCTGCGCGCGGCTGCGGCGGAGGCCCGGCTCGTTCTGGTCGGGCTCGCCTCGAGAAAGCTCGGCGCGCCTCCGGAGAAGCTTGCCGTCGAGAACGGCGTCGTCTCCGTGGTCGGGCAGGCGTCGCGCCGCGTGACCTACGGCGAGCTCGCCGACGGCAAGCGCATCGCTCGCGTGGTCGGCGAGAAGGCCGTCCTGCGCGCCGTCGGGCAGTTCCAGGTGATGGGAACGTCCCCGCGCCGGATCGACGCACCCGACAAGGTCACGGGAGGCGCGAAGTATTCGGGCGACGTCCGGCCGGAGGGAATGCTCCACGCCCGAATCCTGCGTCCGCCCGCGCATGGGGCGAAGCTCGGAAAGCTCGACGTCTCCGCCGCCGAGAAGCGCGAGGGCGTGACGGTCGTCCAGCGCGACGATCTCGTCGCCGTCCTGCACGCCGATCCCGAGGCTGCGGCCGAGGCGCTGGCGAGCGTGCGCGCAGAGTGGCAGGTGCCCGATGCCACCGTGGACACGGAGACCATCTTCGAGCACCTCGTGAAGGCGGGAGGCACTCCGGAGGTCAAGGAAACGCGTGGCGACGTCGCCGCCGCCCGCCCCGCCGCGTCGCGGGTCTTCGAGACGGCCTACCGCAAGGGCTACGTCGCACACGCCCCGATGGAGCCTCATGCCGCGGTCGCCGAGCCGCGAGAGGGAAGGCTCACGGTGTGGGCCTCGACCCAGACTCCTTTTCCGACGCGCGACCGGATCGCCCAGGCGGTCGGCCTCGAGTCGAAGAACGTTCGCGTCATCACTCCGTTCGTCGGCGGGGGATTCGGAGGCAAGAGCGCAGACCGGCAGGCCCTCGAGGCCGCGCGGCTGGCCCGGATCGTCGGAAAGCCGGTCCAGGTCGCCTGGACGCGCGAGGAGGAGTTTTTCTACGACCGGTTCGACCCGGCCGCGGTCGTCGAGATCGTCTCGGCCCTCGACGCGAAGGGAAGAATCTCTCTCTGGGACGCCACGGTCCACGCCGCCGGGGAACGCGGCGCGATGCCGACCTACGACATCCCCAACCTCCGCCTTCGGTCGTCGGGCCGAATGTCCTACGGCGACGGGACCGGCCCGAGCCTGCACCCGTTTGCCACGGGGCCCTGGCGGGCCCCCGGCGCCAACATGAACGCGTTCGCGATGGAATCCCAGATCGACGTCATGGCCTCTGCGGCGGGCGTGGATCCCCTCGAGTTTCGCCTTCGTCACCTCACGGATCCGCGGATGCGAAGGGTGCTGCAAGCGGCCGCCGAGGCGTTCGGCTGGAAGAGTGGTGCGGGACCGAGCGGCATGGGGCGCGGGGTGGCCTGCAGCGTGGACGCCGGCTCTTACGACGCCCTCATTGCGCAAGTCCGCGTGGATCCGGCCGACGGGACCGTGCGCGTGGATCGGATCGTCTGCGCCCAGGACATGGGGATCGTGGTCAATCCCGAAGGCGCGAAGATGCAGATGGAAGGCTCGATCTCGATGGGCCTCGGCTACACGTTTGCCGAGGAGCTGCGCTTTCGCGGCGGGGACATCCTGGACCGCAATTTCAAGACGTACCGCATCCCGCGCTTTTCGTGGATGCCTCGCATCGAGACGGTGCTCGTGAAGAACGACGAGCTCGCCCCGCAGGGAGGCGGGGAGCCCGCGATCGTCGCGACGGGAGCCGTGATCGCCAACGCCGTCTTCGACGCGACCGGGGCGCGGATCCTGCGCCTGCCCCTGACTCCGGAGCGGGTGCGCGAGGGCGTCGCCGCGGCCGCGAAGGCTGGCCGGAAGGCCTGACCCGAGGGTCCCCGCTTCCCGGGCGTCGGAATTTTTGTCAGTCGCGCTTGCCTTCGACGATCTGACGGGCGGCCTTCGCGTTCGGGTAGTCGGGCTCTACCTCGAGCGCCCTGGCGTAGAGCCGTCTGGCCAGCGCCTCGTTGCCCAGGCGGAGGTACGTCTCGGCGAGGCTGTCGTAGGTGTTTCCGGACCGAGGGTAGAACTCCGTGTTCAGCCGGAAGACCTCGATCGACGCGTCGTTCTGCTTCTGGCCAAGGAGGTCGTATCCGAGCTGGTTGAGCGTTTCCTCGGACGTGAGATGAGACTGCGGGTTGGCCCGGTGGAGGCGACGTAGCGCCTGCGCGGTCTCCTGCGGGCCGCGGCTCGAAGCGAGGCCCGTCAGTACGGCCGACGAGACGACTCCGAGCGGGTCGTTGGTCGCGAGTTCCGCGTCGAGAGCCTCGATGCCGGTCTCCGCCTCCCGGATCAAACGGGCGAGCTCGTCGCGGTAGGAGCCGGGGAGGGAGGCGAGCAGGCTTCGCCGCTCCGAGTCGGGGATCCATCGTCCGTTGGCCATCACGCCGACCATCCCCCGGACGTTGCGCACGTCCTCGAGAGGGTTGTTTCGGGTGAGGATCAGGTCGGCCCGCCGGCCGACGGCGATCGTGCCGAACTCGTTCTCCTGGCGCAGCAGCTTCGCCGCATCCGCGGTCGCGGTCTTGAGCGCCGCGTAGGGCGTGAAACCGAGGTCCTGGAAGTTCTCGATCTCCTCGATCAGGCTGAAGCCGGGCACACCCAGCCAGGACGCGTCCGTGCCGGCGAGGATGGGCACGCCGCCGTCGTGGAGCGCCTTGACGAGCTGCCGCTGGAACTCGTAGCTCACCGCAAGCCCGGGCAGACGCTCGGGCGGCCAGCGCGTGGCGTACGTGTTGCGATCGGGCTCGAGCTGGGCGCGCATGTACGGCGCCAGGTACGCGAGGTTCGGGTCCTTCAGGTAGGCGTTGACGGCGGTCGCCTGGCGCACGATGTTGTGAAAGGCGACGAGCGTCGGGATGACCGAGATCCCGGCTTCGCGGCTCATCGCGACGGCCTTCGGGATCTTCAGCGTGTCGAGCGGGTGCACGACCTCGTTCTTCGGGTCGGGGTCGTCGTTGAAGAAGGTGTAGACGTACTCCTCGGCGTGCGCGATGGACTGCCCGGCCGCGAGCGTGGCCGCGAAGCCGGGATCGCGCGGGACGTGGCCGACGAGGACGAGGTTCTTCTTCTTCGCCTCGGCCGTCAGGGCCGGGTATTCCGCGGCGCTGACCTGGTTGTAGATCTTGACCGCGTCGTAGCCCCCGGCGGCCTGGCGGTCGACCTCCGCGACCGCCTCCGCCGGCGTGCGCGGATGGTCGAACACTGGGCCCGGTCGTGTAGATCGTGGGCCCGAGAAGGTCGCCGGCGGCGATCCGCCGTCTCCAGTCGAGGTACGCGGGGCGGCCGTTCAGGTTGAACACCGTCGTGACCCCGTTGACGGCGTAAAGGGTCAGCTCCTGCGGGACGTAGACGTGGACGTGCATGTCGGCCAGGCCCGGCGCCAGGTACGCGCCTCTGGCGTCCACGATCCGCGCTCCCTTCGGAACGGACGTCGTCGCGGAGGGTCCGATCGCGGCGATCCGGCTGCCCGAGACCACGACGGTCTGATCGCGCAGTACGCGCTCCTCGTCCATCGGCACGACGTTGGCGTGGAGGAATGCGATCGGTCGAGGGCTCGCCGCCGGCGAGCCGAGGGCGACGCCGGTCAGGAGCGTCAGACCGAGGAGAAAGCGGGAAAGACGGCCGGGACGGACCTGGCGCATTCGACCCTCCGCGTTCACACGATCCTTACGAAGCGGGTTCTCAGAAGTTCCCGGCGCCGCCCCATGTCGCGCGGTGCGTGATAGAAGAAACGGAACACGGCGGCGTCCGCCGGTCCGGAGGGAGGCACGATGAGCACGATCACGACGAAGGACGGCACGCAGATCTACTACAGGGACTGGGGGACGGGACAGCCCGTCGTCTTCAGCCACGGCTGGCCCCTCTCCGGGGATGCCTTCGAAGACCAGATGTTCTTCCTGGCTTCCCGCGGGTATCGCTGCATCGCCCACGACCGCCGCGGCCACGGCCGCTCGAGCCAGCCCTGGCACGGCAACGACATGGACACCTACGCCGACGACCTCGCTGAGCTCGTCGAGAAACTCGACCTCCAGGACGTGGTCCACGTCGGCCACTCGACCGGAGGCGGCGAGGTCGCCCGCTACATCGGCCGACACGGCACGAAGCGCGTGGCCAGGGCGGTGCTCATCGGGGCGGTCCCGCCGCTGATGCTCAAAACGGCCGCCAATCCCGGGGGCTTGCCGATGGAAGCGTTCGACCAGATCCGCGCCGGTGTGGTCGCGGACCGGTCGCAGTTCTTCAAGGACCTCACCATGCCCTTCTACGGCTTCAACCGGCCTGGGGCGAAGGTCTCGCAGGGGATCCGGGATTCGTTCTGGCTGCAGGGAATGATGGCCGGCTTTCCGGCGGCATACTTCTGCATCAAAGCGTTCTCCGAGACGGACATGACGGAGGACCTGAAGAGGTTCGACGTGCCGACGCTGATCCTGCATGGCGACGACGATCAGATCGTACCCATCGGCGCCTCGGCGCTCATGTCCTCCAAGCTCGTCAAGGGCTCGACGCTGAAGGTCTATCCGGGCCTGCCGCACGGCATGTGCTCGACGCATAAGGACCAGATCAACGCCGACCTGCTGGCGTTCCTGAAGGGCTGAGGATGTCCGACTTGATCGGACGTACGGAGGAGTTCGTATGAAGCGCGCTCGTTTTCTTGCCTCGGCGCTGATCCTGCTCTGTGTCGGCTTTCGGGCGAAGGCCCTCGCGGAAACGGGGGAGAGGGGCATCGTTTCCCGCACCGGGAATGTCGAGGGCTTGAAGCTGTCGTACCTGACCGCGGGGCACGGACCGTCGCTGATTCTGCTGCACGGCTACGCCGAGACCTCGCGCATGTGGCGCCCGATCATTCCGTTGCTGGCCGAGCGCTTCACGGTGATCGCGCCGGACCTGCCGGGCATCGGCGACTCCGGCATCCCGGCGGAAGGTCTGGACATGAAGGCGGCCGCGACCCGGATCCACGCGCTCGCCCGCTCCCTCGGGGTCGAGAAGGCGAGGGTAGTCGGGCACGACATCGGCCTGATGGTGGCCTATGCCTACGCCGCCGAGTTCCCGTCGGAAGTCGAGAAGCTCGTTCTGATGGACGCCTTTCTGCCCGGAGTGGCCGGGTGGGAGCCCGTCTACGACAACCCGGGCATCTGGCACTTCCGATTCTACGGTCCGACCCCCGAGAAGCTCGTCGAGGGGCGCGAGCGCACCTACTTCGAGCACTTCTGGAACGACTTCGCCGCGGACAAGAACCATTCCATCCCGGAGGCGGACCGTAGAGCCTACACGGCCGCGTACTCCCGGCCGGGGCGCATGCGGGCGGGCTTTGCCTACTTCGTCTCGTTCCCGCAGACGGCGAAGGATTTCGCCCGGCTCTCGATGACGAAGCTGGCGATCCCGGTGCTCACGATCGGCGGTGAGAAGTCTCTCGGGGAGGTGCTCGGCGAGCAGGCGAAGCTCGTCGCGTCGGACGTGACCGTCGTCGTGCTCAAGGACACCGGGCACTGGGTCCTGGAGGAGCGGCCCGGGGATACCACCGCCGCGCTGGTGAAGTTCCTCTGAGTGTTCGCGCCCCGACCGTGAGCGACGTCAGTCGCCAGCTTGAAACCGGCCGCGAGTCCTATCGGCGGCGCGCCTGGAGGGACGCCTGGCGATCGCTGTCGCTCGCGGATCAGGCGCAGCCGCTCGGAGATCACTCGCACCTGGCCTCCGGCGAAAGCGTTCGCGCCGCCCGAGCTGCGATCCGGCTGGGGTTCAATCTGGTCGGGCAGGAAGAGATCGGCCAGGCGTCCGGCTGATGCGGACCGGTCCGGCGGCTGGAGCGGAAGGAATCGAACGGCGACGCCTCGCTGTCCTCGATCGTCACCTGTGGCTGTCTTCTTGTCGCCGTCGAGGACAGCCGAGCTGAAAAGGGCTGTCAAATTGATCCACTCGGATCACGCGCTTTTGGGCGCGGAGACCTATCGTGAGCCTGTCATTTGGTTTGAACGAAAGGAGACTGCCATGAGAGGTTTCGTTGACGACATCGAAGACATGACCGAGCACAACTCGGATTTCCGCCGCGTGCTGTACACGGGCAAGAACCTGCAGTTGGTTCTGATGTCCCTCGCGCCGGGCGAGGACATTGGCGAAGAGGTCCACCCGGATCGCGACCAGTTCTTCCGGATCGAGAAGGGCAAAGGGGAAGTCTCGATCGACGGCCGGACGTCGAAGATCGAGGGCGACTCGGCGATCCTGGTTCCCGCCGGCGCCCGGCACAACGTCAAGAATACGGGCGACAAGCCGCTGAAGCTGTACACGTTGTACGGGCCGCCCGAGCACGCGGATGGCACGGTGCATGCCACCAAGGCCGAGGCCGTGGCGTCGAAGGAGCACTTCGCCGGAAAGACGACCGAGTAGCACGCTATCTGGGGCCGCATGTCGTGGTGCCCCGCATAATGCGGGAGAACGGTTTCCGAGGAGAGAGCGCCTTGGCCCGCGAATCGACGGTTCGACCCTAGCTTTTCGCAAATTGGAAGGGGAATTGGTGGAGCTGAACGGGATCGAACCGTCGACCTCCTGAATGCCATTCAGGCGATTCCAAGCGTCCCCCCTCGTCCCACATCGTCCCGGCCATATGTTGGAAAATGAAAACACGGCCGTCGAGGCGGGACAAGTTGGTACGAGTTGGGTCAAGCAGTCTGCGTGAACCTCGGATGACCGTTCGCTGCGAGAGATCCTCGTTCGGGAGGCCATGAGCGCCCGCCCGCCACTTGCCACGCCGCCGACGACACTGCTGGGCGCCATAAAGATCATGCGGGAACGGCGCATTCGGCACCTGCCCGTCGTCAACGCCGAAGGCCTTCTCGAGGGGGTCGTGTCGCTGACGGACCTGGTCCTTTGCGCCGAACAGGTACGACTCTTCCCGCTTGCGGACGGAGGTCGCCGCGACTCTGCGGTCGATCGTGCAGAAAAACGGAAACCACCGGGTCATCCGCCACAACCCCTTCGTCGAGGACTGAGCGCTCTTTCTCGAGCTTCGTCGTGCCTCCCGGCGTGGCACCGGAACAGTCTCGGAAGGACGCCGCTGGCGGGCGCCGCGATGGCTGGGGTTGCGTGCGCGCCGTTGCGCCCGTTACTGGTGCTGGCAGGGGCACCCGCGAGAAGCACGTGGGAACGGAACAGGGGTTGTTGGTGGAGCTGAACGGGATCGAACCGTCGACCTCCTGAATGCCATTCAGGCGCTCTCCCAAACTGAGCTACAGCCCCACGCGAAGAGGGCGCGAAGGATAGCACGAGGTGCGAAGACCGGTAAACCCCTGGACCGGCGGAGGATTCGGGTCATAATCCGCCCGGAAGCGCACGGGGTCCGGTGACCCTCGCGGACTTCAAATCCGTCGGCGTCGCGGCCTCGCGCCGGGACGGGTGGGTTCGACTCCCACACGCTTCCGCCAACCTATCTCAACCGAGGATAGGGGAGCCAATGTTTTCAAGGCTTTCCTGATTTCGGTTTTTCCCCGCTTGTCTCCAGAATTCGCCCGCAATTTTCGTCCGCGAATTCGGATGCAGAGATGTCGAGACTCTGCGTGGCGGGTTTCTTCAGATCGCTGATACCGCCTGACACCCGTAGGAGTCGAGAGAACAGCTACGGAACAGCTACGCTTCGCGGCTCCTCAGGGTGTACGGGCCGCGGCGAAGGCGAGGCGCCGGAGTCCCTGCCAAGTCGGGCCGCGCGAAGGCGCCCCCGACGAGATATAGAGTCGTACCGGCTACCCGAGGTGCTCTATGCCCGGGTCATCCACCTTCTCCGGTCAAGGGTCGACGATTGCGATGCAGCCTAAGCGCGAGCTAGCCCGCTCTATACAATAGAGAATACTTATGAAATCAAAATCGCCAGACTCTGAAAAACCCGTGCCCGCCAAGAGTGTTTCGCTTACACGTGTGCTTAACAAGAATAAACAAATCAGAAAACAGGTCAAGCACGCTGCAACCGACCTCACCTCGATAAATGAAGTTCTACAGCAAGGGGTAGAAGACAATATCCCTGTCCGGACCATCGAAGCGGCTATCAGTCAGAACGAAGATGTCGAGCGCAAAGTGGCGGGAGCCGCAGACGATTTGCATCAGGCTAACATCGAACTTGCCAAAGAGGTGACTGAACGAGTGGTCATCGAAACCGAACTCGCCGACACGAAGACCGATCTGGCCGAAGTGCGCGCCGATCTGTCGAAGTCCCAGGCCAAAGAGAAAGAAACACGAAAATCTTCGCTTCAGGATGCACTCACAGGCCTTCCGAATCGTGTGTCATTTGAACAGGATCTCGACCGGGGGTTGAGACAGGCAAAACGGCATGGTTGGGGGCTCGCCGTCCTGTTTATTGACATCGACAACTTCAAGAGCGTTAACGACTCTTATGGTCATGGTTTGGGAGACAAGGTGCTGCTCATGATGGCAAACCGTTTACAGTCCTTTCTCCGCGACGAAGACACGGTCAGTCGCTGGGGAGGCGACGAGTTTGTGTGCCTATTATTGGAAGTCAAGCAAGAAGCCGATGTGACTCGCCTGGCAGAGAAGATGGTTAATCGGATTGCCGAGGCCTGCGAGTTTGGTGGGATTGTTCTTTCCATGAGAGCCAGTATCGGTATTGCCATCTATCCCGCAGATGGAGAAACGGCTGACACCCTTTTCAAAAATGCCGATACGGCAATGTTTAAAGCTAAGGGAACTGAGAAGAGAATTGTGCTGTTCCGCGAAACGGTTGTCGACTGATCCGTGACGCCAGAACGCCTCCGCCCGGGCTACAGGCGCGGTAACGCGTCAGCCGCGCGCTGCACGTCATCGTGGGTGAAGACCGCGAAAACAAACGGCTGCGCTTCGAGGAAACGAGCCAGGTCGTCCAAGGTCAGGCCGAGATGCAACATCCGGTCCTCGTCCACGAACATCTGCGCGTTTTCCGGTTCGTAGGCTGTAACGAGCTGCTTCGCCTGCGGATCAAACGTCTGGTGCAGCAGGTCTACCACCGCGGGGGCATAGTGCCGGCGCTCCGGCGCCGCGGAGGGCATGCCATGGTCAGCGGTGACCGCCAGCAGATAGTCCTTTCCGATCTTGGCCTCGAGCGTGTCCAGGATTCGCGCCAGATTGCGGTCCATTTCGCCGAGTGTGAGGCGCAGCTCGTTCGAATCCGGCCCGTAACGATGCCCAACGAAATCCGCTCCTTTATAGTTCAGCAGAACAAGGTCTGCGACGCCGTCTTCGCCCAGCGGCTCGCGCCCGATCATCGCGGTCATCGCGTCGGCTTCGAAGGCGGGGAAGAGCGCCGACCGACGCACCGCCGCAGGCGAATCGATTCTGTGATCCAGCCACTCGTTCTTCGCCGACCACAGTGTGCTCGCATTCCGATCCCTCAAATAGTCAGGCAGCCGGAAACAGTCGGAGTTCGAGTGCCAGGCACCCGTCTGCTCATCGTAGCTGACGAGCACGACCGGCGCGCCATTCGGCTGACACGCGCCATGGCCGGCGAGCGGCGTCGCCGCTCGGTCGATGCTGCCCTGCGCCAAGACGATCGCGCGGCCCGCCGTCGCGAACTGCCATACGTCTGCAAGGGTCAGCGCCATCAGAACCTGCGGCATCATCCCGGCGAACAGGTCTTGGCGCCGGCGCTGGAAGCGGTCAACAATACTGTTGACCGTCACGCCGTGGATACGAGGATCGGTGCCCGTCGCAATCGTCGAATGTCCAACAGCGGTGTTCGTGGGCAGTACGTTGACGTGCGCCTCGTTGAACCACGCGGAGCGCCGGCGCAGCGCGGAGAGCGTCGGCATCACATCGGCGTACCGATCGAAGTAGTCGCGCCGCATACCATCCAGAACGAGGACGAAGACGACACGCGGCCGAGGGAAGTCAGGGCGCAAAACCGGCAATACACGACCTGTCGCGGTCGGTGGCATCAGCACACCCAGCGCGGCCGCAAGCGTTGGCGCGACGTCCTGCTGCACCGCCGACATCGAGTACGTTCCCGCTCTCACTGCAGGGCCCACAAACATGAGCGGAATCGAGACGTCATACGCCCATGGCGAACCGTGCATGTACGCCACGTCCGGGTCAGGCCGGGTGATGACGTCGCCTTCACGTGGCACAATCAGGAGTTGGCCTGTTCGTCCGGGAAAGTATGCCCGAGCGAACATGTCCAGGAACCGCTTTCGTGCCGCAAGGGCGGCGGCATCGCCCGACATCCTGCCGCCCCCAGAAGATCGCTTGACCTGCTGGCCGGAAATCGGCCAAGCCCTCGCAACCAGGGTCAAGGCGAGGAGGACGGCACCGCAAGCGGTCAACCTCGAAGAGATGACAAAGGTTCGCCGGGTCGTCACGGCACCCCCCATCGCTTCAGACCGGACGACCGTGCCGAGAACCGAGCCGACACCCGCGGGTTATGCGGCCGTTTTGCGCACATGGAAGAAGAGGGGCCTGCCGAACTTGACGATCTTTGCGGCCTTGATTGCCACCAAGACATACAACGCATGGAGCACCGAAAAGCGGTCGGATAGCAGCTTCGACCGTTTACAGGCCGCCCAAACATCTGTCGAGCTAACAGACCTTCTGCCACCAACCCGCTTCAGCAGGTAAGCAACCGTAGCCTTCGTGACAACCGAGTAGTTACCGCCGGCCGCCTGGCCCGGCGAAAGAAGTACGTAATGATCCGACCCCTCCAGGACGTGATAATCCCGCCGGAGGGATCTCACACGGCCGCGGTAGGTCAGGTTGAGGAACAGGCTGCGATGATTCATGGCGACGTCAGCTATGCCGGCCGGCTGCAGGCGGGCGAAGAGTCGTCTCCCGAGTAGCCATCGGCAGCACCTCCGCAGAGAATACTCGGATGCTACACCTGTCGCTTCGCTCGTTGAACGTCGGTTCGACTCCCACACGCTTCCGCCAAGCAGCTGCGGCGATCTGCCGCGAGGTCCGTACGGGCCGGGCCCCCTGCCTGGATCCACGCCGGCCCGGGCTCGTCCTCGCTGATGGGCTCGGCTTCGATCAGTCGCCGTGTCTCGCCAGAACCAGGAGCGTTGGCATTTCGTAACAGTCTTACGGTTGGGGGTTGCGTGAATCGCAGACGATTCATTAAGAGCGCCGTGGCCGCCTCGAGCCTGTCCCTCCTGCGTATACCTGGCGCACGCGGCGCAGACTCGGGTCCGACACCCAGGAGGATCCTGATTCTCGGCGGCACCAGCTTCCTGGGACCCGCAGTGGTCCGGGCCGCCGTGATCGCCGGGCACACGGTCACGTTGTTCAATCGTGGGATCACCAACCCGGAACTCTTCCCGAACCTCGAAAAGCTGCGGGGGCTTCGGAGTCCCACAGCCTCGGAAGAGAACTGGGCCACCGTCGGGTCCCGTCGCTGGGACGCGGTCATCGACGTCTGGCCGTCCGATCCGTCCCTCGCGGCATCAGCCGCCCTGCGCCTGAGGGACCAGGCCGCGCATTACCTCTATGTCTCGTCCATCGCCACCTACGTCCCGCGGGGGTTTTCCAGGCCCAACCTCACCGAAGAGGCGCCCCTCAATCCATGGGACCCCGCGATCCGTCCCTATGATCGTGGCAAGGCCGAGAGCGAGAGGCGCCTGCAGACGCTCGTTGGCGAGAGGCTCACGGTCGTGCGCCCGGGGCCGATCAAGGGAGACCGGGACGACACGCCAGATCTCTTGGCGTGGCTGCGTCGCTCCCAGCGTGGGGGCCGCCACATCGGTCCGGGTAGCGGCGACGACCACGTCCAGATCGTCGACGTGAAGGATGTGGCCCAGTTCCTCGTCCTGGCGATCGAGCGGTCGTTGCACGGGGCGTTCAACCTCACCGGGCATCCCCATGACGTTCCGGCAATTCGTGGAACGCTGCAACCTGGCAACCCGCTCTCGCGCCGAGTTCGTCTGGATTCCTCGAGACTTCCTGCATCAACAGGGCCTCGATCCCGCGCCGTTCAACTCCCCGACGATTCCCTCATACCTGGGCAGCTTTCCGTTCTGGCATCCGGAACCGGAGCGAGTGGGGTTCTTTCAAATCAGCAGCCAGAAGGCGTTCGAGGCTGGCTGGACTCAGCGTCCGTTTTCGGAAACGGCAGCGGATTACCTGTGGTCGTTCGGCCCGGCGGGTCCTGACTTCAGGTGGACGGACGAGCTGACTCCGGATGTCGAAGGCCGAGTCCTCGAGCGGTGGATCAGCAGGGGCTGAATTCGCTGTGTCGCGTGCGGCCGCGGCGCGAGCCGTGTGACCATCGGTGGCCCGGGGCCCGACGCCAGGCTGCTGCGGCGCAGACGGCGGTTGCCTCCTAGCAAAGCCAAGCTAAACTCCGGCGCGTGAATCCGAGCTCTCAGGCCGCGCTCGTCGAGGCCTCCGGCCTCTCGCGCTCATACCGCATGGGCGCCTCCGTCGTGCCCGCCGTGCGGGGCGTCTCGCTCGCGATCGCCCCCGGAGAGTTCGTCGCGCTCAAGGGTCCGAGCGGGTCGGGAAAGACGACGCTCTTGAATCTCCTCGGCCTGCTCGATCGGCCGGACTCGGGCACGGTTCGGATCGAGGGGAAGGACGGCGAGGCGCTCTCGGAGGACGAGCGCTCCGACTTGCGCCGCGACCGGTTCGGCTTCGTCTTCCAGACGTTCAACCTGATCCCGGTGCTGACGGCGGAGGAAAACGTCGCTTACCCGATGGCTCTTGCGGGCCTCTCCTCGGACGTGCGCCGGGCCCGGTCCCGCGAGCTGCTCGCGTCGGTCGGCCTCTCCGACAAGCTCGGGGTCCGCCCTGACCTGCTCTCCGGCGGGCAGCGGCAACGCGTGGCGATCGCGCGCTCCCTGGCCAACGGGCCGTCGGTGGTCTTCGCCGATGAGCCGACGGCGAACCTCGACAGCCGAACGGCCGAGGAGATCCTGGACCTGATGCGGGAGATCAACGCCTCGCGAGGCGTGGCCTTTCTCTTCGCCACGCACGACGCCCTCGTCGTGTCGCGGGCGCGCAGGGTCGTGACGCTCCACGACGGCGCGGTCGAGTCGGACGTGAGGGCATGAGCCCCTTCGCCCTCGCCTGGCGCAACCTCGTGCGCCAGAAGCGCCGCAGCTTCCTCATGATCGCGGTCGTGACCTTCGGGTTCGCCGCGTTCGCCCTGGCGGGCGGCTTCATCGCCCAGTCCTTCGAGGGGCTCAAGGAGGGCACCATCCGCAGCGTCGGCGACCTCCAGGTCGTGGACCGGCGCGCCGTGGGCAAGGCCGAGGAGGCGACCCTCGAGTACGGCCTGCCGGACGCGAAGCGCGCCCGGTCCCTCGCGGCGGCCGACCCGGACGTCGCGGCGGTGCTGCCGCGGATCGATTTCGTGGGCCTTGCGACGACGGGCGCGAAATCGGTCCCCTTCCTCGGCGTCGGCGTGGACCCGGGGCCGGAGGCTCTGGCCACCCTGGCGCCGGAGCTCATCGTGTCGGGCAAGTACCTCTCGGGCGACGGCGGCGACGGCGTGATCCTCGGCACGGGTCTCGCGGCGGGCCTGAACGTCAAGCCCGGGGACCGCGTGACGCTCATGGCGACGACGCCCGACGGGTCGCTCAACGCGCTCGACGGGGTCGTCGAGGGCCTCGGAGACGTCCGCATCAAGGAGCTGAACGACCGCTACGTTGCGGCCGGAATCGGCCTGGTTTCGCGCCTCCTGCAAAGCTCGGAGACGGTGTCGAAGCTCGTCATTTTCCTGAAGCCCGGGGCCGACGAGGACAGGGCGGCCGCCCGGATAGGGAAGGCTCTCGAGGCCGGCGGCTACCCGATCGTCGTGCGGCACTGGCGCGAACTCGCGACGTTCTACGAGCAGGTCAAGCTGCTCTACATCGGGATTTTTGGGTTCGTGGGCGCGGTTCTCGTCGTCATCGTGATCCTCTCGGCGGCGATCGTGATGACCATGGCCGTCACCGAGCGCACGCGGGAGATCGGGACGCTGCGCGCCATCGGAACGCGGCCCTCCGGGATCCTGAAGCTGTTCCTGGCCGAGGGCGTCGTCATCGCTCTGGCGGGCTGTGTCGCCGGCACCGTGCTCGCACTCGTGGTACGGGCGGTCCTGAACGCCTCCGGAATCATCCTGCCGCCGCCGCCGGGCGCGACGCACGGGATGCCGATCAACGTCAAGCTCTATGCCCTCGCGTACGAGGCGGGGCTCGCCGCGATGGTTCTGACGATGGCGATCGCCTCGTACTTTCCGGCCCGGCGGGCGTCGCGAGTCCCGATCGTCGACGCCCTGACGCATGTTTAGCGCGGCGCTTCTCGTCCTGGCGCTCGCGGCCGGCTCGGAGCCGTCGGCCGCCGACGTGCAGGAGTGGCTCAAAGCCGTGGACGACTCACGCAACGCCTTCGGCGAGGCCAAGATCTCCGCCCGCGCGAGCCAGTGGGACAACGGCAGGGCCGCCGGGAGCGCCGACTTCGACATCTACGTCAAGGGGCGGGACCGGGCCCTCATCGTCTTTCGCGGTGGCAAGAACGACGGGCGCAAGGCCCTCACGGTCGGCGAGAAGATGTGGCTGCTGGTGCCCGGCGCCGAGAACCCCGTGCCGATCACGCCGAACCAGCGCCTGATGGGCGGCGCCTCCTTCGGCGATGTCGCGCGGATGCGTTTTTCCGAGGACTTCACCGCGACGGCGAGGCCCGGCACCGAGACCGTGGGAGGGCGCGTCTGCCGCGTCCTCGACCTCGCGGCGATCTCGCCGAAGGCGCCTTACCCCCGCGTCACGCTCTGGCTCGACGCCGAAGGCGAGAGGCTGCCGCGCAAGCTGCTCTTCTTCCTGCCCTCCGGCAAGGAGGCGCGCGAAGTGCTCTTCACGAAGTTTCGCAAGGTCAAGGACAAGACCGTCGTGGCCGAGATGGAGATCCGCGACCTGCTCGGACCGAAATCGCAGTCGGTCACGCGCCTCGAGTACCTCGACATCCAGCCCGCGCGAATCGACGACGTCATCTTCACTCCCGACGGCGCCCGCGCCATGTGACTCGCCGCGGAGCGGCGAGTCATCCCGAGGGGCCCGCAGGGCCCGAGGGATCCCGCCCTCGTCGGCCGCGAATGCCGCCTACACCGCCCCGGCCGTCATCCGCGCCAGCGCCAGCCGAACGAGCCGCTCGCCCCCGAGCCGCGCTGCGAACGCCGCTGCGGCAGGGTGGAGCATCAACCCGCGGAATGCGGCGCCCCAGCCGAGGCGGTCGGCAAAGCGGCGGCGCCAGGCGAGCGCATACGCGGGGGCGACCTCCGTCATTGGAATCACGCCGGCGAGGCCCCGCTCGACCGTCTCGGCCGCGAGGATGCCCGACGCGAGGGCCGAGGCCAGGCCTTCTCCCGAAAAGGGGTCGATCACTCCCGCGGCGTCGCCGGCCATGAGCACACCTGCCTCGGCGGGCGGCTTCTCGGTGAAGAAGACGGGGCCCGTGCCGAGGAAGCCGTCCGCGCCCTCTCGGAGCCCCGCAAGGTCCCGGTCGAGGGAGCGATTTGCCCTGCGCGCATGCGCGAGGATCGCCTCCCAGCCCTGCGGGAGCCCGCGGCGGGCCCGGTCAGAGACGACCCCCGCGAGATGTGAGACACCCCCCTCGATGCGGGAGAGGCCGCAGTAGCCTCCGGGGAAGAGGTAGAGGCGGACCTCGCGCGCAAGGTCCCCGGTCCCGCCCTCGTAGTTGCGGCTCCACCCGAGAAACGGGCTGCGGCCGAGGAGGAATCGGCGACTGAGCGCGCGGTCGAGCGAGTCCCACCGGCCCCACGCGCCGACGATCGTTCGCGCGGCGAGAGTCTCCTCGCGCCCGCCGCAGGCGGCGCGGACCCGCGCCTCACCGCCCGGCTCTACTTCGACCGACAGGACCCTGGCGCCGAAACGGACCTCGGCGCCGAGCGCGGACGCGCGCCGGGCGAGCAGCCCGTCGAGTCGAGCCCGCGAGATCCCGAAGCCTCGCGCCGGCAGCTCGAACGAGACCGCCCGTCCGTTCTGCAGGACCACGGTCCCGCGTTCGATCGGCTCGGCTTCGCTGGCGACCTCGACGAGCACGTCGAGGCGCGCGAGGCTCTCGCGGGCGCTCCCGGACAGGAATTCGCCGCAGACTTTGCGGCGCGGGAATCGGTCCTTTTCCAGGACCAGGACGCTTCGCCCGCCGGCGGCAAGCGTGGCGGCCGCAGCCGATCCGCCGGGCCCGGCTCCGACGACGATCGCGTCTCGGGCGGTCATGGTCCGCCCGTGACGAGGATTCCGAAGGGGAAGACGCCGACGGCGCGTCCGGCCGGCGAAACCGAACGGGCGAGGTCCTCGGCCTCGGCCGGGGTGTATGCCTGGCGCACGGAGGCCACCCCGTCCAGGATCGAGACGTGGGTCCGGAAGAAGACGCGTCCCGCGACCGTCAGCGCGAGCTCCGGGACGATGTGGCGGCGCAGATCGAGGACCGCAAAGCCTTGCCGAGCGACGCGCGAAAGCTCCCGCAGCAGCTCGCGGTTCTCGGCGGGAGAAAAGTGGTGCAGGAAGAGGGTTGAGACGGCGAAATCGAAGGCGCCGCTCGCAAACGGAAGGCGGAAGGCGTCCGCGGCGACCGCCGAAGGCGGGGCGCCTGCGCAGAGAGCCCTGCCCGCGGCCAGGTGGCGCCACTGCAGGTCGAGCGCCACGACGCGGGGCGGGCTGCCAGGGCCCGAGAAGGCGGCACGCAGGCGCGAGGCAACCGTTCCCGAGCCGGCTCCCACGTCGAGAATGTGGGCCGGCCGGCCGAGCTCCCGGAGGCGCGGAGCGAGGTGGCGCACGAGGGCGCGCGAGGCGCCCCAGCGCCGATGGACGAGGTCGATGTCCTCGAGCGACTGGCGCATCTCGGCCGCGGGAAGGCCGGGGTCGTCCAAGAGCTCGCGGCTCGGCCGCCGGGCCGGAACGAGGAGGCTCATCGGGCGCGGGACACCACGAGGGCGCTGTTCTTCGAGCCGAATCCGATGCAGTTGCAGAGGGCGTTCTCGATGGGCGCGCGGCGCGCCGCGTTGGCGACGTAGTCGAGGTCGCACTCGGGGTCCGAGGCGTCGAGGTTGATCGTCGGAGGCAGGAACCCGTCGCGCATGCCGAGGACCGTCGCCGCCACGCCCGCGGCGCCGCAGGCGCCCTGCGGGTGGCCGATCATGGACTTGACGGAGGAGCCGGGCAGCTTCGCGGCCGCACCGCCGAAGGCTCGCTTTGCGGCGCGCGTCTCGATGCGGTCGTTCAACGCGGTCGAGGTGCCGTGGTAGGCCACGTAGTCGACGGCCGGAGGCGGGACTCCCGCCTCTTCCATCGCCAGGGCCATGGCGCGCGCGGGCTCCTCGCCGCTCTCGTCGAGGCGCACGCGGTGGTACGCGTCGCAGGTGGTGCCGTAACCTCGGATCTCGGCGTACACCCGCGCGCCGCGGGCCCGGGCGCGATCGAGATCTTCGAGGACGAACATCCAGGAGCCCTCTCCGAGCACGAACCCGTCCCGGTCGGCGGAGAAAGGGCGCGACGCCCGTGCGGGCTCCAGCTCCCAGGCGGTCGAGACGATGCGCATCATGGCGAAGCCCTCCATGATGCCCCGCACGACGGTCGCGTCCACGCCGCCGGCGAGCAGGAGGTCCGCGGCGCCGAACTTGATCGTTCGGAATGCGTAGCCGATCGCATCGGTCGAGGAGGCGCAGCCCGTCGAGACGACGTGCGACGCCCCGCGCAGGCCGAAGCGCATCGAGATCTCGGAGGAGAGGGTGCCGATGGTCCCGGACGGAATCGCGTACACCGAGGCCTTCTTGACCTGGTTCGTGTAGTAGAGGTGGTACATCCGCTCCGAGAACTCGATCGGGCCGCCGCCGGTGCCGAGCACGACGCCGATCTTTCGGCGCTCGTCGAGCGATAGGGACTCCGGATCCAGCCCCGCGTCCGAGAAGGCCTCGGCCGAGGCCGCGATCGCCATGGGCACGGCGCGCGAGACGTGGCGGATGTCCTTGGCCTCGACATGGGCGGCCGGGTCGAAGCCCTTCAGCTCGCCCGCGATCGTCGCGGGCAGGCCCTCGGGGTCGAAGAGGGAGATCCTGCCGATGCCGCTCTCGCCTCGCTCGAGCGCCCGCGCGAAGGCCTCGCGGCCGTTTCCGTTCGGGGCCAGGCATCCGAGGCCGGTGATCGCGACGCGCCTGGGGACCACGGGGGCATTCTAGTGGCGGCTGAGTGGGTCGGCGGTTCCGCCTAACAAGAAACTTAGGGCCGTTGTTCTCAAGGCGGCGCGTTGAGCGCAAACCACCGGTCCAGCACGCGCAGCAGCTGGATCGGAACGGCCTCGACGAGCCCGTCGGCATGGAGGGACCCCGGCAGGTCGAGGTGAACGAGCTCGACGGGCTCGGCCGAGGCCTCGGCCAGGGCGCGCCCGTGCGAGGGATCCACGAGCCAGTCCCCCTCGGACGTGACGATGAGCTTCGGGAACGGGAGCGAGCCGACGGCTTCGTCGGCGCGCGGCTTGCGTCCACGCAGTCCCCTCGCGGCGAGCTTCGGAACGCGGATCGCGTGGCGCAGCCGCACCTGGCGGATCGCGCCGAGCCTCCAGGGCTTGGGACGCAGGGATCGGAGGTCGGCGGGGGAGGAGATCATCGCGAGCGCGCGGCACGGCAGGTCCGGCCGGGTGGCGAGCGCCTGCGCGGCGATCGAACCCCCCATGGAGAGTCCGAGCACCGCGAAGCGCTCGTACAGCCGGCCGGGGCCGACGAGCTCTTCGATGACCGCGTGGAAGTCGTGGTGCTCCGCCGACCCGAAGGCGTAGCCACCGCCGCTGTCGCCGTGGCCCCGGAAATCGAGCGCGACGACGTCGTACCCGCGCCGCAGAAAATGGTTGGCGAGGAAGAGGTTCTCGCGACCCAGCCGGACCCGCCAGAAACCCGGTGCCAGCACGAGGAGCTCGCGGGCCGGGCGGCGCCACAGCGTGTAGGCGATCTCGACGCCGTCGTGCGCCTGCGCCCGGTGGTGCCGGACCTCGTGCGCGGCGGACTTCTTCTTCCCGCGACTCACGGGAGCCCTCCGAGAGGCAGGCACTCGACGATCGCGCCGGCGGCCAGGGTCTCGGCCTCCGGCGGGAGGCGGATGAGGGCGTTTGACCGGGCGTGGGCCGCGAGGTCGTGGCTGCCGAGGCTCCCGAGGGGCTCCACCCGCAGCTCGCCGTCGACGGCGGAGAGGCTCGCGTCGCGATACGTCTCGCGCCGGCCGCGGACCGAGACGCCGCGCGTCAGGCGGGCCGAGACGAAGGCGGGACCGGGCCGTTCGACGCCTTCGAGGGCGTCCAGCGCCATCCAGCCGAAGAGACGGAAGCAGACGGACGTCGACACCGGGTTGCCGGGCAGCCCCAGCCAGAGCACCCGCCCGCGCCGGCCGAAGGCGACCGGCTTACCCGGGCGCATCGCGACGCCGTGAAAGAGGATTTCGAAGCCGGAGCGCTCCGCCTCGGCTGGAAGCAGATCGAAGTCTCCGGCGGAGACGCCGCCGCTCGTCACGAGCAGGTCCTCGCTGCGGCCGGCGGCGGTGAAGAGCCCCCGCACGGCCGCACCCTCGTCGGCCACGGCGGCGCGGGAGGCGGCCAACGCTCCGCGGGCGCGGCAAAGCGCGGCGAGCATGGGCCCGTTGGAGTCGCGCAGCTGTCCGGGCCCGGGTTTCTCGGAGGAGCGGACGAGCTCGTTTCCCGTGACGGCGATCGTCACCCGGGGCCGCAGATGGACCTCGACCGGATCCGCGCCCGCGAGTGCGGCCAGCGCGAGGTCGGCCGGTCCGAGGCGCCGCCCGCGGGCCACGAGGGTCGAGCCGGCGCGGATGCTCTCGCCGCGGCGGCGTACGTGCTCGCCGGGCCGCGGCGCCGAGAGCGCCGCGACAGTCCCGTTCTCTCGCCTCGCGTTTTCGACCGGGACGACGGCCTCGGTGCCGGCGGGCAGGGGAGCTCCGGTCATCACGCGGGCGGCTTCACCCGGGGCGAGCGGCGCCGGCGGCAGGTCTCCGGCGGCAACCGGTCCCGAACGCTCCGCCAGGGCGCGGGCGCCCTGCGCGTCGGCGACGCGAACGGCGTAGCCGTCCATGGCCGACGTGTCGAAGGGCGGCCAGTCCACGTCGGTGCGGACGTCGGCCGCGAGGACGCGGCCGAGCGCGTCCGAGAGAGGGACCTTCTCGATCGGCCCGGGCGCGCAGGCCCGCCGGACGATCGCGAGCGCCTCGGCAACCGTGATCACGGGATGATTCTATGGTTGGAGCCCTGCTAGGATCCGGAAATGCCGATTTACGAATACGCGTGCGATGCGTGCGGGAAGAAGACGGAAATCATCCAGGGAATGAACGAAAGGCCCCTCAGGGCCTGCCCGCACTGCGGCGAGAAGAAGTTGAAGAAGCTCATGTCCGTCCCCGCCATCCAGTTCAAAGGCAGCGGTTTCCACATCACCGATTACGCCAGCGCGGACCGCACCGCGGGCATGAAGAAGTCCGAAGGCGAGAAATCCGAGAGTCCGGTCAAGGCCGACAAGGCCGAGAAATCGGAGACCGCGGGCAAGTTCGAGAAAGTCGAAAAGAAACCAGAAAAAGCCGAAAAGAAAAAGAAGTCGAAGGAGTGACGGGCGACGCGAAGCGGTCGCCCGTCATCCCGGGCGCGCGAGGGATCCCGTTCTCGGCCGGACGCTGCTACTCCAGCTTCAGCCCTCTCAAATACTCCCTGAACGCCCCTCCCAGGTCTTTGCGCTTCAGTGCGAACTCGACCGTCGCCTTCAGGAACCCGAGCTTGTCGCCGGCGTCGTAGCGCTTTCCCTCGAACAGGTACCCGTCGATCGGCCGGCGTGCGAGGAGCGCCTTGAGGGCGCTGGTCAGCTGGATCTCGCCGCCCACGTCCGAGCGCGTCTCCTCGAGGATCGTGAAGATCTCCGGGGGCAGGAGATAGCGCCCGATGATCGCGAGGTTCGAGGGCGCCCTGTCGGGCGAGGGCTTTTCGACCATGTCGGTGATCTTCACGACGCGGTCCTCGATTTTCTCGCCCGCGACGATGCCGTATTGCCGCGTCTCGGCGCGCGGAACCTCCTGGAGCGCGATCACCGGGTTCCCCCGCCGCTCGTAGAGCCGCATCATCTGGCCGATGCAGGGCTCCTCGGCGTCCACGATGTCGTCTCCGAGGAGAACGGCGAACGGCTGGTCGCCGACGAGGTCCCTGGCCTGGAGCACGGCGTGCCCGAGTCCGAGGGCCTGCTTCTGCCGCACGTAGGACACCGGGATGATCTCCGAGACCTCGCGCACCTGCTCGAGCAGGCCGTTCTTGCCCTTCTCGGCGAGCATTCGCTCGAGCTCGAAGGACGTGTCGAAATGGTCCTCGATGGCGTTCTTGCCGCGGCCGGTCACGATGACGATGCGCTCGATCCCGGCGTCCCGGGCTTCCTCCACGACGTACTGGATGAGCGGCCGGTCCACCAGGGGCAGCATTTCCTTCGGTTGGGCCTTGGTGGCCGGCAGGAAGCGCGTGCCCAGGCCTGCGGCTGGGAAGACGGCGACGCGGATCTTGGCCATGCGGACAGTGTAGCCGACCGGCTCTCCAGGCGGCGCGGACCGGGCGCCCGAGCCCGTACAATACGTAGGTGAACGTGGACAGAAGAAGGCGGTTCCGGCGGGCCCTGGCCCCTCTTCTCGCGACGGCGCTCTTCGGCGCCGCGGCGGGGGCAGGCGCGGCCGCTTGGTGGCGCCTGCCGGTCTGGGGTGCGGAGGTCCGCGCCTTCGCCCTGGATCCTTTCGAGTCGGGCGTCCTCTACTGCGGGACCTCGCGCGGCAACTTCTACGAATCGCGCGATTCGGGCGAGACCTGGGAGCCCCTGAAACCCGGGCCCGCATTTGCGGGCTACTACGTAACGTCTCTCGTCGCGGACCCTTCCGTTGCGGGCCGGCTCTGGGCCTCGCTCGCCGGCGAGCTCGGCGGCGGCCTCGTCGTGCGCAGCGACGACCGGGGCGCGACCTGGACGGTCCTGCTCAAGTCGAACAAGTCCGTGCCGACTCGCGCGCTCGCGATCGCGCCCGGGGAGCCGCGGCTGCTCGCGGCGGGCGGCGACGACGGCGTTCGGCTTTCCGCCGACGGGGGCAGGACCTGGAGCCGGACGGGCGACGGCGTCGCCGGGCTCGGGCAGGTCGAGTCCCTGGCCTTCGACCCCTCCGACCGCCGGACTCTCTATGCCGGCACCTGGCGCCAGGCCTTCCGCACGCGGGATGGAGGCGCCTCCTGGAGCCGCATCGCCGAGGGCATGGTCCTCGATGCGACGGTCTACGCCTGGGACTTCGACACGGTCGACACAAGGGACGTCTGGGTCTCGACGTGCGGCTGGGTCTACCGCTCGCGGGACGGCGGCGATCGTTGGACCCGCTACACGAGCGGATTCACGAACCGCCGCTCTCACAGCGTCCGACGGGATCCCACGCGGCCCGGCGTCGTGTACGCGGCGACCGTGGGAGGGCTGCACCGGTCGGACGACGGCGGCGCGACGTGGGCCCGCGTCTCGCGCGAGTCGCTCGTCGTGACCGCCCTCGAGGTCGACCGGCGCACGGGCCGGCTCTTCGTCGGCACCGAAGGCGAGGGCGTGTTCTATTCGGACGACGGCGGCCGCACGTTGCGATCCGGCTCGCGCGGCCTGCCCGAAAGCCGCGTCGCCGAGCTCGTGGCCGACCCGAACGACCCCGGCCGCGTGTACTTCTTCCGCGCCTTCGCCGGCGAGGAGACCGGCGTGTGGGAAGCGACGGGGCGGCAGGCCCGGAAGGTGTCGCTCGACGCGCTGCCGGCGACCGCCTCCCTCGCCGCCTTCCGCGGGCCCGGCGGACAAACGGTGCTCCTCGTGGCGAGTTCCGCCGGCGTCAAGGTCTCGCGCGACGCGGGCGCACACTGGGAATCTCCGTCGACACCGCCCGAGGGGGCTCCGATCGTGGCCTACGGCGCTCCGTTCGAGGAGCCGCTCGTCGTCACGACCGAGGGCGTCTTCACGACGGCCGACGGGAGGCGCTTCGGCCCCGTGCCCGGAGGTCTGCGGACGGTCGAGGCGGCGGACCTGCTGGCCGACCGCAACGGGGATCCGCTCGTCGAGATCCGTTCGGGCTCGGCGCTGGCGTACTGGGACGGCCGCAGCTGGTCGAAGCGCAAGAAGGCGGCGCTCGGGGGCGGCATCTTCATCAAGGCCTCGGCCGACAAGCCGTCGGGCGGATACTCGAACCTCCAGGACGTGGACGGAACGCTCCTCTGGCAGGAGGGCCGCAGCCGCCGCGCGTTCACGAGCCCCCGCGCCGCGCTGATGCTCGCCAATGCGGCTGAAGTCGCCGGTGGGCGCGTGTACGTCGGGACGATGGGGGACGGTCTCTTTCTCTTCGAGCCCTGACCATACGACTCCCGCGGGCCGCTCGGCCGCGCCCCATGGAGAGCGGTGGGCCCGCGAGGGCCGCAAGACTCAGGCGCGGAGCACGCTCCGGGCGACGATGATTGACTCGACCACCTCTTTCGCGAAGTCCATCCCCCTAGCGCCAGCCGGCTCGCATCGTTGGAAGCAGCACCGATGCGAGCCCCTCGCGGTGGCTGTTGGTCACGGCGGCGGGTGAAGGCGGGATCGAGAGCACGATTCCGAATCCCAGAAGTCCCAGGAGGGTAGCGGCGGCGAGGGTGCGCGCTCGAACGGCGGTGCCCTGAGCCGCCGCGAAGAAGGCGATGGCGCATGCCGCAATCGGCGGAGCCAACGAAAGAAGCGCTGGCAGTCCGGCCGCGACACCAAGGTTGTACTCGACGATCCCCGATCTGAGAAAGTGGACTGCGATCGTTCGCGCCGGATTCCATGACTCGTACGGAAACATCCAGAAGGTCGACCCGCAGGTGGTGATCATGGCTGCGCCGTAAACCACTGCGGCGAAGAGCAGGAGCTGCACCACGGGGCGCCCTCCTTTCGGGATCCGCACGACGAAGAGCCAGGATACGAGAAGGAATCCGGGGACGAGGTATCGCGGCCCGAGGCACCAGCCCCCGCGCCAGTGAGGAGGAAGATAGCCGGCGATGACGAGCAGAAGCAACAGTGGGCCGAGCGCGGGTGCGAGCAGCGAGGGGTCGCTTCTGAGCTTGCGCAGAGACACGATCGCCACGAAGGGCCACAGGATCATGAACGGAGAGAAGTAGAGGAGCCCGTGAGCCGGGTCCAGGAAGAGTCCGAGGGCCGCCGCGGGGGCCGGCCAGGTGATGCCCGCGATGCCGCGTCCGGCAAGCATCGGATAGCTCTCGCTCGCCGCCGGAGGAAAGGCAAACATGCTGCCGAAGTAGTGGTCGTGATACCAGACGAGCGCCGCAGTCGGTGCCGCGGCACCGGAAAGGAACGCCACCAGTCGAACTCCCGGTCCCCGTGCGGCCACCGCGATCAGCAGACAGAGCGCGACGACGGCCAATGGATATTCGGTGGCGACAGCTGCTGCAGCGAGAAAGCCAGCGGCAGTCGCCGAGAGCAGGTCGTCATTGTGCACGGTGAGCGTGAAGCTGAGGAACACGAGTGCAGCCACGAAGCCATGGGAAAAAAAGGATCGAGCGTAGACCTGGAACGGCGTGGCGAACAGCAGCGCAAAGAGCCAGAGGGGAAGGAGCGGGGGAGGCGGCGCAATTCGAAGAGCCTGACGGACGAACACCAGGAGTGCGAGCGAAACCACGAGCGAGACGGAAAGAAGCCGCGCTCCGTAGAACACGAGCCAGTCCTCCGATGAGGCGGGAGCCGGCAGAAACCCGCGCAAGACCAAATATGCGGGTAGAGCGGCGACGGACAGGCCGGGCCCCTTGTTGGAAAACCGGCGGCCGTTGTGGGTGGCGACGTCGGGGTGCGAGCCGAGATCGCGCAGCTCCGGACCGATCTCCGCCGTGCCGCGCTCTCCGAGAGCCCGCAGCAATTGGTAATGACTTCGCTGGTTCGCGTCCGGCGCGCCCGGATAGAGACCCACGAAGTACACGCAGACGAAGACGAAGCACGCCAGCACCCGAACGCATGCGCGTCGAATCCGGCAGGATTCTTTCGTCGTGTCCAAGCCGTTGCTCGTTCCTCGTACGCCGGCCGCTTTGTGGATTCGCCTGACGCCCCTGCTCGTGTCTTCTCGGCGAGCGGGTGTGTCGAGATCCCCGGCCTCCGTGGATCAGGTCGCTGGCTTGCGGGCGCGCCACGACACGAGCCTAGCGCGGGACGTCCAGAAGCTTCAGCTGCTCCCCGACCCTGACCTTCTCCTTGGCGGCCATGCCGCCCGCGATTTCGAGCACCTGCCGCGCCGGGCCGTCGGGGCCGTAGGTGAGGCAGGGGTCGGCCTTGCAGGGGGGCGTGTTCGCCGAGATGAAGAGGACCTTGCCCGACTCGTCCATCCAGATCATGTCGAGAGGGATCATCGTGTTCTTCATCCAGAAGTGGTGCGGCTCGGCGGTGTCGAAGAGAAAGAGCATCCCGGCCCGGTCGGGCAGGCTCTCGCGGAACATGAGGCCCAGCGCGTGTTCTTCGGGCGTGCGCGCGAGCTCGAGTCGGTAGACGGCGCCCGAGGGCATCTCGGCGCGGGGCCCCGCCTCCGCAACGGCGGTAGGCGTCGGGGCCGGGGCCTTCGAACTGCCGCCCGGGGCCGCTCCGCACGCCGAGGCGAGCGCGGCCGCCGCGGCGAGGAGGCCGCAGCCCCGGCTCACGCGGGCGTGCCCTTCGCCTCGCCGGGGCCCTCCTCGTGCCCGTCGTACATCTCCTCCCGGTGCACCAGGTTGTACTTCTTGGCGTAGTAGCGGAAGGAGCGGAAGGACATGTGCAGCAGCTCCGCGGCCTTCGTCTGCACGCCGCCGCAGCGGTCCAGCGCCTCGCGCATGAGCCGCTTGCCCACGGTCTCGAGGTAGGCCTCCAGGTTGATTCCCTCCTCCGGGAGGCTCTCGAAATCCGGCACCCGCGTCCGCACTCCGAGCACGATCGCCTCGGGCAGGCTCGAGGCGTTGATGACGGGGCCGGGCTCGAGCGCGACGGTGCGCTCGAGCGTGTTCTCGAGCTCGCGCACGTTGCCCGGCCACGGATAGGCCTCGAGCAGACGCATCGCGTCGATCGAGATCTTCTTCTCGGGGATCTTCTGTTCCTTGCAGATCGCGGCGATGAAGTGGGCGGTCAGCGGTGCGATGTCCTCCGTGCGCGAGCGCAGGGGCGGCAGCGGGATCGGAATCACGTTGATCCGGTAATAGAGGTCCTCGCGGAACTTGCCTTCCGCGACGAGGTCGGTCAGGTCCCTGTTGGTCGCGGCGATGATGCGAACGTCCACCGAGACCTCGTCGTTGCCGCCGACCTTGCGGATGACCTTCTCCTGGATCGCCCGGAGCAGCTTGACCTGCATGGTCAGCGTCGTCTCGGAGATCTCGTCGAGAAAGAGCGTTCCCGCCGTCGGCCTCCTGGAAGAGGCCGCGCTTCTCGCGGACGGCGCCCGTGAACGCGCCGCGTTCGTGGCCGAAGAGCTCGGACTCGAGGAGCGTCTCGGGCAGGGCTCCGCAGTTGATGGAGACGAACTTGCGGTCCTTGCGGATCGAGGAGAAGTGGATCGCGCGGGCGATCAGCTCCTTGCCGGTGCCGCTCTCCCCGGTCAGGAGGACGGTGGAGGAAACCTTGCCGATCCGCTCGATCGTGCGGAAGATCTCCTGCATGCGGCTGCCCCGCCCGATGATGTTCGCGAACGTGTACTTGCCGGCGAGCTCCTGGCGGAGGTACAGGTTCTCGTCCTGGAGCTGCTTTTCGCCGAGGGCCCGTCGCACGACGAGGACGAGCTCGTCGTTGTTGAAGGGCTTGGAGATGTAGTCCACGGCGCCGCGCTTCATCGCCTCGACGGCGTCCTCGGTGGAGGTATGGGCGGTGATCATGATGACGGGGGTCGGGAGCTTCTCGTCGCGGACCCGCTGGAGCAGATCGAGGCCGTTGCCGTCGGGCATCTTGATGTCGCAGAGGATGACGTCCGGGTTCGAGCGCACCGCGGCCGCCAAGCCCTCGGTGTAGTTGGCGGCGGTCAGGACCTCGAAGCCCTGCTTGTGGAAGAGCAGGCCGAGCATGTCCCGGAGGGACTTCTCGTCGTCCACGATCAGGAGGCGCGGCCCGCTCACTGGATGGCCTCCGGGCTCGGGGCGGCCCGTTCCACCGTCAAGCGGGCGGTCGCGTCGCGCGGCAGCAGTATCGTCACTGTCGTTCCTTCGCCCGGCCTGGATTCCACGTCGATCGCGCCCCCGTGGTCCTCGACGATGCGCCGGACGATCGCCATGCCGAGCCCGGTGCCCCCGTCGAAGGCCGTGGAAAAGGGCGTGAAGACGCGGGCCAGCTCTTCGACGCTCATCCCCCGGCCGGTGTCGCGGAACTTGATGCTATACCACGCGGCGTCCTCGCGTCCCTCGACCGTGAGCGTGCCGCCGTCGGGCATCGCGCGGACCGCGTTCTTCGCGACGTTGTAGATGATCTGGCGGATCTGGTCCCGGTCGCCCGAGATGAGAGAAGCCGGCGGGCGGACGTCCACCGCGATCCGGTGCGCGTCCGAAACCTCGTCGGAAAGGCGAAAGAGGTCGAGGACCTCCTGGATGTTGCCGGCCACGTCGAAGACGGCCACGCGGCGCTCCTGGGGCCGCACGAACCGCAGGAACTCCTCGAGGATCTTGGAGAGGCGGTTGGACTCCGAGACGATGATCTCCATGAGCCGCCGCTCGGCCGAGCCGACCGACAGCTCGTGCGAGAGCACCTGCACCGAGCCCGAGATCGAGGCGAGCGGGTTGCGGATCTCGTGGGCGATGCCCGCCGCGAGCTCGCCCACGGCCGCGAGCTGCTCGTTGAAGCGCGCCTGCCTCTCGAGCTTCTTGACCTCGGTCAGGTCCTGAAAGACGAGGAGCGCTCCGTCCTCGCCGTCCGGATCCTTGAGAGCGCGCACCGAGTAGCCGAGCACCCGCCGCGAGGCGCCGCGCTCGATGTCGATCTCGGCCCGGAATCCCTCGCGGCCTCGCGTGCGCTGCCGGATCTGGTTCCAGTCGCTCGGCAGCACGAGGCCGATCTCGGAGAGGAGCTTGCCGGCCGCGCGCGCGGGAGCGATGCCGAGGATGTCGCCGCCCGCCTGGTTCAGGAACGTCACGCGCTCCTGGGAGTCGGCCGTCACGAGGCCCGACGACATGGACGCGATGACGTTCGCGTAGAGCGTCTGGATGCGGGAGAGAGCCTTCTGGCGCTGCTCGAGCTCCTCCCGGGCGCCCCGCAGCTTCTCGGAGAGGTAGGACACCATGAAGGCGACGCCGTAGAAGCCGGCCACCGTGATCGCGAGGTTGTAGCCGATCCGCTCGACGCCCCAGCGGGGGATCGCTGCCAGCGCCGGCCTGGGAAGGACTTCGTAGGCCGTCAGCTCCACCATCAGGCCGTGGAGGAGGGCGGCCACCGACGCGATGACGAGGGCCCCGGTGCGGTAGAGCAGGAAGGCGGCGGCGCCGATGACGACGAGGTAGAGGAACGTGAAGACCGAGCTCGGGCCCCCGGAGGAATAGACCAGCACGCACACGAGGCCGAGGTCGCCGAGGATCTGCAGATAGGCCTCGGCGCGCGTGGGCAGGAGGCGGCCGAGCGTCCAGTCGAAAAGGGAGAGGATGACCGCGGCGGCGCACAACCCGTAGAGGTACGAGATCGGGGCCTCGGCGCCCGAGCCGGCCTGGACCAGGATCGCGGACAGGAGGATCAGGAAGAGGACGACGATCCGGACGGTCGTCAGCCAGAAGAGCGAGCGGCGAAGAGGGGAGTCGTCCATCAAGCCGGAAACCGGGGTCGTGAGCCGAAAGCCGTAAGCCGTGAGCCGAAAAGGGAGGCGCCTGCCTCGGCTAACGGCTCACGACTCACGGCTCACGGCGCTTATCCGATCTTGTTGATCAGCGTGAACATCGGCAGGTACATCGCGATGACGATGCCACCGATGATGACGCCGAGGATGAAGATCATGACCGGCTCGAGCAGCTTGACGAGCCCGGCGACGGCGATGTCCACCTCGTCCTCGTAGAACTCGGCGATCTTGTTGAGCATCGAGTCCAGGGCGCCGGTCTGCTCGCCGACGCCGATCATCTGCACGACCATGTTCGGGAAGACTTCCGAGTCCTTCAGGGGCTCGACCAGGGTCTTGCCGTTCTCGACGCTCTTCCGCGTCTCGTTGATCGCGTCCTCGACGATCGCGTTGCCGGCGGTGCGGGCCGTGATGTCGAGGCTTTCGAGGATCGGCACGCCCGAGGAGGTCAGCGTCGCCAGCGTCCGGCAGAAGCGGGCCACCGCGATCTTGCGCAAGATCATGCCGATGATCGGAGCCTTGAGCATCGCGCCGTCGATGACGCGGCGGCCGCGGTACGTCTGGTAGTAGCGGCGGAAGAAGAAGATGAAGGCTCCGATCCCGATGAGGAAGAAGATGAAGTACCGCGCGAGGAAGTTCGACGCGGCGATGACCACGCGCGTGGGGAAGGGGAGCTCCGCTCCGAGGCTCGTGAAGAGGGCGGCGAAGGTCGGGATGACCTTGAGCAGAATGACCGCGACGACGATCGCGGCGATGGTGATGACCGCGATCGGGTAGATCAGGGCCGCCCGGACCTGCGACCGCAGCTTGACCGCTTTCTCGATGTAGGTCGAAAGGCGCTGGAGGATCGTGTCGAGAATACCGCCCGCTTCGCCGGCCGCCACCATGTTGACGTAGAGGTCGTCGAAGGCCTTGGGGTGGCGGCGCATGGCGTCGGCCAGCGTCGAGCCGGCCTCGACGTCCTGGCGCACCTGGAGCAGGATCTTGGCGAAATTCTTGTGTTCCTGCTGGTTCGCGAGGATCTCGAGGCACTGCACGAGCGGGAGGCCCGCGTCGATCATGACCGAGAACTGCCGCGTGAAGACCGCGAGGATCTTGGCGGGGACCCGGAACCCCATCTTCGTGAGCGAGATTTCCTTGCCCCGCTCGCGGATGCCGGTGACGACGATGTTCTGACGCCGCAGGTTCGCCAGCGCGACTTCCTTGGTGTCGGCGACGAGCACGCCCTCCTGGACGAGGCCCGTGCGGTTCCTTCCCTTCCAGACGTAGTTCGGCATGGCTTAGCCCCTCTTGCCGGCCGAGGCCGCCGTCGTCGGCACGTTGACGCCAACGCCGCGGTTGATGAGCTCCTGCAGCTCGTCGGGGATCGACGAGCGCGAGAGCGCCGCCTCGAGCGTGATTTGCTTCTTGAGATACAGCGTCGCGAGCGATTGGTTGAAGGTCTGCATTCCGAACTTGGACTGGCCCGACTGCATCGTCGAGTAGATCTGGTGGATCTTGTCCTCGCGGATCAGGTTCCGGACGGCGGCGTTCGGCACGAGGACTTCGAGGGCCATCACGCGTCCCTTGCCGCTGGCGCGCTCGATCAGGGTCTGGCACATGATGCCTTCGAGCACGAACGAGAGTTGCGTGCGGATCTGGCTCTGCTGGTGCGCCGGGAACACGTCGATGATGCGGTTGATGGAGGTCGTCGCGGAGTTCGTGTGCAGCGTCGCCATCGTGAGGTGGCCCGTCTCGGCGATGCGCAGCGCGGCCTCGATCGTCTCGAGGTCGCGCATCTCGCCGATGAGCACGACGTCGGGGTCTTCGCGCAGCACGGCGCGCAGCGCGTTGGAGAACGAGTGCGTGTCGGCGTGCAGCTCGCGCTGGTTGACCAGGCACTTCTTGTGCTGGTGCAGGAACTCGATCGGGTCCTCGATCGTGACGATGTGCAGCTGCTTCTCGCGGTTGATCTTGTCGAGCATCGCCGCCTGAGTCGTCGTCTTGCCGGACCCAGTCGGGCCGCAGACGAGGATCAGCCCGCGGGGCTTGTCGCAGAGAAGCTCGACGACGGGCGGAAGCCCCAGCTCCTTGAAGCCCAGGATCTCGTAGGGGATCTGCCGGTAGACGCCGGCGACGGCGCCGCGCTGCATGAAGTTGTTGGCCCGGAACCGCGCCATGCCCTTGACCCCGAACGAGAGGTCGAGCTCCAGGTTTTCCTCGAAGCGGTGCTTCTGGGCGTCGGTCAGGACCGAGTAGGCGAGCTGCTTTGTTTCGGGGACCGTCAGCGGGGGGTAAGGCAGGGGGATGAGCTTCCCGTCCAGACGCACCATCGGCGGAGACTGGGTCGTCAGATGGAGGTCCGAGCCCCCCATCTCGACCATTTGCTTCAGAAGGCCGTGGAGCGTGGTCTCACTCGCCATACAGTGGTCCCCCGATTGTTGTGTCCGAAGATTTTACGCCGTCCGGGGCTGGAAATAAAGGCGTTCCGGCCGCTTTCCGGAGTCGGAAGGCTCGAGCGAGGCTCGAAACCCCGTCCTAAAGGACAGTTTCCCGGAGCACTTCCTCGAGCGTCGTGGCGCCTTCCTTGATCTTCGAGAGGCCGGCCACGCGCAGGCTCACCATGCCCTCCTCGATGGCCTTGCGCTTGAGCTCGATCGAGGAGGCCCCCGAGAGGATCATGTCCCGGATTTCGTCGGTGAAGGAGAGCACCTCGAACAGGCCGAGGCGGCCCTTGTAGCCGGTGTTGTTGCAGCGTTCGCAGCCGCGCCCGCGCTTGATGCGCAGGGCCTTGACCTCGTCGGGGGCGAAGCCGACTTGCATGAGCATCTGCGGCGGCGTCTCGACATCCTCGGCGCAGTACGTGCAGATGCGGCGCACGAGCCGCTGCGCACAGATGCAATTGACCGAGGTCGCGACGAGGAAGGGCTCGATGCCCATGTTCATCAGGCGGTTGATGGTCGAGGGGGCGTCGTTCGTGTGGAGGGTCGAGAGGACGAGGTGGCCGGTCAGGGCCGCCTTGACCGCGATCTCGGCGGTCTCGAAGTCGCGGACCTCGCCGACCAGGATGATGTCCGGGTCCTGTCGCAGGAACGAGCGCAGCGCCGAGGCGAACGTCAGGCCGATCTGCTCCTTCATCTGGACCTGGTTGATCCCGGCCAGGTTGAACTCGATCGGGTCCTCGGCCGTCATGATGTTGACGGTCGGGTCGTTCAGGGCGGCGATGGCGGAGTAGAGCGTGTTGGTCTTGCCCGAGCCCGTCGGCCCCGTGACGAGCACGATGCCATAGGGCCGGTCGATCGCGTCCTTGAAACGCCGCAGCGGCTCCTGGTCGAAGCCGAGTTGCGTCATGTCGAGCTGGAGCTTCGACTTGTCGAGCAGCCGCATGACGACCTTCTCGCCGAAGTGCGTCGGGACGCTCGAGACGCGCAGATCGAGGTCGCGGGAGCGCTCCTCGACGCGCAGGCGGATCTTGATCCGGCCGTCCTGGGGCAGGCGCTTTTCCGAGATGTCGAGCTTGGCCATGATCTTCAGACGCGAGATCAGGGGGTCGCGAGTCCGCATCGGCAGCGCCATGATGTTGTGGAGGATGCCGTCGACGCGGAAGCGGACGCGGAATTCCTTCTCGTAGGGCTCGACGTGGATGTCGGAGGCGCCCGCCTTGAGCGCCTCGATGAGGATCAGGTTCGAGACCTTGATGATCGGGGCCGACTCGCTCGACTTCGTGAGGTCCGAGAGGTCGATTTCCTGGCCTTCCTCGCCCCGGACGACGTCGACGTCGGCGCCGGTGTCGATGCCCGTGATTTCGTCCATGTTGAGCTCGCCGAGGCCGACGCTCGCCATGTCGTCCATGGTCAGGGCCGAGGACGCCATGACGTCTTCGAGGCTCGAGTCGCCTCCGAGCGTCGATCCGCTCGAGCCGGTCTTCGCGCGCTCCTTCAGCACGACCGAACGCGGCGTGCCGTAGTGCTTGTCGATTGCCTTGCGCAGCGCGAGCTCGGACGCGACGACCGGCTCCACGTTGTAGCCCGTCATGAACTTGATGTCGTCCATGGCGAAGACGTTCGTCGGGTCTCCCATCGCGATCGTCAGCGTCGCGCCGGTTTTGTTCACAGGAAGGACACCGTACTTGCGCGCGACCTCGCCCGGCACGACCTTGATGATCGCCGGGTCGATCTCGAAATGGGCCAGGTCGATCGAGGGGACGCCGAACTGCTGGGAGAGCGTTTCTGTGATGTCGCCCTCCGAAACCGCGCCGACGCGCACGAGGGCCTCGCCGATCTTGCCGCCCTCCTCGCGCTGGAGCTTCAGGGCGGTTTCGAGCTGCTCCTGCGTGATGAGCTTCTGCTTGAGGAGAAGATCTCCGAGTTTTACGGCCATGGGGTCCAAGAATGGTAGGGGTTTAGCCCTCCGGTGTCAAAGGGACTCCGCGAGTCGCAGGACCTGCGCGTCCGACGCCGCCCGCATGTCCTCTACGATTCCCCGGCGGTTTCGGTACGGCCCGTTGCGCTGCGGATCGGTCGGGCCGAAGAGGGCGAGCGTCGGTGCGCCGAGCGCGTCGGCCAGGTGCAGCGGGCCGGTGTCGCCGCCGACGAAGAGGCACGCGGCCGCGAAGAGGCGCGCCAGGCCCCCGACGTCGAGCAATGGCGCCCTCGAGGCGCCCGGCACGAGGACGGTCAGCCGCTCGGCGCGTTGCTCGTCGCCCGGGCCCCACGAGACGACGGGGGCCAGGCCGCGCCGCTCGTGCAGTGCCGCTGCGAGGACGGCCAGGCGCTCTTCGCCCCAAGCCTTTTCGGGGCGGCCCGCACCGGGGTGAAAGACGGCGAACGGGCGCGGCAGCGCAGCCACGAAGGCGTCCGCTTCCGGCCGCGGCCGCGCGAGGAGGTACGCGGCGTCGGGCGCCCACGCCGTCACGGCCACGCCGGCGGGGCCGAGAAGGGCGAGGTTGCGGTCCACGACGTGCCGGGCGTCCGGTCCGGGCGTCACGAGGATCCGGCAGAGCAGTGCCGAGGACGGCTCCCGGCGCGCGGACGCCGCGAAGCCGATGACCGGTGCGCCGGCCGCGCGGGCGACGACCGCCGACTTCCAGAGTCCCTGAGCGTCGAGCGTGAGGTCCGGCGCGAAGGCGCGGACTTCCTTCCGGAGGGCGGCCAGGCCGCGCCATGTCGTCGGGGAAAACGGGCGCCGGCGCCAGGCCTTCGTGTCGGCGACGATGACGCGCGCACAGTGCGGGTTGCCCTCGAGCAGGCCCGAGAGCGCGGGCTCCACGACCCAGCCAACCGTCGCGCCGCCGCGGCGGGCGTTCTCGGCGAGGGGCAGCGTGTGGATCACGTCGCCCATCGCGGAGAGGCGGACGATGAGGAGCTTCATCAGCCGAGGTCCCGAATCCTCGAAATCACATCCGTCGTCGCGTGCTCCTTCGGGTCCCCCACGATCACGGTCCGGCCGCCGTATCGCGCCACGACCTCACGTTCGGGCACCGTCGCGGCGATGTAGTCGGTGCCCTTGGCGTGGACGTCGGGCTCGAGCGCGGAGATCAGGGCCCCGGGCGAGTCCTCGTCGAAGACGACGACCGCGTCTACCGCCGCGAGCGCGGCCACGATCTCGGCGCGCTCGGCCTCCGGAAGGATCGGCCGGTCAGGGCCCTTGGCGCGGGCGACGGAGGCGTCGGAGTTGACGCCGACGGCGAGCCAGTCGCCCTCGCGCCGCGCCGCCTCGAGGTAGCGAACATGGCCGACGTGCAGGAGGTCGAAGGCGCCGTTGGCGAAGACGATCGTCCTGCCGGCGGCGCGCTGCCTCGCTGCGGCTTCGAGAAGCTCGGCCCGCGAAAGGATCCTGGAAGAAGTCACGAAAGGAGCGTGCGGTCCGCTTCGACGGCCGCCTTCAGCTCCCCGGGCGTCACGATCGCCGTCCCCATCTTCATGACGACCACTCCGCCGGCGAAGTTCGCGAGGAGCGCCGCCTCGAGCGCCGAGGCGCCCGCGGACAGCGCCAGGGCGAAGGTCGCGAGCACGGTGTCCCCGGCGCCGGTGACGTCGGCGACCTGGTCGGTGCCGTGCACGGGGATGCGCTCGGCCGCGGCGCCGCCCGAAAAGAGGGCCATGCCGCGGGAGCCGCGCGTCACGAGCAGGCAACCGCATCCCATGCGCTGGCGCAGCGCCGCACCCGCCCTCTCGAGCCTCGACTCCGACTCGTCGAGGGCCTCGCCGGCCGACTCCCCGAGCTCCTCCTCGTTGGGCGTCGCGGCGTCCACGCCCGCGTAGTCCGCCAGCCGGTGGCGGGAGTCCACGCAGATGCGGGTGCCCGGGTCGAGCGCCGTGCGCAGGAGCGGGACGGCCTCCGGGGAGATGGCTCCGTACCCGTAGTCCGAGAGGATCGCTCCGTGCGCCCCGCGCGCGGCCGCGCTCAGGCGATCGGCGAGGCTCGCGGCGCTGCCCGCGTCGGAGGGCAGCGTGTCCTCGACGTCGTAGCGAACGATCTGCTGCTTGATCGCGTGAGGCGCCCCGCCGAGGATCCGCGTCTTCGTCGGGGTGTGGTAGCCGGGGGCCTCGACGAGGCCCGACGTCTCGATGCCGAGAGCGCGAAACGCCTCGCGCAGTGTGCGCCCGGCCTCGTCCGCGCCGGTCGCGCCGACCGGGACCGGGATGCCGCCGAGCGCACGGACGTTGGCGGCCGTGTTGCCGGCCCCGCCGGGAAGGCTCTCCTCCTTCCAGTAACGCAGGATCAGGACCGGGGCCTCGCGGCTGACGCGTTTCGGGTGCCCGTACAGGAATCGGTCGAGCACGAAGTCGCCGGCGACGACCAGCCGGCGACCGGCGAAGCTGTCGACGAGCGCGAGGAGGCGGCCTCTGGGAACTGCGAAGGGCACGGGCGCGGATTATAATGAGCGCCCCGGAAGCAGCCATGCTCGACTCTCAGGTTCTCGTGCTGAATCGGGTCTTCCAGGCCGTCCAGGTGACGTCCGTCCGGAAGGCCTTTTCCCTCTTTTACAAGGGGCACGTCAAGGCGGTCCTGCCCGACTACACGACCTACGAGTTCGAGAACTGGTGCGACATCCCGGTCCAGCCGCAGGACGAGGTCGTGCTGACGCCTTCGATGGCGATCCGGGTGCCGCGGGTCGTCGCCCTGAAGGATTTCGACCGGCTTCCGCGGCAGGATGTGAAGTTCTCGCGCCACAACATCTACCTGCGCGACGGCAACCGGTGCCAGTACTGCGGGCACAAGTTCCCCTCCTCCGAGCTCTCGCTCGACCACGTGATTCCCCTGTCGCGCGGCGGAAACTCCTCGTGGGAGAACGTCGTGTGCGCGTGCCTGGCCTGCAACGTGAAGAAGGGAAACCGCACGCCGCAGGAGGCTGCCATGCGCCTGATCGCGCCGCCCCGCAAGCCCCGGTGGCACCCGGTGGGCCAGTTCGGGTCGAGCAAGCTCCATCCGGCCTGGAGGCACTTCCTCGACGTGGCGTACTGGAACACGGAGCTGAAGTGACGCGGCCGCGATAGCGGCGCGCGCCATTCATCCCGAGCACAGCGAGGGATCCCTTTCAAGTCTCACTGTGCCTTCGAAAGGGATCCCTCGGGCCTGCGGCCCTCGGGATGACATTGGACCGCTCGGTCCGGACGACCTGCCGATTCGCCACTGATCCGCTGCCGCACTCCCCTTGTCATCCCGAGCGAAGCGAGGGATCCCTTTAGTCGCCGAGCAGTTCCTTCACTGCTCTCACCGCATCCTCCACCCCGATCTCTCTCATGCACTCGTGCCCGTACGGGCACTCCGTCTTGAAGCACGGCGAACAGAAGACGTAGCGGTCCAGCACGCGCGAGGGCGATCCGGACGGGCCCGTGCGCCCGGGGTCCGTCGGGCCGAAAAGCGCGACGACCGGCGTTCCGACGGCCCCGGCCAGATGCATCGGACCCGAGTCGTTCGTGACGGCGACGCGCGCGAGCGAGAGCGCCGCGGCGAGCTCCACCGGATCGAGGTCCGCGCCCAGAACGGCCGGCCGCGAGCGCGCCGCCGCCGCGACGCGCCCGCCGAGATCCTCCTCGCCGGGGCCCACGAGGACCGCGACGACCAGCCCGCGGTCGGCGAAAGCGTCCGCGAGGCCCGCGAACCGCTCGGCCGGCCAGCGCTTGGTCTGCGCGAAGGCGCTGCCCGGGCACAGAGCGGCGAACGGAGCTTCCTCCGGCAGGCCCGCCGCCGCGAGCACCCGGGCGGTGCTCCGGCGCGTCGCGTCGGCGACCGGCAGCCGGGGCGGATCGAGGTCCGGCGCGATCCCGCCCGAGGCCAGCAGCGCATCGAAGTCGCGTAGCTGATGGATCGTCCCGGACGGCGGCGGCAGGGCCTCCGTCAGCAGCCATCCCCGGCCCTCCGTCGCGTAGCCGAAGCGCCGCGGCGCGCCGGAGGCAAGAGCGAGCAGGGCGGCGCGGTAGGAGTTGGGAAGGAGCCACACCTCGTCGAACCTGCCGCGCCGCGCGGCGAGCGCGTCCGCCGCGAACGACGAGCGGGGGAGGACCTCGTCGGCGCTCCCCTCGGCGCGGTAGATCGTCCCCGGGCCGCGGCGCGCGAGGATCTCGATCCGCCCGTCAGGGCTCGCGCGGCGCAGGGCGCGCAGCACGGGCAGCGACATGACCGAGTCCCCGATCCAGTTGGGCGCGACGACGAGACGCCTCACGGGGACACGTCCTCGGGACGGGTCCGCCACCGGTTGTGCATCCACAGCCACGCCTCGGGCTTGGCCCGCACCACCGCCTCGGTGACTTCCATGTACCGGGCGGTCGCGCGGCGGACGGACTCGTCGCGGTCGAGCTCCGGCGATCGAAACTCGTCGGCGAGGATCGGCCTGCCGAGCTCGAGCCGGTAGCGTCCGCCGCCCTCGGGCCAGACGAAGGCCGGCACGACCGCGGCGTCGGTTTTCAGCTGAAACAGGGCGAGGGCCGGGGTCGTCGCCGCGAGCCGCCCGAAGAACGGGACGAAGACCGCCTCGCGGGGAAGCACGTTCTGGTCCACCAGGATCGCCACCGTCTGGCCGTCGCGCATCGCCCGCAGAATGTCGCGCGCCGCGTCGCGCTTGGCGATCAGGCGGTTGCCGAAACGCGTTCGGCGGCGAGCGAGCTCGCGCTCGAGGTGCGGGTTGTCGAGGGGGCGGACCACGGGCGCGATCGGCCCGTCGATCAGCCCGGCGCGGATGGCGCCGAGCTCCCAGCCGCCGAAGTGCGCCGACAGCAGGAAGACGCCGCGGCCCCGGGCGCGCGCCGCGGCCAGGTTCTCCTCCCCGACGACCCGCACGCGCGAGCGGATCTCGGCCTCCGTCATGCCGGAAACCTGGAGGAACTCGACGAAGGCCGTGCCGAGCCAGCCGGCGGACTCGCAGGCGAGCCGAGCGATCTCGGCCTCGCCCGTCTCGGGAAACGCCGCCCGGAGGTTCTCGAGGGCGATCCGGCGCCGGGAGGCTCCCAGGCGAGCGTAGATGCGGACGAGCGCGGCTCCCAGGCGAGCGGCCGAGCGCCGGGGCAGAAGGGCCAGAAAACCCGCGCCCAGGCGAAAGGCCGCGAGCTCGAGCGCGTCTCTGGCGGCCGAGCGGCGCCCGGGGCCCGGCGCCTCGACCGCCACTTCCGTGCTCACGGGCGGGTCTCCGCGCGCGGCGGCAGCCGCGACGCGAGGAAGCCGAAGAATCCCGGCTCCTCCACCTCGACGCCCAGGCGGACCGTCACGATCGGAAGCGGCGACCTGCCCGCGAGCTTGACGGCGTCCTTCTCCGTCGTCACGAGCAGGCTCGCCCCCGTGCGGTCCACGGCGCTGCGGATGCGAAGGAGCTGCCGCTGCCGATAGCGCTGGTGGTCGCGAAAGTCGAGTCGCTCCTCCACGGCGACGCCGAGTTCCCCGAGCGTCGAGGCGAACTCGGCGGGGTTCGCGACGCCGCAGACGGCGAGGAGCCGGCGCGTCGAGAGCGCGTCCGTTTCGAGGGGGGCGCCCCGGTCGTCGCGCAGGCCCGTCGGCCGGATGCGGGCGTGGAAGACGGGTGTTCTCGGCGCGAGCCTGGCCAGTGTGGCCAGGGCGTCCGCCGGGGGAGAGCCGCGGTCTACGCGTGTGAACACGACGGCGTCGGCGCGGCGCACGGCCTCGACGGGCTCGCGCAGCCGGCCGGCGGGGGGCAGCCGACCGCCGCAAAACGGGTCGCGCGCGTCGAGCAGCAGCAGGTTGACGTCCCTCTTCACGGCGAGGTGCTGGAAGCCATCGTCGAGCAGGAGGAGGTCCGCGCCGAGATCTGCCGCGCGCCGCGCCGCCTCGGCTCGCCGCTCGCCGACGACGACGATGACCCCGGAGGCTGCGCGCGCCAGCGCCACCGGCTCGTCGCCGCCTTGCTCGGCGGAGACGAGCGGACCGTCTCCCGCGCCGACCACGACGACGCCGCGCGAGAGGCGGCCGTAACCGCGCGAGAGGATGGCCGGGCGCCAGCCCTCGAAGCGGAAGCGGCGCGCGAGAAATTCGACGAAGGGCGTCTTTCCCGTGCCGCCGAAGGTCAGGTTGCCGACGGAGATGGAAGGGCGCGGCAGGGGCCGGGCGGCGAGGCGGCCCGAGGCGTACCAGCCGGCGCGCAGGCTGACCGCCTTGCCGTAGAGCGCGGAGAGCGGTGACAGGATCACGACGCCGCCCCGCGGGCGGCCCGGGCGGGGGCGAGCGCAAGGACCGCTTCGGCCGTGCGCTCGGCCGCTCCCCGGCTTCCGGCCACGAAGCGGGCGGCTTCGGACCCGAGGGCCCGAGTTCTTTCGGGCGCGTCGAGCGCTGCGGCCAGGCGGCTCGACAGGGTCGGGACGTCGGCGACGCGCTCGAGGATGCCGCGCGACTCTCCGGCGGCGGCGACGTCGCGGAAGTTCTCCATGTGCGGGCCGGCGATCGCGGGAACACCGGCCGCCCAGGCCTCGATCGGGTTCTGGCCGCCCCGCGCGACGAGGCTCCCGCCGACGAAGGCGAGCGTTGCCTCGCGGTAGACGGAGGCGAGCTCCCCGATCGAGTCGAGGAGATAGACGTCGGGACTCGGGACTCGGGAATCGGGAATCGAGCGGCGGACGACCCTCAGGCCGCGGGATTCGCAGACGCGGGCGACTGCGTCGAAACGCTCGGGACGTCGCGGCGCGAGGACGAGCAACGGACGCGCGTCCAGCCGCGACCACGCGTCCAGCACCCGTCCCTCTTCGTCCTCCGCGGTCGATCCGGCCACGAGGACGGCGCGGCCGGCGGCGGCTTCGCGCAGTCGCTCCTCGTCCGGAAACGGGGCCGCCGGGGGCAGGTCGTACTTGAGGTTGCCGGTCACGAGGACGCGTTCGGCGGGAGCGCCGAGCTCGAGCGCCCGGCGGGCGTCCTCCGGGGACTGCATCGCCAGGAGCGCCAGCCGGCCGAGCATCTCGCGCACGAACCCGCGCGCCAGACGGTACCGGCGAAACGAGCGCTCCGAGAGGCGCCCGTTGACGAGGGCGACGGGGATCCCGCGACGTGCCGCCCGCTCGAGGAAGAGCGGCCAGATCTCCGTCTCGGTCAGCAGAACGAGCCCGGGCCGGGTCGCGGCGAGCGCCCGCTCGACGGGCCCGGCGAGGTCGAACGGGAACGCGAAGACGCGCGCCTGCGCCGCGAACGCGCGCTCGGCGAGCTCGCGCCCCGCCGCGGTCGTGACGGAGACGCCGAGGCGCCCTCCCGGCCGCTCCCGCGCGACGGCGGCGAGCAGGTTCCGGGCGACGCCGACCTCTCCGACCGACACGGCGTGGATCCAGATGCCGCCCTCGAGGTCCGGCCAGCCCGAGCGGCCGAGGCGGCCCCGAACGTCGCCCAGGCGAGGCCCGCCGACGAGCGATCGCAACAGGGCGTATGGAGCGTAGGCGGCCAGTGAGGCGGCGGCCAGGGCCCGGTAGAGGAGCAAAGCGGCTCGATTATCTCCGCAAGCTTGCCCGGGCGCGCCCAAAGATTTAAGATTCAATGGCTTAGGGTCACGGAAAAGGCCCCAACGGCCGGGGGCCTTGGTCCGTATAAGCGACAGGAGGAGACCTCTTTCGGCGTGATGGAACTCGTCTACAGCGAGCGGCTCGAACGGCAGTCGATCGGGGAACTCCCCGATCGGGACCTGGCCGTCCGGGCGCGCGGCGGGGACATGCTGTGCTTCGAGACGCTCGTCTCCCGCAAGACGCCGGTCGTGGTCTCGCTCGCCCGCCGCATCGTCGGCAACGGCGAGGACGCTCGGGACGTTGCCCAGATGGTCTTTCTCCGCGTCTGGAAGGAAATCCACCGCTACGACGAGCGCTACTCGCTCAACACCTGGCTCTACCGGATCGCCACGAACCTCGCCATCGACTTCCTGCGCAGCGCCCGCAGCCGGGAGAAGGCGCACGGCGCCACGCTTCACCTCGTGCGCGAGCGCGAGGAGTCCGCGGCCGGCGGCGCGACACGGACGGCCGAGGACCGGGAGCTCGCGCGGCTCTTCGAGATCGTCTCGGGAAAGCTCTCCGAGAAACAGAAGGCCGCGTTCGTCCTGCGCGAGATGGAGGACTGCGACACGAAGGACATCGCCGAGATCCTCGGGTGCGGGGAGTCCACGGTCCGCAATCACCTGTTCAACGCCCGCCGCATTCTCCGCAGGGAGATGGCGCGGCTCTACCCCGAGTTCCTGCGGGGAAGGACGCTCGCGTGAGCCCGATCTGCGGGATCCTGCGCGAGAGTTTCGACGACTACGTCGCCGACGCCCTGCCGGCGCCGCAGAGAAGGATGTTGCGCGAGCACCTGGCCGCCTGCGACGAATGCCGGGATGCCGCCGCCGCCAGGGACGCCTCGCTGCTCTTTGCCCGCCCGGCTACGGCCGAGGAAGTCGGGCCGGACGAGAAGGCCGCGATCCTCGCGGCGGTGCGCACGGGAGTTGCGCATATCGAGACCGAGCGGCGCATTCGGCGGCGCGCGCCCGGGGCGGCGCCGCTCGGCGACGGCGGCCGCGGCCGCCGTGGCCCTGCTGGTGCTGACGATGCCCGGCGGGGCGTTCCGGCCGGAGCCGCGCGTCGCGGTGCTCCCCGCGTCCGCACCGGTCCCGACCCGCACGGCGTCCGGGTCCCCGGACGCGGGGCTCGAACCGGTTGCCCTGCCGGCCGAGGCCGCCGCGCCGGCGTCGAACGCGACGGTCTACGACCTGAATCCCGGAGCGGGCCGGAAAGAGCCGCGCGTGGTCTGGATCGTGGATCGGGGGCTCGATATCTAGGCACGGCCGCCGCCGCCGCCCGGGCCGGCCTCGGACGGGGCCGGGATTGCAATTCGCGTGAAAAGGACCCTTCTCGTTCTCGCCGCCATCGCGCTGGTCGCTCGGCCGCTCCAGGCGGCCGACGAGGCCTCGGTGCGCGTCTTCGTTCTGAAGCACAAGCGCGTTGAGGAGGCTGCGCTGCTCGTCCGGCCCCTCCTGTCCGAGACGTCTTCGGTCACGCTGACCCAGAGGCTGAACGCGATGACGGTGACCGACCGCCCCGAGAAGCTCGATCAGATCGGCAAGATCCTCGCCTCCTTCGACGTGCCGCCGCGCGGCTACAACTTCGCCGTCAAGCTCGTGCGGGCGCGGGCCGACGTCCCGGCCGGCTCCATGGCGCAGGAGATCGGCGGCCTCGGCGCGAAGCTGAAGTCGCTCTTCCAGTTCAACGACTACGCGCTCATCGACTCGGCCGTGCTGCGCGGCGTCGAGAACGGTTTCCTCACCTACCAGCTCGGCACGGAGTACTCGCTGACCTTCGCGATCCGGCCGGCCGGCGGCAGCGGCGGCAAGGAGCTGGTCCTGTCGCCCTTCTCCCTGTCGAAGCTCTGGAAGCCGCCCGGGCGACCGGCCCTCCTGCGCCAGCTCTACAGGACATCGGTCCCGATTACGCTCAACCAGACGCTCGTCCTCGGAGCCTCGCGCGACGAGGCCTCGAAGAGCGCCCTGATCCTGATCCTGCTGGCCGAGGAAGCGCCCCGCGCGGACGCGGAGAAGGGGACCGCCGGCGCGAAGGCGGCGGAGAAGCAGCCGTGACGGAGTTTCGCGTGAAGGCCGGCTGGCCCGACGGCTCGGTGGCCGAGCAGTCGGTCATGGCGATCGACGTGGGCGCCGCGCGCCTGGAGGTCGAACGCCGCGGCGGGCACGTGTTCGAGGTTCGGCGCAGGGGCTTCGCGCTCGGCGACGGCAGGGCGAAGGGGCGCGGGCGCGTGAGAATGGCCGAGTTCCTGATCTTCAACCAGGAGCTGATCGCGTTGCTCAAGGCGGGGCTTCCGGTCGTGCGCTGCTTCGAGATCCTGCTCGAGCGCCAGAAGAGCCCGACGCTCAAGCGCGTGCTGACGGACGTGCGCGAGCGCGTGAACTCGGGAATGTCCATCTCGGAGGCTTTCGCCGAGGAAGGCGACCTCTTTCCCCGCCTCTACTGGACCTCCCTCAAGGCGGGAGAGAAGTCGGGCGAGATCGAGGCCGTCCTGCGCCGGTACCTGAAATACCAGAAGACCGTCATCGCCCTCTCGCGCAAGGTGGTCTCGACGCTCGTGTACCCGGCGGTCCTGGTCGCTCTTTCGGTCGGCCTGATCACCATCCTGATGACCTACGTCATCCCCCGCTTCACGGAATTCTTCGCGGACTTCAACGCGGACCTGCCGCTGCTGACGGTCGTCGTCCTCTCGGTCGCGACCTTCCTGCGGACCAACTTCCTGATCCTCTTCGCGGCCCTGTTCGGAGGCGGCTTTCTCGCCTCCCGCTGGCTCCGGACGACGGCCGGGCGCGAGTGGTTCGACGGCGCGATCCTGAAGCTCCCGGTCGTGGGCGGGATATTCCGCCGCTTCGCCATCACCCAGTTCACGCGAAGCCTGGGAACGCTGCTCGGCGGCGGCACGCCGCTCGTGCCGGCCCTCGAGAACTCCTCCGACGCGATCGGCAACCGCTCGGTCTCGCGCCGCGTGAAAGGGGTCGTCCCGAAGGTGAGGGAGGGCCGAGAGCTCTGGAAGACCCTGGAGGAGACGGGGATCTTCACGGACCTGACGATCGAGATGGTCAAGGTCGGCGAGGCCTCGGGCGCGCTCGAGGAGATGCTCGCCTCGGTGTCCGAGTTCTACGACGAGGAGATCGACCTGCTGCTCGCGCGCGTCATCTCGTTCGTCGAGCCGGCGATCCTCGTGATCATGGGAGGCGTCATCGTGACGATCCTCCTGTCCGTCTATCTCCCAATGTTCCGACTGATGTCGGCAATCAAGTCGTGAGGCGCCCATGGCCAAGTCGGTGAGCAACGGAAAGTCGATGGCGGACGCGGTGCGCTTCTCCTCGCGCGCCGACGAGGAGGCTCAGGCGCTGGCGCTCTCGGAGCGCCTCGGGCTGCCGTTCGTGGATCTTCCGTCCTTCCGGGTGGACGCGGACCTCTTCCGCTCGATCCCGGTCGAATGGATGCTGCGCTACGGCTTCGTGCCCGAGAGCAAGACCGAGCGCTCGATGACGATCATCTGCGCCGACCCGGCCGACGTCGTGCGCCTCGACGAGCTCGAGCTCCTGATCGGCCTCCCGCTCAAGGTCAAGGTCGGAAGTCGAGCCGCCATCGCCGACATCCTGCAGAAGAGCGAGTCTTCCCAGCGCGTCCTCGACGAGGCGACCGAGGACTTCCGGATGCAGCTCGTCCAGGAGGACGAGGAGGGCGAGGAGACGCTGACGATCGACCGGATCGCCCAGGACGCCTCGCCCATCATCAAGCTCGTGGACTCGGTCGTGTTCAACGCCATCCAGAGGCGCGCCTCCGACATCCACATCGAGACGCAGGAACACGTCGTCCTCATCAAGTACCGCATCGACGGCGTGCTGTACCAGGCGATGGACCCCATCGACAAGCGCCACCACGGCACGATCATTTCGCGCATCAAGGTCATGTCCGAGCTCGACATCGCCGAGAAGCGCGTCCCGCAGGACGGCCGGTTCAAGCTGCGGGTCCGAGGGCGTACGATCGACTTCCGCGTCTCGATCATGCCGACGGTGCACGGCGAAGACTCCGTCATCCGCATCCTCGACAAGGAGTCGGCCAACGCCGAGTTCAAGAGCCTGAATCTCGAGGTCGTCGGCTTCGACGGAGAGACGAAGAAGAAGCTGCGCAAGTTCATCCGCGAGCCCTATGGAATGGTGCTCGTTACGGGGCCGACCGGCTCGGGCAAGACGACGACGCTCTATGCGTGTCTGTCCGAGATCCAGTCGGTCGAGGACAAGATCGTCACGATCGAGGACCCCGTCGAGTACCAGCTGCGCGGCATCACGCAGATCCCGGTCAACGAGAAGAAGGGGTTGACCTTCGCGCGCGGCCTGCGCTCGATCCTGCGCCACGACCCCGACAAGATCATGGTCGGCGAGATCCGCGACGAAGAGACGGCTCAGATCGCCGTCCAGTCGGCCCTGACCGGCCACCTCGTGTTCACGACGGTCCACGCCAACAACGTCGTGGACGTCCTCGGCCGCTTCCTCAACATGAAGGTCGAGCTCTACAATTTCGTGTCGGCCCTGAACTGCGTCCTGGCCCAGCGGCTCGTCCGCAAGATCTGCCCTCACTGCAAGGCGCCCGCGGCCATCTCTCCGGAGGCCCTGCGCGAGGCGGGCCTGAACCCCGACGAGATGAAGGGCAAGGTCTTCTACGAGGGCAAGGGCTGCCTCGAGTGCGACGGCACGGGCTTCCACGGCCGCATGGCGATCGCCGAGCTGCTCGACCTGTCGGACCGCATCCGTGGGCTCATTCTCGAGCGCCGGCCCGCGGCCGACATCAAGAAGGCGGCGCGCGAAGAGGGCATGATTTTCCTGCGCGACGCGGCGCTCGCGAAGGTCTTCGAGGGCTCGACGACGCTCAAGGAGATCAACAAGGTGACCTTTGTGGACTAGCGGCGGCGAAAGGCAGGAGTCGGGAGGCGGGACGAGCGAATGAAGATCCCGTTCCTGAAGCGCGTCGTGCCGCCGCACGTGTTCTGCCTGCTCGACGAAGGGGTCACCTACGGGCGTGTCCGCGAGGAGGGGCCCGCCGGTTTCGCCGAGGCGCGGCATTTCCGCTACCCGGCGGGCTCGCTCGGCGGCCCCTCGGGAGGAGCCCCGCTCCTGACGCGCGAGGCGCTCGCCGAGGCGGTCAAAGCGGCACGCGCGCTGTCCGGCGGCCGCCTGACGCGGGCCTCGGTCGTCTATCCCGATTCCTGGGCCCGCATCGTCCCGATCGAGCTCGAGGCCCTCCCCTCGGACCGGGCTGCGGGCACGGAGATGGTCCTGTGGAAGCTCAAGAAACTCCTGCCGGCCCTGACGGGCGACATCGCGCTCGTCTACGAGCCCATGCCGGTTCTGTCGGAAGAAAAGCGGGTGCTCGCGGCGGCGACCGCGCGGATGGCCATCGACTCGATCGAGCGCTCGTTCGAGGAGCTCGGCGTTCGCGTCGGCTACCTCGCACCCGCCTCCCTCGCCCTCTTCGAGGGCCTGGCGCCGGCGCTCTCCTCCGCGGCCGGCGGCGACTATGCGCTCCTCCACCGTTCGGGCGGGGCCCTGTCTTTCTTCATCGCCCGCGGCTCGGCTCCGATCTTCTTCCGCCAGCGCCCGCCCGGCGCGGACGAGGACCAGGACCAGGAAGCCCGGCTCTCGCTGTCCTACTACGCGGAGCGGCTGAAGGGGCCGGGGATCCGCGCGGCGTACGTTCACGACGAGTCCCCCGAGCGGGATCTCGAGAGGGTCTCCGCATTTCCCGTCGCGCCGGTCGCCCTGACCGGCCGGCTCTTCGGCGCCGACGCCGGATTCGACGAGCGAGTGCGCGCACGACCGGAACTGCTCGCCGGGTTCGCGGCGGTGCATGGAAAGCCATGAGCGCGGACTGGAACTTCGCACGCCGCCCCTTCCAGGACGACCGGCCGGCCCACGCCGCCGCCGCCCTCCTGCTTCTCGCGGGCCTGGTTCTTCTCGTCGTGAACGTGCGGATCTTCACCGCCTACCGGAGGGGTGTGGCCGGCGTACGGTCCGAGATCGCGGCGCTCGAGGCCCGGCAGGGCGCGGCCGACGCGAAGGTTCGTGAGGCGAAGGCGGCGCTCTCCTCCTACCGGCTCTCGTCTCTGGCCGAACAAAGCCGCGAGCTCTCGCGGATCGCCTCCGAACGCCGCTTTTCGTGGACGGGACTGCTCGCGCGGCTCGAACGCACGCTGCCCTCCGACGTCGGCATCCAGCGCCTTCAGCCGCAGTTCGACAAGGACGGCGGCGTCGCGCTCGACCTGCAGCTCGTCGGGCGCAGCCGCGAGGCCGTCGTCCCGACGATCGCCGCGCTCGCCCGCGACCCCGCCTTCGGCGCCGTGCAGCTTCGCAACGAATCGCAGCCGGAGGGGAACACCGCCGAGCCGTTCCAATTCCAGGTCACCAGCCGCTACACGCCGGACGCGCAGGCCGCGCCGGACCGCGCGGTCGAGAAGAAGTCCGCGCAGAAGAAGGCGCCGGAGAAGAAGCCCGCGGAACGCCCCGGGCCGGGGGCGCGCCGATGACGTGGAGGTCGCTGAAGGGCCGTAAGCTCCCGCTCGTGGCGGCCGCCCTTCTCTTCGCGGGGGGCAACCTCGCCTTTTTCCTCGCCTACCGCGAAGGCGCCCACGCCCGGCGGGCCGCGCTCGAGTCGCGGCGCGACGAATTGAAGAAGGGCGTCGAGGCCGCCGAGGCGGCGGCCGCGCGGGTCTCGGGGCAGAAGGAACGTCTGGGCGGCGTGTCCTCGGCGATCGAAGAGTTCTACGGCCGCCGGATCGGCACCGAGCGCGAGACGCTCGCGCCGGTCGTGGCGGAGGTGCACGCAATCCTCAAGGAGACCGGAGTCGCGGCGCCGCAGATTTCCTACTCGACTGCGGCCGTCCCCAGGCTGCCCCTCGTGCAGATGCGGATCGTCTTCACGGTCCGCTGCGACTACGGCCGCTTCAAGCAGCTCCTGCGCGCCTTCGAGGCGAGCAAGCGGTGGATCGTCGTTCGGGACGTCGGGATCTCGCGGGACTCGGAAAGGCCGGGCTCCGTTCAGGTGCAGCTGAACCTCGTGACCTACTTCTCGGAAGGCGCCGGGGCGCCGGAGAAGCCCCGGACGACGCCGGGAAAGGCGCCGCGATCGCGGCGCGCAGGGCGGGTTGATGGGGCTCGGAGCCAAGCTCGGTTCGCGCCGCCAGGCCATCCTGCTCGCCTCTCTGGGGATCGTGCTGCTGCTCGCGGTCGTGCGGTGGCGGCCAGGCGGGGAGGCTACCGCCCGGGTCGCGGCGCGGCCGGACTCGGCGGGTCCCTCGGCGCAGAAGGCGGGCGCCGTCGGGGAGGAAACCTCTCCCGCGCGCGGCCGCCGGCCGGCGACCAGGGAGGTCAACCCCGAGGACGTGCCCTTACTCGACCCGAACGACTTCGCCCCAGCGACCGGCGCCCGGGGCAACGGCGACCCGGGGCGCGACCTCTTCGAGCTTCGGGAGCCCACTCGGCCTCCGCTCCCGACTCCGACGCCGGCGCCGCCGGCGCCCGGCGACGTGCGCTTCATCGGACCGCTGCCGCCGCCTCCGCCGACCCCGACGCCGAAGCCCCCGGAGATCGGCTTCAAGTTCATCGGCTCCTTCGGCCCGAAGGAACACCCGATCGCCGTCGTGCAGCAGGGGGACCAGGTCCTAAACGGGCGCGCGGGCGACACGCTGTTCGGCAAGTTCATTCTCCGCAAGGTCGGCTACGAGTCCATCGACGTCGGCTTCGTGGGATTTCCGGAAGCCGAGACGCGACGGCTGGGGATCACGCCGTGAGCGGCGGACCGGTTGAAAATCGGAAGGGGACGCCATTGAAGGAATTCGTGAAGAGAGTGCTCGCGGCCTCGCTTCTAGTGGCCTCCGTGGGCTGTGCGGGCACGCGCCCGTTCGAGCAGGCGAAGGAGGAGGAAAGCCTGGGTCACTGGGACCTCGCCGTGATGAACTACGCGAAGGCGCTCGAACTCGATCCGGCGAGCTCCCGCTACAGGGCCTCGCTCGCCCGCGCGCGCGTGCGGGCCTCGCAATTCCACTTCGAGAAGGGAAAGATGTACCGCGCCTCGGGGCGCTACGACCTGGCCGTCGTGGAGCTCGAGCAGGCCGTTCTCCTCGACCCGACCAACGACTACGCCGCGACGGAGCTCAAGCACGCCCGGGAGGACCTGGCCCGCCAGGAGGCCGAGCGCAACGCCGAGTCGAAGATGGAGACGCTGAAGAAGAAGATGAGGGGCGCCCGTGCGGTGAAGGCGATCCTCGAGCCGGCGAGCGACAGGCCCATCAACCTGAACTTCCCGCAGCCGAAGCCCATCAAACAGATCTACCGGGCGCTGGCCGACGCGGCCGGGATCAACGTCATCTTCGATCCCCAGCTCAAGGACGACAACGTTTCGATCGTGCTCTCGAACATCGAGTTTCAGAAGGCCCTGGAGACGCTGCTGCGCCAGGAGAATCACTTCTACAAGATCATCGACGAACGCACGATCCTCATCGCCGCCGACACGCCGCAGAACCGCAAGACCTACGAGGACCTGGTCATTCGGACGTTCTTTCTTTCGAACGCCGACGTCACGGAGGTCGCCAACGCCCTGCGCGCGCTCCTCCAGACGACCCGCATTTCCGTCAACAAGGCCGAGAACTCGGTGACGCTGCGCGACACCGCCGACAAGGTCGCCGTGGCGGAGCGGATCGTGGAGCAGAACGACAAGCAGGTGTCCGAAGTCGTCGTGGACGTGGAGCTGCTCCAGATCAACACGGAAAAGGCCCTGAACCTCGGCATCCAGATCGTGCCTCGCGCCGTCGGCGCGACGGTCCCGGCGCCCGGCGGCACGACGAATCTGGGCGCCGCGCTCGGGGCCGGACAGTTCAACTGGAGCCAGCTCAAGCAGCTCAACATCAATTCCTTCGGCTTTACGATCCCCTCCGTGGTCCTGACCTTCATCAAGGACAACACGGACGCCGAGCTCCTGGCCAAACCCCAGCTCCGCATTTCCGAGGGCCAGAAGGCGCAACTCCTGATCGGCGACAAGGTTCCCATCCCGGTCACGAGCTTCAACTCGTCGAACATCAGCGGCTCGAACGTCGTGCCGATCACCTCGTACCAGTACCAGGACATCGGCATCAAGATCGAGGTCGAGCCGCGCGTCCACCACAACAAGGAAGTGACGCTCAAGCTCATGACCGAGGTCTCCAACATCAACGGGTATGCCCCCGGGACGGCACAAGGGGGGCAGCCTCAGCCGATCATCGGGACCCGCACGATCTCGTCGAACATCCGGCTGAAGGACGGCGAAACGAACTTTCTCGCCGGGCTCTACCGGACCGACAAGTCGGCCGCCAAGAACACGATTCCCTTCATCGGCGACATTCCCGTCATCGGACAGCTGTTCACCAACCACAACATCGACAACAAGACCACCGACCTCGTCCTGACGCTGACGCCGCACATCATCCGCATCCCCGACGTGACCGAGGAGGACGTGAGGCCCTACTTCGTCGGCACCGACGCGAACATCTCGTACCAGGGCGGCCCGCGCATCGAGAACCCGACCCGCGACCAGGGCCCGTTCGAGCAGCAGCCGGGTGGAAGGCCGCAGCCGCAGCCGCCGCGAGCGATGCCGCCCGGGGGAACACCGGGCATCAACCTCGCGCCGGGGAGCGGCCCGACCGACATCTTCAGGCCGGCCCCGGCGCCGACACCCCCGCCGGGCACTCCGCAGCAGCAGGTGCCGCCGCAGGGGGCCTCGGTCTCCTCGTCGCCGTCGAGCGCGACGGTTTCGGCGAAATCGGCGTCGGCCGCCGAGGTGTCTTCCGCGGTGCTTCTCGACTTCGACCCCGCGTACGTCACGTTGTCGGCGGGCGCGCAGCAGACGGTCCTCGTCCGCGCGACGAGCGCCGCCGGGCTTCCGGCCGGGACCGCTTCGATCCGCTTCGACCCGGCGGTCGTGGCCGCAGTCCGCGTTCGGCCGATTCTCGGCGGCGACTCTGGCATGGCGGAGGGCCGGGTCGAGAACGGCCGCGTCGTCCTCGCGTTTCCGGGCGCCGAAGACCTCTTGGGAACCCGGGCCGTAGCGGAGATCACTCTGCTCGGCGTCGCGCCCGGCCACTCGACGCTGGTCTTCGAGCCGCTCGAGCTCGGAAGCGTCTCGGTGACGCCGTCTCAGGCGGTCGTGGACGTCAAGTGATCCATCCGTCTCGGCCCGCGCTGCGCCGGCGCGGCGCGGCCGGCTTCACGATGGTCGAGCTCGCCGTCGTGGCCGCCATGATCGCGATCCTGGCCGCGATGGCGGTGCCGGTGGCCCGCTACTCCCTGCGCCGTCAGAAGGAGCTCGAGCTGCGCTACCAGCTTCGCCTCATGCGAGAGGCGATCGACCAGTACAAGAGGCTCTCCGACGCGGGCCAGATTCCCATGAAGGTCGGCGGCGAGGGCTACCCGCCCGAGCTCGAGGACCTCGTCAAGGGCGTCACGCTCGTTGGCCAGCTCGACAAGAAGCAGCGGTTCCTGCGGCGCGTTCCCATCGACCCCATGACGAACAAGGCCGAGTGGGGGCTGCGCTCCTATCAGGACGAACCCGACTCCTTCTCCTGGGGCGGCCAGAACGTCTACGACGTGTATTCCCTGTCGGAGGCACGGGCACTCGACGGAACGTACTACAAGGACTGGTGATTGAGCCGTGAACCGTCAAGCTGGAGTCGGGAGGCGCGGGCGCACGGCGGGAGCGCGGCTTCACCCTCCTCGAGCTTCTCGTCGTCATGACGATCATCGGCATCCTCGCGGCGATCGCGGTGCCTGCGCTCCGCGACTCGCCCAAGCGGGCCCGCGAAGCGACGCTCCGGGCGGATCTCTTCACGTTCCGCAGCGTCATCGACCAGTACAAGGGCGACAAGGGCAACTACCCGGCCGACCTCGAAGTCCTCATCAAGGACGGTTACATGCGCAAGATCCCGATCGACCCGACGACGAAGGCCGCCGACTGGGTGCTGACGATGGAAGAGGAGAACCCCGAGCCGCCCGACGACCCGAACCTCCAGCCGGCGCCCGGGATCATCGACGTCCACAGCGCGTCGAAGGAAAAGGCGCTCGACGGATCGCTGTACAGCGAATGGTGATGGGGGAGGAGCAGTCCGGCTTCACCCTCGTCGGCGTCGTCGTGGCCATTGCCATCATCACGATTCTCATCGCGGCGGTCGGCCCCTCGATCGCGACGATCATCGAGCGCGACAACGAGACGGAGCTCATCTTTCGGGGCAAGCAGTATGCGCGTGCGATCGTCGCGTTCCAGAAGCGATATGGGAGACTGCCGAACCAGCTCGAGGAGCTCGCGAAGATGCGGCCGCGAACGATCCGACAGCTCTGGAGGGACCCGATGTGCAACTGCGACGACTGGGAGGTCATCATCGCGGGCACGCCGGAAGCGGTGCCGATGGGCCAGATGCAGGTCCCCGGCGGCAGCGGGCCAGGCGGCGGGAGCATGCAGCGGACTCCCGGCGCCTTCGGCCAGCCGCCCTCCTCCGGCTTCGGCGGTACGCCCACGCCGCCGCCGTCTTCCGGGGGTGCCGGCCGCCCCGCGCGCACGCCCACGCCCTCGTCGATCTTCGGCCCGGACGGAAAGAAGGTCGGGCCGATCGTCGGCGTCCGGACGAAGGTCCACCGCCAGGCGCTCCGAAAGTGGCGCGATCGCGACTTCACCGACGAGTGGCGCTTTCTCGCGGGCGATGCGGACAACGATCTGCGCCCACCGTTCGACGAGAACACGCTGCGCGGGCCGCATTTCACCCCCTCGCCCGGCACACCGTGAGCCGGGGCATGGTGGTTCGCGAGGTCCTCGGGAGCGGCGTCACGGTCCTGGTGGACCGGATGACCGACGTCCGGTCGTTCTCCCTCGGGTTCTTCGTGCGCGCGGGCTCCGGTGGGGAACCCGCGGCCCAGCGGGGGGTCTCGCACTTTCTCGAGCACCTGCTCTTCAAGCGGACGCGTCGTCGGTCGAACGTCGAGATCGCTCGGGCGATCGACCGGCTGGGGGGCGACGTGGACGCCTTCACGACGAAGGAGTACACGGGCTTCTACTGCCGCACCCTCGACCGCCGGTTCGCGGAGGCCCTCGACCTGCTCGCCGACGTCGTCCTCGCGCCTGCCTTCGGCGCCGCGGACGTCGAGGTCGAGCGCGGCGTGATCCTCGAGGAGATCGGCGAGGCCAACGACAACCCGGAGGACCTCGCGCACGAGAACTTCGTCCGCGAGTTCTGGAAGGGTCATCCTCTCGGGGCGCCGATTCTGGGGACGCCGGAGACGGTCCGTGCGATCCGCAAGGACGACGTCTACCGCTACTACCGGTCTCGATACACTCCGCGAAACCTGATCGTCGCCGTCGCCGGGCGCGTGCGCCCCGCCGAGGTGATCACCGCCGTCGAGCGGCTGCTGAGGCGGCGCTCCCCGCGGGAGCGGCGGCGGGCCACCCGGCCGGAGCGTGCACCGCGCCCCCACTCCCATGTCCTCGTGCGGTCGCGCCGGGGCCTCGAGCAGGCGCACGTCTGCATCGGCATGGCGGCGAGCCCGCAGACGAGCGCCAGACGGTATGCGGCGGGCCTGCTCGACGTCGTGCTCGGCGGGGGCATGTCGTCGCGGCTCTTCCAGGAGGTGCGCGAGCGGCGCGGCCTCGTCTACACCATCGGCTCGGCCCTGAGCGCCTATCGGCTCGGCGGCTACGAGACGATTTCGGCCGCGTGCGCGCCGAAAAACCTGGAGCGCGTGCTCGACGTGACGTTGAAGGAGCTGCGAAAGTTGAAGCGCTCGGGAGTGCGTCCGAGGGAGCTCACCTGGGCCAAGGAGAACCTGACGGGCAACATGGTCCTCGCCCTCGAGTCCACGGTCTCGCGGATGTCCTCGGCGGCTCGCCAGGAGTTCTACTTCGGCCGCATCGCAACGCCGGAGGAGCTGATCGCGAAAGTCGAGGCGGTCACCGAGGACGAGATCGGCGAGGAAGCCGGCCGCGTGCTCGACGGCCGTTCCCTCTCGGTCTCGGTCGTCGGCAACGTCGGGAAGCTCGCGCTGACGCCCGCCGACCTCGCCGGGTCGCTCTAGCCGTCGCTCGCGCGCAGCGAGGGGTCTGCGCCCTGCGGGCGCACCGGCGTCCGGCTCGCCCGGATGCGGGCTCGACCGGACGCCTGACCCCTCGCTGCGCGCTCGCTCCCGCGGCGCGAGGCGTCCTCCGCTGCGCTCGCGGAGATTCCTCGCGCCGCGCGCGGCTATGGCCTTCGCAGGCTGAATAGGGGGGCGGCGCGAAGGCGACGTTTGCCTGTTAGCATGCGCCGGCGATGGGGAGCGCCGTCCCGTTCGATCCCTGCGCGTCCGAGGAGGTGGCTTCCTTCGTGAGGGGCCTCGTCGGCTCGGGCCCGCCTCTCGACACGCGAATCCACCCGTCCGACGAGATGTACCGCTTCGAGCTCGCCGAAGCCGAACCGCACGCCGGACACCGCCGCGATCCTCTACTTCGCGACGGCGGGCGCGGTCTTTCGGACGGTTTCGGAGATCGTCGGCTGGCGATTCGGCGGCTTCGGCCATGTTCGGTCGTTTCTCGACTTCGCGAGCGGCTACGGCCGTTCCACCCGGTTCTTCGCCCGGGCGCTCGAACCGGCCAGGATCACCGTCGCCGAGATCGACCCCAGCGCCGTGCGATTTCAGGAAGAGGCCTTCGGCGTCCGCGGCTGCGTCTCGCGCGCAAGCCCCGACACGCTGCGGCTCCCGGGGTCCTTCGATGTCGTCTTCGCCGCCTCCTTCTTCAGTCACCTTCCCGCGGCGCGTTTCGAGGCCTGGCTCGCGCGGCTTCACGCCCTCGTCGCGGAGGGCGGCGTCCTGGCGTTCAGCACGCACGGCCCGGATCTGCTGCCCGAGGGGGAGAGGATGCCGGCCGCGGGCATCGCCTTCCGTCCCGAGAGCGAGACGACGAGGCTCGACGGCGCGGATTATGGAACTTCGTGGGTCGCTCCGGACTTCGTCCGCCGCGCGGTCCAACGCCTCGGCGTCGGCGCCGGCCGCCTCTTCGAGTTTCCATACGGGCTCTGCGGCTTCCAGGATCTCTACGTCGTGGCGCGGCCGCCTCTGCCGGCGAATGAGCTTCGGCTCGCCCGGCCGCCTCGGGGAGCCCTGGAAGCCGCGACGATCGAGCGGGGCGTCGTTTCGGCGCGTGGCTGGGCCGCGGGCGATCGCGACGAGACGCCGCCCGACGTGAGGCTCTGGCTCGGGGACCGGGTCGAAGCCGAGTCGCCGGGGACGGGTGCGCCGGGCTCGCGCCGCGACTGGAGCTTCTCGTTTGCCGTCTCCGCCGCGCCTCCGGACCGGGTGGTGCGCATCGAGGCCGTCAGCGCGCGGGGGGTCGCGCGGCCTCTCGTCGTCGAGACCCTGCGGCCCTACTTGTCCGGGTCCTGATCGAGCTGCAGCGCGGCGCCTAAGGGGATCCCTCCTCGCTTCGCTCGTCGGGATGACAGGGGACCGGCGAACCTTTCCGAGCGACGCCCTGCCTTTGTCATCCCGAGGGCAGCGAGGGATCCCTTTCGGTGCCCACCCCGAGACTCGAGAGGGAACGATTGCCATCCGAGTGTGATTCGATACGTCTTTCATGGCCGAAGTCGTTCTTCCCGTCACCGTCCTTCCTCACGGAGAGGGCCTCGAGCTGCCGTCGTACGCGACGCCGGGATCGGCCGGTTGCGACCTGCGCGCGGCGGTCGGGGAGCCGCTGGTGCTCGCCCCCGGGGGTCGCGCGCTCGTGCCCACCGGTATCGTGGTCGCGATTCCGGACGGGTACGAGGGGCAGGTGCGGATGCGCAGCGGCCTGGCGATCCGCCACGGCCTGACGCTCCTGAACGGCCCGGGGACGATCGACAGCGACTACCGCGGAGAGATCCGCGTCATCGTCGCGAACCTGGGCTCCGAACCCGTCGCGATCGCCCGCGGCGAGCGGATCGCGCAGCTCGTCGTCGCGCCGGTCGCTCGCGCGCGCCTCGAGAGATCCGGGGAGCTGCCTGCGTACATCGCGACACACGGGCGGCTTCGGCTCCACGGGACGCGAGTGACTCGGATTTGCTAAGCTAACTCGGTGCGCGTCACGGTCCTCGCGTCCGGCTCCGGCGGCAATGCATGTGTCGTCGAGGCGGGCGGGACCCGGGTGCTCGTGGACGCCGGCCTCTCGGCCCGCGAGATCGAGCGCCGCATGGAGGCGCGGGGGATCAAAGTCGACACGGTCGCGGCGCTCTTCCTGACCCACGAGCACAACGACCACTCGAGCGGCGCCGCGGTCTTCGTCCGGCGCTGGGACTGCCCGGTCTACGCGACCTCCGGCACGGCCTCGGCCATCGGCCTCGAGGGCGACCTCTTCACGCCGTTCGTGCGCATCCTGCCGGACCGCGACGGGCGTGTCGGCGACCTCGGTTTCCGGGCTTTCGCGACTCCGCACGACGCGGCCGAGTCGGTGGCGTACTCCTTCGAGGCGGACCGCGCTCGCCTGGTCATCGCCTCCGACCTCGGCCGGGCCGAGCAGGCCTTCGTGGACTTCCTGCGCGACGCGACGACGCTCATGGTCGAGATGAACCACGACGAGGACATGCTCCGCGACGGGCCATATACTTGGCCCTTGAAAAAGCGGATTTCGGGAGGGTTCGGGCACCTTTCGAACGCGCAGTCGGCGGGCGCGATCTTCCGCGCGGCGGGGCCGCGGCTGAAGCGGGTCGTCGCGACGCACCTGTCGCGCACCAACAACACGCCCGAGATCGTACGCGCGGTGCTCGGCCGCGCCCTCGGGCTCTCGGGTTGGGACGTCCCGTTCGACATCGCCGACCAGATCACGGGGTTGGAGGGATTCGACGCATGAAGGTAGAGGTCCGGGTTTACCCCAAGGAGGGCGTGCTCGACCCGCAGGGCAAGGCGATCGCCGCCGCGCTCGGGCGGCTGGGGCACCGAGCCGTGCGGGACGTGCGCGCCGGAAAGGTCTTCTTCATCGACGTCTCCGGCAGCGACGCGAAGGCGGTCGAGGCCGACGCAAAGAAGATGGCCGAGGAGCTCCTCGCCAACACCGTCATCGAGGGCTTCGACGTGAGGGTGGTCCAGTGAAATTCGGAATCGTCGTGTTCCCCGGTTCCAATTGCGACGAGGACTGCTACCACGTCGCAAAGGACCTGCTCGGCTGCGAGGCCGACTACATCTGGCACCACGACACGGATCTCAAGGGTGCGGACGCCGTGATCCTGCCGGGCGGCTTCGCCTACGGGGACTACCTGCGCGCGGGGGCGCTCGCGCGTTTCTCGCCGGTCATGGAGAGTGTCGCGGAGTTCGCGAAGAAGGGCGGAGCCGTCCTCGGAATCTGCAACGGCTTCCAGGTCCTGCTCGAGGCGGGACTTCTGCCCGGAGCCATGCAGATCAACCGGGGGCTGCGCTACGTCTGCCGGGACGTTCACATGAAGGTCGAGAACGACGCCACGCCCTTCACCTCGCTCTATTCGAAGGGCAGCGTCGTCACGATGCCGATCGGCCACATGGAAGGCAACTACACGGCGCCGCCCGACGTCCTCGACGCGCTCGAGCGCGAGGGCCGGGTGGTCTTCCGCTACTGCGACACGCAAGGCCGGGTCGTCGACTCCGCCAACCCCAACGGCGCCGCGCGCGGGATCGCCGGCATCTGCAACCGCGAGGGCAACGTCGTGGGGCTGATGCCGCATCCCGACCGCTGCTCGGAGACGCTGCTCGGCAACGACGCAGGGAATCAGGATGTTCGAGTCCGCGGTCGCGGCGCTCTCGACGGCGCGATGATCACCGAAGAGCTCATCAAGGAGCACAACCTCTCCGAGGAAGAATACGCACGGATCCTGGAGATCCTGGGCCGCGAGCCGAACCTCGTCGAGCTCGGCATCTTCTCGGCGATGTGGAGCGAGCACTGCTCCTACAAGTCGTCGCGTGTCCACCTGAAGAAGTTCCCGACGACCGGGCCGCGCGTCCTCCAGGGTCCGGGCGAGAACGCCGGCGTCGTGGACATCGGCGACGGCCTCGCCGTCGTCTTCAAGATGGAGTCGCACAACCACCCGTCCTTCATCGAGCCCTACCAGGGCGCGGCGACCGGCGTGGGCGGCATCCTGCGCGACGTCTTCACGATGGGCGCGCGGCCGATCGCGTCGCTCAACTCGCTCCGCTTCGGCGACTCGATGCGCCGCGCATGCAGCACCTCGTGGACGGCGTCGTGCGCGGGATCGCCGGCTACGGCAACTGCATCGGCGTCCCGACGGTCGGCGGCGAGACGTCCTTCCACCGCGGCTACAACGGGAACATCCTCGTCAACGTCATGGCCGTCGGGATCGTCAGGAGCGACCGCATCTTCCTCGGCCGCGCCGAGGGCGCGGGCAATCCCGTCCTCTACGTCGGCTCGAAGACCGGCCGCGACGGCATCCACGGCGCGTCGATGGCCTCCGACGAGTTCGACGACGACGAGGCCAGCCAGAAGCGCCCGACGGTCCAGGTCGGCGACCCGTTCACCGAGAAGCTCCTGCTCGAGGCGTGCCTCGAGCTCTTCCAGACCGACGCCGTCGTCGGGATCCAGGACATGGGCGCGGCGGGCCTGACGTCCTCCTCGTTCGAGATGGCCGGCCGCGCCGGCGTCGGGCGTCGAGCTCGACCTCTCGAAGGTGCCGGTGCGGGAGACCGGCATGACGCCCTACGAGATCATGCTCTCCGAGTCGCAGGAGCGCATGCTCCTCGTCGCCCGCCGAGACCGGCTCGACGAAGTCCTCGCGATCTTTCACAAGTGGGAGCTCGACGCGGTCGAGATCGGCCGCGTCACGGACTCCGGGCGCGTCGTCCTCTTCTTCGAGGGCAGGATCGTCGCGGACCTGCCGGTGGCGCCGCTGTCGGACCGCGCCCCGGTGTACGACCGCCCTCGCGCGGCCCTCGCGCCGCCGGCGGGACCGTTTCTGCTGGCAGGACGAGCCCGAGCCGGCCGACTACGGCGACTGCCTCAAGCGCCTTCTCGCCTCGCCGAATGTCGCCGAAAAGTCCTGGATCTGGACGCAGTACGACCACATGGTCCAGACGAACACCGTCCAGCGCCCCGGCGGCGACGCGGCCGTGATGCGCGTCAAGGGCACGAAGAAGGGGATCGCCATGAAGAGCGACGTCAACCCCTTCTTCTGCATGTTCGATCCCTACCGCGGCGGCGCGATCGCGGTCGCCGAGGCGGCTCGCTCGATCGCCGCGACGGGCGCCCGACCGCTGGCGATCACCGACTGCCTCAACTTCGGCAACCCCGAGAAGCCCGAAGTCATGGCGCAGTTCGAAGCGGCGGTCCGAGGCATCGCCGACGCCTGCCGCGCCCTCGACGTGCCGGTCGTCTCGGGTAACGTGTCGCTCTACAACGAGACCGACGGCCGCGCCATCCCGCCCACGCCCACGGTCGGCATGGTCGGCCTCATGGAGGACGTGTCGAAGCACGTCCGCGTCGCGTTCCGCCGTGCAGGCGACGTCGTGGCCCTACTCGGCGAGACGCGCGACGAGCTCGGCGCCTCCGAGTACCTGCGCACGATCCGCGGCCGCGACGAGGGCCCGTGCCCGGAGGTCGATCTCGACGCCGAGAAGCGCCTCGTGGATCTTCTCGCTACACTCGCCGAGGAGGGGAGGCTCTCCTCCGCCCACGACGTCTCGGACGGAGGCCTCGCCGTGGCACTGGCCGAGTGCGCGATGCAGAGCGGCCTCGGCGCCGCGATCACGCTCGAATCGGGCGTTCGCCCCTCCGCGCTCCTCTTCGGCGAGTCGACCGGCCGCGCCGTGATCTCGTTCGCCTCCGAGGCGGAGGCGGCCGTCCGCGCTGCGGCGCAGAAGCGCGGCGTTCCGTTCGCCGTCGCCGGACGCGTCGGCGGCGACCGCTTGACGGTGTCGGCCGGCGGCCGGTCCCTCGTGGACGAGCCCCTTGCCGCCCTCGCCGACCTCTGGCGCACCGCCTTCGCCCACGCGCTCGAATCGGCCGACGTCCTGTAGGCGCCACGACGAGGTTCCGGGCCGTGGCGTGGACCGTCGGGGGGGTGGCCCTGATGCTCGCCGTCGCCGCGTGGGCGTGGATGACCCAGCCGCTCTTCGTCGCGGGCGGCGCGGTCGTGGACGGCCCGGCGCCCGATCCCGAACGGCTCGCCCGCCGGGTCAATGACCTCGTCCGGCGCTTTCATCCTCGCGACTCCGGACATCCGGAGAACCTCCGGCGTGCGGCGCGCTTCATCTCCGACGAGCTCGGGCGCACCGGCGCGGTCGTCTCCGAGCAGAGCTTCGAGGCGGCGGGCGCGACGTACGCAAACGTCATCGCGGCGATCGGCCCGGACACGCCGGACGTCGTCGTCGTCGGCGCTCACTACGACGTCGCGGGCGAGATGCCCGGGGCCGACGACAATGCCAGCGGAGTCGCCGGGCTTGCTCGAGCTCGCGGACCTGCTCACCGGGGTGAGCCTTTCGAGCCGCGTCGAGCTCGTCGCCTACGCCCTGGAGGAGGCGCCGTTCTTCGCCACCGCTCGAGATGGGGAGCGAGGTCCACGCCCGTGCGCTCGAGGCCGCCGGTCGGCGGGTTCGAGGGATGCTGTGCCTCGAGATGATCGGCTGCTTCACGCGACGACAGACGCAGTCAGCAGCTCCCGTTTGCGCTGCTCCGGCTCTTCTATCCGAGCCGCGGAAACTTCATCGCCGTCGTCGGCAACGTCGGGGGCGCGGGCATCGTCCGGCGCGTAAAACGGTCGATGCGGGAGGCGAGCGACCTGCCGGTCCGCTCGATCAACGCGCCCGGGTTCGTTCCTGGCGTCGACCTGTCCGACCACTCGAGTTTCTGGCGTCGGGGTTATCCGGCCGTGATGATCACGGACACGGCCTTCTATCGGAATCCGCGGTACCACACGGAACGGGACACTCCCGACACCCTCGACTACGGGCGCATGGCAAAGGTCGTCGCCGGGGTCCGGCGAGCGGTGCTGGCGCTCGCGAGGTAGGCGCCGCCCGTCGCGGTGGTGGCCGCAGATCTGAAGCCGGACGGTCTGCCCTGTATGGCTGAGACGATCTCGGCTCGAACGACCTCGTATAGAGTCCCCTCCACGGACATCGGATGACCCTATCGGGCGGGGCCCGCCTCGGCCCCTACGAGGTTCTCGCGCCGCTCGGCGCGGGCGGGATGGGGGAGGTGTATCGGGCGCGGGACTCGCGGTTGTCGCGCGAGGTGGCGATCAAGGTGCTGCCGGCGGAGCTGGCGTCGGACGTGGCTCGACTTAGGCGGTTCGAGAAGGAAGCCCGGTCGGCTTCGGCGCTGAATCATCCCAACATCGTCACGATCTACGACATCGGATCGGAAGGCGGCGTCTCGTACATCGCGATGGAGCGCGTGGAGGGCGTGACGCTGCGCGACCTTCTGGCCAGCGGCCCCCTGTCGATCAAGAAGCTTCTGCAGATCGCATCGCAGATTACGGAAGGGCTGGCGAAGGCGCACGAGGCGGGGATCGTGCACCGGGACCTGAAGCCCGAGAACGTGATGGTGACGATGGAGGGACTCGTCAAGATCCTGGACTTCGGCCTGGCGAAGCTGACTTCCACGATGTCCGGCAGCGGGGAAGGCTCACAGCTTCCGACCATGACGGGGACGACACCAGGTGTGATCGTCGGAACGGTTGGGTACATGTCGCCCGAGCAGGCGGGGGCCGGGACGATCGACTTCCGCTCCGACCAGTTCGCCCTCGGCTCGATGCTCTACGAGATGGTGACCGGCAAGAGAGCCTTCCAGAAGGCGACGGCGGTCGAGACTCTGTCCGCGATCCTGCGAGAGGAGCCCGAGTCGATCGCTGCAGTCAGCCCCCAGACCCCGGCTCCGCTGCGCTGGCTCGTGGAGCGGTGCCTCGCCAAGGAACCGGAGGGACGCTACGCTTCGACGAAGGACCTGGCGAGGGAGCTGACCGGTATCCGCGACCACTCGTCGGAGCTCGTCTCCGGCGTCGGAGGGGGCGAGGCCCCCCTCAAACGGAAGCGCCTCAGGCTCTGGTGGACGCTTGCCGCGCTGGGTGTGGCGGTCGCGCTCGTCCTCGCGTTCAGTCTGGGCGACCGGCTCCGCAAGATCGACCAGCCCTCGTACCAGCGCCTGACGTTTCGCCGCGGAGGCAACAACTGGGCTCGCTTCGCGCCGGATGGACAGACGATCATCTACGCGGCCGGCTGGGAGAGGGAGCCCCTACGTCTCTATTCCACGCGCGTCGCCTCCTAACGCCTGAGGTCGACCGTGCTCGATGTGAAGCGCGGATGGCGATCACGATGCTGCCGGTCGTCGAAGCGGCTGATCGTCTGAAACTGAATCCGATTGGACAAGACCGTTCCAGAAATCTCTCCCTGGCCATTTCGGCCCTCGAGGGAGCCGGAGATGGTGGTGCCCTGGAGCTGGCCTTGGAGCACGAAGGTTCCGCTGCACCCGGCCTGGAACTGTCCCGTCAGAGCCTCGCCGGACTCTACGAGGTCCACGGTGATCGATGCACTGTCTTGGCAGCGGGGAAGAAACTCAAATGGGGGGTCGAGGAAGGTAATCGTCCCCGTCCACGTGCCGCTCAGGTCTTGTGGAGGCGGTATAGGGATCGCGGAGTCGGAGAATGTCCCGGTATCCGCCCAGCTCGCGAGCCGCCCTTCCGGGTTGTCCCAGGCCTTCGTCACGCCGGTCTGGGTGTCGGTCACTCGCAACGTGTACTTCAGGTCCGAGAGTGCGGCGACAAAGATCCAGAAGTGACCGTCAATCGCCCGGCCGTCCAGGACCTTGACGGCCACCTCGACGTTCGCGTCGTTGAAGAACCAGAAATAGCCCGTGTCGCTCGAGATCGGGACACCGATGCCCTGACCGGACCGACCCTGGGTCGGAATCTCCCAATCGACCGTCACCTGGAAGCGCGACCCGGCCAGGCACAGCGTGGCGCTTCCGGGCGCGCAGGGGGCCGCCGCCTTGGGTTGGATCCCCATCGTTTCCGAGAGGGCCTCGAACAGTGGATACAGCTCGGGGCCCGGTCGGCCTTCCGAAGCCCATGCATTGCCTTCCGCGGAGGCGTCCGGAAATGCGGACGTGTCCGCGACGGAAGCGAAAGTGCCGCTCTGGTTGTCGTACCTCTTGACGCGGCCGGTTTTCAGATCGGTCACGGTGATCGTGTAGGCGACATCCGAAAGTCCGCCGTAGAAGACCCAATGGCTTCCGTTCACTGCTCGTACCATCGAGAACCTTCACCACGAGCTCGATGTTCGAGGAATCGAAGAACCAGAACGTTCCCGTGTCGGAGCTCAGGGGCGCGGCCATGCCGTGGCCGCTGCGGCCCTGACCCGGGACCCGCCAGGACACGGCCACGGAGAAACGGTGGTCGTTCAGGCAGAGATTCGTCGGGGTGGGCGAGCATGCCCCGTTCGAAAGGTCCGGGCTCAGGCGAGCGACGAAGGCGTCCCAAGCGAAGGGCTCAGGTCCTCCGACGTATGTGGCCTGTCCTCCGCCGGACGTTGCCGGAAAGTCTGCAGAGGAGGTATGGCCGGCCGGCAGGATCTCCCCGGTCGAGGGATGGATTGTGAGGGCGCGAACCTCCTCTTCGCCGGTTCCGCCGAGGTACGTGGATTGGAGAATCGTGGTCAGGGCCGGGTCCAGGCGAGCGACGAAGGCGTCGGACGCATAGAGCATGGGGTGAACGGTCCCGACGTAAGTCGACTGGGCGCCGCCGGCGGCAGCCGGGAAATCCGCGGAGCCGCTCTGCCCGGCCACGTAGACGTCGCCGCTCGGGTGTAGGGCGATTGCATAAAGGAAGTCGCCCCCACTTCCTCCCAGGTACGTCGCTTGAAGAAGCGTCGTCAGAGTCGCGTCCAGCCGCGCGACGAAGCCGTCGGCGTCGCCGCCGGCGCTGGCGGGTTGAGCGCCGCCGGACGTGCCGGGAAAGTCGGTCGATTGCGTAAATCCCGCGACGAGCACCTCACCGCTGGCGGGGTGAACTGCCATTCCCAGCACGCCGTCGTACCCGGCGCCACCCAGGTAAGTCGCCCCCCGGAGCGTGGAGAGGTCCGGATCGAAGCGGGCGACGAACCCGTCGTAGCCGCCGGCGAGTTGCTGCTGCTGACCGCCTCCGACGGTCCCGGGAAAGTCGTAGGAAGCGGTGTCACCGGCGACAAGGACCTCCCCGCTCGTCGTATGGACGACCGTCCCGATCCGGTCGTCGTCGCTGCCGCCGAGGTAGGTCGTCCTGATGATCGATTTGAGCGTCGGGGTCAGCCGCGCGACGAAGCCGTCGTTCCGTCCACCGGCGTTTGCGGGTTGGGCGGATCCGCCGGTGGCGGGAAGGTCGATCGAAAAAGTGTTCCCGGCGACGAGGATCTCGCCGTTCGACGGGTGTATGGCGATGGCGGTGATGAAGTCCTCGCCCGTCCCGCCGAAATAGGTCGCCTGGATGAGCTTCGTCAGTGTCGCGTCGAACCGCGCGACGTAGCCGTCTTCGCCCGAGCCGATCTTGGCAGGCTGGGCGCCCCCCGCCGTGCCGGGAAGATCGGTCGACTGCGTGAAGCCTCCAATGAAGACATCGCCGCTCGAAGGGTCGACTGCCATGGCTCCGATTCCCTCCTGGTTCGTGCCTCCGAAAAAGGTGGCCTGGAGGAGCGTCGTCAAAGTCGAGTTGAAACGCGCGACGAAGGACTTCGGGCCTCCCGAATTCCGAGGCTGGGCGCCGCCGGCCGTCCCGGGAAAGTCGGTGGAAACCGTGCCTCCCATGACCAGCACCTCTCCGGTCGAGGGGTGAACCGCGATCGCGCTGATGCTCTCGATGTCACTCCCCCCCAGGTAGCTGGCTTGAAGGAGCGGGTCGATGACCACGGGAAGCGCCGGGTCGTGGGGTCCGAGGCGAAAACCGTAGCGAGATCCGTTGACGACGTACGCCGCGAAAACCGGGCGACGCACGCCGCCGCGTTCCTGATAGGCCGTCGGCCGGGTGAACCGGGCAGGGCCGTTCCCCGTTCCCGCCACCAGCGCCCCGTCGCGATCGACACGAAGCGACGTCGCTCCGTCGATGCTCAGGCGTACGTTCTCGAGGCGGCCAGCCGGCTCGACCGTGAAGATCTTCTCGACGTTGCCGCCGTGGGCGCGGAGGGAAACTGAAACTCCGGGCCAGACCTCGCCGAGGCGGACCTCGTCATACGTCTCGACTACCCGCTGCCAATCGTCCGGCCGATTTCCGAGAAAGTAGCTCACGACCGTGCCCGCCCGGGCGCCGGCCGATGGGAGGGACTTTCCGTCGAGAAGCGTCTCGGTCAGAGTCCAACCGGGGCGTCCGCCTGCCGGTCCCGCGGCGGGTTGAGCTCGATGCGCCGGCGACAACGAGTAGACGAGTTTGCCGTCACGAGTGACGAATACGGCTCCGAAGAGTGTCGGCGCCGCGAAGGCAACGCGTTCTTCGAACTGGCCGCAGTTCTCGACAAAGGGAATGCGCGCGCTATTGAGACGCTGGCGTTGTATGTCCTCGGCGTCGGCGTTTGAGCGGGAAAGGAAGGCGCCGGTCATGAACGTGAGGAAAACGATCTCCGGGACCCTCCTCCAACTCCCCAGGACCGCCCGAGAGGACCGAGTCGGGCTTTTCATGGCTCCTCC